>CAVPAE010000007.1:0-409460 GCA_963701455.1 uncultured Gammaproteobacteria bacterium
ATAAGTTGCTTTTACATTTGCCGGGGCAGTATTAATTCCCATCGATTTAAGCATTGCTTTTGCCCGTGCATCCGATTTATCACTTTGAGAGGAAGAGGAACGCTGGCTGTTCCCTGGTTGATAATCTTCTGATTCTCCTTCTGATGAAGACGAGAGGGAATCTTCATTGTTGAATAGTTTATCAAAAACTTTTTCGACCTCGTTGTCAACTTTTTTATTCATTTCCTTGGGACCTTCTTGACCGCTTTTCGTCCGGCCATACCGGCAGCCTGTTTTGCTTTGTTTTTCAGATAGTTATTTACCTGTGCTTCAGTTGTTAAAAAAGCAGCCTGAAGTAAAAAAATTAGGAATAAAAATGCTAAATTTTTCATGATCCTAAAGGTTTGGAATTTATCAAAAATACGGTAAAAAGTAATTTATTCTAATAAATATCAAAGATTTTGATAAAAAACAAATTGCAATAGATGAAGGTGGGTAAAGAATGCCAGAATGACTCAAATAATACCCCTGAAAAAATGCAAATGGCTTGAATTATCAAATGTTTGCAGATAAAAAAACCTGGCATTTTCAACTAGGTTTAAAGCTAAAAGGATAAGAATAATCTTAAGCTTGTTTTATAATAAGGATGCGATTTATTTTTGAAGCATCACTTTATATATATACTGTTGTGAAGGTGAAACGCAAGCTCACAAAATAAAGGCCATTAGCATAGGCGCGCAGATCAATGTTTACATCTCCGGTAAAACCATTCTCAAGTTTTCTTTCAAAAACCAAAGCACCAAGGGCATTTTGAACTACTATACTTGCAGAGGGTATGCTCTGACTGATTTTAAGATTTAGTGCGCCACTGGTAGGGTTGGGAAAAACGCTTAAAATAGCAGATTCAGAATCTGATTCCACCAGAGTAGTAAGAGGTTCCCAGTTGACAACAACATTTGAATAATTTTCATTTCCTGCCGGTGTTAACTAAACAGCATTCGGTCCTTTAGTAAATGTAAATGAAAATACCGAATGCTGGCTCGTTTTATTCTTCCCCCAACCCATCTCAATAAAAATTTTATAGTCACCATCAGGGACAACCACACTGCTGACATTGGTGCCATCCCAGATTACAGAACGGGTGGCGTAAGAACTTAAGGTTGATCCGGTTACCGCATCAACAAGGTTTTTACCCATTTAGCCACCCAGGAGGTAAGGTGATCATCTTCATTGCCATATTTGGCTTTTGTTTTAATAAAAGCAGATGGATTCTCAGAGTTTTCAATCCATATAGCAAGTACATGTTTATTTCCCCAATCGCCAGAAGGGGCGGTAGTAGAACATGAGAAACTCAGACTACCCGAAGTTTGCGAAAATAATGGTGTATTAATACCAAAAAATACGAGGCTTATACTTATGCCAAGAAGAATTTTATTCCGTGTTTTCATATTATTATTTTTTTGAAATTGCTTATTTCTTCTCCCCTGATCATCTGTTAGCTGCCGGTGAGTCAAATTGGCTACAGAAAAGATTACAAGCTAATAACGGAATTTTCTAAAAAAGGTTCTAAGGTTGGTGGATTTTAACAAATAAGGGTGCAGAAAAATGGAATAGTGTTTTTATTTACCTGCTATTTACATATATCTTTCAGTCTCTTTTAAAACTTTCCTGCCCCTTGATTTAAATCCAATAGAATTTTTTTCCCATTGATCCTCAATTACCCCTCTTCAAGTTCATAGCAGTTCCGGTACATTGGAAGATGATTCTGAATGATGCCATGGCGAAACCTTGACGGCAACTCGTCTTCCGGACTCAGGATCCATTCGAAGCAATATGGATCAGCGGCTCCCTGCAGATCTTCAGGGATTTCAGTTCGCATCAGGATCTTCTAAGTGAATTTCGTCTCTGCTTCCGGAATGGGTAAATTTTCCGAGCTCATTTATGAGCTTATCAAGGTATGGATTAGATATTTTGTGGATATTTCTGAGTATGATTTCAGCTCCCAGCCAGCCCGGGAGGAACGGGATCATTTTCGTAGAGCAACAAGGCATCGATAATACGAATTTATTCATGTCACCGCCAATTGCTTCTGCTACATGATGCCGTTATTAATGAGACAGTTCCTGTGACAGCTGTTCCTTGGTTTCCATAGCGGCAGTGTGCTATCGTCCGATCATTTTCCCGGGATCAACCCAGTATCTGAACTTCTCTTCCGTCAGGTATTTCAGGGACAGGGCAGCAGCTTTTAGGGTAGTATTTTCCTTAATGCTTTCTTAGCTATTTCTGCAGCCTTTTCATATCCAGTGTGCGTGTTCAGGGCTGTCACAGCACTCAGGGAATTGTCAAGGTTTCTTTTTAGGTTATCGATATTAGGCTCGATTCCAACCGCACAGTTATCAGTGAAAGAAACACAGGCATCCCCAATGAGCCGTGCCGATTCAAGAAAGTTCTTTATCATCATGGGTTTGAAAACATTCAATTCAAAATGCCCGTTACTTCCTCCAATATTGATAGCCACATCATTTCCCATAACCTGTGCACATACCATGGTAAGGGCTTCTACCTGGGTTGGATTCACCTTTCCGGGCATAATGGATGATCCCGGTTCATTGGCCGGGATGCTTATTTCACCAATTCCACTTCGGGGACCAGAGGACAGGACCCTAATATCGTTGGCAATTTTCATCAGGCTGACAGCAACGGTTTTCAGAGCCCCGGAAGATTCAACAATGGCATCATGGGCAGCCAGTGATTCAAATTTATTTTTAGCAGTAACAATGGGTAGCCCGGTAAAGTCGGCAATTTTTTCGGCTACCATTTCCGAATAACCTTTAGGTGTATTAATTCCTGTGCCCACTGCCGTTCCTCCCAGTGCAATTTCAGAAAGATGCTCAAGGGTATTCCGGATAGCTTTTATCCCATGGTTTAATTGAGCCACGTATCCGCTGAATTCCTGGCCAAGGGTAAGGGGCGTGGCGTCCATCCAATGAGTACGTCCTATTTTTACGATCTCATCAAATTCTTTTGATTTTACCTGCAGGGTATCCCTCAGTTTTTCCACACCTGGAAAGTAACATCCATTAGGATTTTATAGGCTGCGATATGTATTGCCGTACGGAAAGCTATCGTTAGATGATTGCGATTTGTTCACATATCGTTGGGTGAATCATACAAGGTTTTTACCTTCACCGAGTTTATTGCCTTCCGGTAATGAGCCCTGTTTGGTATAATCTCGTTAGTGTTCATATTAGACTGTGTATGATTCGGTTTGCCATTCGACCAACGGGAACTTTGCTCGAGCTTTCCCGCAATGATTTCATCACGAACAGCGGCAATGAGGCTTGCTTTTTTCTTATCCAGGCACTCCAGCTCCATAATTGGTTGTAGCGGCTGCTTTTTTAAGGTAAGCGAAATGCCGGTTATTGTTATAATTTTTAGGGGACATTTTCCCAATTACAATTTTGAAATTTTTTTTGACCCTTTGGGTTTGGGCACCCCAATATTTCTCAGATGGGACTTCCACTGACCCATAGTGTCCTTTTCTATACGTACTTTCATTTTATGAATAGATTAAGATATTTGCAACAAGCCAATTAAAAATACAGCTATTGCAGAAGTATTACGTTTTAATGTGCTAGCCTATTTTTACCGGAAGTTTTATTAAGGGATATTGATAAAAATATGACAGATATAAAATTGGCCATCTTCCCTTCCACTAACACCAACACCCGACTCGGGTATATGGCATCTTTATTATTGCAAGGCTGGCAGGATCACTTAACATTGCATTGAACAATTGAGTCAGAATTTTCTAACCCGTAATTCAGGTTGACCCAACCATTTGATGTGCCTCCCCAGTTTTGTGTAATTTGATTTACAACATCCTGAATGCGGGGATCACCAAGATTATAAGTCTCCGTTCGCGAGTTTGTTGCTTATTTCCCTTGCATCTTCAAATATTGGAAACTGCTCGACCAATCTCATTTAATCCTCGGAATTTCTATAGGCATTAATTTTAAGGTGAATTCCCGTTCTATAGTTTTTATGCTATGAAAACTATCGTTTTTTTACGTGAAGGAGCCACCATAACAAATCATGGCTATGACGAGGCTGATTTGAAATTTCTTTGCCATAGGATTGATTTAAAATAGTTTATCAATATTTTCTGTGGGATCTCCAATAACCCCTTTTTTATCTTTTATTACGACCGGTCGCCTGAGAAGTTTCGGATTTTGTGCGATAATTTCCGCCCATTCATCTTCTTCAAAGTCTTACCTTTGTATTGTTTTTTCAGATATCTTCCTCGAGCACGACCATTCGAGGGCCGGATGCTTAGTTTGGTGAAGATTTCTATTACTGTTTCCGCTTCCAAACCCTGTTTTATATAATGTCGATAATTTCGATTTCATTTGTTTTTTTTGAAAATAGTCAGTCCGGCCCTGCTTTTACGGCATCTTGGATTATGATATATTTTGATTTTCACGAAAAAAATAGTTTTATTAATAATGCTCTTTCAAAAGTATTGATTTTATTTTGACCTGCATTTCAACCATTAATAACAATTGAATCTTATTGCTCTCGAATGATGCTCATCAGAGGATAGTTTTGCTGTTTCGTAAATAAAACTTGGTTTTAAAGGACTATGAAAATGTTTATTGTTTTTTAGCCAGAAATAATGGAATTGCAGTTGATTTTAAGAATTTATTATAGTTTTGAACAAATATTTTAATCAATTATGAAAAAGCCCCTCGTTTATATCAGCATGGCCTTGTTGGATTCATGATGATTTTCGCAGCTACTACACCTTCAGGTATATAATTCCTACCAGGCTCGTTAAAGGGGAATTTAAGACGGCAATTAGTGAGTACGGCGAGGTAATAAAAATACCGCCGACCTCCCTGCCGACGTCCCGGAGGGGAGAGGGAGTATGCGTACTAGCGAACCCAGTACAGCAGCAGCAGGCCACAGGCCATGCTGACCAGCCCCGTGACGCGCAAGGTCCTGTCATCCAGCTGCGCCACGGTCACCAGCATGCGCCGCAGGGATTGCGGGTTGAGAAAAGGCAGCATGCCTTCTATCACGAACACCAGCGCCAGGGCGGCCAGCAGATCTTCCCAGTTGAATCCCGTCATCCTGAATAAAACCGTGTGTCAGCCCGGACTGCGTCCCTTCCCTGCGGCAGGGCCGGCGCTACTCGGCGACGGCGGTGCCGAAATACTTGAAGAACTCCGAGTCCGGCTCCAGCACCAGCACATCGTTCTTGTTTGCCAGCGCGCCGCGGTAGGCATTCATGCTGCGGTAGAAATCAAAAAATTCCGCGTTCCTGGAGTAGGCCTTGCCGTAGATGTCCGTGGCACGGGCATCACCTTCACCCCGGGTCACTTCGGCATCACGCTCGGCCTCGGCAAGCAGCACGGTACGTTCCCTGTCGGCGACCGCGCGGATCCCCTTGGCGGCTTCCTCGCCCTGGGCACGATGTTCCGCCGCGATACGTTCACGTTCGGCACGCATGCGCTGGAAGACCGAGGTTCTGACATCCGGAGGCAGCTCGATCTGCTTGATGCGTACATCGACGATCTCGATACCGAATTGCTCCACTTCCTCGTTGCCCTTGCTGGTGAGGTTCGTCATCATCTGCGAGCGATCGTCCGAGACCACCTGCCGGATGGTGCGCTGGTCAAATTCCAGCTGCAGGCCGTTCTTGATGATCTGCATCAGGCGCAGACCGGCCTGGCGCTCGTCACCCATAAACGAGGTGTAAAACAGCGCCGGTGACTTGATGCGCCATTTCACGAAGAAGTTCACCGACACGTTCTTCTTTTCATTCGTCAGGAAGCGTTCCGGCTGGGTGTCCAGTGTCAGGATGCGCTTGTCGAACTTGCGGACATTGTTGATGGGCCACGGTGCCTTGAAATGCAGGCCCGGCGTATATTCCGAGTCGACGATTTCACCCAGCCGGAACTTGATGGCGAGCTGGCGTTCGTCAACGATGAAAAACATGCTCATGCCAACCAGCAGGGCAATACCTGCCAGGATCATCACGATTCTTGCGATCATCAGCGGCCACCTCCATCTCTCGGGGTCCTGCGCCGCAGCGATACATCCTGCTCGCTGCTCGACGGCGTTACGTTGATGTCTACATTCTCGATGGCGGTCCGGCCTGAGCCCTGTCTTTCCATGAGCTTGTCCAGCGGCAGGTACATCAGGCTGTTGCTGTCCTTGACCTGCAGCAGCACCTTGCTGTTGTTTGCCAGTACGTATTCCATGGTTTCCAGGTACAGGCGCTTGCGGGTGATTTCCGGCGCCTTCTCATATTCCGTCATCGTCTGCAGAAAACGACTGGTCTCACCTTCGGCCTGGGCGATCACCTGTTCACGATAGGCCATGGCCGCTTCCCGAATGCGGGTCGCATCACCGCGCGCCTTGGGCAGAATATCCAGTGCGTAGGCCTGTGCCTGGTTTTTATAGCGGACCTCGTCTTCCTGGGCCTTGATGGCATCCTCGAATGCCCCCTGGACCTCTTCCGGCGGCTGCGGATCCTGCAGGTTGACACTGGTGAGAATCAGTCCGGTCTTGTACTTGTCGAGAATTTCCTGTGTCAGGTTCTTGGTCTGCTGCACGATGGCGCCACGACCGCCGCTCAGGAAGTCATCCATGGAGATACCGCCAATCACCTCGCGCAGGGCGCTTTCGGTCGCCTCCTGCAAGGTAAAATCCGGGTCGCGCACCTGGAACAGGTATTCCCTGGCATCCCTCACCTGGTATTGCACGGCCAGCTCGACCTGGATGATGTTTTCGTCCTTGGTCAGCATCTTGGCACGATGACTCACGGTCCGCAGCTGGTCGATATTCACGATATCCACCGTTTCGAGACCGCGCAGGTACCAGTGCGGCCCCGGCATCGTGGTGTCATTGAACTTGCCCAGGCGCAGTACCACGCCGCGCTCCGCCGGTTCGACGATGTAGATACCGGACAGGATCCATGCCGCGACGGCCGCAAGAAAAATGAAGCCGAGGTTGAACGGGTTTTTGCCGCCAGCGCGCTTGCCGCCGCCACCCAGGATACTGCTGACCCGGTCGCGCAGCTTGCGCGCCATTTCGTCGAGGTCAGGCGGACCTTCGCCGCTGCCCTTGCCTCCCCACGGGTCCCGGTTGCCACCACCCGGTTCATTCCATGCCATACCTGACTCCAGTCAAATCACTTGAGATTGTGCCGGCCAGTGCAGCGGTATGCCGCCTGACGAGCGCGTAAGTTTAAGAAGCCTGCGCAGTACCCGCAACATTATTGACATCGTCAGCGAGATGAAAGCTACAGGTCCCGCCGGAATCACGAATCAGCTTGTCGATGTTACGTTGTGCCATGCAGATTTCCAGCCACCAGTTGCCCTGTTCGTCGACCTGCTCGGACATGACCTGCCCGATACTATACAGGGACGAGCGCGTGCTGCCCGCATCGGGCGGCATCTGCAACCAGCCATGAACCTGGGTGCCGTGAAAACGTTCCGTGAGCGCCTCAGTCAAAAAATCCAGCCCGGCACCGGTCACTGCCGAGACCCAGACACGATCCGGGACGCCGTGCTCGTCACGTTCCAGCCGCGGCTCCACGTCGGTCAGGTCAATCTTGTTGAATACCTGTATCTGGGGAATGCTGTCTGCACCGATTTCCTGCAGCACTTCGTTGACCTGGGCAATGTGCGCCTGCTTGTCGCTGTCCTGCGCATCCACCACGTGCAGCAGCAGGTCGGCCTTGCAGGTCTCCTCCAGGGTCGCGCGAAACGCGGCCACCAGGTCGTGCGGCAGATGGCGGATAAATCCGACGGTATCTGCCAGCACCAGCGACCCGACGCCGGATAGTTCCATGCGCCGCAGGGTCGGATCGAGCGTTGCAAACAGCTGGTCTGCGGCGTAGGCATTGGCGCCGGTCAGCGTGTTGAACAGGGTGGACTTGCCGGCATTGGTATAGCCGACCAGTGACACGGTCGGTACCTCGGCACGCTGCCGGGCACGCCGCCCCTGGTCACGCTGACGTTCGACCTTCTCCAGCCGCCGGTTGATCATCTTGATGCGCGCATTGATCATGCGCCGGTCCGATTCCAGCTGGGTTTCACCCGGACCGCGCAGGCCAATACCGCCCTTCTGGCGTTCCAGGTGGGTCCAGCCGCGAATCAGGCGCGTCGAGAGATGCCGCAATTGCGCCAGTTCGACCTGCAGCTTGCCTTCAAAAGAACGCGCCCGCTGGGCAAATATATCCAGTATCAGGCCGGTTCGGGCCAGCACCCGGCAGGAGAGTTCGCGCTCCAGGTTGCGCTCCTGGCTGGGTGACAGTGAATGGTTGAATATAACCACATCCGCATCATGGGATTCGACGGCAACACGGATTTCCTCGGCCTTGCCCTGGCCAACGAACAGCCGCGCCTCGGGTGAATTCCGGGTAGAGGTGATCGTCGCGACCGGTTCAGCACCGGCCGAGCGCACGAGTTCTGTGAATTCCTGCAGATCTTCCTTGCCGGGGCCTTCGGGAAAGTTCACATGGACCAGAACAGCCCGTTCACCGCTTTCAGGGCGTTCGAACAAACAGCCCCCCCGTTGTCAGGATTTGGAGATTAGGCATTCCCGGGGTCACTGCTGCCCGGCGTGTCATCCGGGCCGGCAATGCGCACGTTGCGCGCCGGAACCACCGTTGATATGGCATGTTTGTAGACCATCTGGCTGACCGCGTTCTTGAGCAGCACGACAAACTGGTCGAAAGACTCGATCTGTCCCTGCAACTTGATACCGTTTACCAGGTAGATTGAAACCGGGACTCGCTCTTTGCGCAGGGCATTCAGAAAGGGATCCTGCAAAGATTGTCCTCTATTCATTTCATTTCTCCTTTTTCTTGTCCCGGAGACCGAGACATCGCTCCGGCGATAGATTTCTTGGTTTAAGTACGGCAATAATCCCACAAACACTACTGCGAATGATACTGAATTTCTAGCACAATCACAGGGTTATTTTTTTGACCCGAGCCAGTCAGCGATGCGCTCCGCCACCCGGCCGGCGACCCCGGGAGCCTCAGCAACACAGGGTTCGATATTCGCCTCGCCACGCAGCCAGGTCAGCTGGCGCCGCGCATACTGGCGGGTCGCGACAATCGCCCGCTCCGGGAGTTCCTCGCGGCTGATTTCCCCCGCCAGATATGTCCATACCTGCCGGTAACCGACAGCACGCAGGGCCGGAAGTTCTGGCGACAGATCGCCCCGCTGAAACAGGCAGCGGACTTCCTCTATCAGGCCCGCGGCCAGCATGGAATCGAAGCGTGCGGCGATGCGGGCGTGCAACAGCGCCCTGTCCTGCGGCAGCAGCGCCAGCTTCAGCAGGCGGTACGGCAAGGCTGCGCTGCGGCCCCTGGCATGCAAGGCACTCATCGGCTCACCGGTCTGCTGGTACACTTCGAGTGCGCGCAGAATTCTCTGTGGATCAGTCACATGGATACGCTCCGCGGATACCGGATCGACCCGCGCCAATCGCGCATGCAGGGCCTCGAGTCCTTCACGCCGTGCCTCGGCCTCCAGCCGGGCACGGATCTCCGGAACAGCCGCCGGCATCTTGGAGAGCCCCTGCTCCAGTGCGCGAAAATACAGGAAGGTCCCCCCGACCAGCAGCGGTATCCGCCCGGCCGCGGTGATCTCGGCCATGGCTGCCAGCGCGTCGGCGCGAAACTCCGCTGCGGAGTACGCCTCGGCCGGGTCACGGATATCGATCAGACGATGGGGAGCGTTTTCGAGGACCGCGGGCTCCGGCTTGGCCGTACCGATGTCCATGCCGCGATACACCAGCGCCGAATCGACGCTGATGATTTCGAGCGGCAGGCGCCGCACCAGCTCCACCGCCACCCCGGTCTTGCCGGATGCAGTCGGTCCCATGAGGAATATGGCCGGTGGCAGTGCGTCATTCATCGTAAATCTTCAGCAGCAGCCCCGGTCGGCGGCACCGGACATACCGTCCCCGGGCTCCACGGACAGCGCACTACCGGCCCCGCATGAACAGTTTATCCAGCTCATCCAGGCTCACCTGCACCCAGGTCGGACGTCCGTGGTTGCACTGGCCGCTGCGCTCGGTGACTTCCATCTGCCGCAGCAGGGCATTCATTTCATCCAGGCCCAGACGCCGGTTGGCACGCACGGAGCCGTGGCAGGCCATGGTAGAGAGGAGTTCATTCAGCGTTTCCTCCACCCGCTTGCTGTCGCCGTGTTCCAGCAGGTCCGCAAGCACATCACGCACCAGGGCAGCGATATCTGCTTCGCCGAGCCGTGCCGGCACCTGCCGTACCACCACCTGCTCGGGACCCATGCGATCGATCTCGAAACCCAGTTCAGCAAACCAGTCCTGGCGTTCCTCGCAGGCATCCGCCTCGCGCCGGCTGACAGCCATGCTGACCGGCACCAGCAACGGCTGGGAACGGATACCCTCGCCGGCCTGTGCCGCCTTCAGTCCCTCGTAGGTGATGCGCTCGTGGGCGGCATGCATATCCACCAGCACCAGGCCGCTGTCATTCTGGGCAAGGATATACACCCCGTGAAGCTGTGCCAGCGCGTAGCCCAGCGGGTGCTCGCCGCTGTCTGCTGCAGGCGTTGCCGGCAACCCCCGGTCGGGCGCGGGCCGTGGATGCAGGGCGGCATAGCGGGTCAGCTGTTCCTGCACTCCAAGGGACATGCGTTCCTGCCGCGGTGCACCGCCGCCGCCGTTATGCTCGAAATGCAGCTCCTGCAGCGGGCGGGATGGTTGCGGCGCCGGCTGTCCTTCGGACGGCCGCACCTGGGCGAGCGCCTCGTGCAGGGTCCTGAAGAGATAATCGTGCACCAGGCGGCTGTCGCGGAAACGCACCTCGTGCTTGGACGGGTGGGCATTGACATCAACGCTCGCCGGGTCGACCTCGAGGAACAGGACGTAGGCCGGATGCCGGCCATGAAACAGCACATCCTGGTAAGCCTGGCGAATGGCATGCGTCACCAGCTTGTCGCGCACCATGCGGTTGTTGACGTAGAAGAACTGCAGGTCAGGCTGGCTGCGTGAAAAGGTCGGCATCGCGACCCAGCCGCGCAGGGACAGGCCGGCGGCCGCGTGATCGATATAGATGGCCTGCTCCATGAAGGCCTTGCCGCACAATTCCGCGACGCGGCGTTCCTGCTGTTCGCGGGTCGTCGCGCCCTGCAGGTGCAGGACCGGGCGCTGGTTATGCAGCAACTTCACCGCAACCGGAAAACAGCTCAGGGCGAAGCGCCGCACCAGGTTTTCGATGTGCCTGAACTCGGTGGTTTCGGCACGCAGAAACTTGCGCCGCGCCGGGGTGTTGAAAAACAGATCCTTGACGTCGACCGTGGTGCCCGGCAGGTGCGCCACCGGGGCCGCCGTCAGCTGCCGGTCAGAACCATCGCTCTGCACGCTCCAGCCGGAAGCGGCATCAGGGGTGCGGGAGCTGAGCTGCAGGCGCGAGACCGATGCGATACTGGGCAGTGCCTCGCCACGAAACCCCAGGCTGCTGATGCTTTCCAGGTCATCCAGGCAGGCAATCTTGCTGGTCGCATGCCGCGACAGGGCCAGCGACAGTTCGTCCTGGCGGATGCCGCGGCCATCGTCCCGCACCCGGATACGCTGCCTGCCGCCCTGCTCGATATCGACCTCGATGCTGCCGGCGCCCGCATCCAGGCTGTTCTCCAGCAGTTCCTTGACCACGGAAGCCGGCCGCTCGATCACCTCACCGGCGGCGATCTGGTTGATCAGTTGCGGGGCCAAAACCTGAATACGCATCAAAACCGGCACCGGGACAGGTGAATGCCTGTCCCGGTGTTATCTCCATTTGCAGGCCGGTCGCGTCGCCGCCACGGAAAATGCGGCAACCGGGCACACACCTGCCTGATTAGCTGATGCGCAGATTAAAACAGGCGCTTGCCTGCCGAGGCAAGGGAAATATCGTCCGACCACCGCCCCTTCAATTCACCCACAGGAATTTGACTGGCGGGCACATGCCTGCCAGGAACATCCCTGACATTTCCGTGGTTAGCGGGTTATGAACTTGATATGAAGCTTTTCGGTTTGCAAGGGACTAGCCCGCATATTGCACCAGCATCCGGGATGCTGGTGCAACATGCGGGCTAGCAGTAACCGGGCGTTTCGGGTTCAACTGCCCCGTGAAGGGGGGATACGCAATTTATCACCGACCTTGAGAGTGTCGTTCTTCAGACTGTTATAGCCACGCAGGGTGCTGGTGCTGACCTGGTAGCGCTGGGCGATATGGCTGAGGGTATCGCCGCTCTTTACGACATATTGCTGCGCAGATTGCTGCGCCACCAGCAGTGTTCCCGGTGGCGGATGCGAGTCGAAGTAGTCACGCACACCCTTCAGCATGGCGTTCGCCAGGGCCTGCTGGTGACGCTTGTCACGCAGCTTGTTTTCCTCGGCAGGATTGGAAATGAACGCCGTCTCGACCAGCATGGAAGGAATATCCGGTGATTTCAGCACCACGAAGCCGGCCTGCTGGACCGTTGACTTGTGCGTCTTGCCCAGGCGCTTGAGTTCGCCAAGCATGTTGTCTGCCACCTCGAAGCTGGCCTCCATCGTCGCCGACTGCGACAGGTCCAGCAGCACCTCGGCCAGCAGGTCGTCCTTGTCGTCAATGCTCACGCCACCCGCCAGGTCCGCGGCATTTTCCTTCGCCTCCAGCCAGCGCCCCATTTCGGACGAGGCACCACGGTTTGAGAGAACATAGACGGAGGAGCCATGCGCCCGCGAGTCCTTGAAGCCGTCCGCATGTATGGAAATGAACAGGTCGGCCTTGTGCTTGCGAGCCTTGTTGATGCGCTGGCGCAGCCCGACATAGTAGTCACCCTCGCGGATCAGCACCGGCCGCATGCCGGGTTCCTTATCCACCAACTCGGCCAGCCGTTTGGCTATCGCCAGTACCACGTCCTTTTCGCGTGTGCCGCGACGCCCGATGGCACCGGGGTCATCCCCGCCATGACCGGCGTCGATCGCGACAACCAGGTCACGGGCAGCAGCGGGCACAGCCCGGGTGACTGCGGACCGGGTGGCTGCAGGCTGGGTTTTAACGGATTTTTGAGGGGACGCGCTGACCGGCATTGCAGATGCGCCGGTCTGGTAGAGATCGATAACCAGGCGGTGACCATACTGGCCATTGGGTTTCAGACTGAAACTGCGCGGCCGGGTGCGTTGCTGCAGGTCAAGTACGATGCGCAGGGTATCCGGCGTGTTGTTGGCCACCCGCACGCCCTTGACCAGACCACCCGATACCGCCTTGGCCTTGAGGGTGTCAGCCACCCGCCCTGCAGGCACGTCAATGACGACACGGTCCGGGTTCTCAAGGGAAAACAGCTTGTGGGTATGCGGCCCGCTGACGTCGAACACGATGCGGGTATTATCGGGAGCCGCCCAGAGGCGTACGCTTTCAAAATCGACTGCCTGGCCGGCAAGACATTGCCCTGTCAGCCACATCAACAACCCGGCCAGCAGATTCCTCAGTAAAGGCAGCAAATCCCTATCCCCCATACGCTTCGAGGGGATTCTAGCCAAAAGCCGCGCGCAAATGCAACAAATACTGTTAAAACTCTTTGGGATAGCATCCAAACCTTGAAAAGCAATCGAAGTGCACCCGCTAACGTCAAGAAATCATCACGGATCAAGTGCTGCCAGCAGCCGCTCACCCGCCGCTGAAGACGCCTCCAGACGCACCACCCGCCCGTCGCCGGCGTAGTCGATGTGAATCTCGAGGTCCGCCGCCGGCAGCACCCCCGCGCCCCGTTCCGGCCATTCAACCAGCAGCAGCGCCTGCTCCTCCAGCATATCCCGCAACCCGAGCCACTCCAGTTCCTCGGCTGAACCCAGGCGGTACAGGTCGAGGTGATACACCGGGCCGGCTGCAAGCTCATACGGCTCGACCAGCGTGTAGGTCGGACTCCGGACCTTCCCCTGGTGACCCAGACCGCGGAGAAAGCCGCGCGCCAGGGTGGTCTTGCCGGTGCCCAGTTCCCCGTGCAGATAAATGATGCCCGGGGCAAATCCGCGAGCCAGTTGCGCCCCCAGGGTTTCCATGGCCGCGCTGTCCGCGGGTGTGCGCCGCCTGTTCACCCGCCGTCCGGATTCAGCAACGGGCGCAGTTCGGCGATGACGTCCCGTGGCCAGCAGGCCGCGTTCACCGCCCGCTGCGGCGCGGTCACCCGCACAGGCATGCAGGCACACACCGGCCAGCGCCGCCCCGGCAGGCTGTAACCCCTGGGCCAGCAATCCACCAAGGATCCCGCTCAGGACATCGCCCATGCCGGCAGTTGCCATGCCGGGGTTCCCGGCGGCGCATACCGCCACGGGCCCGGCGTCGCTGCAGATGAGGCTGCCGGCCCCTTTCAGGACGACGCTGCCCCCATAGCGGTCCTGGATAGCGCGCGCCGCAGCAAACCGGTCCGCCTGCACAGCAGCCGTGGTTTGCTGCAGCAGTCGGCCGGCTTCACCCGGATGGGGCGTGAGTATCCAGTTGTCACGCCGGATCCCGTCGGCCGCAAGCAGGTTGAGGGCATCTGCGTCCACCACCAGCGGCTGCGGTGCTTCCAGCACGCAGGCCAGCAGCATTTTTGCCCAGCCGGACCTGCCGAGTCCCGGGCCGATCACCACCACGCCGGCACGCGCCAGCAGGGCGCGCAGCTGGCGCGCATCGGCAACCGGGTGACTGATGAGTTCCGGGCAGTGCGCCGCGATGAGTGCGGCATGCGCCGGATGGGTTGCCAGGCTCACCAGGCCGGCACCCGTGCGCAACGCCGCCTCGCCCGCCAGGCGCGCCGCGCCGGGCATGCCGGGACCGCCACCGATAACCAGCACATGGCCGAAATTACCCTTGTGCGCAGCGCGCTGCCGCGCCCCGCCCAGTTCCTCCAGCGACGGGCCGGTATGCAGCGTGGCGCCGGCCGGAACCCGGCTGCTGACATCGGCCGGCACCCCGAGGTCGTCAAAACAGACTGCGCCGGCATAATCCGGCCCCAACCCGGTGAACAACCCGCGCTTGCGGCCTATGAAAGTGACGGTCACATCCGCCCTGACGGCCTCGCCCGGGACATGGCCGCTGTCGGCCAGCAGGCCAGTTGGAATATCGACGGCCAGAACCGGACACGCGCTGGCATTGATCGCCTGTGCGGCATCCAGCCATGCACCCGCCAGCGGTCGTTCCAGGCCGGTGCCGAGCATGGCATCGACGATGACATCCGCTTCTTCCAGCATCGCCGGCGCAAAGGCCGCAACCTGCCCGCCTGCAGCGAGAAAATCCTGCCTGGCCTGCTGTGCTTCCCCGCGGATATGTGCCGGGTCGCCCAGTTGCAGCAGCTGCACCTGCAGGCCCGCCGCCAGCGCAAGGCGGGCCACCACGTAGCCATCTCCGCCGTTGTTGCCGGTGCCGCAAACCACGCTCACGTGCCGCGCGCCCGGCCAGTTGCCAAGCAGCACCTGCCAGCAGGCCTCGCCGGCTCGCGTCATCAGGGTATAGCCGGGAATACCCGCCGCCTCGATGGCGAGGCGGTCCAGCTCCCGTACCTGGGCTGCCGTATAAAGCGGCAGAATCCTGCCTGGCATTGGGATGTTTGTCATGGAGTTTCCGGGTGTGACTTGCAATGGCAGCGAATACCGGCAACATACCGTGAAGCAGGCGCGGAAATCCAGTACCGATGAGCAGTCACCCAACTCGTCCCGACCTCGACTACCCGGCACTGGCCCGGGACATCAAACGCTGGGCGCAGGAACTGGGTTTCCAGCAAGCGGGCATCACCACGACCGAACTCGACACGGCGGAAGCGCACCTGCTGAACTGGCTGCGTGCAGGTCTCCACGGCGAGATGTCCTACATGGAACGCCACGGATCGCGCCGCAGCCGCCCGGCGGAACTGGTTCCCGGGACCGTGCGCATCATCTCGGTACGCATGGACTACTGGCCCCCGCAGTCCCGGGCGGCAACCGGGGTCCTGCAGGACCCGGCGCTGGCCTATATCTCGCGCTACGCACTGGGGCGGGATTATCACAAGGTGGTGCGCAAACGCCTGCAGCGCCTGGCAGACCGCATCGCGGCCTGCACCGGGCCTTTCGGCTACCGGGCATTCACCGACAGTGCGCCGGTGCTGGAAAAGGCCCTGGCGGAAAACGCCGGCCTGGGCTGGATCGGCAAGCACACCAACCTTATTAATGAACGCGCCGGTTCCTGGTTTTTTCTCGGCGAGCTGTATACCGACCTGCCCCTGCCGGTTGACCCACCTGCCGCCAACCATTGCGGTGACTGCCACGCCTGCATCGAGGCCTGTCCGACCCGGGCGATCATCGCGCCCTACACGCTGGACGCGCGCCGCTGCATTTCCTACCTCACCATCGAGTTGCGCGGCAGCATCCCGGAGCCACTGCGCGCCGGCATGGGGAACCGCATCTATGGCTGCGACGACTGCCAGCTGGTTTGCCCCTGGAACCGCTTCGCCGCACCCACGGAGGAATCCGATTTTCGCCCGCGCCATGATCTGGATGCCGCTGAACTGGTGAGCCTGTTCCGCTGGAGCGAACCCGAGTTCGAGCGCAACACGCAGGGCAGCGCCATCCATCGCATCGGCCATGAATGCTGGCTGCGCAATATCGCGGTCGCTTTGGGAAATGCCCCGACCACCTCCGCCGTGGTTGCCGCCCTGGAAGAGCACAGCAACCATCCCTCGGAACTGGTGCGCGAACATGTGGCGTGGGCGCTGCAGCAGCACCAGGCAAACGTGAAAAGTTAGCAGTGAAAGGTGAGATTTTCGGTAGCCCTTCCCCGGATTCCGGCCCTTCGGGCCTGCATCCAGGCTACAGCTAATCGTGAAAAAGTTAGAAGTGAGCTGCGAGATTTTCGGTAGCCCGGATGGAGCTTGCGAAATCCGGGGATGGTGACAGGTTTCCCGGATTCCAGGCTATGGGTCCTGATCCTTCAGCCGCAGCGCGTATTCATAGACGACATTCTTGCCGATGCCGCTGATTTGCGCCGTCAGGGCTGCGGCCTGCCGCAGCGGCAATTCCGCCATCAACACCGTCAGCACACGCTCGGTAGACTTGTCTATTACTGCTACAGCTGGTTTCAGCGCACCGTGCACCAGCACGACGAATTCACCTCTCTGCTGGTCACTGTCCGCTGTCACCCAGGCATGCAGCTCCGCCAGGCTTGCCTGGTGGATGGTCTCGAAGGTCTTGGTCAGTTCACGGGCCAGGGTGGCCTCGCGGTCGGGTCCGAACAACGCCAGCATGTCGGCGAGGCTGGCGAGGATGCGGTGGCTGGATTCGTAAAAGACCAGGGTTGCCGTGGCATCCTGCAGCTCCTGCAGGCGCTGGCGGCGCGCCGCCTGCCTGGCCGGTAAAAAACCCTCGAATATAAAACGGTCCGTGGGCAGGCCGGCAACCGACAGGGCCGCGGTCAGGGCCGCAGGTCCGGGAACCGGCACCACTCGCAGGCCGGCCTGGCGCACGGCGCGCACCAGGTAAAATCCCGGATCGCTGATCAGCGGTGTGCCGGCATCCGAGACCAGCGCGATGTCCGCACCGGCAATCAGCCTGTCGAGCAAGCCGGCCGTGGCCGTCCGTTCGTTGTGCTCATGCAAGGCCAGCATGGGGGTACCGATGCCGTAATGTGACAACAATTTCCTGCTGTGGCGGGTGTCTTCCGCCGCAACCACTGTGACCGACTGCAGCACCTCCAGTGCGCGCCGGGTGATATCCAGCAGGTTGCCGATCGGGGTGGCAACCACGTACAAAACGCCGGCTGTGTTGACGTGGGAATTCATGATGCGTCCATCCTAGCAAATAATCCGCAGGGCATACCGTCGCACCTGCTTTTAAGGTGGACGCGCTAGCGGGTTTTCAGTAGAGTCACCGCAACTCGTTGTCGTAACCTAATCTATGCAGATTGCCGCTCCCGACCCTGAACGCATGCCTGGCGCCGCCATGTCGAAATTCCTTGCGGCATTGCTGGCGGCGGCACTGCTGGTCGGCTGCAGCGGAGGAATACGCCCCGGCGCCCCGGCGGTCGACGACCGCCTGTATTTGCAGGCCGTGGGACTGGAAGCAACCGGCAATTACCAGGGGGCGGCGCAAGTCTACCTGCAGGCAGCAGCCCAGGCCGTCCCGCCGGAACAATACCACCTGCAGTTGCAGGCAGCTGCCATCCTGATTCGTGGCGCCGACCTGCTGCGCGCCGGGAGCCTGCTGGATGCCATCCCGAAAGCCGCGCTGGAGGTGACGGACAGCCAGCTATACGACCTCAACCGGGCAGCCATTGCCATCGCCGAGCAACGCCCCGACAGTGCCCTGGCGCTGCTTGGCAGCGTACCGTCCAGCGGCCCGAACATCGCCGACTATCTGCGTCTGCGGGCCGAGGCCTACGCACAGAAATCCGAGTACCTCTTCAGTGCCAGGGAACGCGTTCTGCTTGGCAACTACCTGCAGAACCCGGACGCGCAGCTGGAAAACGACACCCGGCTGTGGGAGACGCTCAACAATTTCACCGATGCCGAGTTGCAGCTATACCGCACCGCGCCGCCGCCGGACACGCTTGGCGGCTGGCTGGAACTGATGGAGCTGACACGCCTGTATCTGCAGCAACCGGACGCCCTGGCGGAAGTCGTGCCGCACTGGCAGCAGCGCTACCCGGGTCACCCTGCCAGCCGCGCATTCGTCGCCAAACTGCTGGACACCATGCGCCAGGCCGGTCAAGCACCCGCCAGCATCGCCCTGCTGCTGCCCCTCAATGGCAAACTGGCCAGCGCCGCCAGCGCCGTGCGTGACGGCCTCCTCGCGGCCTACTACGACACCCCGGCATCCGGGACGCAGCCGCAACTGCGGATCTACGATACCGGAGAGCAGCCGGAAACCGCCCTGGCAAGCTACCAGCAGGCCGTTGCCGACGGCGCCGAATTCGTGATCGGCCCGTTGCGCAAGGAAGCCGTCGAGGCGATCCTGACCCAACCGCTACTGCCGGTGCCGGTGCTGGCCCTGAACCAGATTGAAACGGCCCTGCCGGATACCACGGGCCGTTACCAGTTCGGACTGGCGCCCGAGGACGAGGCACGCGAAGCGGCCCGGCGCGCATGGCGTGATGGATACACCCGCAGCGTCGCCCTGCTGCCGGATACCGAGTGGGGGGAACGGGTCTACGCGGCCTATGCCGGGGAATGGCAGTCGCTGGGCGGCGTTATCCTTGAGACACAACGCTACGAGTCCACCAAGACGGACCACAGCAAGGTCATCAGCGCCGCGCTGAACCTCGATAACAGTATCGCCCGCCACAAGCAGCTGTCCGGGCACCTGGGGCGCCAGCTGGATTTTGAACCGCGCCGCCGCCAGGACCTGGACATCGTTTTCCTGCTGGCTACACCCGGTCAGGCACGCCTGATTCGCCCGCAGCTGAGTTTCTTCCGGGCCACCGGTGTGCCGGTGTATGCAACTTCCCGGGTCTACGGCGGCACCCCGAACGCTGCCACGGATGCCGACATGAACGGCATCACCTTCTGCGACATGCCCTGGGTACTTGACAGCGGCAGCAGCTGGAAACACCTGCAGCAAGGCATCAACGATTACTGGAGCGCGAATGCAACGCGCTATACCCGCCTGTATGCGCTGGGTATCGATGCCTGGCGCGTCGTGCCCTACCTGGGCGAACTCGGCGGCGGCATGCTCGGAGCCTACCACGGGGTAACGGGCAACCTCTCACTCGACAGCCAGGGTGTAGTCATTCGCAGCCTGCGCTGTGCGCGGTTCAGCAATGGCCTGCCGGTACTGCTGGAATCCGGCACGGACACGGCAGCCAGCGCGGCGCCTGCAGCATACTGAACATGGATTCCACGACCCGCGGCAGGGAAGCCGAAACCCGCGCCTGGCAATACCTGCAGGAACGCGGACTGCGCCTGCTGCAGCGCAACTATCGCAGCCGCCGCGGGGAAATCGACCTGGTGCTGCAGGACCAGGACAGCCTGGTGTTCGTCGAGGTGCGCTACCGCCGCGAATCCCGTTTTGGTTCGGGCGCGGAAAGCGTCGACCGGCGCAAACAGTCAAAACTCATCGCCTGCGCTCAACACTACCTGCAGGCCTACCCCAAAACAGCACGCCAGCCGTGCCGCTTTGACGTGGTGTCGGTGGGCGGCAGCGGCGGATCGATCGAATGGATCCGGAATGCCTTCGGTGCAGGGGAGTAAACCATGAACAATTTCGACCCGGTGACGCGAATCAGGCAGCATTTCGAGGCCAGCATCAGGGTCAAGCAAGACGCCATGGCGGCGCTTGCGCCCGGCATCGCGACGGCCGCGGATACGCTCTGCACGGCACTGCACGCAGGCGGAAAAATCCTGAGTTGCGGCAATGGCGGCTCGGCGGGCGATTCCCAGCATTTCTCCTCGGAAATGCTGAACCGCTTCGAACTGGAACGCCAGGGCCTGGCGGCGATCGCACTGACGACCGACACCTCGACACTGACATCGATCGCCAACGACTATGACTACAGCCAGGTGTTTTCCAGGCAGGTGCTTGCCCTGGGCCGCAGCGGCGATGTGCTGCTGGCAATCAGCACCAGCGGCAATTCCGCAAACGTGCTGGCCGCGGTGACGGCCGCACACGACAGGGATATGCATGTTATCGCCCTCACCGGCGGCAGCGGCGGCCGCATCAGCGAGTTGCTGACATCGCGGGATACCGGGATTTGCGTTCCGGCCGATTCCACGGCCCGTATACAGGAGGTCCACTTGCTGGTGATACACTGCCTGTGTGATCTCGTTGACCAAAACATTGCATCACAGGAGAACTGAACCCATGAAGTCAATCAATGCCCTGCTCGTCGTTTTACTCACTTCCAGCCTGCTCTACGGCTGTGCGGCCGCCGTCGTCGGCGGCGCGGCGACCGGCGCCACTGCCGCGCACGACCGGCGCACCGTGGGTACTTTCATCGATGACGAAGGCATCGAACTCAAGGCACGACTGAACATCTTCAACGACAAGGCGCTCAACAGCCAGATCCACATCAACATCATCAGCATCAATGGCGTGGTCCTGCTGGTGGGCCAGGCACCGACCGAAGCGGAGCGCCAGAAAGCGGCGGAACTCGTCTCGACCGTTCCCAAGGTGCGCCTGATCCACAACGAGATGACCGTTGCCGCACCGAATTCCTACATGACCCGCAGCAGCGACGCCCTGATCACCGCCAAGGTCAAGACCAAGATGTTCAGCATCAAGGAACATGAAAACTTCGACCCGACACGCGTCAAGATTGTTACCGAGAACGGCATCGTCTACCTCATGGGTATCCTGACACACGGCGAGGCCGATGCCGTCACCGACGCGGCCCGCCAGGTCGGCGGCGTGCAGAAGATCGTCAAGCTGTTCGAGTATCTCGACTAGTGGGAGCAGGAGCGGTCTTTTTATGCCCGTTCTTTGGGTACTGACCGCGATGCCGTTTTCAAATAATCGCGCCGGAGGGCGGCGCTTGTGCCCACCGGGGTATTTATACCCAGTGGGGTACTCCTACAGGCGC
Organism: uncultured Gammaproteobacteria bacterium; assembly: GCA_963701455.1. GTDB lineage: Bacteria > Pseudomonadota > Gammaproteobacteria > UBA9214 > UBA9214 > UBA9214. The sequence continues at coordinate 21,533 of CAVPAE010000007.1, forward strand.
AACTAACCTCCAGGAGCCCGCGTGCTGGATCGTGCGCGGGCTGTTGCGCTACCAGGCAAAGCGCACCTGCCACGTCTCTTCGCCGGCACCGCAACTGCGGTGGCGCCGGTTTTGTTATGATCCCCGCCTATGGATTCGCTGTTCAGTTCACTTGGATATCAGGATCCTGTCTGGATAGCGGTCGCCTTTACGCTGGGCATGGCCGCCCTGCAGGTCGGCCTGCCGCCGCTGGTCGGTTTTCTGCTGGCCGGTTTCGCTCTCAACTGGGCAGGCGCCGAGGGCGGCAAGTTCCTTGACCAGATCGCCGACCTGGGCGTGACGCTGCTGCTGTTCTCCATTGGCCTGAAATTGCAGGTCGGCAAGCTGCTCAAACCGCAGGTCTGGGGTGTCGCCCTGGCGCACATGGCCATCATGGTGCTGTTGATGGCATCGCTGTTGCTGACACTCTCCCTGCTGCCGCTGGCCATGTTTGCCGAATTCGGCATGCAGCAGGCACTGCTGGTCGGCTTCGCACTGAGCTTTTCCAGTACGGTGTTCGCCGTCAAGGTCCTGGAAGAAAAAAGCGGCATGGCGTCGCGACACGGCCAGCTGGCAATCGGCATCCTGATCATGCAGGACATCGCCGCGGTGGCGTTCCTGGCGGTATCCGCCGGCAAGATTCCTTCACCCTGGGCGCTGGGCCTGCTGCTGCTGATCCCTGCTCGCCGCCTGCTGCTGGCATTGCTGCAACGCGCCGGCCACGGTGAACTGCTGATCCTGTACGGGTTCGTACTGGCCCTCGGCGGTGCCGCGCTGTTTGAATTGGTCGGCATCAAGGGCGATTTCGGCGCCCTGATCCTGGGGCTGCTGCTGTCCGGGCATGTCAAGACCAATGAACTTGCCAAGGCCCTGCTGAATTTCAAGGAGCTGTTCCTGATCGGCTTCTTCCTGGATATTGGCCTGACCGGGCTGCCGGGGATCGAGATGCTGCCTGCCCTGCTGCTGTTGCTGGCCCTGCTGCCGGTAAAGACAGCGATCTATTTCTGGCTGACTTCACGCTTCCGGCTGCGCGCCCGCACCTCGACGCTGACCGCGCTGCACCTCGCCAACTACAGCGAGTTCGGCCTGATCGTTGGCGCCATCGCGATCAAGCATGGCTGGCTGGGCAGTGACTGGCTGGTCCTGATTGCCGTCGCCCTGTCCTGCTCGTTTATCCTGTCGGCCCCGCTCAACAGCCAGGCGGACATCCTCTATGCCCGCTATCGCAAGCTGCTGCGGCGCTTTGAACAACCAGAGCGACTCCCGGAGGATGAACCCGTCAGCCTTGCCGACGCCAGGGTGGTCATACTGGGAATGGGCAGGGTTGGCAGCGGCGCCTACGACTACCTGAAAACCACCTGCGGCGACACCCTGCTGGGAATCGACTCCGACCCCGGCGTCGTCGCGCACCACCAGGCAAAGGGACGCCGGGTGATCCTTGGCGATGCGACCAACCCGGATTTCACCGGCCGTATCGACCGCGAGTCCGGCGACGTCGAACTGGTGCTGGTCACCCTGAGCAATCACCGGACCAACCTGGACGCCATTGCGCAGTTGCAGCAGGAACATTTCAAGGGAAAGATCGCTGCCACCGCCATATACCCGGACCAGGTGAAGGACCTGGCGAACATCGGGGTCGAAGCCTACTACGTACTGGCAGAGGCCGGATCAGGCTTTGCGCAGCATGCGTGGGAAAGGTTCCGGGAACCTGCAAATCCGCAACCATCCGGTTGAGTGTGTTACTGACAGGCTGTACCAGGCTTGTCTGCGTGCAAGTGTCTGGTTCTCGAGTTGCGTAGTCTCCCTGTTTACCCTGTGCATGGCGCGGCATATAGAAGTCACACGCTTACCCACACCGCAACAGCAGGATTTTCTGTACCCGTTAAACGACCGCCTGTACCCACAATCTGTTTTTACAGGTTCACAGGTGCTATCAAGGTATTTGTTTCGCGCTGCCAGCGTCTTCGGTTACTATTCCAGCTCCGTTAGGTCAAGCATATCTGCTACAGTAAGGCACGCAACTTGACCACCAGCAACAATAATATCCAGATATGAGCAAAAACCCGCGATTGTTACACCCATGTTGAGATTCCTGCACCGCCAGTTTCTGGCTCTGTTTATACCGGTGGCCGCAGTCATCATTGCTGTTGCATTCGCATTCATGGATATGCGTTCGAATGCGCAAATTAAAGAGATGACTACTGCAGAGCGTGCCAACCTGCAACAGCTGAGTGGCTACATGTCAGCAGAAGCGACCACGTCAATTAATCAACTCCGCGCTCTTATCAGGGAAGATGAAGTTATCTTTGCAATTGATACGCCCTCTCCTGGAACCATGACTACGCTGCAGTCGGTTTTTATGACAATGGCCGGAAGGAGTCCCTCCTTTCAACAGATCCGCTGGATTGATGAAACGGGTATCGAGCGAGTCCGGGTGATGCGCGACGCGAAGGGTATTTTCGTAGTCGAGGACAAGCAGCTTCAGGACAAGAGTGACCGGGAGTACTTCAACGCTACAAAGTCCCTGCTAACGGGCGAAATTTATATCTCCGACTTCGATCTGAACGTGGGCCAGGAGCGGAACGCTGCACTTGCCAGACCCACACTGCGCGTCGCCACCCCTGTATTTGACAGCAGCAGACGGCCCAGAGGCATCCTTATCATCAATATCGCCATGCAATACATGCTCGATGCGCTGCGCATCGTACAGGAGACAAATACTGGCACCAGTTACACCGTGATCAACTCGAACGGATATGGATTAAGCACGCCTGCGACGCAGGAGCAAATCGGTTTTGAACCGGAATATCCGGACATTGCCTTTTCCGGGCAGCATCCCCTTGCCTGGGAACATATCTCCTCAAGCGACACCGGTACTGCCGAGCTCGATGATGGTTTATGGATATGGGAGAGACTTGCAACGGAAGACATCATCCGTCACCTGGCGTTCGCGGAGGCGGGCGGGAATCTCGAGGTTCCCAGTATCCACATGGGAGGCTTGTCTCTGAAACTGGCGGCCAATATATCGACCCGGTCTCTGGAAGAGCTGCACCAGGAGGCACGCATGACGACCATGCTGGGAGCAATACTCCTGCTGTTGGCGTATGCCTGGGGCCTGGTGTTTTTCCTGCGCGGCCAGTCAATGAAGAGACGCGCGGATATTGAAGTCGCCAGGGCCACGGCGCATGCAGAGCACATAGAACGTCTCAAGGAACTGGAGGAACGCTTTCGTTTGCTCGTGGAAGCCAGCAGCGTCGGCATGGTCGTGGTTGACTCGGAAGGCAACATCATCATGAACAACAGCGCTGCAGAGAACATGCTGGGGTACCCAAAGGGAGGGCTGGAAGGCCTGCACGTGGACAAGCTGTTGCCCCCTGACAAGCGCAGTCAGCATGCCCGCATGAGAAGCGGATTTATGCTTAATCCCGAGGCGCGCGAAATGGGCCGGGACCGAAAACTTGAGGCATTAACTGCAGATGGGCGCAGGGTGCCGGTCGAAGTGGGCCTGAATCCGTTTCGGGATCATGGAAAACAAGTGGTGCTGGCAAGCATCATTGACCTGTCCAGACGATAACCTGGCCTGGCAGCTAACAGCAGCAGCCCGGAGGCCGGCTCTGGTAGCCGCGGCCCAGGAACGCGGATCAATCAGCGTCAGATCCTTTCGTGTCTAGGGAATGACTGGCTTCCGCGCAAATTCGGTCCTACAGAGATTTCTTATGTAAGGTTTGATTAAAAGACAGGGGTAGACCCAAAGTCGCCGTTCATCTTTGATGTACGTGTAATCCCTAATTGCCATACCTTGGTCAAATATATCTTACGTTGCTAGTTTTTGGGGTAAATCTAATCGGTGAGACCAAGCATTGTCTTCCCCGGTCATTGTTTCCGGACTAGACGACCCTAACGTCCCTTCCGGGTCAAACGGGTGGATCAATGACGCATTCACTATGCGGTTCCGCGGTTCCCGTTGCCGATCATACTCGACCATTGTCCGGCGCCAGCGCCACCAGAGCCAACGCTTGACGGCTGCGGTGAAATCCCGCTGATAATACAAGTGCCCTTTGGACGGCACCTGCGGCGCATGCAGTTCACCTCGGTCGATTGCGGTAATTGCAGCACTCATCATGTCGATGCCCAGCCGCACGACCTTCTCGTAACACCGGTTCGGATGATCGTCGACACCGAGAAACGGTCGACCCTGGAAGACAACCTCGCCGTCGTCGATCCCCTCGGAAACGAAATGAACCGTAGCGCCCACATATTCCGGCTCCCGGTTGTGAATGGCCCAGTCGGTGGTGAACAACCCCCGATAGAATTGCGACAGACCACCGTGAAGATTTAGCACGCCGAAGTGGGGAAGGCCAAGAATGGGTTTACGCAACAGGGATGCCCCGCAGACCACGATCAGGTCAGGGTTAAGAGCGCGGATCCAATCCACGCTTTCGTGGCCGTTGAGCTTACCCGTGCCTTCGATCCGCAGCACTGGACAGTCCACCGTACCGTCCAGTCGCTCGCCATCCTCCCCAAATTCCACTAGCAGTTCCTTGTACAAACGGCTCTCGACGTTAACTTTCCAGACCCGACTGAACCTTGCCCTTGCGCGGTCGACAAGTTCGCCGGGCTGATCCAGCAACGATAGCACCTTCTGCCATAGTGGTCGCATGTCGGGGGCATCCCGCTGATGCTCGAGCACGATCCCTACAAGTTTGAATCGGCGGGATATCTGGTTTGCGAAAAATAAATCCGATGGATCGGTGCTGACGATCACCAACAGGCGGAGTCCCAAAGCGGTTGGCATAGGTAGGTATCCCTGAAACTGTCTGTACTCTGTAAATGATGGCAGTGATACCACCATACCCATCGAGCGTCTGGTAACACATTAGCAGACATTAGTCTATTGGGGAATATACTTACTTGCCAGCAAATTGAGTCAAGGGTCGCAATGGTCCTGGAAGGATAGGAAGTGCTCGTTTAGTGGCTGATAATATTAGATATTTGTGAATACTCCACCGGCTAAAGCCGGTGGCTTCGGGTTACGGCTGAAAGCCGGATCGATCGGCCATTCGGCCGATTAACCCCCTCTCCCACCGGGAGTACCCAAAAGGCGGGCATAAAAGGGTTGGGGAGAGGGGATCAACATAACTTACCTGCCTGTATTGATATCACCTCATCCTGCCCTTCTCGGCAAGTGCTCCATGCTTTGCCCTACCGCCTGCGTGGCCCAGACCAGTCTCTCGACCGGTTCCCGGTCTCACCTTCTCCATGCAGGCGTCCCGGAGGGAGAAGGAACCCTTATTGAAAGTTGCGTTAATTCTCGACTAAACATCATTTGCATACATCCTGATCCATCGCCTGAAGGCGAGGGGTTTACTGATCCCCTATACGGGGGGAGACCATATACGGGGACTCTAAATGACAGGAACCAAAGCAAACAGAGATTTTTCTAATGCCCTTTCTTGACATGACGTACCAGCCGCTTGCGACTCTTTACCTGGCGCGGGGTCAGCTTGTTCCTGCGGCCCTGGTAGGGATTACTGCCGGTTTTGAGCTCGATGCGGATCGGCGTTCCTGACAGCCGCAGCGCTTTGCGAAACACGTTCACGAGGTAGCGCTTGTAGCTGTCCGGCAGGCGTTCGGTCTGGTTGCCGTGTATCACGATCAGCGGTGGATTCCTTCCGCCCTGGTGGGCGTAACGCAACTTGATGCGCCGCCCCCGGACCAGTGGCGGCTGGTGTTCCTGGACCGCCTGCTCAAGAATCGAGGTCAGTTCGGAGGTCGACAGTTCCCGCGTGGCCGCGGCGTAGGCGTTGTTGATTTCCGGAAACAGCTCGCCGACGCCGGTACCGTGGCGTGCCGAAATGAAACAGGTGGTCGCGAAGTCCAGAAATGGCAGTTTGCGTTCCAGTTGCGCCACCAGGTCGCTGCGGTCGTGCGACTGTAAACCATCCCACTTGTTCACCGCGACCACCAGCGCCCGCCCCTTCTCCGCAATATACCCGGCCAGGCTGGCATCCTGGTCGCCGATCCCCTGGTGTGCATCCAGCACCAGGATCACGACATTGGCGGCATCGATGGCCTGCAGCGTCTTGATGACACTGAATTTCTCAATCGTCTCGTGCACGCGCGCACGGCGCCGCACACCCGCCGTGTCGATAAGGGTGTAGTCGAAGCCGTCACGTGCGAAGGGAATGAAGATGCTGTCCCGGGTCGTCCCCGGCTGGTCGAACACCAGCACCCGCTCCTCGCCGAGCATGCGGTTGATCAGGGTGGACTTGCCGACATTGGGTCGCCCGGCCACGGCCACGCGGATGCGCCCGTCATCAGGCTCGGCGCCAGTGTCGACTGCGGCGGCAGCCGGCAGGCTTTCCATGGCGCGGCTCATGAGTGCCGTGATACCGCGTCCGTGCGCCGCGGCAATCGGCACGGGATCACCAAGTCCCAGGGCATGGAATTCCGCCATCGCGGTATCGATATCGACACCGTCAGTCTTGTTGACCACCAGCACGGAGGACTTCCCGGCACGGCGCAGCGCCATGGCCACCATCTCGTCGCTTGCCGACAGGCCGGCACGCCCGTCGACCAGAAAGAACACCAGGTCGGCCTCGCTGATCGCCTGCCAGGCCTGCTGCGCCATCAGGCCGTCCAGGTCTTCGGTTTCGCCGCTCAGGCCGCCGGTATCAATCACGATAAACGGCCAGTCGCCCACCCTGCCGTCGCCGTACTTGCGATCGCGCGTCAGCCCCGGCACGTCGGCGACCAGCGCGTCGCGCGTGCGGGTGAGGCGATTGAACAGCGTTGATTTGCCAACGTTCGGGCAGCCCACGAGGGCGATGACCGGTATCATGGTTTATGCTCTTTGGTCAGTGCGAGTACCGGCAGGTTACAGGCCGTGACCGCGTGGTCGTCCCCGTCGCGGTTATTCCGCCGGCAACCTAAAGGCAGCGAGTTTTCCGGAGTTGCCGTAAACATAAAGGATATCGTCGACCACCAGCGGCCGTGCGCGGATGCCGTCACTGTCGACCCTGGCCCGTGCGACGATCCGGCCGTCATAGCGTGACAGCAGGTGCACGTAACCATCATAGTCTCCGACAGCGATGTATTCATTGAATGGTTCTGGCGCAGTCAGACGACGATAGGCCAGGTCCTCTATCTGCCACACGGTTGACCCGGTACTGCGTGAAAGTGCCCAGACATGGCTCTCGGCATCGGTCACATAGACCTGGGAAAAATCGACACCCAGGCTGAGATACGATGACATGTCACGCTGCCAGCCCGGGTTGCCGGTCTGCAGGTCGATGACCGCGATGCGCCCCTGGTATGTGGCTACATATACCGCGGTGCCGACGATAATCGGATCGCCATCAATATCGACGATACGTTCCAGTTCCGAGCGTCCCTTGGGGATTGCGATATTGGTTTCCCAGCCCACGAATCCCTTGTCGGCACTCAGGGCCACCAGTTTGCCGTTCGCGAATCCGGCCACGATCAGGCCGAGCTGAACGGCCGGCGTACTGGTGCCGCGCAGGGTCAGAACCGGTACAGAGCGGTCAAAGACCCAGAGCTGCGCACCGGTTTCCACATCCAGTGCCGTGACGTTGCCGTCAACCGTCTGCACGATGACCCGCCCCAGGTCGACTTGCGGCACCGCGAGCACCTCGCTGCTGACCGCGGCTACCCAGCGCTTGCTGCCATCCCCGGCCTCCAGTGCCAGCACCTCGGCATTACTGGTGCCCAGCACTACCACACCCTCGCCGGCGCCCGGGCCCGCGGATACGGCAGCCTCTGTCTTTACTCCCCAGTTTTTCTTGCCTGTCAGCGCGTCCAGTGCCGTGACCCGGCCCTTGCGGTCAGCAACGAAAATCTGGCCTTCCGCACTGGCGGGTACCAGCTTGAGGAATTGTTCTTCATTGCCGACGCCGATACTCTTGCTCCAGAGCTTTTTCAGCGGCAGCGGATCTTCCAGTTTTGTCAGGGGAACGGGAGGCACGGAATTGTCCTCGCCGCCCAGAAAGCCCGATATCCAGGAACAGCCCGGCAGAACCAGCAGCATCAGCGTAACCGCAAGGGCACGTTTCATTCCGCGGTCTCCGCAGCGGTGGCAGATGCCGCGAGCGTATCGGCATACTTGAGCTGCAGCAATTCCCGTTGCTGCGAATCCATAGGCATGGCGGCCAGCGCCTGCTGGTAGTCATTGCCGGCCGCGAGCAGGTCGCCGCGAGCGCGCTGAATGTCACCCCGGACCTCGGTAAAGAGTGCATCGAAGGAACTGGCGGAAGCCGCCTGGGCTGCCGTGGCAGCAGCGGCATCCAGGTCCCCGCTGGCTAGCAGCACCCGCGCCAGGCGCAGGCGGGCGATGTCGCGGAAGGTCTCGCTGTCACTGTTGTCCAGCACCCACTGCAGCTGCCCGCGGGCCGCATCCAGCTGGCCTTCCTCCAGCCTGACGCGGGCCAGCGCCAGCGCCCCGAGCGCCGCATAGGGCGTATTGCCGTAATCAGCCAGCAGCATGCCGGCCTTTTCTCCCGCATTCATGGCGTCACCCGCCTGCAGCGCGCCCAGCATGACGGCATAGATGTTCGATGCACTCTGGGCATTGCGTTCCTGGTAGGCAAACCAGGCCTTGCCGCCAAACAGCACCGCCAGGCCGAGCACGACACCCGTCACAATGGAACTGCCGTTCTCTTTCCACCATTGCTTGATGGTGGCAAGTTGCTGTTCTTCTGTTGTAAGCGTATCCATCAAAAACTCCTGTTACTGAATAGTTGCGTATCCAACCCGGGGCTCAGGTCGGGATCGCGAGTTGCAGCCGTTCACCAATGATGTCGGGAATATCCTGTTGCTGCAGTGTCTCCTGGGCAGCATCACTGCGCAGCGGCTTGAGTACAACCTGTTGCTGTGCCGCTTCGGTGTCACCGATTGCCAGTGCAAAGACTGCACCGCTGCGGTCGGCCCGCTTGAACTGGCTCTTGAAACTGCCGCCGCCGCAGTTCACCTGCAAGCGCAGGCCGGGCAGTGCTGCACGCAGTTCTTCCGCAAACACCATGCCGCGTCCCGAGCCCTGTTCACCATCCAGTACCAGGTAGACGTGCGGGTCATTCCCGGGCAACTCGACACCCCCGGCAGCCAGCAAGCCCAGCAGCCGTTCGAGGCCCAGCGCGAAACCGACTGCCGGCACCGGCTTGCCACCGAGATACTCTACCAGGCCGTCGTAACGGCCACCGGCACAGATTGTACCCTGAGCGCCGAGTTGATCGGTAACCCACTCGAACACGGTTTTGGAATAATAATCCAGGCCCCGCACCAGCCGCGGGTTGAGTTCATAGCGAATCCCGGCCGCATCCAGCAGACCACGCAGTGCGGCGAAATGCTCGCGGGATTCATCGTCCAGGTATTCCGGCAGGCTCGGGGCAGCCGCCAGCAGGGCCTGCATGTCCGGATTCTTGCTGTCCAGGATGCGCAGCGGGTTGCTATCGAGGCGCCGCCGGCTGTCCGCATCCAGGGCATCGGCATGCGCCTGCAGGTAACCAACCAGCGCATCCCGATAGGCCGCCCGCGCCTGCAGCGTTCCCAGCGAATTGAGTTGCAGCACTGCGCCGCTCAGGCCCAGCCGTTCCCAGATGCGCGCGGTCATGAAGATCATCTCCGCGTCGATATCCGGCCCGGCCATGCCGAAGGCCTCGACACCGACCTGGTGAAACTGGCGGTAGCGACCTTTCTGCGGGCGTTCATGCCGGAACATGGGGCCGGCATACCAGAGCCGCTGCATCTGGTTGTGCAGCAGGCCGTGCTCCATGCAGGCACGGACGCAGCTGGCGGTCCCTTCCGGTCGCAATGTCAGGCTGTCCCCGTTGCGATCGTCGAAGCTATACATTTCCTTTTCAACGATGTCGGTGACTTCACCGATGGAACGCTTGAACAGCTCCGTTTTCTCCAGCAGGGGCATGCGAATTTCCCGGTAGCCATACGCATGCACGACATTACGCACGGTCTCCTCGAGATGCTGCCAGGCAGCGGTCTCCGCTGGAAGAATGTCGTTCATGCCGCGAACGGCCTGGATCGTCTTCGCCATAACTGTAGTAAGCCGTGTTGGTCCGGATCTGGTGCTGGCGAGCAGTGTCCGGTGCAGGAGGGATTCCGGTGCGCTGCCCGCGTCGGTTTATTCGGTTTCCGGCCCTGCCGCGGAACCTGCTGCAGGATCGACCGGCGGCAGTTCCAGATGCCCCGGCAGCGCCTCCTCCCCGGTCTCGCCGCGCCTGGCCACGAGTTGCTCGACAAAGGGATAGGCCAGCCACACCATGATGGCGGCAAGCAGCAGCAGGATGATCTTCCGCAGCACGCGCGTCGAGGGCAACTGAAAAAACGGGACCTTCTGCTTGATGCGCACCACTGTCAGTGGCGGCGGCTCGCCGGCAAGAGCGGTGTACTCGCGAACCAGGTCCTCTGCCGGCAATCCGACCATGCCCGCATAGCCGCGCAGGTATCCCTTCACGAAAATCGGTGACGGCAGGACAGCCCGGTCGTCCCGCTCCAGTGCCTCGACGATCCTGGTATCCAGGTGCAGATGGTCTGCGACCTGCGCAATCGTCAGGTTGCGTGCGTCCCTGGCGCTGGCCAGTCGACTGCCTATCGACGCCGGTTCACCGCCCCGTGCGCGACCGGACCCGACGTCATTGTCCTGACCGGCGCTCATTCTCCCATTTCTGCAATTCTGCAGCCTCTGGACTGTTGGGGAAGTTGTTTCTCAGGACAAGGGCATAGTTTCCCCAGGCCTGGTGATCATCCAGAGCATACTCTGTGCGAACACCGAGCCAGAGACTTTCCGCTGTGTCCTGACCCGTTTCCCGGTAACGCTCCAGGTAGCCCCGTGCGCTCAGGTAGTTGCTCCTTGTATAGTTCAGGATCGCCATCTGCAGCAGTGCCGGCGGATATTTCGGATCCAGCTCCAGCGCCTGCCGGTAATACTTCTCGGCCAATTCCTCGTCCGGTATGCGCGAGGCGCACAGACCGGCATTGGCCAGTGCCAGTGACGGTGTCGGGTAGAACGGGTCATTTGCCGCGAGCAGGAACTGTTTCTCCGCATCCTCATAGCGTCCCTGGAAACACAGGAACTGGCCGTAGTTGTTGTGTCCCCGTGGATTGTCAGGATTCAAACGCAGGCTTTTCCTGTAGTGCTTCTCCGCCAGAGCGGGTTCGTCGACTTTTTCATAGAGGACCGCAATCGCGTCATGCGTCCCGGCATTATCAGGATCGGCGGCCAGCGCCCTGTTCAGCTTCTCCCGTGACATCTCGTAATTGCCCGCGCGCAGATACTCGATACCGAGCATGGTGTTGGCTTGCGAGACCTCTTGCTTTTTCTTTTCCTTGTCGATGACACGGCCATCCTCGCCGACGGTTGCACACCCCGAAAACAGTGCAACCAGCAGGACAATCGAAATCTGTTGCAGAAGCTTCATACGCCGGCCACCTGTGTCACCGCCAGCGCACGATCCCGGCGCCGGGTCCGGTCCTGAAACCGACCGGCCAGCTGGCCGCAGGCCGCATCGATATCATCACCCCGGGTGCGCCGGGTAATCGTGACGATGCCGGCCTGGTTCAGCAGCTCGAAGAAACGGTCGATCTGCGCTGCGCTGCTGCGCCGGTAACGCGTCTGCGGAAACGGGTTGAAGGGAATCAGGTTGACCTTGGCCGGCACGCCCTCCAGGCAGCGGATCAGGCGTCGCGCATGCGCATCGCTGTCGTTGACGCCGTCCAGCAGCACATATTCGAAGGTGACCCGGCGGCGCCCCTCACCGGCGTAGTCCTTGCACGCCTGCAGCAGGGGCTGGATGGGGTATTTCCTGTTCAACGGTACCAGTTCATTGCGCAACAGGTCATCAGGCGCATGCAGCGACACCGCGAGGCTGACATCGCAGTCTTCCCGCAAGCGGCTGATGGCGGGCACCACCCCGGCGGTGCTCAGCGTGACGCGCCGCCTGGAAAGGCCGTAGGCGAAATCATCCAGCATGATGCGGATGGCATGCAGCACATTGTCATAGTTCAGCAACGGTTCGCCCATCCCCATCAGCACGACATTGGAAATAACGCGTTCGTCTTGTGAGGTCTGGCCCAGGGCGCGGGCGGCCAGCCACACCTGGCCAATAATCTCACCGGTCGTCAGGTTGCGGTTGAAGCCCTGCTGCGCGGTGGAACAGAAACTGCAGTTCAGCACGCAGCCAACCTGCGAGGAAATGCACAGGGTGCCACGCTCCGCCTCCGGGATGAAAACCGTCTCGATGCAGTTGCCGTCGGCAAGCCGGAACAGCCACTTGCGCGAGCCGTCATCGGAAAGCCTGTCCGCGGCAATCTCCGGCAGACGAATTTCGGCTTCTTCCTGCAGGCTTGCCCGCAGGGATTTGCTGATATTGGTCATGGCGGCGAAATCCGCCACGCCCTGGTCATGGATCCATTTCATTACCTGGGTGGCGCGAAAGGACTTCTCGCCGCGAGCGGCGAAATACTGCTCCAGCCCGGACCGGTCCAGGTCCAGCAGGTTGATTTTGCTTGGCGCCGTCATGACCTGACCAGGAACCCTGCTAGCGGGTTCTCGGACACAGCCCGCCTTCGCCGAAGAAAAACTCGATTTCCTGGGCGGCGGTTTCGGGTGCATCGGATCCGTGGACGGCATTCTCGTCGACGGTCTTGGCAAAGTCGGCACGAATGGTGCCCGGTGCGGCTTCCTGGGGATTGGTGGCGCCCATCAGCTCACGGTTCTTGCTGATGGCGTTTTCACCCTCGAGCACCTGCACGACCACCGGGCCGGAGGTCATGAAGGCCACCAGGTCGTTGAAGAAAGGACGCTCCCGGTGCACGGCATAGAAGCCTTCCGCCTGTTCCCTGGTGAGGTGAACCATGCGCGAGGCGATGATGCGCAGCCCGTTCTTCTCGAAGCGGCTGACGATCTCGCCGATCACGTTCTTGGCGACTGCGTCGGGCTTGATAATGGAAAAGGTTCTCTCTATGGCCATGCAATACTCCGTGCGTATCTTGTCTCTATGTGGAAATTCGTAAAAAAACGGTGATTTATCGACCGATTTCGAGCCGGTAGTTTAAGCGCAAGGGGCGCCATAGGCAATGCCGTCCGGCAGCCCGCCCGGGCTGCCGGATGTCAGAAAACCGCTGCCCTGCACACCGGGGGACGGCATGGAAATAATGGCGGCGGAAGCACCGGCTTTCCCGGTGACTTCCGGACAGGGATCAGGAGAATACCCGGTGCGCCGTCTCGCCGATCAGGGCGGGGTTGCGTACCACGTGCACACCCAGCTCTTCCATCAGGTCCATTTTCGCATTCGCGGTATCGGCCTCACCGGAGATGATGGCGCCCGCGTGTCCCATGCGCCGCCCGGGTGGTGCCGACACACCGGCCACGAAGCCGACGATGGGCTTGCTCATGTTTTCCTTCGCCCAGCGCGCCGCATCGACTTCCTGCGGCCCACCGATCTCGCCGATCATGATCACCGCATCCGTCTCGGGATCTTCCTCGAAGGCGCGCAGCACGGTGACGAAATCGGTGCCGTTCACCGGGTCACCGCCGATGCCGACCGAGGTCGACTGGCCCATGCCCAGCGCGGACATCTGCTGCACGGCCTCGTAGTTGAGGGTACCGGAACGCGACACCACGCCGATGCGGCCCGGCGTGTAGATGTGTGACGGCATGATGCCGACCTTGCAGGCCTCCGGGGTGATGATACCCGGCGTGTTCGGCCCGATGATCACGGCATTGCGGTCAGCGGCGTAGCGCTTCACCTGCACCATGTCCTGGACCGGGATGCCGTCGGCGATCACCACGACCACGCCGACCCCGGCTTCCAGCGCCTCCATGATGGCATCGGCTGCGAATGGCGGCGGTACGAAGATGCCGCTGACATCGGCACCGGTTTCCTGCACCGCCTGGTGCACGGTATCGAATACCGGCAGACCGAGATGGGTCATGCCGCCCTTGCCGGGCGTGACGCCGCCGACCACCGTGGTGCCATGCTGCATGGCCTCCTCGGCATGGAAGGTCGCGTGCTGGCCGGTGAGGCCCTGGATGATGACGCGTGAATGCTTGTGGACGAAGACGCTCATGCTGAACCCTCCAGGGTAGCCATAACCTTGGTGGCGGCATCATCGAGATTGTCGGCCATGATGAACGGGAACCCGGATGCCGCCAGGATCGGGCCGCCCTTCTCGACGTTGGTCCCTGCGAGACGCACCACGATCGGCACCTCGATGTGCTGGTCGCGCATCGCCTGCACCAGCCCCTCGGCGATCCAGTCGCAGCGATTGATGCCGGCAAAGATGTTGACCAGGATGATCTTGACGTTGGGGTCCTGCAGCACGATGCGGAAGGCGTTGCCCACCTTTTCCGGCGAGGCGCCGCCGCCGACATCGAGGAAATTGGCCGGCTTGCCGTTGTGGAAACTGATGGCATCCATGGTGGCCATGGCCAGCCCGGCCCCGTTCACGATGCAGCCGACGTTGCCGTCGAGTGCGATGTAATTCAGGCCGTGGGCCGTGGCCTCGACCTCTTTCGGATCTTCCTCGTCGAAGTCGCGCAGTTCCATGATGCCCGGACGCCGGTACATGGCATTGCCGTCAAATGACATCTTGGCGTCCAGCGCGATCAGCTTGCCGCCGTCGACTTCCGCCAGCGGATTGATTTCCGCCAGCAGCGCATCCTTGTCGCGGAAACAGCGGTACAGCGCCCGCATCAGCCTGGTGGCTTCGTTGATCTGCTTGCCGGTAAGCCCGATTTGCGCGGCGATCTTGCGGCACTGGAACGGCATCAGCCCGACCGCCGGGTCGACGGCCTCGCGAATCACGCGCTCGGGATGAGTCTTCGCGACCTCCTCGATATTCATGCCGCCGGATGCCGAGGCAATGACGGTGATGCGCTGCGTGGCGCGGTCGATGACCAGGCCGAGGTAATATTCCTTCTCGATGCTGGATGCCTGTTCGACCAGCACCCGCTGCACCAGCCGTCCCTCGGGGCCGGTCTGCGGCGTCACCAGGTGAGTGCCGATCATCTGGTCGGTGAACTGCTTGACCTCGTCGATGCTGGAGGCGACTTTCACACCGCCGCCCTTGCCGCGGCCGCCTGCGTGGATCTGCGCCTTCACCACCCAGCGTTCACCGCCGAGATCCTCTGCAACCGTGGCGGCATTGTCCACGTTGTGGGCCACGCGGCCATCCGGAACCGGCACGCCATAACCGCGCAGCAGTTCCTTGGTCTGATATTCATGAATATTCACGTCAGCTTCTCCGCTTCTTTATTGAGTTATTGACGACCCGCCAGGGATTTCTCGATCTGGTCGGCCTTGCTGACCAGCACCTGCGCCTGGCGAATGGATGCCGCATCAATGAGACGCCCGTCCAGCGCCACCGCACCGCGGCCTTCCTTCGCGGCCTCTTCCATCGCCACCAGGATGCGGCGGGCACGATCGACCTCCTTCTCGGCCGGCGTAAACACCTGGTGGGCCAGTTCGATCTGCGACGGATGAATGGCCCACTTGCCCTCCATGCCCAGGGCCGCCATGCTGCCGGCGGCGGCGAGATAACCGTCCGGGTCATTGAAGTCACCGAACGGACCGTCGATCGGGCGCAGACCGTAGGCACGGCAGGCCACCACCAGGCGCGAGGCGGCAAAGTGCCACTGGTCGCCCCAGTGCCGCTCGCGCCTGCCCTGCTCGTCCGGGTGCGTCAGGGTGTAGTAATTCGGGTTGGCGCCGCCCATGTTGGTGGTGCGCGCCTGGGTTGAGGCCGCGTAGTCGGCCACGCCAAACACCATGGCCTCGAGGCGTTCCGGACAGGTCTGGGCGATGGCTTCGATATTGGCCATACCCATGGCAGTCTCGATCAGGATATGCAGGTTGATCGGCTTGAGTCCCTTCGCAGCCTCGATCTGCTCCAGCATGGTTGACACGAACAGGATGTCTGCCGGGCTGCCGACCTTGGGAATCAGGATGGTATCCAGCTTGTCGCCAGCCTGCTCGACCACGTCGACGATATCCCGGTAGCAGTAATGCGTGTCCAGCCCGTTGATGCGGACGGAAACCGAGCAGTTCGACCAGTCCAGGTCGTTCAGCGCCTCGATGACATTCTTGCGCGCCTGCGCCTTGTCGTCCGGTGCCACGGCATCCTCAAGATCCAGGAATACCACGTCGGCGCCGGCAGTCGGTGCCTTCTCCAGCATACGGGTATTACTTCCGGGAACAGCCAGTTCACTGCGATGCAGGCGATTTCTTACAGCCATGGTCTACCTCATGTTCAGAATGTCAGCAAAGGAACCCGGCCACGGTGAAATGACCCGGAAAAGTGATCCAGCGCAGTGCAACCGGCAGGAACAAGGCCGCGTAATATACAGGGTTGATGCAACTATTGGAAAGTGGGGGCCGGGTCAGGCGGTGCTGGTCGGTTCTGAAACAGCTTGCCGGCCACAACACGGGTCGCGCTCATTTATACTTACATAACAATTAGATAGGAAACTTTCCTCAGAAAGTTTGTCGACTCGCGAATCCGCAATTCGGTGCTGGCGGCAGGCGACGGCTCCGGAATAGCGGAACTGCAAGGGTGACCGGGGACTACTGGCGCTCTTCGATCCACGCCATCTGGATCGCCTCGAGAATCCGCTCGCCGCAGTGCTCCGGAGCGTCGTCGAAGTCATCCAGCGCCAGCACCCAGTTGCGCAGATCCACGAAATTGACATGCAGGGGATCCACATCCGGATAGACCTCTTCCAGTTCGATAGCGATATCCAGCGTGTCAGTCCAGGTCAGGGCCATCGGCAAACTCCTCTCAATGATTCTCGCTCACCATGTTGATGGTGTACTTGGGTATCTCCACGACCAGGTCCTGGTCCGTGACGACGGCCTGGCAGCTCAGGCGGGAATCCGGCTCCAGCCCCCAGGCCTTGTCGAGCAGGTCGTCCTCGTCCTCCTCGGACTCGTTCAGCGACTCACCGCCCTCGCGGATGTAGACGTGACAGGTCGTGCAGGCACAGGATTTCTCGCAGGCATGCTCGATATCGATGCCATGCTGCAGGGCGGCGTCACAGATAGTGGTGCCCGGCTCGGCCTCCACGACCGCCCCGTCAGGGCAGATTTCCTCGTGGGGCAGAAAGATGATCTGGGTCATGGTGTCAATTCATCCATTGCTTGATTCCTGCCGGAATCTCTAAGATTTGAATTCATCCACGGCATGGCCTGCCATGGCCTTGTTGATGCTGCTGTTCATGCGGCGTTCGACGTAGCCGCTGCTGGCCTGCTCAACGGCCGCGATTGCCGCCTTGATGGCGCGATAATCACTGCCGTCACGGGCCGCCTCCAGCGCCTGTGCAGCCGTTTCAATCCCGGCGCGCTCGGCCGCGTCCAGCAATTCATCGCCATCTGACGCCAGTGCCGCCCGCAGCGCCTCCAGCACCCGGTCGGCCTCGACCTGCTCTTCCCGCAATCGCCGCGCATCCCGATCGTTCTCGGCATACTCCATGGAGTCGCGCAGCATGGTTTCGATTTCGCCGTCACTCAGCCCGTAAGAAGGCTTCACCTCGATACTGGTTTTCACCCCCTGCGTCTCTTCCTCGGCCGTAACATTCAGCAAGCCGTCGGCATCCACCTGGAAGGTCACGCGGATACGCGCCGCGCCGGCCACCATCGGCGGGATATCGTGCAATTCGAACCTTGCCAGCGAACGGCAGTTCTCGACCAGTTCACGCTCGCCCTGTACCACGTGCAGCGACATGGCCGTCTGGCCGTCCTTGAAGGTGGTGAATTCCTGGGCACGTGCCGTCGGAATGGTGGTGTTGCGCGGAATGATCTTTTCCGCAAGTCCGCCCATGGTTTCGATGCCCAGTGACAGGGGTATCACGTCCAGCAACAGCATTTCTTCATCGGGTTTGTTGCCGGCCAGGATATCGGCCTGGATCGCCGCACCGACCGCGACCACCTTGTCTGGATCGATATCCACCATCGGCTCGGCGTCGAAAAATGTCGCCACCCGCTCCCGCACCAGGGGCACCCGCGTGGAGCCGCCGACCATGACAACCGTCCCGATTTCGGCGGCACGCACACCCGCATCACGCAGCGCGCGCCTGCAGGGCAACAGCGTTTTTTCCACCAGCGGTGTAATCAGCTGGTTGAGTGTTTCACGGGACAGCTCGCCATCCCAGCGAGTGCCGTCATCGCGCTCGATACACACCGGCGTGCTGGCCGCTGTGGTCAGTGCTTCCTTGGCGCTGCGTGCCACCTGCAGCATATGGCGCAATTGCCCGTGTCCCGCATCATCCTCGATGCCGGCCTGCTGCATCAGCCAGCCGGCCACGGCGCGGTCCATGTCATCACCGCCCAGCGCCGAATCACCGGCCGTCGACATGACCTCGAATACGCCGCGGTTCAGCCGCAGGACGGAGATGTCAAAGGTGCCCCCGCCCAGATCGTAGATGGCAATAATGCCCTCGGAGCCCTGGTCCAGACCGTAGGCAACTGCCGCGGCCGTGGGTTCGTTCAGCAGGCGCATCACGTTCAGACCGGCAAGCCGCCCGGCATCCCGGGTTGCCTGGCGCTGGGCGTCATCGAAATACGCGGGCACGGTAATCACCACGCCCTGCAGTTCCCCGCCCAGGGTTGCCTCCGCACGGGTCTTCAGTGCGCGGAGTATTTCCGCCGACACCTCGACGGGACTGACATCTCCCGCGGCCGTATGCAGCAGCGGCATGCCGCTGGAACCGGCAACGAATTCATAGGGAAGCGAGGTGCCGATATGCCGCACGTCCTCGATACCGCGTCCCATGAGCCGCTTGACCGAGGCGACGGTATTCAGTGGATCCTTGACCGCTGCGGCCAGCGCTGCCGCGCCCACGACCGGTGCCTGCCCCGCCTGGTAGCGCACCACGGAAGGCAGCAGGTGGCAACCTTCAGCATCCGGCAGGGTTTCGGCCGTGCCGCTGCGGACACTGGCAACCAGTGAGTTGGTGGTGCCCAGATCGATACCCGCCGCCAGCCGGTGCTGGTGCGGCGCGGTGGACTGGCCGGGTTCGGAGATTTGTAGTAATGCCATGATTGAATTGGATCAATTAACCGGTTGCCAGACAAGTTCCAGAAACAGCAGGTCTGCAGTTGTACAGGCGAGCAAACATCACCCGCAATGCGCACTCAAACCAGTTCATCCTCCAGCGCCGCTTCCAGGTCCATGACCTCTTCCTGCAGTCGCCGGAAGAACTGCATTTTCATCAGGGCGCCGGCGGCGGCTTCCAGATCCTCGCCACTGGCGTGTTCGAAATTATCCCGCAGCTGCCCCTGCAAGGCGACGATATCCACCGCGATCCTCTCCATGATGACTTGCAGCGCGGCGAAAGGGTCGCTGCTGCCGCGCACCTCGGCCAGCGCCTCGCGCAACTCCATCTGCTCCATGAGAAACACGGTATCGCGTGTGGTGTGCGGCTCGTCCCCGAGATTGTAACCCGACAGCTCCAGCAGGTAGCGTCCCCGCTTCAACGGGTCCTTCAGCGTCTGGTAACCCTCGTTGATGGTCGTCGCCTGCTGCATGGACAGGCGGCGCTCGGCCTCGCCGGCGCTGGCGAAGCGGTCGGGATGCACGGATCGCTGCAGTTCGCGGTAACGGGAATCCAGCACGCCAAGATCCATGTCGAACGATCTTGGCATCCCGAAACGCTCGAAATGGTCTGTGGAAGCATGCGTGGCCATAGCGGAAACCGACTGCGCGGGCCTGCGACCCGCACTGGCGTCAAATGTTGAAGCTCTCGCCGCAGCCGCACATGTCCTTGACGTTGGGATTATTGAACTGGAAGCCCTCGTTCAGGCCTTCGCGGGTGTAATCCAGTTCGGTGCCGTCCAGGTAGACCAGGCTCTTGGGATTGATAATGACCTTGACGCCATGGTCCTCGAACACCAGGTCCTCGTCCTCGATGCTGTCGGCATATTCCATGATATAGGCCATGCCGGAACAGCCCGTCGTCTTGACGCCGAGGCGCAGGCCCACGCCCTTGCCACGCTGTTCCAGGAAATTCCGCACGCGTTCCGCCGCCGCTGTAGTCAGTGTGATTGCCATGCCTGCCGCCCTTCTAGTGCGCCGCCCATTTGACAGAATCCAGGTCGATGCCTTCCTTGAACATGTCCCAGAGCGGTGACAGCTCGCGCAGCTTGGCGACCTTTTCTTTAACCCGGTCGACAATGTAGTCGATCTCTTCCCGGGTGGTAAAGCGGCCGATTGTAAATCGGATCGAGCTGTGCGCCAACTCGTCATTGCGGCCAATCGCCCGCAGCACATAGGAAGGTTCCAGGCTGGAGCTGGTGCAGGCGGAGCCGGAAGAAACCGCCATATCCTTCAGCGCCATGATCAGGCTTTCACCTTCCACGTAATTGAAGCTCACGTTCAGGTTGCCCGGAACCCGTTGGTCAAAGTCACCGTTAAGATAGACCTCCTCCATATCGCTCAGGCCCTGCCAGAGACGGTCGCGCAGTACGCGGATACGCGCCTCTTCCTCGGCCATTTCCAGCCGTGCAATCCGGAAGGCCTCGCCCATGCCAACGATCTGGTGAGTCGGCAGGGTACCGGAACGCAGGCCGCGCTCGTGGCCACCGCCATGCATCTGCGCCTCGAGCCGCACCCGTGGCTTGCGCCGGACATAGAGGGCACCGATGCCCTTGGGACCGTAGATCTTGTGCGCTGAGAACGACATCAGGTCTACCTTGAGCTTCTCCATGTCGATCTCGATCTTGCCGGCACTTTGCGCGGCGTCGACATGGAAGATGATCTTGCGGTCGCGGCAAATCTCACCGATCGCCGCAATATCCTGGATCACGCCGATCTCGTTGTTGACATGCATGATACTGACAAGAATGGTGTCATCCCGCAGCGCAGCCGTGAACTTTTCCAGGTTCAGCAGGCCATTGGATTCAGGCTCGAGATAGGTGACCTCATAGCCTTCCCGCTCCAGCTGCCGACAGGAATCCAGGACCGCCTTGTGCTCGGTTTTCAGGGTAATGATGTGCTTGCCGCTCTTCTTGTAGAAATGCGCGACACCCTTGATGGCCAGGTTATCGGACTCCGTCGCGCCAGACGTCCAGACAATCTCCCTGGGGTCAGCGTTGATAAGCTGCGCCACATCAACCCGGGCCTGCTGCACAGCCTCATCCGCCTGCCAGCCGAACTGGTGGGAACGTGACGCCGGGTTGCCAAACTGGCCCTGCCGGGTGAGATAGCTGCACATTTTCTCGGCGACGCGTTCGTCGACCGGCGTGGTTGCCGAATAGTCCATGTAAATGGGGATGCTAATATTCATTCCTGTTACCCTGGCAAATAATTTCAGTAAAAAATCGTGTCGTCACACGGCGATCGTCTTGTTCAGTGCGGGTGTTGCAACAGGTACTGCGTTGCGTTGACGGCGCACTATCTCGCTGACCCTGTCGCGCTCGAGAAAACTGGCAAGCGTAATACCACTCAGGAAATTATAAATCTCGGCACCCAGATTCTGCCACAACTCATGCGTCAGGCAGCGCTCGCCATCCTGGCAATCCTGGTTGCCCTGGCACATGGTTGCATCGATGCCTTCGCCGATCGCGTTGATCACCTGGGCGATGGAAATTTCAGCCGGCGGGTATGACAGCCGGTAACCGCCTCCCGGGCCACGCATGCCGGTTACCAGTCCCTGCTTCTTCAGTCGCGCGAATAACTGTTCAAGATAGGACAGCGAGATGCCCTGCGTCCCGGAGATATCCGCCAGCGTTACAGGACCCTCATCATGGTGGATTGCAAGATCCAGCATGGCGGTCACCGCATAGCGTCCCTTGGTTGATAGCCGCATGATCTATACCTGAATTTGATCCCTGAGGAACCGGTTATGTCACCCGGAATAATAACCGAGTAAATTGCTCAGGTACTAAGTATGCGGCAGACCACCGGGAGGCGCAAGCCTTGGGATACTGCTCAATAGAGATATAGAGAGACTGAAATCCTTCAGGATTCAACGATAAGCAGGGGATTTTCCAGAGAAGGCAGGGTATTTTCCGCAGCAACGATGACACGCCCGGGAATGAATCGATGGCCCTGCATCAGGCTGTATCCCAGCCATTTCTGCAGAAACCGGTTCATGCGCCATTTTTCGGCCAGGGTGTAGTTGTTGCGCATGCGGTTGTAGCGCGGGTGGCGCACACCACGGCGCCGGCCACAGGAGATGACTTCGCCGACCTGGGCATCGTGGTAGATGCGAACCTGCATGTCCGGCGCTGGAAAACTGCCAACGGCATCCTCGAAGTAGTAAGTGAGGTTGAGCGTGGTAGTAAACCTGCAGCGTTCCGTGATGCGCAGATGCAAATCGAGACCGCCTTCGATGCGCGAAACAACCGCGTCAGGGATGGCGTCACTATCCGGCAGCAGGTTGCGCAGGCGAATGTAATTACACTCGTACAATTCCATCAAGCCGGCAAAACTGACCGGTGGAATGCCATGATGCGCGTATTGTTTCAGTGCCTGATCCATCTTCGTATAGTAACATGCTGATAGCGGAGGACTGTCGCAATACTCTCGACTGAGTACTGCTATTTCCAGCGCTATCGGCGATAATCCCCCGATCTTGATCTGACATCAACGCTTGACACAAGCCTGTATTCATGCCCGAAGAAACGCTCATACGCCTGTTGCAAAATCAGCTTCCGGCGCACTGCGTCCTGTCACATCCGGATGAATTGCGTCCCTACGAATGCGATGCACTGTCCGCGTACCGCCAGCTGCCGCTGGTCGTGGTGATTCCGGAAACGTTGCAACAGTTGCAGGCCACGTTGCGCCTGTGCGTGCAACACAAGGTACCGGTGGTTGCACGTGGCTCCGGAACCGGACTGTCCGGTGGGGCCATGCCGCTGGGCAACGGGGTACTGCTCAGTCTCGCGAGATTCAACCGCATCCTGGAGATAGACACCCGCAACCGCATTGCACGGGTACAGCCCGGCGTCACCAACCTGGCCATTTCCGGTGCCGCTGCCGCCGCATGGCCTGTACTACGCGCCCGACCCCTCGTCACAGATCGCCTGCTCGATCGGCGGCAACGTCGCGGAAAATGCCGGCGGCGTGCATTGCCTCAAGTACGGCCTCACCACGCACAACATCCAGGCGCTGGAAATCCTGACCATTGACGGTGAACCACTCACGATCGGCGGCCCGGCGCTCGACAGCCCGGGCTACGACCTGCTCGCGCTGCTGACCGGTTCCGAGGGCCTGCTCGGCATCATTGTCGAGGTCACGGTCAAACTGCTGCCAAAACCGGCAACCGCGCAGGTGGTGCTGGCCGCCTTTGATTCGGTCGATGCCGCCGCCGCCGCCGTGACCGCTACCATCGCCAGCGGCATCATTCCCGCCGGTCTGGAACTGCTGGACAAACCGGCAATCCATGCCGTGTGAAAATTTATCGATACCGGCTATCCGGAAGACGCCAGCGCAATCCTGCTGTGCGAACTGGACGGCGCCCAGGAAGATGTCACGACCCAGATCGAGCGTGTCAGCCAGGTTTACCGGGATGCCGGCGCCACCTCGCTGCAGGTATCCCGCGACGAGGCGGAGCGGCAGCGCTTCTGGGCCGGCAGGAAGGCCGCCTTCCCGGCCATGGGACGGCTGTCGCCCGACTACTACTGCATGGACGGCACCATCCCCCGCAAGCACCTGGCGAATGTACTGAACCGCATCGCGGAACTCTCGGCAGAATACGGCCTGCCGATCTGCAACGTGTTTCACGCGGGCGACGGCAACCTGCATCCACTGATTCTCTACGATGCCAACAAGGCCGGCGAACTGGAACGTACCGAGGAACTCGGTGGCAAGATCCTGGAACTGTGCGTCGCGGTCGGCGGCACCATCACCGGCGAGCACGGTGTCGGCATGGAGAAAATCAACCAGATGTGCGTACAGTTCAACACCGCGGAGTTGCAGCAGTTTCATGCCGTCAAGGAGGCGTTCGACCCGCAGAACCTGCTCAATCCCGGCAAGGCAATTCCCACCCTGCACCGCTGCGCTGAATTCGGCGCCATGCACGTGCATCACGGCCAGCTGCCGCATCCAGAGCTGGAACGCTTCTGAAGCATCGAATCAGCGACCACTCATGACCTGCGAACAAACCCTTATCGAGCAACTGCAGGCCGCGACCGCAGACGGCACCCCGCTCGCCGTCCAGGGCGGCGGCAGCAAGGCCTTTTACGGTCGCGCCTGCGAAGGTCAGCCCTGCCAGGTCGGCGACCACAGCGGCGTTATCGACTACACACCGGCGGAACTGGTTATCTCGGCACGCGCCGGCACACCACTGGCTGAACTGGAAGCCGTACTGGAACAGGAAGGCCAGATGCTGGCCTTCGAGCCACCGCATTTCGGCGCCACCGCCACCCTGGGCGGCACCATCGCCTGCGGCCTGTCGGGGCCACGTCGACCCTACGCCGGTGCAGCGCGCGATTTCGTGCTGGGTGTGAACTGCATCAACGGCAAGGGTGAACGCCTGCGACTGGGCGGCCAGGTCATGAAGAATGTTGCCGGCTACGACCTGTCGCGCCTGCTGACCGGCTCACTTGGCACGCTGGCCGTGCTGCTTGATATCCACCTGAAAGTCCTGCCACGACCGGAAGTCGACGTCACCCTGCAGCAGGGCTGCCCTGCAGACGAGGCCGTACGGCGCTGCAACCGCTGGGCGGGCCAGCCACTGCCGCTGTCTGCTGCCTGCCATATTGATGGCCGATTGTACCTGCGGCTCTCGGGTTCGGCGCAGGGCGTGGCCGCTGCGGCCGCAACCATCGGCGGCGACACCTGCGAGGATGGCCCAGGCTTCTGGCAGGCATTGCGTGAGCAGCAATTGCCCTTTTTCCAGGACGACACACCGCTTTGGCGCCTGTCGGTTCCACCAGCTGCAACCGACATCAATCTGGAAGGCGAGCAACTGCTTGACTGGGGTGGCGCGCAGCGCTGGCTGAAAAGCCGTGCCCCGGCCATGCAGGTCCGCGGCGCCCTCGCGGAGACAGGCGGCCATGCCACCCTGTACCGGCATGGCGACCGCAGCGGCGATGTGTTTCATCCGCTGCAGCCAGGCATGCTCGCCCTGCACCGGCGCCTCAAGCAAAGTTTCGATCCGGCCGGCATCCTCAACCCCGGCCGCTTGTACGCGGAGTTGTAGCCATGCAAACCGCGCTCCCCAAGGATTTGCTCAGCACCGCAACCGGGCAGGTTGCGGACGAAATCCTGCGCAACTGCGTGCACTGCGGCTTCTGCAACGCGACCTGCCCGACCTACCAGCTGACTGGCGATGAGCTGGACGGACCACGCGGGCGCATCTATCAAATCAAGCAGGTGCTCGAAGGCAAGGCTCCCACTGAACGCAACCGGCTGCACCTGGATCGTTGCCTGACCTGCCGCGCCTGTGAAACCACCTGCCCCTCCGGCGTGGACTACCACCTGCTGCTCGACACCGGCCGGGAGATCATGGAGGAACGCCTCCCCCGCAAGCTGCCGGACCGCCTGTTGCGCAGGGCTCTGCGACTGGTGCTGTCGCGATCGACCGTATTCACGCCACTGCTGCGTATGGGTCAATTCGTGCGCCCGCTGCTGCCGGCCTCGCTCAGGAAACGCATCCCCGCAAGACACCGGACAACCCCATTTCGCGCGATGAAAAGCCACACCCGCAGCATGCTGCTGCTGGACGGCTGCGTGCAACCGGCGCTGGCGCCACAGATCAATGCAGCCACACGCAGGGTACTGGATGCCATCGGCATCAACACGCTGGTCGCCGGGAATGCCGGCTGCTGCGGCGCACTCAGCCAGCACCTGTCGGCAACCGCCGAAGCACGTGCCTTCATGCGCAACAACATCGATGCGTGGTGGCCTGCCATCGAGAACGGCGCAGAGGCGATTCTCGTGACGGCCAGCGGCTGCGCCCCCATGGTGAAGGACTATGGCCGGCTGCTCGCGGATACGGACTATGCCGACAAGGCGGCCCGAGTCAGCGCCCTGGCGAAAGACCTCAGCGAAGTCATCGATATCGAGGCGGCAGCGCAGGCACTGGGGCGCAGCGAAGCCGGGCAAAAGATTGCGTTTCACTCGCCCTGCACCCTGCAGCACGGCCAGGGAATCAGCGGTGTGGTCGAGCGTCTGCTGGAGAGGCTGGGCTACGAACTGACCCCGGTTGCGAACAGCCACCTCTGCTGCGGCTCCGCAGGCACCTACTCGATCCTGCAGCCCGGCATGTCCACCGTCCTGCGCGACAACAAGCTGGAAGCCCTGCAGACCGGAAAACCGGACCTCATTGCAACCGCGAACATCGGTTGCCTGGTGCACATGGCCAACCATGCAGACGTGCCGGTGAAGCACTGGATCGAACTACTTGAAACCCTGATACCCCGAGGAAACCATGACAACGGATAAGTTGCCCCTGTTACTGGAACCGGATGAACTGGAAGCTAACCTGGATCGAGACGACCTGCTGGTGGTTGATCTCTCCAAGCCCGACACCTATGCAAAGTTTCATGTACCCGGTGCGGTGCATCTGGACTACGCCCAAATCATCGCCGCGCAAAAGCCGGTCATGGGGCTGGTGCCGGACGACGCCACGCTGGCTGCGGTCTTCTCCGCCATCGGCATCGATGCCCGGACACACGTCATCGCCTACGACGACGAGGGCGGCGGCCGTGCGGCCCGCCTGCTATGGACGCTGGAAGTCGCCGGCCATAGGAACTTTTCCCTGCTGAACGGCGGCCTGCATGCCTGGGCCAACGAGGGACACCCCATGGATTCCACCCCGGTGACACCTGTCGCCAGGGTGTTCGAGGTACACCGTGACACCTCCCCGATTGCCGACAGCAACTACATCATTGAACACCTGGACAGTGACGATTGCGTCCTGCTGGATGCCCGCAGCCCGGACGAGTACAAGGGCTTCAAGAAGTTCGCCGAACGCGCCGGCCACATACCCGGCGCGGTGAATTTCGAATGGACCGATGCCATGGACCAGGGACGCAACCTGCGCCTGAAGCCCGCGGATGAACTCAAGAAACTGCTGGCGGAACGCGGCATCACCCCGGACAAGGAGATCATTGCCTACTGCCAGACCCACCACCGCTCCGCGCATACCTGCCTGGCGCTGCAATGCCTGGGCTTCGAACGCGTCAGGGGCTATGCCGGTTCGTGGTCGGACTGGGGCAACAACCCGGATCTGCCGCTGGAGGTTTAACAGCACACCGACATTTTTATGGGAAAGGTTAAGACGGGCCGCGTTTCGAATTACGGATAACTGGCCTGACCCAGCAGAATCTGCTCGACCACCACCAGATCGCCCGCAGTCAGCTGGTTATCCGGCAACGGAACACCGGCAACGACCGGGGCAATATCGACGCGCGCCTTCTGCTCGTCGTCCAGCATGGTCAATCCCAGCAATGCACGCGTCAGCAGCAGTACGTCCGCAGCATTGACGAGACCATTGCCGTCGGTGTCACCCCAGAGCGGCGCATCACCCGCAAACAGCGGGTCATGCCCGGCGGCCAGTTCCATTCCATCCAGGAAACCGTCACCGTCCGTATCCGGGTCCAGCGGGTCGGTATCCTGGCCTGCTGAATAGGTGTCCGGCGGCGCAGCAAGATAATTGACTTCGAAGCCATCGCTCAGACCATCGTCGTCCGAATCCGCATCCAGGGGATCGGTACCAATACCGGGTAATGCTTCGACAATGTCGGTCAGCCCATCGTTGTCGTCATCAGCGTCGATGCTGTCCGGCAGACCATCGAGATCCGTATCGACGATGCTGAGCGCGCCATGCACGTTCAGACGTCCATGCTGGCTCCAGGCCAGAAAGTTCTGCCCCAGCGCACCTGCCGTATCCGCACCATTTTCCAAATGACTCCTGACCACGGCATTACATGGTATGCCATCAGGGGTTACACAGGACCGCGGCATTCGCCCGGGAAACAGATGAGCCCAGACTAGTGCCGCGGCGCCCGCTACATGCGGACTGGCCAGGGATGTCCCAGTACCCCACGTCAGGCAGGCCTCGGTCGCCGGGTCAAATGAACACCCCAACACAGGCGCAATAAACTCACAGGAAGCTACCGGCATGGTTGTCAGTACATTCTCTCCAGGTGCCATCAGGGATACCCAGCTATTGCCAAATGTCGAACCCGACCACTTGTCATCGTAATGGTCAGTGCCTGCCACAGCGATGACATTGGCATGGGCGGCAGGATAGACCGGGGTCATGTTAGCGTCGTTGCCTGCCGCCGCGACCAGCACCACGCCTTGGCTCCAGGCATACTCAACGGCAGCAGTTTCTACATTAGGTTGTGCGGGGATACCGGCCGGATCGCCATTTGCATCGATATGATCACTGCCGTAACTCATGTTAATAACATGATAGCCATTATCTGCCGCATGGATGATGGCTTCTGCCGATGCAGACACGGGGCAAACGCCTCTATATTCGTAGTACTCGGGGAACTCCGGTTCCGGGTAATACACATACTGGAAGCATACCTTCAGATTCCCAATCGATGAATTCCAGCCGACACCTGCCACACCAACACCATTGTTAGTGTGCACAGCGGCGACACCTGCAACGGGGGTGCCGTGTCCATGATAGTCTCCAGGATCATCAAGGTAGCTGCTGAAGCCCCCGACAAAGCTGATTTCCTCAACACACTTCCCTGCATGTTCAATGCTGCCACAATCGATACCGGTATCGAGAATGGCGATCTTTACAGCCGGATCACCGGTCGTAATATCCCAACCCTCAGGCGCATCGATGTCCGCATCAGGAGTGCCCATCACCTGTATCACTCCGTTGACAGTGTGCTCCTGACCGGTGTTATCAAGCCCCCACTGCTCCTCAAAATATTCCCTGCCTTCTACAGCGCCACAGTTCAACAGCCCGGGATCATTGCCCTCGTCCGGAACAATCAGCACCCGGTAGAAATCGGGCTCGGCGAATTCGACATTCGGATTTTTCCGGTAGCTGGCGACCTTCTGCTGAACACTGCCACCGGGTACTTTAACGATATGCACGCCGATGCCGGGGATTTCCCGCAGCTTCCTGCCACCGGCCTGCCGATGCGCCTTGCCGGTTTCGCTGGCGGCTGTCCCGGGCCGGAAGCGGACCAGGACGCGGTCAGGTGCATAGCGGGGGATCTGCTTGAGAATTTCCTGTTTGCGGGAGCGCGCCTGGCTCGACTGGGTGGATTTGTTGGAATTGCTCGAGTTCGGGTTTGGTGCGGCCGCGGCGGGATCAACAGATGGCGCGGCCTGCAGGCCGGCCTGGCACAAAACGAGTGCCCCCAGGAAGAATCCCGCTATCAGCCCCCCGCTACGGGAAATTCCTGTGACCATCCGGCTTTCCTCTGAATAACAGAACCTTGAAGCTCGTGGGTTTAGTTACTAGAACATGAAAGCGGCTGAATCGTCAATTTATTGACGTGGCTAACATCACAGATACGACAAAACC
The DNA here is from genome assembly GCA_963701455.1 of uncultured Gammaproteobacteria bacterium. Lineage (GTDB taxonomy): Bacteria > Pseudomonadota > Gammaproteobacteria > UBA9214 > UBA9214 > UBA9214. Next base: position 51,024 of record CAVPAE010000007.1, read on the forward strand.
TGCCCGGACACAGCACACGACAGTCCGGACATATTCCCCGCCAGTGAACACAGCGCTGGCTGGCGCGGGTCCGGGCATTTCAGTAAATCAGGCGCGAAACAACTGCTCGCGGTAGTACTGCAGTTCGCGAATGGAATCCCGGGTGTCGTCCAGCGCCAGGTGGCTGCCGCCCTTGGTGAAACCGGAAAGGATGTTCGGCGACCAGCGCTTCGCCAGTTCCTTGAGGGTGCTGACATCGAGATTGCGGTAGTGGAAATAGCGCTCCAGCTCCGGCATGCAGCGCGCCAGGAAACGCCGGTCCTGGCAGATGCTGTTGCCGCACATGGGGGAAGCATTGGGCGGGACATACTGCTCCAGGAACTCGATGGTCTGCCTTTCAGCCATCTGCTCATTCAGGGTGCTCTTGCGCACGCGCTCGGTCAGACCGGAGCCGCCATGCTGGCGGGTGTTCCAGGCATCCATGGCACTCAGTACCGCATCCGGCTGGTGGATCGCCAGTACCGGGCCTTCCGCCAGGATGTTGAGCTGGCCGTCGGTAACGATGGTCGCGATTTCAATGATGGCGTCTGTTGTCGTATCCAGCCCGGTCATTTCCAGGTCGATCCATATCAGGTTGTTGGCATCTTGCGGCATACGCGAATTCTTCCTTCAGAAAACTGTGGTTGAGTCGCATTGTAGCAGAGGCTAATCTGCTACCAGCCCATAAACGGACATGATTACTACATGAATAACTTCAGCTTTATTTTTCTCGCCGCGCTGGCCGGTTCGCTGCTGCTGCGCTACTGGCTCGCCGCCAGGCACCTGGCCCATGTACGCGCCCACCGCGCAGCCGTCCCCGCCTCCTTCGCCGAGCGCATTCCGCTGGCGGATCACCAGAAGGCCGCAGACTACACCGTCACCAATACCCGCTTCGGGATGCTGGCGCTGGCCTGGGACAGCCTGCTGTTGCTGGGCTGGACCCTGGGTGGCGGACTCGAACTGCTCGACGGTGTCTGGCGAGGTTCCGGATACGGCCCGATTGTTACGGGCACCGGCCTGCTGCTCAGCGCCATGATCCTCATGACCCTGCTCGACATGCCGTTCACGCTCTACCACACCTTCGTGATCGAACAGCGATTCGGCTTCAACCGTTCCACGGCCGGCGTCTTCATCGGCGACCTGCTCAAGCAGGCCGTGCTGCTGTTTGTCATCGGCGGCCCGCTGCTGGCGCTGGCCCTGTGGATCATGGAGTCCTCGGGCGGACTCTGGTGGCTGTATGTCTGGCTGGTCTGGATGGCCTTCACCCTGGTCATGTTCTGGGCCTATCCCGCGGTCATCGCGCCGCTGTTCAACAAGTTCACGCCGCTGGAAAACGAAGCGCTGAAACAGCGCATCCAGGCCCTGATGGACAAGTGCGGCTTCCACAGCAAGGGGATCTTCGTCATGGACGGCTCCAAGCGCTCGGGACACGGCAACGCCTACTTCACCGGCTTTGGCAGCAACAAACGCATCGTGTTTTTCGACACCCTGCTGGAATCGCTGGAACCACAGGAAATCGAGGCGGTGCTCGCGCACGAACTCGGGCATTTCCGGCTGAAGCACATCCAGAAACGCCTGCTGTCGACGATGCTCCTGAGCTTCGCGGCGCTGGCCCTGCTTGGCTGGCTCGCCGGCGAGCCGTGGTTCTACAGCGGCCTCGGCGTCAGCCAGGCCTCTTCCGGCATGGCACTGCTGCTGTTCATGCTGGTGCTGCCGGTTTTCACGATCTTCCTGCAACCGCTGCTGTCACGCCTGTCACGCAAGCACGAATTCGAGGCCGACGCCTATGCCGTGCAACAATCCAGCGGGGCGGACCTGATCCTTGCCCTGGTCAAGATGTATCGCGAAAACGCCAGCACCCTGACCCCCGACCCGCTGTACTCGTCATTTCACGATTCACACCCGCCGGCACCGGTGCGCATTTCGCACATATCCGGTAACATGGGCATCTCATCTGCCGGAGGTTGAACATGCACATACGACACCTGATCCTCACCACGACCTGCCTGTTGGCAGCAGGCGCCCTGCCGGCAGCCGCCGCAGCAGACAATGGCGCAACGCTGCACCAGGAAAACTGCACCAGCTGCCATGATGACGCCGTCTACAAACGCAAGGACCGCCGCGTAACGAGCATGGCGGGACTCAAGAAGCAGGTACAACGCTGTGAGTTGTCGCAGGGACTGCAATGGTTCGAGGAAGATGTCGATGATGTTGTCGCGCACCTGAACTCGACCTACTACAAGTTCAAGTAACCCTGTGACCGCCAGCGACCTGCAAGGCCAACACTGCAAGCCCGTCGCCGGCGACACCACCCCCCTCTCCGCTTCCCGGGCAAAGGATCTGCTGACCCAGCTGCATGCCGACTGGGCCAGCGACGCCGCCGGCAGGGAAATCAGCCGCACCGTCAGGTTCGGCAACTATTACCAGACCATGGCCTTCGTCAATGCACTGGCGTGGATTGCCCACGCGGAAGACCACCACCCGGACATCGAGGTCGGCTACAACCGCTGCCATGTCCGCTACAGCACCCACGCCATCGGCGGCCTGTCCGGAAACGATTTTATTTGTGCGGCCAAAATCGACGCCTTGCTGCCCGTGGCCGAATAAGCTTATTCCGGCATGCCAGCGCAGCCAGATCCACCACAACAAGTAACCACAGAAGCAGGATCCGGGACCGACACAGGTTCCCGGCGCCACGGCGTGGTCATCGTCAACTACGGCAGGCAAACGCTGGTCGAGGACAGCTCGGGCAACCTGTTCCGCTGTGTCGCACGCCGCGGGCTGGAACAGATAGTCTGCGGCGACGAGGTTGAATGGCTGCCGACCGGCAGGCAGGAAGGTGTCGTGGAGAGCATAACGCCACGGCGCAGCGTCCTGAATCGTGCCGACAGCGGCAACAAGCTGCGACCGCTGGTCGCGAATATCGACCAGCTGGTGATCGAGGCGGCGCTGGAACCGGCACTGGACTGCTTCCTGCTGGACAAGTACACCGTGGCAGCGGAACTGGCGCAGACACAGGCGCTGATCGTTATCAACAAGTCCGACCTGCTCACACCGGATGACCGCAGCAACATCGAGGCACAACTCGCCGATTACACCGCCCTGGGCTACGCCGTGCTGTTTACCAGCGCGCTGCAGACTACCGGCATCGAGGCATTTGCGGACTGCCTTGCGGGCAAGACCAGCATCCTTGTCGGTCAATCAGGCGTCGGCAAGTCCTCGCTCATCAAGCGACTGCTGCCGGACCTCGATATTACGGTCGGCAGGCTGTCAACAGCATCGGGACTGGGCCGGCATACCACGACCGCGACCACGCTCTACCACCTGCCCTGCGGCGGGCGCCTGATCGATTCTCCCGGCGTGCGGGATTTCCGGCTCGGGGAAGTCAGTGCCGCCGAACTCGGCAGCGGTTTCAGGGAATTCCGGCCTTACCTGGGAGAATGCCGCTTCAATGACTGCCGCCACATCTCCGAGCCCGGCTGTGCCGTGCTTGCGGCGCTTGCCGCAGGACAGATCAGTACGCGCAGGATGGAAAGCTACCGGCGCTTACTGCAACCATAGCCGGCAGGTACAACACGTGATCCAGGCCGCAGGTTGGGCTGAACGCAGTGAAGCCCAACATGAAGGGGTTGAATTGACTTCCGCCCGTTGGGCTTCGCAGGCTCAGCCCTGCGTGTTGTGAAGCCTGCGTGGTTAACCCGGCGGCCACCCCATGGAACGGCCACCCAGCAGATGCAGGTGAATATGGTAGACCGACTGTCCGGCCGCGGGATTGCAGTTCATCACCATGCGGTAGCCCGGTTCGGCAACTTCCGCCTCCGCGGCGATCTTCTTCGCGGCGAGGTAGAGCTTGCCGATGACGGCGACATTATCGGCATCCAGATCATTGGTAGTCGCGATGTGCGCCTTGGGTATCACCAGCACATGCAGCGGCGCCTGCTGATTCATATCCCGAAACGCCAGCACCTCATCGTCTTCGTACACCACGTCCGGCTTTATCTCGCCGGCCACCATCTTGCAAAATAAACAGTCAGACATTTGCTTTTCCCCGTTTCCGAAACCCGCTTCAGACCTCCAGGCGCCCCGCGAAGGCATGCGACAGGGTGCCGCCGTCGATATATTCAAGCTCACCGCCCATCGGCACGCCATGCGCAATCCGCGTGGCGCGGATACCGTGCGCACGCGCCATTTCAGAGATGAAATGTGCCGTGGCCTCGCCTTCCACCGTGGGGTTTGTCGCCAGGATCAGTTCCTTCACCTCGCCCGAGGCCAGCCGCGTCTCCAGCAGGTCGAGCCCCAGCGCTTCGGGACCGATGCCGTCCAGCGGCGACAGGTGGCCCATCAGGACAAAGTACAGCCCCTGGTAGCCGGTCGCCTGCTCCAGCGCCTGCACGTCGGCAGGCGTTTCGACAACGCAGAGCTGGCTGCGGTCACGTCGATCGCTGGCGCACAGGTTACACACGGCATCTTCGCTCAGGGTCCGGCAATCACTGCAGTTGCCGACCCGGTCCATGGCCTGCGCCAGGGCCGCGGCGAGTTGTCGTCCGCCCTCGCGGTCATGCTCCAGCAACTGGAAGGCCATGCGCTGCGCTGATTTGGGACCCACGCCGGGAAGGCAACGCAGACTCTCGATCAACTGCCCGATCAGGCGGGACGTTGCCATCCGCTCAGAACGGCAGCTTCATGCCGGGCGGCAGGTTGATACCGCTGGTCAGGCCTGACATACGTTCCTGCGTCGTCGACTCCACCTTGTGCGCAGCATCGTTGATGGCTGCGGCAACCAGGTCTTCCAGCATATCCTTGTCGTCCGCCAGCAGGCTGTCGTCGATCGCCACCCGGCGCACTTCGTGCTTGCCGGTCATGGTGATCTTTACCAGGCCGCCACCGGACTCCCCGGTCACTTCCATGCTGGCCAGTTCTTCCTGGGCCTTCTGCATGTCGGCCTGCATCTGCTGGGCCTGCTTCATCAGGTTACCTAGTCCACCTTTCATATTACCCACCTCGACTCATCAAAATATTCGTTGACCTTACGTATCCCGCGGCCGGATCGATCCGGTGCTGACAGTGCCGCCGAAGGCATCCGTGATCGCCTTGACGTTCGCATCATTCTCGATTGACGCCACTGCCTGCTGCTGGCGCTCATCCTTTTCGCGGGTACGTTGCAGTGCCGGTGTCTCTTTCGCCAGCGGCCCCTCGCTGGCGATCTTCAGTTGCACCGGGCGCTGGTAGTACGTAACCAGCGCCTGCTCCAGTTGCCGGGTACGCGCCGGACTCAGCAGGTGCTTGTGCGCGGGGTCCAGCGACAGGCTGACGACATCGTCCTGGATACCGTGAAAGGCACAATTCAATGCCATTTCCCGCACCATGCCCTTGACGGACAGGGCCTTGACGATTTCGGCCCACGCCCCCGCATCGGCACTGGCGGGCGGTGCGGGGGGAGGTCCTGCCGGCGCTGCAGGCGCAGTCGCCGCAGCTTTCCTTGCGGCGGGTCGGTCGGCACGGGCAGCCGGCACGCTCGCCGGCGCAGCAGCTACCGGAGCCTCGACACGCCCCCCTGCCGCCGGGCGAAAAGCCAGCATGCGCAGCAGGATCATTTCAAAACCGCCCCGGGGTTCCGGTGACAGCGACAGGTCACGGCGCCCGATCAGGGCGATCTGGTAATACAGCTGCACGTCCTCGGCGGCCAGTTTAGCGGCCAGCGCCAGCACCGCTTCACGGTCTCCATAGGTGTCGTCGATGGCATCCGGCAGGGTTTGCGCCAGCGCAATGCGTTGCAGCACCGACACCGTGTCAGCCAGCATCGTGGCATAGTCCGGGGCAAACTCGTCCGCCGCCCGGATTTCCGCGAGCACCCGCGCGGCGTCGCCCGCAGCCAGGGCATCCAGCAGTCGGTAGACCACATCACGATCGATGGTTCCGAGCATGCTGCGCACATCGGATTCGACCAGGTCGCCGCCACCGAAGGCAATGGCCTGGTCGAGCAGGCTGAGCGCATCACGCATGCTGCCGTTGGCGGCCAGCGCAAGCTGGCGCACCGCACCCGGCTCCGCCTCGATCGCTTCCTGGCGCAGGATTTTTTCCAGTTGCCCGGCGATCTGCTGCACACTGAGACTCTTCAGATTGAACTGCAGGCAGCGCGACAGGACGGTGACCGGCAGCTTCTGCGGGTCCGTGGTCGCCAGCAGGAACTTCACGTGCGGGGGCGGCTCCTCGAGCGTCTTCAACAGGGCGTTGAAACTGTGTCCCGAGAGCATGTGCACCTCGTCGATCAGGTACACCTTGTAGCGGCCGCGGGTGGGCGCGTACTGCACGTTCTCCAGCAGCTCACGGGTATCCTCGACCTTGGTGCGCGAGGCGGCATCCACCTCCAGCAGGTCGATAAAGCGGCCGCTGTTGATCTCCTCGCAGGCGCTGCACTTGCCGCAGGGTGTGGAGGTGACACCGGTTTCACAATTCAGTGACTTGGCCAGGATGCGCGCAATAGTGGTCTTGCCGACGCCGCGGGTGCCGGTGAACAGGTAGGCATGATGCAGGCGGTCGTTATCGAGGGCGTTAACCAGCGCACGCTGCACGTGCTCCTGCCCGACCAGTTCCGTGAAATCGCGGGGCCGCCACTTGCGCGCCAGGACCTGATAACTCATCGATTAAGCATGCCTTGTTATAAATCTGTGTATCTTGCCGTGCGCAGGCAGGGAATGGAGGTGACCTGCACCAGCCACACCCCGGCGCCCGAGTCCACTGCTGCCGCTGCTCCCTTCCGGGCCTGACGGGGTTCACAGCTTATCGTCGCGGGGGGACCGGTACAAGCCACCATAAACAGGTCTTGATTGAGCTGGGTATTATAGGCCGTGTCGGGCTGATTTATAAAGAATATCTTCCGGGGCACCGCGGCATGCAATTTCATCTGGACAAAACACAAAACCTGAATAAAATTCGGAAAATCGCCGTTATATCGGTGAGGTATTCGACGCAACGTTAACCAGCGCATTCAGGTATCGAGAGATCATGGCTAGAACCGCAAAGAAAAGCTCCCCGGTCTGGTACGGTTTCCTCCAGGCAGGCGACCGCAGCTCCCCGGTCATTCGTGACGACCGGCTGGATACCGGCAACCACAAAACGCTGTACCTGTTCAACCTCACCCGCAACCTGATCCTGGAGTATTCACGGGAAGTGGTGGAACCCAAGCTGCGTGAGCTCAAGCCGAATGAGGCCGCCGGCATCCCGGAACTGGAGGCCGCCTACAAGAAGGTACGCCGCAGCTTCAAGGACCGTGGTGCCGGGGTGCGCAGCATCCTGAGCCGCAGCAGCAGAGCCCCCGCCTCCAATGAAGATGCGTTCAAGGACATCCCGGTCGAGGACGACAGCGATGCTGACTGGGTAGAGGATGACGATGACTAGCCCGGATTTCTCTATGGCCACGGAATCCACGGAAGAACACGGAAGGAAATAATTTCCTTGCAGCCCTTTGTTGCCTTTCAGGGAACCCCTGAGTCGAGGGGGATTAATCGGCCACCGGGCTAATCGATCTGCTGCTAGCGGTAATCCTGATGTGCATGCTTAAGCCGATGGAGCATTCACAGATTTTTCCGTGTTCTTCCGTGGATTCCGTGGCCATAATATCCGTCCTCAGCAATCCCCGTCTTCCAGGCGATTGACGCTGACGAAGGCCTCACGCAGAAGCCGGCGCTCGCCGTTCCAGCGATAGGCCACCAGCTTGCCGCCCGGCTTCGCAACGCTGTAATCCAGGCAGGCGATATTCTCCGCCAGCGGAGCCGGTTCACCCTCCATCCAGTAGTGCCCCAGGAAAACCGGCGGCGCATCGTGCGCATAGTCCACCAGGTGATCGATGGCGATGTCGTCATCCGGTATATGCGTGCGGGCACTTTCCGGCCCCATGAAGGCGGAGCGGTAGGTCGTGGCATCACGGTCCCACCAGCGCACCCGGATATGCTGCCGCGCAGTGCCATCCTTGTCCCTGAAACTGATACCGGGTTGCAGCGGGATCTCCTTGCCCTTCAACAGCGTTTCCAGAGCCGCGAACTGCCAGCTGCCGGGACGGCAGGCTGACTCCAGCAGCGTGCTACCAAGCAGGTTGCTGCCCTGCTGTGCAGCCTGAATGCGGCTGATGGCCTGACGGTCCCAGCAGGCATGAATGATTCGCAACTCCCCGAGATCCAGCCACAGCGGCAGGGTCCGGAACCAGTTGATGGCATCGGCATAGTCCGCAGTGGAACCGGCAAAGGCCTGGAGAAATGCTTGATGTTGCCGCTCGTTCTTTTCGGAATGCGCCCGCAGAAATCCGCCACCCGGTTTATCCGGGGTGGCCCAGGCAATCGCGTTGAACTCGTGATTGCCCATGACTGCCAGTGCGGCACCCGCAGCCACCATCGACCGCACGGTGTCCAGCACGGCCCGCTGCTGCGGCCCGCGGTCGATAAAATCTCCGAGGAAGACCACCCGTCGTGAGGCATGCCGGTAGGCGCCGTCGCACCTTTTGTAGCCCAGTTTATCCAGCAGGGTCTGCAGGGTCAGGTTGCAGCCGTGAATATCACCGATGATGTCGTAGCACATAAATCCCTGGATCCCGGAATCAGGCGCAGCCGTTGCGCCCGACTAACGCGCTGCCGGCGCAGCGACGCCGGGCATCAGGCCGCAGGCCAGTACGGGGTTTCTATACCTTCACCAAGGTCCGCCTCGACCAGGCGGCGGCGGATTTCGAGTAACTGCTCGACCAGCCGTGGCTCATAACATTCATAGCCCGCCGCGTCGGGCACGCGTTCGACCACCACGCCCAGCAGTTCCGTGATGGCGTTGCCGATGGAATTCTGGCTGATGGTGACGATCAGCTTGCCCTCGTCGTTGCGGTAGATCAGCTGCTTGAAGGCCGGCTGCCAGCGGATGGAATTGGCATAGGCGGCATCGACCACGCAGCGGTCGCGCACCTTCTTCGCCGTTTTCAGAAAGTCGTTATTGAACAGCAGCACGCTCTCGACCTGCGCGGGAAAGTACACGTCCGGCAGTATCGGCGCGTTGCGCGTCGACACCTGGCTGAAGAAGGTCCGGTAGAAATCGATAAATCCCTTCAGGACCTGGTCATATTCCTGCCAGAAACGGATATCCTCCAGCGCCGCCACCCCGCCCTGGATTTCCCAGCTCGGCAGACCCTGCGGGTAACCGGTCAGTTCAATGCGCGAGCCACCCTCGCCCACGGGCCAGAGCATTTCCAGGTCCAGCGCCTTGTCGAAGAACTCGCGATACACGTCGTGCATGTAGGCCTCGAACAGGCTGTTCTGCCCGCCGTCAGTGAGGTTCGGGTTCCTGTGATCGGCCAGCTCCGCGCTGCGCAGTTCCTCCTTGCTGAACACCATGAAATGGTTGTGCAGCATGCGGATACTGGGCACGCCGGGCGAGGTCAGCGGCCAGGTGGCATCGAGGCTGGCCTCCCCGGCCAGCACCAGGTGGGCCTGCGGGTCCGGATACTCATCGATCATGAACTCGATAATGATCTGGTTCATGCGGTTCCAGACATGCCTGACGTCGTCCGGCACCTGGGTGCGCCGCACCGGCCGTCCCAGCGGGTTGAGAATGCAGCTGGAGGTGTTGTAGATGATCGAGGTATCGAAGAGATTGCTGTGACCGAGTGCCTTGCGATACAGCAGCAGGTTTTCCGGGTTCATCAGCAAGCCGTTGTTGTGCATCAGGTCGTTGAGGTTCTCCGTGCTGTTGAAGAACTCGTTCGGCGACATGCCTTCCGGCACGTCCAGCGGTATGGGCCGAAACGGTGTGACGATTTTCCTGGGTCCCGATTGCATGCGGTGGTTTTCCTGGTAAGGCAAGACTGCAAGGCGAAGAAAACAGCCTAGCGGCCCGTGCCGCGGCGGGTCAAATAAATCATGCCTTTATCAATAACAGCATTACTTATGAGGATTTGCGCCGGCTCCCCGGGTCGAACATACTCTCCCGGATGACCCGCCCATGCACCCTGTTTTCGCCCGCGTAAATGTCGCTCGCACTGCAAAGCGCACTGGGAATTGCATGCTTCATCGCGATTTCCTGGGCACTGAGCGAGGACCGCGCCCGCGTTCCCTGGCGCACCCTGCTGGCCGGGATCGCCCTGCAGTTCACCCTGGCCGCGCTGCTGCTCCGTCTGCCCGCATTCAAGCAGGCCTTCATCAGTCTCAACGAGTTGCTGCGCGCGCTCGAACAGGCCACGCAGACGGGCACCATGTTCGTGTTCGGTTACCTGGCCGGCGGCGAACTGCCGTTTGCGGAGAGCGGCGCGGGTTCCAGCTTCATCCTGGCATTTCGCGCCCTGCCGCTGATCCTGCTGGTCAGCGCCCTGTCGGCCCTGCTGTTCTACTGGCGCATCCTGCCGCTGATCGTGCGCGCACTCTCCTGGCTGCTGCAGAAAGCAATGGGCATCGGCGGTGCGCTGGCGCTGGGTTCGATCACCAATATCTTCGTCGGCATGGTGGAAGCCCCGCTGTTCATCCGTCCCTATCTCAAGGACATGAGCCGCAGCGAACTGTTCACGCTGATGACCACGGGCATGGCCACCATCGCCGGCACCGTGATGGTGCTGTATGCCAGCGTCCTGCGCGAGGCCGTGCCCGACGCCATGGGTCACCTGCTTATTGCCTCGCTGATCAGCGCGCCCGCGGCAATCGTCATTGCCCAGGCACTGATACCGCCCACAGGCCACGCCACGGCCGGGGAACTGGCGCCGCCGCAGCGGGCCGACAGCAGCATGGATGCCATCACCAAAGGCACCCTGCAGGGCGTGGAACTGCTCATCAACATCACCGCCCTGCTGATTGTCATGATCGCACTGGTGAGCCTGGCGAACCTGGGCATCGGCCTGCTGCCGGATGTCGACGGCGCACCCCTGACGCTGCAGCGCCTGCTGGGCTGGCTGCTCGCGCCGCTCGCCTGGCTGATGGGTCTGCCCTGGGAGCAGGCAGTCACCGGCGGCAGCCTGCTCGGCACCAAGGTCATCCTGAATGAATTTCTCGCCTACCTGGAGCTGGCGGGCCTGCCCGATGGGCAACTGGACAGCCGCAGCCGGTTGATCATGACCTATGCGCTGTGCGGCTTCGCCAACTTCGGCAGCCTCGGCATCATGATCGGCGGCCTGGGCACCATGGTGCCGGAACGCCGCGAGGAAATCGTCGCCCTCGGTATCCGCTCGATTGCCGCCGGTACGCTGGCGACCTGCATGACGGGCGCCGTGGTCGGGATCATCGCCTGACCGGAGCGCCCGTGCAGGACAATTGGCTTTCGGCTAGAATGCGCCGCTTGTTGAAAACCACACACTGCACATCATGGAACGTATCCTGGAAAACATGCTGTATGCCAGCCGCTGGATGCTGGCACCCATCTACCTCGGCCTGAGCCTCGCCCTGCTGTTGCTGGGCATCAAATTTTTCCAGGAGGCCCTGCACGCCCTGCCGCTGGTACTGGAGCTGAAGGAAGCCGACCTGGTACTGGTCACGCTGTCACTGGTAGACATGGCGCTGGTCGGCGGGCTGCTGGTCATGGTCATGCTCAGCGGCTACGAGAACTTCGTCTCCCGCATTGACGTATCCGAAGATACCGAGAAACTCTCCTGGCTGGGCAAACTGGACTCCGGGTCCCTGAAGCAGAAGGTTGCAGCCTCTATCGTCGCCATCTCCTCCATCCACCTGCTCAAGGCCTTCATGGCAGTGCAAGAGGTCAGCAATGACAAGCTGATGTGGTACGTGATCATCCACCTGACCTTCGTCCTGTCCGCGCTGGGCATGGCCTACGTGGACCGCCTGAACCGCATCAGCGGTCTCAAGACTCACTAGCCCGCATATCGCATCAGCCTTGCCGGGATCCAAACCGGATGGAAAAACGCGATAACGTGCGCCGGGAACACGTCCTGTTTCGGTGCATGCACCTGTCGAACACGCTGCCACTCATCCACAAAAGCTGTGGATAAGACTGTGGATAAGCACTGGGATAACGCCCCGAAGACCCGACAAATAAAGGGATTCCATTAAATTGGTCATTTTTTGACCAATGCAATCTGCTGCTTATTATTCATATGGTTACCTTTCTTTTCTAGAAAAATAATCACATATTATGCACACGTTATAGATCTATTTTATGTCTATATTGGTGCGGTGAATATCTTGGAGATTGAGAGACCCCAAACACAGGAAAATGTCAACAGGGAAAAACCCTATATTTTCCCATGATTGACGTTCGCGGGGCATTATTCGCCAGCCCCGAACAGGTGCCGCACGGTTGTGCCCGGCAAGGCAATCGCTCAGACCGTTGGCGTTGCGATGAATCCCAGCGGATTGGCCGGATCGACGCCGTCCATGAATGGCAGCGAACGTTCCTGGTGGGTCAATTGGTATACCAGGCCGATCCAGTTGCCGACGATACCTTCTGCAGTATCGTGCCAGGTATTGTCAACGCGCCCGGCCACGAGCGCTTCAGGGAAGGCCGGTGGCGCCGCGCCGCGCACGCGCGCCGCATCGATGCGGTGACGGTATTCATCGAGGATCGCCTGTTCGCGCGGCTTGAAATAGTAATCCGGGAAGGGCGGAAAATCGGCACGCGCACCCGCGGCGTATCGCAGGGCCTCGCGCTTGTATTCCTTCAGCAGGGACACGGTGTCGTACTCCGGGTGCCCCTGGAAATAGACCACGCGGATGCCATCCTCACTGACGGCAAGATGCACACCGGCGATGTCGCTCTCGACCAGCACATGCAACCCGGCCGCCTCGAACTGCTCACGGCTGATGGCGTTGAAGCGCGAATGCGGCACGTCAAACAGGGTATTGACGTCATTCACCAGGGGATGATGCGGCTGCAGCACGCGATGCGGAAACACACCCCAGCGCTTGGCCGGCAGCGGGGTGCGGCGCATGCCGTGGTGAAACTGCATCACGGCATGCGTGGCCAGGCAGGAGCACAGCACCGAGGTGACATTCTCCATCGCCCAGTCGACCACCGCGTTCAGCGGCTGCCAGAAAGGCTCCTGCGACAGGTCCGGGTGACTGACATTGGCGCCGGTAATGATGAGTGCATCCAGGCCCTCGGTGCGAATCTGCTCGAAAGTGTCGTAATACTGGTCGATGTGCGCCTGCGCCTGCTTGCCGCGCGGCAGCTCTGGCAGGGTGAAGGTATGCATATAGAACTGCGCAATGGGGTTGCTCTCCCCCACCAGCCGGAAGAACTGCCGCTCGGTTGCCGCCAGGGCTGCATCCGGCATCATGTTGAGCACGCCGATGTGCAACTCCCGGATGGTCTGGCGCTCGGCACGATCCGGCGTCAGGATCGTTTGTCCCTCCTGGCGCAGGCGCGCAAAGGTCGGCAGGTCGTTGTGGGCCACGATAGGCATAACGGTCCTCGTGTCTTACGCTGGCGGAATGCCGCGGGCCGCCTGCAGGGCGCGGCTGGAAAACCGGAAAAATGCAGCGTCGATACGGGCAATCATGACGTCGCGGTGCGCGCAATGGCACTTTCCAGAAGGTCGATAAAATCCTGCTCGTCACGCACCGCCGCCACCTCGTGCGAGGTCACCGTGTAACCGTGCGGCTCGGCGATTGCCTGGTAGCGCGGCAGGCGCGAGTGGAACAGGCGCGGGAACACCCAGCTGCAGAAATCGTCCGGCTCCACCTGCGCCGCGTACTCCAGCCCGCGCAACTCCAGGTAGTGCTGCAACTGCTCTGCCAGAAACTCAGGCCGGTAATACAGCGGCTTGGGGTCGGTCTGGGCCCGGCTGATGAGCGCATCCTCTTCCGATTTCTCGGTTACCCGGATGTACAGGATCAGGGTATGCCGCACCAGCAGGTCGATCACCCCGGGATCGTCCAGCTCGCACAGGCTGCCCCCGACGTCGTTGATAAAATTCGTGTAACCGTAGATTTCCTGCGCCTTGCTGATGAACTTCGGCACGTCGTGCATGGCCGCGATTTCCGACTCGCGGTACAGCGCCTGGCGCCGGCTGAATTCCTCCAGCGGCACGCCACCAAGCTCCGGGTTGCCCAGCTTGCCGACAAAGCTCAGCACCGGGCCGAGGTCGTTGACCTTGATGTTGTTGCGGATGTAGATCCAGTCGCGGCGCAGCAGCTCGCGCAGGAACGGCGCCTGCATGGCCTGCTGCTTGATCAGGTCCATGATGGGCTCGTCCAGGTAGCGGGTACCGATGCGGTAGTCACCGGAGTAATGGAACCAGTGGTTCCGGCGCAGCAGCATCGACAGGTAGGTCTTGCCCACGCCGGACATACCCAGCAGGGTCACGCTCTTGTGCTTCCAGTCGCGGAATTCCTCAACGGTGAATTTCATACAACCGACTCTGGGGATGAAAACAGGGGTGCAGTTTAACCGAAACGGCTGGCTGCGTCAGAGCCCGAATTCAGCTGATGCCTGCCTGAAACAATCGCGCCGAAGGCCGGCACTCCTACAGGTGTTACCAGGTTATGCAGGAGCGGTCTCTTTGTGCCCGTTCCTTGGGTACTGACCGCGATGGATGTGTGCACGATCGCGCCGCAGGCCGGCGCTCCTACAGGTGCTGCCAGATGGCGTAGGAGCGGTCTCCTGACCGCGATGTTGTCCTCAAATAATCGCGCCGCAAGAGGGCGTTGATACCCAGTGGGGTGATCCTACAGGTGGTTCTGGCAGGGGGTAGGAGCGGCCACCTGACCGCGATGCCTGTCTCATACAATCGTGCTTTCGCGCAGGCATATCATTCGATTTCAGTCACCAGGCCTCCCAGTCTCCCTCCTCCGTGAGCGGCTCGATCACCAGGTCACCACAGGGATGACCGACACAGCACAGCCCCTTGCCGGCCTCGACGTCTTCCTCGAACAGCGCCAGCGGATCACCGTCCGGGTATGTGATACTGCCCTCGTGTACCCGGCTGATACAGACGCCGCAAATACCACTCTCACAACCGTAGGGCAGCAATATGCCCTGGCGCTGCGCAGCCTGCAGGATGGTTTCTCCCGTCTCCACGGTGAAACGCTCGCCGGTCGTGCTGATGGTGACGGTACAGGTCATGCTGAAGCCCGTGTCATCCCCGGATTTCGCTTCGCTCGATCCGGACTACATTTAAGGAAACCTTGAACAAGTCGTCGCCCCGGCGAAGGCCGGGTCCAGCTTGTTGATTCACCCGGTTTCCGGCCCTGCGGGCCTGCCCGGGCTACATAGAAAAATATGCACGTTAATACGCGCGCTCAGCCGGCCGCCCGGGGCTGGTGCAGGGTTACCTGGGTGAACGGAATCTCCCAGTGGTATTCATTGCAGGCCTCGACACACCAGCGTTGTATGGCACGGCGCAGGCGGTTGTAGAGGTCGGCCAGTTCGCCGTCGAAATCGGCGATCACCACAAGGTCCAGCGAGGAGGTATTGGCACGCTCGAACTCGACCCGCAGATTGAGCAGCGCCTCGCCGTAGCCTTCCTCAGCGGCGCGCTTCTCCACGTGACTTTTCAGCAGGTCGGGTATGCTGCTGACACTTTCCCGCTGCAGGTTGTAGCTGATGCCGATGGTTTCCTTGAGACGGAAGTTGCGTGACAGGTTCAGCGGCGACAGGCCCAGGAAGTCCGCGGTCAGGTAGGTGCGGTGCGCGCCGCCACGCGCCACCAGTTGCACCAGCTCCTGGGAGATCCCGATGACCTTGCCGCGCATGTCGTCGCTCAAGAGCACCCAGTCGCCTTGAACGCACGGAAACCAGGGTTCACCCTTCTGTATCGGGCGCGACTTCAGGTCCACCAGGTCATCGATGCGCACCCGCTGGCTGAGGCCGGCCGCCGGGTTTTCCAGCTGGCTGAAGATGTTGATGTACTTGACCCGCCATGGCAGGCCATCGAGGTCGATGCGTTCTCCCTCGCGCACGGAGCCGATATTGAGAAACAGCTGGACCTGCTGCCAGTAGCGTGGCAGGGCCGTCCGGAGTGTCAGGCCGATGCCCAGCAGCAGCAGGATGCCAAGACTGAACAGCACCCAGTCCTCGACCACGTAGAACACCACCATCGGGCCGATGATCGCAAACATGATGGTAAAGAGACGATGCAGCAGGTCGGTCAGGCGCAGGCGAAAACTGCGATGCTCCGCGCGATAACCCGGGATCAGGCGCACCATCAGCCGGTATGACAGGCGCGACAGCAGCAGGATGACGATGACCACCAGCAACGCCTGCGTCAGGTACAGGCCGCGCTGCTGGAAAAAGGTTTTCAGGTAACTTTGCGAAGCCTCGGCCAGCGTGGCTTCGGAAGCCTCCAGCTTTTCGAGCTGCAGTTCCGCCGATTGCAGTTCGCTTTGCATAAACGTCTGCTGCTTCGTCCATTCCGCCAGCATGCCCTGCAGGTATTTTTCGAGCGCTGCATCGCCGGCGTTCTGCAGCAGTCGGTTGATGTTGGCAATGGCCTGCTCGGTGAGTGGCAGTTTCTCCTTGTAGTGAACGATCTTTTCCTTCAGCTCGGACTTCTGCCGGACATGGCTGGTCATGTCCTTCATCTCTTTCAGCGCCGGCTTCAACAGGGAAAATACCTCCTCCTGGAAATTGAAGGGCGCCTCCTCCACGACCCGCAGGCTGGCCAGGTCCGCGCCCGCGGCGATCTCCCGCAGGTTGTACGTGGTGGTCAGCAGGTCGGCATCCAGCTTGTCGATGCGCGCCTGGATCTCGCGCTTCGCACCGGCCCCCGTGGCGGCATCGAGTTCCCGGTTCAGCCCCGCGATATCCGCCTTCAGTTCCGCCTGCAGCTGCATGAGCGAGGTCAGGGTGTCGATGGTGCCCGCATGCGTCTCCCCTGCCGGTGCCGTATCCGCGGCATGCAGCGGCAGCGTCGCCAGCAGCAACAGCAGGCACAGGGTTTGCAGGGACTTGATAACCGGGAAAGGCATGGTGTCAGATAACCTCGTTGTAAATTTCGTTAGTGTGACTGCGGGACCGCAGACCCGGGAAACGCGCATTGTGACAGGCGCGGGCCATCAGCGACAATACTGCCCCAGGGCATCGTTGGTCTTCTCGACGTCGAAGTATTCCGGATCGAATTCCCCGTCGATCCATGCCAGCAGTTCCGCATGGTCCGGATGCGACTGGTCGGAATAGGTGGCGAGAAATTTCTTGTAGCCGGGAGGCCCGCCCACGTCTTCCAGCGGACAGGCGCGCCTGCCGCGCAGGCACAACGGCAGCGACAGCCGTTCATCGAACGCCAGGACCTGCTCCAGCTGCACCTTGTGCACCCAGTCGCCGCCGAAGTCATAGCGATACACCAGGCTGTCCCCCACCTCCCGCAACAACTCATCCAGGTAAAAATCAGACTCCCTGCGGGTGTCATCGGGAAAGTCAGGATCCGGGATGCCATAGCGCAAGCCGTGCTGCTCGAATTGATGCAGGTGGATGTTGCTCCAGCCCATGGCCACCTGCAGCTGGATATTGAAGTCCGCCAGCCGGGTGTCGCTCGCCACCTGGAGTACCCGCCAGACCGGCGGGCGTAGTCCGCTCAATACAATCCTGATTTGATATAGTGATCGCTTCTGCCTGTTATTCATCAATATTATTTCTCACTGCAGCCTTGCCAGGTCCGTTCTTCCCGCCGGCAAATGCCGTTACAACCGCTCCTGCAAGCAGGCCCTGATCTCGGCATCGCTCAGGACCACGGGGTTGGTCCGCATGCTGCTGCCCCGCGAATCGGCAACGACCTGGTCGAGCCCGCCGCTATCGAGACCGTAATCACCCAGGCGTGGCAGGTCCAGGCGCTCGGTCCATTCCGCCAGCAGGTTCACCAGCGCCCGCCAGGCGGCTTCGCGACTGCTGAATGACTGGCCGCAGAGAATGGATGCCGCCTCGGCATACTTGTCGAGCGCGACACTGTCCGGTGCGCGCTCCCGCAGGGCATCGATATTGACCGCAGTACAGGTCGCCACGAGGGTACCGCAGACTACGCCATGCGGAATCGGGTAGAACGCCCCCAGCGGCGATGCCAGGCCGTGCACCGAGCCAAGCCCGCACTGCGCCAGGGTAATCCCGGAAAGCAAGGCGGCATAGGCCATGCGCGCCCGCGCCCCCGGAATATCGGTTGATTCGCCTTCGTACCAGGGCAGCAGGCCGTCGCGCACGGCCTGCAGACCGCTGGCAGCCAGCGCGTCGGTGAAGGTGTTGGCCCGCAAGGATACGAAGGACTCCAGCAACTGCGTCAGTGCATCCATCCCGTTGGCGGCGATGACGCGCGGCGGACAGGTTGCCAGCAGCTCCGGGTCGACCACCGCGTATTCCGCCACCAGCCGGTCATCGCGAAACGACTTCTTGAAACCCTCCCTGCCCTGCACACTCAGCACGGCATTTTTGGTCGCCTCGCTGCCGGTACCGGCAGTCGTGGGCGCTGCAATCAGCGGCACGGCAGGACCTGCATACGACAGTTCCGGGCCGACACCCTCGAGGTAATCCATGACACTGCGCTGCACGCGCAGCAGGCCGGCGATGGCCTTGGCAGCATCCAGCGCACTGCCGCCCCCCACGCCCAGCACTACATCGACGCCGGTTCCCGCATACTCCGTGACAACGCTGTCAACCCGCTGCGGCGAGGGTTCGCCGTCGATACTGACGTGATACCAGGCGACATCGCGCTGCTCCAGGGTCGTGATGAGTTCATCCCACTGCGGCGTTGACGGAAAGGACCGCGACCCGGTCACCAGCATCACCTGCTTGCCGTAACGCGCGATGATGTCGGGGACCCGGGCGAACACCCCCGCGCCGAACTCGATGCGCGGCAGGCGCGCGATGGAAAAGGCGTCCAGGTTCATGCTGCAGGGAAAATCCCGTTCCAGGACACGCCCCGGCGCGGTTCCGCCATCCAGTCGGCGACCGCGTCCCGCCAGGCAAGGTAGTGCGGCGTCTGCTTGTGCGCCTGCGCATCATCCGCACTGGCATAGGCCTCGTAGAGCACGAACTGACCTGGCTCCTCGGGCGACTGCAGCACGTCGAAACGCCGGTTGCCCGGTTCCTGCACCGAGGCCTCGTGGTTGCGGCGCGTTGCCGCGATAAAGTCGTCAATGTGCCCCGGCTTTACAGCCACATGTACCAGTGTGACATGCATGGTGCGTTCCTCGGTTTCGTTATTCTGTTACAGCGGCTACCGCGGCCGCCGGCCGGCCTACATCTCGCTGACTACCCGGCCAAAGGCTTCCACCTGCTCCCAGTCGGTAAACTCCACCACGGCAGTCGGATCGGTCGGGCCGTGCGTCATCCACATGATAAAGCGGATCATCATCCGATCCAGGAAACCGTAGCGCGGGTAGTCGATCTTGCCCGCGAAGACCGCCAGTTCCCGCGGCCGCCAGCTGATTCGCCGCAGGAACTTCTGCAGGTAGGGATTGGTTTCGGGCCGGTTCTTTTCCGGTTTTCGGGCAACGACATTCACGGAGAAAAAGGCATTTGGCCGGCTTTCCAGCAGCGCCTGGTTGTGCTTGATAAAGTCATGCACCGCCGGGCTGTGCTTGCCGTAGCGGATACTCGCCCCGATGACGATCTTGTCGAACAGGCCGAGGTCAATATCCGGCGCCTCCGTGATCGGCTCGACCACCACCTGGTGGCCGGCATGCTCGATCTGGCGCTGCAGCCGCCCGCAGATCTCGCGCGTGTGGCCGTCGGTCGTGGAATAAAGTATGAGAATTCGTGCCATGGTCAGGCCGTATTGTAACGCACGCAGCCGGACGGCGGCGCAACCCCCGGGCCAGTCGCAGAACCGCTCGTCACGTCAACCTCCCTGCTTCGCGCGACTTGCCAGCAGCCGGTCGAGGTTGTTGGCAAAGGCCTGCCGGTCCGCCTGGTTCAGGGGTGGCGGACCGCCGGTATGGATGCCGCTGCCGCGCAGGTTGTCCATGAAATCCCGCATGTTCAGGCGGGCACCGATGTTTTCGCGGGTATACAGCTCGCCGCGCGGGTTGAGCGCATGCGCCCCTTTTGCAATGACCTCGGAAGCCAGCGGGATATCGGCGGTAATCACCAGGTCGCCCGCAGCTACCCGGCGCACGATTTCATTGTCCGCGACATCGAAGCCGGGCGCCACCTGCAAGGTGCGGATATGCCGTGCCGACGGTGTCTGCATGGGCTGGTTTGCGACCAGGGTCAGCGCAATGCCGGTACGCGCCGCGGCCCGGAACAGGATGTCCTTGATCACTTTTGGACAGGCATCCGCATCAACCCAGATCTGCATTACCCTGTCTCCCGTGTTCGAATCGAATCCTGCCGCAGGCGCCCTGAACCACGCGCGGCATTACGCGCTGCTCGGATACTCCGCGAATACCGGCAGGTCTCCGGCGGCACACGACCACTCGGCGCGCGACCCCCAGAAGATCCGTGCTTCCGGCTCGATCCAGGGCATGCTGTCCAGGGACCCGGCCGGGATGACCACCAGGTGCAGTTCCGGCACCTGCCGCGGCATGGGGCTGCCGCAGCGAGTGCAGAAACAGGTGCTGAAACGCTCCGCCTCGGGCAACTTGTAGCGCTGCAGCAGTTCCTCACCCTGGGTCCAGGTGAGACTTTCGGGCACAACCATGAGGTTGGTGGCGTGACCGGTGCCCGTTGCCTTGCGGCAGCGGCGGCAATGGCAATGGTAGAAGCGCGTTGGCTCGCCGCTGATCTCGTAATGCACGGCACCGCACAGGCAGCTTCCTGTCAGCGTATGGTGTAGCACGGTTACCCCTCCACAGCGAAATGTCGTTCGCTAATTGTTATCCGGGCACGGCAACCGGCAGGTGCCGGCCGTACCCGGTTACACTGCATCCCGGCTATTTCAGCAAGGGATGGTCCCTGGGCAACTGCCGGGAAATCCACATGGCAAGCCGGTGACGCATGGCCTGCTGCGAGACCTGTTCCTCCGGCAGCGGCGCGATCACCTTGTCATGGACCAGCAGCCGGTAGATGTACTCGATCTTCTCGTGCGCCGAATCGGTCGGCTCGAACTGGACGACCCCGCGCTCCTCGCCATATTTCACCCCGGCAAGAATCGCTTCCTTGACCAGCTCGTTTTCGTGCTTGAGTTTCTTCATGCGTGAACGCCTCCACGGCCTGCCACCCAGCCCGGACTATCCTAACCCCTTTTCCGGCACCTGTTAATCCGGATTGCCTTACCCTTGCGCGTTCACCGCAGGCGCGTATCGGCATACTGCCCACGGTCGCATGAAAAAACTGCTATATATTAGAGCAGCGCATGAGCACCAGGCAGACCTTCACAGGGGGAGCGCATCCATGGCGAATCCAGGACAACAATCCGGCACGAGTACGCAAACAGCTACACCCGCCGCCGGCCAGCAGCCAAAATCCGCAAGCAAGAGCATGCACGATGGCATTGCCGTGTGGTGCGACTGCTGCTCCTGCGAGATGGAGCCCTACTGGGCGGAAGTAGCCAGGGAGATGGGGGTTGAATTCAGCGATTACGAAGACTGATGCGCTGAAGTCGCATGGATATCCCACCCGGGGGCTTTTATTTCCGCGCACTACCGTGATTCAATACCATTCTCCTGAACCGCGCAGTACGGACAACCCCAGTGGCAACCTCAACCATCAGCACCCAACCCTTCTCCGACCAGCGGCCCGGAACCTCCGGCCTGCGGAAAAAAGTCAGCGTTTTCCAGACGCCCCACTACCTGGAAAACTTCGTCCAGTCGATATTCGACACCCGGACGGACCTCGAGGGCGGCACACTCGCCCTCGGCGGTGACGGCCGCTATTACAACCGGCAGGCGATCCAGACCATTCTCCGCATGGCAGCGGCCAATGGCATCGCCAAAGTCATCGTCGGCCAGGGCGGCCTGCTCTCCACGCCGGCCGCCTCCTGCGTCATCCGCAAATACCGGACCAATGGCGGCATCATTCTCTCTGCCAGCCACAATCCGGGCGGTCCGGACGGTGACTTCGGCATCAAGTTCAATACCGCCAATGGCGGCCCGGCGCCGGAGGGCATCACCGAGGCCATCTTCGCGCGCACCCGGGAGATAACCGAATACCGGATCCTCGACACGGAGGATATCGACCTCGACAGCATCGGGACCCTGTCGCTGGGCGAAACCCGTGTAGAGGTTATTGACCCGGTGTCTGACTATGCCGCGCTGATGGAAGAGCTGTTCGATTTCGAGCGCATCCGCCAGCTGTTCAATTCCGGACTGTTCAGCATGCGCTTTGACGCCATGCATGCCATCACCGGCCCCTATGCCACCCGCATCCTGGAAGACATGCTGGGTGCGGAACCCGGCACCGTGATCAACGGCAAGCCCCTGGAAGATTTTGGTGGCGGCCACCCGGACCCCAACCTGGTGCATGCCCACGAAGTGGTTGCCCTGTCATCGGGGCGCAACGCTGTCAATTTTGCCGCCGCCTCCGATGGCGATGGCGACCGCAACATGGTCCTGGGCCGCAATTTCTTCGTCACCCCCAGCGACAGCCTCGCGGTGATGGCCGCCAATGCCCACCACATCAAGGGTTATGCCGGCGGCATCAGCGGGGTGGCCCGCTCCATGCCGACCAGCCAGGCTGTTGACCGGGTGGCCGAGGCACTCGGACTGGAATGCTATGAGACACCGACCGGCTGGAAGTTCTTCGGCAACCTGCTGGATGCAAAACGCATCACCCTCTGCGGCGAGGAGAGTTTCGGCACCGGCTCCGATCACGTCAGGGAAAAGGACGGTCTTTGGGCAGTGCTCTTCTGGCTCAACCTGCTGGCCGTGCGGAAGCAGTCCGTACAGGCGATCGTGCAGGAACACTGGCTCAGGTTCGGCCGCAACTTCTACACCCGCTATGACTACGAGGAAATCGACTCGGAGGCCGCCAATGGCCTCGTAAACCATCTGCAGGCACGACTGGCAGACCTGCCCGGCTCGACACTGGACGGCTACACGGTCGACTATGCCGACAATTTCGCCTACACCGACCCGGTTGACGGCAGCGTCTCGGAAAACCAGGGCATCCGCATCGGCTTCACCGACGGCTCGCGGATTGTCTACCGGCTGTCGGGCACCGGCACGGCAGGGGCAACCCTGAGAATCTACCTCGAGGCCTACGAACCGGACCCGGAAAAGCAGAACCGCGAAACCGCCGTCGTCATGCAACCCCTGGTCGACGATCGCAACCGCGATGGCGGAGATCGAGTCCCGCACGGGCCGCAAGGAACCCACGGTCATCACCTGATTGCGTTGCGCAGCTGGAGGTCCCGGGCAGCGCTAACACATGTGTTGCTATCGGTGAGCCATCTGGCCAAAGGCGCCTGATGGCTCGACAACGCGGCAATCCTTACTCGAACTTCCACCCCCTCACGGCCGGCTGCGTGGTCCGGCCCACCCCGATAGTGACAGGCATAGTATTCGAAACAGGGAAGACTATACTCACGCTGCACTCATCAACCTGGGTGCGGTCACGACCACCCGGGTCGGTTCGTAAAGGTACACCGCCCATCCCGTTCAGTCTGGCCGGCGGAAACCCTTGCGGGATTGGCCATGAAAGTACTTATCCCTCTGTTGGTTCTGTTGCTTGCCGGCTGCAGCACGACCACCGAGTACCCCGGGGACTGGGCCCGCACCGATCCACAGCCCGCAGTTACCTGCACACCAATCGATGCGACGTTCTCCAACCACGGTCAAAAGACAAATGGGGAGAAACCGTTCTACAGGTCCAGCCTTGGCGAGATACTGTTGCCGGCTCTCCCGCAAGCCGGCATCACGCATGTTTCGGTCAGGCTTGCAGCAGATTCCCCGTCTGTGACCGCCTGGGCCGGAAGCGATCTTTATGAAACCCGGGCAATCCCGCCGGACGCACTGCAATGCAAGGAAGGGGTCTGGATGTTGCAGAATGATGCGACTGACTGGCAGATGATGTCTGACCCGGGCATGGTCGGCCTCATGCTGGCGTCTGCCCTCGCCTATGACTTTGAAAGACTTTACTCGCAGGCCACTGACGGGGCATTGATTGTTGAGGAAACCCGGCACACGGCCGGCGTCATTTTCCTGGTCCCCTCCTCCTTCAAGGAAAAGGAGTGGTACCGGTTCCCCCCTGCCGGGACACCCGCTGAAGATAATGCCCCTTCAGCACCGGGCGGTGTGCTGCAACCGGGCGCAGGCCACACCCGCCTGCTGCCACCCGGGAGGCTGGATCGAAAAGAATCCGGGAAGACCATGAACACATGTCTGGATTTTTCCAGTACAGAAATGGACGACCTCACGCCAGCCGAACGGGCGCTGTTAGCGGGACGCTCGACCCAGGCATTCCTGTACCAGTTGTACCCGGGCGGGAAACCTTTCCTCAATGACGAATGGATGAACCGCAAGCAGGGATATGTCCCCTCGACCAGGAATTCCCGCCTGCAAAAGCCACACTGGCTTCAGCCCGCGGTATCAGATCGTTACGTACTCTGCCTGCTTGACGCCGGTTACACCTGGGAAGACATAGCCAGCCAGTCTCCCTGAGCCAACCGGGCATACCCAAATGAAACGAAAATAGTTCTCACTGCTCATTCGAGACCATAAGATGCTGGCTGCCTGTATATTAAAAATTATTTTTCCGGTATCAACACGGTCTTTCCCATTGTCTATAATGCATCCAGTCAGGACCAGCGCGGGTCTCTGCTACATTCACACCCTGGCCAGCACAACAGTGAGGAAACAGACATGTATCGCATCGCTATCACACTAACGATTCTCGCACTGGCAGGCTGTAATACTGCCGAGACACGCAACGTCAACTCGCCGTTTTACAAGGTACCCGCCGGGTCATCCATCGTACTGAATAAAGAACTGACTATCCCTGCTGGACAGGCGCACATCAACTTGCAGGACGGGATTGCAACCACGGGGGCTGGCAACTACAACGTGAGCTGCACCTTCAGTGTCAGAAACCTGGGGCCCTCCACCATCAAGCCGGAGACCTTTACCATCAAGGAAACCAGCACCGGTGAGGAATGGGTATCCCAGCCGAATATCATGCGCTTCTACAGGGAGTTCCGCCTGACATCAGCCACGCAACCCGATGTCATGCATTTTGTTTGCCAGGACTGGGATGGCCCCATGATGGGGCGGCCGATCTCGGTACCCGAGATGGAAAAAGCCGTTGGCGAATATGTCAGCTTCAGGTTTGCTCAATAGATAAAGACCCTGGCTGCATCGACAAACGCGATTCAAAAGGACTCCGGGCACTGCCGGAGTCCTGCAGGGCATTCTATTTAGGAAACATCAGCTGGAGCTGCAACCGCAAGGACCAGTCGGCACCACCATCATCCGGCGTTTCCACGTTATAGAAGGCCTGGGCCTGGGAATTTATCGGCAGCTTGCCGAAGCGGAAGATCTTGCCCACACCGCCACCGAGCGGAACAGTCCAGCGATTGTCACCGTCCTCCTTCCAGTTGGCGGTGATGACCGGCGACGAGGTGAGGTAGAGTCCGTCCTTCAGGTTGTAGTTGAGGAACGGCTGCATTACGAAATTGTTGTAGCCGGGATCATCGCCGGAACCGACCGACCAGATGTTATTGACCAGCGCCCCGTACACCCAGGGGTCACCCTTTGCGGTATGCAGTACAACGATGGACGGGCCCAGCCCCCAGCGGTCATTGCCGAGCCGGTCGTCGCTGTTGGTAGGCATTTGTACGGCCGGGCCCACGCCCCAGATCAGCCCCCTGGGCCTGGCGGGCGACAGAAAACCGGTCCACTGGATATCACCGATTCCGTTCTTGCGATCCTCACCCGGCGCGAACTCGGGCTGGGAGATGACCGGAACGATGGTGCGGGTAATGAGGTTCCAGTCACTGTTCAGGCTGACCGGAATGACCGGCTGGATGTTCAGGATATTCTGGGTCTTCTCCTCCGGCCCAACGTTGAAGTTGGTGTTGTTCTGAAACGGCACGCTGATCAGGTTGGCCACCGGATTCTGCGCGGCCTTGGCCAGCGCCTCGTTGCTCTGCCCAGCAGCAACCGACATGCCAACAGGCGCAACTATCGCAATCATTCCAAGCAGCATGGCCGCCCGGCGTAACATCATGGCACGCATCGTCATCTTCCCCCGCTGATACTTGCACATTTTGCTATGCATCAGGTTGTTCCAGTAAATGTTGCCGGTTTGCAGCCCTCAGATATCCGGGCTGGCGTATTGCCCTCAGGGCGAATCGCCGAGGGGCGACGCGGGAGAATCAAGGTCTGTGGCATCCCGGATAAAGTTCACGACACCATCAATCCCGAAGGTTACCACCATCGGGTAGTCTCCCGGCCTTTTGTAGATCCACTCGGCACCGTTACGGGAAGTCGGTTCACCGCAGGCTTCCAGCAGCTGCGCCTCGGTAACACCGGGTGAAATAATATTGCCCTGACACTCCAGGGAACCGGCCTGCGCAGCAAGCGGCGCTGCCGCAATCAAAATGGCAGACAACGCCAGGTGGAAATTCAGCTTCATGGTTCTCTCCTGTAATTTCCCGTCCACGTGTTGAGCAACCTGGTTTATACGTAACCGGCACCCGGCGGGCAGGGTGTCATTCATTCGGCTCGGGAGGCGAATCAGCGTCGCCCTTGTTGAGGTCGTGGTTGATATCGGCAGCCGCGTTATCCAGGGGTGAAAACATCCTGTCAATGATATCAGTCGGCTGCGCGTCCGCCTGTTCCCCGGACGTCGCGGAAGCGGTGGAGGACGTGTCGACAGGCTCCGCGTTCCCGGCGGATTCATCGACTGTCGCCGGGGTACAGGCAACAAGCAGACAAAGCCAGCCGGCAGAAGCCCATGCAAGATCCGATCTCTTGTGACGTTCCTTCATCGGGCGCTTCATTCATGGATATCAAGGTTGAAGCCAGTATCGCACCCTCCCGGGTCGAGAGCTCAATGCTACGTAAGGATGGTCTGCTTTCGTGAGAGTATAGAACCTGAGTGCAGGCCTGGTAAATAAAGGCCATACAGGTATATGACAGAAAACAACCTCAACTGACACCGTCGAGGCAGATACCTCGGGGTTTGAGGCTGTCAGGTTGAATGCCCCGCGCTTTGCAAGGCAGGTTGGTCAGTCGCGACCGGCCCCCGGTGAAATCTTCAGCCGGCCCGTCATCAAGTCCGGGAACCATTGCCCAACATCATGTCGCAAGAATCTTTCAGCTCGGATAACACGATGACACCGATGATCAGCAGCACTGATGCCAGCGGGAAAATATATGTCATGAAGGAATCGGGGGATAAAAACCTTTGAGTCCAGTTGGCATCTATAGCCGTACTGACCACGCCCAGCAGCACAAATACAAAGAACAGGATATTTGCCCTGAACAGACAACAACACTTGCGTTTTTTAGCCACGTCACCGCACCTTTAATCCATTAGTGAATTGCACTTCCCGGGTTGAGTCTCTCTCCAGTCGCCATCTGGCAACTGAACATCGTTCGTCGGCTCAACCCGGCATCACCATCCTATGGGTTTGTATATAAGTATGTCAATATATACTTATGCGGCATCGTGTCGCAGAGTCATAAGTCTGGCACCACCTGGTCAGCTGCCCTTTTGAGGCAGAATGTGCCAGGGCCATATCCAGCAGCGACAGGCGCAGGATAGGGCGACGGGGATGGCGGCACGCGGGTGCGTGCCGCAGACACTGTCGACCACCCGGTTGCAGCGAGCGGCGCGCTTACGCCGCCCGCTGCAACCGCTTGTTGGGCGGCCACCTGCGATATCCACTTTGGCGCAGAACCGCGGTGGCCGGACAGTCACTTACTTTACCGCGACGATGCCCGGCGGACTCCAGCTACCTTCACCAGCCGGTAGGATGGAAGGCGCTTCGGTCCGCGGCCAGTAGAGACGCATCACGAGGTAGATCAGTGTCGTTGGTGCCGGCAGCCAGTTGGACTTCCTTGTCGGCTCCCGGCGAATCCTTCTGGATGTAGAGCGTCAACGAGCCATCGGCGTTTTTCTTCATGTCCGGCAGCATCGGTGAGTTGATGAGGTAGCGGTTGATCGGATTTTCGATCAGCAGCTGTGTCTTGCCGTCATACATGGTCACGGACCAGAACGCAGTTCACCGGTGGAAACAGGCCGGCGGCAAAGGTGAGCGTGTAGTTGTGCTTGCTGCCGTCGAGCGGCTCGCCGGTGGCATCCACGCGGGTTATGGGATAGATCGCCTCCACAGCATCGTTACCGTAGATGCCGGCCTTCGCGCAGCTGGCGCGCAGCAGCCAGTCGCCGTTGTAGAAGGCGCTGGTCACCGAAGAGCGAACCGATCTTCCAGCCATTGACTGCTTCTTGCCGAAATGGCAACGGTACTTGGTCGATCTTGTCCTCGCCGTCCTTCATGCCCAGCCGCACTTCGGCCTTGTGCTCGAGCGAGAGATCCTTGAAATCGAAGGTCTTGCCCGCGCCGACACCGATCCGGGCCAGCTTGTCGCGGATCTCCTTCTCGTTCGGCCCCGGCGGCGCGAACTGCAGGGCGAAGTCGAGGTACTCGAAGAAGTTGGATTTCACCAGCTCCTTGTCGATCTTCGGAAAGTCGATTGCCGGCGCCGCAGGCGGTGCGGGCTGGTTCAGGTAGGCCGAGAGCGGCTGCACCTTGTAGCCGGCCTGGATTTTCTCCACGTTCGGCATGTCTTCCGGGTTGAAGAGCTGGGTGCGGTAGCCTGCCAGCGAGAACTGCGTACCGGAACGGAATACCTGCTTGATCCCCGGCGGGGTTTCACCCTGCCAGTCGGGTCCGACGACCATGTAGTCGCCCGCCTCGTTGCCGGTGGCGCGGCTACCGATGTAGCCGATAGTTATACGTATTGCCGTCTGCGAGCATGCACCGAGTAGTAGCGGCTCTTCTCCACGCGGGGACGGAGAGCACGATGGGCTCGGCGCGCAGATCCATCCAGACGAAGCGAATACGGCGTGTCGCTGTTGGGCGTGACGATGGCCGTGTCCTTGTAGGTGAACACGCGCGGCTCGTTCTTGATCTGGTTGAACGGCGCCTTGAACTGACCGGAGTTGCGATCGATTGCATACTCGTACATCACCGCGTAGTTCATCACGATGGGCAGGCCGTAGATAAAGCCTTCCTCGGCGATGGCCTTGGTTTCGGCGATATCCGGCGCGGCAATTTCTTCTTTCGCATCGGACTGTTCGACGGCCGAAATGGCGTCACCCTGCCTGTCGCAGCCGACCAGCATCGATACCACGATGACACTGCACAGTGCCCCGATAAATGATATATGTTTCAGAGAACTCATTGTGTCTCCTTCATGATTTCTTCTTTGTTAACAGGTCAAGCATCCTGCTCAGGCATACCGCCTGACGGCGGCCTATGTTGCGGTTTGTCGGGTGTGACACTACTACACTATTGTTTTGAATGCGTTAGATTATCCTTGCGCGGCGTAACGTCTTTAGACTCGCCCTTTCTCAAAAATCCCGGGGCAACATTCCACCGCTGCCCGTCATCGGTGACGACCGTAACCGTTTTCTTGTTGTATTTGACAAGGATCCCAAAGACTGTCGGGCCATTGTCAGGGTTAAACGCGACCCGTTGCCCGATGCTGAATTTCAGCATCGCGCCATGTGCTTTCATTTGCGCCAGAAACTTCAGCCGTTCGACGACCCTGTGATTAAGATCGACGAGTTCGGCTTCGGTCAAGGTGTCGATATCAATCTTCATAATGTCCTTCCAGCCAGGTGATCCCATGCGATCCAGATCGGGGTTTCGCGCCATCATAAGGGGTCGGTTACATTTTCCGGATTACTCCATTGCCGGGAAACGTCTCTGGCCCCTTTGGCGCTAACCCCCTTCCCTGCCTGCATCCTCCGGCCCGTCCAGGGCCAGCAGTTCCAGCCCCTCGATCTCCTGCAGGGTTTTGCCGGCGATGCCCTGCAGGTCGCCATACATGCCGACGGTCGCCTGCATGACGCGTTCGATCTGCACCTCACGCTTGGCCCATTGTTTCATGATGGCCTTGCGCTCCCTGTCAAGGTCGTTCTGCATGGTGGAGAATGCCTCGACGATGGCCTCGACGCGGTGGCGGAAACGCGGACCGGTAAGATACTGGTAGACCATTTCCGTCTTGGTCTGCTGCCCTTCCGATGCCGAACGGGCCAGGGCCACGTCCAGCAGCGACTGGCGCAGGATGGCGGCGACGGGGATGGCGGCACGCGGGTGCGTGACCCAGACGCCGTCGACCACGTCGAATGTGTCCACGTCCTTCGGCAGCGCCTGGCTGACGATGACGGCAATTTCCGCCTTGGCCGTACGCTGGTCCTCGCGCAGCTTGACCAGCCAGGTATCGCTCCAGTTCTTGGTGCGCTTGGATTCCCAGAGGATGGCGCCACTGACCTGGCCACCCGCGGCGACAACACGCTGCACCACGTCGCCACCGAATTCCCCCTTCGGCACAGGCTCGATGAGGTCGAACGGAAACCTGCTGCGCAGCAGGTTCTCCAGGTCCAGCTCCTGGACTTCACCCTGCAACTGCTGTGAGCCCTGCTCGGCGCGGCGCTTGAGTTCCTCGATCTGCTTCTGCATCGCCGCGATGGTCTGTTCCTTTTCCGCGACCTTGAGCCGCTGCTCTTCCTCGGCTTCTTTCTTCGCCTGGTCGCGCGTCTCGGTGAGCCCCGCCTGCACACGTTTCTCAACCGTCAGATCGAGCTCGCGCCTGGCGTCATCCAGCTCGCGTTGTTTCTTCAGCAGTTCGGCCTGGGCCTGCTGCGCCTCGGCGAGCTTGGCTTCGCGGCTTTTCAGGACCTCCTGCAGGTCGGCAACTTCGCGGGCCTTTTGATCGAGGTCAGTGGCCGCGGCAAGTTTCGCCTTCCTGGATTCCTCCGCGACAATGCGCTCGCGGTCCTGTTCCAGCTGGGCTGCGACCTGCTCGGCCACCTGCCGGTCCAGCGTCTGCTTCGCCTCGATCAGCTGTTTTTCCCGGTCACGCATGGCCTGTTCGCGCTGCGCGATGTCACTGTCCTTCTGCGCCAGTTGCTGCTCGAACTGGCGGCGCGTGGATTCGAGCAGTGGCGCAGCCAGCGACTCGGTCAGCTTGATTTCAAGCCTGCAGTTGGGGCAGATGATGGTGGGTTCCGTCATGTCCGGCTCCCCGGGCAGTTGTCCTGTAACGACCTAGTCACCGTCATCGAATTCCGTGTATTTGAGGGCATTGCCGCGGGCCTTTTCCAGCGGGTATTTCTGCTCGTTGACAGCCAGCTTCGCCGTAACGGCAGCGTCGATATCGATATCCAGCTTGTCGGCAAGGCGGACCAGGAAAATCTGGATGTCGGCAACTTCCTGCGCCACCGCCGCCAGCTTGTCCGCGGGCAGTGCGGCACTCTGCTCCTCCGTGAGCCACTGGAAGTGCTCAACCAGTTCGGCGGCTTCCACGATCAGCGCCATGGCGAGGTTCTTCGGGGAGTGGAACTGGTCCCAGTCACGTGCCGCGCAGAAGTCCCGCAGCCGCTGTCTGGTTTCTTCGAGATTATTCATGTCCACACGCTTTCCAGGTGCGTTGCCGGGTCACGCCGTACGGCCAACCGGGGATTCGGATTCGTGGCGATAGTAGCATGACGCGAGGACTTTATAATCGGTACCTGCAGGCAGCATTCGTTACCTTCAATTGGGTAGCCTGGATGAGGGCCGCCAGGCCGCAATCCAGGATTGAGTCGGTTTACCCCGGATTCCGCTTCGCTGCATCCGGGCTACGCATTAACCACAATGCGGACTTCAACCACTCTCCCCGGCGGCGCTATACTCCGCCGCTAAGACAGGAAACGGAATCCATTCCGAAAAATCCGCCCATGCCGAGAACCCGCACACCATCACCCCCCGCCCTGTCACGCCGGGATTTCCTGCTGTTCGGCGCCGCCAGCGCCCTGCTGGCCTGCACCGGCTGCGGCAGCAACGGCGGGCAGCCGCGTATCGGCCTGGCGCTGGGCGGCGGCGGTGCAAAAGGGCTGGCGCACATCCTGATGCTCGAGGCGCTGGACGAACTGGGCATACGCCCGCACGTCATCGCCGGCACCAGCATTGGCGCCATCATCGGCGCGCTGTATGCAGCCGGGCTGTCGGGCCGGGACATCCGCGCCCAGGTCGAGCAGTTCTTCGTCGATGAAAAAGAAGCAAAGGACAACCTGTTCGCCCTGCCGAAGTCGGTCCGCTGGCTGGACTTCATTGACCCGGCCATGGCGGGCGGCGGCATGCTCGACAGCGACGACTTCATCGAGTTCATCGGCGAGATCCTGCCGATGCGGCGCTTCCGGAAGCTGCAAATTCCGCTCAAGGTCGTCACGGCCGAACTGCTTACCGGCCGGGGCGTGGTGATCGATTCCGGTGACCTGCTGCCGGCGCTGCAGGCAAGCATGGCTGTACCCGGTGTATTCCCGCCGGTCGAACTCAACGGTCACCTGCTGGTCGACGGCGGCGTGGCCAATCCCCTGCCCTACGACCTGGTACGCAAGGGCAGCGACATCGTGATTGCCGTCGATGTCAGTGGCGAGCGCGAGATCGAGGATGGCGAATCACTCTCGTCTATCGGTGTGCTGCTGCAGAGTTTCCACGCCATGAGCAACAACATCCTCGCCGAAAAACTCAAGCAGCAGCGTCCGGATGTCTATGTGAGGCCAAACATACGCAACGTGCGCGTGCTGGAGTTCTACAAGGCCCGCGAGGTGTTCGAGCAGGCCCAGCCGGCGCGGCGCGAATTCGTCAGGGACATCAAGAAGGCAATTCGTTCGCACCGCAATCGCCCGGGTTGCACACTTACCTGAAGGCGCGGCCCGCGGCGAAGGCATGGCGAGAACCACGACACCATTATTTATAGTTCCCGACGCCCAGGGGCACTCCCCGGGTTGCACCCTGGGCACGCAAATGCACCTTGCCAATGCAGTCCCACTGTCACATTCAAGTGCATGTTTGCCCCATCGCGGCGCAGTTTCAGGTCATCACAACAAGATAATAAAAACGTAACAATTGCCCACTTTTCCTTGAACAGGCAACAGAGTAGACTTGCGCCCCAATGTCGTCCCCATCGATAAATTTACCCCTGCAATTCCTCAACCTCTGGTTGACCTTGCTACTGATCTGGCTGATTGCCAACGGCACGCTGGCCACTGACACCGTGCTCACCGGCGTGGTCGTCACGGCGGCCATCGCGCTGGCATTCGCGGCCTTTTCCCGGGTCTACAGCGTAATCCGCTGGTCGCCGCGGGTTATCTATAACTACCTGCTGTACCTCGGCGTATTCCTCTACGAGCTGGTGAGAGCCAATCTCAACGTGATGCGCTACGTGTTCAGCCCGGACATCGACATCCATCCCGGCATCGTCGAGATCAAGACATCGCTGCAGTCGCCCATCGGCCGGCTGGCACTGGCCAATTCCATCACGCTGACGCCCGGCACCCTGGTCGTGGACATCCGGGGCGATTCGCTGTTCATTCACTGGATTAATGTCACGGCAACGGACCCGGTCGCCGCCACGCAGGAAGTCGCGGGGCGTTTCGAAAAGTACCTGAAGGTGATCTATGGTTGAGATCGCCCTCAATATGGCCTTCGTACTGATCTTTTTCAGCATCGTGTTCGGCATCATTCGCCTCGTCATCGGCCCGGATACCGTCGACCGGGTGGTTGCTATCGACTTGCTGACAATCGTCGCCATCGCGGTGATCGCCCTGCTGGCGCATATCGCCAACCGCTATATCTACCTGGACGTGGCCCTGGTCTACGGCCTGCTCAGCTTCCTAGGCGTACTCGCAGTCGCCCGCTACCTCGAAAAAGGCTTCTAGCCGCACGGAACCCCCCGATGATTGCCCTTCTGACCATCCTGCTCTGCGCCGGCATCCTGATAAGCGGCCTGCTTGCCGTGCAGCTCGACAATATCGTCAGCGCCGTAATCAGCGCCGGCCTTGCCAGCCTGTTCGCCGCCGTGGTCTACGTGGTGCTGGCGGCGCCCGACGTCGCCATGACCGAAGCCTCGATCGGCTCGGGCCTGTCGACCATGATTTTCCTGTATGCCATACGCAAGACGCGGAACGGGGACTGAGCCATGGGTGAATTGATCGGCAGCCTGTTCCTGCTCGGTGGCGCGATATTCCTGTTCTCGGCGGGCCTCGGCGTGCTGCGCATGCCGGATACCTATAACCGTATCCAGACCGGCACCAAGGCCACCACCCTGGGCACCATCCTGATCCTGATCGGGCTGGCCTTCCTGCACCCGGCATGGACCTTCAAGCTGATCATCCTGATCTTCTTCGTGATGCTCACCAACCCGGTGTCCTCCCACGCCCTGGCGCGCGCCGCGCATACCATCGGCACCCGGGAGACAGAGTCCACCGTGATCGACGTGCTGGATGCTGACGCGGACAGCGCGCCCAAAGCACCGAACCCAGACGGGGAAACCCCATGATCAAGCGCATCATCATCGCCCTGGTACTGGTCATGCTGGCGCTCATGTTTCTCGACCTTGCGGCCAACTACAGCGAAAACACGTCGCTGTCGCCGCTGGGACACTACTACGCCGAGCAGGGCCCCGCGGAACTCGGCGCCGCCAACCTGGTCACGGCCGTCGTGGTCACCTACCGCGGCCTCGATACCCTCGGGGAAGTGACGGTGCTGTTCATCTCGGCGGCCGGCGTCGGCCTGATGCTGCGCCGCGAGCGCAAGCAAGGGGACGGCAACGGTGACAACGGCGACGCCAGGATGCGCGTGCACAAACCGGCCAGTGAAATTGTCGAGACGGCCACCGAACTGCTGCTGCCGATGGTCATCCTGTTCGGTATCTATGTATTCCTGAACGGCCACCTGTCGCCGGGTGGCGGCTTCCAGGGTGGCGCCATCATTGCCTCGGGCACCATGTTCCTGCTGCTGGCGCTGCCGGAATCGCACATCAGCCGCATGCTGATATCGATCATGGAATCCCTTTCCGGCTTCAGCTACGTCGTGGTCGGCGTGCTCGGCGTGATACTCGCCGGCGGCTTCCTCGACAACCGCATCATGGGGCTGGGCACCTTCGGTTCACTGTTCAGCGCCGGCGCAATACCGATCATCTATGTCTTCGTCGGCATCAAGGTGGGTTTCGAACTCAGCGCCGTACTCGACCGCTTTCGCAGAGGACACGGACCTCCCATGACCAGCCTGCCCCTTTCCGCCATCGTGCTCTGCAGCGGCCTCGGCCTGATCCTGATCGGGCTGTGGGGAATGCTGACGCAACGCAACATGATTCGCATGATCATCGGCTTCTCGCTGCTGGATACCGGCATTCACATGGTCATGATATCCATCGGCTATGTCACCGGCGGCACCGCGCCCATTATCGACGACGGCCGTGCCCGCGGCAGAGGCCGCTTCACCGCGTGGTCGATCCCGTGCCCTCGGCCCTGGTACTGACGGCCATCGTCATCGGCCTCGGCGTTACCGCCGTGATGCTGTCGTTTGCGGTGCGCATCTACCAGGAAACGAAGACGCTCAACATCGATGAATGCACGGAGTCGAAATGGTAGATATCCTGCTGCAGCCGCTGGGCCTCTTCATCATCGCCCTCGGCGCCGGCTTCCTCATCCCCCTGTTCTGACCGGGCCAGCCGCGCCTCGGCCGTGCTGGTATTCCTCGCTGCACTCGCCGGCATGACCGTGATCGCGGCCTGGAACCTGCTGGCGACTGCTCAACGGCGCGCCGACCATCGAGATACAAACCGCGGGCGTGGCTCCGCCGTTCTCGATCAACCTGCGCTTCGGCCTGTTCGAGGGCGGCTTCGTGCTGGCGGTGAACCTGATCGGCACTGCTGGCCGCCTGGCATTACCTGCCGATGCTGCGCACCCAGGCCAGCGCCCTGCTGCTCTTCCTGATCATGGTGATGGGCATCGACGGCATGGTGATGACCCGAGACCTGTTCAACCTGTTCATCTTCATCGAGATCACCTCCATCGCGACCTATGCCCTGATCGGCATGGAGCACACCGCCCGGGTGCTCGCCGCCGGTTTCAAGTACATCATCGCGACCTCGGTGGCCTCCGCCTTTTTCCTGCTGGGCACAATTTTCCTCTACTACCTGACCGGCACCCTGAACATCGATGACATGGTGGCGCAGCGCGAGCTGATCAGCGGCCCGATAGGCTTCATCGCGACATTGCTGCTGCTCACCAGCCTGCTGATCGAACTCAAGCCCTACCCCGCCAATGGCTGGGGACTGGACGTGTACGAAACCGCGCCCGGCGGCATCGCTTCGCATGATCTCCGTCGGCGTTTCCGCCGGCGTGTTCTTCGCCCTGTTCAAGACGCTGCCGCTGCTGGCCAACTACCTGGTGAGCATCGCCGTGGTCGGCGGCGCGACCTTCCTGGTCTCCAACCTGATTGGCCTGAAGCAGGAGAATGCCAAACGCCTGCTGGGTTACTCCTCCATCGGCCAGATGGGCCTGTTGACGCTGGCACTGGCCGCGACGGTACAGCTGGGTGCCGAGGCGCAGCTGCCGCTGATCGTGGGCGGACTGTTCATCAACCATCTGCTCGCCAAGGCCGGACTGTTCTGGCTCGCTGGCCTGGTGGACCGCACCGCGCTCAGGGACTGGTCGGCCCTCGCCGGACGGCCGCTGCTGTTGCTGGTGTTCGGCACCCTGCTGGCGGCGCTGGTCGGCCTGCCGCCGTTCCCGGGTTTCTGGGCGAAGTGGGTACTGGTGATGGAACTGGCCGCGGGCGGTCTGTACGCCTGGATCGCCGTGGTGCTGCTGGGCTCGCTGCTGGAAGCCGCCTACCTGTTCCGCTGGTTCACACAGGCCCTGGAGGCGGGAAAGAACGACACGCCCGTGGCCATCGGTATCGGACAACTGGCGCCCGTCGCACTGGCTACCCTGCTGCTGTTCGCCACCGGCTATGGCATGGCCGTGCAGCTCGGGACCGGCACCCTGGCTATTTTCCTGCCGCTGCTGGCCGGTGCCGCGCTGTGGCTGCTGGACGGACTGCCGGGTCGGCTGAAGAGCCTGCTGATGCTGGTCATGGTGGCCGCGGGCGGCGCCTGGCTGACACTGGAACTGGAGGGCCTGAACCGCATTTTCGGTTTCATCCTGGTCGGCGGCGGCGTGCTTATCAGTCTCGCCACCCAGTACCGTTCCGATCAGCGCCGCGGCTTCTATCCCCTGCTGACCATCCTGCTGCTGTCGCTGGCCACGCTGCTGTGCGCCCGGACCAGCCTGGCATTCTTCTTCAGCTGGGAACTGATGACGGTAAGTTCCTACCTGTTGATCACCCTGGGCAGGAACGGCGTAAAGCCGTCACTGACCTACCTGCTGTTCTCGCTGGGCTCGGCCTACTTCATCCTTGCCGGTTTCGCGGTCGCCTATGCCGCCACCGGCAGCATCGAGCTGGCCGCGCTGGGGAGCACGGGCGAGTCCATGGGCGTGGTATTCAGCCTGCTGGCAGCCGGCTTCCTCATCAAGACCGGCGGCTTCGGCGTGCACATCTGGGTGCCGGACGCCTACGCGGAAGCGGACGACGATTTCACCGCCCTGCTTTCGGCCGTCGTCAGCAAGGCCGGCATCTTCGGCCTGGTGCTGGTCGCCGCGCAGCTCGGCATCCGCTCCGACATCGGCCTCGACCCGGCCTACGTGCTTGGCTGGATCGGCATGCTGACCGCCACCTTCGGTGCGCTGATGGCCGTGTTCCAGGAAGACATCAAGAAGCTGCTGGCCTATTCCAGCATGGGCCAGCTCGGCTACATCGTCACCGGCTGTCGCGCTGATGAGCCACCTCGGCTGGGTGTCCGCGCTGTACCTGACGGTGAACCATTTCCTCTTCAAGGGCATCCTGTTTCTCGCCGTCGCCGGCGTGGTACTGCGCACCAATGAGCGCTACATGTACAAGATGGGCGGACTGATCAAGAACATGCCGTTCACCTTCGTCGCCACCATGATCGCCATCATCGCCATGTCCGGCGTGCCGCCGCTGACCGGTTTCGGCGGCAAGTGGCTGCTGTTCAACGCCATCATGGACAAGGGCTGGTACTGGCTGGCCGCACTGGCGTTCTTCTCCAGCGCCGTGGCCTTCCTCTACATGTTCCGGCTGCTGCAGACCGTGTTCCTCGGCCAGCGCAAGCTGGAACACGCCAAACTGCGCGAGGCACCGGCCATCCTGCTGATTCCCCAGTTCGTGCTGATCGGCGTCATCATGGTGTTCTCCGCCTGGCCGAAACTGCTGCTCGACCCGCTGTCCGCGGCCGTCAGCCCCTGGCTGGCCGGCACCCTGGTGTGGGACGGCCTCGCCCTGCAGACCCAGCTTGGTTACTGGAACGCACCCGATGATCATGGGCGTCGTCGCCGGTGTGTGGATGGTGCCGCTGGTATTCCTGCTGCTGATGTCGCTGACCCTGAAGATCCAGAAGGTCGAGCAGTTCAACATCGTGTTTGCCGCGGAGCGTCCGCACCGCCCGGAAGACACGCATTTCGCCTACAACTTTTTCGCGCACTACGACCGGGCCCTCGGCTTCCTGGTGAGACCGCGCGCCACCGCCTTCTGGAATGCCGCCGTCGAGTGGAGCCATACCCTGGCAGCGTCATTGCGGATTTTCTATAACGGCAACGGTCAGACCTATGCACTGCTCATCGTGATGTATCTGGTGGCGCTGTACCTGGTGAATGGAGGACTGCAGCTGTGATTGCGGAATGGCTTGGCAGAAGTCGGTAATTTCAGCCTGACACTGCTGATCGTGACCGTCTACGGACTGCTCGTGGGTGCCTTCATCGAACGCACCATCGCCAAGGTGCAGGGCCGCATCGGCATTCCCTACCGGCAGCCGTTTATCAATATCCTGAAAACGCTTCTTCAAGCGCACCGCCGTCAGCCACGGCATCATGTTCTACCTCGGGCCGGTGTTCCGCATCGCCGGCGGCATCGGCACGCTGGCCTTCATACCGGTGATCTACGGCAGCGAGACCTTCTCGAATTTCAGCTGCGCCGGCGACCTGTTCCTGGTGATCTACTTCATGTTCTTCGGCCAGCTCGGCATGGCGCTGGGCGCCGGCGAAAGCGGCCATCCCTACAGCGCCATCGGCATCGCCCGCGGCCTGTCGCAGATGACCGCCTACGAGGTGCCGTTCGCACTGGCGGTGATCTCCATCGTCATCCAGTACGACACCCTGTCGATCACCGAGATCGTCGCCGCGCAGCAGGGCGGCTGGCAGAACTGGACCGTGTTCACCAACTGGGTGGCGACGCTGGCTGCGATGCTGGCCTTCCTCGGCATGACCGGCTATTCGCCCTTTGACATCTTCCTGGCACCGCAGGAGATCCCGATTGGCCCGCCGACCGAGTTCCACAGCGCCTTCCTGTCGATGCTGCAGACCAACCGCGCGGTGTTCGGTGCCACCAAGCTGATCCTGTTCATGAACCTGTTTTTCGGCGGTGCCACCGGCTGGATCGAACTGATGATCAAGACCCTGGCTGATCTACATGGTCGCGGTGGTCGTCGGTGTGGCGTTTCCGCGCTTCCGTGTCGACCAGTCGATCCGCTTCTTCTTCAAGTACCCGACACTCATCGGCATCGCGTCTATAGTGTATGTACAGATGGTAATCGCTCCCTGAAAGCACGCGACATTCCGAGCGTGAGGACCTGACCATGACAAAAGACCTGAGCACCGAAGCAACCCTGGAAAATGCCGGACTATCCGCCGAGGACCAGCAACTGTTCTCCAATGCGCGGCCCCGGGCCTATGAACCCTACCCGATCAAGGCGGTGGAGGATTTTGCCAACTGGGCGCGGGCGAATTCGCTGTGGATCCTGGCCTTCGGCACCGGCTGCTGCTCGATCGAGCTGCGCCCGCTGATGACCGCGCGTTTCGATGCCAGCCGCTTCGGCGTCGCCGGCCGGCCGACGCCACGGCAGTCGTCGGTGTTCATCATCGGCGGCTACGTCTCGGTGAAGACGCTGAAACGCATCGTGCGCAGCTACGAGCAGATGCAGGGACCGAAATTCATCATTGCGCTCGGCAGCTGCCCGGCCAACGGCGGCATGTATTTCGACAGCTACAACACCATCAACCAGTTCGACCTGTACCTGCCCGTGGACCTGTACGTCACCGGCTGCATGCCGCGCCCGGAAGCGCTGCTCGGCGCCATCCTGGAACTGCAGGAAGATATCAAGGCCGGCAAGTGCGACGGCGCCAATCGCTATATCGAACACTTCGACGGTACAAGGCCAACCAGAAGAAGGTCATCAAGGACTGGAACATGCCGGATTACAACTGGTAAACCCATGACACGCTATCGAACCCGGGAAATCAATAATGAGTGAACTGCTGGACAGACTGGTGCGTGATTTCGGTGTCACTGATATCACCGAGCGCCTTCCGGCAATCACCACGCTGAAGGTGAGCAGGGAAAACGGCGAACGCCTGATCCGCGAACTGCGTGACCGCGAAGGCTTCACCCACCTGAACTTCATCACCTGCATCGACTGGATCGAGGACGGCATTTTCAGGCTGGTCTACATGCTGCACAACTATGACAGCAAGCAGAACCTCGGCGTACACGTCGACATCGACCGTGACAATGCCGAGATGACCTCCATCCACACGCTG
The DNA here is from genome assembly GCA_963701455.1 of uncultured Gammaproteobacteria bacterium. Lineage (GTDB taxonomy): Bacteria > Pseudomonadota > Gammaproteobacteria > UBA9214 > UBA9214 > UBA9214. Next base: position 91,527 of record CAVPAE010000007.1, read on the forward strand.
TGGGCACAGGCCTGGACCTACCAGCGCGAACTGCGCGAGATGTACGGCATCAACTTCCCCGGCAGCCCGCGGCTCGAAGAGGATTTCTGCCTCGAGGGCTGGGATGACATGCCGCCGATGCGGCGTGATTTCGACACCGTGAAATACAGCACGGAGCGCTTCGGTCACCGCGAAGGCCGGATCAGCCTGGAGCCGCGCGAGCACATGAAGGTGACAGCTCTACCCGACCCGTGGAGGGGATGAATAATGACATTGATCAACCGGCCACTCCGCCGCGCTGGACTTTGCCCAGCCCGAACCGGTCGACCTGTCATCGGGCAAATACGTCAAGCTGTGGCAGGGCCCGCAGCACCCGGGCATCACCGGCAACATGTCGCTGGAGCTGACGCTGGACGGCGACACCATCATCGACTGCAAGACCCACGTCGGTTACCTGCACCGCGGCTTCGAAAAACTGATGGAGCAGCGCAGCTTCATCCAGAACTTCACCGTGGTATGCCGCATCGCGGTACCCGAACCGGCCTTCAACGAATACCTGTACGCGGCCGCGCTCGAGGCGATCAGCGGCATCGAGTCACCGGAGCGCGCGCAGTGGCTACGCACGCTGAACCTGGAAATGATGCGCCTCGCCAGCTTCCTGATGTGGATCGGCGGCCAGGGCGGCGCGTTCGGCCAGTACACCGTGGCCAACTGGACCCTCACCTACCGCGACTACGTGCTCGACCTGTTCGAGGAAATGACGGGTGCGCGCATCTACCATATGTACATGGTACCCGGTGGCGTGCGCGCCGGACTGCCGGCCGGATTCGAGAAACGCATACTCGAACTGATGGATAACACCGACAAGCTGCTCGACCAGATCGAACGCGTGATGTACAACAACGTGGTGTTCAAGGCGCGCGCCAAAGGTCTCGGCATCATTCAGCCCGGACATGATCGACCCCTACGGCATCGTCGGCCCGAATGCGCGCGGCAGCGGTGTCAGGCGCGACCTGCGCAAGGATGAACCCTACCTGGTGTACGACCAGCTCGACTTCGACGTCATCAGCGGCAGCGCCGGCGATGCCTATGAACGTGCGTACCTGCGCCTGCAGGAGACCCGCCAGAGCATCAACCTGATACGCCAGTGCATCCAGGGCGCACCGTCGGACGGCCCGTTCCAGGCCGACATGCCGAACATGCTGCACTGGAAGGTTCCGCGCCGGCGAGACCTACGTCAAGGCCGAGTGCACCCGCGGCGAATACGGCTACTACATGGTCACCGACGGCACCGAGATCGTGCGCCGCGTGCACGTGCGCGGCCCGAGCTACACCCACGCCATCGCCGTGATGGAGCGCCTCGCGGTCGGCACCAACATCGCGGACATCGCCGGCCTGATGGTATCGCTGCACACCTATCCGCCGGAGATCGAGAGATAAGCGGAGAAATATCATGAGCCTGAAAGACCTGCTCTCACCGTTCTACGTCTGGCAACGCGCCTTCGAGAAACCCTATACCAGCATCAATCCGATACAGGAACGCCCCGGTGCGGCGGCCTATCGCGGCTTTCATATCAATCATCAGCGAGGAATGCATCGGCTGCGGCACCTGCCACACGATCTGCCAGAACGACGCCATCGACATGGTCAGGGTCGAGGCATACGAAGGTCGCAACGGCGACAGCGGGCTGCGCCCGCGATTCGACTACGGCCGCTGCTGCTGGTGCGCCCTGTGCGTGGACATCTGCCCCGCCGGTTCGCTGCGCATGAGCAACGAGTACACCTGGATCACCAGCGATCCGACCGAGTTTCACTTCACCGCCGGCGTCGAACACACCACCTGGCAGGAAAATCCGCTGGGTTACCGCCGCGCGGAAGGTTACCACCTGTACCCGCCCAAGCGCATCGACATGGAGATGCTGACCGCCGGAAGACAGCGTGCAGTCCTTTGATGAAGTGGTCACGGGCTACAGCGAGGAACAGGCGCATGCTGGAGGCCGACCGCTGCATCGAATGCGGCATCTGTGTCGCCACCTGCCCGGCGCACATGGACGTTCCCGACTACATCCGCAGCATCCGTGACGGCGACTACGAGAAGGGCCTGCAGCTGATGTACCGCACCAACCCCTTCCCCGCTACCTGCGGGCGCATCTGCACGCGCCGCTGCGAGTCGGTGTGCCCGGTCGGGATCCAGGGAGAACCGATCGCCATCCGCTGGCTGAAACGTTTCATCGTCGACCAGGTCGCGCCGGAGGACTACACGCGCATCCTGGCAGACCAGACCGGCGACAGCGGCCACCGCGTCGCCATCATCGGCGCCGGACCCGGCGGCCTGAGCGCGGCCTACTACCTGCGCCGCAAGGGCCACGCGGTCACGGTGTTCGAGTCACAGGCAATGGCCGGCGGCATGCTGCGCTACGGCGTGCCCAGCTACCGTCTGCCGGACGCGGACCTCGACAAGGATATCCAGTACATCCAGTCTCCTCGGCGTCGACGATCCAGCTACAACACCCGCGTCGGCCACGACATCCAGTTCGAACGAACTGCTGGATGATCTACGATGCGGTCTTCATCTCCACCGGCCTGTCGGCTGCCATCCAGCATGCGCATCCAGGGCGAGGACCACCCGCGTGTACTCTCCGGCCTGCAGGTGCTCGCCGATGTCGCCAGCGGCCGCGACCCGGGCATCGGCCGCAAGGTCGCCGTGATCGGCGGCGGCAACGTCGCCATGGATGCGGCCCGGGTATCGCGCCGCTTCGGCGCCGAGGTCACCATCCTCTACCGCCGCCGCATCGCCGACATGCCGGCCGATGACCGAGGAAATCCACGAATCGCAGGAAGAAGGCTGCCGCATCGTCACCCAGGCGATCCCGGTCGAAGTGCTGAACGCCGCAGACAGCCCGCAACAGGTCTCCATCAAGTGGGGCGAAGCCGAAATGGTGCAGGACCCCAAAGGCGGTCGGCCGCGGCCGGTGCTGCAGGAAGACCGCATGCACGTCGGAGACCTACGACTGCATCATTTCCGCCATCGGCCAGGGCAGCGACCTCGACTTCATTCCCGGCAAGATGCAGGAACAGCTGGCCATCGAGTGGGGCAAGTTCACGCCCGGCGAATACCAGCACACCGCGCTGGAAAAGGTGTTCGTCGGCGGCGACGTCGCCAACCGCACGGCCGATGCCATCAGCGCCATCGAGGACGGCCATCACGCCGCGCGCGGCATCGATCGCTTCCTGAACCCGAATGCCTGACAGCAGCGCAGACTGACAAGAGGTGAACTGACATGAATACCGTTGACGAGATTCTGGACTACGCCATCGACCAGGAACAGCAGGCCGCCGACTTCTACGCGGACCTGGCCCAACGCGCCGAAAAGGCCGGCATGAAGGAAATCCTGCTGGATTTCTGCCGCCGAGGAACAGCGCCACAAGGAGCGCCTGCTGGCCGTCAAGCAGGGTGAACACGAACTGACGCCGGAGCAGGAAGTACTGGACCTGAAGATCTCCGACTACCTGGTCGAGGTCGATGCCACCGAAAACATTTCCTACCAGGACGCGCTGATCGTTGCCATGAAACGCGAACGCGCCGCCTTCGAGTTGTATACCGACATGGCCGCACAGGTCCCGGAAAGCCACCTGAAGGAAGTTCTGGAAGGCCTTGCCAAGGAAGAAGCCAAGCACAAGCTGTTCTTTGAATCCGAGTACGACGAACGCGTGCTGATGGATAACTAGTAATTTTTACACTTGGCTATTAGCCACGGAATCCACGGAAAGACACGGAAAAGTTTCTAATGGGTGTTATTTCTTTCCGTGTTATTCCGTGGATTCCGTGGCCATTATATTTTTCAGCAAGCTGAAACAGCACTGGTGATAACCCGAAGGAACCCGCCAGCAGCTTGCCTTCGCAACGGCCGGGGGCGTCACGTTCCAGGCAGACTCAGACAATGTCACAAATACAGATACGCAAAAGACATGGCCTCGACCACGCGCAGGCCCGCGCGACCGCGGAAATACTCGCCGCAAACCTGGCATCGGAGTACCACGCCGACTATCACTGGCAGGATGATGAACTGAAGTTCAGTTCCCCGGGAATCGAGGGGGAACTGCACGTGGGCGATGATGAAGTAGAGGTCAATGTCAGGCTGGGGATGCTGCTGCGCCCCCTCAGGGGGAAAATCGAAAGCGGCATCCGCTCCAGGCTGGATGCCATACTGCCCTAGACCCGTGTTGTGCCGGCGCCGCCTTGGTTGAGCACCGCATCGCGGTCAGGAGACCGCTCCTACAGGTGCAACCAGTGAGTGTAGGAGTACCCTAAAGTGCATAAACACCCCAGTGGGCACAAGCGCCTTGCAGGCGCGATTCACAGTTGGAAGCCGGCACATGCCCCGGAAAGCTCAATCATCCCTGACCACCAGCACCGAGCACGGCGCATGCCGCGCCACATTGCCGGTCATCGAGCCCAGCAGAAAGCGCTGCAGGGCGCTCTTGCCCTTGCTGCCCAGCACGACCAGGTTGCTGCCTGCCGCGTCGGCTGCCTCGATGATTTCATGCGAACTGCTGGCGCCTTCGCGTAACTGCGATGTAACCCCGGGCAGGCTGCCGCGCAATTTGACGACGGCACCATCCAGCGCCGCCCTGGCAGCGATTTTCTGTTGCTGCCAGACGGGACTCATTTGCTGAAGAATATCCTCGCGGAAGCCGGTAACCAGGGTCAGCACCGTCACGACCTCCACGGTATCCCCTTCCCTCCATGGCAGCGAGGCGCACAGATCCAGTGCCTTGCGGGCCGGAGCGGAATCATCATAGGCCAGCAATACCCGCCAGGGTTCCTCCTGCGCTCCCGGCTGCGGAAGTCCGGCCGCGGGCGGCTTCACAATCAGCACGGAACACGGTGCATACATCAACACCTGGCTGGAAACGCCTCCCAGCAGGAACCGCCCGACCGGCGACAGGCCGTGCGAGCCTACGATCACCAGGTCGACCTGCGACTCCTCCGCGGCAACGATGATGCTCTCCGTGACATCCCCCGAACGCAGCTGCACCGTCACCGCCCAGCCGCGTTCCCCGATACGTTTCGCCACGGTATCGAGAAATCCCTGCGCCTCCTCACTGACGGTATTCCGGACCACGTGCAGTTCGTCACTCTGCGCCTGTGTCAATTCCACTGATTCCGCGTCCACGAACACGCGTTCGTCAATGACGGTCAGCAGGATTACCGTGCTGTTGTCGGGAAATGGAAAGCGCAACAGGAAATCCAGCGCCGCATCAGCGCAGTCGGAACCGTCAGTCGCCAGCAATATTTTCATCTTGATTGGCCTCTTTGTGCGTATCGCCTGCAGGGCACAATGCACGCTTGTACATCATTGTACACACAGTGTGACGGTCGCATGCGACCTACACCGGGTGCGCACTGCCCACATTAAGGGCATAGCCGAGAGTCACATACACCACGTAAACCGCCAGCAGCCAGATGCCCTGCCAGCGGTGGAACACCCCCGACCGGTTCATCGAGATAAACACCCGGAAGGAGAACAGGATGATGAGCATGGCCGGGAAATGGAAAGTATAGAAATTCTCCGGAATGGCCAGCGGTGCCGCGACGGCGGCGGCACCGATAACAAACAGGCAGTTGAGCACATCCGCGCCGACGATATTGCCGACCGTGATTTCCGGGTGCCCCTTGCGAACAGCGGCAATCGCCGTCATCAACTCCGGCAGGGAGGTTCCGAAAGCAACCATGGTCGCGGCAATCACGTCATCCGGCACCCCGAAACGCAGGGCGATCTCCGACGCCGCCGGTACCAGCACGCGCGCGCCGATGACGATCATCACCAGCCCGCCAACCACCAGCAGCCAGCACTTGCCGATTCCCATCAACTCCTCTGCACTGTCTTCCTCCCCTGCTTCCAGCACCATGCTGCTGCCCTGGCGAGCCCAGACGTAGGTGATATACAGATAGCCGACCAGCAGCAGCAGGAACAGGATGCCAACCCAGCGTTCCAGTGTCGGCTCGGCATCGCCGCGCAGCAGGGGGATGAGCGCGATGGCAACCAGCAGGGTGGCCGCCCCGACCTGGACCCAGCCGGTGCGGTTGAGAATAAAGCGGTTTACCGGGACCGTGGCCAGCACGCAGGTCAGGCCAAAGATCAGGCCGGTGTCGGCGATGATGGAACCCACGCCGTTGCCAAGCGCCAGACCGGGATTGCCCATATAGGCCGCCATGACGGAAACGAAGGCCTCCGGCAGGGTGGTACCCAGCGAGACCACGGTTGCGCCGATGACGATCTTGGGCATGCCGGTGCGCTCGGCGAGATCCACCACGCCGTCGATCATCCAGTCGGCGCCTTTCGACAGCAGCAGGATACAAACCGTGATGATGCCCAGCAGCGACAAGGTGGATTGACCGGCAACGAATTGCTGCAGCACCGCCTCGTCACCGATCAATTGCAACAGCGTAACTTCCATTGTGCTTCCCGTTGGGTGTGTTTCCGCATCGCCCGTACCCGGCGTTCCAGCCCGCTAAAATACGTGGTCATTCACGGGAAAACAAATATGAATTCCAGTCGTCCCGTGAGTCTCCCGTGGTCAATAACGGCTACACAATCACAGCTCACCGATGACAGTCTTGCTCGCCTGGCCTGCTGCAAACTGGATGCGCTCCGCCATGTCCGGGCTCAGGTAGACGGTACCCGCCTCGTCCACCAGCATGACGTAGACCAGACCCATTTGCCGCGCGATGCGCTGCCAGTCTTCCGGGCCGGCCACAGTCAGCGCGGTCGCCGCGGCATCCGCCACACCGCCGTCGCTATGGATGACCGTGGCAGAGGCCACGTGCCTGACGGGCCAGCCGCTGCGGGGATCGAGGATATGGGCATAGTGCACATCCTCGTATTCCCGGTAGCGTTCGTAGTTGCCGGAAGTCAGCACACATTCCCTGTCCGCAACCGCGAGTGCGGCGATCACCCCCTCCCCCTGTGGATGGCGGATGCCGATTTTCCAGGGGCGGTCGCCATGCCGGCCGGAGACACACAGGTCGCCCCCGGCATTCACGATGGCGTTGTCGATGCCGTGGCTGCGCAGGCGCGCAATCGCCCGGTTCAGGGCATAACCCTTGGCAAAGCCACCGAGATCGAGCTGTACCACCGGGTTGTCGCTGGATACCCGGTTGCCCTTGATCCGCAGTGCCTCCATATCCGGTTTGGCCGCCAGCAGCGCCTCGATGGATGTCACAGGAGGCGGCGGTCCTGGTGGAGGTTCGTCGCTGTGAAAGCCCCACAGCGCGATCAGCCCGCCAATCGCGGGATTGAAAAGTCCGTCACTCTGGATTGACAGGGTGCGCGCCTGCAGCAGCAGCGGCAGCAGAAAATCACTGACCGTGGACGTTTCTCCTGCGGCCAGCTGCCGGTTGAGTTCCACGAGTTCACCGCCGGGCTTCCAGGCATGCCATTCGCGGTGCATCCGCTGAAAATCATCATCGACGGCGGCGATCGCGATCGCGGCCTGCTCATCCGGAGCGCCGTGCACGGTGATATCCACCAGGGTACCGAAGATAAACAGGGACTGGTGAAAATCGGACGGCGGTTCCGAGCAGCTGGAGAGCAGCATGCAGGCAAACGGCAGTGCGCAGACAACGGCAAGGAAACGCCGCAAAGGTATCTTCAAATTACACATCCGGGGAATGATAAACCTTGTTTATAGAAAACAGGTTATGCCCTGCGCAGGAACGCCAGCCAGCGCGCCAGATTCAGCAGGCTGGCGAGGGAACCCGCGACATAGGTCAGGGCCGCGGCGCGCAGCACCCGGCGTACAGCCGCCTCGTCCTGCGGTTGAATGTAGTGACCGGCAATGAGAACTGGCAAGGCCTTGCCGAAGCTGGCATCCAGCTCAACGGGAAGCGTGACAAGGTGTACCAGCGTGGCGCTGGCCATGCTGCCGAGCCCGATGACGGCCATGATGATGCCTGCCGATGGTACCCGGGTGATTGCCAACGCAACCGGCAGCAGGAACATGGCACCGGCACCGAGTTGTTGAGCCGTCTGCGCCACCTTGACCAGGCGGTGGCGCAATGCCAGCTTCGTTTCGTTGCGCTGATGCTGTATGGCGTGACCCACCTCGTGCGCCGCAACCGCCACCGCCGTTAATGAGTTGTGGTCATAGTTGCCAGGGCCGAGGCAGACCACACGGCGCTCCGGATCATAGTGATCGCCGCCCTTCTCCAGTCTCTCGACCGGAACCTCGGGCATCCCGAACTGGTCCAGCAGGTGGCGTGCCAGCTCGCCGCCGGTCCCCGGAATCCGCGGCAGCACCCCGGCATAGCGTCGGAAGGTGTAGCTGGCCCACCACTGCGGTCCAAACACCAGCAATAGCAGGAACAGGATTATAAGTAGAATATACATGACTGATTATTTGAACAGACTCTGCCGCCCCTGTCCTGAAAGCTGCAACAAGGGTCGGGGCAATGTTGAACGCCCGCACTTGCTGCTGCCGACCTATGGTCCCATCCCGTCTCTATAGGGTATGAACATTCTTTGCACGGCATCGTTCACCCCGGCGGCCAGTCGGTCAATCTGGTCGTGGTGCTTCTGCTTGAGTTGAGCCCCCAGTTCCACTTGCTGCCCGGCAAGTGCTTCCAGTATCTCTGTGCGCATCTCCTCCCGGTGCAACGCTTCGTCGATTTCAATCAGGGTTTTATCAACAGACAGCCAGGTAACCACACCGGCAGTGACACCGCAAAGAATCGCCATCGGCCCGGCCGGGGCACACAGCGTGATGCCAAGACCGGCGGACAGGGCGCTGGATGCGCCCTTCTTTGCCAGTGCCTTTGAGGCAAGTGCAGCGCCGCCCTGCACGGATTTTTTGGCGGCCACCTTGCCGATGACAGCGGCGGCAGTTTTCTTGGCCAGTAACTTGCTGGTGACGATTCCCGCACCGACACCGCTGGTTACCGCGGCCGAGGCCCTGAGGTTGTCGCGATCCAGTGCCATCAGCGGGGCAAGATCAATCCTGCCGATATCGCAGGGGGCGTTGTCGAACTCGGCGCCGAGATCCGGAACGATGCCCGCAAAGTGTGCGATGGATATCTGCTCGACCCTGCGATCGAGATTCGTCAAGCTGCGCTGCGAATTCACTGTTCGTAAACAGGTATTCCTCCAGCTTCTCGCTGACGGCGGTAGTGACGTCTGTAGCAAAAACCGCGGCAAGACGCTGGTATTCAGCAAAAACCGTGAAATACCAGTCCAGATAGTCATCGACCCGCGCCTCGACATCCACAAAGATACGCTCCAGACCCTGGTCTATGTCGGAGTCGACTGCATCGATGGCAGCCTGGCGCTCGCCGGCGACTGTCTTGTCCAGCCGCATGACCAGTTGTGCACGACTCGCGGCATCCGGTTTGCAGGGGTTGATCGAATCGGCAACACCGCCCACGCCTTTCACGATGTCGTCAGGATCGATCGCACCCAGCTTGATAGATGCGTAAAAGAACGGCAGCGCCAGTATGACAATGGTCAGGAAAAAGCTCCGGGAAAAGGTGCTTCCCGCCGCGCGGCCTGCACGCCGCTCCTCCCATGAATCAAGGAATACGCTGACGCCAAGCAGCAGGGCGGTAAACAGCCATGCCACTGTAATTGCCCGCAGCAGGAAGAATGACCACGCGATTATTTTTCCGGTGACTCCCGGCAGCGCAGGAATGACAAGTTCGGAGAGATGCCAGGACAGTGCTTCAACGGCCGCCAGCGCGCCCGCACCCAGTTCCCAAAGCACGCACCCCGCCTGGTTATATGAACGGGCAAAAGCCTGTTCCGCGACCAGGTGCCAGGTTATGCGCCGGGTGTCTTCTGCTCCTGCAATAAAGAAATCAAGCGCCATGATGGCGCCGGTCAGGACGATGCCATTGATCAGAAACAGTGGCCAGCGACGGGCAACGATTCCCAGATGCCGGGTCTGGATATCAGCCTGCAGTTGCCGGGTGACCGGCCCCGCAACCAGGGACAGGAAAAGTCCATCGAGAGCGAGTATATAGCCGTGTTTTACTGATAATTGCGAGACCAGCATGAGCAGCACCCAGGCCAGGGGAATCGAAACGGCGACCTGGATGATCCTGGTCACGCTGCCCTTCCACAGCAGGGCTCGAATCCGGCTCGCTGGCTGGACAGCGCCTGCAAGCACCAGGCGCCTGCGAAACAGCAGATACTCCGTCCGGTATCGCCAGATGGGCCAGGCGAGCAAACCGACCAGCGCAAACACATACCAGCATGGCGCCGGGGTGACGCTCCCGGCGAACAACAGGAGCAGACCTGCGGCCAGGACCATGCCCAGGGCGTGCTGGATCATCGGGCGATGTCGACCCCACCAGGATGAGGTGTTTTTATCACCGGATTGTTTGTCCAGAGGCGGCATGACTGGGTGGATATAATTCTGGTTGGTCTGCTGGCTGTTTCCAACTGCAGAAAATACCAGATATCAGGTCAATAAAGTGGAGCAACAAGTCATGGTCCGGGAATCGAGCCCGGGAATGGCCCGCATCCCTCGTCCTGATGGGTGTGCCGCAAAACGCAGGTCTCGCAGGTTGGGCTGAAGCATGAAGCCCAACAACAGGTACCTGACCAAACAAACATGTTGGGCTTCGTGCCTCAGCACCAACCTGCAATAGACTTGTTTACTCGTCTCAGCAGCCTCATCGACACAGGTAGATCGCACTCTTGCGGGAGCGGTATCGATGACCCGCCATGGCCCTCACCGGTACAACATAACGTCTTGCTGTTCCGCTATCCATGCGGCCTCGTCCGCCCGGGCAAGGGCATCCAGGTCGTCCGGCGTGGCCTCGGGGTCGTCCACCCACTGGCTCAGCAGTTCACTGCCATTGATCAGATCGATGGCAAGGCGGTCGACCTCGTACTCATACGGGAAGTCTCGCCAAAGTTCGTAATCCGGCCGCTGCCGGCGCAGTGCCTTGAAGGGCCAGGGCCAGCAGCCGCCAGGGACGGAATGCAACATGATCGTAGGCCCCGTCCTCCACGTGGATCTGCACCCCGGCGCACAGCTTGCCCGCGTGCTTGTGGAAGGTAGGCTCGAACCAGCACTCCCGCAGCCGGCATCCCTGCAGCCAGTGGGGCGCGAGTTGCTGCATCTCCGCCAGCAGCTTGCGGGGTTCCAGGTCCGGCGCCCCGAACACCTCCAGTGGCCGGGTGGTGCCGCGCCCCTCGGACAGGGTCGTGCCCTCCAGCATGACCGTACCGGCATAGCAGCGGGCCATCCAGAGATTGGGCGCGTTGGGACTGGGATTGACCCAGGTGCGCTCGCCCAGGGGCCAGCCGTAGCCCGGCCCGGTCCCGGGTGCCCAGCCCTCCATGGTCACCACCTCGCATTCCACGTCCAGGTTCAGGGTGCGCACAAACCACAGGGCCAGTTCGCCCATGGTGAGACCGTGGCGCATGGGCAAAGGACCCGCACCCACGAAACTCTCCCAGCCCGGGCGCAGGATCAGCCCCTCCACCGGGCGTCCGGCCGGGTTGGGTCGGTCCAGCACCAGCACCCGCTTGTTGAACTGTGCCGCCGCCTCCAGCACATAGCGCAAGGTGGTAATGAAGGTGTAGATGCGGCAGCCCAGGTCCTGCAGATCCACCAGCAACACGTCGAAGCTGTCCAGCATCGCCGGCGTGGGTCGGCGCACCTTGCCGTAGAGACTGAACACCGGGATACCCGACTCGGGATCGTTGAAATCCGGCGACTCCATCATGTTGTCCTGCTTGTCCCCGCGCAGGCCATGCTGGGGACCGAAGGCAGCGCTGAGCTGAATATCGGGCAGTCGCGCAAGGGCGTCCAGGGAATGGGTGAGATCGTCTGTCACAGAAGCCGGATTGGCCAGCAGAGCCACGCGACACCCTTGCAGGGACTGGCGCAGTGCAGGCTGTTGCAGCAGGCGGTCGATACCAAACTTCATGAACTCATTCCTCTGGCTGGATTGTTCAGGTCATGCATTCAGGGCAGTTCCAGTTGCAACGCAAAAGCGTCAGCGTGATGGAAATCGGGCTTGCCCGGAGGATGTTGCAACGCCCAGTAAGACAGCTCGCCGCCGGCATCTTCCACGACCGCGGACAGCCCCAGTCGCAACGAACGGCCCGGCGGCAGAAAATCCCGAGCGATCTCCGCATCCAGTTCCAGGCGATTCCTGGTCCGGCACACCACGATTCCCGGGGCCAGTTCAACATCCAGCTCCCCACCGTCCCGATAGTTGCGAAAAGCATAAACCGCCCACTCCCCCGAGGGCGAGAAATTGAACTCGCGATACCCGGGGTCCTCCCCCGCCATCACGAAGACCTCGAAGCAGGTATGTTGCCACAGGTTGCCCACCCGCCGGGATGGCCGGGGTCCAGGGATACGCAAACCGGAAAGATCACCCTCCAGGGCGAAGGTCAGGGTGAGGATGTCACCCGGCGCCGTACCCACGACTGCGTCAATACCACGTATTGCCCGCGAGAGTGTTTGAGGATGGCAGGCAAGATTCAGGGACACCGGGTCGTTAATGGCATTCATGGATGCCAAGGCTAGCATTCAAGCACCCGGTTGGCACGCGGGTTGATTCGGGAATTTTAGCCACCGCTGCTTGCATGGCCGATGAAGAAGCAACAACGGTTGTGAAGATCAGTTAATACCCGGCAACCAGCAACACTCCAGGCCCCGCCACAGGGGCGGGGTCTTTACCTGGAAGCCACTAGAGGCCGGCTTTATCAATAATAAGAAAAGCTACTGGCGCAAAGGCCGCAATCAGTATTAGTGCACCGAAAATATACGAGTAGATTGGATTTTGCATCATAGAAGCCCCCCAGCTCTAGACAGCTGTATTACGGCCATTCTCACCAGCGCTTGAGGGTTTTTAGTGCAGTGGCCACATAGCGAAGAGGAAGGGATGATTCGGGCCTGCGGCCCTCACCCCTTCGGGACCGCCGCCGCTGCGCGGCGACGTTCTGTGCCAACACTACGTGTCGGCTTGTCGGACCGTGGGTCCGAACCGAATCCTTCACACCCTCTGGTGGGTCTAATTCTTATGCCGGTTTACAATCCTGCCACAAACTTGCAGAAATACCCCGAACTCATCGCACAGACTGCCTGCCTCACCGGGCTCACCCTCTACATCCCATAATCATGAGCAACGCCCGGATTCATGAGAAACCAGGCATAACGCATTGCGTTATATGTTGCGTCGCGTTATAGTTTTTGCATGATCCGGCAATTCAAGGACAAGGAAGCCCGAAAGATCTGGGAAGGAACCATTTCCCGAAAGCTGCCCATGGATATCCAGGTTGTCGCGCGCAGGAAACTGCGAATGCTGAACAACGCACGGCGCCTGAATGACCTCAGAGTGCCACCGGCCAATCGGCTTGAGGCACTGAAAGGTACGAGAAAGGGACAGTACAGTATCCGGATCAATACTCAGTGGCGTATCTGCTTTGTCTGGAGTAACGGCAATGCTGATGCTGTTGAGATCGTCGATTACCACTAGGAGGATTTTATGAAGACACTACCCAATATTCATCCTGGGGAGATCCTGCTTGAGGAGTTTCTCAACCCGATGGACATCAGCCAGAATCGCCTGGCCCGCGCCATGGATGTCCCTCCGCGTCGCATCAATGAAATCGTGCATGGCAAGCGCGCCATCACGGCTGATACCGCACTCAGGCTTGCACGCGCTCTCGGGACTACAGAACAGTTCTGGATGGGGCTGCAGGCTGACTATGACCTCGAAGAGGCCAGAAAGTCCTCCAGCGACAAACTCAAGAAGATCGAAAAGGTCGCAGCCTGACGTATCTTAAAGCCTCCTCTGTTAATCAACTCGGTACTGACTGAAATACAGGAGAGGAAGGGATGATTCGGGCCATCCGTGGCCCTCGCCCTCCGGGCGCCGGCAAAGCCGGCGTCCAAAACGGCTATCCTGCCGTTTTGTCGAACAGGGATCCCAATCCGCATCCCTCGTCCTGATAAAGCAAAAGGCCCCACGCGGGGGCCTTTTGCTTTATTGGCGGAGAGGAAGGGATTCGAACCCTTGATACGTTGCCGTATACACACTTTCCAGGCGTGCTCCTTCAACCACTCGGACACCTCTCCTAATATTTAAACGCTTTGCTTCCTATCCAGTCATCCTGCATCTGATAGACGGAGCCCGCGGGCGTGCTCGTTATTCGTCCGCTGCGCGGCCTCACCCCTTCGGGGCCGCCGTCGCTACGCTCCGACGTTCTTTCGGCTGCGCCTCAAGTCAACCACTCGGACACCTCTCCTAATATTTAAACGCTTTGCTTCCTATCCAGTCATCCTGCATCTGATAGACGGAGCCCGCGGGCGTGCTCGTTATTCGTCCGCTGCGCGGCCTCACCCCTTCGGGGCCGCCGTCGCTACGCTCCGACGTTCTTTCGGCTGCGCCTCAAGTCAACCACTCGGACACCTCTCCTAATATTTAAACGCTTTGCTTCCTATCCAGTCATCCTGCATCTGATAGACGGAGCCCGCGGGCGTGCTCGTTATTCGTCCGCTGCGCGGCCTCACCCCTTCGGGGCCGCCGTCGCGCGACGCGCAAGGTTAAACCACTCGTCCCATTTGATCAAATTTAACCGTGCTGCAGCTGACCTGCACCAGTGGCAGGATTTTGCGGTAACTGGGGGTCCTGCCATGGCGACCGGTGCAAACCACCGGACTCTTATCCCTCCAGGAACAAAACCAATTTCCCCTGCCGGGGTCTTTGGCTATATATGGCGGAGAGGGTGGGGTTCGAACCCACGTGGGGCTAACGCCCCCAACCGATTTCGAGTCGGTGCCGTTATGACCACTTCGGTACCTCTCCAGGTGACAGATTTGCTAACCGGACTGCATAACTTGCCGATCAATACGGTATCATAACCCCACAACGATCCGGGGATATAACCGAAAACCATGCCAGCATGTCAGTTGAAACATCGCTATCCAGTCTGGCAGCCATCGGGCCGGTTATTCAGGCAGCGTATTCTAGCGTATCCATGACCCGAACCGCCACGCTGCGTTTGCTCCTGACGGGCCTGCTGTGTGCGCTGCTGGCGGCCTGCGGCAGGCAACCGACTGTCCTGCAACAGGTGCAGGCGCATAACGAACTGATCGTCATCACACGTAACAGTCCGACAACCTATTATGAAGGTCCGAGCGGGCCGACCGGGTTTGAATATGAACTCGTGAAGCGCTTCGCGGAGTACATCGGCGTGGAGTTACGGATCGTGGTCCCGCCCAACCTCAATGATATCTTCACCCTGACCGCTCTCGGGGACGCCCACCTGGCCGCCGCCGGCCTGACTGTCACGGAACAGCGCAAGCAGAAGATCCGCTTCGGACCCGTCTACCAGAAAATCACCCCGCAACTGGTCTATCGCAGCGGCTCCCGGCGACCCAGGACGCTGGCGGATCTGAAGGGAACCCTGGAAGTCATTGCCGGCAGCAGTCATGAGGAACGTCTGCAGGAACTCCAGGAGGAATACCCGAATCTGACATGGGTCGCCAATGAAGACGAGGACAGCGAGCAGCTACTGAGCATGGTGTCGGACCAGTTGATTGAGTACACCATCATGGATTCGAACGAACTGTCCGTGAACCGGCATTTCTACCCGGAGGTCAAGCCGGCTTTCGCCATCAGCGACCCGGAACCACTGGCCTGGGCCTTCCCCAAGAGCAAGGACAACAGCCTGCTCGACACCGCCAAAACCTTTTTCAACAAGATCAAGGCCAACGGCACGCTGGACCAGCTGCTGGAGCGCTACTACGGCCATATCGCCAAATTCGACTATGTCGGTACCCGGCGTTACCTGCGGGATATCGAGCAGCGCCTGCCCGCCTATCGCGACACCTTCATGGCTGCAGCCGAAGAGGTCGGGATGGACTGGCGCCTGCTGGCCGCCATTGGCTACCAGGAATCCCACTGGGACCCGGAGGCCGTATCACCCACCGGTGTGCGCGGCATCATGATGCTGACAAGGGACGCGGCCAAGGACATCGGTGTCGAGGACCGGCGCGACCCGGAGCAAAGCATCCATGGCGGTACCGGCTACCTGGTAAAGATGCTGCAGAACATCCCGGAACGGATACCGGAACCCGACCGCACCTGGCTTGCGCTGGCCGCCTACAACGTCGGCCTGGGACACCTTGAGGACGCGCGCAAGCTGACCCAGAAGAACAAGGGTAATTCCGATCGCTGGGTGGACGTTAAAAAGAACCTGCCGCTGCTGAGCCAGAAGAAGTGGTTCCAGCAAACCCGCTACGGCTACGCGCGCGGACGCGAGCCGGTGCGCTACGTGGAAAACATCCGCACCTACTATGACATTCTGGTGTGGGTCACCGAGCAGCAGGCAGCGGAGCACAAGCCGCCACGGGACCCGCTGCAGTTCGGGTCGCCCGCGCTGTAGCAGGACCTACTCGCCGAGCAGTTCGGCCTCCATGGTGAGGTAGACCTGGTAGGCATTGCGGCGATTTGCCTCGGCAAATGCCGGCAGGTGCTCGAATTCCGACCAGTCGGTTTCCGCATAGGCTTCATTGAACGGAATAAAATCACTGACTGCAGTGCCCATCTGTTGCCGCAGGTAGGCCAGGTAACGGCGGGTCAGGCTGATCGCCTCGTTGGGCCTGGTGGCGACCCCACCGTGGCCCGGCACCAGCGCGGTAAGCTGCTCGCGCTCCATGCGCTCCAGCACGGACACCCAGTTGCGGGTATTCGAATCCCCCAGGAACGGCACCCTGCCCTCGAAAATAATATCTCCGGAAAACAGCACCCGGTCAGGCGCGACATACAGGGTGAGGTCGCCGTCGGAATGCGCCTTGCCGACGACAGTCACCGTGAAATCGACATCCCCGAGCCGGAACTGCATGCCCTCCTCCAGGTAACGGCTCGGGACAACCAGCCGGGTCTGTTCGTTGACCCAGGGGTCGAGGGTGAACTGGCGCTCCGCCAGGCGCTCCTGTGCATTGGCCGATTCGAGATAGCTTGCCGCCCCGGCGGGCGCCAGGATTTCCGCATCCAGCGCATCGAACACCTGCAGGCCGTAGATATGGTCGGCGTGGTAATGACTCATGATCACCCGCACCACCGGCTCATCGGTAATGGCGCGAATCTTCTTCAGCAACAGTTCCGCCAGCGACGGCGTGCCCAGCGCATCGAACACCACCACGCCGGCACCGGTGACGATAACGCCGGCATTGGAAATGAAACCCTGGTTTTCCGTGGCAATCCCGGGTGCGCCCTCGACGAACCAGACATGCTCGGAAACCTGCCTGAGTTCCATGTCGACCGTGGCGGGAGCATACGCTTCCTGCAACCTGCCCTCGGCCACAGCGGCGACCTGCCACAGGATCAGGAAAAGACCTGGAATGATTTTCAAGACTGGCATGAATATCCTTTGCGCAGAACTGCGCCTGCGTTGCTGTCAACTTTCAGGCGTTAATTGTAACGTTATTTTCAGCTGCTTTCAGGGGAACCCTGGTCAGGAACTGCAGGGCCGCCGCGATCTTCCCGGCTCGTGCGCTCGATCTAGCCCCTTCGGGCGCGAAAGAATCGTTTCAGCTGTTCACTGCAGGCATCGGCGAGTACTCCGGCGGTCACCTCGGGGCGATGATTCAGACCGGGCAGTTCAAATCCCTGGCAGAGTGTGTTCACAACACCGCTCTTGGGGTCGGTCGCACCGTAGACAAGGCGCGCGACCCTCGCGTGCACGATGGCACCGACGCACATCAGGCAGGGTTCCAGGGTGACATACAGGGTGGAACCGGTCAGACGGTAGTTGCCAAGCACCTCGCCTGCGGTGCGCAGCGCCACGACTTCGGCATGCGCGGCAGGATCATGGGTCCCGATCGGACGGTTCCAGCCCTCGGCAACCACTTCATCGTCCAGCACCAGCACCGCACCAACCGGCACCTCGCCGGCTGCCTCGGCGCGCTCCGCCAGTTCCAGGGCATGCCGCATCCAGCGTTCGTCAGTTTCCAGGTCAGGCAGCTTCATCAGCACGTAGGTTGGGCTGAGCCTGCGAAGCCCAACGAGCGAATCCCGTTAATCCTGCCATGTTGGGCTTCACGTTGTTCAACCCAACCTACGGCCTGATCTGTGTTTTTCCGTGTTTTTCCGTGTTCTTCCGTGGCCATTTATCAGAACCCGGGCTTACGCAAGTGCCCTTCAATTTGCAGGTGCTCTCTCCCTGGTGCGGCTTATTCCCACTCAATCGTGGCCGGCGGCTTGCCGGAAATGTCGTAGGTGACCCGCGAGATATCGGGCACTTCGTTGATGATGCGCCGTGACACCAGGTCGAGGAATTCATAGGGCAGGTGCGCCCAGCGGGCAGTCATGAAATCGATGGTCTCGACGGCACGCAGGGCCACCACGTGCGAGTAGCGCCGACCGTCACCGGTGACACCCACGGACTTCACCGGCAGGAACACGGTGAAGGCCTGGCTGACACTGTCGTAGAGTTCGTGACGCCGCAGTTCCTCGATGAAGATATGGTCGGCGAGTCGCAGCGTGTCGGCGTAGCTTTTTCTGACCTCGCCGAGGATACGCACCCCCAGCCCCGGTCCGGGAAACGGATGCCGGTAGACCATGTCGTAAGGCAGACCAAGTTCCACGCCCAGCTTGCGCACCTCGTCCTTGAACAGTTCCCGCAGCGGCTCCAGCAGCTTGAGTTTCATGTGCTCCGGCAGACCGCCGACGTTGTGATGCGACTTGATCAGGTGCGCCTTGCCGGTCTTCGCACCTGCCGACTCGATCACGTCCGGGTAGATCGTCCCTTGCGCCAGCCATTCTGTCTCACCGCTGAGATTGCCGGCCTCTTCCTCGAAAACCTCGATAAACAGGTTGCCGATAACCTTGCGCTTCTGTTCCGGGTCCGCCACGCCTGCCAGCGCGTCCAGGAAACGCGCCTCGGCATCGACACGAATGACCTTGACGCCCATGTGTTCCGCAAAGGTCGCCATTACCTGGTCGCCCTCGCGGTAACGCAGCAGACCGTTGTCGACAAACACGCACACCAGCTGGTCGCCGATGGCCTTGTGCAGCAGCGCCGCGACCACGGAGGAATCCACGCCACCCGACAGTCCGAGCAGCACCTTGCCGTCGCCGACCCGGTCACGCACGTCCTGGATACTGCTTTCCACGATATGGTCCGCGGTCCACAGAGCGTCACAGCCGCACAGGTCGATGACGAAGCGCTGCAGGATGCGCTGTCCCTGGCGGGTGTGCGTGACCTCCGGATGAAACTGAATGCCGTACCAGCCGCGCGCATCATCGGCCATGGCCGCGATCGGCGCGCTGTCGGTGCTGGCAATTACCTTGAAACCCTCCGGCATGTCGATGACGCGGTCGCCGTGGCTCATCCACACGTCCAGCAGGCCATAGCCTTCCGGCGAAGTGTGGTCCTCGATATCCGTCAGCAGGCGCGAGTGGCCGCGGGCGCGCACCTGCGCGTAGCCGTATTCGTGGTGATCGGAACTCTCCACCCGCCCGCCCAGCTGCGCGGCCATGGTCTGCATGCCGTAGCAGATACCCAGCAGCGGCAGGCCCAGCTCGAATATCATGTCGGGTGCCCGCGGCGCCGCGTCACCGGTAACCGTCTCGGGACCGCCGGAGAGAATGATGCCTCGCGGGTTGAAGTCGCGGATCTCCTCCGGCTCCACATCCCAGGGATGAATCTCGCAGTAGACGCCAATCTCGCGCACCCGGCGCGCAATCAGCTGGGTGTACTGGGAACCGAAGTCCAGGATCAGGATGCGGTGTGCGTGGATATCGTTATGGGTGGTCATGGGAATCCATTAAAAATTTATCGCGGTCAGAAGACCGCTCCTACAAGTGCTATCGATAGCACTTGTAGGAGCGGTCTGCTGACCGCGATACTGTCTTCAAACAAACATGAAGGCGGTATCAGTCGATCCGGTAATTCGGCGCTTCCTTGGTAATGGACACGTCGTGGACGTGGCTTTCCCGCATGCCGGCATTGGTTACGCGGATAAACTCCGGACGGGTGCGCATTATCTCGATGCTGGCACAACCGGTATAACCCATGCTGGCCCGCACCCCGCCCATCAACTGGTGCAGAATCGTGAGCATGGTGCCCTTGTAGGGTACCCGGCCCTCGATCCCTTCCGGGACCAGCTTCTCGTGTTCACCGCCTTCCTGGAAGTAGCGGTCGCTGGAACCCTCTTTCATGGCACCCAGCGAACCCATGCCGCGATAGGCCTTGTAGGAACGTCCCTTGTAGAGTTCAACCTCACCCGGGGCCTCCTCGGTGCCGGCCAGCATGCTGCCGATCATGACCGACCACGCGCCGGCCGCAATGGCCTTGGCCATGTCGCCGGAATAGCGGATGCCGCCATCCGCGATCAGGGGGATGCCATCCTTGCGGAGTTCCTCCGCAACGTTGGCCACCGCCGTGATCTGCGGCACACCGATGCCCGACACGATACGGGTGGTGCAGATGGAGCCCGGCCCGATGCCGACCTTGACGCCATCGACGCCGGCATCGACCAGGGCTCGCGCCGCAGCCGCTGTCGCGATGTTGCCACCGATGACCTGCATGTCCGGATAGTGCTGCTTGACCCAGCGCACCCGGTCCAGCACGCCCTGCGAGTGGCCGTGCGCGGTATCGACGATCATGACGTCGACCCCGGCGTGCACCAGCGCCTCGATGCGTTCTTCCGTGTTGCCACCGGTGCCGACTGCGGCGCCGACGCGCAGGCGGCCCTGCTCGTCCTTGCAGGCACTCGGAAAGTCGGTGGACTTCTGGATGTCCTTGACCGTGATCATGCCGCGCAGCTTGAAGTTGCCGTTGATCACCAGCACACGCTCGATGCGATGCTTGTGCAGCAGGGCAATGACCTCTTCCTTGGATGCGCCTTCCTGCACGGTGACCAGTTTATCCCTGGGTGTCATCACGCTGGAGACGGGCTTGTTGAGGTTGGTCTCGAAACGGCGGTCACGGCTGGTCACGATACCGACCAGATCCTCGCCGTCGACAACCGGCACACCGGAGATATTGTTGGCGCGGGTCAGCTCCGTCACTTCCCGGATCGTCGCCGTCGGGGCCACCGTGATCGGGTCCTTGATAACCCCGCTTTCGAATTTCTTCACCCGCTGGACTTCGGCCGCCTGCTCCTCGGGGGTGAGGTTCTTGTGAATGATGCCGATGCCGCCCTCCTGCGCCAGCGTAATAGCCAGCCGGGACTCGGTTACGGTATCCATGGCGGCGGACAGCAGCGGGATTTTCATCGTGATGTCGCGGGTCAGCTGTGTCTCCAGGCTGACATCGCGGGGCAGAACGGTGGAATGCGCCGGCAGCAGCAGGACGTCGTCAAAGGTAAGGGCTTCCTGCACGATTCGCATGGTTTTTAGGGTCCGCCGGTTGGGAATGGGCGCCAATTATAGGGACTGCCGCTACTGCGGTAAACCGGCGCCTTGCGTTTACCCCCTTTTCACCTCTCACGCTTCACTTCTCACTTTTCACATTCCAACGGTGTATGCTTGCGCCCCATGCCAAATGCACCATTGGAAACCGGGTCCGGCACCCCGGAACGGGACGTCTACACGGTCTCCCGGCTGAACCAGACAGCACGCCAGCTGCTGGAACAGGGCCTGCCGCGCATCTGGCTCGAGGGAGAACTCTCCAACCTCGCCCGCCCCTCGTCCGGCCACCTGTATTTCACTCTCAAGGACAGCCGTGCCCAGATCCGGGGCGCCATGTTCCGCAACCGCAACCAGTTGCTGCGCTTCCAGCCGCAGGAAGGCATGCAGGTACTGGTTCGCTGCCGGGTCAGCCTGTACGAGCCGCGCGGCGACTACCAGCTGATCGCGGAAAGCATGGAGGAAGCCGGGGACGGCGCCCTGCAGCGAGCCTTTGAAGAACTCAAGCGCAAACTCGACCACGAGGGCCTGTTTGCTGCGGAGCACAAACTGCCGCTGCCAGCGCTGCCGCGCCGCATCGGCGTGGTGACCTCACCCAGCGGCGCGGCCATCCGCGACGTGCTCAGCGTCCTGAAGCGGCGGTTTCCCGCCATTCCCGTGCTGGTCTATCCGGTACCGGTCCAGGGCAAGGAAGCCGGACGCGAAATCGCCGCCATGCTGCGCCTCGCTGGCGAACGCCGGGACTGCGACGTCCTGATCCTGACCCGCGGCGGTGGCTCGCTGGAAGACCTGTGGGCATTCAACGAGGAAGCCGTGGCCCGCGCCATCCACGACTGCCCGCTACCGATCATCAGCGCGGTGGGCCACGAGGTCGACTTCACCATCGCCGACTTTGTCGCCGACCAGCGCGCGCCGACGCCCTCGGCCGCCGCCGAGCTCGCCAGCCCCGACCAGTATGAATGGCTGGCCCAGATCACCGCCCTGCAGGCACGCAGCACGCGTCAACTGCGGCAGCACCTGGGCGTGCATACGGCAGCAGTTGTCCGCCCTGACCCGACGCCTGCAGCTGCGCCACCCCGGGCAATACCTGCGCCAGCAGGCGCAGCGCATGGACGAACTCGAGCAGCGCATGCGACTGGTGATTCGTTCCCGTTTCAACAGCCTGCAGGCCGCACTCAACGATGCACTGGCCGGCCTGCGCCAGGCCACCCCGCTCCATGCAGTTCGCCGCGCCGGCATGCAGCGCCAGGCGCTGGAGCAACGCCTGAACGCCGCCATCGCGGCGCTGCTGCAGCAACGCCAGCGCCGCCTGGCCGTGGCCTGCAAGTCACTGGATACCATCAGCCCGCTGGCGACGCTGGAACGTGGTTATGCCATCGTCACCCGGCCGCAGGACAAGCGCATCCTGCACGCGGCTGCCGCCGTCAAGCCCGGCGACCAGATCGAGGCCCGCCTCGCACAAGGCCGCCTGCTGTGCACGGTTGATACGGTGAGCAAGTCGTAATAACGTTGCCGGTAATTTTTTCCCGCAAGGATTCGGCGGAGCGAGGTCAGCTGGAATAATCTGGATGCTTGAATGCGCGAAGAAATTGTAGCCCGGATGGAGTGCACTACAGGGAATCCGAGACTGATGGGCTTCGACCCGGAGTTCGGGCAACGCAGCAGTTGCCGAGGTGTACTCCGGATGTATCAACGATTTATGCAAGGCTCATTTAATGCAGTACCGAGAAACGGGATTCCGACCTGAAAATCCCAACCTGAAATTGCCACGCGCCAACTGAAGAAACCCGAACCTGGAGACCCGACACCTTGAAACCACTGCATTGCCTGACGCCTTATCTCCGTCCCCGTTTCACTTTTCACTTTTCACTTTTCACGCTTCTCCTGCTGTTACCGGCATGGTGCGCAGCCCTTCCCCCCGACAACACCCCGGTCCCCGGCGGTATTGCCGTCGTCAGGCTGCCGGACGACATCGCCCCGGCAACACTGCGCTACCGCGACCGCAAGGTGCTGGTCACGCAACAGGATGGCGAGCAACTTGCGGTTGTCGGCCTGTCACTCGGCACCAAGCCCGGCCGCCACTACCTCAAGGCAGAGACCACGCAGGGCGAGTCGCTCAGCATCGCGTTCACGGTCGAGGACAAGGCCTACGAGGAGCAGCACATCACCATCACGGACAAGCGCAAGGTCAACCCCGAGAAGCGCGACATGGAACGCATCACCCGGGAAACGAAACAGATCAAGACCGCGCTGCAGCAATGGTCGACGCAGCAGGACGTGGTCATCGATTTCCAGAAACCGGTCGAGGGCCCGACCAGCAGCCCGTTCGGACTGAAGCGTTTCTTCAACGAGCAGCCGCGCAATCCCCACAGCGGACTGGACATCGCGGCACCGGAAGGCACACCGATCCGGGCCCCGGCGCCCGGCACCATCATCGAGACCGGTGACTTTTTCTTCAACGGCAACACCGTGCTCATCGACCACGGCCAGGGCCTGGTCACCATGTACTGTCACATGAGCGCCATCGACGTGGAGCCGGGCACCAGGGTCGCAGCCGGCGATGTCATCGGCAAGGTCGGCATGACCGGCCGCGTCACCGGTCCGCACCTGCACTGGGGCGTGAGCCTCAACGACGCGCGGGTGGATCCCGTGCTGTTTTTACCGGCGGAGAATCCGGCAACAGAGTAGTGCCGTGCAACTGCACGGGTCGTCAGGCTCCTCGCGATCAACCCCTGTCGACTGAACGGCAGGCCTACAGGCCAAGCGCCACCGAAAGCAGCAGGACATCGGCGGCATTCAGCAGGCCGTCATGGTTCATGTCCGCCAGCACGGTCTCGCGCGCATCCGGCGTTTCCAGTCCCAGCACCAGTCGCATCAAGACCACCAGGTCACCGGCGTTGAGCGCACCGTCCGGAGTACCGCGCGGCGCCAGGTCGCCGGTGTCATCATGGTTGGGATCCGAGCCATACAGATTGACCTCGTCACCATCTTCCAGGTAATCGCCGTCACTGTCGGATTTTAATGGATCGGTCAAATACTGGTTCACTTCGTCACCATCATCGAGGCCATCCCCATCGCTATCGGCGATGTTGGGGTTAGTTCCCAGCAACTGCTCCGTGTCGTTGTCCAGCCCGTCGCCGTCGATATCGCTGTCACAGGCATCCCCTACCCCGTCGCCGTCCAGGTCTGCCTGGTCGGGATTCGGAATCTGCGGGCAGTTGTCCACGGCATCCGCCACGCCGTCGCCGTCCGTGTCCACGGGGGTCCAGCCCACGTCGAACAACTGTTCATCGGTGAGGTCGAGGTCCGAGCCGAGATCCGAGGTGATGTAGGGTTCCATGAGCAGGTTCGGACTGGCCGCGGTATCGAAGTGCGAAATCGACGAGCCGCCTTGAACAGGATTCGGGGCGAAGAGCCGGGCATGACCGGCAGTGTCGGTACCGTCGGTGAGAAACCCCGTGGCGCCGGCTGAGACAGATGGACCGTCCCACGCCACGTTGTCGGTGTTGGTAGCCGAGGCCGTGCGCTCGTCGTTGGTCATCTGGTCCCAGTGCAAGCCGGTGGAGTTATCCAGGGTGAAGTGCGAATAGATGTCCGGTATGCCATATAAAAAAGTTCCCGGTATCGCAGTGTCAGCGAAACCCTGGAAACCCAGGCCGTGGGCGAACTCGTGCAGCAGCACCACCAGCAGGTCGATATCGTTGCCGTGGTTGTGGTCGTAGCCGAGGTACCAGTTGGTCCCGGACAGGCAGCTGTCATTGTTGTCGATGTTACTGTTGAAGGTCGCGCTGATGTCATTTCTGCCCGCGCCCAAATCGTAGTCTGCAAGTGCGTTGGCCAGTGCGGCGTGGTACCAGGTGTTGGGTCGGGGTGCACCGAGGAAGTCGCGGAAGACTATCCATGGCGCCGGCCGAACCCAGCACGGCGGAACTGGCGTCGCAGGACAGGGGATCGAATTTCGCCTGGATGCGGATCGTCACAGAGCTCTTGATGGCCGCGCCCCAGATATCCGCCGCCTTCTGGAACAGGTTCCGGCGCTGCTGCCCCAGGGTGGTCCCGTTGTTGTCGCCCACGGGATCCACCGAGGTGGGATCATTGAAACCCTCGCCGGCGCCATCCATGTTGACGATCTCGAAGTTGGCAGCGGAGACCGGCGGTGCCGCAAGCAGGCACATCAGCAGGACCGGCAGCAGTCGAAATAACAAACCGGCGACGCCTGGACGGCGCTGCATCAATCTGCCGATCCCGGACTGGCCTGTTGACCTGCCTGCAGGACCGCTTCGGCCTGCTCCGGGGTAAGCACGCAATTGACTGCAGCCTGCCCGTCCGCGCCGACCGTCGCCACGGCCATACTCTGGTAGCGTCCCTGGAGATCGACGGCAACGCCTCCGCCCGGCAGGGTGCGCTGCTGCAACCCCTGGTCGGAGCGATTCAGCATGTGCTGTTCGGCGACGGACAGTCCGGGTGGCTGCACACCGGGAGGCGGCGGGCCGAGACGCCCCGTTTTCGGGTCGCGGTAAACCCGCATGCCCTGCCCTGCGACAGGGGCCGGGGCCGGGGGCCGGGCTGCACCGGAAGCGGCCGTGTCATCCCCGTTCCCTGCCGCCCGGCCCGGGCCGGCAGGCAGAAGCAGAACCACGGCCAGGGTGATGCCGGATCCGACCGTGAGGAAATTCTTCTTTAAGCGCTGCATCTTGATTATTCTCCTGAAAACCCCGCTGACATCAGCATCCGGAGGGTGGCCGGTGCGACATACTTCGTCCCGCAGCAAGCGTGTTCGGAGCTGACCAGTCACACTGCCCTGCCGCCGCCGAACGGGTTTCGTCCGGGGAAACGACACGAATATATAAGGTCATGCACCTTCAGTTACCATTGGGAAAGTGTGCTTGAATGCAGGCGGCGGGATGAAAAAGACCCTGGGTGAACATCGATATCCGAGGCAAGCAGCGGGGCGTTCTGCTTTTTTTCGCACCCTGGCACGCTATTTCACAGGCCGGCATGACGCTTGACCGCGGGCTGGAGCAGTGGGCAGAGCAACTCCCCCCGCGCAACCGCAGCCCCTTCCAGATGACGGCACGCCAGGTACAGAGCGGACAGACGCTTGCTGATGCGGGACTGAGGAATGGCGTACTGCTGCCCTGGGAAGCCAGGCTGCTCGCGGTCGCCAGCGTGCATGGCCGGGTGGACCGGGTGCTGGACGACCTGGCCGCCTACCACGAACGCGCAACCGACTGGTGGAAGCGGCTGCGGCTGCGGCTGCTTTTCCCGGGTGGCATTCTGATACCGGGTTTTCTGGCGTTGCCGCTGCCGAGGCTGATTAGCGGACAGCTTTCCGTTCACACCTATTTGCTGCAGAACCTGTTGCTGGCGGCCGTACTGGTTGCCCTTTGGGGCCTTTTGAAAGCGCCGTGGAAAGCGCACCGGTTTCCGCACCTGCTCCTGCGCTTTAATACCCTCGGCAAACCGGTCTGGCAATATCAGCGCTATCGTTTCATTCACCAGCTCGCCAGCCTGTATAACGCCGGGGTGCCAATACTGGACGCATTGCCGGTTGCCGTTAACAGCTGCGACCCGGTATTGCTGCGAAGTCGCTGGTCAAAAATAGCGACGGCAATCAGGCAAGGCAGCGGGGTCAGCGAGGCGCTCCATGACCACGCCGCCCTGGATGACACCGGGTATGCGCTGGCGCACAGCGGGGAGGCCTCGGGACGCCTTGGCGAAATGCTCGATCACGAGACACGACGACTCGGACAAGGCGTAGCCCTGTGGCAGGAGGGCCTTGTCGACTGGCTCCCGCGCCTTGCCTACCTTCTGGTACTGCTGCTCCTGCTGAGTCGCTAGCCGGGCTTCAGTGTCATGCCGCCACCGCGCCGCTGACAATGTGGATATCGCGCTGCGGGAACGGGATACCGATGCCTTCGGCGTCGAAGCGGTTCTTGATGGTTTCCGTGGCATCGAACTTGACGCCCCAGTAATCCTCCGTGCTCGTCCAGACACGCACCACGAAATTGACGCTGCTGTCCGCCAGTTCCGCCACGACCACCTGCGGTGCCGGGTCGGCGTGGATACGCGCATCCTTGCTGATGATGTCCTTCAGCACGTCCTTGACCTTCGCCAGGTCCGCGTCGTAGGCAACCCCGACGGTCATGTCCACCCGCCGGTTTGCCTCGGCGGAGTAGTTGATGATGTTATCCCCGGACAGCTTGGCGTTGGGGACGATGATGGTCTTGTTGTCCGGTGTCTTGAGGGTGGTGGTAAAAACCTGGATTTCCCGCACCACACCGGCCACACCGGCACCCTCGATAAAGTCACCGACCTTGAAGGGCCGGAAGATGATCATCAGGAATCCGGCCGCGAAATTTGCCAGCGAGCCCTGCAGCGCCAGACCGATGGCCAGGCCGGCGGCACCCAGAATGGCAATGAACGAGGTCGTCTGGATGCCGAGCTGGCCAAGCGCCGCCACGACCACGAAGGCCAGCAGCGCGATGTAGGCGATGCTGCTGACGAAGCCGGTGATGATCGACTCGACCTTTGCCCTCTCCAACATCCTGCGCACGCCCCGGCGCACCAGCTTCGCGATCCAGCGGCCAACAATGAATATGGCGACGGCGGCAAGCACCTTCAGCCCCCAGGCGAGCACGATATCCTGCATCTGAAGCCACAGCTGGCTGGCTTCTTCAATGCTGCCGGGTATGACTTCCGTTACCATCTCTGCCACGTCCACCGTTCCTTCAACTGCCTCGGGATTAGCCATCTATCTTTTCCTCGTTGTTGTTGCGCGTAGTTTGTGCAGATTCTAAACGTCGCTGGTGCTGAAACCAAGTCTGTGTGTCCGGTATTTGCGGGAAATTTCTTGCGTCGATGCAACATCTCCCCGGATTCCGCCCTGCTCCATCCGGGCTACCGCGCGCTATTCCGGGAAGGCCTCCAGCACCTGCCGGTACAGCTCCGCATCCGCCTCACTGAAACAGCAGGCGATGATGCGCTCGAAACGGTCAGCGTATTCCTGCATGGCGGCGATGGCGATCTCCGTGGCCTGCCGTTTCGGAAAACCGTACACGCCGGTACTGATCGCCGGAAAGGCGATGCTGCGCACCCCGTTTTCCAGGGCAATCTCGAAACTGTTCCGGTAGCAGGCCTGCAGCAGCGCCGCTTCGTAGTTAGCCCCACCCTTCCAGACCGGGCCGACAGTGTGAATGACGCGCCGTGCCTTCAGCTCGAAGCCCGGGCTGATCTTGGCCTCGCCGGTGCGGCAGCCGTTCAGGGTGCGGCAGAATTGCAGCAGCAGCGGCCCGGCGGCGCTGTGTATGGCACCGTCCACACCGCCGCCGCCGAGCAGGCTGCTGTTCGCAGCGTTAACAATCGCATCGACATCCAGGGTGGTAATGTCCGCGGTGATGACCTCAATCATGGCGGTCTCCGTTTGTCACGTTGCGCGCCAGTATAACCCGCCCGGGCTGCCGAACATTCCCGCAGAGCTGTGCTAGAGTAAGGCCGAAATCGCCACGGACTTCGAGGGGGAAACATGCCGCGCCTGATCACACTCTCGCGAGCCGCACGCCTGGTGGGCGTCAAGCGGGGTACCTTGCAACAGAAAATCCAGCAGGGCGAATTACGCACCTTCGAGGGTGAACTGCTGCTGGCCGACCTGCTGCATGCGTACCCGGAAACGCAGGTCGAAGACACCACCATGCTGGAGCGCGTCGGGCACATCATGGAACAGGCGGTCAACAAGATCGTCCGACCCGACGAGGACATGCCGGACAACAATGCCCTCGCCGCCCGCATCCTGTCGCTGGGACGGGAACTGGCACGCGCGCGACAGGACGCGCGTCGCTACCGCGAACTGGTAGCAAACCTGAAGCAGCAGCTGGAAGAACTGATCAGCGCTGCAGACGAGCCGCAGGCGCAGGCGCTGGGCAGGCTGCAGGACTGGCTGCAGCAGGCGCTCGCGGCCACCGAGGCCCACAAGGACGATTCGCAGGACATCGCAAAGGAGGCACTGCTGCGCATCATCGCAGCCCAGGTCCGCATCCTGCCGAGCGGGCATGAATTCTTCATCGAAGGCTCCGACTCGATTCTCGAGGCCGGGCTGCGTAGTGGCCTGGCGCTGAATTACGGTTGCAGCAATGGCAACTGCGGCCTCTGCAAGGCCAAGGTGGTATCCGGCCAGGTCGGCAAGGTTCGTGATTATGACCATGTTCTCTCGGAAACCGAAAAAGGACTGGGCTACATCCTCACCTGCTCCCACACCGCCATTACCGATGTCGTGCTGGAAGCCGAGGAAGCCGCGGGTTCCCATGACATTCCGCTGCAGGAAATCGATATTCGCGTCAAGAAGATAGAAGTGCCCGACGAGCACGTCCTGTTGCTGCACGCCAAAACACCGCGCACCCGGCGGTTGCGCTTTCTCGCCGGCCAGTACCTGTCGCTGGAAATACCGGGCGTACCGCCGCGCGATTGCGCCATCGCCAGCTGTCCCTGCGACGACATGAACCTGCAGTTCCACATTCCTACCACGCCGGGCGACCCGTTCAGCACGCAACTGCGAGTGTGCGTGAAGACCAACACCGGCATTCACATCAAGGGCCCGCGGGGAGAATTTGTGCTGGACGAGGATTCACCCCGTTCGCTGGTGTTTATCGCGTGCAACACGGGGATCGGCCCGGTCAAGAGCCTGGTGGAACATGCCATGGCGCTGGATGCCGCCGAACATATCCACCTGTGCTGGATTACGACCCCGGGCCACAGCCACTACGCGGGCAACCTGTGCCGCTCCTGGGAAGATGCCCTGGACAATTTTCACTACACCGCCCTGGAGGCTGACGCGGAAGCGGCGGTGGCCGGCGTGCTGGCAGAATACCTGCAGAGCTTGGGTAACCCGGGGGAATTTGATTTCTATGCCTGCCTGCCGGAGGCATTGCTGGAGGCCGCCGGGACAGTGCTGACGGGCAACGGCGTGCCGGCTGCACAACTGCGGCTGGAACCGCTACGCAGCTAGAACCTGTCTCAAAATTCCTTTAGCAGGATGTTCACAGGTTTGGCTGAGCCTGCGATTCTCTTTCTATAGCCACGGAATCCACGGAAGGACACGGAAAGAAACAAGACCCTATAGGGGTTTTTCCGTGTCCTTCCGTGGATTCCGTGGCCATCACAACCCGGAGACCCGGGATGTACTCACGGAAGAGGATTACTTGACGATCTTCAGGTTCGGTTTCCTGCCCGACTTCGGACTGCTACCGTCATCAGGCTCGGGGGCGCTGTCTTCCTCGCTAAACACCATGCCGCGGCCGTTCTCCTTGGCATAGACGGCCAGCACAGCCGCGACCGGCACGTAGACGTCGGTCGCAATGCCGCCGAAGCGGGCACGGAAACCGATGGCGTCATTGCCCAGCATCAGACCCTCGACGGCCTGCGGACTGATATTCAGCACGATCTTGCCATTCTGGCCCTGCTGGGCCGGGACATCCACGCCTTCACCCTCGATATCCACCAGCAGGTGGGGCGTCATTTCATTATCGAGGATCCATTCGTGAATGGCGCGAATGAGATAGGGACGACTGGAATTCATGCGACAAAGTTACCGGTAATTCAGGCTCATGACCAGAGCAGCTACCGGAAAGACGTGCCTGGCTGGCAGACTCGCGCAGCGACGCGGCTACTCCCGCATCTCGCGTTCCGCCTCGGTAAGGCTGGCCTGGAAGGTCTCGCGCGCGAACATGCGCTCGGCATATTCCATAACCGGCCTCGCCTGGCGCGGCAGCTCGACACGGTAGCTCATCAGCCGCCACAGGATCGGCACGATAGTGGCATCGACCAGCGAGAACTCGTCGCTGAGGAAAAACGGCTTGGCGCCAAACACCTCGGCGCTCGCCGTGAGGCTGTCACGCAGTTCCTTGCGCGCCTTGGCCGAGGTCTTTTCACCCTTGGATTCCAGCGCGGGCACCAGCTGGTACCAGTCCTGCTCGATGCGGAACAGCGCCAGCCGGGTGCGCGCCCGCGACACCGGGTCCACCGGCATCAGGGGCGGGTGCGGAAAACGCTCGTCGAGGTATTCCATAATCGCGCGCGGGTCATACAGCACCAGTTCGCGATCGACCAGGGTCGGCACGGTATTGTAGGGATTCAGGTCGATGAGGTCTTCCGGATTGGTGCTGCTGTCGACATCAAGGATTTCGACCGTGATTCCCTTCTCGGCCAGCACCACGCGTACACGGTGGCTCTGTGGGCAAGTTGCAGATGAAAACAGGTTCATAACAGATCGACGATTAGCTACCAGTGCCATTAGGCATCCTCGGTTTAACGACGCTGAATCCCTACACCGGATTCAGCCCCTAGTGTACGTCTTTCCAGTATTCCCGTTTCAGCAGGTAGGCAAGTACCAGGAACACAAACAGGAACATGAGGACCTTGACGCCCAGCGCTCGCCGGTCATGCTTGGCCGGCTCGCCCATGTAGTCGAGGAAATTCACCAGATCGCGTATATCACGGTCGAACTCCTGGGGAGTCCGCAGGCCGGGTTCGACCAGTTCCAGGTCAACGACCTTGGTCTCCTTGCCGTCGTGATCCTTGACGGTGGTGATAATCGGTTCCTGCCAACCCTGCAGTTCCCACATGACATGTGGCATGCCGACATCCGGGAAGACCAGGTTGTTGACCCCGATATTGCGGGAATCGTCGCGGTAGAAACTGCGCAGGTAGGTATACAGCCAGTCAACGCCGCGGGCGCGCGCAATCACGGTCAGATCGGGGGGTACCGTGCCGAACCATTCCTTGGCATCCGCCGGGGCGGTCGCCACCGTCATCAGCTCGCCCACCTTGCCACCGGTGAACATCAGGTTCTCGCTCACCAGTTCCTCGCTGATACCGAGGTCGTTACCCATGCGCTCGTAACGCATCAGGGAAGCCGAATGACAGCTGAGGCAGTAGTTGACGAACAGGCGTGCACCGCGCTGCAGCGACTGCGTATTGTTCGGATCGATATTGGCCTTGTCCAGATGGATCCCGGAACCGGCCGCAAACACCCAGGCCGGGGCCAGCGCCATTAATAACACGACGAGTTGTTTCTTCATGATGTCACCCTGTCTGGGACCGGCTTGGTCTTCTCAAAGCTCGGGATGATCAGCAGCGCGACGAAGAAGCCAAAGTAGAGCAAGCTGAACAGGCGAGCAAAGTTGGTCATAACCGCTGTGGCTGGCTGGGTACCGAGGTAACCCAGGGCGATGAAACTGATAACGAAAATCGCGATGGCCACCTTGTAGGCGGTACCGCGGTAACGGATCGACTTCACCGGGCTGCGGTCCAGCCAGGGCAGCAGGAACAGCACGAAAATCGCGCCACCCATCGCCACCACGCCGAGGAACTTGTCCGGCACGGCACGCAGGATCGCGTAGAACGGTGTGAAGTACCACAACGGCACGATATGTTCCGGCGTCTTCAGCGGATCGGCCGGAATGAAGTTATCCCGTTCCAGGAACCAGCCGCCCATCTCGGGCATGAAGAACACCACGCTGCAGAACACGATCAGGAACACGGCCACGCCGACGATGTCCTTGACGGTGTAGTACGGGTGGAAGGGGATGCCGTCCAGCGGGATGCCGTTCTCGTCCTTGTTCTTCTTGATGTCGACACCATCAGGGTTGTTGGAACCGACTTCGTGCAACGCCAGGATGTGCAGCACGACCAGCGCCAGCAGCACGATCGGCACGGCAATCACATGGAAGGCGAAGAAGCGGTTCAGGGTGGCATCCGCGATGACGAAATCGCCGCGAATCCACAGCGCCAGCGCATCACCGACGCCCGGAATGGCACCGAACAGCGAGATGATCACCTGCGCGCCCCAGTAGGACATCTGCCCCCACGGCAGCAGGTAGCCCATGAACGCCTCGGCCATCAGGCAGACATAGATGATCATGCCGAAGATCCAGATCAGTTCCCGCGGCTTCTTGAAAGAACCGTAGATCAGGCCGCGGAACATGTGCAGGTACACGACGATAAAGAAGAACGAAGCGCCGGTGGAGTGCATGTAGCGTATCAGCCAGCCCCAGTTCACATCGCGCATGATGTACTCGACGGAATTGAATGCCAGCGTCGCGTCCGGCTTGTAGTTCATGGTCAGCCAGATGCCGGTGACGATCTGGAGCACCAGCACCATCAGCGCCAGGGAACCGAAGTAGTACCAGAAATTGAAGTTCTTCGGTGCGTAGTACCTGGCAAGGTGGTCGTACCACATGCTGCTGAGCGGGAAGCGCGCATCGATCCAGCCCAGCAGGCCGCCCTGCCATTTTTCACTCGTATTGCCAGCCATTATGCGACCCCCTCATCTTCACCGATCACAAGCTCGGTCTCGCTCAGGTAGCGGTGTGGTGGAACATCCAGGTTGATCGGTGCGGGAACACTCTTGTAGACGCGTCCGGCCAGGTCGAAGCGGGAGCCGTGACAGGGACAAAAGAATCCGCCCTTCCACGCATCGCCGCCAAGATCCGCCGCGCCGACATCCGGGCGATAGGTCGGCGAGCAGCCGAGGTGGGTACAGATGCCGATCAGCACCAGGATTTCCGGCTTGATGGAGCGCAACTCGTTCTGTGCGTAAGGCGGTTGTATCGATTCGAGGGACTCCGGGTCACGCAGCTGGTCGTCCAGCGTCGGCAGGGTCTCGATCATCGTATCCGTGCGCTTGACGATCCACACCGGCTTGCCGCGCCACTTCACGCGAATCATCTGCCCGGACTCGAGCTTGCTCATGTCCGCACGCACCGGCGCGCCGGCGGCACGTGCCTTGGCGCTGGGTTGCATGGAGGAAACAAAGGGTACCAGAAGGAAACCGGTGCCTACTGCGCCGACGACTGTGGTTGCAGCCGTGAGAAATCGGCGTCTGCCGGTATTGGTCTCATCGCCACTCATACGGGCAATCTCCAAATAATTTAAAGAAACCAGAGAGTTGGGTGAAATTTCGGGCCATTGACAGCGCGAAATTTCACTAAACTATTTCGGAATATTCTAATTTGTTTCAAGAACCTTCCAAGAACCGCATAGGATGGTCTAACTCCCCGACAAGGTCAAGGGGTGTTGCGGAATTTCACGGCAGTTACCGGGATGTTTTTTTGACGTGTTCACAGTGCACTCAGACGGGATTTCCGATATCCACAAACTCGTGCGAGACATCAAAATGTTCGGCAAGATGCGCGCCCAGCGCCTGCACCCCGTAGCGTTCCGTTGCATGGTGTCCGGCGGCGAAATAGTGAATCCCGGTTTCACGCGCGACGTGCACGGTCTGCTCGGAAATCTCGCCGCTGATGAACGCATCCAGGCCGCGTGCCGCAGCCGCTTCGATCCAGGACTGCGCCGCGCCGCTGCACCAGCCCACGGTCTCGATCCGGTCCACGGCACCCGGAATGTGCTGCGGCGCCCTCCCCAGCCGCTCCCCGATATGCGCCGCCAGCGCCGCGCCGTCCAGCGCCTGTGAAAGGTGCCCGTACTGACCCAGCTGCAGGTCCGGCTCGCTGCCGAAGTTGCCCTCGGGCTCAAAGCCCAGCACGCGGGCCAGTTGCGTGTTGTTGCCCAGCCGGGCATGCGCGTCCAGCGGCAGGTGGTACGCCAGCAGGCTGATATCCGCGCCAAGCAGGCGGCGCAGGCGGCGCTGCTTCATGCCGGTGATGCAGGGGTCCTCGCCCTTCCAGAAATACCCGTGGTGCACCAGCAGGACATCGGCGCGGGCTTCACAGGCCGCCTCGATCAGCGCCATGCTGGCGGTCACGCCGCTGACCAGGCGCAGCACTTCCCCGCGCCCCTCGACCTGCAGCCCGTTGGGACAATAGTCCCGGAAACCGGCTGCCCCCAGCAAAGTATCCGTGTATTCAACCAGGTCTTTCAGGTTTGCCATGGCGTCATTTCCTGTTCATGTGAAGTGGCTTTATACATACAATGGCAGCCTGACCACAACGTGTCCCAGTTCATGCCAATCCTCAAGCTTCTCTCATTCATTGCCCAGACGATCACCGCCGGGCTGGCTGCTGCATTCCTCTACATCCTGCTGGTACAGCCGGATCTGCTGCGCAGCAGCGGTACCGTGGTCGAGGTTCGGGAAACGCCGGGGCAGCCAACCGACGGGTCAACTGTCAACCCGGTCGGGTCGGGACCTGTTTCCTACGCAGACGCGGTGGCGCTGGCCGCTCCGGCCGTGGTCAATGTGCACACTGCCAAGGTCATCACGCGACGGGTACATCCCCTGCTGGACGACCCGATTTTCCAGCATTTCTTCGGGGACCGCTTCAAGCAGTCAAGAAAGGCGATCCAGACCAGCCTGGGCTCCGGGGTGATTATCAGCGCGCAGGGCTACGTGCTCACCAACAACCATGTCATCGACGGCGCCGACGAAATCCGGGTGCTGCTGGCGGACGGCCGCAGTTCCCGCGCGACCGTGGTGGGCAGCGACGTGGACACCGACCTCGCCGTGCTGCACATCGAGGTCGATGCCCTGCCCAGCATCGTCATCGGTGACTCGGGCAAGCTGCGCGTCGGGGATGTCGCGCTCGCCATCGGCAACCCGTTCGGGGTGGGACAGACCGTGACCTTCGGCATTATCAGCGCCACCGGTCGCGACCAGCTGGGCATTACCGCCTACGAGGAATTCATCCAGACCGATGCGGCCATCAATCCCGGCAATTCCGGTGGTGCGCTGATCAACGCCAGGGGGGAGCTCATTGGCATCAACTCGGCGATCTACAGCCGCTCCGGCGGTTCCCAGGGCATCGGCTTCGCGATCCCCATCAGCCTCGCCAAGGGTGTCATGACGCAGATTATCGAGCAGGGCCACGTGGTGCGCGGCTGGCTGGGCATCGAGGCCCAGAACCTGACGCTGCAACTGGCGGAATCCTTCGGTGTGGATATCAGCAACGGCGTCATCATTGCCGGCGTGCTGAGTGATGGACCCGCCGACAAGGCCGGCCTGCTCCCCGGCGATATCGTCACCACGATCAACGGCGCGCAGGTGACCGATGCCACCGCGGCGATGAAAACGATCTCGGAGCAGTCGCCCGGCAGCACGATCCGGCTCGGGGGCATCCGGGAGGGCAAGACATTCAGCCTCACCGCAAAGGTCAGCGAGCGCCCGGGGAAGACCCGCAACGGCACGGCACGCTGACCAGTCAGGGTGCTCCTGCACTGCTGCGTGGACATGGATGGCACTGACGACATAACAGCCGCGCGGCTCTCCCGCCACGTCAACCGGCTCGCCACCGAAATCGGTGAACGCAACGTGTTTCACCCGCAGGCCCTGCAGGCGGCCGAGGACTACATCCGGCAATGCTGGCAGCAACAGGGCTATGCGGTCACGCCGCAGGACTACGTCGCCATGGGGGTGCGCAGCGCCAACCTGGAGATCACCCGCCGTGGCAGCCGGCATCCCGAAGAAATCATCCTGCTGGGCGCACATTACGATTCGGTCAGGGGCAGCCCCGGCGCCAACGACAACGGTAGCGGGGTTGCCGCGCTGCTGGAATTGTCACGACTGTTCAGCGCCATCGAGCCGGCACGCAGCGTGCGCTTCGTCGCCTTTACCAATGAGGAACCGCCCTTCTTCCGGACCGGTCGCCCCGGCAGCATGCTGTACGCACGCCAGGCACGCCGTCGCGGGGACGCCATCCGCCTGATGATCGCACTGGAAACCATCGGCAGCTATTCCAGCGCGCCCGGATCGCAGAGCTACCCGCCGCTGTTCCGGTATTTTTTCCCTGACCGGGCTGACTACATCGCCTTCGTGTCCAACTTCCGCTCACGCAAGCCGATGCGCCGCCTGGCACAGGCCTTTCGCGCGTCCACGGATTTCCCCCTGCAACATGTCGCGACATCCGCCCTGGTTCCCGGGGTCGCCTGGAGCGATCACCTGTCATTCTGGCGCAAGCGCTACCGCGCCATGATGATTACCGACACCGCATTTTACCGTTATCCTTACTACCACACGGCGCAGGACACGCCGGACAAGCTGAACTACGGCGAGTTCGCCCGCATGCTGAACGGGCTGTTCCCGGCCTTGCGGATACTGGTCGATGCACCCTTGTGAACACTGCCGTGCGCCACCCTGCGCCTGCATCCCGGATACTGGTGCAATATGCGGGCTAGTCCGGCAGTAAAAACGGCGGCCGGCCGGCGCAGGTGATTGCAGTGACCTCGCGTGAGGTTTTCGCCGCACACACCTCGCTCGCAAGTGCCTGCATCCCGGCAAGCGTACGTGACTGCAGGGTGTGGGCAAGGTAGGGGATCAGTGTCGCATCCACTGAAAAAGTGCGAAATCCCAGGCCCAGCAGGACCGGCAGCACGCCCGGCAACTGCGGCAATAGTCCGCACAGCTGTACCCGCTGCAGTTCCCCCGCGGCCGCTTCCGCCAGCTGCCTGAAAAAACGAAACAACGGCGGCGCACAGGGATCCAGGTAACACTGCACATCAGCCCGGTCGCGGTCGGCCGCAAACAGACACTGCATCAGGTCATTACAACCGATGGCCACAAAATCGCTGACGGCGAGCCAGTTGTTGAGGTCCAGTGCGGCCGCCGGAGTTTCCACCATGGGGCCTGTGGGCAGCGGTCGCGACAGGTGGTGGTTAATGTCGTCCATCCAGTAATGCAGTTCCTCCAGCCTGACGAGGTAGGGAATCAGCACGCGCAGTCTGAACTGTTCATCCATGCCATCAAGCGCCGCAAGTTGCGCCAGCAGCACCCGGCGGACAGTTGCGACACCGTACAGGCGCACACCCTGCAGCCCCAGCCCGCCCCGCGCCACGGCGTCGCCGGACGCCCACCGCGGCAGTTTGTCCGCGGCCAGGTCCAGCAGCCGGATCGTCACCGCCAGGGGAGCCGCTGCCTCGCAGACCGCGGTGAAAGTCTCCCGGTAAAAGCTTGCGTCGGGGGCGGTATCCGTTGCCGGCAGGAGATATTCCGAACGCACCAGCCCGATGGCGCCCGCACCGGCCTGTCGCGCCTGTCGGGTCGCTGCCACGCTGCTCACGCTGGCATACAGCTGTACGGCCACACCATCCGCCGTCAGCACAGGCTGTCCCGGCAGCGGCACTGCAAGCCCGGGCTGTTGAACCGCCCCGGCAGCGATGTCGCTGGTCAGCGTACCGCGGGTGCCATCGAGCAGCACCTGCATCCCCGCCTCCAGTGATGCGGCCTGGCGGCTGGAAATCACCACGGTGGGAACGCCACCGCCCAGCAGTGCGATCATCGTATGAGAAAACGGCGCGCCGTCCACCACGACCAGCCCGGCCGGTCGTGCAGGCAGTGAAGCGATCCCGGACTGCCTGAGCATGACAATGCTCTCGGGCCCGATCGGCTGCACCCCTTGCTGCAACCGCCCGCGCACCGTTCCGGGCACATAGGGCATACCGGAGATGTGCATTGGAGAAACCTTCATATGTGCCTATTATGTCGAAATGGATGACATACTGAAGCATGTCGGCCTCGGTAATTCACCGCGGCATCTCAGGTGACTGCCTGCGACTCCGGCAGTCAGGACAACAACCGGACGTGCTGCCCGGAGCGCACTGTAACGCGCCGCGGTTAGTGACCAACATGCCACCACGCTATCTGTTGCTGCTGCTTTTCCTCGGCGTGCTGCTGGCAACCGTCATCCAGCTGGAAATCATTTCCATCGCCTTCCAGAAACTCGGCCTGTCACCCCGTGCTGCCTTGCTGCTGATGCTTTGTGCACTTCTCGGCAGCGGCATCAACATTCCGCTCGGAACAATAACCGGTGAACCCGCTGCCGCGCCGCCGCCGGACATCCCCCGCCGGGGGCGCATCCTGCAACCCGTAATACCACCGCTGAAGGGGCGCATTATCATTGCCGTCAACCTGGGGGGTTGCATCATCCCCGTGGGCATCACGCTCTACCTGCTGCTGCAGCAACTCGTGGCGCCACTTGATCTGCTGCTGGCACTGCCGCTGACCAGCGCGGCCTGCTACGTGTTCAGCCGCCCCGTACCCGGTGTCGGCATTGCAATGCCACTGTTGCTGGCGCCGCTGGTGGCGGTACTGATCGCCCTTGCCCTGGAGCCTGTGAACGCAGCGCCTCTCGCCTTTGCCAGCGGGGTACTCGGTGTTCTGGTTGGGGCAGACCTGTTACGCCTGCCGGATATCCGCAGAATGGGCGTACCGATCGCCGCGATCGGCGGCGCCGGCACCTTTGACGGCGTCTTCCTGACCGGCATCATCGCCGTCCTGCTGGCCTGAACCCCGACTGACAGCGGCTCGCATCATTCCACCACGTGATGCTTGCCCACCAGCGTCACGCTGCTGGCCTGGGGACCCTGCTCCCCCGCCTCTTCCGTATAGCGCACCTCGCTGCCGATTTCCAGCTTGTCGAAAGCATTTTTCAGCACGCTGTTGCGGTGGAAATAAATCACCCGGCCATCCGGTGTCTCGAGCTTGCCGTAATCCTCCTCCGGGTGCAGGCTGACCACATGACCGCCGTCGGGTGCTGCATGCTGCTTCACCTTGCCACGGCGTTTGCGGGCATAATCCTCCAGCTGGCGTTTCATGGCATCAAAGGCGTCACGGATGGCGACATAGACATCTTCATGCGCACCGTCCTTGTGATGATGTTCATGTGACACCACCAGTTCACCATCCGGCACACCGAGATCGATACGTACCTGGTACAGCCTGCCCTGGTGATGATGTCCATGGGGAGCCTCGACCATCACCCGGCAACTCATGATCCGGTCATAGTACTGCTCCAGCTTGGCGGCCTTCTCGCGGATGTTTACCTCGACGGCAGCAGATGATTCCATGTCACGGAATGTTATCTGTAACGGTGTTTGCATCTTCGATACCTCCTCTGAAAGTGAAAGGGGACCCCGGGTTGCGGTCTGCCACTTCCCGGCAGGCACGGTTCCTTGCACACCAGTTCAGTGCTCACGATGCCAGATCAATTCCCCGTTCCTGAAAACCTGTTTAATACGGTGCAGTGGAATGCTGTGAAGCTCGCCCTCGTCGTCTGTCAGATCGAAGGAAAAATGATCATCAGGCTCGAAGAAAACTTCGCGCAGGGGTACGCGAATAATCCTGCCTGCGACCCGGTCATGGTAGCCGATCTCGAACTCACCCTGACCGAACGCCTTGTCCCAGCGAATGCGATTGAGCAATTCGTGTATGGGCATCATGGCGCTTTCCCGCGAAACCGTTATTCCTGGTAACAAGTGCCCTCGCGAATCCACACGCCGCGTTCCTCGCAGCGCAGCAGCTCATCGCCACTGCAGACATAACTGCCCAGGGCATACGACTGCGCATTGAAGTAACACACACCGCTCTCCAGCTCGAGATCCAGCGACAGTTCGTCGGAGTCGGTACTGTCGAACACGGGGGAGTTCTTCAGCTCCGGGTCCGGGGCGCCGACCTTTGGTGCCTGTCGTTTCGCATCAGTCATGATGTTATCCCTCTCAATGGCCATCAATTGACCAGCCTCAATTAACATTCAAGCACTACCACAGCCCACTGACAATGCGTGGAGTCAAGAACAGGGTAAATATTAGCTGGCAGTCCCCATTGGACCGGTTACTCTCGAGCGCAGGGGAACGCACGTTCTACGAGCAACTGCGCTTGCTGCATGGGCAGGTCAGCGCAGAGAAAAAACACCGGTGGCAGTCCTCTTGATTTATCTCACAATGGCAACCATGTTTATCTGATAGGCTTGCTACCGGATATCGCAATACCGGCCGGTGATTCTGCCTTTTGCAGCACACCTCGCGTTTGTGACCCGTGCTGCGTATTTTTGGGAACTGATTCTGGATTCGACACCCTGGCAACGAGGGTGTGATTTTAGCCTGGTCCTGTCAAAGGTTGGCGACCAACCCGGGGCACCTGCCTCTGCAGGGCCAGATCAATGACTGGAAGAACAGGAGAAACAACATGGCGAAGGAAGAGAAGCAAGAAGCCGGACAGGAACTGCAACAGGTCCGCCCCGCGCGGGGATTGAGCCCCTTCGAGGAAATGGAGCGGATGTTTGACAACTATTTCTCGCGCGGCTGGCTTGGCCCGCTGCGCCGGGAGTGGCCGTCAAGGTCCGGGCTTGCTGCCCCCTTCGGGGGGAAGATGCCGCGGGTCGACGTTGTCGACCGTGATGGCGATATTGTCGTCAAGGCCGAAGTACCCGGCGTCGACAAAAAGGACCTGGATATTACCGTCACGGACAACAGTGTCACAATCAAGGGCAGCACCAGCCACGAGGAGAAGGAAGAGAAAGGCGACTACTACCGCTGCGAGATGTCCCGCGGCTCCTTCTCGCGCATGGTCGCACTGCCTGCGGACGTGGATTCCGCAAAGGCCAAATCGAAGTTCAAGGACGGTATTCTCGAACTGACGTTACCGAAGCTGAAAAAGACAAAACGTCACTCGATCAAGATCGACTAGGAAACGCTTGATCCACATCAGGAAACCCGGCATCAGCCGGGTTTCCTGCATTTGACTTGCGCAGCAGGCTAACGGGTAGCTGCCAGCAGCTTGCGCAACGCCGGCAGCTTGCGGGTGTTGAGAATATCCCGCTTCTCCAGCCAGCCGCGCCGTGCCTGGCCGACACCGTAGCGGAGATTGTCGAAGTCCAGGCCGCTGTGGGCATCCGAGTTGATGCTGACCAGTACGCCCTCCTCGCGCGCCAGCTGGCAGTGGGTGTCCAGCAGGTCGAGACGTTCCGGGTTGGCGTTCAGCTCCAGGTAGCAGCCACGCTCGCGGGCATGGCGGATAATCCGCGTCATGTCTGCAGCGTAGGGTGCCCGGCGTTCGATCAGGCGCCCGGTGGGATGCGCCAGCAGGGTGAAATTGGGATTGTCCATGGCGCGCAGGATCCGCTGCGTTTGCCTGGCGCGTGACAGCTCGAAGCGGCTGTGCACGGCGCCGATGACGATATCCAGCCGCGCCAGCACCGTGTCAGGCAGGTCCAGGCTGCCGTCCTCGAGGATATCGACCTCGATCCCCTTCAGCAGCGTCACGGCATGCCGGCCGGCGTTGAATTCGTCGATGGCCTCGAGCTGCGCCAGCAGGCGTTTGCTGTCCAGGCCATGGGCCACCGTCAAGCGCTTCGAATGTTCCGTGATCGCAAGGTACTCCAGCCCGCGCTCCCCGGCGGCATCGGCCATGCCGCGCAACGACTCATGGCCGTCACTGGCGCGGGTATGCGCATGCAGGTCGCCGCGCAAATCAGTCAGCTTGACCAGTTCTGGCAGCAGGCCGGCACGCGCCGCCTCGATTTCGCCGCGGTTTTCCCGCAGCTCCGGCGGGATATACGGCAGGCCGATTGCCTTGAATATTTCCTGTTCAGTGCCCCCCGCGATGCGCCGCTTGCCCTTGAAAGCGCCATACTCGTTGAGCTTGAGGCCGCGTTTCTGCGCTATGCGGCGTACCGCGATATTGTGGGCCCGGCTGCCGGTAAAGTAGTACAGGGCCGCACCGTAGCTCTCCTCTGCCACGACACGCAGATCGACCTGCAGGCCGCTCTGCAGTATGACGGTGGCGCGGGTGGTGCCGTGGCTCAACACGGTTTCCACCTCGTCATAGGCCACGAAATGATCGATCACATCACGCCCGTCAGCAGACGCAACCAGGATATCCAGGTCACCGACCGTTTCCCTTGCGCGGCGGTAACTGCCGGCCACTTCCACCTGTTTAACACCGGCGGCTGATTTCAGGTAAGCGAGCAGCGATTCGGCATAGCGTGCGGCAACCGCCAGCTTGATACGCCGGCCAGTGTCGGCATGCACCTGCAGTGCATCAAGGATACGCGCCTCGGTTTTTTCCCCGAAGCCGGGCAATTGCCGGATCAGGCCGTCGCGCGCGGCGCGTTCCAGCTGCTCGCGGGTATGGATGTCGAGTTCGTGGTAAAGGGCATGCACGCGTTTCGGGCCCAGCCCTGGCAGCTTCAGCAGGTCAGTAAGGTCGGCCGGCAGTTGCTTGCGCAGCTTGTCGAGGGTGCTGCAATGGCCGGTATCGAGGATCTCGTGGATTTTGGCCGCGAGGTTCTTGCCGATACCGGCAAGCCGGGTAAGGTCCTCGTCCTCATCTACCAGGGTACGCACATCCCGCCCCAGTTCGCGCAGTGTGCGCGCCCCGTTGCGGTAAGCGCGGATACGAAACGGGTTGTCGCCCTCGATCTCCAGCAGGTCGGCGATCTCGTCGAAAACGGCAGCCATGTCTTCATTGTGCAACGGCATGGCCGCAGTATTTCACAGCCGCGACCCGCGGGAAACAGCGCTGCCCGATTCCGGTTATCCTGATCCAGATCATTT
Source organism: uncultured Gammaproteobacteria bacterium (assembly GCA_963701455.1). Classification (GTDB taxonomy): domain Bacteria; phylum Pseudomonadota; class Gammaproteobacteria; order UBA9214; family UBA9214; genus UBA9214. The sequence continues at coordinate 135,160 of CAVPAE010000007.1, forward strand.
CGAAAACGGGGTAATCGTATATAGTCAAAGGGTGGCAACCCGGCAGACCTGCGGCCCCGCATGACAGCAGCGCCGGTGGCATGGCTTACGACAATCGGAGCGATAGACAGGAGGTGCAGATTGGAAGACATGTTCTCGTTCGCCGATGACCTCGGGCCGGTCAAGATCGTACATGTCCAGGAACCATCGCTGGACCTGAAGGCCGTGCTGGTTGTCGACAATGTCGCCAAGGGGCCGGCAATCGGCGGAGTGCGCATGGCTACGGACGTCAGTACCGCGGAGTGCGTACGGCTGGCCCGCGCCATGACCTTCAAGAACGCCGCCGCGGGGCTGCCGCATGGTGGCGGCAAGGTGGTGCTGTATGGCGATCCGAAGATGCCCAGGGACGACAAGGAACAGCGCATCCGTGCCCTGGCAAAGCTGCTGCGCGGCGAGCAGGAATACATTTTTGCACCGGACATGGGCACGGACGAGGAATGCATGGCCTGGGTCCGGGACGAGATCAGCCGCGTCGTCGCCCTGCCGCGCGAGATCGGCGGCATCCCGCTCGATGAAATCGGTGCCACCGGCTGGGGCCTCAGCCACGCCGTGGATGTCGCCCTGCGCTACTGCGACTTCGAACTGGAAGGTGCCCGAATTGTGGTGCAGGGATTTGGCGCGGTGGGCAGGCACGTGACACGTTTCCTCACCGACCGCGGGGCGAAACTGGTTGCCGTTGCTGACTCCTGCGGCGCCACCTATAACCCGCAGGGACTGGACGTGACCGCACTGCTGGAACTGAAAGATGCCGGCAAAAGCGTGTGCGACTTCCCCGACGGTACCTCCATGGACCGCGATGCCGTGATCGATGTCGAGTGCGATATCTGGATCCCTGCGGCACGCCCCGATGTCGTCAACGAAGACAACGTGGAGCGTCTGAAGACCCGGCTGGTCGTCGAGGGCGCGAACATCCCGTTTACCGATGGCGCGGAGAAGATCCTGCATGAACGGGGGGTGTTGTGCGTGCCTGATTTCATCGCCAACGCCGGCGGCGTGATCTGCGCCGCCATGGAATACCATGGTTCCACCCAGTCCGCCGCCCTGCAAACCATCGAGGAAAAGCTGCGCCGCAATACCGAACAGGTGCTGGAGACCGCGCGGCGCGAGCAGATCCTGCCACGCCAGGCCGCCATGGCAATGGCCGAGGCACGGGTCCGCAAGGCCATGGGGTTCCGTCGCTGGTCTTTGTTCTCGTCGGCGCCGGACTACACTTAGGGATAACCTGTCAAATTGTCATTGCGAGCACGACGTACAGGGATGGACAAGTGCCGCGAGAGGCAGGATGCCGGGAGCGGCCAGCGAAGCAATCTTTTGATCAATGCGCATCTGGCTGGAGATTGCTTCTTCACTTCGTTCCTCGCAATGACGAGTTTGGCCTGTCGGGCTTCACTGCGTTCAGCCCAACCTGCGAACCGAGCGCGCGACCGGTACCACACCGGGTACCGGACAGGTATTGAAAAGGAGTGCTGATGTACCGGATTCGCTTTCATGGTCGTGGCGGCCAGGGTATGAAAACGGCCAGCCGTATCCTGGGGAGTGCCTTTTTCGCGGAAGGCTTTGAAGTCCAGGATGCCCCGCGTTATGGCGCGGAACGCCGCGGCGCGCCCATCTTCGCCTACGTGCGCGCCGCACGCACACGCATCAACGAACGCGGCATCATCACCCATCCTGACCTGGTGGTGATCGCCGACGACACGCTGGTGCCGGTCCCGGCGGCCGGTGTGCTGGCAGGCGTCAGCGAGCGCAGCGTACTGCTCATCAACAGCCAGGAAAGTGCCAGCACCTGGCAGCAGCGCCTCAATATCACAGCCCCGGTCATCACCCTGCCGGCATCGGCGGACGTCGAGGACCGCGCCGAACTCCCCTACATCGGCGCAACCTGTGCCGGCGCCGCTGCCAGCCTGGTGGGGGTGATCAGCCGGGAGGCCCTGGCGGATGCCATCCGCTCGGAACTGGCCGCCCTGGGAGCGAGTGTGATCGAAAAGAACCTGGAAAACGCACTCGAGGCCTGGGATTTGATGCAGGCACACGCGCGGCCTGGTCAGCGAAGGCAGCATGAGCAAGGCCAGCGACTACGAGAATCCCGACTGGGCCGACCTGCCTTTCGAGGCGGCGCGCATCGCCTCACCGACGGTGTTCGCGGCTGCCAACAGCATCGAAGTACGCACCGGCCTGTGGCGCACCCTGCGGCCGGTGATCGACTACGAACGCTGCAGCGGCTGCTGGTGGGTGTGCAGCACCTTCTGCCCGGACAGCGCCATTACGGTCGACGCGCAAGGCAGGCCGGTCATCGACTACGATCACTGCAAGGGCTGCATGGTGTGCGTCGCCCAGTGCCCGCCGCACGCCATCGAGGCGGTGTCCGAAGAACAGGCCCAGCAACAGGAAACCGCAGGAGCCACCTCATGACCCGCGCCCTGCTCACCGGCAATGCGGCAGCGGCCTGGGGTGCCCGGCTCGCCCGGGTGGACTACGTACCGGCCTTCCCCATCACGCCGCAGACCGAGATCATCGAGACCCTGGCCAACTGGATCGACAACGATGAGATGCCGGGCCGGCTGGTGACGCTGGAATCCGAGCATTCCATGATCACCGCCGCCGGTGCCGCTGCCGCCACCGGGGTGCGTGTCTTCAGCGCCACTTCCAGCCAGGGCCTGCTGTACGGCATGGAAATGCTCTACACGCGTGGCTGGCTGGCGGGCGCCGTTCGTGCTGGTGAACGTGTCGCGCGGTCTGGCAGCGCCACTCACCCTGGAATCCGACCACAACGACATCATGGCCGCGCGCGACTGTGGTTTCCTGCAGATCCACTGTGCGACCTGCCAGGAAGTACTCGACAGCACCCTGCTGGCCTACCGCCTGGCCGAGGACAAGCGCGTGCGCCTGCCGGTGATCGTCAACCTCGACGGTTTCTATCTCTCCTTCACGCGCGAACCGGTCGAGATCCCGGATGCGCAGGCGGCAAGCGGTTTCGTCGGCGGCTTCGACCCGCAAGGCACCCGCTTTCGCGCCAGCAGCCCGGAGAGCCAGGCCGTGGCCGTCCTTGGCGGAACACCCTATTCCTACTTCCGCTATGAAACCCACCTCGCGGCGCTGAACGGCCTGGCCGTGTACGACGAAATCAGCGCCGAGTTTCGCGAGACCTTCGGTCGCGATTATCCCGCCGTCGAGGCCTGGCGCGCCGAGGACGCGGATTACCTGTTCGTGATGCTCGGCTCCTTCGCCACCAAGGCCCGCGAGGCAGTGGACCGGCTGCGTGATGCCGGCGAGTCCGTCGGCCTGCTGCGCCCGCGGCTGCTGCGGCCGTTCCCGGCCGACACCCTGCGCACATTGCTGGCTGGCAGGCGCGGCGTGGCCGTGATTGACCAGAACATCTCCATGGGCATGGGCGGCGTGCTGCACACCGAACTGCTCTCTGCCCTGTACGGGCAGCCGGACGCCCCGCCGGTGGTGGCGAGTTTCATCGGCGGTCTGGGCGGGCGCGACATCAGCGCGGAGGAGTTCTATGAAATGGCACAGACGCTGCGGACTGCCGCAGACACGGGCCGCACCCCGCCACCGCGGCTGCTGTACACGAAAAACGAGCTCCGGGAGATGCGCAAGCTGCAGGCCGTCGCCCATGTCGAGCGCGAGGAACTGGACAATGACAGGCACTGAACGCAAGCGGCATACGGGAGCACCGACATGACGGATAAATCCGCAACCATCCGGCGCATGAAGGACCTGCCTTCCACCCACCTGCTGGGAACCGGCACACCGATGTGCGCCGGCTGCGGCGGCCTGCAGGCGCTGCACGAGATCTACGACATCCTTGGCGAGAAGACCGTGTTCGTCAACGCGGCCGGCTGCATGACCCTGCTGTCCGTCTACCCGTTCACGCCATTCCGCGGTTCCTGGCTGTATACCGCCATGGCCTCGGCGCCGGCCGGAGCGCAGGGCATCCGCGATGCCCTCGACATCCTGCGCGCGAAGGGCGAGTTGCCGGCGGACGAGGATCTGCAGGTGGTGGTGCTGACCGGCGACGGTGCCGCCTACGGCATGGGACTGTCATCGACCTCCGGTGCCATGGAACGGGATCTGGATTTCATCTATATCTGCTACGACAACGAGGGCTACGGCAACACCGGCCAGCAGTATTCCGGCGCCACGCCGCATGCCGCGAAGACCGCGACCAGCAAGGGCGCACATGGTTTCGCCGGTTACAAGAAAGACCTGTTCTCCATCTGGGCCGCGCACAAACCGGCCTACGTTGCCACCGTGATCGGCGCGGAGCCGCTCGACCTGGCCCACAAGATCGAGACGGCCTGAAAAGCCTCACCGGGCCGCGCATGCTCATCGCGCTGGCCCCCTGCCCGACCGGCTGGGATTACGACCCCAGGGAATCGGTCGACATCGGCAAGCTGGCAGTTAAAACCGGTGTCTGGCCGCTGAAGGAATACCTCGACGGCAAGGTGGTGCATACCAAAGTGCCGCGCGAGCGCGTGCCGGTCGAGGAATACCTGCAGATCCAGGGACGCTTCGCGCACCTGTTCAAGCCGCAACGTGACACCAGGCTGCTGGCCGAACTGCAGGCAAAAGTCGATGCCTACTGGGACGCGGTTGAGGTCTGATTCGATGCCGCAGCCACCGGGCAACGAGCTACTGCCACCGCGGCGGCACCGAGCCGTTGCTGGGCGCCACCATCCCCGAACATTTTGCCGCGATCGCGGCGCGTTTCCCGGACAACGAGGCGATCGTTTCCATTCCCCAGCAACGCCGCCTGAGTTATGCCGAGCTGGCGAGTGCGGTGGAACAGCTGGCACGCGGTCTGCTTGGGATCGGCTTCGGCAAGGGCGACCGCATCGGCATCTGGTCGACCAACAACATCGAGTGGCTGCTGCTGCAGCTGGCAACGGCCCGCATCGGCGCACTGCTGGTGAACATCAATCCGGCCTACCGGCCGCGCGAACTCGCCTATGCCCTGCAGCGCTCCGAGGTGCAGGGCCTGTTCGTCATCCCGGCCTTCCGCAGCAGCGATTACGTCGCCATGCTGGTGGAACTGCTGCCGGAATTGCAGGATGGCGACGCCGTGAGCGGACTCCATAGCGAGGATTTTCCGCAGCTGCGGCAGGTCGTGGTGTACGACCCGGCCGACCCGGAGAAAACCCCGCGACCGCATCCCGGCTTCCTCACCTGGGCGGAACTGCTGGCAGCAGGCTCGGAGGTTGCGGCCGAAACCCTGCAGGAAATCACGGCATCACTCGACCGGGACGACCCGATCAACATCCAGTACACCTCCGGCACCACCGGTTTTCCCAAGGCGGTTGTGCTGACCCACCACAACATCCTCAACAACGCCTGGTTCTCCGCACAGGCCATGCACTTCACGGAGCAGGACCGACTGTGCGTGCCGGTGCCCTTCTACCACTGCTTCGGCATGGTGCTGGCCAACCTGCTGTGCCTGTCGGTGGGTGCCTGCATCGTGGTGCCCTGCGAACATTTCGACCCGCAGGCTGTGCTGGAAGCCGTCGGGCGCGAGCGCTGCAGCGCCATCCACGGTGTGCCGACGATGTTTATCGCGCTGCTGGAGCACCCGCGCTTCGGCAGCACTGATTTCGGAGCCATGCGCACCGGCATCATGGCGGGCGCCCCCTGCCCGCCGGTGCTGCTAGCGCGCGTAATGCAGGACATGCACTGCCCGGAGATCCTGATCGGCTACGGCGAAACCGAGGCCTCGCCGCTGACGCACCTGACCACGCGCGACGACGACCTGGAGCGGCGTACCGAAACGGTTGGCAGGAATCTGCCGCACCAGGAGGTCAAGATCATCGACACCGAAAGCGGCCACACCGTGGCACTGGGCGCGGTCGGCGAGATCTGCTTCCGCGGTTACCACATCATGCAGGGCTATTACGGCGATACCGAGGCCACCGCGAAGGCGATCGACGCCCACGGCTGGCTGCGTTCCGGCGACCTCGGCAGCATGGACGCCGACGGCTACGTGAGGATCACCGGCCGGCTCAAGGACATGATCATTCGCGGCGGTGAGAATATCTATCCGCGCGAGATCGAGGATGTGATCTACAGCCATCCGAAGGTCGCCGGGGTAGCGGTCTTCGGCGTGCCGGACGAGTTTTACGGAGAACAGGTGATGGCCTGGGTCCAGCTGCACGCCGGAGAACAAATGAGCGAGGAGGAACTGCGCGCCCACTGCAAGGGCAGCCTGGCCCACTTCAAGATCCCGGCACACATCCGCTTCGTGGATGAATTCCCCATGACCGTCACCGGCAAGCTGCAGAAATTCCGCATGCGCGAGATCGCCATCGAGGAAATGCAGCAGGAAAGTGGCAAGCCTGTTACGTAAATAACAGTAGGGGCAGACACGTGACCGTGATGCAATCTTCAAGCAATCGCGCCGATGGACGGCGCTCCCACAGGTGTATCTGTCAATTGCAGGAGCGGTCTCCCGACCGCGATACCGGACTCAAGCAATCGCGCCGATGGACGGCGCTCCTGATGAAAGTTATAAACCGATTTCCGGTTTCTCGACACCGCTGCGCAGGGTTCGTGCAAACGCCGCCATCAGGTCTGCAATGTGGCTGCGCTCCTGGGAAAGCAGGTGCTGGATCATTTGCTGCAGATCCTCGAGCTGCGCGGCGCTGATGTGCTCGCGCGCCGTGTCACCGAGTGAATCCCTGAATCGCTCGACAGCCTGCCTGGCCAGTTCCTGATGATGATCGCCCATACCCGTTCTCCCGTAGCCACGATGAATGCAGTCATGATAGCAGTTCAGTTTTGCGGCGTGCACGGCACGCCCGGTGCTCAGGCAGCTGGCAGGAGTCCGGCCAGGGCAGCGAGGAAGATACTGTTTTCCTCTGCCGTACCCACGGTGACGCGGAGGCAGTCGGCCAGCGCCGGCGCCGAGCCGTCCAGGATCTTGATCAGGATGCCGGCAGCCTTGAGACCGGCATGGATGGCGGGTGCCTGCCCGCGTGGCACGCGAAACAGGATGAAGTTGGCCTCGCTTGGATACACCCTGAGCTGCGACAGCGCCTGCAGGCCGGCGAACAGGTCGGCGCGGTCCTGGCGTATCAGGCCCGCCTGCATGTCGAACACGGACTTGTGCTGCAGCGCGAAGCGGCCGGTGGCCTGGTTCAGCGACCCCAGGTTGTAGGGCAGCCGTGTCTTGTCAATCTGCGCCAGCCAGTCCGGGTCGCCGGCCAGCAGGCCGAGGCGCAGACCCGCCAGTCCCATCTTCGAAACCGTACGCAGCACCAGCAGGTTGTCATACTCCTGCAGCGCCGGCATGAAACTGGCGTCTGTAAAAGGCGCGTAGGCCTCGTCGACCACCACCAGCCCGGGCGCCTCGTCCAGTATCTGCCGGATCACGCCGGCATCAAACAGGTTGCCGGTCGGATTATTGGGGTAGGCGAGGAAGATCACCGCAGGCTGGCGCACCGCGATCGCTTCCAGCATGGCGGCTGTATCCAGGGAAAAGTCCTCCCGCAGCGGCACACCGGCGAATGTCATGCCGGCCACCAGCGCCAGCTGGCGGTACATCACGAAGGTCGGCTCCGGCGCCATCACTACCCTGCCGGGCGCGGCAACGGTCTGGATGATCATCTGGATCAGCTCGTCGGAACCGTTGCCGAGAATGACCGCGGCCGTCTCCGGCACTTCCATGGCAATGCGCATGGCGCCCTGCAGCCCGCGAGCGCCCGGGTCGGGATAACGGTTCAGCGAAATCGACTCCAGTGCCGCGCACCAGTCCGCGCGCAGCGATTCCGGCCATGGCCAGGGATTTTCCATGGCATCGAGCTTGATCAGGTCGCCGGGATCCGGCACGTGGTAGGACTTGAGCGCCTGGATTTCCGGGCGGACCAGGCGCGTTATTTTGTCTGATGAGTCCATTTATGGAACCTGGTGAAAAGTTAGAAGTGAAAGGTGAAAAGTGATTGGCTGTATCCAGCCTGAGCAATACCTGAATCTTCCTTCTCACTTCTCACTTTTCACTTCCCACTTTATTTACGTTTCACTTCTCACTTTTTACTTTTCACTATCAATCCGGACTTCCGCCGAACGCGCGTGCGCTGTCAGGCCCTCGCCGTGCGCCAGCACCGCCGCTGTTCTGCCCAGGGTACTCGCGCCCTCTGCGGAACACTGGATCAGGCTGGAACGCTTCTGGAAATCGTAGACGCCCAGCGGCGAGGAAAAGCGCGCCGTGCGCGAGGTGGGCAGCACGTGGTTGGGGCCAGCGCAGTAGTCGCCCAGTACCTCGGCCGTGTAGCGCCCCATGAAGATCGCACCGGCGTGGCGAATCTGCCTTGCAACAGCTTGCGGGTCCTCTACGGACAGTTCCAGGTGTTCCGGCGCCACCTTGTTGGCAATCTCAATGGCCTCGTCCATGTCGCGCACCTGTATCAGTGCGCCCTGCCCTGCAAGCGAGGCGCGGATGATCTCCGCGCGCGGCATCTCCGGTAGCAGCCGCTCGATGCTGGCACTGACGCGATCGAGAAATTCCGCATCGGGCGAGACCAGCAGGGACTGGGCATCCTCGTCATGCTCGGCCTGGGAAAACAGGTCGATCGCGATCCAGTCCGGGTCGGTCTTGCCGTCGCAGACCACCAGGATCTCGGACGGTCCCGCGATCATGTCGATGCCCACCTTGCCGAACACCATGCGCTTGGCGGTCGCCACGTAGACATTGCCGGGACCGACGATCTTGTCCACTGCCGGCACGGTATCGGTACCGTAGGCAAGCGCCGCCACGGCCTGGGCGCCGCCGATGGCGAACACCCGGTCGACACCGGCGATCGCCGCCGCCGCCAGCACCATGTCGTTGACCTCGCCGTCCGGCGTCGGCACCACCATGATCAGTTCCGCCACACCGGCAACCTTGGCCGGGATGGCGTTCATCAGCACCGACGAGGGATAGGCCGCCTTGCCGCCGGGCACGTACAGCCCGGCCCGGTCCATGGGCGTCACCTGCTGGCCCAGCAGGGTGCCATCGGCCTCGGTGTAGGACCACGATTCCAGCCGCTGGTGTTCGGCATAGGCGCGCACCCGTACCGCCGCCAGTTCCAGCGCCTCGCGCTGGTCTGCCGGGATGCGTTGCAGCGCATCCCGGCAATCCGTCAACGGGATTTCCAGTCCGGCCGCATCGGCCACGCTGCGACGGTCGAAGCGCTGCGTGTATTCCAGCAGCGCCGCATCACCGCGCAGGCGCACATCGTTGATGATGTCGCGCACCACGGTCTCCACCGCCATGTCGGTCGTCTGCTCCCAGTCGAGCAGTTTTTCCAGCGCCGCGTCGAAACCGGCGTCCTGGCTGTTTAATCGGGTTATTTCAGGCATGGGCACACCAAGAACGGTGAAAAGTGAGAGGTGAAAAGTGAATGGCAGTACTCTGCCATCGCGACATCTGAATCATCCTGCTCACCTTTCACCTTTCACTTCTCACTTCTCACTTCTCACTTTTGATATTTTCTGATCCTGGCACTCTTGCTGCAAACCTTTCTGATGCGTGTCTCGCTTAAACGGGTGGCTGCCGAGATTGCAATTGTCGTTGCAGGGTCGTCACGGGATTCCACGCCGGAATTCTTCAGGAACTCCATGACGATCTTTTCATCCCGCCTGAACTTGAGCCAGCCAAACACGCCAAGAATAACCACCACCGCAAGGGTTGCAAGCACAACGTGTACAACTTCATTGTCAATAAAGTCTCTCATTAAGTAACCAGGAGGTCAGAGTACTTGATTAATGCTTCTCAATGACCACAACATATTTCATGACATATTCCCCTCACCTATTCTAGACCAGCCGGCTTGACGATGCCCGCCAAAGTGCCCTGCGGTATATCCGTGCCTGGTTTGTCTGCCAGGGTGAGTATTCCGGATTTGACAGAAAACCTCGACCTGTCTCCTGCCGCCCCCTTTCAGCACGACAGCGGAATCAGGCCGGATCCTGGTGAATAATCACGTCCGCCAGCGGGAATGCCTGGCGGATTGCCTGCTCGACGCGATCGGTGGCGGCATGCGCTTCACCCAGCGAGAGTTCCGCATCGAGTTCGAGATGCAACTGAATGATTTCCATCGCGCCTGACTGGCGGGTGCGCAAGTCGTGCAGGCCACGCACCAGCGGCTCTGCACGTGCCAGTTGTTTCACCCGTTCGCGCACTTCATCAGGCAGTTCGTGGTCGATGAGCTGGTGAAATGCATCGTGCCCGATATGCCAGGCACCATAGCAGATATAGATCGCCACCAGGATGCCGAACAGCGGATCAAGAGCAGGCCAGCCGAGATGCGCCAGTGCCAGCGCGGCGATGGTTCCCAGGTTGGTCAATAAATCCGTCGTATAGTGCAGGGAGTCGGCACGCACAATCGTCGAGCGGGTAAGACGGATAACATGGCGCTGGATGAGCAGCAGCACCACGGTGGCCGCGACGGCAAAACTCATCACAATGTACGCGACCATCACATCCTCGACCGGCCGCGGATGCAACAGGCGATCGACGGCATTCAGCACGAGGAAGGCCGCTGAACCGGCAATGAATGCGGCCTGGGCCAGTGCGGCAAGTGGTTCTACCTTGCCGTGCCCAAAGCGGTGTTCCTCGTCCGGAGGCTGCAGCGAAACACGCACCGCCACCAGGTTGAGCAGGGAGGCCGCCACGTCCATGAGCGAATCAACAAACGAGGCAAGCACGCTGATGGAACCCGTCATCAACCAGGCTGCCGCCTTGCCGATGATCAACAGCGTCGCGGTGATGACTGAGGCCGTCGTGGCAAGCTTGAGAAGTCGCGCGGTATCGACGGGTGTGGTGGTCTCGCTCATTGCTGATGCGCTGTGGTTAATAATCGGGGACAGACCACGATTCAGAAAGGTTCAAGCGTCAGCAACCGCCGCCTTCACCCGCGCAATAAAATCCGCGATCCGTTCGTGCTTCATCTTCATGGCGGCCTTGTTGACGACCAGCCGCGAGCTGATATCGGTGATGTGTTCCAGCGGGACCAGGCCGTTGGCCTTGAGGGTATTGCCGGTGTCGACCACGTCGACGATCAGGTCGGCCAGCCCCACCAGCGGCGCCAGCTCCATGGAGCCGTACAGCTTGATGATCTCTACCTGTTCGCGACGGTCGGCATAGTAGCGCCGGGTGCTTTGCACGTACTTGGTAGCGATGCGCAGCCGCCGCGGTATGGTCTTCGGCTCTTTCGGCCCGGCCACCATCAGGCGACAGCGGGCGATTTTCAGGTCCAGCGGTTCGTACAGGCTGTCGCTGTCGTACTCCAGCAGCACGTCCTTGCCGGCAACCCCCAGGTCGGCAGCGCCGTAGGCAACATAGGTCGGCACATCGGAGGCGCGGATGATGACCAGCTTGACGTCGTCGACATTGGTATCAAGGATCAGTTTACGGCTGGTTTCCGGGTCATCAACCGGCGTAATGCCGGCGGCTGCCAGCAGCGGCAGCGTTTCCTTGAAGATACGGCCCTTGGACAGGGCGATGGTCAGGTGATTGTTCATGGGTGACAAGTTTCCGGGAGATACCGTGAATTTACAAGCGCGGGCAGTACCCGAAGAACTGGCAATAGAGAGCGCTCCTGCGAATGATAGGCTTACTGTAGGAGCGCCGCCCTTCGGCGCGATTGTTTGGGGCCACATCGCGGATCACGGAGACCGCTCCTACGAATGACAGGCCTGCGAACCAGTATTATCTGCCGGGGGCGCCACGCTACTCCGGCACCCGGCGGATATCCGCGCCCAGCTGCGCCAGCTTTTCCTCGATGCGTTCGTAGCCGCGGTCGATGTGATAGATGCGATCTACGACAGTCTCGCCCTTCGCCACCAGTCCCGCCAGCACCAGGCTCGCGGACGCACGCAGATCGGTCGCCATCACGGGGGCACCGGTCAGTTGCGGCACCCCGGTACTGATGGCGGTGTTGCCCTCGAGCTGGATCTTCGCACCCATGCGCTGCATTTCCTGGACATGCATGAAGCGGTTTTCGAACACCGTCTCGGTGATGGTCCCGGTACCCTCGGCAATTACGTTCAGGGCCGTGAACTGTGCCTGCATGTCGGTCGGGAACGCCGGGTACGGTGCGGTGTGCACGTTCACGGCCTGCGGCCGCCGTCCCTGCATGTCGAGCTCGATCCAGTCCTCGCCCACCGTGACGTCGGCGCCCGACTCGCGCAAGGCCTGCAGCACGGCGTCCATGGTTGCCGGGCAGGTATCCTTGAGTTTCACATGACCGCCGGTCATGGCCGCGGCAACCAGGTAGGTGCCGGTTTCGATGCGGTCCGGCAGCACGCTGTATTCCGTGCCGTGGAGCGCCTCGACACCCTCGATCTCGATGGTATCCGTCCCGGCGCCCGAGACGCGTGCGCCCATCTTGTTGAGGCAGTTCGCGAGATCGGTCACTTCCGGTTCGCGGGCCGCGTTCTCGATCAGCGTGGTCCCGTCCGCCAGGGTCGCCGCCATCATCAGGTTCTCGGTGCCGGTCACGGTGACGATATCCATGACCAGCCGCGCACCGTGCAGCCGCTTGACGCGCGCCTTGATGTAACCGTTTTCCACCTCGATACTGGCCCCCATCGCCTGCAGGCCCTTGATGTGCAGGTTGACGGGCCGCGAACCGATGGCGCAACCGCCGGGGAGCGACACATCGGCGCGCCCGAAGCGCGACAGCATCGGCCCGAGCACCAGGATGGAAGAGCGCATGGTGCGCACCAGCTCGTAGGGTGCATACAGGGACTTGATGGGGCGAACATCCACTTCGATGTCCATATTTTCGTTGAGTATGAGCTGTACGCCCATGCGACCCAGCAGTTCCATGGTGGTGGTCACGTCGTGCAGGTGCGGCACGTTGCGGATCACCAGCGGGCTGTCGGCCAGCAGTGTCGCCGCCATGATGGGCAGCACGGCGTTCTTGGCCCCGGACATGCGAATCTCGCCTTCCAGCCGGACGCCACCCTTGATGATGAGTTTATCCAAGTCAGGTCCCCGTTATTGAATGCGCGGTTGGCTGGCCCAGTCCTCGGGCGTGTAGGTATGCAGTGCCAGCGCATGGATCTCCCCGCCCATGCGATCGCCGAGCGTACCATAGACGAGCTGGTGCTGTTTGACCATGGGACAGCCGGCAAACTGCCCGCTGATGACGATGGCCTCGAAGTGGTCACCCTCGCCTTTCACGATAACCCGGGCATCCGGGATACCGGCCCTGATCAGGGCCTCGAGTTCACTTGCTTGCATATTTGTACTTTTCCTGATTGTGTTTGCGATTAACGAGACAGCGACAGGATCTCTTCCAGGCCACAGACCCGGGCAATCGACAGCAATTGCATCGGGACATTGACAAAGCTGATCGGCGTGCCGGCGCGCTCTGACTCGCGCAGCCACTCGACCAGCAGCGCCAGCCCCGCGCTGTCCGCCCGCGTGACGCCCTTGAGGTCGACGCGGATCCCGGCAACGCCGCGCATGTCGGCACCGGTATGCTTTAACACGGTCGGCACAGTGGCAAAACCCAGCTCGCCCTCCAGCAGCCAGTGACCGCCGCCCCTGTCGGTAAAACGCACCTCAGCCATCGATGACGCCCGCGTTGCGATCACCCAGCTGCTCGATCAGGCTGTCGATTCCGTCCTTGCGGATGATACTGCTGAAGCTGGAGCGATAGTTGGTGACCAGGCTGACGCCGCTGATCGCGACATCATAAACCTTCCAGCCGCCATCAGACAGGTACATGGCATAGGAGATCGGGATGGGTGCACTGCCGGGCTGCTCGATCTCGGTACGCACGGTTACCCGGTCCGCCTCGCTGCCGGCATCGAAAGGCAGGTAGATGACCTTTTCGTCGGCATACTCCGACAAGGCCCGACCATAGGTCCGCACCAGCAGGATGCGAAACTGCTCCACGAAACGCTCCCGCTGCTGCGCCGTCGCCGTGCGCCAGTTGCGTCCCAGCACCCACTGGCTCATGCGCCGGAAATCAAAATACGGCAGCACGATCTCGGCAACCAGCTCGTGCAGGCGCCCGGAGTCCTGCGTTATCAGTGCGCGCTCGCTTTCCAGCGCCACCAGCATGCGCGACGAAGTCTCACGCACCACTTCCAGCGGAGAAATATCCACTGCAGTGGCGCGTGCGCACGCCAGCAGCAACAGGACAATGCAGCAGATCTGCGGCAATCTGAAAACGGATACCTGCATGACCGTCTAGGGCTCCCCTGCCTCTGGCTCTGGCTCTGGCTCAGGGATATTCCTGGCAGCGGAACTGTAGAGGAACTGGCCGATGACCTGCTCCATGACCAGCGCCGACTGGCTCAACTGGATGCGGTCACCCGGCTTCAGGTTTTGCATCGCCCCGCCCGGCTCCAGCGCAATATACTGTTCGCCCAGCAGACCGGCTGTGAAGATGCTGGCCGAGGTATCCTCGGGGAAGGCGTCGTAGTTGTTGTCGATGCGCAGGCTGACGACCGCTTCGTAGGCCTCCATGTCGTAGTCGATCGCGTCGACCCGGCCGACGCGCACCCCCGACACCGTCACCGGCGAGCGCACCTTGAGCCCGCCGATGTTCTGAAACGCCGCGGTTATCACGTAACTCTCGCCCCGGCCGACATTGCTCATGTTGCTGACCTGCATCGCCAGCATGAACAGGGCGGCGATACCCAGTGCAACGAAGAGCCCGACACCGATTTCAATGGTTCTGTTATTCACGCATTATTCTCCGAACATCAGGGCAGTTAACACAAAATCCAGTCCCAGCACGACCAGTGCCGTATGCACCACGGTCCGCGTCGTGGCACGGCTGACGCCTTCCGCGGTCGGGATGGCGTCATAACCTTCAAACAGCGCAATCCAGCCCGCCACAAAGCCGAACACCACACTCTTGATGACACCGTTGTAGATATCCCCGCGCAGATCGACTGAATTCTGCATTTGCGACCAGAAGGCACCGTCATCCACGCCAAGCAGGCCGACACCGACGAAATGCCCGCCGTAAATACCGACGGCACTGAAGATCGCCGCCAGCAGCGGCATCGACAACAGCGCTGCCACGAAGCGCGGCGCAACCACCCGCTGCACCGGGTCGACGGCCATCATCTCCATGCCGGAAAGTTGTTCGGTCGCCTTCATCAGGCCGATCTCGGCCGTCAGGGCGGAACCGGCGCGCCCGGCAAACAACAGGGCAGCCACCACCGGCCCCAGTTCGCGCACCAGTGACAGGGCCACCACCACGCCAAGAGATTCCTCGGCACCGAAATCCACCAGGGTGTTGTATCCCTGCAGGCCCAGCACCATGCCGACGAACAGCCCGGACACCACGATGATCAGCAGGGTCAGCACGCCGACGGAAAACAGCTGGGTCAGCACCAGCCGCGGCCGCAGCAGCATCCCGGGCAGGTTTGACAGCGTTTGCAGCAGGAACAGGTTGCCGCGCCCCAGGCGTTCGAAAAATCCCAGGGTCGCCCTGCCCAGCCCCTGCAATACTTCCAGCATCAGCGCGCCCCCGCCAGCAGGTCTTCCCGGAAACCGGGCGCCGGGTAATGAAAGGCCACCGGCCCGTCCGCGAGGCCCTGCATAAACTGCTGCGACCACTCGGAGGCGTCTTCCCACAGGGTCTCGGGCTTGCCATGATCGACCACCCTGCCCTCGGATAACAGGTACACATAGTCCGCGATGGCCGCCGTTTCCTGCACGTCATGGGAAACCACGATACTGGTCAGGCCCAGGGCATCGTTCAGCTCCCGGATCAGCTTTACCAGCACCCCCATGGAGATCGGGTCCTGGCCGGTAAACGGTTCGTCAAACATGACCATCATGGGATCCAGCGCAATCGCGCGGGCCAGTGCCACGCGCCGCGCCATGCCGCCGGACAGTTCACTCGGCATCAGCCGCGCGGCACCGCGCAGGCCCACCGCCTCCAGCTTCATCAGCACCAGGTCGCGCAACAGGGACTCCGGCAGGCGGGCATGCTCGCGTATCGGGTAGGCAACGTTCTCGAACACGTCGAGATCGGTCAACAGGGCACCACTCTGGAACAGCATGCCCATGCGCTTGCGCAGCCGGTAGAGTGCCTGGCGACCGAGCTTGTGAACCTCCTCGCCGTGCACCCGGATGGACCCGGACAACGGCCGCAGCTGCCCGCCGATCAGTTTCAGCAGGGTTGTCTTGCCGGTGCCGCTTGGCCCCATGATCGCGGTCACGCCACCGGGCGCGATGTCGATGTCGATGCCATCGAATATCAGCCGGTCGGCGTGCGCAAAATGCAGATCACGTATCTGTACTACCGGTTCAGTCATGCGCTGGCATGAATTCCTGTTTGTATTGCATGAGATTCAGGGTCCTGTTGACTGCACCGCGGAGGCCACTTAATGCCTGTCACACCCGGGGCGAGCCGGCGTGTATGATAAAACAGTTCGCGCCGCGCCGCTGAGGTGGTGTTATTTGTTTATATTACATAAGGTTGCAACATAACCCCGCAACCACCCGGGCGCAACCCGGGTGGCCGCGAGGGTTTCCGCAGCTGCCGTGCGCCACTGCCGGGCATGCGACGCCAGCGCCGGACTTTGGCCACCGCCAGACCCTGTTATACTGCGCGGCGAGCCGCGTTGAGCCATCGCACAAACATAATATGAACGATCTTAAATTGCAGGAACTAGCGCTTGCCGTGATCGAAACGGAGGCCCGCGCCATTACCGGGCTGGCCGACCAGATCCGCCTGCCGGCCTTCACCAACGCCTGCCACCTGATGCTGGAATGCCGCGGCCGGGTCGTAGTGACCGGCATGGGCAAGTCCGGACATATCGCGGGCAAGATTGCCGCCACCCTCGCCAGCACCGGGACCCCGGCATTCTTCGTCCATCCCGGCGAGGCCAGCCACGGCGACCTGGGCATGATCACCCCGACCGACGTGGTGCTGGCATTGTCCAATTCGGGCGAGACCGGCGAAATCATCACCATCCTGCCGATCATCAAGCGCCTCAAC
The DNA here is from genome assembly GCA_963701455.1 of uncultured Gammaproteobacteria bacterium. GTDB lineage: Bacteria > Pseudomonadota > Gammaproteobacteria > UBA9214 > UBA9214 > UBA9214. Next base: position 152,151 of record CAVPAE010000007.1, read on the forward strand.
GTGCCGCTGATTGCCATGACCGGCAACCCGGAATCAACGCTGGCACGCGCCGCCACGGCCAGTATCATCGTCAAAGTGGAGAGAGAGGCCTGCCCGCTCGGGCTGGCGCCTACCGCCAGCACCACCGCGGCACTGGCCATGGGCGATGCCCTGGCGATCGCGCTACTGGAAACCCGCGGCTTCACCGAAGAGGACTTTGCACGTTCCCATCCGGGCGGCGCGCTGGGCCGGCGCCTGCTGTTGCTGATCGATGACCTGATACACACCGGCGATGCCATCCCCAGTGTCAGCCCGGACACCCGGCTCACGGACGCGCTGCTGGAGATGAGCCGCAAGGGCCTGGGCATGACGGCCGTGGTCGATGCAACCGGCAAACTCGCCGGGGTTTTCACAGACGGCGACCTGCGGCGTACCATAGACCAGCAGATCGATCTGCACACCGTGCTGGTCAGTGAGGTCATGACAGTCAACTGCAAGACCGTCACGCCCGGGACACTGGCCGCGGAAGCGCTGCAGATCATGGACAATGCCAAGATCAATGCCCTGCCCGTGGTCGATGCGGACGGCATGCTGATAGGCGCAATGAACATGCACGACCTGCTGCGCGCCGGCGTCGTGTAACCCAACGAGTATCGATATGAAAGACATAAACGAGAAGGCTGCACGCATTCGCCTGGTGATATTCGACGTGGACGGAGTCCTTACCGACGGCAGCCTGTTCGTCGGCGATGACGGCCAGGAATACAAGGCATTCAACTCGCGCGACGGTCACGGCATCAAGATGCTGCTGAAATATGGCGTCGATGTCGCCATTATCACCGGCCGCACTTCAAAGGTCGTCGAGCACCGCATGGCCAACCTCGGCATCACCCATGTCTACCAGGGCAAGCTGGACAAACTCCCCGCGTACGAGGAACTGCGGGGCAAGCTCGGCATCAGCGAGGAAGAAACCGCCTACGTGGGCGATGACGTGGTCGATTTGCCGGTAATGCGCCGGGTCGGTCTCGCCATTGCCGTGCAGGACGCCCACCCGCTGGTGCGCCAGCACAGCCACTGGCAGACACCGAGCGCGGGCGGCCGGGGTGCGGCCCGGGACGTCTGTGAAATGCTGATGGAGGCGAAGGGCGTGCTGCAGGGCGAGCTGGAGCGCTACCTGTGAATAACCGGCAGACCGCACTGTTTATCCTGCTGCTGGTGGTCATCATCGGCTCCGGCTGGTTTCTCGACGGTCGCTTTGCCGGCTTCCAGGAACTCAGCGTCAGCCGCACCGGGCCGGACTCCTTCGTTTCCGGCATGCACCTGGATGTCATGGATGCCGGCGGACAGCTGCGCTACCGCGTGACAGCCGAGCGCATGACCCACTACCCGAACTCGGAGCAACTGGAACTGCAGCGCCCGCTCATCGACCTGCAACAGCGCAACGGCAACAGCTGGCGCATCAGCGCTGAAACCGGCGAGGCGACCGATTCCGGCGACCTCATCAGGTTACTGGGTGAGGTCGACATTCGCCGCAGCGGGGTTTCCGGCCCGCTGCAGGTTCATACCCGTGACCTGCTGGTAAAACCGGAGCAGGCATATGCAACGACCGACAGTGCGGCCACCATTACCGCGCCGGGCCACCGGATCGACAGCATCGGCCTTGAGGCTGATCTCGACAAGAGCACGCTGGAGCTGCGCAACCGCGTCAGGGGGACGATCAATGCTGCCGGTTAGTACACGGCAGCTGGGCTGCTGTGTCATCTTGCTATTGTGGCTGCCGCTGTCGGCATGGGCCCTGTCTACGGACCGCAACGAGCCCATCAACATCGAGGCCGACAGCGCGACCCTGCACGAAACAAGTGGTAAAAGCACCTACCGCGGCAACGTCCACCTGCGCCAGGGCACACTGCATCTGCACGGCAACACCATGACAGTACAAATGCGCGACGAACGCATCGAAAAGATCGAACTCACCGGCAGCCCGGCCACCTATGTGCAGCGCCCCGACAATTCCGCTGTTGACCAGCACGCCGAGGCAGGACGCATCGAGTACTACGCCCGGGACAACCGCATGATCCTGCTGCAGAACGCCCGTATCTGGCAGTCGGGCAAGGATGAGTTCAGCAGCGACCGCATCGTCTTCAACCTCGCTGAAAATACCGTCAATGCCGGCGGCGGCGGTGACGACCGCGTACGCATCACCCTGCAACCCAGGAAATCCGGCGACAGCGAGCCGCCACCGGAACCTGCCCCGGAATCCGTACCCGCGCCCGACGACGCGACGACCACAGACAGCGTTCCATGAGCAAGCTGGTCGCGAACAGTCTGGGCAAGAGCTATCAGGCACGCCGCGTGGTTGATGACGTCTCCATGGGCATCAGCAGCGGCCAGGTCGTCGGCCTGCTCGGACCCAACGGTGCCGGCAAGACCACCTGCTTTTACATGATCGTGGGACTCGTGCCCTGCGGGGAAGGCAGCATCCTGCTCGACGACACTGACCTGACCGGCAAACCCATGCATGTCCGGGCCCGGCACGGCCTTGGCTACCTGCCCCAGGAACCTTCCATATTCAGAAAGTTATCGGTCGCGGAGAACATCATGGCGGTGCTGGAACTGCGCCGCGACCTGAACAAGGCCGCACGCCGTGAGATCCTGGATTCACTGCTGCACGAACTGCATATCGGTCACCTGCTGGAACAGCCCGGCATCAGCCTCTCCGGCGGCGAACGCCGTCGCGTGGAAATCGCACGGGCGCTGGCCGCCAACCCGCGGTTCATTCTGCTGGATGAACCGTTTGCCGGCGTCGATCCGCTCTCGGTCCTGGATATCCAGCAAATTATCCAGCATCTCAGTGACCGGAATATCGGCGTCCTCATCACTGACCACAACGTACGCGAGACCCTGGGCATCTGCCACCATGCCTATATCCTCAACGAGGGCCGCGTGATCGCCAGTGGCACCCCGGAGGCCGTCCTCGGTGACCAGCACGTCCGCGACGTCTACCTCGGCAGCGAATTCCACCTGTGAGCCGTGATTATCAGGGAATAGTTTTCAACTGGCATGAATAATGCCCTATACTTTTAAACATGAGGACCCGGCAAGCTGGTGTTGAGCAGTAACCCTGTATGAAGCAGTCACTTCAACTCAAAATTGGTCAGCACCTGACGATGACACCCCAGTTGCAGCAGGCCATTCGCCTGTTGCAGCTTTCCAGCCTCGAACTCCAGACAGAAGTCCAGGAAGCCCTGGAAACCAACCCCATGCTGGAACCGGATGACGGCATACCGGCCGACAGCGCCGAATCCGGTCCCGACCTCAACGGCAGCGAAAAAGACACCCCGATCACCGCGGAGAGGGAAAGCGACAAGATTCCGGACGAACTTCCCACGGACAGCAACTGGGAGGACGAGTTCGACACCGGCACGACCAGCTACAGCTCGCCCGCGGAAGGCGGTGACTACCGTGACATTTCCGAGACCGTCAGCGTCAGCGCCGGAGACCTGCGTGACCACCTGCTCTGGCAGGCCGGCCTGACGCATTTCTCGGAAACCGACGAACTCATTGCACGCCTGATCATCGACTCCATCGATGACGACGGCTACCTGAGCGTCAGCAGTGAAGACATCCACGGCATGCTGGACAGCGACATGGATGTCGAACTCGACGAGGTCGAGTCAGTCATGCATCACATCCAGCAGTTCGACCCGATCGGCGTGGGTGCGCGCACCCTGCAGGAGAGCCTGCAACTGCAGTTGCAGCAATTCGAGCCCGGCACGCCCTGGCTGCGGGAGGCGAAGATCCTGCTGCGGGACCACTTCGGCCTGCTCGGCAACCGCGATTTCACCAAGCTGTGCCGCAAGCTGAAGCTGACAACCGACGACCTGCAGCATGTCATTCACCTGATCCAGTCGCTGAACCCGCGCCCGGGTTCCGGCTTCAGCAACACCGAGCCGGAGTACATCGTTCCCGATGTCTACGTGGTCAGGAAAAAGGGGCGCTGGCAGGTCGAACTCAACACCGAGTCGCTGCCCCGGCTGCGCATCAACAGCATGTACGCCAAACTGGTGAAACGCGGCAGTAATACCAGTGATAACAATTACCTGCGTAATAATTTACAGGAAGCCCGCTGGTTCCTGAAGAGCCTGCAGAGCCGGCACGAGACCCTGCTCAAGGTTGCCAATTGTATTGTCGAGCGCCAGCATGCATTCTTTGATCATGGCGAAGAGGCGATGAAGCCCATGGTGCTGCGCAGTGTTGCCGAGGCGATCGAGATGCACGAATCCACGGTTTCGCGCGTCACCACCCGCAAGTACATGCATACCTCGCGCGGCATCTACGAATTCAAGTATTTCTTCTCCAGCCACGTCAGTACCGAGGCTGGCGGCGAATGCTCCGCAACGGCCATCAGGGCCATTATCAAGAAGCTCGTCGCCGCCGAGAATCCTGCAAAACCCCTGAGTGACAACAAGATGGCCAGCGTACTGGCGGAACAGGGTATCAACGTCGCCCGACGCACCATCGCGAAATACCGTGAATCATTATCGATATCCCCTTCCAACGAACGTAAACGCCTCAGCTAGGCAGTAAAACAGGAGTCAAAAAATGCAAATCAATCTGACAGGTCATCACGTTGAACTGACCCCGCCACTGCATGATTACGTCAATACCAAGATGGAACGACTCGAACGCCACTTTGACCACGTTACCGACATCCATGTCGTACTCAGTGTCGAGAAACTGCGGCACAAGGCCGAAGCGACCCTGCATGTCAGCGGCGGCACCCTGTTTGCCGACGCGGTCCAGGAGGACATGTATGCCGCGATCGACTCATTGACCGACAAGCTCGATCGGCAGGTGAAGAAGCACAAGGAAAAGCTTACCGATCATCACCGCAGCGAAGGTTCCATAGCCAAAGAACTGTAGCCATGCCGGCGGGAACGCGGTTGCGTTCCCGCCGCATACAGCGAGACAGCAACCCTGATATTGACATGAAAATTACCGACTTACTGATCCGGGAACGGATCCTGTGCTGCCCGGACATCGGCAGCAAAAAACGCCTGTTTGAACGCCTCGGTGAACTGCTTGCCGGGGATTCGGGGGTCCTTACCCAGAATGATATTTTCGACGCCCTGATCAACCGTGAGAAACTCGGCAGCACCGGCCTCGGCAAGGGTGTTGCCATTCCACACGGGCGGATCGCCTCACTGGAGAAACCGCTCTGCGCGATCATCAAGCTGGCGGAACCGATCGATTTCGACGCCACCGACAACCAGCCCGTGGACCTGGTGTTTGCCCTGCTGGTACCGGAGGAATCCACCGAGGAACACCTGCAGGTGCTGTCAACGATCGCAGAAGTCTTCAGCAATACCGGCGTCTGTGCCGCGTTGCGCCAGTGTGATACGGAAAGCTGCATTTACGACCAGCTGTCCGAGTGGGAGACGCAAAGAATTCCTGCATGAGTACCACGCTCAAAATCAGGACCCTGTTCACTGCCCTGGAGGAAAAGCTGGGGCTGAGCTGGATCAGCGGCAAACAGCACAAGCAGCGCCAGATACATACAAGCAGGGACGAAGCGGCTGACGTATCTCTCGTCGGCCAGATGAACCTGATCAACCCGCACCGTATCCAGGTGCTCGGCAGCAAGGAACTGAAGTACCTCGAAAACCTGAGAAAGAACTCGCGCAAGGATGCGATCACACAGCTGTTTTCCGGCAACACCAAGCTGATCATCATCGCCAAGCAACTGGACGTACCCGCAGACCTGGTTGAGGCCTCCGCAGTCACCCATATTCCGCTGCTGGGATCGGCGCTGACCAGCCAGGAAATCATTCAGCAAATCCAGTACTACCTGACCAACTATTTCGCCCGCAAGATCACCCTGCACGGCGTGTTCATGGAAGTGATGGGCACTGGCGTGCTGATCACGGGCGATTCCAGCATTGGCAAGAGCGAACTCGCCCTGGAACTGCTGACGCGCGGACACCGCCTGATCGCGGACGACGCAACGGAATTCTCCCGGGTCGCGCCGGATGTCCTGAACGGCACCTGTCCGGAGATGCTGCAGGATTTTCTCGAGGTGCGCGGGCTGGGCATTCTCAACGTACGCGCCATGTTTGGCGCCAGCGCCATCAAGCAGAACCGCAACCTGCGGCTTATCGTGCACCTGCAGGACATGGATGAAGCCACCCGGGTGGACCGCCTGCACGGCAGCCGCCAGGTACGCAGGATCCAGGACGTGGAGATCCCGGAAATCACCCTGCCCGTCGGACCCGGCCGCAACCTCGCGGTACTGCTGGAGGCCGCGGTGCGCAACCATATCCTCATCACCAAGGGCTATGACGCCAGCGCAGGCCTTTATCGAACGCCAGAAACTCCGCCTCGAGAACGCCCACAAATGAGCCTGGTCATCATCAGCGGACTTTCCGGGTCCGGTAAAAGCGTGGCCCTGAATGCACTGGAGGACATGGACTACTATTGCATCGACAACCTGCCGGCCGGACTGCTGGATGCCTTTGCCAGCGAGATCCGCGACCGGCACCTGGCTGCCGACGGCAAGGCGGCTGCGGGCATCGATGCCCGCAGCATGCCGGAGCAACTGGAGCAGTTTCCCGGCATTATTGCCGGGCTGGAAGAAAAAGGCATCGCTACCAGGATCCTGTTTCTGCAGGCCGACGACGCCACCCTGCTGCAGCGTTTCAGTGAAACCCGGCGCAAGCATCCCCTCTCGGGCAAAGACACACCGCTGGCCGATGCCATCACCAGGGAACGCCAGCTGCTGGCCCCCATCGCTGCCAGCGCCGACCTGTTCATCGACACCAGCCACACCAACGTACACCAGCTGCGCCAGCTGGTCATGGAGACCCAGGGCGGAGCCGGCCGCGAGGGTTTCTCGCTGCTGCTGAGGTCCTTCGGCTACAAGCACGGGATACCGGCGGATGCCGATTTCGTATTTGATGCCCGCTGCCTGCCCAACCCGCACTGGGAACCGACGCTGCGCAATCTGACCGGGCGCGACAGTGGCGTGGTGGAATTTCTCGAAAAGGAACCCGTCGCACAGGCATTCTACCAGCAGCTCGAAGACTTCCTGACGACATGGATACCGCACTTTCGGGCGGACAACCGCAGCTACCTGAGTATCGCCATCGGCTGTACCGGCGGCCAGCACCGCTCGGTGTACCTCGTGGAACGCCTGGCCGCACAACTCTCCACCCAGGTCAGCAACGTCGTCAAGCGACACCGGGAAATCGAATGAACACAGGGCTGTTACTGATAACCCACGGCAACCTCGGACAGGACATGCTGGATGTTGCCACAGCGATCCTCGGCGGCTGCCCGCTCGAGGTCCAGGCGCTCGCCGTAGACAGCAACAGCGACCCCGACCAGGTATTTGAAGAGGCCAGCCGTATCTGCACGGAGCTGGATCACGGCGAGGGGGTGCTGGTACTTACCGATTTGTTTGGCAGCACACCCAGCAATATCTCGACCCGGCTGATCGAACGGCACAAGGTCAACGTCATTTCCGGCGCCAGCATCCCGATGCTGCTGCGGGTCCTGAACTACCCGCGCCTGGGTCTCGACGAACTCGGTGAAAAAGCGGTCAGCGGCGCGCATGACGGCGTCATCATCACCGCGCGCAAGCAGGGTTGCTGAAATGCAGCAGCGCCCCGTCACCATTATCAACAAGCTGGGGCTACATGCCCGCGCGGCGGCAAAATTCGTCACCACGGCATCCGGCTTTGCCAGCAGCATCGACGTCGAAAAAGATGGCCAGAAGGTCAACGGCAAGAGCATCATGGGCGTGATGATGCTGGCCGCCTCGCGCGGCACCCGGCTGATCATCCTGGCCGACGGCGAAGACGAACAGGCAGCGGTCGACAGCCTGGAAAAACTGATCGGGGAAAAATTCGGCGAACAGGAATAGCAGGACAACAGGCGGAAGACCCGCTTTTTTGAAACTGCCACAGAGGAGAATCACCAGATGAGCCTGGCGCTTTCCGGCATCGGCGTATCCCGCGGCATCGCCATCGGCAAGGCCCATGTGCTGCAGCGCGGCAATATCGAGGTACTGGAAAGCGTCCTCCCCCCGCACCTCATCGAAAACGAGGTTAACCGCTTCCTGCAGGCCGTGAACGACGCGCGGCTGCAACTCGAATCCCTGCGCGAGCGCATCCCGCCCGGCACACGCGCGGACATTGCCGCCTTCATCGATACCCACCGCCTGATGCTGGACGACGCCACCCTGGTGACGACGCCGGTGGAGTTGATCCGTGAACACGGCTGCAATGCGGAGTGGGCTCTGAAACTGCAGCGGGACGCCGTCGTCGAGGTCTTTGACCGGATGGATGACCCCTACCTGCGCACGCGCCGCGACGAGGTCGACCACGTCATCAACCGGATACTGCGCACGCTGCTCGATTCCGTCGAGAGCGAGCCGCACAGCGACGCCGACGCCCTCGACCAGTCGATCGTTCTGGCAGACAACCTGACCCCGGCAGAGACCGTCCTGCTGGAACACCAGGGGATCGGCGGGTTCGCCACTGCATACGGCGGTCCGCTGTCACACACCGCAATCCTGGCACGCAGCATGCAGATCCCGGCAATCGTCGGCGCGCACAGCCTGCAGCGCTATATCCGCGACGGGGAAATCATCATCCTCGACGGGGTGCAGGGCGTACTGATTGCCGGGCCGGACGCGAACACGCTGGAACACTACCGTGAACGCCAGCAACAGGAGCGGCAGCGGCGGCTGGACCTGGGCCGGCTGGCCGACACGCCTGCCGTCAGCCGCGATGCAGTCCCGATAACCCTGATGGCGAATATCGAGCTGCCGGAAGACATCCAGGTCGTCAGCCACGCCAGCGCCAGCGGCGTCGGCCTGTACCGCACCGAGTACCTGTACATGAACCGGGCCGAACCTCCGGGCGAGGATGAGCAATACGAGGTCTACATGGGCGTCATCGAGGCCCTCGGGGGCCGGCCGCTGACTATCCGCACCCTCGACATGGGCGCCGACAAGCATATTGGCGGCGGCAGTACCCGCGGCTGCAACAACCCGGCGCTCGGGCTGCGCGCCATCCGCCTGTGCCTGAAAGACCTGGCGCTGTTCCGGCCGCAGCTGCGCGCCATCCTCCGGGCTTCCGCACATGGGCCGGTGCGCATGATGATTCCGATGCTGTCGAATACCCATGAACTGCACCAGGTGCTGTCCCTGATCAACGAAAGCCGCAACGCGCTGCAGCGCCAGTCCCACGCCTTTGCACCGGACCTTCCCATCGGCGGCATGATAGAGGTTCCGGCCGCCGCACTGTCCGCCACTGACTTCGCCCGGCACCTGGATTTCCTCTCGATCGGCACCAATGACCTGATCCAGTACACCCTCGCCATCGACCGTGTCGATGACGAAGTCACCTACCTGTACGACCCCCTGCACCCGGCAGTGCTGAAACTGATCCGGATGACGATCGATGCCGGACGCGCTGCCGGCATCCCGGTGGCCATGTGCGGTGAAATGGCGGGAGACCCGCGCTACACCCGCCTGCTGCTGGGCCTGGGGCTGCGCGAGTTCAGCATGCACCACAGTGCCTTGCAGGAAGTGAAGAACGTCATCAACAAGAGCACCATCGCAACTCTGGAGCCGCTGGTGTCGGAATTGCTGGACAATACCGAACCCGGGCGCATTCCCGGTCGCGTCGATTCCCTCAACCAGGACTTGCACTAGGGAACCCGCCAGGTCGGCACATGTGGCAGTGGGAAACACACTGTCTTTTCGCCGGGTAGCACTGTCCCGGCTACCGCAACAGCCTATAATCTGCCAACGCCGCCGCGTGAGAATTCCGGGCCAGGGCCTGCCCTGACAGGCCCGGAATCCCGCTGTCACCGCATGCATCCAGGCCGGAACACCGCGCCGGACAGGACAGGTATATGAACGAAACTACAGAAACACAGACTGCACGCAGCCGCCTCAACCTGCTGACTCGCGCCCTGGACTCGGGTGCCGCCGGACAGATTCGCTCCCTGCTTGGCAATCTCCACCCCGCCGAAATCGCCGATGTGCTGGAATCCTTCCCGCATGGCCCGCGCGAGATCCTCTGGGAACTGGTCGACCCCGAAGACCACGGTGAAACCCTGCTGCATGTCAACGACGAGGTGCGCATCGGGCTCATCGAGGAAATGGCTACCAGCGACCTGCTGGCTGCCACCGCCGGTCTCAACACCGATGATCTCGCCGACCTGCTGCAGGACCTGCCGGGTACGCTCACGATGCAGGTGCTGCATTCGATGGACAAGCAGAACCGTGAGCGGCTGGAGTCTGTGCTGCGCTACCCGGAGGACTCGGCCGGCGGCATGATGGACGTGGACGTGGTGACCGTCCGCGCCGATGTGGAACTGGACGTGGTGCTGCGCTACCTGCGCATCCACGGCAACATTCCCAAGATGACCGATTCACTCTTCGTCGTCGACCGCGCCGGCCAGTACCGTGGCATGCTGCCACTGATCTCGCTGCTCACCAACGACCCGGACAGCCTGGTCGCCACTGTCATGGACCGGGAAATTCGCGGCATTCCGGCCGACCTGCCGGATGTCGAGGTGGCGCGCCTGTTCGAGGACCGCGACCTGATCTCCGCCCCGGTCGTCAGCGATACAGGACTGCTGCTGGGACGCATCACCATCGACGACGTCGTCGATGTCATCCGCGAGGATGCCGATCATTCCCTGTTGAGCATGGCCGGTCTGGACGAGGAAGATGACACCTTCGCGCCGGTTTTTCGCAGTGCGGGGCGGCGTGCCGTCTGGCTTGGCATCAACCTGTGCACCGCCTTCCTTGCCTCCTGGGTCATCGGGCTGTTTCAGGCCACCCTGCAACAGGTCGTCGCGCTCGCCGTGTTGATGCCGATCGTAGCGAGCATGGGCGGCATCTCCGGCAGCCAGACACTCATCATCGTGATTCGCGGCATGGCGCTTGGCCAGATCGGCGGCAGCAACGCCCGCTGGCTGCTGTACAAGGAACTGGCCGTCACCGCCCTCAACGGCGTCGCCTGGGCCACAGTCGTCGCGGTAATCTCGGCGCTCTGGTTCGAAAGCGTGAACATCGGACTGATCATCGCTGCCGCACTCATCATCAACCTGGTATGCGCCGCCATCTCCGGCCTTACCATTCCCTTTGTGCTGCAGCGCCTGAACATCGACCCTGCACATGCCGGCACGGTGCTGTTGACGACGATTACCGACGTGGTCGGGTTTATGGTGTTTCTTGGGCTGGGGACGATCTTTCTGCTCTAGCGTGCACCGACAGTCCTGCGGCCAATCTCGGGAACTTCCGGAATCGATCCGTTACCTGCCGTTCGTCATACACTTGAACCCCACTTTTTGTTGAGGTCGGCAACGGGGATAACCGGCAAACTCCTGCCCTTCCCGGGCGAAACGCGAACGGTGAAAATGCAGCAAATAACGGCCGTTCCCTGCAAAAGAAAACGACGACTCGAAGGCCACCGATCAATAAGTAAAATTACGTAGCACATCGGGTCAATATGCAGCTGGCATATATATTCTTATCATCTTAACCGTTGCTACAGTGAATCGTAGTGGGCACATGGACCCTTTTAATCACAGCCCGTTCATTGTTGCAGGGTTTTCCCATTCACAAGGGACAGCATATGACTACAAGAGATAGCTTTGAGTTCGTGCTCGGACTGTTGGCGCAAGACACAAAAAGGCTCGAACGAGTAACGTCTTTTATCCAACTGGTTGCAACCGGTGACGAGCGGGCACATGAAATCATCGCCGGGATCAGCAATGGGCAGGTCAATTCGGAGACCGCACCTGATGTGCTGGATGGGTATCTGGTCCAAATACTGAGTAAATAACCCCCGTCATTGTGGTTGGGTTTTCTTGTAACGGCTCAGTCAGAAGAGTCTTGCTTATACTCCAGCAGATCCTCAGCTAACCTGATTGTTTCTTTCAAATTCCTATAGTCAATCCGCATCTTCAAGGTCACAACGGCAGCAAGCAGAAGTAATGCTCCGGCTCCGTGTCCTGCTGGCGTTTCAGAATAGAGGATGGTCACAAGTCCTGCTACCGCATAAATATAGGGCATAGACTCATATAGCCAGTCAGGCCACCAAACGGTGGGCGTTTTAGTCAGCCTTATATACGTATCACCCATGAAGATTCTCCAGCAGATAATTCCACTCAAGTAACATCGGCATGATGCTGAAATGATTGACAGGAATCGCCAGTACCAGCCGCTGAACCTAAACTGTCAGCGATCTGGCGATGCCGGTAGAGGGTGCAACCTGAATGTCTGCTTACGAGCAGAAACCTCCCATACATTGAACTGACTGAACTATGTGTTGCTGCCTCAGCTAATAGGCGACTATCGGCCACAATGCGACATTCCCTGAGATCACAGTAATGTCTCAAGCACACAACTCCTGACATTCACATCCTTCAATCCTTTTCCACATGTCGGCCAAAAATGTAAATTTAGTACCAGAAAAATATACTGACCGGAAGTCAATAGGAAAGCCCCGCATTATGCGGGGCTTTTGGGGTTGGTTCTCAGGCGTTACTTATGTGGCTGATCGTAATGTGCCTGGATGTTGCCTCCGTTGAGTGTGCCGGAAACTTCAAGGACCGGCGTATCTGTGTCCGGGTCATCGCCTGGCGCCCAGATGTGTATCGTCGCACTGTCAACATTCTTGCCTGGTTCACCAGCATCCACAAAGGTGAACCTGACGATGGATCCCTCTACACCATTTAGTTTGCCTTCGCCTTCACCGATGAAGGTATCAAAGGGTGCAGCCGGCGGCAGTGGCGATACAGCAGGATCGTCTATGCAGGTCGCTGCCGTGATTGGTTTGCTCAAATGCCATTTATTCGATGGCCAGTTAATCTCGAGGTTGTTGGACAGCACGATATCACAGTGGATAGTGAAACCACGCGTTATCCTAACATTGTCAACCCTGATCTGATTACCGCCACCAGTCATGCGCCCAGGTAAGAAGGGTGTGTCAACCGGGGGAACAGCCAGAGCTGCAGCACTCCAGACGAATGATGCAGGCAGATCGCCTGAACCGAGATCGTCACGTGAAAAGGCCTGCACCGTCACCGAATCTGCAAAGGCAGGGATAGTGACCGGTAAAGTAACAGTATCCCATTCATCGCCGTCGTTACTGTCAAGAATATTGCTGTAGGTTGTAGTTACTCCACCAGATGTCACCTCTATCGAGCTTGGACGTAACGTACCACCAGAAACACTACCCGCCACACTGGAGGCGAACATTCTCAGGTCACCCGTGCGATCGACATCCACGCTCGCAAAGGTAAATGTCTGGGCAACCGTCGTCATTCTTGGGTCGGGAAAATTGATGAATGCCGTGTCGACACCATCTCTTACTCCGATGCTGGCGGCTTCGGAGCCGTCATCATAAATGACCAGTACACCGGCGCCATTAGCTGCAGCCGTGAATGCCAGGTCTGTCACCGCAAGTGAAGTAGCACCCGGACCAACCAGACCCAGTCCTGTGATATCAGCACGGAAGGCGGAGCTATATGCCCCGTCGAAGAAAAATGCCGGCCCGCCTATCTTGGCGCCCGTTACCATGTTGCCATTGACGATGATGGTGTCATCGCCATCGACATTAGTTGTCTGAAATCCTTCCCAATAGAGCAATACTTGTTTGACTGTCGCACCCGTTGGAACGTTAATATCAATTATTCCGGGTTGTGTTATTGCACCCGTCCCTGCCGCAACAATCCCGGTTCCTTCCGCGATTGATATGGAAGGTGTTCCGAGTGTTTCCGTACCATCTGCAGAGACTCCACTCGACAACAGGGCGGTTAGCAGCCCTGCAGTGGCAATAAGAGACTTATTTATGGATTTGTGAAACATGTTACTACCCCCTTTCAATAGTTGTTGTAGTTGTAGGCTTGTTCTACCACATAACTTATAGCAGATATGTTACAAATAACCACATTCGCGCCCTTTACCCGAAAGATATTCGTCACCAATCGCTGACAAGTACGTAGAAACACGTACCTACAGCTCTCTGGATGCAAACGACGACTTTTGTCCGATGGCTTCCAGTGGCTACCTAAGTCTGAAGGTCTGACTTCATTTTCACCGTACAGACACTGTTTCTGAACGGTGAAAATGGGTTTTTCACCGTTTAGCAGATGATTCAGAAGCTTACCCAGGAAACGTCCTGTTTCTGGCTGTTACTTGCCTTTCGTCACAACTAGTATTCCGGCTTACAGGAGAAACACAACGCCAATCGCGGTTGCGAGCGTGGCGAGCATTCCCGGGATGATGACCTTGAGCAGCGCCGGGTTGATAACCGCGACTTCCACCATGACACGGACAAACATGACGCTCCACGCCAGCAGGATGGCCAGGGCGAAGGGCCGTTCCAGCCCCTCGATTCTGCGGCTGCGCTGCGCAAAACTGAGGGTGACCGCGGTACTTGAGGCCAGTCCGCCCAGCAGCCCTGTCAGGCCAACCCCGCGGCGTCCACCGACAATCTTGATGAGCACGTAGCCGAGAAAGCTGATACCCGAGATAAACACGACCATCAACCAGATGTTATAGGGAATCAGCACATCGAAAGGCGGCGGGCCATAACTGCTGGCAGGGAGAACCGGCAGGATAATCAGGGTAATCACGGCGAAGGTCAGCGTGGCATAGACATCCGCCTGCGTCAGGTTGCGAACCAGGATCCGGGTCTGCAGTTTCAGCGCCAGCAACACCGTGATCGCGACACCCAGGGCAGCCGCGACAGCCAGTTCATGCCAGTAGCAGATGGCACCTGTCAGCAGGGTGGCTACCGCAGCCGCTTCCGACGTCATGCCCAGACTGCCTTTGCGGGCAGTCGCGATGTAGGCAATGATGATCAGGCCATCGACTATGCCGATGATTGCGGCAAACACCAGCATCGAGCCGGTCTTCTCGGAGAGGAAGGCGGCCGTACAGCCGAGCAGACCCAGTAACGCGTATGTCCGGGTACCTCAGAACGTGGGTTCCTCGTGTTCCTGTTCCTTCTGCAAGTGTGCGTACTCACGCTGCAGCCCGACCAGCAGACCAATCAGCAACGCCGCGCCGAAGCGGTAGAAAATATCGACAGGGACGACTGCGGGTTCCATCGTGTGCGGCCCCCGCCAATCAGGCGCCCGCAACCATCATGCGGTCGATCAGCACCGACCCGGTACGCGTGTTGCCGCGCATGTCGACATCATTGCCTACCGCGACGATACCCATGAACATGTCCTTCAGATTGCCTGCCACGGTGATCTCGTCCACGGGGTACTGGATCTCCCCTCCCTCGACCCAGAAGCCAACAGCACCGCGCGAGTAGTCACCGGTGACGATGTTCACGCCAAAACCGATCAGGTCCGTTACCAGCAGGCCGGTATCCATCTCGTGCAGCAAGCCGTCGAGGTCGAGATTTCCCGGATCGATCGTCAGGTTGCGCACCCCGCCGGCATTCCCCGTGGTCTGCATCCCCAGCTTGCAGGCCGCATAGCTGTTCAGCACGTAGCCCTGCAGGATGCCGTCGGTCACGATGTCACGCGCCTGGGTTGCCACGCCCTCGGAGTCATACGGCGCACTGCCCAGTGCCTTCTTCAGCAGGGGTTGCTCATGGATATGCATGAACGCCGGGAAGACCGGCTTCCCCTGGTGGTCCAGCAGGAAGGAGGCGTTGCGATAGAGGCTGCTGCCCGTGACCGCGTTGACAAGATTGCCGAACAGGCTGCGCGCCACTTCGGCGACGAACACCACCGGCGTCTCGCGGGTCGACAGGCGTTGCGTTCCCAGGCGTCGCAGGGTTCGCTCACCCGCAGTCCGCCCGACCAGCGCGGGCGACGGCAGTTCCCGGTGGTCACGGCATGTCTCCGACCAGTAGTCGCGCTGCATCTCCTCGCCCTGCCTGCCGATGACGGAGCAGCTGTAACTGTGGTGACTGCCGCGATAGGCACCCAGGAAACCGTGGCTGTTTCCCTTGACGCGCATGCCGACATAGCTGGATACCGTTCCGCCCTCGGAGTTATCGATACGCTTGTCGACAGCCAGCGCCGCGGCCTCGCATTCGGTGGCAAGCTCGATGGCCTGCTCGGCATCCAGGCCCCAGGGATGGTACAGGTCGAGGTCGGGTATCACGGTGGCCATGCGCTCCGCATCGGCAAGCCCGGCACAGGCATCCTCGCTGGTGTAGCGGGCAATATCGCAGGCAGCCTGCACGGTGGCCGCAATGCTTTCCGGGGCGAAATCCGCGGTACTGGCCGAGCCCTTGCGATGATCAAAGTAAACCGTCAGGCCCAGCGCACGGTCGTGGTTGTACTCCAGGGTTTCCGTCTCGCCAAGGCGCACCGTCACCGACAGTCCCGCGTCAATGCTCACGCCCGCTTCCACGCCGTCCGCCCCGAGCCGTTTGGCCCGGGCGATGATGTCCTCGACCATGGCCTCGAGTCGCGCCGGTTCGGGAAAGGGTGATGCTGCGGTATCTATCGCGGTGTCAGTCATGTTGTGTCCCTGTCTGTGGTGCGCTGATTCTACCGGTCGCCCGGGTACCGGACAAATACCGCGGAAACCGCTATGCTTGTCTGCCAACACGGCGACCGACCAGACAAGTGCGAACCCGAGCCATTGTAAAATTTCTACCTGTAGGAGCGGCTTGCAGGCGCGAATCGCGGCTGCAAGCCGCTCCTACGGGACTGTACCTGAAGCTCACCGGCGGTGAATTCCCGAATGCCAGACCCGGATAACGACCTGCAGCAAGAACCCAGCAAGTCGCAGCGCAAGCGCGACCTCGATGAACTGAAGCAACTGGGACGGGAATTACTCGGCTTCAGTGATGATGCCCTGCGCCAGCTGCTGTTGCCGGAAACACTGCTGGAGGCCTTGCGCACGGGGCAGAAAATCAAGGCGCATGGCGCGCAGAAGCGCCAGTTGCAGTACATCGGCAAGCTGCTGCGCGAGGTCGATGACAAACCGATCCGGGAAGCTATCGAGGCGCGTGGCAGGCAGCATGCCTCGCATACCCGGGAATTCCACCAGCTGGAAGCGCTGCGCGACACCCTGCTGGCCGAGGGTGATGCGGCGCTGGCCGAGGCCATGGCGAAATTCCCGCGGGCGGACCGCCAGCACCTGCGCAAGCTGGTCAGGCAGGCGCGCCACGAACATGATCAGCAGCAGCCGCCACGCGCATCGCGCCAGCTGTTCCGTTATCTGCGTGAATTGCAGGAAGCACCCGATTACTGACTGCGACCCGCCGCAGCTACCCGGCGTGGAACCGCAGAAAGCCGGACCGCCTCAGGATTTTCCCTGCTCGTTCTGCAACGCCTTTTCCGTGATCTCCTCGTAGAGGTGCACGACCTCGGCGCAGAATTCCTGCCACTCCGGATGCTTGTCGATCAAGCGGCTTGTTGTGTACGGCGTCGGCAATGACGCCCTCCAGGAATTCCATGTCGGACTCGTCCAGCAACTCCCCCTTGTCGACCCGCTCCTTGAGTTCCAGTATCCTGGGCAACCGCTGCCGCTCGAATCGCTCGATCAGCGCCAGGATGACACCATCCTCTTTTGTATCTTCATCCATACCTTCTCCCCCCCTCAGAACAACGCAACCGTGCGGTCATGATTTGCGTTCAGGTCAAGCATATCACCCTGTGGCTGTCGACCAGACATTCCCGGCCGCCCGCGCCAGCCAATCCTCAGGGCTCCTGTCGCAGCGCGGCTGCGAACTCCGTGACAACGTCAGCCACCGGCCGAACGGAGTCGATGCCGGAGACGCTCTTCCCCGCCTGGAAAATATCCCGGTAGCTGTTTTCCTTCCCTGCCGCACGCTTCAGCTTCCAGATCGACTGCAGCGAATACACGGTGCGCATGAAGTGCTTGGTGCGCGGCTGGCGCAGCAGCCAGCGGGCCAGCGGCCCGGCATGGGTGCCGGTGCGTTCTATGTAGGGCGTTTTGATAATCGAGACCGGCACACCGGAAATTTTTTCCGTGAGCACGATGTCCGCAGCCTGCGCCCGCACAACGGCCTGCTTGTAATCATCATGGGCACTGCATTCAGCGGTGGCGATGAAGCGCGTGCCCAGCTGCGCCCCGGCGTAACCCATGGCAAGCGCCGCGGCGAACTGGCTCGCGTTACCGATGCCGCCGGCACAGACCAGCGGCTTGCCCAGCGGCCCGATCTCGTCCAGCAGCTGTTGCGCGGAACGACCGCCGGCATGCCCGCCTGCGGCATTGTTGACGCAGATAAACCCGTCTACCCCGCCATCCAGGGCCTTCTCGGCCCACTTCCTTTCCGTCACGTCGTGATACACCGTTACCCCGGCAGGCGCGGCGCGGTCGACGATCCAGCGGGGGTTCCCCAGTGCCGTCACCAGGAACGGGACCTGTTCTTCCAGTGCGATATCCAGCCACTGCTGCACCCGGGCGAGGTATTTACTGGAACTCTGTTCAACGATGAGATTCACGCCGATCGGCTTGCGGGTCAGGCGCCGGATATAGCGCAGCCCCTCCCGGAAGTCATGGCCGTGTACATAGGTCAGGCTCAGCGGCTGCACGATGCCGATCGCACCGGCCTCGGAAACGGCCGCCACCAGTTCGGGATTGGAGCAGGGATACATGGCGCCGCAGATCAGCGGCACCTCGATCCCAAGGGTGCGGGTCAAGGCAGTCTGCACCGGCATCAGTGCAGGCCCGCCTGCGATGCTTTCGGCCGGCTACTCAAGCGCGCCCAAAACCAGTTTGCCGATCATGCCGCCGCTTTCCAGCTGGCGGTGCGCCGCGCGCAGGTTGTCAGGCGTGAGCGGACCCGCCAGCGTCTGCAAGGTGCCGCGGACAGTTCCAGCGTCCACCAGCCTCGCAACCTCGTTGAGCAGATCGTGTTGCTGCTGCATATCGGCCGTCCGGTACATGGGGCGCGTAAACATGAACTCCCAGAGAAACCCGGCGCTTTTCGATTTCAGCACATCGAAGTTGTGCGCCTCGGCCGTACCGACGATGCTGCAGATCAGTCCCTGCGGCGCGATCAGTTCGGCCATGGCGGGAAAGTGGGCATCCGTGCTGTTCAGGCAGAGTATGTAGTCCGGCGCTGCGATGCCCTGCTCACGGAACGCCGCCACCATGTCGGTGCGATGGTTCACCACGTGATCCGCGCCCAGCGACAGGCACCAGTCGCGACTGGTCTCGCGCGAGGCCGTGGCGATGACTTCCAGCCTGGCAAGCTGTTTCGCCAGCTGGATGGCAATGGAACCGACGCCACCTGCCCCGCCGATGATCAACAGGCGCTTGCCCGCATCCGCCCGGGAATCAAGCCGCAGGCGGGAAAACAGTGCCTCCCAGGCGGTAATCGCCGTGAGCGGCAGGGCGGCCGCCTGCGCAAAATCCAGCGTGGCCGGCATGTAGCCGACAATGCGCTCGTCCACCAGCTGGTGAGTTGCGTTGCTGCCGGGGCGGGTGATGTCGCCGGCGTAGAACACCCGGTCGCCGGGCTTGAACAGCGTGACAACGTCGCCCACGGACTCTACCACTCCCGCGGCGTCCCACCCCAGGATGCGCGGCGGCTGCTGCGCCGTCTTGATGCCCGCACGCACCTTGGTATCCACGGGATTCACGGAGACCGCCTGCACGGCCACACGCAGATCATGCCCCGTGGGCTGCGGCACATCAGCGCTAAAGCGTATGAAGGCATCGGCATCGTCCAGGGACTTGCCTCCGGTAAAACCTATTGCTTCCATTTGTCATCCTCGTCTTTGCGGGAGTCTGGTTGGGCTTCCCGTTGTTCTGCCCAACCTACGTGCGGTGCATCACTATAGACCGAGGGGACAACTGCATGCCATATGCGTGCCTGCCGCGGGTTAAACCGACAGCTTCGGTAGGTTGGGCTGAGCCTGCGAAGCCCAACGGGCGGTAATCCCGTAGATCCCGCCAATGTTGGGCTTCACGTTGTTCAGCCCAACCTACGCGCTGCCCAGCACATACCCTGCTGGCGCGCCAACCATGTCCATAGAATATCTCAAGACATCAAGGTAACATATTGATAATCATGCCCTACCCTATCCGGCATGGTACTTGCGTTGGCCTTTACCAGGCTACTGACCAGGAGTCACCACGCGGTTTGAAAATTGTTGTTGCCCCCAATGCACTGAAAGGCAGTCTCAGCGCAGTGGCTGCCGCGCAGGCCATGGCCGCAGGTGTTCGCCTGGCGGCGCCCGCTGCCGAGGTCGTGCAGGTACCGGTTGCCGATGGCGGCGATGGCCTGCTGGAGGTGTTCGCAGCCGACCGGGATCTGCTGCGCATACCCTGCAGCGTCACCGGACCGCTCGGCAATCCCGTTAGTGCCGACCTGCTTTACTCCGCCAGCCGCCACCTTGCCGTTATCGAGATGGCAACCGCGGCAGGGCTGGCCCTGCTGCCACCCACTGAACTCGACCCCATGCAGGCGAGCACGTTCGGCGTCGGCGAACTGCTGCTGCAGGCAATGGACCTCGGTGCGCAGCGTATCATCCTCGGCATCGGCGGCAGCGCCACCAGTGATGGCGGTACCGGCCTGGCGCAGGCACTCGGTGCGCGCTTTCTCGATGCGCAGGGCGATGAATTAGCCGGCAACGCGGCCACCCTGACCCGCATCGCACGCATCGACCTCGAACCGCTCGATCCCCGGCTCCGGCAGACACCCATCGATGTCATCTGCGACGTCGACAACCCGCTGCTGGGCGAGCACGGCGCGGCCCGCGTGTTCGCACCGCAGAAAGGTGCAAGCCCGGCACAGGTCGCGGAGATCGAGGCCGGCCTGGACCACCTTGCCGGTCTGGTAGCACAGCAATTCGGCCAGGATATCCGTACCCTGCGGGGTGGCGGTGCAGCCGGCGGGCTGGGTGCCGGACTGGTCGCCTTCCTGCAGGCTGAACTGCGACCGGGTGCCGCGGTGGTGCTGGAACTCACCGGTTTTGAGGCAGCACTGGCCGGCGCCAGCCTGGTACTGACCGCGGAAGGCCGGCTGGACAGCCAGAGCGCCCATGGCAAGGCGCCAGCCGAGGTCGCACGCCTGGCGAGCAAACAGGGCATCCCCTGCATCGCCATCGCCGGCAGCCTGGGAGCAGACCTGGAAGCATTACAGGCTGCCGGCATCAGTGCCTGTTTCAGCCTCTGCTCCGGGCCGCTGTCGGTGGATGCCGCCATGCAGCAGGCCGCGCCGCTGTTAAGCCGGACCTGCGAACAGGCCGTACGTTGTTTTCTTGCGGGCAATCCCGCATTCTTGAATTCATGAAATGCACACAACTGGAAACCCCATGATTAAAAAATGTCTCTTTCCCGCGGCCGGTTACGGTACGCGCTTTCTCCCTGCAACCAAGGCCATGCCCAAGGAAATGCTGCCGGTGCTGGACAAGCCGCTGATTCAGTACGGCGTCGAGGAAGCGATGGATGCCGGCATGAAAAACATTGCCATCATTACCGGTCGCGGCAAGCGCGCCATCGAGGACCACTTCGACATCAGCTACGAACTGGAACACCAGATCAGCGGCACCGCCAAGGAAGCGCAGCTGGAAAGCATTCGCAAGATCATCGATGAGTGCACCTTCTCCTACACCCGGCAAATCGAGATGCAGGGGCTGGGACACGCTATCCTCACTGGCGAAACCCTGATCGGCAACGAGCCCTTCGGCGTCATCCTCGCCGACGACCTGTGCGTGGGCAAAGAACTTGGCGTCATCGCGCAGATGGTCAAGATCTACGAAAAATACCGCTGCAGCATTCTTGCCATCGAGGAAGTCGACCCGCAGGAAGTCCACAAGTACGGCGTCATCGCGGGCAGCGAGCTGGATGAAAATATCTACATGGTGAACTCCATGGTGGAAAAGCCGGAACCCGGGGAAGCCCCCAGCAACCTGGCCATCATCGGGCGCTACATCCTGACACCGGATATTTTCGATATCCTGAGGCGCACGCCACCGGGCAAGAACGGCGAACTGCAGATTACCGATGCCCTGCAGACCCAGGCCAATGAAGGCATGGTGCTGGCCTACCGGTTCGATGGCCAGCGCTTTGACTGCGGCAGCTTCGAGGGTTTCGTCGATGCCACCAACTACTTCTTCAAGAAGCGGCAGAACGCGGACTGAGGCACCAGCCCATGGCTACGGGCTTCTCCCCGCCAGACATCCCCCTGCTGGTGTTTACCGATCTCGATGACAGCCTGCAGCTATCCGGCAGAAAACATGCCGGTAACGGTAATCTCAGGATGAAAGCTCCGGTCCGATGCACCAGCGCGCCCTGACCGTCGCCACCACGGCTCCCTCGCTGTCCCTGATCTCGCCGCAGACATCGAGGTCCGCGGGAGCATTACCCGGCGGCACGGAACACCGGCATTGCGCCAGCAGCGTACCGCGTGCCTTTTTCAGGTAATCGATACTGAAACCGGTCAGGATGGCACGGCTGTTTTCCGGCAGACCGGTCACAAGCGCCAGCCCCGTCACCATTTCACCCAGGTTTGCCAGCGCCATGGCGTGAATGGAATGCAGGTGATTGCGCAGCCTGCGGGTATCTCGCAGCTGCACCTCGCAATAGCCTGGCGCCAGGGACTGCACGTTGGCTCCGATACTGCCGGTATACGGCACGCGCAGGCCCAGCACGCGGCTGAACAGCCACTTGCCGCCGGGAATAGCGCAAGCCCGGCGCCACTGTGTTCGCAATTCCGGACCTATCGAGCGTGACATGCTGACACTCCTGTCATGTCGATTCACGGTAAAACGTGACAACAAACAATTCTGCCCTGCGGGTAACCCGGGCTACGGCACGACGTATATCGGTGTCCTGACTGCAATGAGTTTCCCCAGGTGCTGGTATTCGTAAATCAGGTTGTATTCCAGCCTGAGCATCAACAGCCCCTTCTGCTGCGTGTCGTTGGGAAGCAGGATGAGAGATCCCGCCGGCAGGGCATTGAACTTTTCAATGGCATTGATATCGATAGTTTCCGGCATTTGCAGGCTGCGTTTACCGGAAAGGAAGGCGAAGATGATCGGGCGCTCGGTCACAACCACGGCTTCATCGGAGACGATATCCGAAAACATTCCCCTGGTCTCGTTAGCACCATCCGTGTAGGTATAGTTCATGTAGCTGACTGCCCCGTTAGCGGAATGATTCGGGCTGTTCAGCAAGCGCCAGCTGACGATCGAATCCTGCAACCGGGTATACCCCTTTAGCGGGAACATGATGACGCAGAACCACAGCAGAATCTGCGTGACCAGCCGCCTTTTGTTGACCGGTTTCAATTCAGCCAGAACGACCAGCATCAGAATCCACAGCACGGTCAGGGCCGGAGCCAGCAGGCGCACGTCAAGCGGATCGAACCGGCTATGCATCCGCAGCGCAAAGATGGCAACGATGTAGATCGCTGCGACCAGCAGCAGGACGTTTCTGGTATGCGGGTGCGCGGCTGATTGCTGTTGCATGCCGCGACCTGCCAACCGTGCATAAACCAGCGAGATACACAGGGCTGCCGCCATCACAAGCAGCAGCACCAGCGGTGATGGCAGTATACTCGCATCCAGCACCGACAGCATGTCGTACAGGTTTTCGCGGAAAGTCGTGTCCGACGGCAGCCGTGTCCCGCCGGTAATACTGCCAGTTGCGCGATAATTACCGGCCAGCAAATAGCCAACGGCTGCGGCATAAACACCGGCCGCAATCACAAATGCCGGTAGCGCCCGGCGTTTCTCGACACTCAGGAGTAACACGGCGGGCAGGAGCAGTGCCAGCGTAATTCCGATATAGCGGGTATAGGCAAGCGCAATCAGTAACATCAGCAGTACGGCAAGGTAGCGGTACTTCCCGCTCGCGGCGGCCTGCTCCACGTCCAGATAACGAATTGCCGCCCAGGAGGCGGCCAGCATTAGCGGGATAAAGAGCGTCTCGCTCCAGGCATACGTATAAACGGTTAGCAACGGTACAGTCAGACACAGGACCAGCGACGCCAGCAGTGCGAAGTACCATTTTATGACCGGTGCAAGCAGCAGGTAGGCGAACACGGCGGTCATTGCAAGCAACACCGCCGACAGGCGCGAAGTCGTCACCACGTCGGGCAGCTTGAAGGAAGTTGCCGCCAGGGTGAGCGGATACAGCGGCGGCCACAGCTTCACGTCCCGGTACAGCTGACCATCATGGTTATCCAGGCTGTGATCTGTCGCCAGGACCCCGCGACCGCTTTTGATATTTTTGGCTATGTCCAGGTAATTGAGCGAGTCCGGCGTGGTTGCGGAACCGAACGGTGTCAGGGCGCGCGCCACTGCCAGTGAAAAAACCAGGATGACAAGGATGGAAACCGCATGTCGACTGATCGTGCTGTTAATGGTCGCCAGATATCTTTGCATGGTGTTCCCATGAACAATGTGCAACAGGACCGGCACTGTCAGGAGGCCGAAACAGATGTTCCCTGTTCCTGTCATTCCGGCAGCGGCCTGACGAGCATGACCCCGTTGTTAATACAGGTTACGGAATTCAGTGTAATCGCACCGCCAATGTAAATAAACAATGTATTACCGGGCGGTGGTTTTCTGACATCCCGCAAATCTTCAGAAAGCGTTTATGCAGCACTCCTGACACGGAACACACCGGCGTCCACCGAGGTCACCACGACACGGGTACCTGCAGCAATTTTATCGCAATCAGCCGCGGCATCGATTTCAACCCGCCAGTCGATACCCGAGTAACGCGTGCTGCCTGGCTGTGCCAGAGAGATGTCCTGTTCCAGGCGGAACTTGTGACCGATCATGTCGCTGCTGTTGTCCTTTTCCGGCACATCGAAGTTCTGGAATTTCAGCAATGGCTTCCATAGCAGGACCGCACTGAGGCTCGAACTGATGCCAAAACAGGCAACCCCGTAAAGCCAGGTTGCCGGCAGCACTTCGCCCCACAGCAATCCACCCGTTACCAGCGCACCAATACCGGTAAACAGCACCACACCCGAGGTAAATCCGAACACCAGTGCCTCCAGGACCAGCAAGGCAAACCCGAGCGTGAACCAGAAGGCATACTGGTGAGTATCGAAATACTCGATCATGGTTGCGTCTGCCCTGTCGCATTCCCGGCGAAGGCCTCACTGCGGTTCATGGCGCTGACGATGGCAACAGCCTCCGCGACCACGTTGCCGGCCTCGCTGCCCTTGCCATCCATCAGGACCACCGTCGATTGCTTCGCGATTGCCTGTTTCGCCTCGATGGCACGGGTGGCCAGATCCAGCTGCACCGCTTTCTGGCCGGGGCTCGTGGCCGCCGCCTTGCCAATGGTTTCCAGTGCCATGGCCTTGGCCGCTGCGACCACTTCGATGGCGCGTGCCTCACCCTCGGCCCGCAGGATCTGCTGGGCACGATCCGCCTCGGCGGATAACACCTGTGCCTGCTTCTCGCCTTCCGCGACGTTGATTGCAGACTGGCGCTCACCTTCCGATTCCAGGATCACCGCACGCTTGTCACGCTCCGCTTTCATCTGGCGTTCCATCGCCTCCAGGACGCTGCGCGGCGGTGTGATGTCCTTGATCTCGTAGCGCAGCACCTGCACGCCCCAGGGGGATGCCGCCTCATTGATGGAATTAACGATGGCAACATTCAGCGTGTCGCGTTCCTCGAAGGTCTTGTCGAGATCGAGCTTGCCGATCTCGGAACGCATCGTCGTCTGGGCCAGCTGGGTCACTGCAAAGATATAGTCTTCCACGCCGTAGCTGGCCTTGTAGGCGTCGAGGACCTTCATGTAGAGCACGCCATCCACCGTCAGACCGATATTGTCCTTGGTGATCGCCGCCTGGCTGGGAACATCGGCCGCCTGTTCCTTCAGGGTCCGGTCATAGGCGACGCGTTCGACAAAGGGCACGATAAAATTCAGGCCGGCCGTCAGCGTGGCGCGGTACTTGCCGAAACGCTCGATGACGTAGGCACGATTCTGCGGGACGAACTTGATCGAGGTTTTCAGCAGCACGACCAGCACCACCGCCAGCCCTGCGCCGAAACTGAAGATCACGTCAAAGATTCCTGAACCCATTAGCTACTCCTTTGATGATTACCTGACATTACCTGAGATGTAACGTGCAATTGATTGATATGCATGGATATATGACCTGCCGTTTGGCTTCATGGTATAGCGGCAGGAATTCAGCAATCATGAAGCGACGTACCCGCCTGCAGTTGCCGTACCGCCCGGTTTGAGTGACTTTTCAAACTCCGCGCTGATAGCGGGTTACGGGCAGACTTCAGGTATCGCTCACGCGCTCGTTCCACCCACGGTCAACCTGTCGATCAGCATGGTCGGCTGACCAACACCGACGGGTACGCTCTGGCCCTCCTTGCCGCAGGTACCGACACCGGGGTCGAGCTGCAGGTCGTTGCCGAGCATGGAGACATGCTTGAGCACTTCGGGGCCATTGCCGATGAGCGTCGCGCCCTTGACCGGCCGTGTCACCTTGCCATTTTCGATGAGGTAGGCCTCGCTGGCGCTGAACACGAACTTGCCGGAGGTGATATCCACCTGGCCGCCGCCGAAGTTGACTGCATACAGCCCGCGGTCAACGGAAGCGATGATTTCCTGTGGATCATGACTGCCCGCCAGCATGTAGGTATTGGTCATGCGCGGCATGGGCAGGTGTGCATAGGACTCGCGCCGCCCGTTGCCGGTGGGGCTGACGCCCATCAGGCCGGCATTCATGCGGTCCTGCATGTAACCCTTGAGGATACCCTTCTCGATCAACACCGTATTCTGTGAAGGGATACCCTCGTCATCGATGTTGAGGGATCCGCGCCTGCCACTGAGGGTGCCGTCATCGACGACGGTACATAGCGGCGAGGCGACCTGTTCGCCGACCTTGCCGGCGAAGGCCGACGTGCCCTTGCGGTTGAAATCACCCTCCAGCCCGTGACCGATCGCCTCGTGCAGCAGGATGCCCGGCCAGCCGGGTCCCAGCACTACCGGCAAGGTACCGGCAGGTGCGGCCACGGCCTCGAGGTTGACCAGCGCCTGGCGTACCGCCTCGCGCGCATACCCCTGCGCACGGTCGTCTTCGAGGAAGAAGCTGTAATCGCTGCGGCCACCACCACCGCTGCTTGCCTGCTCGCGCCGGCCATTCTGCTCTACCGTGACAGTGACATTGCAGCGCACCAGCGGCCGCACATCCGCTGCCAGTGTGCCGTCACTGACGGCAACCATGACGACCTCGTGCACCCCGCTCAGGCTGACGACCACTTCCCGCACGCGCGGGTCCTGGCGCCGCGCCTCGGCATCCAGCTGCTGCAGCAGGCCGACCTTGTCTTCAGCCGCCATGCGTTCCAGCGGATCCAGCGCGGGGTACAGGGTATTGGCGGAAGTGGCCTGCCAGGCCTGCAGCTTGCCGGTGTCGCCATGTTTGGCTATCGCGCGCGCGGCACTCGACGCCTGCAGCAACGCCGGCAGCATGATCTCGTCGGAATAGGCGAAGCCGGTCTTGTCGCCGCTGATGGCGCGCACCCCGGCACCCTGTTCGATGCTGTGGCTGCCTTCCTTGACGATACCGTCTTCCAGCACCCAGGACTCGTAGCGGGTCGACTGGAAATACAGGTCGCCGCT
The DNA here is from genome assembly GCA_963701455.1 of uncultured Gammaproteobacteria bacterium. Lineage (GTDB taxonomy): Bacteria > Pseudomonadota > Gammaproteobacteria > UBA9214 > UBA9214 > UBA9214. The sequence goes on from CAVPAE010000007.1 coordinate 179,713, forward strand.
CTCCACGGCATGTCCCAGCAGCTGGCCGAACACCCGGTCGAGGTCATGCTCGTCGATGCCGGCCGGCACCAGCAGGCGCTGGCGTGCGATATCCAGATTCGAGTCGCTCATTTGTTGCGGCACTGCAGGCGGCGATGCTGAATGCTGGGGAAGTTGCGGCGCGCGCTGTTAAGGCGTCCCAGCTCGACATCCGCACAGACCACACCGGGACCGCGTGCCAGGCTGTTCAGCACGGTGCCCCAGGGATCCACGATCATGCTGTGGCCGAAGGTCTCCCGACCATTGAGGTGATAACCGCCCTGGTCAGGCGCAATGACGTAGCACAGGTTTTCGATAGCGCGCGCGCGCACCAGCACTTCCCAGTGCGCCCGCCCGGTGATCGCGGTGAAGGCCGAGGGCAGCACGACAATTTCCATGCCGGCCTCGAGCTGCTGCCGGAACAGCTCCGGAAAACGCAGGTCATAGCACACGGACAGGCCCATGCGCCCGAAGGGGGTGTCGATCACGACCACTTCGTCGCCGGACTCAATGGTCTCGGACTCGGTGTACTGCTCGTCAGTATCGACCAGTTGCACGTCGAACAGATGGATCTTGTCGTAGCGTCCCGCCAGCTTGCCGCTGTCGTCGTAAACCAGGCAGGAAGCGCGCACCTTGTTGTCGTCATTGGCAACCAGCGGGATGGTCCCGCCGACCAGCCAGATGCCATGGCGCGCGGCCTGCTCCGCCAGGAATGTCTGGATGGGGCCACTGCCGGGTTTCTCGCGCAGCTCGACCTTGTCTCTTTCCGTCTTGCCCATCAGGGCGAAATTCTCGGGCAGCACCACCAGGCGCGCCTGCTGGCTGACAGCCTCCTCGATCAGGCGTTCAGCTTCCAGCAGGTTGGCACCGAGATTGGGGCCGGAGGCCATTTGAATACATGCAACAACAGTCATCGATTCATGTCACCTGTCTGCTTGCGGACGACCACGGAGAATAGCACAGTTGCCGGCGACGCCGCGGGACGAACCTGTCGCCCGCTGCCTATTCATCGCCGAATTTATTGACGGAATTCTTACCGCTTCCCTTACCGCTTCCCTTACCGGTTTCTGAGCCATCCAGCTTCGTCACCACCGGGTCGGTCCACGGCCCGGTCACCGTGTATTGCTTGCGCGCCAGCTTGTTGAGCGGGTCCAGCCGGTCCTTCAGCAGGGTCTCCGCGACGATCATGACCGCCCCTACCGCCGGTCCGCCGGCCAGCACGCCGGCAAGCGACAGCCCGGACTTGATGTAGGGGGTCACCGACACCAGCTCGTCATAGTCCTTGTCGGCCAGACCCACGCGCCCGGATATCTCGATGCGTGCAGCCGGACCGTCCACGACCAGGTCATTGGTATAGGCATTACCACTGTCGACCTGGAAACTGCCTTCAATGGTGTCGAAACTGAAGCCATCGGCGAACAGGTCGCTGAAGTCCAGGCTAAGGCGCCGCGGCAGGCTGCTGACACTCAACAAGCCGAGTACCCGGCCGGTAGCACCCGGTTTCACGTCCACCAGCTGGCCTTCCTTGATGTCAAGCCTGACCTTGCCGTCGACCTGCTCCGGTGAAAACATCCACGGCGCCCCGGGCCAGGCGATCCGCATCGAACCCCTCAGCTTGCCATCCTTGATGCTCTTCTCGTAATCAAATGCCTTGAGCAGCTTTTCCATGTCGCCATCGGTAATGACCACGGCAATACTGGTCAGCTGCTGTCCATTGGCCAGTTTCCAGTCACCCGTCAGGCTCAATTGCAGCATTCCGGATGACAGCGACAGCCGCTTGATGGCCAGCGAAGCATCGGGCTGCTTTTCCGCCAGCATTTCAAAAGACCCCAGAGCCGCCTTGTCATAGACGAGATTCCGGATGCTGACCTGCAGGTCCGGCATGTCTGCCGGGCTCAGGTCCACTGTCTCCCGGGACGATTCCGGCCCGGGCGGCTGCGGCTGCAGCTTCAGCCGCTCCAGGTTCATGACCACGCGATGCAGCCGGCCGCCGCTATCCTGCAGCTGGATATCGCCGGCAATCGACGGGCCACTGACCGTGACTTCACGGACCAGGCCCGCGGACTGTACCGCCATACTGACATCCTGCAACCGCCAGCCGGCCGCGTTCAGTTCATCGACTTGCAGGTCAATCTTCAACGGCAGAACGGGAGCGGCAGCGTCGCCACCCATGAACGGTGCCCAGTCAGTAGGATCCAGGCTGGCAAGTCGACCCGCAACCAGCAGGACCCGGCCATCCGGCAGTTCCGGACTGGCACCGCCCACGCTGATTGTGCCCTGCTGCAATTGCAGGCCCTGCGTGCCGGGACCCAGTTTCAGCAGGCCTTCGAGGATATCGCCATACGCAACCCGCAGGAGTTTCTCGCGGGCCTCGACATTGTCAACGCTGAACGACAACTGGCGAACCGCATCACGCGGCTTGCCAAATGGCGCCGGGAGTTTAATCGTGGTGCCGGCCAGCGAGGACGAGACGCTCAACCCGATATTGGCCTGCTGGCCGCGTGCGGCCATACCGCGCACACTCAGCAGGATGCGCCAGTCGCTGCTGCCAGCCAGTGCCTTGCTCAGCATACCGGAGTCACCACCAAAGCGTTCGAGCAGCCCGAACGGACCGTCAAGCTGGATATACACGGTCGATTTGCTCGGCTCGTTCCAGACCCTGGCGGTGGCCGGCTTGCCAAACAGGCGTGCCTTCAGTCCCTTGCCTGACACGCCATTGTTATCAAAGGCGAGTTGCCCGTTGATTGATTCCAGCGCCAGATCCGCGTCCGGCAGCTTGAGATCATTGCCGTCCAGGCCGATCATGCCGGAGACTTTCACGGGCGCGTTCTTCTGCCACAGGGCAACCTGAATATCCAGCCCGAGACTGGCGGCGCCGCTGGTGCTGGCCCGGTCAACCAGCCCGCCATAGGTCACACCCAGCGGGCTGCTGCCGAGCTCTGCCAGCATGACTGCCAGCGGACCGCGCACGTCTCCCGTTATCCGCAGATCCGGTTTCGCGAGATCCTTGATCCGCGCCGTTACCTGCTCGATCCTGGCGCTGCGAATCGCACCCGCATGGCTGGTAACATCCATGGCGCGGCCGGTGAAGTCCACCTGGGCGTCCAGTTCGGTGATTGCGGACCAGCCGGGGTGAAAATCAAGCCGCGCCTGCGTTACCGGCAGACGCACCTCCAGCACCCCCTCGCCCTGGTCAAACGGCAACTGGTCCAGCCGCCCCGAGACCCGTACCGTGCCATTCCTGATCACCCCGGCCTTGAGGCTGCGATCCAGCCATGCGACACCGCTCGCGGGCATTTTCCTGGCAGGCAGGTAGTAACTGACCCGGTCCAGACTGGCCTGTTCCAGATCGATTGCCAGGTTGATGGCCGGCGCGCCCCGGGCCGGCAGATCGAATGCGAAACGTGCCGTCAGCACCAGATCGCGGTTTGTTATCCGCAGCGCTTCAGAGGCCAGTTCCAGCCGTTGCGCCGTCCGGTGCCAGTAGATCTGCCCATCGGCAGTATCGATGGGCAGCACGCCACGAAACAGGCGGGTATCACCAACCCCCGCATTGCGGCTCCTGAGAGTCAGCATGCCCGTTTCCAGGGTGCCGGAGACGACACCGTCAAGCCCGCTGAGGTGCGGGATGACCCCGGACTGCGCAAAGCTCATGCCGCTGAACCGGGCCGTCACTCGTCGCAGCCGGGTGGTATCACCCTGCTTTTCCAGCGAAACCTGTAAATCCCGGACCAGGCCACGAGGCTGCAACTCCGCCAGCCGGGTGCGCAGACCAGCATCCAGACCCGGTATAGCCGGTAGCAAATCACCGAGACCATCCAGGTTAATGAGTTCGGCGGCAGCGTTCAGGAAGGTCCTGTCCCCGACCTCACCGACGGCAGCGGCCAGGTGGCCGGTTTCCCAACTGCGCCCGGCGGACTCGATTGCGAGTTGCTGCAGCGCAAACATCCAGCCCGCCGCGGTGCGCTGAATCCCGAATTGTCCTCGCAGGCTATCCGCTGAGAATTCATGGCTGCCTGCGGCACCGGCATGAGCGAGAGAAAAATCATGGATGTCAACCTCGCCGCTCAACCCGGACACCCGGGTCGATGAAATCCTGGCCCACAGACGGATGTCAGCAACGCCCCCGATCCGGACACCCTCCAGTGGCCGCTGTTCGAGCACGGCCGGCAGGGCAAGCGACCGGGCCTTCAGATAGATGCGGCCCTGCCAGTCCGGGAAATGGCTGGCGTGACCATAGAGCTCAGCCTGAATGTCGACACGGTTGCCCAGTGCACCCGGCAACATGGCGTAGCCAGCCAGGTCATGCCGGTAGCCCGAGTTTTCCAGCGACAACGTCACCCCGGAAAAACGTTGCGGCAGCGCATCGCTTTGCGGGTCAGTCAGGGTAATGTCGGCGTCATGCAGCGACAGCCGGGACATGGCGAACAGGCCGGACAGATCCGCGGCAGCATCCCCGCCAAAATGCTCGAGCTGAAATTGCCCCTCAGCGTCCCGCACCAGCGACAGATCGACGCCGACGACATCGATGCCGGAAAGTGCGACCTCCCGCTCGGTCAGGTAGCGCCAGATGGCCAGTCTGATCCGCACTTCCCGAATGGCAAGGCGATGGTCCCCCTCACCCGCGATTTCCACGTCCTTGAGCCGGATTACCGGACGGATGCCACGCCAGCCGGCATGCATACTCCCGATAGTGATCTCATGCTGCAGTGCCCGGCTCGCGGCAAGCTCGATGTCCTGCCGGTAATTCTCCAGCTGGGGAACCCAGAGACGGACAATCGCGAAGGCGACCGCGGCCAGAAACAGGGCCGCGACCAACAGCAACCAGCCGGCATGGAGGACACGTTGCAACATCGTTAATGCTCAGACCGGCGCAAACCGCCTACAGGGGGACGACGTCATACTGCTCCTGGGTGTACAGGGCTTCCACCTGGAACTTGATCGGTTTGCCAATGAAGGCCTCCAGTTCGGCCAGACTCGCCGACTCCTCGTCCAGCAGCAGGTCAACCACCTCCTGCGAAGCCAGCACCAGCAGTTGCTGCGCATCGAACTGGCGCGATTCCCGCAGGATCTCCCGGAAGATCTCGTAGCAGACCGTCTCCGGAGTTTTCAGTGTCCCGCGGCCACTGCAGGTTGGACAGGCTTCGCACAGCACATGTTCCAGGCTTTCGCGCGTGCGCTTGCGGGTCATCTCCACCAGGCCCAGCGAGGACACCTCGGTGATCTGGGTGCGCGCATGGTCCTTGTCCAGGCATTTCTCCAGCGCCCGCAGCACCTGCCGCTTGTGCTCCTCGTCCGACATGTCGATGAAATCGATAATGATGATACCACCGAGGTTGCGCAGCCGGAGCTGCCGCGCCAGCGCCTGGGCGGCCTCGAGGTTGGTCTTGAATATGGTTTCCTCCAGGTTCCGGTGCCCCACGTAACCGCCGGTATTCACGTCCGCCGTGGTCATGGCCTCGGTCTGGTCGAGGATGAGGTAGCCACCCGACTTGAGCTGTACCTTGCGATCCAGTGCCTTTTGAATCTCGTCCTCGATCCCGTAGATATCGAATATCGGGCGTTCACCGGGGTAGTACTCGACCTGGGTCGGCAGCCCGGGCATGAAGCGATTGCAGAACTCCTGCACGCGCTGGTAACTCTCGCGCGAGTCGATGCGCACCTTCTCGACCTGGTCGCCCAGCATGTCGCGCATGACCCGGATGCTGAGCGGCAGATCCTCGTAGACCACGGAACCGGGGGTAGCGGCCGCCTCGCTGGCGCTGATGGCATCCCACAGCTTCCTCAGGAACATCATGTCGCCGCGCAGCGCCTCGGCGCTGGCGCCTTCGGCCGCGGTACGCGCGATAAAGCCGCCGCTGTCCTGCTCGCTCATGAAGAGTTGAATGATATCGCGCAGGCGCACCCGCTCGGTTTCATCCTCGATCTTCTGGGAAATACCAACGTTGACCACGTCCGGGATGAATACCAGGTAGCGCGAGGGGATGGTGATCTGCGTGGTCAGGCGCGCGCCCTTGGTACCCAGCGGGTCCTTGATGACCTGCACCGAGATCCCCTGGCCCTCGTGCAGCAACCGGGTGATATCGGTGCCGGAATCGGTCTCATTGCCGTCCGGATCAACGCCGCGGGGGACCACATCGGAGGCGTGCAGGAATGCCGCACGCTCCAGGCCCACATCGACAAACGCCGCCTGCATGCCCGGCAGCACCCGGCAAACCTTGCCGCGATAGATGTTTCCCACCAGGCCGCGCTTCGCGGTGCGCTCGACGAAGACTTCCTGCAGTACGCCGTTTTCAACCAGTGCCACGCGGGTCTCCCGCGGCGTCACATTGATCAGTATTTCCTCGCTCATGATTTCCCCGCGGTTGGCGCGAGTCGGTGATACCCGCTATTCCCTGTTACGGTCCGCACCGTCGAATGCTAAAGCAACGGAACACCGGCCTCGGCCAGCAGTTCCGCGGTCTCGAACAGCGGCAATCCCATCACCCCGGAGTAACTGCCTTCCAGCCGGGAGACAAACATGGCGGCGCGGCCCTGGATCGCGTACCCGCCGGCCTTGTCCTCGGGCTCGCCCGTACCCCAGTAGGCCACGCATTCTTCTCGCGTCAGGGTACGAAATGTGACCTGACTGACACTCAGGCGCCAGGCCTCGGCTGCGTCCACCAGCGCCACGGCGCTCAGCACCCGGTGCGTGTTGCCGGAGAGAAGCTGCAGCATGCGAACGGCATCCTCACGGTCGCGCGGCTTGCCCATCGCCACATCCCCGGCAACGACCATGGTATCGGCACCCAGCACCGGACGACGATTTTCCCCTGTCAGCGTGGCATGCCCGGCACGGGCCTTCTCCAGTGCCAGCCGGGTGACGTGCGCCTCCGGCGCCTCCTGCGGCATGGCTGACTCGTCGATCGGGGCCGCAATAACCCTGAAATTGACACCAATCTGCTGCAGCAGTTCCGCTCGCCGCGGCGAGTTCGATGCCAGATAGATGTGCGGGGGATGTTTCATGTCGTATGTATCTCCGGCTTCCCAGGCAATGCCGCAGCAGCAGTCAGGCGGTGCAACCCTGTCATGAACGGTGGTAGGGATGGCCGGTGTTGATCGACCATGCCCGGTAGAGCTGCTCGGCGACCACAATACGCACCAGTGCATGCGGGTAGGTCAGGGCCGACAGCGACCAGCTCAGGTCCGCACGCGCCAGGCAGTCCGGCGCGAGCCCGTCCGGGCCGCCGACCAGCAGCGCCACATCGCGACCACCTGCCAGCCAGTCCTGCAGGCGTTTCGCCAGCACCCCGGTGCTCCAGCTTTTGCCCGTCACGTCCAGCGCGATTACCAGGCAGTCCGCGGGTATCGCGGCCAGCATGAGCTGCCCTTCCTCCTGCATTGCCCGCGCAGCCGGTATCGACTTGCGTCGCTTGCTGACCGGTATCTCGACCAGTTGCAGGCTGCATTCACGTGGCAGGCGCCGCGCGTATTCGGCGTATCCCGCGCTCACCCATGCCGGCATGCGCGTCCCGACAGCGACCAGGTGTATCCGCATCAGCCGGATGCCGTCAGCCCGGCGTACTCAGTCGCCGGCGGTGTCGCGGCCACCCACGGACCAGAGCTTTTCCAGGCCGTAGAATGCGCGCGTCTCGGGCATCATGACATGGACCACGACGTCACCCAGGTCGATCAGCACCCATTCCGCGGCCTGCTCTCCCTCGACGCCCAGCGGCGCGTAGCCCTGCTGCCTGGCCTTGAGCGCGACGTTATCTGCCAGCGCCTTGACGTGCCGGGTCGAGGTGCCGCTGGCAATGACCATGCGGTCGGTGATAGACGTCAGGTCACGCACGTCGATGACACTGATATCCACGCCCTTGACGTCTTCCAGCGCGGCGATGACGATAGCCAGCAATTCATCGCCCGGCGACTGTGCCGCGCTCCCGGCCTTGTCCTGTTTACCCTTCATGCTCGTTACCTGGTGCATACAAACCTTCTTTGTGAATGATGTCGATTACCGGGTCCGGCAGCAGGTAGCCCGGGTCCTTGCCGGCGGCCAGCTGTTTCCGGATCGAGGTGCCGGAGATTTCCAGCTGGCTGACCGGGTGGAACAGCAGCAGGCCGCTGGCATGCTGTTCCAGTGCCGCGGCATCCAGCACCCGGTGCAGCCCGATGAAATCCGCCAGCACCCCCTGTTCCGGCAGCACGGTGCCGGGCCGTGTCATCACCACCATGTGGCAATAGTCGATCAGTTCGTGCCAGCGATGCCAGGTCGACAGGCCGCGAAAGGCATCCATACCGAGCAGCAGGCACATCCCCTGCCCGCCAAGCTCCTTGCGCAGCGAAACCAGGGTATCCAGGGTCCACGAGGGACCGTCACGCTGCAGCTCGCGCGTGTCGACGCGCAATACCGGGTGCTGCCGAATGGCGACCTCGAGCATGGCCACACGCTGTGCGGCAGAAGCCAGCGGCTGCGGACGATGCGGGGGTATCCTGCAAGGGATCAGTCTGACTTCCTGCAGCCCGAGATACTGCTGGATTTCCAGCGCGGGACGCAGGTGCCCGAAATGCACCGGGTCGAAGGTACCGCCGAGTATCCCGATCATCGCCATGCGCTCACCCGGGATGCCTCACAAGGCCAGGATACAGCAGGCGCCGGATTCGAGATCCGGGCAGCACGGAAGCGCGGCAGTCACGTGCGGATATGGCCGTCACCCAGGACGATATATTTCAGGGTGGTCAGGCCCTCGAGCCCGACCGGCCCGCGGGCATGCAGCTTGTCTGTGCTGATGCCGATCTCCGCACCCAGGCCGTACTCAAAACCGTCCGCGAAGCGGCTGGAGGCATTGACCATGACAGAACTCGAATCCACTTCGTGCAGGAAACGCTGCGCACGGGTCAGGGACTCCGTGATGATGGCATCGGTGTGGTTCGAACCATGTCGCGCGATGTGATCCATGGCGGCATCCAGATCCGCAACCACCCGGATGGCGAGGATCGGCGCCAGGTATTCCGCGTCCCAGTCGGCTTCGGTCGCGGCATTGATCTGCGGCAATATGGCACGGGTTGCCTCGCAGCCGCGCAGTTCCACGCCGGCTTCGGTATAGGCTTCCGCCAGCCGCGGCAGCACCTGCGCGGCGACCCCCTCTGCAACCAGCAGGGTCTCCATGGTATTGCAGGTGCCATAGCGCTGGGTCTTGGCGTTAACGGCGACCTTCACGGCCTTGTCGAGGTCGGCCAGGTCATCGATGTAGGTATGGCAGACACCATGCAGATGCTTGATAACCGGCACCTTCGCCTCCGCGCTGATGCGCTCGATCAGACCCTTGCCGCCGCGCGGCACGATCACGTCAACGAATTCCTGCATGCGTACCAGTTCACCCACGGCCGCGCGGTCAGTGGTCTCGATCACCTGCACGGCCGCGGCCGGCAAACCGGCTTCCGCCAGCCCCTGGTGTATGCATTGCGAAATCGCCTGGTTGGAATGGATGGCCTCGGAACCGCCACGCAGGATAGCGGCGTTGCCGGACTTCAGACACAGGCCGGCGGCATCTGCCGTCACGTTCGGCCGCGATTCGTAAATGATCCCGATGACGCCCAGCGGCACACGCATGCGCCCTACCTGGATGCCGGAAGGCCGGTAGTTCATACCGGAAATGCTGCCGACCGGGTCCGGCAGCAGTGCGATCTCGCGCAGGCCTTCCGCCATGGCCGCGATGCGCTCCGGGTTGAGTTCCAGCCGGTCGAGCAACGCCGCGTCGAGGCCGCGTTTTCTGCCCGCTGCCAGATCCTTCTCATTCTCCGCCTGCAGGGTCGCGGCGGCGGCCTCGATGGCGGCGGCAATGGCCGTCAGGGCGGCGTCCTTCATGCCGGTGTTCGCGCGCGCCATGGCACGCGCCGCGCTGCGCGCACGTTCGCCGACCATGGTCATGTATTCGTGAATATCGAGTTGCATCGCTTCGGGTCTGGCACTCATACGGATATTGTCAGGAAACCTGTTCCAGTTCTTCGGGTCCGGCCAGGGTTCGCTGGCCGGCCAGTTGCAGGGTCAATTGTAACAGTTCAACCCAGGCGTTGCCCGCGGCCTGACCCTTGCATACGCGGTCGGTGAACGCACATTGTCGCAACAGTTGATTACACGCTGCTGCCGGCAGCCGCTTCAGGGCTGCTTCCAGCACCGGCTTGCGGGTATCCCAGACACGGTATTGATCCAGTACGCTACGCACTGCGCGACCACTTGCCACCACGGCCGCCATGGCAGCAAGCTGGCGAATCTCCCGGGCCAGCGCCCACAGGACGACCGGCGCAGGCGTTCCTTCCGCATCCAGGCCGTGCAGCATGCGCACGCTGCGGGCCGCCTGCCCCGCCAGCGCACTCTCCACCAGGCCGTACACGTCATAGCGGGCATTGTCCGCCACCAGGGCCAGCACGGCTTCCGCATCCACCGGTCCGCCGCCCTGCAGCAGGTAGAGCTTGTCGATTTCCTGCACGCAGGCCAGCAGGTTGCCCTCGACCCGATCGGCCAGCACGGCCACGGCCTCGCGCGTCGGTTCCAGACCGCAGCGGCGCATGCGCGCCTGCACCCAGGCGTGAAACTCCTGCGGCTTCAGGGGCCAGACCGTTACCACCACGCCCGCCGCATCCAGCGCCTGCAGCCACTTGCTCTTGCGCGCCGCGGGCTCCAGCTTGCCGGAAGTTACCAGCAGCAGCGTATCTTCCGCCGGCCGCCCGGCGTAGGCGCGCAGCGCCCGGGCACCGGCATCACCCGGCTTGCCCGTCGGCAGTCGCAGGTCGATGACGCGACGTTCTGCGAACAACGACAGGCTGTCGGCGCTGGAAGCCAGCGTGTCCCAGTCAAACCCGGCCTGCACCGTCATCACCTCGCGTTCGCTGTAGCCCTGCGACTGCGCCGCGCTGCGCACGGCATCCGCCGCCTCCAGCACGCGCAACGGCTCGTCACCACTGATGAAGTACACGGGATCCAGCTGCTTGCGCAGCCGGGCTTCGAGTTGTTCAGGCCTGAGCTGCATGGCGGGAAATACCGGGAAACTGCGGGCAGCGTCGGCGCATATTCCGCGCTAGTTGCCCTGGCGCGCAGCCGCGGCGATGCGCAGCATGGCGAGGTTGACGATATTCTGCTGCAGGTTGGCCCGCACGACCTTGTCCTCGCGCTTCTTGCCAAGCACGTCGGTGCTGCTGAAAACATAGTCACGGTTCATCGATACCTTCTGTACAGGCACCAGCGGCTCGTTGCCGGCCGTTTCCACAGAAAAGCTGACCGTCTGCTTGATTTCGTATTCCAGCACCTTGCCCGAGGTGTTGACCGACAGCACCCCGGTCTCGGTCGTGTTTTCGAGTATGTTCAGCACCGCCGTTGCCTCGCTGCGCTCCTGCGTCACCCTGACATCGTGAATCTTCAATGCCGCCGCGAAGTCATCCACCAGCGAGGAATAAGGGCTGGCCGCTCTTGATAAAGGTGATCGCCATGGACGGCGGCAGCGCGGCGCTGCCGCGCGGGTGAAATCCGCAGCCGGCAGTCAGCGCAACCAGGCCGACAAGCAGCAACACCGCCGCCAGGCAGGCAAACAGGCCGCGCCGCGGCGCATCTTCCAGTCTCATCATTTGCATATCAGACATATTAAACAACCACGTTGACCAGTTTTCCGGGAACCACGATAACCTTTTTCACCCGCTGGTCACCGATATGCCGGCTGACGTTTTCCTCGCTCAGCACGGCTGCCTCGATGACATCACGCTGCGCATCCGCGGCCACCGACACCTTGCCGCGCAGTTTGCCGTTCACCTGCACGATCAGGGTGACGCTGTCCTGCACCAGCGCGGCCGCATCGACGACCGGCCAGGTGCAATCCACGACCGCCTCCGCATGCCCGAGGGCATGCCACAGCGCGTGACTGATGTGCGGCACGACGGGCGACAGCATCAGCACCACCAGTTCCAGCGCCTCCTGCACCACCGCCCGCCCCTGTTCCGAGATATCCGTGAAGCGGTTCAGTTCATTCAGCAGTTCCATGTTCGCCGCGACCACGTTATTGAAGGTATGGCGCCGCCCCATGTCGTCATCGACCCTGGCGAGGGTAGCATGCACCGTACGCCGCAGGGCCTGCTGCCCTTCCGTCAGTGCCGCCGGTTGCAGGGCAGGCGCCGGCCCCGCGACCACCTGCTCGCCGACGCGTTTCCAGAGTCGCTTGAGGAACCGGTAGGCCCCTTCCACAGCCGAGTCCGACCATTCGAGCGACTGCTCGGGCGGCGCCGCCTGCATGGTGAACAGACGCACGGTGTCGGCGCCGTAGCGATCGATCAGGCCTTGCGGATCCACCGTGTTGCCTTTCGACTTGGACATCTTGGAGCCGTCTTTCAGCACCATGCCCTGCGTCAGCAGGTGGCTGAAGGGTTCGTCGTTTACCAGCAGTCCCGCGTCGCGCAGCAGCTTGTTGAAGAAGCGCGCATACAGCAGGTGCAACACGGCATGCTCGATGCCGCCGACATACTGGTCCACCGGCAGCCAGTAGCGGGCACGCTCATCCAGCATGCCGTCCCGGCTGTCGGCGCAGGCATAGCGGGCGAAATACCAGGACGACTCGAAAAAGGTATCGAAGGTATCGGTTTCGCGCTCGGCCCGCCCGCCGCACGACGGGCAGCGGGTCTCGATGAAGGCCGCCAGCTTCTTCAGCGGCGAACCGCTGGCATCGACCGTGACGTCCGTCGGCAGCACGACCGGCAGGTCGGCCTCGGGGACCGGCACGGCGCCGCAGTCCGGACAATTGATAATCGGGATCGGGCAGCCCCAGTAGCGTTGCCGGGACACGCCCCAGTCACGCAGCCGGTAGTTCACCTGCCGGGAACCCCTGCCCGCCCGCTCCAGCCAGTCGGCAATGGCATCAAAGGCCTGCTCCGACGTCAGTCCGGAGAATTCGCCCGAGTCCTGCAGGATGCCCTTCTCGACAAAGGCGGCCTCTGCCAGGTCCGCCTGCAGTTCATCGCTGGCGGGGTGAATCACCTGCCGGATCGGGATAGCGTTCTGTTGTGCGAATTCATAGTCGCGCTGGTCATGCGCCGGCACCGCCATGACCGCGCCGTGGCCATACTCCATGAGCACGAAGTTGGCCGCCCAGATCGGGACCGGCTCACCGGTAACTGGATGCAAAGCCATGAGTCCCGTATCCACGCCCTTCTTCTCCAGCGTGGCCATGTCGGCCTCGGCGACCCGGGTGTTGCGGCACTCGTCGATGAAAGCCTGCAGGGCGGGATTAGCGGTCGCGGCCTCAGCCGCCAGCGGGTGCTCCGGCGCCACTGCCACGAAGGTAACGCCCATGACGGTATCGGGGCGGGTCGTATAGATCGGCAGAACATCCTCGCGACCGGCGACGCCGAACTGCATCTCGATGCCTTCCGAGCGCCCGATCCAGTTGCGCTGCATGGTGCGCACCTGTTCCGGCCAGCCCTCGAGCTGCTCCAGGTCGGCCAGCAACTGCTCGGCGTAATCGGTGATCTTCAGGAACCATTGCGGGATCTCGCGGCGCTCGACCAGGGCACCGGAGCGCCAGCCCCTGCCGTCGATCACCTGTTCGTTGGCAAGGACCGTCTGGTCGACGGGGTCCCAGTTCACCATCGCGGTCTTCTTGTAGACGATGCCCTTGGCGAACAGGCGGGTGAAGAACCACTGCTCCCAGCGGTAGTAGTCCGGGTCGCAGGTGGCGATTTCCCGTGACCAGTCGTAGCCAAAGCCCAGCTGCTTGAGCTGGTCGCGCATGTAATCGATGTTCGCGTAGGTCCACTGTGCCGGAGGCACCTGGTTCTGGATGGCGGCATTCTCGGCCGGCAGCCCGAATGCGTCCCAGCCCATCGGCTGCAGCACGTTCCGGCCCTGCATGCGCTGGTAGCGGCTGATCACGTCGCCAATGGTGTAGTTGCGCACGTGTCCCATGTGCAGCCGGCCGCTGGGATAGGGGAACATGGACAGGCAATAGAACTTTTCCCGTGCCGGGTCCTCGGTCACACGAAAGCTGTCGTTGTCCTCCCAGTACTTCCGGGCTTCGGCTTCTACCACTTCGGGTTTGTAGATCTCGTCCATTGGCTGCATGCAGTGAAAATCCAGAGGCGGAAGAATACCGTAGCGGCAATACCCCCCACAACTCGGGATCCCTGATTTCCTTCACCTCGGCGCCGCTTTGGTTCAAACTTGGCGTATCGACGATGAATTTGGGGACCAGGACATGAAAGACGAGAAAACGACCAGGGAACAGTGGCTGGACGCCTACGACGACATGATGGTGCGGGTTAAAACCGCCATCGAGGAGGCCGAGGAAGCGACGCTGCCGAAGCTGCAGGAATTCATCCACGATGCCCGCGACAAGGCCGTGGAATTGGGGGAACTGACCCACGAGGAGGCCGAGAAGATCGCCGGGTACCTGGAGCGCGACCTGGAGGATGCCGGCAGGCACCTGGCCGACACCGGCCAGGAACTGGGTGACTGGCTGCGTTTCGACATCCACCAGATCGAGGAGCGCCTGCTGGAGGTGCTGCTGCGGGTTGCCGACCATACCAGGCTGGAGATGCTGCAGTTCCAGCAGGACATCCAGGAAGGACCCGCCTGGAATGCCGGCGAGATCACCGGCCCGGGCACACTGGAATGCGCATCCTGCAATGCCACCATTCGTTTCCATGCCACCGGCCATATCCCGGAGTGTCCCAACTGCGGGCATACGGTTTATCACCGCAAGATCCTGGCAAAATAGCGGCATGGCCGACCGCCGGCAGAGGATGCTTTCACCACAGGCTGCGTTGCGGGCCACCCGGACTATATGGGCATGTGTCCTCATTGGCTGCCTGGCCCTGGGCACCCCGCTGCATGCAGCGGCAGGCGGGGTTGAACACATCGTCATTGTGTGGCTGCAGGAACCGGGCAATGCGGAGCACCGCGCCCGCATCATCAGTGAAAGTCAGGTCCTGAGGGAGATACCGGGAGTTATGGAATTGCGCGCCGGCGGCATGCTGCCGAGCCAGCGCGCCATTGTCAACAGCAGTTTTGATGTCGCGCTGATCGTCAGCCTGCAGGACGCGGCGGCCATGGCGGACTATCTGTCCCACCCGCTCCACGTAAAGCTCGTCGAGGACACCCTCAAACCACTGGTCGCAAAGATCCAGGTCTTTGATTTCACCCTGACAGACGACTGAGCAGGACGCCGCAGTGTGCACCCGATCCTGCCCTGTTTAGACCGTTCCCCTGGAAATCAGGTTGCCTGTTCCAGGCTGCAGGTTGATCCAGGGAAAAAGAAATCGACCATTTCGGATATTCGGCAAACGCCAATATAGCTGATGCAACAAGGTCTGGAATCTGACTGTAAACGGAAGTTAATAAAATCGCCTCTAATTTCCGGGATGTACTGTAGTCGGTCATTCCCGGACCAGACTTTGGTCGACAACCTTCAACCCTTCTCCGACATTCTATTTATACGACCCAAGTCCAATAGACAGGTAGGATTATTGAGTGAATTATTATATTTGACCCGGAGGCATGTTTAGCACTTTGAGAAACCTAATTGTGGACAGAGAAAAACGCAAAAGTAACATCTCAATTCCAGAAAATCTGGAAGAGAAGCTAAACGAAGCGCAAAGGCAGGCACTACCCGGGATAAATTTCTCGGGATGGGAACTACGGTTTTTGCGCAAGCCATTATTTCAGGCGACAGTACTTATAGTGCATAACTCCAATGATGGCAGGATAGGGATTATGGATGAGCACGGTAGAATTAGAGTACAAGCTAATATCAAGGTGCGTGAGCAGGAGAGCCAGATTCAGGCTCCAACACCGACCAAACCTCTTGTCTGGACGAAATAGCCAACAAGAGCAGCTTCGGTCACTGTTTATGGTTGTGCTAATGGTCCCTGTCCGGTATGCCATGATTTAAAGTATTTTCCGGTACGTCCGAACAATCGTTCATGGAATAGGGAATATATGCCATGGACAAGCCAGTCATATTGCTGGTCAACCTGAATCAGCGTGATACGACATCGGACGTCATGCAGTTGCTTGGCCGTCATTGCCGGTTTTCCTGCCTGACTGATGCCGACGCCATACCGGAAAAGATCCAGGCACTGGCGCCGCAGGCCATCTGCTTTGAATATGATTACCCTGATATCCCCCGGCTGGCGGTGCTGCAGGAAACCAAGCTGGCGTTCCCGTCAATTCCTATTGTCATGGTCACCAGTCAGCATTCTGAAGACCTCGCAGTGTGGGCATTCCGGTCGCGCGTCTGGGATTATTTCACCAAGCCTTTGCCGGTTTCCGCAGTCCTGGAGTGCTTCAGGGCGATCCTGGCCTTACCCTGGAAACAGCAGGAAGATGCGCCGAGAGAATTTGTGATACGGCAATGTGCACTCCCGACAGATACCCGGTTCCAGGCTTCATCCTGCTCAAAGGAAGCCAGAATTGTAAATTCCGCCATTACCTATGTAGAGCAGAACCTGCACAACAAAGTCTGCCAGACCGAGGTCGCCAGGCGCTGCGGTGTGTCCAGTTGCCAGTTCAGCCGTATCTTCAAACAGGTCCACGGGACGACCTTCCAGGAATACGTGCTGCGCCGCCGCATGGGGCAGGCCATCCGGCTGTTGCAGAACCCGAGCGCCAGCGTCACGGATGTCTGTTACACGGTGGGTTTCAATGACCAGTCCCACTTTACACGCATTTTCCGCCGCTACATCGGCGTTTCTCCCTCCGCCTATCGAAAAAACCTGAAAGACGCACACGCCTCGCTGTTGCCATTGGCCGGCAGTCGCTGATCCGGCGGGCAACGCGCGCGCAAAATACTCCAAGTAATCCGCAACATATTCATAGCGATGGATTGTCCCGCACGCTTTACTGTGCACAAGGGAGATAAATCACGGCCACATGGAAGTCCTCCGGTAGCAATTGGGGGCGCGGCTTAATACAACACATTGTTGCAACAATAACGAAAGGAGTAACAAACCATGTATGCAAAAGTTCGCAATTTCCTCAGGGAAGAAGAAGGTCTGACCACGGTCGAATATGCGATTGCCGGTGCATTGGTTGGTGCCGCGGTAGATCGGTGCATTCACGATTCTGGGTAACCCAGGTTGATACCGTTATCAGAACCGGCATTTCTGCTGATCTTACACTGCTAGTACAGGCGATGTACTGGGTAGATCGGGCGGGTATCCCGTGATACCGGATACGCGTGTCCGAACCTCCTGCCTGGTTACCGAACAGTTAAATTGAACCATTAAAGCCTGGATTCGGATCAACAACATGCTCGCACTGGCCACCTATCAAATCTCGACCCTGCTGCTGCTTGGCCTGCTGGTCAGTGCCGCGCTGATCGATATGCGGCGCCACCGCGTTCCCAATCTGATCAGCCTGGGCGGACTGGTGCTTGGCCTGGGTCTCAATGTCTGGCTTCTGGGTCCGGGAACAGAAGGGCTGCTGGCGGCACTTGGTGGTGTGCTACTGGGCCTGCTGGTCTTTCTGCCATTTTATGCGACGGGTGGCATGGGTGCCGGCGATGTCAAGCTGATGGCCATGGTGGGTGCCTATCTCGACCCGCTGCATGCCCTGCTTGCAGCCGGTCTCAGTCTGGCGGCAGGCAGCCTGATGGGGCTGGGTATCTTGCTGATGCGCCGCGGTACCGGCTGCATGGCACGCCGCTACGAATCGACATTCCAGTGTCTGGCTGTCACCGGGAAGTGGAGCTATGTCCCGCCGGCTGCGGATGAACCCGCAGCGGCACGTTTCCCCTATGCGCTGGCGATTGCCCTGGGAACCCTGGCAACGCTGTGGTGGTCCGGCACCCTGTCCGAATTCATCTACCTGTCGAGGGCTTTCCTGCTATGGATAATCAACTAGCCTATAACAATGCGGCCACCGCGAATGCGGCGCAGGGCGATCCCCTGCAGCAACTCGCACCGCGTCCACGCAGCCTGGACGATACCGGCCTGAGCCGGAATTTCCTCGCAGAACTGATCGCAAAGCATCTCTACAGCGCGGGTGTACTGACCCTGCGACAGCTCTCCGGGCGCATTGCCCTGGCGGGGCCGGTACTGGAAGACCTGATCCTGTTTCTGCGCGCTGAGGCCCATATCGAGGTGCGCAGTGCCATCGATGACGCTGGCCTGCGCTATGCGCTGACCGACCGCGGCCGTGCTCTGGCTCTGGATGCCCTGTACAAGAGCGGCTATGTGGGTCGCGCACCGGTACCGCTTGTCGAATATACCCGAATCGTGAAGGCCCAGACGCTGCATCAGCGCGTAGTTTCACAGGAACGCATGCAGAGTGTGTTCGCGAACCTGGTACTCAATGACGGCCTGCTGGAACAGCTCGGGCCGGCCATGCACTCCGGCCGGCCGATTTTCGTTTACGGTCCGGCCGGTGCCGGCAAGACCTACGTGGCATCGCGGCTGGCGAATTTATTCGAGGATTCCATTCTCGTCCCGCATGCCATCTCCGTGGGGGATACGGTCATCCAGTTCTTCGATCCCGTCTATCACAAGCGCGTCAGCGAGACGGCGGGACCGGAACAGATGATGCTCGAACACGGCCACGATCCGCGTTATCTGCATTGCCATCGTCCCATGGTCATGACCGGTGGTGAGCTGACGCTCGACATGCTGGAACTGACCTACGATGCGGGCACCAAGCAGTATCACGCCCCCTTGCAGCTCAAGGCCAACAACGGCGTGTGCATGATCGACGACCTGGGCCGGCAGCGGGTGCAGCCGGTGGATCTGCTCAACCGCTGGATCGTTCCCATGGAGGAACGGCGCGATTTCCTGGCACTGGGTTCCGGCGAGCACTTCCCGATTCCGTTTGAAGTGGTACTGATCTTCTCCACCAACCTGGATCCGCTGGAACTGGCCGACGAGGCCTTCCTGCGCCGGCTGGGTTACAAGATCCGCTTCGACTACCTGGGGATAGATGAGTTTACCGCGATCTGGCGCCAGGTCTGCGAGGCCAGCGGTCTGGCCTACGATGAGCAACTGCTCAACAACCTTATCGAACAACACTACAAGACAGAACAAAGACCGATGTTGCCCTGCCATCCGCGTGACCTCATCGGTCTGGCGCTGGATCTGGCCAGGTATCACGGCAAGGGTAATGTCATATCTGCCGGGGAGCTTGATGCCGCCTGGCGGAGTTATTTCGTGAAACCGGCAGCCACGCATTTATAGCAACCATGCGCCACTGCACCAGGAGACCATCATGATAAAACGCAGAGTATTTTCCATGTTTGCAATTGCACTGCTGCTCGGACTCGGAGCCGCCTGGATGGCCAATGGCTGGATCCAGGCCCGTATCCAACCAGCCGAGGCCGGCAGTTCCGCTACCGTCGTTGTGGCGGCGCTCGAGATCCCTTTCGGTACCAAGATCGAAAGCTCCCATATCAGAACGACGGAATGGCCGATAGGCAGTGTCCCTGAGGGTGCGTTCACCGACCCTGGCGGAGGTAGAGGGCAAGATTGCCAAGCAGGCCTTCTTCCCCGGCGAGATTCTGCTGGGGGGGCGCATCGCTGAACATCTGGGTGGCAGCACCCTGTCGGCGATCATCGAGCCGACCAAGCGGGCGATCACCGTCCGGGTCAATGACGTGATCGGTGTCGCCGGTTTCCTGTTGCCGGGTAACCGGATTGATGTCCTGGCCACCCGCAAGGAGGGCCAGCGGGCACATACCCGCACCGTGCTGGAGGATATCAAGGTGCTGGCAGTGGACCAGACGGCATCTCCCGAAAAGGATAAACCTGTCGTGGTCCGCGCCGTTACGCTAGAAATGACACCCGAAGAGGCCGAAACCCTGGTCAAGTCCACCCAGGAAGGGACACTGCAGCTTACCCTGCGGAATCCGCTGGACAATGAGCAGGTGCTTGCCAGGAAAGAGCCGGAAAGCAAGCCAGTCAAAAAGGTGGCCAGGGCAAGAAGCTATGGCGCGAACGTGACGATCATTCGCGGCGTGGATGTCAAGACTACCAATGTGAAGCAATGAGTCAGCAGTGCGAACGAATGGGGCCGCAAGGGATAAAACTGAAATCGGGTCAGCGCAACAGACAGCTACCAGGCCCGTTCATACAGCAGCGTAAATACTGAAAAAAGGGAGCGATCATGGGTCACAAACACACACACATCAAGCTGAACCAGGGGGCGCGGTTGCTCCGGGGCGTGCTGATCGGCTGGATCGCAGTCTGCGGCCTGGCCCTGACAACACCCGCAACGGCCGCCGAACGGACCATCAGTGGCTCAATCAGGGAAATCGGACCCAGTGAGTTTGTTTCGGTACCCCTGTACAAGTCCAAGATCATCGAGGTGCAAACGCCGGTGAAAAAACTCTCGGTGGGCAACCCGGATATCGCGGATATTCTCATCCTGCGCGCCAACCAGGTCTATGTGGTGGGCAAGACCCTGGGTACTACCAATGTCGTGTTGTGGGACAGCGGCAACCGCATCATCTCCAACATCGACATCGAGATTACCCATGATGCGGACACCCTGAAGAGCAAGCTGCATGACCTGCTACCGAACGAGCAGATCAGCGTGCATTCATCCCAGGGAGCCATCATTCTCAGTGGCGAGGTGTCCGGTTCTGCAAAGATGGATGCCGCCCTGGCACTGGCCACCAGCTTTGCTCCCACCGATGAGGAAGGCAATGTCGAGGAGGGCAAAGGTGGTGAACCTGATGCACGTCGGTGGTGTGCAGCAGGTGATGCTCGAGGTCAAGGTGGCGGAAATCAACCGTACCGTTCTCAAGACACTGGATATCGATTTCCTGGCCATCAATCCGGGCAGTCGCTGGAAGATCGGTGCCGTTAATGGCGGTGCCACCTTCCCCAATGCCCTGGATCCGGATGGTCTGCTGACCCCGATCTTCGGCGGTCTCACACCGGGCACTGGACTGGTGGGGCCACCACTGGACCAGTTCGAGCCGAATGACCTCACGATCGACGACAAGGGCCTGTTTGCCAGTTTCCTGAGTAACCAGCTGTTCTTCGAGGCGGTCATCAACGCCTCCAAGAACAACGGGCTGGCCAAGGTGCTGGCCGAACCGACCCTGACCACGCTCAGCGGTCAGGAGGCCACCTTTTTGTCGGGTGGTGAATTCCCGATTCCGGTGCCCCAGGATAATGGCAACACGACCATCGAATTCAAGGAGTTCGGTATCGGCATGAACTTCGTGCCGGTGGTGCTGGATTCCAACAATATCAACCTGAAGGTGGCGGTACGGGTCGATGAACTGACCAGCACGTCACCGGTGGTTCTGGGCGTTCAGAATAGTCGGGAAGTATTCGTGATCCCGTCGCTCAAGAGCCGGCGCGCCAGCTCGAGCCTGGAACTGGCGGACGGGCAGACCATTGCCATCGCCGGTCTGATCAGTGACAACGTGCGCGAGAACGTGGAAAAGTTCCCGGGGCTGGGAGATGTTCCCGTGCTGGGCATGCTGTTCACCAGCGAGGCATTCCGCAAGGATCAGACCGAACTGGTGATCTTTGTAACGCCGAAACTGGCACGCCCGATCCCGAAGGACAAGATGAAACTCCCCACGGACAACTTCGTCGAGCCCAGTGATCTTGGTTTTTACCTGCTCGGTCAGATGGAAGGCAAGGTACCCGATGAGGTCGTGGAATCCGCCGGCACGAACGACCAGGCCGGACTGGAAGGCAACTTCGGTCACGAGATGTAAGCGACAGGACCAATGGACATGGGAGACAAAACAATGAAACGAATACTGGCAGGTGTATCAATGGCGTTGCTGGTCGGAGGCTGCGTAACAGCGAGCCCGAGCGACTGGATGCCCAGTTCGGCAATTCGGTCGCGAGCATGATCGAGGGGCAGACCTATAACCCCGAGGCGGCCAACGACACGGGTCCCGCCCGATCATGGCTATCGATGGCGTCAAGGCACAAGGCAACCTGGAGGCTTACCGACGGGATGTCCCCAACAAGCCTGTGGTGCAGGACATCCGCGATCTCGGTATTGACCAGTAGGCAGCGTTACTCAGCATGAAGGAGGGCATCACATGACAGGGCATATGCACAAACAGCACTCCCAGCGTGGCAGTGTCCTGGTGCTGGTTACCCTGAGCATGGTGGTACTGCTCGGGATGGCTGGCCTGGCGCTGGATATGGGACATGTCTACCTCATGAAGACCCGTCTGCAGAATGCCCTCGATGCCGCGGCATTGAGTGGTGCCAAGACGCTGGACATCACCCACGACCCGGCACAGGCCGAGATCGATGCCCGCAACACCTTCAGTATCAACGCCGGGGACGATCTGAACGAAACCGGCCTCGCACTCACCGCTGTGGAATTCTCCGATATCCTGTTCGATCCCGCCCAGGCGCTCAACCCGCAATACATCCGGGTTAGCCTGATTGACTACCAGCGCCCCATGTGGTTTGCACACATTCTCCCCAATGTCGGAAACTTCAAGCGGGTTTCTGCCACCGCAGTGGCCGGACCCACGCCGGTACTGGGGGAGATCTGTGACATTCTGCCGGTGATGGTCTGCGGGGACCCGGCCGGGGACGATGATTGCACTGACGGCGCCTGCTATGGCTACAACTTCGATCCCGATTCGAGGGAGGAAACGGTCCTGAAGACCGGTTCCAAAGACGGCTGGGATGTAGGGCCGGGCAACTTCCAGCTGATCCGGTTGGGCGACAGTAAAGGTGGCGCCGACATCCGCGAGAACCTGGCGGGCAGCTATGAAAACTGTTTCAATACCGATGACGATATCGAGACCGAACCCGGCAACACCGTGGGCCCGGTGGCGCAGGGCCTGAATACCCGCTTCGGCGAATATAAGGGCCCATTCAAGCCCGAGGATCGGGATACCTACAAGCCCGACCTGGTGACGACGTCTGTGCTGGCACCAGGCGCATACTACTCGGACTATGATGCCATCTACACGGCGGCCGGGCCGTTTGACAATCCCGATGGCGAGGCGCAACGCCGCATCGCGGCGGTTCCCATCGGGGACTGTTCCTCGACCACCAATGGCCAGGGCACGGTGCCGCTGCTCGACATCGCCTGTTTCTTTCTGACCCGACCGGCGGAACAGAACGGGCAGCAGCGCATCTACGGGCAGTTCGTGACCGGCTGCAAGGCACACGGGACGCCTGGCCCGGATCCGGCGACGGGTCCCGGACCGTACACCATCCAGTTATACAAGGACCCGGGCAGCGGGGATGCCTAGGACCATGACTAACCGCATCAGCAGCCACCACCGCCAGCGCGGCATTATGACCGTCGAGTTCATCATCGTGGCCCCGATCCTGCTGCTGTTGCTGGTTGCCGTCTCGGAATTCGGACACGCCTTCTACCAGTACAACACCCTGACCAAGTCGGTTCGGGACGGCGCACGTTACCTGGCGGCGAATGCCGTGGTAGGAAGCACCAGTACCATCGTGATCGATTCAACCGATATCTCGGAAACCGAAAACCTGGTGGTGTACGGCAACACCAACGGCAGCGGTTCACCAAAATTACCGGGTTTGTCGGTCAGCGACATCACCATCTCCTGCCTGGGCGGTGGTACCGCCTGCCCGGGTGTGGAGCACATCGTCGTTGCGGCGCAGTATCCCTACCGGTCCATCATGGGCGCGACGCTGGCCATGTTCGGTTACGGTGCGGATATGTCCCTGGGCGTGACCCTGACTTCAACCATGACGATGAGGGCACTGTGAAAAAGAAACAGCAAGGTGTGGCCACGGTCGAATTCGCTATTGTTAGCGCACTGCTGTTGCTGCTGCTGCTGACGGTAATCGAATTCGCGCGGCTTGTGTTCGTGTGGAACACGGCAACTGAGGCGACCCGGCGGGGCGCACGTGTCGCGGCTGTTTGTCCGGTTAATGCTCCTGCAATCCAGAATGTCGCTGTATTCAACGATGATGCCACGTCGGGACCGAGTGCCTTGCTGTCCGGGGTTTCGACTGCAGATGTGCGGGTGGAGTATCTGGATGGCGGTGGTAATGCCGTGGATTGCACCTACTGCAACTGTGATGACAGCTGTGGCGATGCCCCCTTTGTCAGCATCAGGTATGTTCAGGTAAGCATCAGCAATTATCAGCATACCCTGTTACTGCCACCCCCGCTCAACCTCACAATCACCATGCCCGCTTTCGAAACCACCCTGCCGCGCGAGAGCCTGGGGGTCGTGCCCGGCGTAGGTAGCCAGTGTACGTTCGGGTAGCTGTCGGCACGGCAGGGCTTAAGTAAGCGAGCGCATTGGCCGTAGAAACAAACAGGCAATGAACCAACAGAATTAAATGGTGAGCAGATATGAGTAAAAATCTGGAAATACTCACAGTCGGACGGGACCGGGAAGAACTGGCGTCTCTGTGCTCTGCGCTGGCTAAAGCCCCGGGATTTCAGGTGGATAGCCGGCATGTGACCAACGGTCATGTGGATCCGTTGCACGCTGTCAGTACCCTGCCCGATGTCCTGGTGTTGTGCCTGAGCGCGAACTGGCGCGAGGAGTTGCAGTCACTGGCAGACCGGCCGCCGGCCACGCGCCCTCCCGTCGTGGTCGTCGCACCCAGCGGTGACCCGCAAATCATGCGCCTGTCCATGCAGGCCGGGGCCAGGGATTTCTACACGCGGCCGGTCGACCACCAGGACCTGGTTTCAACCCTGCAACAGATGGAACAGCATAGCGCGGCGAGTCAGCCGGACATTACCGGACTGACGGTCGTCATCAATGCCAAGGGGGGCTCGGGCGCGTCACTGATCGCTGCCAACCTGGCGTATGCCATGAGTATCGATTCGGGCCTGCATGTAGCCCTGGTGGACATGGATATCCAGTTCGGCAATCTGGGCATGTATCTCGACCTCGCTCCTGAGCGGGGCCTGCTGGAGGCACTGGAGGTGTCGGATGACCTGGACAAGGTCGCCCTGCAGGCCTACATGATGAAACACCGCAGTGGCGTGGAGGTCCTGGGTGCCACCCATAACCGGGTTGCCCTGCCGGGAGAAATCAACATCGATCGCTTGAACCACTTGCTGGATACGCTGCTGGGTGCCTACGATCACGTGGTCATTGACCTGCCCAGGCAGATCGACCTCCTGACTACCACGGTACTGGAGCGAGCCAGTCATGTGGTGCTGTGCATGCAACAGAGCCTGACACATGTCCAGGATGCCAGCCGGCTGCGCAACATACTGCGGGACGAACTGGGCGTGACCGATCGGCGGATGATTCTCGCTGTCAATCGCTATGATGCCAAAAGCGCCGTCACGCTGGCCGATATTCGCAGTAACCTTGAAGGACCGGTTCAGGTAGTCATTCCCAATGACTACAAACGGGTCAGTGAAAACGTCAACCTCGGCATCCCGCTCTATGAACAGGCCCGCAACGCCCCCATCAGCAGGGCAATCAACAAGCTGATGCAGGAGGTCTGCGGTCATCAACCCTTGCCCAAGCGTGGTCTGCTGACCCGCGTCCTGGGAAGCTTGCAAAGCGCATGAGGAGAAGTCCATGAGCCTGAAAACCAGAATCAGCCAGGTTATTCCCCGCAAAAATGTTGAGGAGACCTCGAACAACAACAAGAAACCGGCACCTCAGGTAGTTGCTGCACCGGCAGCGGTTGTTACCCCCCAGGAGCAGGAGTGGGCACTGCTCCTGCACCGCAAGCTGGTCAAGGCGATGGACCTTTCCCTCATCACCAGCATGGATGAAAAAGAGGCCCGGGAACAGATCCGTGATGTTTCCCAGCGACTCATGGCGGAAGAGTCCATGCCGCTGAACGAGGCCTCCCGCCTGCGGGTACTGAGACTTATCGAGGACGAGGTTCTGGGGCTGGGGCCACTGGAGCCGCTGCTGCATGACCCAACCATTTCGGACATCATGGTGAACGGTTCGAATAATGTGTATGTGGAACGCCATGGCAAGCTTGAGCATTCCGCGATCCGCTTTCACAACAATGCACACCTGATGAATATTATTGACCGCATCGTCACCCGGGTGGGGCGGCGCATCGATGAATCCTCGCCCATGGTGGATGCGCGCCTGTTGGACGGGTCACGCGTCAACGCGGTAGTGCCACCCCTGGCACTGGACGGTCCCAGTCTGTCCATTCGGCGTTTTGCCGTGGAGCGCCTGAAACTCGATGACCTGATCAAGCTGGAAACACTCAATGAAACCATCGGCGAGATCATCAAGGGCATCGTTGGCGCCCGCATGAATATCCTGATCTCCGGCGGTACCGGTTCAGGCAAGACCACCATGCTGAATGTGGCCTCCGGATTTATTCCGGAAAATGAACGCATTGTCACCATCGAGGATTCGGCGGAACTGCAATTGCAACAGCCGCACACTGTCAGGCTGGAGACCCGGCCACCCAATATCGAGGGCAAGGGCGAAATTACCCAGCATAACCTGGTGCGCAACAGTCTGCGTATGCGCCCGGACCGGATCGTGGTCGGCGAGGTGCGTGGTGAAGAGGCCGTCGATATGCTGCAGGCCATGAACACGGGTCACGACGGCTCCCTGACGACCATCCATGCCAACACGCCGCGCGACGCCCTGTTCCGTATTGAAAACATGTTCGCAATGGCCGGCTACAACATGCCCGTCAAGGCGGTCCGTTCCCAGATTGCCTCGGCCATCAACGTGGTATTGCAACTGGAACGCATGGAAGATGGCCGCCGCCGCCTGGTCAGTCTGCAGGAAATCAACGGCATGGAAGGTGACATCATTACCATGAGCGAGATCTTCCGTTTTGAACGCACCGGCATTAACAAGGAAGGAGAGGTGCAGGGTTATTTCACCACCACCGGTATCATTCCCAAGTTCCTCGACAAGATGCAAAAGCGGGGTTTCGATATCGGGTATGACATCTTTGAAAACAACCGGCAGGCAAGCTGAGGTCTAAACGATGGAATCGACACCTGCATTCTTCCTGGTCATGGTATTCGTCTCGGTGTTCATGCTGGTGTACAGCTTTGTCGTGCCGGTTTTCGGTGCGGAACGGCAGGCTGCCAAACGCCTGAAAAAACGCCTCAGGGAGATGGCGCTACATGAACGGCGTCAGTCTGCCGCCGCTATGCTGCGGGAAAAATACCTGCGCGAGTTGTCTCCGCTGGAACGCTGGCTGGAGGTATTGCCGGGTATGGAGCGACTGGCGTTGTCCATCGAACAATCCGGCAGCCAGACACCGGCCTACCGCGTTGTACTGACGGCGGTTGTGCTTGGAGCCGGGGCGGGATGGCTGGTATTCATACTGCTGCAGCAGCCTGTGCTGGCCATACTGGCGGGGGCGGGCGGGTTGCTGATGCCGTTTTTCCGGATCAGTATCAGGCGCAGCAAGCGCATCGCGCGGTTTGAGGAGCAGTTACCGGAAGCGCTGGATGTCATGGTCCGGTCCCTGAAGGCGGGGCATCCCTTCAGCGGCACCCTGCAACTGGTATCCGAGGAAATGGATGATCCCATCGCGAAGGAATTCGGTATTGCCTTCGCTGACATTAACTATGGACTTGATGTCAAGCAGGCGTTTATGAATCTGCTGGAACGCATACCGAACATGACCCTGATGACGCTGGTGACGGCGGTTGTGGTACAGCGTGAGACCGGAGGCAATCTGGCCGAGACACTGAGCAAAATCAGTGGCGTAATCCGGGGCAGGTTTCGCTTCGACCGCAGGGTGAAGACCCTGTCGGCCGAGGGTCGGATGTCGGCCTGGATACTGGCGATGATCCCGTTTCTGCTGTTTGTAGTGATAATGGTGACAACACCCAGCTATCTGCCCGTCCTGATGCAGGATCCCGCCGGTCTGAAGATCGTTGCGGTGTCCTTTTTCCTGCAGGTCATCGGCATTCTGTGGATTCGGCGCGTCATCCGTATAGAGGTTTGAGGACTGCTTCAATGGAATATCTGGCACACATCCTGGAACAGCTAACAGGCAATCCCATTGCCTTTCGTATTGCGTTTACCCTGACGATCGCGTTTGCAATATTCGCACTCGCAATAGGGGTGCTTTACATCGCGTCATCCTTGTTCAGCCCCCTGCGTAAAAGGTTGCAGGTTGCTACCGGGCAGCAGGCCGGGTCATCAGGACTTTGACCACCAGCCTGAACAGGGCGATGGTCCCGCTGGCACCCTATGTCCTGCCCAAAAAGGACTGGGAACGCTCCAGAGTCAGTGAGCGGCTGGTTCACGCGGGTATCCGCTCACCAAGCGCCTTGACCAACTTCTACATGTTAAAAACCATTCTGGTCATTCTGCTGCCGGGTCTGGTGGTGATGCTGGCGCCACTATTCCCGCATGCCACGATGAATCATGTGATTTTCGCGGTATCGATTGCCGGTTTTCTGGGTGTCGCCATGCCCAACCTGGTGCTTGAGCGCATGAAACAGAGGCGGATGAAGCGTATTCGCAACGGTTTTCCGGACGCCCTCGACCTGCTCGTGGTGTGTTCCGAGGCCGGTCTGGGACTGAATGCCGCCATTGACCGCGTGGGCCAGGAACTTGAAGCCACTCACCCGGATCTGGCCGAGGAACTGGCACTGGTCAATGCCGAGACGCGAGCCGGTGTGGAACGGCTGGATGCCTTGCGCAATCTCGCCAAGCGCACCGGTCTGGAGGATATTCGTGGCCTGGTTGCGCTGTTGACCCAGAGTCATACGTCTCGGGTCGGGTGTGGCCGATACCTTGCGTATCTACTCCGAGGAATTCCGGGACAAGCGCATGCAAAAGGCCGAGGAACTGGCGGCGAAGATCGGCACCAAGATGATCTTTCCCCTGGTGACCTGCCTGTTTCCGGGCTTCTTCGCGGTGGTGATCGGTCCCGCTGTATTGAAAATTATGGCTGCGTTCAGCGGTATGCAATAAGAATCCGGAATCAACAACTTTACAGGCAGGGAAAACCATGTGGCAGAGACACAAGTACCTGATAGCGGTTCTCGGTTTGACGATGGTACTGGGAGGGATGTGCGTCGAATCCCGGCCGGGATGCCGAGGCAGATAACTATTCCGACTTGTATGACGGCGAGATGCAGGTTGCGCACGAAGCCGGGCAGCATGAAACCACCAGTGAGGAAGCAATCGCCAATGGTGACCGCGCTCTGGCCGAGGGAAATACTGACCGTGCCATGTATGAGTATGTCCAGGCGCTGGAACTCAGCGGCGGGGATGCCGGGATCCTGAACAAAATCGGTGGCATCCACATCCGCCTGGGAAATCAGGCACTGGCTGCCCGCGCCTATTCACTCAGCCTGAAGCTGGATGCGGAAAATCCGGCGGCACTGGAAGGTGCGGGATTGTTATTCCTGCGGGAGCGCAGTTATGAGAATGCCAAACGGCACCTCACAGTTGCCCTTGAGCGGGACCCACTACGCTGGCAGAGCCTTAATGGACTGGGCATGATGGCTGATCTGGATGGCGATCATGCGCAGGCGGCTGCCTATTACCGGCAGGCGCTGGCTATCCCGCCGGAGGTGGAGCAGCAGCCGGATAACGCAGTACTGCTGAATAACCTGGGCTATTCCTTTTACCTGTCCGGTGACTGGCAGCAGGCGCTGCAGTATTTTCACCAGGCGCTCAACTATGATCCTGATTTTGAACGCGCCTGGCAAAACCTTGGGCTCGTCTATACACGCAAAGGCGACTATGACAGGGCGCTGGATGCCTTCCGACGCGTAATGGACAAGCCTGAGGCTTATAACAACATCGGTTTTGTGTGCATGATCAACCAGGACTATGACGAGGCTGCACATTTCTTTCAGAAGGCGATCAAGCTGTCACCGGCCTACTATGTCAAGGCCCATGAGAACCTCGATCGTGTGAACAGGCTGCGTGGTAAAGACGGTTAGGTATCTGTCGGCGGTTTCGTCAGTTTGGATGAAGATCTTTCAGATTGGGCAACCCGTGAAACACCGCTGTTCGGATCAGAATCATCAGCTGAAGATGCCGGTGATAACCTGAGAACAGCGCTTGCAGTAACCACTGTCGTAAGCGCGCTCTCCACACCTTCTGGTCCCAATGCAACAGAATGGATGACTTCGAAATTCAAGGGGGCGCTGGTGGAAGCCTCAGCCGTCGGTATAACCGGCGGGGTTACCAATGTTCTGAAAGATACAACCGACAGGCAGCGACCCAATAAAAAAGTGACAATAGTTTCCCATCGGGGCATGCCTCAGAGTCATACAGCTACGCCACACTTACGGCGCGCAATGTCGACGCAATGAATTTGTCGCCCGGGACGAAGAAGATACTGCGCATTTCAGCCAAGACACTGGCAGCAGATGCGGCCTGGGCACGGGTAGAAGCGAACAAACATTACCCCACAGATGTATTGGCCGGTGCAGCGCTCGGCCATTTTCTTACAGCCGTGATACATGATTCTTTTATGGGACTGGATGAAGCAGTCCATGTCGGCGTGCAACTGGATGCTAATGATGGCGGCATGCTGACACTCTACTGGCCATTATAGAAAATCAATTGCGACTCATTGGTGCTCTGACCAAGCACACCTGTAGAGACTCAGATGTGCTCAGATCCTTGATTCAGGCGATCAACCTGACGCAAAACCCGCCTCAATATCAAGCCCCGGGATTTGCATCCAAGAATACCTTTTTTGATGAAAGCTGGATGGCAAGTTCTGCTGCATCCACGACCTTAACGGGAACCCTGGTGATGTCGCTTTCTGGTGCATTCCCGGATTCCGCGATGCTCCATCCGGGCTACTTAGCTGCGCCGGTGCAGGAATCCTGCAAGCAGCAGCAATCCGGCGCACAGCACCACGATCGGGACATTGCCCCAGCGCACATAGGGTGTCGCGCCCTGGCGCGGTACGACTTCACCGGTCACGACGGCCGCCTCGAACTGCGGGCTCTGCGCGGTGATCCGGCCCTGATGGTCGATCAGTGCGGATATTCCGGTATTCGTGGCACGCAGCATTGCACGCCCCGTTTCGCGCGCCCGCATCCGCGCCATCTCGAGATGCTGGAATGGCGCCAGTGAGCGGCCAAACCAGGCGTCGTTGCTGACGTTGACCAGCAGCGCGGCTTCAGGCAGCGCCTGTATCATTTCCTCGCCGAATACCACCTCGAAACAAATCGAGGTCGCGACCGGATAACCCGCCGCCAGCAGCAGCGGCTGGCCGTCAGCCCCGCTGCTGAAATCGGCATTGGGTACCGCCAGCGCATCCAGGGTGGTACCGAACAGCCAGCGCAGCGGCAGGTATTCACCGTACGGCACCAGGTGGCGCTTGTAATAAAAGGCCCGTTTCCCGCCCAGGGAAACCACTGCGTTGTAGTATTCCCAGCTGCCACGGTCCAGCATCGGGATACCGGTCAGCAATGTGGCGCCGTTGTCCTGCAGCTTTTCCTCGACATAGGGAATGAAATTGCCGCTGACCTGGTCGTAAAAGCTGGCGATGGCCGTCTCCGGCCAGACGATCAGGTCGATGTCCGGCAGGGCAAAACTCGTGTCCGCGTAGTGGGTCAGCGAGTCCAGCAGCTTCTCCGGCTGCCACTTGTCCTCCTGCGCAATATTTCCCTGTACCAGGGCGACCTTGATGCGCGTCGCCCCGCGGAGTCGTCCAGCCGACCTGGCCCAGCAGCAGTCCGCCGGCCCAGATCCCGACCAGGGCCACCAGGCACGTGACAAGTCCCCGGCGCTGCAGCAGTGCGAGCAGCAGTGCCGCCGACAGTGCCACCAGCCAGCCGGTCCCGAACACACCCAGTACCGGGGCATACCCGGCAAGCGGGCTGTCGATCTGGCTGTTGCCGATGCTGAGCCACGGAAACCCGCTGAACAGCCAGCCGCGCAGCCATTCGCTCAGCGCCCAGCCCGCCGGGAACGCCAGCACCATGACCGGCCATGAAGCCCGTGGCAGGAAGCGCTTCAACAGGTAACCAAGCAGGGCGGGATACAGACTCAGGAACAGCACCAGGGCAACGGTCACCGGTACCGCGGCGGCAACCGGCACATGGCCGTACTCGTGCACGCTCACGAAGACCCAGGAGATGCCCGCACCGAAGAAGCCCGCCCCGAACAGCAGGCCATCGCGCAGGGCCTGGCCGGGCGTGTCGTCCTGCTGCCAGCGGTAAAACAGCGGCAGCAGCGCCAGGCAGGCGACGGGAAACCAGCCCAGCGGCGCAAAGGCAGTGACTGCCAGCGCACCCGAGGCCGGCATGAGCAGCCAGGTGAAACGCGCCACCGGCTTACTCACGCGACATCATGCACGCTGTCTTCTTCGGCGGGCGGCACCGGCCCGGGGAGCAGGGTCAGTTGCAGCATGTGGACGCGGCGATTGTCGGCGCGCAGGATCTTGAACAGCAGCTTGCCGATGACGATGCGTTCACCGCGCTTGGGCAGATGCCCGATCTGGTGCACCACCAGGCCGCCGATGGTATCGAATTCGTCATCCTCGAGGTGCGTGCCAAAGTACGCGTTGAAATCCTCGATCGGCGTCAGCGCCTTGACGGTGTAGTGCATCTGGCTGTGCCGGCGAATGGTGTCCTCTTCCTCGACGTCGTGCTCGTCCTCGATTTCACCCACGATCTGTTCCAGCACATCCTCGATGGTGACCATGCCGGCAATCCCGCCGTACTCGTCCACCACGATGGCCATGTGATTGCGGCTGGAGCGGAACTCCTTCAGCAACACGTTGAGCCGCTTGCTTTCCGGGATGAATACCGCGGGCCGCAGCACGTCACGGAGATTGAACCGCTCGCTCTTGCGTTCGAAGGCATACAACAGCAGGTCCTTCGCCAGCAGGATACCGACCACCTCGTCGGGTTTGTCACCGATGACCGGAAAGCGCGAATGTCCCGAGTTCACGATGGTCTGCAGCAGTTCAGCCGGTGCGGCATCCCGTTCCAGGACGACGACCTGGGAACGCGGCAGCATGATGTCCCGCACCCGCATGTCGTCCACCTGCAGCACCCCCTCGATCATGGCGAGCGCGTCGGCATCAAACAGTTCCCGCTCGCAGGCGGCGCGCAGCAACTCCAGCAACTGTGTCTTGTCGGCCGGCTCCCGCGACAGCACCTGCTTCAGCCTG
Source organism: uncultured Gammaproteobacteria bacterium (assembly GCA_963701455.1). Classification (GTDB taxonomy): domain Bacteria; phylum Pseudomonadota; class Gammaproteobacteria; order UBA9214; family UBA9214; genus UBA9214. Next base: position 212,734 of record CAVPAE010000007.1, read on the forward strand.
TCGGGCCAGGAAGTTGCAGCGGAACCGCTTATAGATTTGTCTTTGTTCATATATTCCAGATAGTTGAGTAGCAATCGTGAGGTTTTAAATGAGGCGAGCCGGCGGCGTTGTAGCGGGGGCCCGTCCGGCGACACTATATGGGGACTTGCATGCGAATTTCCAGTACCGGGCAAACCGGGTTATCGAGACTTACATATATCGTTGACCTATCCGGTATAGCCCGGGTGCAGGCCCGCAGGGCCGGAACCCGGGAAAAAACGGGAACCCCGGATTCCGCTGCGCTGCATCCGGGCTACAGATATGTCACTCATTTATGTATTTCCCATTAATAGGGGTCAGGAAATCCCAGGGTAGCCAGCAGCCGGATTTCCAGCGCCTCCATTTCCCGGGCTTCCGTGTCCCGGTGGTGGTCATGCCCGAGCAGGTGCAGCACCCCGTGTATCACGATGTGCGCCCAGTGCGCCTCCAGGGTCTTGCCCTGGGCCACCGCCTCGGCGGCCACGACCGGCGCGCAGATCACGATATCGCCGAGCTGTTCGGTTACCACCCCGGGCATATCCTCGTAGGGAAAGGACAGGACATTGGTCGCCCCGTCCTTGCCACGGTACTGCCGGTTGAGCGCGGTAATCCCGGCCTCGTCGACGATGCGCACCGCCAGTTCCGCCGCGGGACGCTGGCCCTGCAATGCACACTCAACCCAGTCGCGCACCTCGTCCGGCGCCGGAATGCCGTCCGCGGTGATGGCGTACTGGACATCTATCCTGTTATCAGTCTCCGGCATACGCCCTCCCCGCTGCATAGTGGCAATGCACCCGCAGCATTTACTTCTCGCTCCGGGTGCTGCGCTCGTATTCCTCGTAGGCGGAAATGATCTGCTGCACCAGCGGGTGCCTGACCACATCGCGCGAAGAGAAAAAGGTGAAACTGATGTCGTCCTGCTGCTTCAGCACATCGGCCGCCTGGCGCAGGCCGGACTCGGCATGCTTGGGCAGATCGATCTGGGTGATATCACCCGTCACCACCGCGGTCGAGCCAAACCCGATGCGGGTCAGGAACATCTTCATCTGCTCCACCGTGGTGTTCTGCGCCTCGTCGAGGATGATGAAGGCATCGTTGAGGCTGCGACCGCGCATGAATGCCAGCGGTGCAACCTCGATCACGTTGCGTTCGATCAGCTTGGCGACCCGCTCGATGCCCAGCATCTCGTAGAGCGCGTCATACAGCGGTCGCAGATAGGGGTCGACCTTCTGGGTCATGTCACCCGGCAGAAATCCGAGGCGCTCGCCGGCCTCCACGGCAGGACGCACCAGCACCAGCCGGCTGACCTTTTCCTGTTCCAGCGCCTGCACCGCGCAGGCAACCGCCAGGTAGGTCTTGCCGGTACCGGCCGGTCCGATCCCGAAGTTCAGGTCGTACTCGAGGATGTTGCTGCAGGTAGCGGGTCTGGTTGGCGCCGCGCGGCGTGATGGTACGGCCCGGGGTGTGGATGACGATGCTGTGCAGCACCGCGGGTGCCGCATCAACAGCTGCACCGGGATCGGCCTCCTGCAGAAAGAGATGGATCTTCTCCGGCGTCAGCGTGCCGCTTCCGTTGCCCGGTACAGACCCTGCAACACCTCGCGCGCCTGCTGCACACTGCCGGTATCACCGATAATGCGAAACTGGTTGCCGCGACTGTTGATTTCCACGCCGAGGCGCTGCTCCAGCTGCCGCAGGTGCTCGTCGAACTGCCCGCACAATTCGGCCAGGCGCTCGTTGTCTGCGGGTTCCAGCGTGATATCGACGGCGTGTGTCGCGGTATTCAAGAGGCTTTCTGGCATGGCGCCGGCGTGACGGCGCTGCAGGGTTCAAGCAGTTCGGCACGCAGCGAATTCGGCAGGGCTTCGGTGATCCGCACGTCCACGAACTGCCCGATCAGCTCCGGACCGGCATCGAAATTGACCACGCGATTGTTTTCGGTACGCCCGCTCACCTGGTCGGAACGCTTGCGGGAAACCCGGTCGACCAGGATGCGCTGCGACCGTGCCGACCATGGACCTGCTGATCGTCCGCGGCCATGTCACCGATCCGCTGCTGCAGCCCGGCAAGGCGCTGCTTCTTCACCGCGAGCGGCACGTCATCCGGCAGGTCGGCGGCCGGCGTTCCGGGGCGCGCGGCTGTAGATAAAACTGAAGGAATGATCGAAGCCGATCTCCTCGATCAGCGCCATGGTCTGCTCGATGATCCTCATCGGTTTCCCCGGGAAAGCCGATAATAAAATCAGACGACATGCTGATTCCCGGGCGCGCCTCGCGCAGGCGGCGGATGATGGACTTGTATTCCAGCGCCGTGTGATTGCGTTTCATCAGTGCCAGCACGCGGTCCGAGCCGCTCTGCACCGGCAGATGCAGATGACTCACCAGCTCCGGCACCTCGGCGTATACCTGGATCAGGCTGTCGCTCATCTCCAGCGGGTGCGAGGTGGTATAGCGAATGCGGTCAATGCCCTCGATGGCAGCAATCTAGGTAATCAGCAGCGCCAGGTCGGCGATTTCACCATCGTGCATCGGGCCGCGGTAGGCATTGACGTTCTGGCCCAGCAGGGTGACTTCGCGCACACCCTGGGCGGCCAGTGCCGCCACCTCGGCGAGGATGTCGTCGAACGGCCGGCTGACCTCCTCGCCACGCGTGTACGGCACCACGCAGAAACTGCAGTACTTGCTGCAACCTTCCATGATGGAAACAAAGGCGGTCGGCCCTTCCGCACGCGGTGCCGGCAGGCAGTCGAACTTCTCGATCTCGGGAAAACTGACATCGATGACCGGCTGGTGCGCGCGGCGCGCTTCATCCAGCAACTGCCGGCAGGCGATGCAGCGTCTGCGGACCGAACACGATATCGACATAGGGCGCGCGGGCGCGAATGGCCTCGCCTTCCTGGCTGGCCACGCAGCCACCGACGCCGATCACCAGCTCCGGCCGGTCGTCCTTCAGCTCCTTCCAGCGACCCAGCTCGGAAAACACCTTTTCCTGCGCCTTTTCGCGAATCGAGCAGGTATTCAGCAGCAGCACGTCGGCCTGCGCCGGGTCCTGCGTCACCTCCAGCCGGTGTGATGCCGCCAGGACATCCGCCATCCGGGACGAGTCATACTCGTTCATCTGGCAACCGTGGGTCTTGATATACAGCTTGCGTGTCATCGGGGTTCGGAGCTAATGGACAGGCGTTTCAATATACGTGGTTTGAGCGGCGGTTTCCATCGGGCCCACGCCTGCAAGCGGCTTGCCGGGGCGGGTTGCGCAGCGGGTTATTCAGGACGGCAGGATTGCGAGCGGTGCGTACAAATTTCCTGTTTCAGAGGGCACACCGGGTCGGATCGAACCGGAAAAGGACATGAAAAAGGGAGCCGGCCGATAAGCCGGGTTTTGTCGTGGACAGTCATTCATCTGGGCCATGCGTCACCGCACGCCTCAAGCAACCTACCCGGGAACCGTACGGGCCGCACGATCGTTCCCCTATTTGGTCTTGCTCCGGATGGGGTTTACCCTGCCACACCTGTTACCAGGTGCGCGGTGCGCTCTTACCGCACCATTTCACCCTTACCGGCCGTTCCGTTTCCGGACACAGCCGGCGGTATATTTTCTGTGGCACTTTCCGTGGATTCACATCCCCCAGGCATTACCTGGCATCCCGCCCTGTGGAGCCCGGACTTTCCTCCGGGGAAGCGTTACCGCCTCCCCCGCGACTGTCTGGCCGACTCCCGGTTGCATTATAGGCGATTCACCCCACGCGCGACACGTATACACTATCGCCGTCCGGGGCGCTCCCCCGGGCCTCGCTGCGGCCTGATGCCCCCTGTTTTTCTAATGCATGGATCAGAATGTTTAAATCAAATGAGTCGCCGAATGTGTTGACGTATCCACCGACATGCCGCACCCTTCCCCGGCAAGCACCGAGCCACCAGCACCGACCCCCTGATCACAGCACACACCAATGGACATTCTATTCGCCAGCTCCGAAGCGCATCCGCTCGTCAAGACCGGCGGACTGGCGGACGTTGCCGGCAGCCTGCCGCGCGCCATCCGCAACCTGAAACATGATATTCGCGTCATTATTCCCGCCTACCAGCAGATACTGAAACAGACAGACAACCTGACGCTGGCGGCACATCTCGAACTCGAGGGCGTCGACACACCGGTGCGGCTGCTTGCCGGCCGCCTGCCCGGCAGCACGGTAAAACTCTACCTGGTCGATTCCCCGGCGCATTTCGACCGGCCCGGGAACCCCTACACCGCCAGCGATGGCGCGCCCTGGCCGGACAATGCCGCACGCTTCACCACGTTCTGCCGTGCCATCCAGGCCGTGGCGGAAAATGACGCCGGCCTCGACTGGCAACCGCAGATCGTCCACTGCAACGACTGGCAGACCGGGCTGGTACCGCCACTGCTGGCGCAGCAGGTGCAGCGACCCGCCACCGTGTTCACCATCCACAACCTGGCCTACCAGGGCCTGTTTGACTGGGATACCTTCGAGGCACTGAACCTGCCGGCGGACTTCTGGAGTTCGGAAGCCATGGAATTCCATGACCATTTTTCCTTCATCAAGGGCGGACTGGTATTCGCCGACTGGCTCACCACCGTCAGCCCCACCTACGCCAGCGAGATCCAGACCGCCGAGTTCGGCTACGGCCTGGAAGGCCTGATCAGTCACCGCAAGCACAACCTCACCGGCATCGTGAACGGGGTCGACTACAGCGTCTGGAACCCCGGCAAGGACACCCAGATCCCGGTGCAGTACAACCCGCGCTGCCTGTTCCATAAAACGGAAAACAAGCGCGCCCTGCAGGAGCATTTCGGGCTGCCGGTCGATAACACCCGTCCGCTGTTCGCCGTCATCAGCCGGCTGGTTGAGCAAAAAGGAATCGACCTGATCCTGGATATCGTTCCGGAACTGGTCGCCGTGGATGCGCAGCTGGTCATCCTGGGCAGCGGCGACCCGCTCATCGAGTCCGCGATCAGCAAGGCAATCGCCGACTGGCCGCTGCATATCGCTGCATTTCTCGGCTATGACGAGGCGCTTGCCCACCATATCGAGGCAGGTGCCGACATCTTCCTGATGCCGTCACGCTTCGAACCCTGCGGCCTCAACCAGATCTACAGCCAGCGCTACGGAACGGTACCGATCGTGCGCCATACCGGCGGACTTGCGGACACGGTGACCGACACCACTCCCGAGACCATCGAGAACAAGACGGCGACCGGCTTCAGTTTCACCGCGGCCACGGCAGACGCGCTGCTTGCCGCCGTGACGCGCACCTTGCACTACTACCGCGAGCCGGAAGCCTGGCAGCAAATCATCGCCAGCGGCATGAAACAGGATTTCAGCTGGAAACGCAGCGCCGAGCGCTACCTGGATTTGTTTACCTATATCCTCACCAGACAGCAGCATCCCTGATTGTCTCGCAGTTCCCGTTTGCAGCCACTTCCGGGCAACCCCTGACAGGCTTCGCTAGCGCGGGCCGACCCAACCGGTATAATTCCGCTCATCGAAACAGGATACCGCGCCACAGCGTGGTTTTTTTATGCATATGACGCAAGGACAGGACACCAGTTACAACCCCGCATCCGACAAGGAGCTGCGCAGCCGTGTCCGCCTGTTTGGCGACCTGCTGGGCGAGGTGCTGCGCGAACAGGCCGGTGAAGCGATTCTTTCCGCCGTGGAAACCCTGCGCCGCGGCTACATCCGCCTGCGCAAGCAGGAAAACGCGGCCCTGCGCAAGCGGCTGGCCCGGGTCACCGAGAACCTCGAGCCCGATGACCTGACGGACGTGATCCGCGCCTTCAACCTGTACTTCAGCCTGGTGAATATTGCCGAGGAGTCCGTGCAGCACCGCCAGCGCCGCCAGCAGACACGCCGCCACGGCCCCCTCTGGTACGGCTCCTTCACGCAAACGCTGCAGGAATTCCACGACCAGGGCATCGCGTGCGGACCAGCTGCAAGAGTTGCTCGACCAGAGCCTGTATCTGCCGGTGTTCACCGCCCATCCAACAGAGGCGATCCGGCGCACGGTCATGTTCGCCCTGCGCCGCATCTTCGTGACCAGCGACCGGCTCCACGACCACCGCCTCGGCCGGGATGAGCGCAATGACATTCGCCAGGAGGTCAAGCGGGAAATCCAGGTGTTGTGGAAGACGGACGAGGTCCGCATCCGCAAACCCAGCGTGGAGGACGAGATCCGCAATGGCCTGTACTACTTCCGGGAGAGTCTGTTCGAGGCCGTACCCCAGACCTACCACTACCTCGAAAAGGCCATCCGCCGGGTCTATGGTGATGGCGACAGCGGCATCAGCGCGCCCGGCGGACTGATCCAGTTCGGTTCCTGGATCGGCGGAGATCGTGACGGCAACCCGTTCGTCAAGCCGGAGACCACGGTCATGGCGCTGCGCCTGCACCTGCGCGAGATACTGATCCTCTACCTGCGGCGCGTCGAGGAACTCGGCTACCGGCTGACGCACTCGTCACGACTCTGCGAATTTTCACAGGACTTCCTCGACAGCATCGAGGCGGATGCCGCTGCGTTCGCCGACGCCCTGCCCACGTTCCGGCACCAGTACACCAACGAGCCCTACCGGCGCAAGCTGCGCATCATGCGCCACCGCCTGCGGCTGAGCCTCGCCGCCGTCAGCGAGCGCCTCGATAACCCCGGCATGGATTACGCGACCCAGCAGATCGGCTACGCGACGGAACAGGAATTCCTGCAGGACCTGCTGCTGATTCGGGATTCGCTATGCGCGCATGGCGACACCAACCTGGCACAGGAACATTTGCAGGACCTGATCCGGCTGGTCGAGACTTTCGGTTTTTACCTGATGCACCTCGACATCCGCCAGGAGTCGACCCGCCACACCGAGGCCGTCAGCGAACTCTGCCGCCTGCTGCACGAAGACCTCGATTACAACGCGCTCGATGAAGGCGCACGCCAGGACTACCTGACGCGGGCGCTTGCCACGCAGCCCCCCGACATCGACCCCGGCCGGCTGTCGGAAACGACCCGCGAGACCCTGGAAGTGTTCGCCGTGATGCTGCGCATGCAGCGCGAAGTCAGCGTCAATGCCTTCGGCAATTACATCATTTCGATGACGCATACCGCCAGCCACATACTGGAAGTCATGTACCTTGCGTGGCTTGCCGGGCTGGCCGGGAAAAACGCCGGCGGCTGGTTTTGCGGCATCCGCATCAGTCCCCTGTTCGAGACCATCGAGGACCTCGAGCATGCCGAGGCGATACTTACGCAGCTGCTGGAGAATGAAACCTACCGCGACCTGCTGCAGGCATCCTGCAAGTGCCAGGAAATCATGCTGGGCTATTCCGACTCCTGCAAGGACGGCGGCATCCTCGCTTCCAACTGGAAGCTGTACGAGGCGCAGCAGCGGATCATCGCCATCACCGACCGCCACCGGATACAGGTACGCCTGTTCCACGGGCGCGGCGGTACCATCGGTCGTGGCGGCGGCCCGACGCACGAGGCCATCCTGTCGCAGCCGCCGGGTACCGTGCACGGCCAGATCAAGTTCACCGAGCAGGGCGAGGTGCTGCGCTACAAGTACAGCAACGCGGAAACCGCCTGCTACGAACTTTCCATGGGCGTTTCCGGCCTGCTCAAGGCCAGCCGGGTGCTGATCACGCCGCATACGGAAGACCGGCGGGACTACATGGGCATCATGGACGAGTTGACCCGGCTGGGCGAGACCGCGTACCGGGAACTGATCGACAACACCCCGGGCCTGTTCGACTATTTCTACGAAGTGACGCCGGTATCCGAAATCGGCCTGCTGAATATCGGCTCGCGCCCCTCGCACCGCAAGCAGCAGGACCGCTCCAAGTTCTCGATCCGTGCCATCCCCTGGGTATTCGGCTGGGCGCAGTCGCGGCATACCCTGCCGGCCTGGTACGGACTCGGCACCGCGCTCGAGACCTGGCGGGACGACGACCCCGCACGCCTGGCGCGCCTGCAGGGCATGTACCAGGAATGGCCCTTTTTCCGCGCCCTGCTGGGCAATATCCAGATGGCACTGTCCAAGGGTGAGATGCACATCGCCCACGAGTACACCCGGCTCGCCGCCGACAGCGAGGCTGCGGAGCGCATCTACGGCAGGATCCGCGACGGAGTACTGGCGCACCGTCACGCAGGTCCTGCATGTCTGCGGATCGCACCAGCTGCTGGAGGAAAACCCGGCCCTGGGGCTGTCGCTGTACCGGCGCAACCCCTACCTGGACCCGCTCAACAACATCCAGATCACCCTGTTGTCGCGCTATCGCAACCCGAGCCTGACCGAGGAACAGCGCGACCGTTGGCTGCATCCGCTGCTGCGTTCCATCAACGCCATCGCCAGCGGCATGCGCAACACCGGCTAGCCCGCATATTGCACCAGTATCCGGGATGCTGGCGCGGGACAGGTGCGGCTGGACGCCGCTCTGGAATGAAAGTCATAGCCGTAGCTATGACTTGAGTGAAGAGCAAGTACAGGCGTGCATGGACAAGCCAGCGCCCGGATAGGCCACGGGCCGATCACAAAATGTACACCTGAAATTTGCCGGAGCGTCGATGCTTACAAGCGCACTGTATCGCGGATAACTGCAAGGCCCGCGGCCGACTGGTGCAATATGCGGGCTACATCCCGGCCCCTGATCGCTCCCGGTATCTACAACATCGACGATTAGGGTATAGTAGCCGCATTCCCAGTAGCAGGATCGACTCCGCAATGGCACACCGGCTGGCACTGGTTGTTGACGATTCCAAGACGGCGCGCGTCACCCTGAAGCGCATGCTGGAAAAGCATGACATCGAGGTCGACACCCTGGAGTCGGCAGAACAGGCGCTGGACTACCTGATCGGAAAAACACCGGATGTGATCTTCATGGATCACATGATGCCGGACATGGATGGCTTCCAGGCGGTCGAGGCCATCAAGAGTAACCCCGATACCGCCACCATCCCCATCATGATGTACACCTCCAAGGAAGGTGACCTGTACGTCAGCCAGGCCCGCGCCCTCGGAGCGATCGGCATTCTTCCCAAGGAGGTCGAGCCTGCGGAGCTGTTCGAGGTCCTCAACAACCTGGGACTGGCGCAAGACCGCCGCAGCAAGCGCGACCCGGAGAAAAACCGCTTTGTCCTGCTGGACAACCCGCCGGAGCTGGCGCTATCCGCCGTCACGGACGACATGCAGGAGATCGCCCGCGAGGCGGCCGAGGCGGTTTCCGGAAACCACCGGCACCAGGGACATCTCGGGGAACTGCTGGAAAATTACCATCACGAGATGGTAAACGGAATTCACCAGCTCAGGGAAACCGTCGAGGAGCTTGCCAGCCGCCTCCCGGAAACCCGGCAACGCGGCGGCGGCATCATGGTCCCGCTGCTGCTCGTACTGCTGATGCTGATCCCGGTACTCTGGCTGTACAACATCAACAACGAGACGCGCGCCGCGCTCGCCAATGCCAACAACCAGCTCAACAACCTGCAGACCACCCAGCAACAGCAGCAGCAACAGGCCAACGCGGAAAGCGCCTCCCTGCGGGAACTGCTCGACAGCAGGGACAGCCGGGACACGACCCATGAGCGCCTGCTGTATGACAGCATCACCTGGGCGATCAACCAGAGCAGCCCGTACGACATCCATGAAGAAGCCTTCAGCGACCGGCGCCTGGCGATTATCCACGAACTGGTATCACGCCTCGACGGCCTGGGTTTCCGCGGTGTCGTGCAACTCGAATCGCACCTGGGTGAATTCTGCCTGGCGGGAAGTGACGCCGAAGGTTACACCCTGGCGCCGCCGGACCTGCCGGTCACGGAGTGCGCCATGATCGGACACCCGCTGCACGACCTGGCATCGCTGGGCGAGCGCCAGTCGATCGCATTCGCGAACTTCATCGCAACCTCTCCCCTGCTGGAAAGCGGCGCCATCTCCATTGAGATCGTTCCCTTCCTCTACAGCCAGCAGCAGCTGCAATACCCGCCACAGCAAAGCAACGTCCGCGCCTACGAATGGAACCGGATTGCCGCGATCAATAACCGGGTCGATATCAGGCTGGTGCCGGCAACAGCTGAATAACCCGCTTTCCAGGGTCTTCATTGCAATATTATAAATTGTCGCACCGGGGTAGCGGCTCGCCCTCGCAAACCCGGCCACCTCCACCCCACAGTCAACCTTCCAACGACCTGCCCCCCCGGCCACCGGCCACGGCAAAGCTGCCTGGAGTGCAGCGGGAGGTTCCGGACTGTGTCACGGCCGCTCCCGCAAGGATTGTATTTTGGGATTTATCTCCCATATAATCGAGCACCTGCGCTGGCAAGAAGTATCTTTGCCGGTCCTGGCCTCGAAACTCCCCGGCAACTGAACATGCAAACAAACCAATCCCGGACATTCGCCTTCCGCCCACACCAGTGGCGCCGCGCCTGCGGCACGGCACTTCTCATACTCGCCTTGTCAGCCTGCGGGGGCGGAGGTGGAGGTGGAGGTAACGTTGTGAATCCGCCGGCACCAACGGGCGTATCAATTAACTCCACCAGCCAGGACTCGGTGCAGCCGGTCGATACCCCGGTATTGCAGCAGAAACAGGTGACAAGCGCTAACTACAGCGTACTGGCGATCAACGATCTGGGCATGCACTGTGGCGACCTGGACACCCGTATTGCCAGTATCCTGCCGCCCTTCCAGGTCCTGTTGGCGCAGGTCATCCGCAAGGGCAGCAAACCCGTCCTGAATCCAGCCGGAGTAAGCCTGGAGTACTCTGCGGCATTCAACCCCAACGACCCGATCCTGGGAAAGGCAAACACCCTGACCGGTATCAAGCTCGACGGCAGCACCTACAAGACCAATTTCTGGGAAACGATCAACCAGGGTGCCTATGACCCGTTTTACCCCGGTGGCCTGGGCCTGACACCGCTGGCAGGCGGCGCATTCCCGGTGAGTCCCGACGTGGGCCTGCCGGTGCCCAATGTGGAAGAGCTCTACATCGGTGCGGATGGCGTGGTGAAGAACGGAGACGAATCCCTGACTGCCGTGCAGCATGCCATGCCCGGGCTGCTCAATCCGTATGGTGCCAATGCGCCGCAGGCGGTGCAGGAACACTACGACGACAAACCGTTTTTCCTGGACTTCCCGTTTGGTTACGTGGCAGCGGACGTCAACTGGTTCGAGGGCGCGGGTATTCCGTTCGCGGCGTTTGACGATTCTGGCCGGGAAAACGCCTACCCGCTGGTGCGCGTGGCAGCGAAGAGCGGCGCAAACACGCTGGCGACGGTAGACACAGTGCTACCGATCTCCGGCGAGGCGAGTTGCACCAACTGCCATGCAGACCCGGCGGATGTGCAGAACAGCCGCAGCAGTGCGCCGACCAATGCGCTCAGCAATGCCGGACTGCCGGTGGCCACCAGCCTCGACGACCCGGATGCCAATCTGCCGACGAAGGTCAGCGTGGAGTATGCCGCCGACATCAACATCCTGCGGCTGCACGATCTGAAGCACGGGAACCGCTACGTGAGCACAGCGTGTGACAATGTGCCGGCCGGAGAAAACTGCCTCAATACTGCGGCCGATCCCTGCACCATCAACAATGCCACCCCGAACGGGTCGAAGAGTTGCCTGACTAACAAGGCGCTGGTGCAACTGCAGCCGGTAGTCTGCCAGGTATGTCACTACACACCGGCGCTGGACCTGGCACAGGTCGGACCAATGGCCGGCGCTCCGGGTACCACCGCCAATGGCCGCAACCAGTTGGCAAACCAGAGCAACTCGCGGGTGATGCACAATCACCATGGGCAGTTTAACAACCTGTTCCCGGCCATTCCGGCACCGACACAGGCCGCCAACGGCATCATCACCAACCAGGCCGCGCGACTGAGGGCGCTGGAAGACAACTGTTACCAGTGCCACCCGGGCTCGACAACCCAGTGCCTGCGCGGTGCGATGTTTAATGCAGACATGCTGTGCAGTGACTGCCATGGCAGCCTGCTGCAGGTGGGCAACGACTTCTCGAAGAACGTCTCGCCGAGCAACCCGGGAGCCTTTATCCTGGCGGATGACTTCTACACCAATGCCAACACGCCGCGCGTGCCCTGGGCGAACGAACCAGGTTGCGGCTCCTGTCACACCGGTGACGCCGACAGCAACCTGGCAGGCACGCCCAATACTATCGTCAACAAGGTCGACACCAACGGCAATACGGACGGTATCCGCCTGCGCCAGGCCTGGCTGAGTGGAGATGCGAAGGCGACGCCGATCGTGCCGGGTAACAAGCGTTTCGCTGAGCCCGTGGTACCGGCGAAGTTCAATGGCTTCAGCAATCCCGGCGCCGGCAACCCGCAGTTGTACCGGGTGAGCACCGGCCACGGCGGTGTGATGTGCGAAGGCTGCCACGGGGCCACGCATGCAGAATGGCCGAATGCCAACCCGAATGCCAACGACAATGTCACAGCCAGCCAGCTGCAGGGACACACCGGGACAATCGTCGAGTGCAGCACCTGCCATGGCACAACAATGAATAACCGCAACACCCTGCTTGGGCCGCATGGCATGCACCCGGTTGGCGGCAATACCGGATTTGCCAGGGGCGGCCACGAGAACATGGACACCAGCGGCTGCCCGGCCTGTCACGGCCCCGGATCCAGATCGCAAAACGCCGGCACCGTACTCTCCCTTGCCAAGACGGACCGCATCCTGGATGGCACCCTGGTACACGAGGGTGAACCGGTCGGCTGCGCTATCTGTCATGACGGCGGCGATGATGATTAGCGCGCAATATGCAGGAATAATGTGCTCTGACAAACGTCTCATACAGCGCTGATCACGCGCCCGGGACCCGGCCACATCCTGATTGTCTTTCTTTATGCACCTGTAATCCTGCATAATTCAGCCAGCCGGCTGATAACGGGTCGTACTTGCGGGTGTCGCAAAGCGCCTGCCCAACTCGGATAAAACCTCAGGATATGTTCACAATGTTGCGATTGATGACACTGTTGTTGTTTGTTTCGGTCCTGTCTGGATGTAATAACGGGTCTTCTTCCGGTGGTATTGGTATTGGGGGTGGTGCTGGAGCCGCAAATTCCCGGCCAGTTGTCTACATCGCCGATGCGGATACTGACGGGATCAACGAGCTGTACCTTGCGGACGCGACAATGCCCGGTGCTGCTGTCAAGCTGAATGCCGTGCTGGTTGCCGGCGGAAACGTAACCGATTACCGGGCAAACCCGGAAGGCACGCAGGTGCTGTACCTTGCTGATCAGGAGACGGATGATGTGTTCGAACTCTATCTTGTCGAACTTGCCACACCGGGTGTTGCAACAAAGATCAACGGTCTGCTGGTTGGCGGCGGTAACGTAACCAGTGACTTCGCATTCTCACCGGACGGCACGCAGGTTGTCTACCGGGCGGATGAGCATGTCAACGGGGTATTCGAACTGTTTCTCGTCAACCTGGCGGCACCCGGGTTTGCTGCGAACCTGAGTGGCCCGCTGACTGGCGGGGGTGATGTATTACCCGGGTTCGCGTTCACGCCGGATGGCACCCGGGTCATCTATCATGCCGATGAACTGGCCGGCAATGTCAATGAACTGTTTGTGGTTGATCTTTCCCTGCCGGGAGTATCGACAGTACTCAGTGCCCCCCTTGTCGGCGGCGGTGATGTCAATCCGGGATTTATCGTAACCCCCGACAGCTCACAGGTCATATATCGCGCCGACCAGACAGTTGATAACCAGGTGGAACTGTATCTCGTTGACCTGGCCACACCCGGTGTTTCCATGACATTAAGCAGCCCGCTGGTTGCCGGGCGCGATGTCTCCGACGGGTTTATTATCAGTCCCGATGGCAGCCTGGTTGCCTACCTTGCCGACCAGGACAGTAACGACGTATTCGAACTGTACGTGGTTGCGACAGCAACCCCGGGCGTATCCACCAGGATCAACCGCAACCCGACTTCCGGCGGTGATGTCCTGCAATCAGGATTCCGCTTCAGCCCTGACAGCAGTGCGCTGGCCTACGTTGCCGACGAGAATACCAATGACCTTGTCGAGTTTTTCCTGGTCGAGCTGGCAAGCCCGGCGGTCTCAATCAAGCTGAACGGCCCACTGGTAGCAGGCGGAGATATTTCGACTGATTTTGCGTTTACCCCGGGAGGCACTGCGCTGATCTACGTTGCGGACCAGGATACTGACGACGTGTTCGAACTGTATCGCGTCGAACGCGCCACACCGGGCACGACAGTCAAGCTGAATGCCCCGCTGGTGGCCGGTGGCAATGTCCAGTCACCGGGCTTTGAGCAGTCAGATGACGGGGTAGACCTGTTTTATATTGCCGACCAGGCAATCGATGAGGATTTTGAGCTGTATGTTGTTGACCTGGCAACGCCGGGCGCTGCAACAGAAGTGGGGGTCCCGCCGACAGCCGGGGGGGATGTGCTGGAGTTCTCGCTGATTCAATGAGCTGGACCCCGGCCTTCGCCGGGGTGACGACTTATTCAGGGATCCCCTGGTCTCTAACCTCACGCCTGTCGAGCAGTGATTCCCAGGCCAGCAAGCTATAGGGCATGGAACCAGGGGCATCGGCCAGTTGCGCGCCGGCCCAGGCCGCGGTTTCCCTGGCTCGTTGCTGATACAGGGTCTCGTTGCTGAATGCTGCCAGCTGCAGCAACACCTGCAACGCCACGCCGTTGGCCGACACGGCGGCACCATCAGCCAGCGGCTTTTCCCGTAGCCACAACTCCGTGTCAGCGCCGGTATTGAAAAACCCGCCATTCTTGCCGTCCCAGAACCGTGCCAGCATGGCATCGGTCAGGCTGCGCGCCTGCAGCAGCCAGTCGCGTTTACCGCTGACCTTGTACAACGCCAGCAGCGCCTCGGCCAGCGCGGCATAGTCCTCGCAAAATCCTGCCACGCCACGCACGCCATCACGCCAGTCCCGGTAGAGTAACTGCGTATCGTCATCCAGCAACCGACCCTCGATGAACTCCGCCGCCGCCACCGCGGCATCAAGATAACGCGGCTCATCCAGCACCCGCCCGGCCAGCGCCAGCGTGGTGATCATGTAGCCGTTCCACGCCGTGACCACCTTGTCATCGACAGGGACTGCCGGGCGTTTGCCGCGCGCCGCCAGTAGTCGTTCATCTACCTGTGCAAGGCTGCTGCGCTGCGACGCCGGGTTCCACCTGGAAACGTGTCGGCCAGCGCGGCTGTGTCCAGTGCGCGGTACAGCACGTTGCTGCCGGCGACCTCGCCGTGCGCCTCCCCCGCCTGCGTGATGCCGTAGCGGGCCACTGCCCAGTCACGCAGTTCCTTATCCGGCAGGGCTTCCATCAGCTGCGCCCAGCTCCAGGTGTAGTAGGCACCTTCCTGCAGGTGCGTCCTGTGCCTTGCCGGGAACCGGGCTGTCCGCACTCAGGGCCGAATAGAACCCGCCCTGCGGGTCGCGCATTTCAGCCAGCGTGAAATCCAGGATGGCGCGCGCGGTAGCGGCATAACGTGCAGCACCGGTGCGCCGGTAGGCAACCAGGCAGGCGCGTGCAATCAGCGCCTGGTCGTAAAGCATCTTTTCGAAGTGCGGCACATGCCAGTCAGGATCGGTGGCATAGCGGTGGAAGCCGCCTCCCAGCTGGTCGTGAATACCGCCGGCGATCATGCTGTCCAGGGTGTGCAGCGCCATCGCTGCACTGTCCGCGTCTGCATCCTGCAGCAGGAACAGCAGGCGTGCCGGTTGCGGAAACTTCGGTGCCGGGCCGAAGCCGCCCTGCAGTTCGTCATAAGACGCTGCGAACTGTTTGCGTGCCGTGAGCAGGGGCGCATTATCCAGCTGTGCCAGCGGCGTCGCGGATGCATCCATCCGGCGCAGGGTCGCCACGGCATTGTCCGCAACCCGGCGAATGCCGTCCGCATCCGACGCCCACGCCGCGGCCAGCTTCTCCAGCAACGGCCGGAAGCCGGGCCTACCCCGGCCTGCTTCCGGCGGATAATAGGTCCCGCCCAGAAACGGCTTGCCGTCCGGCGTCGTCCACACGGACATCGGCCAGCCGCCATGGCCACTGGTCAGGGTGACATAGCGCATGTAGGCGGCATCCACGTCGGGACGCTGCTCACGGTCCACCTTGATGGCGATGAAATGCGCGTTCAGCAGCCTGGCGATGGTCGGGTCGCTGAACGATTCACGCGCCATGACGTGACACCAGTGACAGGTGAAATACCCGATGGAAATGAATACCGGCTTGTTTTCCCGGCGTGCCTGCGCGAACGCCGCCTCACCCCAGGGATGCCAGGCAACCGGGTTATCCGCATGCAGTCGCAGATAGGGGCTGGATTCATCCGCCAGGCGCCAGCCGCCGGCAGGTTGCGAGGATGCCGGAGTTTCAGCCTGAGCAGGCGCGCCCAGCAGCAGGAGGAGCGCCAGCAACGCAGTGAGGCATTGTCGCAGTCGCAGGTTGGGCTGAACAACGTGAAGCCCAACATGACGGGATAGACGGAACTCGCACTCGTTGGGCTTCGCAAGCTCAGCCCAACCTGCCTGCCTTTCCGGCAAAAGTGTCGTCAGCAATGCCAGCCCCCTATCGCAAAGTATCAGGAACCATCAAGTCTCCCCTGCGTCATTCGACGGTCAGGAGCCCGCAGGGTTCCAGCTGTCGAGCCGCAGTACCTCCCTGGCATTTGCCGTCGTCCTGCGGGCCAGTTCCTCCACGGGTTCATCTCGGATCTCCGCCAGTGCGGCCAGGCAGTACGGCAGGTACTCCGGGCTGTTACGCTCACCGCGATGCTGCGCCACGGTCATGTCGGGCGCATCGGTTTCCAGCACCAGGTCCTCCAGCGGCAGCGCGCGCGCCAGCGCCCGCAGCTTGCTGGAACGTTCGAATGTCAGCATGCCGCCAAAACCGAACTTGAAGCCGAGATCGCGGTACTGCGCCGCCTGCTGCAGGCTGCCGTTGAAGGCATGCGCAATGCCGCCGCAAACACGAACCCGCTTCAGGGTCGCCAGCACCTGGTCATGCGCCTTGCGCACATGCAGCAGCACCGGCAAAGCGGCCGCCTGTGCCAGTTGCAGCTGCTGCTCGAACAGGACCTGCTGGCGCTGGTGATCCAGACCGTCCACGTAGTAGTCGAGCCCGATCTCGCCAACGGCCACGGCCGGCTCCCGCGCCAGCCAGGTTTCCAGGGCCTGCAGGTCTGCCGGCTGATGCAGTTCCAGATAGACCGGGTGCAGACCGTATGCCGGGTACAGGCGGCTGTCGCTGGCACAGAAGTCCCGCAGCCCGCTCCAGCCGGCAGCGGCAACACCGGGGATTACAATCCCGCAAACGCCCTGTTCAAGGGTGCGTCGCAGGACGGCCGGCCGGTCGGCGTCGAACTCGCTGACGTCCAGGTGGCAATGGGTGTCGATGATTTCCACAGTCATGATTGTAGGCGCTCGCGCACGGCAAACACAGTGGCCGGAAGTTCTGCCCGGAAAATCGGCGCTATGGCGTTCCCGGATTACGCTCCGCTTCATCCGGGCTACAATGATGGTTTTGCGGCCCGGGCCGCGCACGGGAGTTGTTGCACAGTGGTAAACGAAAACCAGGATACAGAGCGCCGCTTTGGCGGCATCCAGCGCCTTTACGGGGATGCCGCCCTGCAAGGATTCCGGCAGGCGCACGTCTGCGTGATCGGCATCGGCGGCGTCGGTTCCTGGGCGGCCGAGGCACTGGCGCGTTCGGCCATCGGCCACATCACGCTCATCGATCTTGACCATGTCGCCGAGTCCAACATCAACCGCCAGCTGCCCGCCCTTACCGCCACCCTTGGCATGGCCAAGGTCCGGGTCATGGCGGAACGAATTGCACAGATCAATCCGGACTGCGTTGTCACCACCGTCGAGGAATTCATTACCCCCGACAACCTGGAACAGCAACTCGACCGGGGCTTTGACTACGTCATCGACTGCATCGACGGCTTTCGGACCAAGGCCAGGCTCATAGCCCATTGCCGCCGCAACCGCATTCCGGTGGTGACCGTGGGTGGCGCCGGTGGACAGAGCGATCCGACACGCATCCGGGTCGCCGACCTGAGCCGCACCGAGCACGATGCGCTGTTCTCCAAGACCCGCAAACTGCTGCGCACCGACTACGGCTTCACGAAAAATCCGCAGCGCCGTTTCGATGTCCCCTGCGTTTATTCACTGGAGCAGCCCGTGTTCGCCAGTGCTGACGGCTGCATCAGCCAGGAAAAACCGTCCGGCACCACCACGGGCGGGCTGACCTGCGCCGGCGGCCTGGGCTCTTGCATGCCGGTCACGGCCAGTTTCGGGCTGGCCGCGGCCGCCCATGTCCTCAAGAAACTGCATCAGGCCAGCTCCCGCACCTGACGCGCAGGTATTTCAGCGCCGCCGCCAGGGAAACAGCCGCGGCACCGTCTGCTGATACTTCCGGTACGGCATACCGAGGTAGCGCACCAGGTCGCGTTCCTCGAAGCCGATGCCGATCAGGATATAGGCAGTCAGCCCGAGCGCCAGCAGCAGGTGCCCCTGCGTCATCGTCGGGATCGACCAGACACCAAGCAGCACACCCAGCATCAGCGGATGGCGGACGTACCTGTATGCCCCGCGGGTAACGAAAGGCGAGTGGCTGTATTCGCGCCGGCGAAAATGCAGCCAGACCTGGCGCAGCCCGAACAGGTCGTAGTGGTCGATCATGTAGCTGGAGGCGAACAGCAGCAGCCAGCCGGCGGCACAGATTGTCCACAACAGTCCGGCGAGCAGTGTGGAGTCCACCTGCCAGACAATTTCGGGCAGCGGTCGCCAGTAGTAGCACAACGCACCCAGGATCAGTGACGTGGTCAACACGAACGTGCTGCGCTCCGCGGCATCCGGAATATAGCGCGTCAGCCACTGCTTGAAACCACTGCGCGCCATGAGGGTATGTTGCACGGCAAACAGCACTATCAGCGCCAGGTTCGTGATCGCCGCCAGCAACGGCGGCGCATCCGGCCCGCGATCGACGCTCCGCGGCACGAACAGGTCCGTCACGAAGGCGATGAAATAAACGAACACGGCAAAAAAGATGGCATAGCTGAATACGCCGTAGGCCAGCACCAGGCTGCGGCACAGGAGACCGGGCGTCGCCACCGATGTGAAACGGGGCATACCTGGATTATCCATGGTGAGCACCTCCTGTCAGAACTGCAATGACCGCAGAGCCCGGCCATGCAGCGGAAAAGTCAGGCACCGGCATAGCCGAACTCGGCCTGCCACTTGCCGCGGCGATAGTCGAGCCGCAGCCAGTGAGGGAAATAACGCTCGGGTCTGACAACGGGCATATCCACGAGCGGCGGCATTTCCCCGTCGCAGTCACTGATGGAACAGGTCCGGGTCGCGACCGGGCGGAACCGGACCAGCAAGCGGTCAGTCAGGGAAATATAGCCCTCCGCGGGCGGTGCTTCACGCACGTAGACCCGCTTGCGGATCAGGCAGCTGAAATACAGTTCCAGCTCCAGGCACAGCGGCTGCGCACGCCGCTCGAGCTGTCGCCTCGCGGCATCGCTGATGTCGAGATGAAAGGACTTGCCCCGGATGCTGAGGGTCTCGCTCATGGTGCTGCCCGTCGGCTGCAGACGCAGACGACGGGACAAACGGCTATTGCACGCTGCCGAATCCGGCGTCGGCACTGCCGGCGGGCGGCTCCAGCCCGGCCAGCCTGCAGCCCTGCGACACCGGGCCGCCGGGAAACAACCGGTACAGGAATTTCATGCCGCCATGCGCATGGAAGCGTTCTTCAAGCGCGTCATGGAGTTCCCGGGTATTGATGGTCGGCCCGTCATGGCGGGCATAGAACTCCTGCAGGGCGCGCACGGCTGTCCAGTGATCTGCCTCTGCGGTAATGCCCTCGCCGGCCGCCACATCCAGGGCGGCTTGCCGGGACCAGCCGGTCGGTGCATGCGGAAAATCTTTCGGGTTGCTTGTCTCTGTCAAGGTCTGCTCCTCCGTTGCGGGTTGGAATAAACCCATTGCCCCCTGACTCTGACTGTAGTTTGCCAATCGCCTGCTGACAAGCCGCGCATGCGGCGAACGCCCTCCTCGCCCGGTCCGACCGTCTTTCAGCGGCAGCCCTCAGCCAATCAGGAAACGCCCACCCGACGCAATTGCAACCACCACCAGACCGATCGCCAGATTGACACCGATCAGGACGCGTATCTGCGCCAGCGCCTTGCCGCCTGCCGGCCAGTCCTCCGCCGCCACTGCGCGCTTGAGGCGCGTGAATGGCGCAAAGAAGACATGCAGGAAGATCAGCATCATGACATAACCTGGCCAGACCATCAGGTGCACGTGCAGGCCAACGGCATCGAAGCCGCCATAGAACGCCAGCACCATCCAGTAGCCGCTCGCCAGGAGTATCGCGATGGCGGCAAATACCCAGGGGAAAAATCTCCGGAACACTCCCGCCCACAGAGCCAGGCGCAGCGGTGGTTCCAGCTGTGCGACCGCAACCGGACGCAGCATCACGTGGCCAAAAAACATTCCACCGACCCAGACCACGGCGGACAACAGATGCAACGTCAATGCGATTCCCATGACACTTCCCCTTCTATCCCGATTGAAAATTCCCGCCATTGTCGCACAAGCGGCGGCTGGAGAAATACGCGGCAACCTTCCCTGCGTACAGTGTTGCATGCAGGCCCGGCGGAAAAGCGTATGATGTCTCGCCGTCAATCCGACAAGCGGACAACCCGGCATGAACCAGACAACAAGTGACAACGTATTGATCAGCCAGTCGGTCGCCATCCTGGTCGACGGCAACAATATCGAGCGCAGCATCCACGCCGAAACCAACAAGCCGAATACCATGCTGAACTTCGACACCCTGGTGCCGCGCCTGCTGGGCAATCGCGGCCTGAACCGGCTGGTGTACTTCCGCGAGGGCAAGCAGATTTCATCGAAACTCAGGGAACGCCTGCACGCCAATTACCACGGCTCGGTCCGCCCCTGCCACAAGAGCGCGGACATCCCGCTGTCCATCAAGGCCACCCAGCTCGCCAACAAGGTGGATACCATCATCATCATGTCCGGGGATTCCGACTATGTCGAGCTGGTGCGGCACCTGAAGGCCGAGGGCGTGCGCGTGGAAATCGCCGCCGTTCCCACCACCACCTCGAGGCTGCTGATCGATGAGGCCGACTATTTCCACAAGATAACGAAGGATGACTGGTTCACCCTGGAACCCAAGAAGCCCGGCCGGAAAAATGCTTCAAAAGAGGCGCCGGAGTAGCCCTGGCGCAGCGCCGCCGCGGCGGTAATCGAAGCGTCAGCCAGCCGGGACCAGCACCAGCCGGGTATGGCCCGACACCTTGTAGCTCAGGTTCCTGGAAACCGGGCAGTTTTCCATGCGCTCGACAATGTAGTCGAGGTCGCCCTGCGTTGGCGTGCCGGCGCGCAATTTACTGGTAAATTCAACCTGCAGGTCACTGAGCACCCAGTCTTCCGTGGTGGTGACATGGATATAACCCTCGGCGCTATCCAGCAGCAGGCCGCGCTCCGCACAATTCAATCGCATGTACATGTGCTGGCAGTTGAGTACGGCGTAGACGAAAATCAGGAAACCGGCCGAACCGGAATTCAGGTCGAATACCTGCCACTCCTCCTCGGCGAAGATCTCGACCCGCAGACTGGCAACGCTGTTTTCGGGTTCCTGGTACTGGCCATACAGGCGCAATTGAAAGTGACGCTCGTTCATACTCACAGCCCTTGCTTGAGGAATTCAGTTGTAGCCCGGATGGAGCGCAGCGGAATCCGGGGATGATGCGATGCACCCGTGCCCCGCGCACAAACCATGACAATGACTTTACGTATCCGGCATATACCTGTAAAGCCCCGGCGGGCACTCAGGATTCCGCCCGGATGCCCGCCATGCCATTCGTTTCAGAGGCAATCAGCTGGCACTTCTGCGCCCGGTTCAATTTCTTTATCGCCGCTTCGCGCCGGCTGGCGGTACTGCGGGTGTGCCCGCCCTCGAGGTAGACCACCCGCTGCGGGCGGCGTCCCCGGAAATAACGGGCGCCGCCGCGCCGGCCGCCATGCTGTGACAGGCGCCGCTCGATGTCGGTGGTGATTCCCGTGTACAGGGAGTCATCCGAACACAGAATGATATAGACCTGCCAGTTCATAATCCCGTGGATTTTTCAAAAATACCCGGATAAATCAAGGCATTTAACACAAAAGCAAAATCCCTGTGTTAACATCCCCGCCTCACAATCAGGACAGAACATACCAGATCACCGCTTACCAGGAGCTATTTCATGCAAATCGCAGACAACCACGTCGTAACCCTCGCGTACACCCTCAAAGACAATGACGACAACATCATCGATAAATCCGACGACGGCAGTTTCTGCTATCTGCACGGGGCCAGTAATATCATCCCCGGACTGGAAAACGCCCTGACCGGCAAGACCGCCGGCGATGAGCTCAGCGTATCGATTCCGCCGGAGGAAGCCTACGGCTTGCGTGACGAGGCGCGCCAGCAGGAAGTGCCGCGCGAGATGTTCCCGGAAGATGTCGAAATCGAGGTCGGCATGCAGTTCCACGCCCAGAACCCGGAAGGTCATGCGGTCATGGTCAGCGTGATCAAGGTCGATGACGCCAGTGTCACGGTGGACGGCAACCACCCGCTGGCCGATGTGCACCTGAACTTCGACGTGCGCATCATGGACATCCGCGAGGCCACGGCCGAGGAACTTGAGCACGGCCATGTGCATGGACCGCACGGGCATCACCACGACTGAGCTGCCGCCCGCATGAAAGCCAGCGAACTCAAGAAGGGCCAGGTACTGGATATCGACGGCCGCCGCATCCTGGTCCGGGACCTCGAGGTGCAGAGTCCGTCATCGCGCAGCGGCAGCACGCTTTACAAGGTGCGCGGCTTCGACATTGTCACGCGGCAGAAATACGAAAACCGCTTCAAGGGCGATGACAATCTCCAGGGTGTCGAATTCAACCGCCGTGCGGTGCAGTTCCTGTACCGCGACGCGGAGAGCTGTACCTTCATGGACAGGGAAAGCTATGAACAGTACACGCTGGACAGCGCGGACCTCGAAGCCGAATTGCAGTACCTCAGCGATGACCTTGACGGCATTATCGCCATGATCGCCGATGATGCCGTCATCGGCATCGAGCTGCCGGCCACCGTGGTGCTGGAGATCCTGGAAACCGCGCCCGGCATGAAGGCGGCCTCGGCCTCGGCGCGCAACAAGCCCGCCACGCTGAGCACCGGCCTGGTCGTGCAGGTCCCCGAGTACCTCACGCCCGGCGAGCGCATCAAGGTCAACACCGGCAGCGGCGAGTACGTCTCAAGGGCCTGATTATCCCTTCTTATCACGAAGTCCTCGTGTGATTTTGTCACCTTGGGGGAATGTAACAATCCACCTGAAGTAGAACTTACTGACTCTTCGATTAGAAGAGGCGGGAAAGCGGGCCCTGGCCGGACCAACAGAATTTATACTTGAACTTCCGGAAAGTACTGTGATGAGTCCATCCCGTTGGGCTCGATCCTTTTCCTGCCATGCAGGATCCTGGTTCAAGCAGCGATGAGTGGGCAATATCCCTGCTCTTGTCGGTGTTGTGTACCAAATACTTGCCGGTCGTACAATTGGGTTGGCAGCCAAGGGGATGTTCAATGCCGCCAGATCTCAGTGAGATTATTTAATGTATTGTTCCCTGTTTTTGTCCGTCAAAGCCTTCAGGAAATCTACAATATCACTTACCTGCTGAGATGTGAGTTCTTCGTCCAGTTGCAGTTTCCCCATCTTGCGCACAGCTTCATCGAGTGTTTTGATTTTTCCGTCATGAAAATACGGTGCTGTTAAGGCCACATTACGAAGAGCGGCCACCTTGAAAACCATGCGGTCACTTTCGTCCTTTGAGAGCGTGTATATACCCGGGTCAGACTGGTTTTCATAGGGGTTTTCCTTGCCGAGAGGTTCATATGTCTCGCCACCAACCAGCATTCCATCGTGGCATGATCTGCAATCAACCTTGATAAAGGTTTTCAGGCCTCGCTGCTCAGCCTCGCTTAAGGCATTAGCATCGCCATTCATGAAATCATCGAAACGGCTTGGTGTTATCAACGTGCGCTCAAAGGCCGCTATGGCTTCGGCAATATTCTGGTAGGTGATAGCAGGTTCATCGCCGGGGAATGCCGAAGCGAAAGCATCCCGGTATTCAGCGATGCCCCGTATCTTTTCTTCCACCGTTTCCTCGTCGGGCATGCCCATTTCGATCGGATTTAGAATCGGTCCCTTTGCCTGCTCGACCAGGTCCTCGGCACGACCATCCCAGAACTGGCTGTCCTGCCAGCCCGCATTCAGTACCGTCGGGCTGTTGCGAGTTCCCGGTTCACCTTTTGCGCCAGGCGAAGTAGGGAGGTTATCGACGCCTGCAAAACCATCATCGAGTCGGTGACAGGAAGCACAGGACTGGGTGTCATTGATAGACAGGCGGTTTTCAAAATATAGCTTCTTGCCCAGCGCAATGCGTTCCGACGTGTCGTTTTCTGATCCCGGCATGGCATTCGACAATGGTGAAAAATAGCGGTTTGCACTACGGATCAACAGGTCAGTATCTTCAGCGAAAACGGTGTTTGTCGCCAGCAACAGGGATGAAATAACGATCCAGGTGATGTGTTTCATGTCTGCTCTACTTTTATCTGTCAGGTTACACTGAGTAATATCAGGAATACCGGTATTATACTCCAGTCTTTTCTCCATCTTCTGTTGCTGATTTCAGCTGCTTTAGAACCCAGATCACGTTGTGGCCGTCTGTTTTGCTCCTGCAAGCAGCCCTTTAGCGTGCGATAGATACTGACACCAACCCTCTGTCACGTATCAATCAGCCCCGGCAGGTTCGATCACCCCCATCTTCCCCGACTGGAAGTCACTGATGGCGGCGGCGATTTCGGCCTCGGTGTTCATGACGAATGGCCCATGCTGTACAACCGGCTCGTTGAGCGGGACGCCGCCCAGCAGCAGCACCTGCGTATCGACTGCATTGCCTGCAGCCGCCACCAGTTCCACCACATCCCCGGCACCGAGCACTCCCATCTGGCCATCCGCGATGCGGATACCGTTCGACTGCAACTCTCCTGCAAACACGTACACCAGGCCGTTGTGATCCGGCCGCAAGGGCTGCTCGACACGGGCGCCGGGCGCTAGCGTCCAGTGCAGGTAGACAATCGGGGTATGGGTATCGATGCGCGCCGCGACACCCAGTGCCTCGCCGGCAATGACACGCACCCGCGCCAGGCCGTCTTCAGTTACGGCCTCGGGAATACCGCTGCCTGCCATTTCCTGGTAACGGGGTTGTGTCATTTTCAGGCGCGCCGGCAGGTTCACCCAGATCTGGAAGCCATGCACCCGACCGCCCTCCTCCAGGATGCGGGCCGAGGGCATCTCGGAATGCACCACCCCACTCCCGGCCGTCATCCACTGCACATCGCCCGGGCGCAGACTGCCGGCATGGCCGGCCGAATCCCGGTGCTCAAATTCACCTGCCAGCATGTAGGTCACCGTTTCGAAACCGCGATGCGGATGGTCCGGTGCGCCCACGGCCTCGCCGGGGGCATAGTCGGCCGGCCCCATTTCATCGATCATCAGGATGGGGTCTACCGTACGCACACCCGCTGCCGGCAGCGGCCGACGCACCGTGAACCCGCCACCTTCCCGCTGCCTGCGTGCCGTTGTCACGCGCTCGACCGGTCTCAACATGATCACCTCCGTAATCGGGATATAGACCGCGATAAGCTGATATTGTTTTATCAATTCTTGCTTAAGGATGCTCTG
This sequence comes from uncultured Gammaproteobacteria bacterium, assembly GCA_963701455.1. Classification (GTDB taxonomy): domain Bacteria; phylum Pseudomonadota; class Gammaproteobacteria; order UBA9214; family UBA9214; genus UBA9214. Next base: position 238,548 of record CAVPAE010000007.1, read on the forward strand.
AACAAGCCCCGCCCCCGGATTACGGCCTGTGGCCTGCATCCAGGCTACGGTATGTGGAAAGGAATTCGGAACAGGTAGCCCGGATGGAGCAACGCGCAATCCGGGAACGAGCGTGCATTTCCCGGCTAGCGGACCTGCAGCCGGACGAATTACCGCTACCGGCTGGACCTGCAGCAGAGCACTGAGCTGGATATCCGGCGTACAGCTCGGCTACAATTTTGTTAAAACAGGCTCTCGAATGCGTATGTTTCTCAAGCACTCGCTATTCACAGTCATTATCGTGGCGGCGTTCTTCGGGGCCATGGAGGTCGTCCTTGCCGTGGCCGGCGTGCGCCCGCTGCTGCTGACCGAGGACCCCTTCGTCGGCTTCGCCGACAACGTGCCCCAGTTCGTCCCCGATACCCGGCCCGACGGCACCGCTATCCTCCGAACCGCCCGCAACAAGCGCGGCCTGTTCAATTACCAGGAATTCCCCCGGGCCAAGGGCGACAACAGCGTCCGCATCTTCTGCATGGGCGGCTCCACCACCTACGGCCGCCCCTACTTCGACGAGGTCTCCTTCTGCGGCTGGCTGCGCGCCTACCTGCAGGCCGCCGACCCGAACCGCCACTGGGAGGTCATCAACGCCGGCGGCGTCAGCTTCGCCAGCTACCGGGTGACCCGCCTGATGGACGAACTCAGCCAGTACCAGCCGGACCTGTTCATCGTCTATTCCGGGCAGAACGAATTCCTCGAACAGCGCTCCTACGGCGGCCTGATCGACCAGCCCGACTGGCTCATCAACCTCAATGCCAGCCTCAGCGGCACCCGGGTCTATACCGCCCTGGCGCAGCTGATCGAGGCCGTGCAGCCCGACTCGCTGCAGCAGGCACAGGCCCGCAGCCAGCTGAACGGCGAGGTCGACGAGATCCTCAACCACACCATCGGCCCGCAAAGCTACCAGCGCGACGACACCCTGAAGCAGCAGATCCTGACCCACTACCGCCTTAACCTGGTACGCATGGTCGGGATCGCGCGCAGCGTGGATGCGGGCATCCTGTTCGTACAGCCCGCGATCAATCTCAAGGACATGTCGCCCTTCAAGAGCGCGCACCGCGAGGGGCTGGACGAAGCAGCGCTGCAGGCATGGCAGGCGCTGTATGACCGAGCCGGGGAACTGGCGGCCGCGGGCGATGCCGCTGGCGCACTGGCGCTGTACCGTGAGGCGCTGGCACTCGATGACCGCTATGCGGAACTGCATTACCGGATGGGCCAGGCGCTGTTCAGCCTGGGGCACTACGCGGAGTCGGAGCAGGCCTTCCAGCAGGCGGTGGAGGAAGACATTGCGCCGCTGCGGATGCTGGGCGCGATGCAGCGCAGCGTGGCGGAGGTGGCGGCAGAGGCAGGCGTGCCGCTGGTGGATTTCCCGGAAATCCTGCGCACGGCATATCGCGAGGACTACCCGCATGCGGTCTTCGGCAAGGAGTATTTTGTCGACCACGTGCATACCAGCATGGAGGGCTACCGGCGGCTGGGACTGGCGCTGTTCGACGAACTGGTCAGTCAGGGCATAGCCAGACCGGATGCCGGCTGGAATGCGGCACGCCGCGCGGCGGTCGAGCAGCAGGTGATCGCGGGCCTGGATCCCAGGAATGTGGGACGATCGCTGGTGAACCTGGGGAAAGTACTCGGCTGGGCCGGCAAGTTCCAGGAAGCCTACGACTCCTTCCAGCGGGCATTGGAAACCCTGGGACCGCATCCCGCCGTGTATTACGGACTCGCCTCGGCCCTGTATTCGCTGGGAAAACCCGAAGAAGCGGCGCAGTACTATCAGGCGACATTGATCCTCGCGCCCGACAGGCACGGCGTCCATGCGGAGCTGGCAAGAATTTTCGCTGAACAGGGCAAAACCAACGCAGCAATCGAACATTGCCAGGCGGAACTGAAGCTCGACCCCGATAACTATCACGTGCATGTGGCAGTTGCGGAACTTCTGGAAACACAGGGCGATCAGGCAACCGCGCTGCAGCACCTGCAAACAGCGTTACAGATCAACCCGCAGCAACACCGTGCCCACACGGCGCTTGGCCTGATCCTGAAACAACAGGGAGATGACCGGCAGGCCATCCAGCATTTCTCGGAGGCCTTGCGGCTGGAACCGGGCGACAGAACCGCTGAGGAAAACCTGCGAGAACTGCAGGCGGAACATAACAAGACAGCAGGCAGGCTGGGCTGAGCCTGCGAAGCCCAACGAGCGGGATTCCCGTCGATCGTGCCATGTTGGGCTTCACCTTGTTCAACCCAACCTACGACCTTTTTCCAGGGCCCGCCCCCCCTGGTCTATGCAGGAGCGGTCATGGGTACTGGCAGCGATACCGCAGTGTGCCGGGTTATGAAATCTTCACGACGATGTCATGCAACACTTCGCCGGCGCGCGCCAGGCGGTCCGAGGCATTGGAAAGGTGACGATAGATTTCACGGTGCTTGAAGATGTCAAGAACCAGTTTGACGGCTGCCACCCTGGTATCCGTTTCATGCTGGGCCAGTGCCTCGATATAGGCATCTTCCCGGAACAACTCGCCCAGCGCCCTGCGATAGACTTTTTCAGAGCTGCGTTCCGCCTTGCGCGCGGCCTGCGAGTCAACTTCCGCCTGATGCGGGTTGACCGAAAGCTTTTGGTAACCCCGCTGCAGCGCATACGCACCTTCTTTCAGCAGCACCGCAAGTTCCAGCATGTACTTGTCAGGCTCCACCTGGAGCACTTCGATTTCGCGGGTCGTGGTCTTGGCATAATTGACGATGTGATCGATGGTGGTAATCGCGCGGTAGATATCCTCGCGATCCATGGGGGTGGAAAACGACTTGTTGAGAATATCGGTATTCCTCACCTTGAGTACATCGCCACGTTTTTCCAGTGCCCGCACCTGTTTGGCCAGAGCCTTGTCACCGTTTTCCATGAACTGGACAAAGACCTCCATCGCCTCGACAACGAGATCACATTGCTCATTGAGCAGTGAATAGAAATCCGGCATGCGGGGGAACACCCTGTCTACCAGGCGGGTTAATACAGAGTCTGTGCTACCATTCATTGTTGTCTTCTCCGTGCAATAAAGGCTGTCCTGCAGCCGGATTATCGATACGTTCCGATGCAGCCTATGCCACGCCGGTTAGCAGGTGCACCAGGTAATAGCTGAGTATTGCTACCGTGGCGGCACCGGGAATTGTGATGATCCATGTCTTGAGGATTTCGCGCGCCTTGCCCCAGCGCACCGCCTTGGGCCGTTCCGAAGCGCCGATTCCCATGATGGACGAACTCACCACGTGGGTGGTTGATACCGGTGCGCCGATCATCGATGCCGCAAAGATGACCGATGCAGAGGTTAGCTGGGCATCGAAGGCGTGCAGCGGCCGCACCTTGTAAATGCCAAAACCAACGGTGCGCACAATGCGCCAGCCGCCGGACATAATACCCAGGGTAATCGCGCAGGCGCAGGCAAGAATCACCCAGAACGGCACTTCGAATTCCGTGATGAATCCGCCCAGCAAGAGTACCAGCGTGATGATACCCATACTTTTCTGGGCGTCATTGGCACCATGCGAGAAGGCCAGACCAGCCGAAGTAACAAACTGGACGCGACGCAGGTACTTGTTGGCAACGGGCTTTGCCCCGCGCAACAGGAATTTCATCGACCGGTGGATCAGGAAACCCGCCCAGAAACCGATGATCGGCGAGACCACCAGGGCAATGAGCACCTTGGTCACGCCGGTGAAGTGGCCCTGGGCAAGCTCGGTAAACCCCCATGCCACATGGCCAACACCGGCTGATACCACCACCGCACCCACCAGACCGCCCACCAGGGCGTGCGATGATGAAGACGGTATCCCGAACCACCATGTCCCGAGGTTCCAGGTGATTGCCCCGACGATGCCGCACAGGATGATTGTTACGGCGTCCAGCGATTGCAGATCGCTGATATCGATAAACTTGCCAATGGTGTTGGCTACCGCCGTGCCGCCAAGCATCGGCCCCAGGAATTCAAACGTCGCGACGATGATGACGGCCTGCACCGGCGTCATTGCACGGGAGGCAATCACCGTGGCGATGATGTTGGAGGCATCATGGAAACCATTGGTGTAGTCGAATATCAATACGACGATGACCGCGATCACAGCGAGCGTCACCAGAGCATCCATAGGTTCTCCAGAAATTGGTATTGTTATGGCAGTGGCAACTGCCCGCCGCCGGGCGGTAAACGTTTTGCTCCCGCATCAGATGGCCGGCGCATGATACACACAGCCGGAACAAAAATATCCAGTTTATTTCCAGCTTTTTCCTGGCGGCTAACCCGGTCTTTTACCCGCCATGATCAGTTCGGGAAAACGACGCACGTGCACAATAAAACCTGCATCCTGTTGCCTTATCACCGGTCCATGGTGATTCAGCGCCAGCCGGGAACGGCAACTCAGAAATACGCGGCGTTAACCCACATGTGCGTCGCGATGCTGGCGGCATAACCCAGCGCGATCGCCGGCGTCCACTTCAGGTGACTGAAGAAGGTGTACTTGCCGCGCGCCTGCCCCATCAGTGCCACGCCGGCAGCCGAACCGATCGACAGCATGCTGCCACCCACACCGGCGGTCAGCGTGACCAGCAGCCACTGCCCGGTCGACATGTCAGGGTTCATGCTCAGCACCGCGAACATCACCGGGATGTTGTCCACGATGGCGGACATCACGCCGACGGCGATGTTTGCATTCGTTGCACCCCAGCCGGTGTACATGGTTTCGGAAGCCATACCGAGATAGCCGATGAAACCCAGCCCGCCAACGCACAGCACCACGCCGTAGAAAAACAGCAGCGTGTCCCACTCGGCACGTGCGATGTGGTTGAAGATGTCGAATGGCACCACGTCGCCCATCTGGCCGTCGTGCTCGGCATCATCGGGATGACTCAGATCGCGCCCGGCCGTCTTCTTCAGGTAATAACCGAATACCTGCAGGAAACCCAGGCCGGTCAGCATGCCCAGCACCGGCGGCAGGCCGAGGAAGTTATGAAAGCTGACCGCTGTGGCGATAGTCAGCAGGAACAGGCCGATAACGCGCCGCGCCCCGCGTTGCAGGATCACGACTTCGCCACCCGCCTCCGGTTTGAGATCGGGCACTGCGAAGTGCATCAATGCGGCCGGCACCAGGAAATTGACCAGCGAGGGAATGAACAGCGCAAGGAATGTCCCGAAATCCACCATGCCCTTCTGCCAGACCATCAGCGTGGTGATATCGCCGAAGGGACTGAAGGCGCCGCCGGCGTTTGCGCCGACCACGATGTTGATGCACGCCAGGCTGACAAACCGCAGGTTGTCCCCGCCGACTGCCATCACCACCGCGCACATCAGCAGTGCCGTGGTCAGGTTGTCCGCGATCGGTGAAATAAAGAAGGCCAGCAGGCCTGTCAGCCAGAACAGTTTGCGAAAACCGAATCCCTTGTAGATCAGCCAGGAACGCAGCGCGGTGAATACGCGCCGCTCATCCATGGTGTTGATGTAGGTCATGGCCACCAGCAGGAACAGCATCAGCTCCGCGTATTCCAGCAGGTTGTGGCGCATCGCGACTTCGGCTGTTTCCGACATGCCGTGGCTGCTATACAGCCAGCCAATCGCACCCCAGATCAGGCCCGCCGCGATGATCACCGGTTTTGACTTGCGCAGGTGAGTGAACTCCTCGGCCATGACCAGCAGGTATGCCAGCACAAATATCACCAGGGCGAATATGCCGACACCGTGACCGGTCAGGTCCAGCGTCTCGGCGGCAGCGCCTTCACTGGCCAGGACAACACCCGGCAACAAAACAACCAGCGGCAACCACAGGGCTGCCGTGTATTTCAGGAAATTGGGCACGCAGGTCTCCTCAGAAAACCAGGTTGAGCATCAGTAGTGACACCACCAGGAACAGCACCGTCATGATGCCGCCCGCTCGCAGAAAATCTGGCACGCGGTAGCCGCCAGGGCCCATGATAAGCGCATTTACCTGGTGCGTGGGAATCAGGAAGGAGTTCGAGGTGGCGATAGCGACCGTCAGCGCGAATATCGCCGGGTCGGCACCCACACCAATGGCAATGTTGACCGCCAGCGGCACCAGCAACACGGTGGCGCCGACGTTCGACATAACGAGAGTGAAGAAGGTTGCCAGCAGCGCGACGGCAGACTGGATCACCCACAACGGCATGTGGCCGACCACGGCAAGCGTCTGCTCGGCAATCCACTTGGCGGTACCGGTGGTTTCCACGGCCAGGCCGAGCGGTATCAACGAGGCCAGCAGGAACACGGTCTTCCAGCTGACCGCCTTGTAGGCCTCATCTATCGACAGCACGCCGGAGAGGATCATGCCCACGGCCCCGGTCAGCAGGGCAATCGACAGGCGGATATCGGTGAACAGCACCAGGAACAGGGCAATGCCGAAAAACAGCCCGGCCCAGTAGACCTTTTTCGGGCGCATTTCCTCGTGCGGAAACTCGGTGGTGACCACCACGAAGTTGCGGTTCCGCTCCAGGCGCGCCAGTGCCTCCCAGGTCGTATGTACCACCAGGGTATCACCGGCCTGCAGCGGCAGGTCGCGGATGCCGTCACCCTCGCGCAGTGTTTCGGCATTGCGGTGCAGCGCGACCATGGCGATGCCGTAAGTCTTGCGCAGCCAGACGTCCCGGGCGCTCTTGCCCACGAGACTGGAACCGGGTGGAATGACCACCTCGGCAATACCGGAGCGGGTGGCTGACAGCGCCTCGGTGAAGGTCTCGATGTCCCTGCGCAGTTGCAGGCCGTAGTGCTCGACAAAGGCCTTCAGGTTGTAGGGCGCCGCCAGGATACCCAGTACGGTGCCGGGTTCGATGCCGACATCACGTGCCAGGCTGCCCGGTCCGACGCACATTTCCTCGTGACACAGCGCTGCGATCACGCGGATGCGCTCCTGCTGCTCGACATCATCCAGGTTCTTGCCCACCAGGCTGCTGTCCGCAGGCACTACCACCTCGAACAGGCTGTAGTTCAGGCCGTAAACGTCCTGGAAGTACTGCATGGTGTTGGCGGAAGTGGTGCCGTCGCCGCGCACGTCGCGGGGCAGTACAAAGCGGCCCGCCAGGACGAAATAGAGGATACCGGTGGCCACCAGCGCCAGCCCGATCGGGGTCACCGAGAACAGTGACCAGGCATCCATGTGCTGCCCGGCCGGCAGTGCCTTGTTGGATGTCAGCATCAGGTCGTTCAGCAGAATCAGCGGACTGGAACCGACCATGGTGACCGTGCCGCCGAGGATGGCGCAGAAGCCCATGGGCATGAGCAGACGCGACATCGGCAGACCGGAGCGCGCCGAGATGCGGCTGACCACCGGCAGAAACAGCGCGGCCGCTCCCACGTTCTGCATGAAACTGGAAATAATGCCGACCGTACTGGAGATAATCGGGATGATGCGCTTCTCGCTGGTCCCGCCCACTCTCAGGATAAAGCCGGCGACCTTGCTCATGATGCCGGTCTTGTCGAGGCCGGCGCCAATGATCATGACGGCGATAATCGACATGACCGCGTTACTGGAAAAGCCGTCGAACAGGTGTTTGGTATCCACCAGCCCCTGCTCCAGCCCCATCCAGGGCGCCAGCAACGAGGATAGCCCCAGCAGCACCATGATCGTGACTGCAGCCAGGTCCACACTGACGACTTCAAAGGCAAACAGGTAAATGGTCAGCAGCAGCATGGCCGTGACCCAGGCGATTTCTATACTGGGCACCAGGGTCGAAAGGTACAGCGCGACCAGGACGAATATCACGGGGGCAACCCATAACTTGGGCCCCGAGAGTCGGGTCGGCGCGATCACGCTCTCTTCATCAGCTAATGTTGTCACGATGTCTGTCTCCTCAATTCAAGTTCCAGAAAATTCTTTAGCCGTCAGCAGCAACCCGCCAGACTGCGTCACATCGCACCGGCGGCAGCCAGCCGCTGCTCCGGTTTGTTTCCCACCAGTACCAGTGGCACGGGCAGATACTTGCGGCGTGTCGGCGGCGCTTCCTCGACCATCTCCGCGATGTCCGGATCATCCAGCGCGGCCACCATGTAGATCAGTGAGTGCTTCTGCCCTGCATAGTCAGCAATCCCGCTGGCAACCGGGCCGGACAGGTAGATGGACTGAAATGCCACACCGGCACGCTGCACCGCGGCTTCCAGCTGCACCATCCGCTCCCGGCTGGACGGCCCACTCAGCAGCAGGTCCAGATGTGCTCCAAGGCGCTGGCAGGACTGGAGCGCATGTGCAAACGCGGCTTCCGTCGATCCCTTGTTGATGACAACGGCGACGCGCCCGGGAGTCGCATGTGGTACAGCAGTCGTTGCAGCCACTGGTGAACCCGCCTGACCAGGACGGCCTATTTTCCGCAGTTTCTCGTCCATTGAGAGGTAATCACCGCCATCCTGAAAGGCAAGGCCGTCCAGCATACGTTTCAGATCTTCGGTCAGTTTTTTCATCGAACCACGCACTCCTGAGTATCACTGACCAAATTGAGTGCAAGCCTTATGCCAATAAAACAGGCTTGTAAGCTATTGATAAATAATAGCGTATAAGCAGTCCCTCATGAATCGCATGTTTCGTATTGCAACAAACCGCATCCGGAGCTATATAAGCACTGCAGTATATACTGATTTGAGCGTATTTCCAGCGTGCGTTACACTATGCAACGCAATTTTGCAAATTGAAACGCTCCAGCCAGTCCCGCCATGCCCAGCCTCAGAGGCAAGATCCGTCTCGCCTACTCCAGCCTCGCGATCATCGTGATCACGCTCTGCGGGATTGCGGTCTTTGAGCTGATATTCCTGGAGCGCCAGGTACACGAGGGCGTGGCGGTCTCGGACCTGAACAACGCCGTGCTGGAAATGCGCCGCCAGGAGAAGAACCTGTTTCTTTATAAAGACCCCGACGCGCTGACGGATGCCGAGATGCATGCCGGGGCGGCCCTGGAAATCCTGCGCAGTGAACAGTCGGTATTGACCACTGTCTCGACCACCCACCTGCTGGCGAGCCTTGCGGACTCCATTGAGGCGTATCGCAGCATGCTTGGCGACTGGCGTACGGAGCAGGTGCCCCGCCACGACCTCGAAACCGGACTGCGGGAACAGGGACAACAGATATCTTCCCTGGTAGACGGTATCGCTCGCAGCGAACGACTGGTGCTTGCCAGGGCGGTTCGCCAGTCCCGCGGGTGGCTGCTGCTCTCGATCGTGGTTGTCGGCGTGCTGGTGTTCCTGGTCGGCAGACACCTCGCCCTTGCCGTGGTCACCCCGCTGCGGCGCCTGGAACTGAACCTGGCACCGATCGCCGCCGGACGCTTCGACCACCTGGAGGCAGGCTCCAGCGACCGCGAGTTCGTTGCCTTTGCCGAGGCATTCAACCGCATGCTGCGGGAACTGGATACCCGCCGTCGCCGCATGCACCAGTCGGAAAAGCTGGCCTCCCTGGGTGTGCTGGTCGCGGGCGTGGCCCACGAGCTGAACAATCCCCTGGCCAACATTTCCTCATCCTGCCAACTACTGCTGGAGGAACTGGAGTCAGCCCACCCGGAACAACTCGCCACCTGGCTGCAACAAATCGACGGCGAAACCGAACGCGCCCGGCGGATTGTGCTGGCACTGCTGGAATTCGGCAGGCAGCGCGAGCTGAACCTGGAACCCGTGCGCCTGGTGGACCTGTTCGAGAAGACGCGCATGCTGCTGGGCAACAACCTGCGCAGCAGCGCGGCACACCTCGAAATCGATGTACCCGACGACCTCGTGGTGCACGCGGACCCGCACCGCCTGCAGCAGGTCTTCATCAACTTGCTGCGCAATGCCCTGGATGCCGGCGGCGAGGGTGTGCAGATCCGCATCCTCGCCAGTGACTGCAACATTGCACACACCACGCTGCCTGCCGATGCCCAGGTGCTCGGCGAAGCGGACTGCACCCTGTCCGGCGACCGCTCCTGCGCCGAGATCCTGGTCGAGGACAACGGGCCCGGCATTCCCGCCGCGGTACTGCCGCAGGTCTTCGACCCGTTCTTCACCACCCGGGAACCCGGCAAGGGCATGGGCCTTGGCATGTACATCATTCAGGAAATCATTCTGGAACACGGCGGCTGCATCGCGGTCAACACGCGTCCCGCCAGCGGCACCCGCGTCACCATCCGGCTGCCACGCAAGGAGCGACAGACATGAGTATCGATACCGGCAGCGGCGGCAGCCTGCTGATCGTCGATGACGAGGCAGTCGCCGTAGAAAACCTGGCCCATGCTTTTCGCAAGGCCGGTTACACGGTAACAACGCGCACCACCGGCCCCGGCGGCATCGAGGCACTGGAAAATAACCGCTTCGACGTGGTGCTGACCGACGTGCGCATGGAACATATCGACGGCATGGCAATCCTGAACCGCGCCCTGGAACTCGATCCGGATGCCGCGGTGGTACTGATCACCGGTCACGCCACCCTGGGCTCAGCGGTTGCCGCCATGCGCGCCGGCGCCTACCACTACATCGCCAAGCCGTTTCGCCTGGACGAGGTCCGCAAGGTCGTCGCCAACGCCATGGAACGTGCACACCTGCGGCGTGAAAACCGGCAACTGCGCCACCAGGTGAATGACAGCCACAGTGGAACCCGCATCATCACCCAGGATGCCTCCATGCAACGACTGCTGGAGACGGCACGGCAGATTGCACCCACCGACTGCAACGTCCTCATCGCCGGTGAAAGCGGCACCGGCAAGGAACTGCTCGCGCGCTATATCCACCTGCAAAGTGGACGCGCGGAAAAACCGTTCCTTGCCATCAACTGCGGCGCCCTGCAGGAGGAATTGCTTGCCAATGAACTGTTCGGCCACGAGAAAGGTGCATTCACCGGCGCTGGCGAGAAACGCACCGGCCTGATCGAGGCCGCAGACGGCGGCACCCTGCTGCTGGACGAAATCGGCGACATGTCGCTGGCCATGCAGGTCAAGCTGTTGCGCGTGCTCCAGGAACGCGAAGTCCTGCACCTCGGCAGCACCCGGCCGGTGCCGGTCGATGTGCGTTTTCTTGCCGCGACCAATCGCGACCTGCGCAACGAGGTCGATGCGGGACGTTTCCGCCACGACCTCTACTTCCGCCTCGACGTCGTAACACTGGAACTACCGCCGCTGGCCGAGCGGCGCGACGATATCCCCCTGCTCGCCTACTATTTCCTCAAGAAAGTTGCGCATCGCATGGGACGGCCCGTGGCGGATATCGAACCCGAGGCCATGTCCCTGCTGCGCGACTATGACTACCCGGGAAACGTCCGCGAACTGGAAAATGTGATCGAACGCGGCGTAGCCCTGGCCACCGGTCGCAAACTTACACCCACGCAGCTGCCCCCGTCACTGGTAGACCAGGCGGTGCACGTCGTGCGCACCACAGGAGACCAGCTGCCCACACTGGAAGAGCGGGAGACGCAATATATTCGCTGGGTGCTGAAACGCACCGGCGGCAATCGCACCAGGGCGGCGGAAATCCTCGGAATCGACCGCGTGTCACTGTGGAGAAAGCTGAAAAACCTCGATACCACCGAGTAAACCCGACAGTTGCATAAATTTCGGCCTGACAATTCATTTCACCCCCCTGATTTACAGGATGCAATGACTATTTCATGCTATTTCCGGAATTCACACCTGGCGAGCTTCTGGTCCGATCTTGCAGGAGCACCGTGAATACTCCACCAGCTAAAGCCGGTGGCTTCGGGTTACGGCTAAAAGCCGGATTGATCGGCCCTTCGGCCGATTGCCTCGATATCCACCGCCGATGGCATTCCACGCTCCCTGTGCACTGCTCTCGCCGATACACGATCTACTGACCTCGTCATTGCGGCGCAGGCCGCAATCCAGATTCACCCGTGGACTGATTTCTCTGGATGCCGGCCTGCGCCGGCATGACGACTTTCCGTCTGAAGGCGGGGGGGGTGTACTGATCCCCTGTTCGAGACTCTAAAGGGCATAAACGGTTTTCATGCGCGAATCACGGCTGTAAGCCGTTTATGCCCTTTAGGGTGCTCCTACAGCAAGAATTTTTGCAATGATCGGGTAAAGTCTACCCCGACAATCTCGCGACAGAGTGTCAATCAGCGGCCGAATCACGCGCCAGGCGTAACCCCGGACACTCAGAAGTCAGCCCGGTAGCCCAGGTTAATAAAATAGCTGTTGCTCTCTTCAGAGCCATCAACAATTTCGCGGTCCGAATATTCCCCCCCGATTTCGGCTTCCAGGCGCAGCCTGCGCTTGATCCGATAGTCCAGCCGCAGTGACGGGCGGTAGGTGATCTGGTCCGTGCCGTCATCCCGGTTATTGCTGTAATCCATTCTGAAGCGTGGGTTGACCCGAAATTCACTGGTGACGGGATATCGCGTATTTAAATTCAGGGAATAGATATCCCTGTTGCCCGCATCGGAATAACGCAGACCTGCTATCGTAATATCACCCGGCTTTACCAGATTGCTTCCGACGAGTTGCAGGTTGTAAACAAAATCGGTGCCTGTTCCATCCGTCGCCGCAACACCACCTGAAGCGCTGGTACCAGAAAGGTTAAATGCCGTGACATCACCGCTTACCTGCAGTTTTTCGGTTATTGGATGCGACACGCCCAGGGTCGCAAGCTTGCTGGTTGCCGTGCGATCACGCGCCAGATCCTGAATTTCACTGGCTGCAAGGCTGTTCTGCAGCTCATCGATTGAGCTGACAGCCTGGCCCACCAGCGCATTCCGGCTCGTAAGGATCGGACTCCTTCTGTAATCTGCGACCACGTTGACCGTGGTCTTGTCCGAGAATGTCCAGTTCCCGAGCAGCTGCCCGATATTCAGTTCGTTGTAATGTATGTCGTAGTCGACGAGACTGAAAAACGAACGAGCGGCGTCAAAATATCTGAGCTCACCACCAACCGCACGACGATCTGTGATTCCATCCACCTGCTGCTCGATAACAAAGGCATTTGCATCCCACCCCTTCGCAAACCCTTCAGTCTCGAGAGTCAACCCATAGAAGTATCTGTCCGTACCTTCGAAAGCATCAGTCGATGATTCTACCGGGAATCCGCCAACCGCACTCACCGAGAACTTTTTGCCCAAAGGGACCCCCAGCAACAGGCCGTCAAAGCGCCCCAATACTCCTCCGGTACTGCGGGACTGTCGTCCGATTCGCATGGACATGTCGCTCTGTGTTGAGCTGGCATCAAAGTACAGTCGAACTCACAGTGGTATCAGTGTTAGCACCGTCATCAATAAAGTCATGCAAATAGCCACCGGTAAAGCGGGCCTGTAGATTGTAGTCGCTACCGCGCAGCCGGGCAGTGACATCCATATTGCTGTCCAGAGATGACTGGGTCAGCGTCGTGAGTTCATTGTCATCATCAATATTGGTTGTATTCTCATTACGCCGGTAGTACTGGGAAACTCCACCGAACACATCCCACTGCGACTCCGCTTCATTACGCGACTTGCTCCGGGTTGTGCCCAGTTTCTCCCTGGGCTGTTTTCTGGCAGTCATCAGGGCCGCAAAACGTTGTTTGACACGTTCAGCACCCTCTCCTTCCGGGTAACGCTCAAGATAAGTCCTGTATACCAGTTCTCGCCTGCGCCAGCTGGTCGTTGCGTTCACGGGCCAGTCCCAGGTATTCCAGGGAATCCTGGCTGTACTGGTTATCGGGCTGCTCCAGAATCTTGGTATATAGCCTGATTGCCCCGGCATAGTCCTTGTCGGTCATATTGTTACGCGCCTCCTGCACCAGGGAAGCAAGTCGCTCCGGCGTGACAACATTGCCCGCAGCAACTTCACGCGGAACAACGACTGCAGACGCGTAGTCGCCTCTGGTTGGGCTGTTGTGCCCGCACCGGATCCGGACAGGTTACCGGCGAGCATGGATTCACCGGAACGGGTCCTTTCTGCTACTGATGCTTTGGCAACCCAGGAATCCGGGTAATAGGCCTTGAGTTCTTCCCTGACAATATCTGCTTGCTGCACCTTCCTGAAAAACCCGAATCGCAGCCGGTACCATGTCTTGCCGTCCTTGACAAAGGTGGTGGTGTAAACGCGATATGCCTGGGATTCACCAGGATCTGGCAAATCCATGAATACTTCCGGATCAGGCAAATCATTTACCTCGAACGGCGTGACTGATGAGGCCAGATTAATAACATAAGGATAGAGCGTGGCAGTGGTCGCCGCCTCCACCGGGACTTCCGTATTGGCAGCAGTCGCTTCAGTCATGATCGCGACAGGTGTTGTCGAATCGCTATCAGGCCGGTTTCCCGGCCCCGCGTGAAGTACGTCTTCCACTGCAGACGCACCCGGATTTCCCCTGCTTTGCGGATGCTTTACAACTACATCGATGGTCCTGAAATCTCCTGAACGAGGTATCTCGAATTCCACCTCCTTCTGAAAGCGCAAGGTAATGCTTGTATTCGCGAATCCGGCGCCTTCGTAGGTCACGTCGTACAATGGCATATCTCTGTCCGGACTCCACTGTATCGTCTGCTCCCCCAGCAATGTATCCCCGGCAGAGCCGAGTGACGGGGCCGGTTCCACAAAGATGCGCAGCAGATCACCGGATCGTTCCGGCGCATGTGATTTGTAGCTCACCGGAATGGTAAGCCTGATATGGATAGTCGACTGATCCCGGCCAGGTGTGATATCGATGCTGTCGATAACATCAATGGCGGCCTGCGCTCCCGTAGTAACCGGCACACAACATATAACGCATAACAGCCGCGCGAACCTCGCCATGCCGTGAAATATATTTTTCATTCGCTGACAGGGTCCACAACCGGTTGCTGCTGGACTTCCGGCGCAACCTCGTCCACATAAACCACGATACTGCGAGAATCCCTGCCCTGTTCCACCCAGAAATCGACACAACGATTGAAGAACAGGGTCAGATACGGACCACCTTCGATATCTCCCTCATAAACCACCTCGTCGAGCGGCAGGTTTTCATAGTCGAAGGGAACGAGAGTTTCCCGCTTGTGCAAGGCATTCAGGTCATCCGCGCTGATCCCAAAAGGCCTGATCCTGATACGCAGTTCCTTGCCAGACTCATACGGGAAGTGGCTGTCATACCTTACCCGCGTTGTCAGACTGACCTGCACTGTCGTCACAGCATCGGTCTCGTACACATCCAGGGTATCGAGTATTTTCTTTCTGACCGGCTCGGAATCCACCAGCTGCGTGAATAGGAGCACGCCAAGCGCCAGCAAGATTCCGGCTCGTGCTTTTCGTCCAGGCATCTGCATCACTGCACCTCCGTCAGAAATCGCTACTGGTTGTACGGTGCTCAGGCCCGGGGCGACGGTCCTTGATCGTCGTCATGCTGCTGTCCGTATACATATGACAGCTTCCCGAACAGTCCCTCAACTCGCTGACACTGTAGGTCGTATCGGGATTCTCGTATTTCTTGTGTGCGCTCTGCTTGAAATCATTCGCATGACACGCTGCACAATCCGGCACATACGCAGGTGCCGACCAGTTCACTACCTCACTGTTTGCCTGGTGACACGCAGTACAGAGAAGATTACTTCTGTGGTCTCCCGGATATGACGCCGAGGTATGCTGGAAATCCAGTGGCACCCAGTAAGACGTCGTATGACATGCGTCGCACTGTAAACTGGTGACGAAGTGCCCGCCGGGCTTGCCGGTTGCCGTTGTACCGTTATGACAATTCGAGCATGAACCCGTGACTTGGTCGTGATTAAAGCTGGCCGGCAGCCATGCGATAGTCGAATGGCATTCATCGCATTGCGCCGACGTGATGACATGTCCGGATGGCTTTCCGGTTGAGGTAACCCCGTTGTGGCAGGTAGTACATGTTCCGGGGGTCACATTGGCATGATCGAATACCGCCGGCAGCCAGGCGCTCGTGCTGTGACAGTCATCGCAGGTGTTGTTGCTGGCGATGTGGTTGACCGACTTGCCGGGCGCCGTGCTGCCATCGTGGCAGCTGAAGCAGGTCCCCAGCACGTCGGCATGGTCCACCCGGGTCACCGGTAGCCAGGCGCTCGTGCTGTGACAGTCATCGCACAGCGCCGTGGTCTGGATATGGGTACTGTTCTTGCCCGTGGCCGTGGTGCCGTCGTGGCAGCTCGCGCAGTTGCCGCTCACCGTGCTGTGATCGAAGGTCGCCGGTAGCCAGGCGCTCGTGCTGTGACAGTCATCGCAGGTGTTGTTGCTGGCGATGTGATTGGCCGTCTTGCCGGGCGCCGTGCTGCCATCGTGGCAGCTGAAGCAGGTCCCCAGCACGTCGGCATGGTCCACCCGGGTCACCGGCAGCCAGCTACTGGTGCCGTGGCAGTCCTCGCACAACGCCGTGGTCTGGATGTGGGTCGGGTTCTTGCCCGTGGCCGTGGCACCGTCATGACAGCTCGCGCAGTTGCCGCTCACCGTGCTGTGATCGAAGGTCGCCGGCAGCCAGGCACTCGTGCTGTGACAGTCATCGCAGGTGTTGTTGCTGGCGATGTGGTTGACCGACTTGCCGGGCGCCGTGCTGCCGTCGTGGCAGCTGAAGCAGGTCCCCAGCACGTCGGCATGGTCCACCCGGATCACCGGCAGCCAGCTACTGGTGCCGTGGCAGTCCTCGCACAACGCCGTGGTCTGGATGTGGGTCGGGTTCTTGCCCGTGGCCGTGGCACCGTCATGACAGCTCGCGCAGTTGCCGCTCACCGTGCTGTGATCGAAGGTCGCCGGCAGCCAGGCACTCGTGCTGTGACAGTCATCGCAGGTGTTGTTGCTGGCGATGTGGTTGACCGACTTGCCGGGCGCCGTGCTGCCATCGTGGCAGCTGAAGCAGGTCCCCAGCACGTCGGCATGGTCCACCCGGGTCACCGGGATCCAGCTGCTGGTGCCGTGGCAGTCCTCGCACAGCGCCGTGGTCTGGATATGGGTACTGTTCTTGCCCGTGGCCGTGGTGCCGTCGTGGCAGCTCGCGCAGTTGCCGCTCACCGTGCTGTGATCGAAGGTCGCCGGTAGCCAGGCGCTCGTGCTGTGACAGTCATCGCAGGTGTTGTTGCTGGCGATGTGGTTGGCCGTCTTGCCGGGCGCCGTGCTGCCATCGTGGCAGCTGAAGCAGGTCCCCAGCACGTCGGCATGGTCCACCCGGGTCACCGGCAGCCAGCTACTGGTGCCGTGGCAGTCCTCGCACAACGCCGTGGTCTGGATGTGGGTCGGGTTCTTGCCCGTGGCCGTGGCACCGTCGTGACAGCTCGCGCAGTTGCCGCTCACCGTGCTGTGATCGAAGGTCGCCGGTAGCCAGGCGCTCGTGCTGTGACAGTCATCGCAGGTGTTGTTGCTGGCGATGTGATTGGCCGTCTTGCCGGGCGCCGTGCTGCCATCGTGGCAGCTGAAGCAGGTCCCCAGCACGTCGGCATGGTCCACCCGGGTCACCGGCAGCCAGCTACTGGTGCCGTGGCAGTCCTCGCACAGCGCCGTGGTCTGGATATGGGTACTGTTCTTGCCCGTGGCCGTGGTGCCGTCGTGGCAGCTCGCGCAGTTGCCGCTCACCGTGCTGTGATCGAAGGTCGCCGGCAGCCAGGCGGTGGTGCTGTGACAGTCCTCGCAGGTCGCGGCACTGGGGATGTGGTTCGTACTCTTGCCGATGGCGGTGGCACCGTCGTGGCAGCTCACGCAGGTCCCCAGTACCTCGGCATGATCGACCTGGATCGCCGGCAGCCAGGCCGTCGTCTGGTGGCAGGCCTCGCAGATCGTCGTGGTCTGGATGTGGGTCGGATTCTTGCCGGTGGCCGCGGTGCCGTCGTGACAGCTCGCGCAGTTGCCGCTCACCGTGCTGTGATCGAAGGTCGCCGGTAGCCAGGCGCTCGTGCTGTGACAGTCATCGCAGGTGTTGTTGCTGGCGATGTGGTTCGCACTCTTGCCGATGGCGGTGGCACCGTCGTGGCAGCTCACGCAGGTCCCCAGCACCTCGGCATGATCGACCTGGATCGCCGGCAGCCAGGCCGTCGTCAGGTGGCAGGCCTCGCAGATCGTCGTGGTCTGGATGTGGGTACTGTTCTTGCCGGTGGCCGCGGTGCCGTCGTGGCAGCTCGCACAGTTACCGGTGACGTTGCTGTGGTCGAAGGTCGCCGGCAGCCAGGCGGTGGTGCTGTGACAATCCTCGCAGGTCGCGGCACTGGGGATGTGGTTCGTACTCTTGCCGATGGCGGTGGCACCGTCGTGGCAACTCACGCAGGTCCCCAGTACCTCGGCATGATCGACCTGGATCGCCGGCAGCCACGCCGTCGTCAGGTGGCAGGCCTCGCAGACCGTGCTGGTCTGGATGTGTGAGCGGCGCTTGCCCGTGGCAACGATGCCGTCATGGCAGCTCGAACAGGCACCAGTGATATTGGCATGGTCGAAACTCGCATTCGCCCAGGCGATGGTGGTATGGCAATCCTCGCAGGTATCGGCACTCGGAACGTGGTGATTCGACTTACCTGTGGCCGTAGCACCATCATGGCAACTTGAGCATGTAGCGGTAACATTACTGTGATCGAAGGTCGCAGTTGTCCAGGCAGTTGTGGTATGGCAGTCCTCGCAAGTATCGGCACTTGAGATATGATTGGTGGTCTTGCCGGTCGATGTTGATCCATCATGACAAGTTGCGCAGGATCCAATAACTGCATCGTGACTCATGTTAGCCAGTGGTTTCCAGTACGCATCCGTATGACATTCTTCACAAACAAGGTTCGTCTGGATATGATCAGACGGCATCTTGTCTGCCGGCATCGAGCTGGCCTGGTTGTGACAAACCCCGCATTCAACCGGTGTTCCCTCAAATATTCCACGCAGGTGACAACTCGTACAGGGTGCATTTTTATGCGCGCCTTCAAGCGGGAATCCTGTAGAAAAATGATCAAACCCGGCATTGGTTCCGAGCGCCATCACACCATGTGACAGCAAGAACAGGAAACAGACAAACAGGAACATAACAGTCGCAGGCCGGCGGATTTCCCTCGACCCGGCCATTGACATGGTGACTTGTTGTTTAGGCTTCATATGCTGTTCTGTTTCCTGAATTAGCAATACCCGGAACACCGGAAATAGCGCCCTTACCTGATTTCCACCACGTCAAACGATTCCGTCGTGTGGCAACGATCGCAATACTTCCCAAACTCTCCGTCATGCACATCCTCCTGGCGATGACAGGAAACACAGGTACCTGGCAGCCTGATTTCTCCTGTTATTTCCTCAACGTGACAGGACAGACAATCAATATCCTGATGCGCACCATCCAGTTCGTAATTCGTGTGAACGTTGTGTTCAAACTCCCACAAAGACCAGTCATTCGGGTTATGACACGACTCACAGCGCGGGCCCAAGCGGCGTTCATGCACATCATCCGGCTGATGACAAACATTGCATTCACGTGCCGCCTGTTTGTATGCCGATGTCAGATGGCACTCCTCGCACGGGGTAACCGCATGCAAACCGAGAAGCGGGAAATCGGTCATATCGTGTTCGAAACGCACCTTCCCGCCCCAGCCATCCTCGTCATGGCATTTCTCACAACGCTTGCCCTCCTGGCCCTCGTGCACATCATCCGCTCCATGACAACTGAAACATTCCGTTGCAAGTTTTTCCTCGTAAACCTCACCCCTGTGACAGGATGAGCAACTGGCTTCCTGATGCTTCCCGCGCAATGGAAACTCCGTTTCCCGATCATGCTCGTACTTCACCTTGTCCCAGCCACGCGTGCTGTGGCAGGCCTGGCATTTATTCCCGTATCGGCCAGCGTGCTTGTCGTCACCGCGATGACAGTCGATACATTCCGTGCCCAGTGCCGTGTCATACAGTTTCCCCACATGGCAGACATCGCACTTCACTTCCCGGTGACTTCCGGAAAGCGAATATCCCGTATCACGATCATGATCGAACCGGGAGCGGTCCCAGCCTGCCTCTGAATGACAGTCTTTGCATTTCTGCCCGTAACGACCGGCATGCACATCATTCAGCCTGTGGCAGGTATGGCATTCCCCGGGGATATCCTTGTATTTGTGATTGACGTGGCAACTGTCACAGGCCAGTTCTGCATGCTTTTCCCGAAGCACGAAATCCGTGTCGTCGTGGTTGAATTCCTGGCTGGTCCAACTGCGCTCGGCATGGCAATCCGCACACTGCTCACCAAGCCTGCCTGCATGAATGTCGTCTCCCTCATGGCATGAGACGCACTCCTGCGGCGCATCGCGGAATTTTTTCCCTTCAGCGTGGCAGGCTGCACAACGCGTCGCAATATGCGCACCCTTTAGCAAGTAATCCGTTTCATCATGTGCAAAGGTTTCAACATCCAGCTGGACTACGTCTGCATCGCGACCCTTGTGATCGCTATGGCAATGACTGCACTCTGCATTCCTTGCCACTCCCAACCCGTGGAAACCTGTCTGCTGCCGAATATCTGCATCGACTTCCTCGTGACAGTCCCGGCACAGCATGCTTTGGCTCTCCTTGCTGAAGGGCTTGTGGCACTTTTCACACTCTTCCTCGTATTTCATGTGCCCCTCTATCACCTGCCCCGGTTTGACCAGTGATTCGATTCCTGCAAACACAGTCGAACCGAAGCACATAGCCGCCACAAAGAGGGTGGCGGCAATACAAATCCGGTACCGTTTCACAGTGACTTTTCTTGCATGGGCCATCAGTACATGTGCACGGCATACACATGGACAAGACCGGCAATCAAAAGCATGATGAAGAGAGGCAGATGGAGAACGTGCCACATGGAAAACAACCGCTCGAAGAATGAAAAGCCGGCCACCTTGCGGACCGTATACAGGTATGTGCGCAGGTAATACCCTGCCTTGCGGTAATAATAGCGGCGTTGCTCTCGAGTCAGTCTCTCGCGAACAATCGGTGTCCTGAAGAATCGGCGCAACTCCAGCAGGGATACCAGCAGGCACCAGCGTGATCTGATGTTGATCACCAGCATACTGACCAGGCAAGAGAGAAAGCCGTTTTGGGTTGCCACCGCCTTGTCTTCAATACGCTGCAGCCGGACCTTCATTCCCGGCATTTCCTTGAAGACGGGTCCGAGTTCCGCCATGGCCATTGCTGTATCGCTGCCCAGATCCTCAAGATCTGCTTTTCGGCCATACAGACCGTAGTGGACTTTTGAATATATAAATCTGCCGATCAGGCCACTGCCGGCAACCAGCAGCATACTGAACAGGGCGACATTCCCGTTTATGGAACCGAGCTGGAAGTTACAATGCAGGAGAATACAAACAGGCCCCAGGATACCCAGCAACATGTGCCCCCTGAACCAGTGGCGCACCGGTCCGAAGCCCTGTGCCCAGCGCGCATGCTTGCGTAGCGGATACAGCATGAGCAACAGCATCATCGTGCCTCCTGTTATACCAAGGGCATAACCGATACCTAGCTCCGGTGTGAGATAAAGGTAACTGCCATACTTCCATCCGCAATACACAAGCAGCAGGACCAACAGGTGGAAGACCGGTAACTCCGGAACCCGGGAAGACCTCTCACGTCCCTCATTATCCCGTTTGATAATGGGTTCATTTGCAGGGTCCTGAGGGTATCCCGCGACGCCTGCGGCTTGAGTTATCGAGTTCTTGTCAATATCAAAAACAGTCTGTACTTCACTCATTACCGCCCCCGTTCCCCAGGATGTACAAACACCGCAATATCTGTACCTGCATATCGGACCTGCAGCGAAAGTTCTCAACCAGCCAGGCAACCCAGAAATACGTATCCGGAGGGGCTCTCATGCTTGAGAAATTCCATAACCCACTGCTTTTACTAGTGAATACACTGCACCACAGAACATAAACACAGAATCACACAAATGTGACGGACTTCACTATTTGGGAGGATATTCCCATTTGTTGATATACTATGCAACATTCAATTACAGGATTGCCGATGCAGTCACACAACAGAAAAGCTTTCAGAAAACATAATTCACATGCGAGCACAGAACCCGCGTACAGGTAGACACCGATGACCGATACCGCACTTTATTTCTATCTGACCCCGATGCTGTTCATCTGGGGCATTTACTATGGATTTCGCACCAGGAGGCATCGCCGCGCCACCCGCTTGCGCGATGACGCACAAAAGTCCGGTCTTCTGGCTCCGGCATCACTCCACCCCGTGATAGATTCATGCCGCTGCCTGGGTTGTCGGTCCTGCGTAAGCGCCTGCCCGGAAAAATCAGTACTGGGAATTATTGATAGCAAATCCGTGCTGGTCAGCCCTGCCAACTGCATCGGGCACGGCGCATGCAAAACCGCCTGCCCGATGAACGCAATCACACTGGTGTTTGGCACATCCGAACGCGGCGTCGATATTCCACTGGTTGCTCCCGACTACGAGACCAATGTTCCCGGTCTTTTTATTGCCGGAGAACTGGGCGGGATGGGGCTGATTCGCAACGCCGTTGAACAGGGCCGTCAGGCAATGGCATCCATCATCGAGCACTGTCGGAAGGGAAACAGGCAGGAACTGGATGTCGTAATCGTCGGCGCCGGACCCGCGGGTCTTTCAGCCAGCCTGGCCGCACAGGAAAGCGGCCTGCGCTACGCAACACTCGAACAGGATTCTCTCGGGGGAACGGTATCCCATTTCCCGCGAGGAAAAATTGTCATGACAGCTCCTGTAAAGCTACCCCAGGTCGGCACAGTTAAATTCAGGGAGATATCCAAGGAAGCACTGCTGGAATTCTGGGAGGACGTCATCAGGAAGACAGGCGTGCAGATCATATTCAGGGAACGCGTTGAAGCCATCACGCCTCTTGCAGGAGGACTAGAAGTCAGGACTCCCGGGAATGTCTATCGCACCAAATGCGTCCTGCTCGCGATTGGCCGGCGCGGCACACCGCGCAAGCTGGATGTGCCTGGCGAAGAATCAACAAAAGTCGTCTACCGGCTGATAGATCCAGAGCAATACCGCAATCAGAAAGTACTGGTTGTCGGGGGTGGAGACAGCGCCCTGGAGGCCGCGATAAGTATTGCCGAGCAGCCCGGCACGGATGTCAGCCTGTCTTATCGCAGCGCTGCATTTTCCCGCGCCAAGGAAAAGAACCGGCAGAAGATTGATGACTTGAACAATTCAGGCCGCTTGAAAGTCTTCCTGAATTCCACGGTCAGCGAAATACATGAGAACAGGGTAGAAATAGACCAGCAAGGCAACATGATTGATATCGGGAATGATGCCGTGATCGTCTGTGCCGGTGGCATTTTACCTACACCCTTCCTGAAAGAAATCGGCGTCGAGGTGGAAACAAAATATGGCACGCAGTAAGACGATTACCGGATTCTGCAGCCACGGACCGTTATTACGCTCCTGTTCAGCCATTGCTGCATGTCTGCTGTTTGCCTGCCTCTTCGCACCATCTGCCGCCGCCACCGGGGAGTTTGATGAAATACGCGCCGCCATCCGGGTGCGTGACTTTGGAAAGGCCATCCCCCTGCTTGAAACCCTGGCAAGCTCGGGCAACCCCGACGCCCAGTATCAACTTGCCGCCTTGTATCGCGCAGGCTCCGGCGTTGCAAAGGATCACGAAACCGCATTTTACTGGCTGGACAAGGCCGCACACCGGAATCACAGGCAGGCCCAGTACAACCTGGGCGTTATGTATGAATATGGATGGGGAACGCTGGCAAGCGCGGCAGCTGCAGCCGACTGGTATGAAAAGGCCGCCGCACAGGGCCACCCGATGGCGCAGGAAAAGCTTAACGAGAGTGATATAGCCGCACGCCGCACAAGAGATAATACGCGGCCTGGCGAAGCACCCGACCCGGACCTGTTACTGCGGCGGGCCGTGACAAGGGGCGATGCGCGGTCGGCCAGTGAAGCCATCAAGGCCGGCGCCAATGTGGATGCAACTGACAAATACGGCAGAACCGCGCTCATTGATGCCGCCGAACAGGGATTTACTG
Organism: uncultured Gammaproteobacteria bacterium; assembly: GCA_963701455.1. Lineage (GTDB taxonomy): Bacteria > Pseudomonadota > Gammaproteobacteria > UBA9214 > UBA9214 > UBA9214. Next base: position 262,467 of record CAVPAE010000007.1, read on the forward strand.
AAATCGTCGAGCTGTTGATAAGCAATAATGCCGACATCAACCACGAGGATGCCTATCGCAACAGCGCACTGCTCCTGGCAACCGGCAATGGCCATTCCGATACGGTCAGGAAACTGCTCACTGCCAATGCAGACAGCAACGCCACGGACACAAATGGCAACACCCCGTTGATGATCGCGAGTGGAAGGAATGATGTAGAGATTGTCCGGGCATTGATAGCACAGGGCGCACGCCTTTACGGGAAAAACACCACGGGTGATTCTGCCGCTGATATCGCGGCCCGCAAGCGGCATGCTGAGATACTGAAAATCCTGCAGGCGCGTGGCGCCAATCCTGAAAAGCATTTTGCCCAGAAGAAGGCGACGATCGCCAAACGCCTTGCCATGCAGAATCCTGACCCGGCATCCGGATCCGGTGGCAAGGAATCATCACAGCCATATGCAGGCTGGTCAGCGCTGATGGAGTCTGCCTGGCGCGGCCAGGAAGAAATCGTCCGGGAACTGCTGGACCGGGGCGTCGATATCAATAGCAGGGATGATCAGGGCCACACTGCCCTGACGCGCGCAGCCAGCAAGGGGAACAGCAAGATTGTGCAGCTGTTACTGGAAGCCGGCGCCGATACCGGTGTCACCCGTGACGATGGCATGACCTTGCTCATGCTGGGCACTGCATCGGGTGATGCCGACACGGTCACGTTGCTGCTTGCAAGGGAGCGCAATATCAACGCAAGGGATACCGATGGTTGCACTGCCCTCTGCTACTCGGTCCGCAACGGTGACACGGATATTGCCAGCCTGCTGTTGCAGCATGGTGCCGACAGCAACCTGGCTCTGAATGACGGCAGGACGGTCCTGATGCTGGCGGCTGAAATGGACACACCGGAGATACTGGCTCTGCTGCTCGCAAACGCACCCGCGGTCAACCAGCCGGACAAGACCGGCCTGACTGCCTTGTCATACGCGGTTATCAAGGGACACGAAAAGAATGCGCGCATGCTGCTGGAGCATGGCGCGAAGCCAAACATCAGCGACTCGAAAAAGCGCACCCCGCTTACGCTTGCCGCCACGGGTAAAAACACAAATATTGTCGACCTGCTGATCAAGCACCGGGCTGACATCGCAACAAGCACCAGCGATGGTAATACGCCGCTTATTCTTGCAGCCAATTCCGGGAATACTGCCATCGCCGGCCGTCTGATAAAAGCAGGAGCAGATATCAATGTGCGCAACAATAATGGAAACACAGCCCTGATGCTTGCTGCCGCAAACAATCATGTCGACATCGTCAGGATCCTGCTGGAAACCGGCGCCAGGGCGGGAATCAGGAACAACAATCGCAAAAGCGCCAGCGACCTGGCCGAGGCCTCGGGAAATACGGAAACACTTGCCGTCCTTGAAAAGCACCGCAGTAGCGGGCTATGGTCATCCAGCTGGTTCTGAATCCCGCATCAAGTCACACCGCTTGTTCCCGACGGATTACGTTCCGGAGACGAACATGAAAAGCCTTGCTGACCCGGACTGTTGCAGGTTCATGAAACGGAATTATGCTGGCTGAAGCTGCGCGATCGGCATGGAAGCGCGAATTGTTGTCCCTTCTCCATCTCCACTGGACATGGATATTTTCCCATCGACGAGTTCAATTCGTTCCCTCATACCACCGAGCCCCGCTCCCCTGAGAGAATCGTCTACAGACAGAGCGTCCTCAAGACTGAACCCGACCCCGTTATCCTGCACGGTCAATTCCAGAAAGTCGTTTATCCTGTGCAGACTGATGAGGACCTGATCTGCCTTGCTGTGCCGGGCCACATTGTTAAGTGCTTCCTGCACTACCCTGTAGACCACGACCTTCAGATTGTCCGCTATCTCGTCATCAGTTATTACAATGTCGCTGTGAACCTGGATACCCGGATTGGCATCCTGAAAATCGCGCCGTAACCAGGTAAGTGTCGCCGAAAGGCCCAGATCATCCAGCATGGATGGCCGCAATCGCATGTAGATATTACGTACTTCCTCAATAGTCTCCTGAACAACAGGAACAAGAATCCTCGACATTTCAGCAGGGTTCAATGCTTCGTCAACCGATTCGTGCAGGGCGTGCTCAATCCTGAACTTCATCGCAACCAGTGTCTGGCTTACATTGTCATGGAGATCCTTCGCGATCCTGCGTCTTTCATTTTCCTGTGCGGCCAGCAATTGCGCCGAGAGCAGGCGCAGTTCTTTATCGGATTTACGTAACGCCTCTTCTGTTTGAGCCTGTTCTGCAATTGCATTTTCAAGTTTCTTGTTGGTATCAAGCAATTCCCGGGTACGATCCTGCACTCGATGTTCAAGATTGTCGTATGCCCGGGTCAAGGCCTCTCTTGCCTGATCGGCGTCGTTCATACTGACAAAAGCCAACCTGGCTGGAATTATCAGCGCGACCGTTGTGAAAATCAGTGTAGTGACAACATATTCCCAGCGCTCGTATAACGGCTCTGGGTGATAAAACTCGTAAATGTGTGGTACCACCAGATCCTCAAGGTAAAACTCCCAGAAAGCACACAGCAACGTCACTCCTGCCAGGATCAGCAGAAACAGCAACATGAGGCCTCCAAGGCGACTTCTCACTGCCACTCAACCCCTGCCTGCCGGTAAACCCCATTACCATCAAGAACCATCTGCAGCCCCCCTCCCTCGAATTGCTCAACTTTTCAGAGTGAAAACAGACAATACCATTCATGCGAATGCGAATCAATCTCATTAATCATCAGTTACCAGGAATGCCATCCAGATAATTTGAAAATGCATATCCAGGGAAGTGGATTTGTGAATCAGGGCATGGAGCTGCCACCAGCGTATTGATAACGGCGCCTGACGGTCAGTTCAGGAATTGCCCCACTCCGGTTTCATGGCACCAGCCAGACGGGCTCACGGTGACCAGAGAGGTCGACGAGATACCCACCTCTTGAGAGAACCCGCTGACCGGGTGTGATACCGGCGCGGAGATACAGGGGCAGATAGGCGGTGAGTGTTGACGAGTGGTTGAGCAGGTCCAGGAGGTAGTCGCGGGAAATGTAGAGACCCATGTGTTTCGCGCCATCGGCAAAAGCGAGGCAGGCAAAATAGGCCAGCGCCTGATGCCGTTCTTCCCGGATCGGTATACCTCTTGCCCGGGTCCAGGCGCGGAAGCGCTGCAGCGACGGGTCGGGCTCACCGGGAAGCGCGGAGAGGTGAACCACCGGTGTCCGTGCCCGCAAGGCGTCGGGCACATCTACCCACGTCGCACCGAGCAGGGTCGGTGACAGAAATACCGGCGCCTCCCCGTTACTGAAACCCGGTTCTGCCGCCATGCGTCGGACACCAGCTGCCCTTCTCGGCAAGTGCTCCATGCTTTGCCCTACCGCCTGCGTCCATGCAGGCGTCCCGGAGGGAGAAGGAACTCTTATTCGAAAGGCGCATAAGTGCTCGACAGAACATCATTTCCATGCAACCTGATCCATCGCCTAAAGGCGAGGGGTTTACGGATCCCCTATCGGTGACTCTAAATGGTCAAAGTAAAGAAGGATCTCTCCGGGGATCGGTCTGTCTTGTCAATGCCTGGTATTCACGCACCAGGTCACCGGCACTCGCAAAACCCTCCATGCGAACCCAGCCTGTTTGCGGTGCAGCATGCATGAATGTCAACGGTATGTGATTCATCTTGTCGCGCCGGTATGCATCAAAAGCTTTCAGCACCGCCACGATGTCTTCACGATCCCCGGTCAGAAACGTCCAGCCTGTGCTGGCCTGGAAACGCTGCGCATATTCCCGAAGTTTTGCCGGAGTATCATGCTCAGGATCGATGGTAACTGAGATCATTCGAACATTATCCGCTTCAGGACCAAGGGCCTTCCGGGTCTGGGTAAAGCTGGCACTCAGGACCGGACAGATAGTTGTGCACGTGGTAAATATAAAATTCAGCATCACCGGCTCATTACCCTCCAGCATGTCGTGCAGGGAAACCTTCCTGCCGTCCTGATCGGTCAGTACGACATCGGGCACCTGGTATTCCTGTTCCTTGCGGACATAGCCCTTTTGCTGCAGCATCTGCCTGTGCTGCGAATGATCAACTCCATGCTGGTGCATATGGTGGGCAGCATCTCCGTCATCCAGGGCATGACCGGACGATGCCATGCCGAACGTAACCAGCAGGCCCATCATCCTGCCCGCAAACCTTATTTTGTTATTCAGCATGTCGTATTCTCCTTTTGTAATAACGTCCCTGCTTGTTGATATTCCCCGCGGCAGAGCCACAGCCGCTTCTAGTTGACGACCCAGTCACTCACTTTTATCAGCTCCGGATTTTCATCACCGCTGAGTTGCACGATATAACAACCTTTTGATGCATAGCGCTGACCAGGGCCAAAACTCAGCCGGGGAAACACGGCAATTGCTGCATCCTGATCTGTCATCATGTCGAAAGATTCCAGGAAATAGTCCCGGTAGAACTCGCCACGCATATGTTTTATGGCGTCCGGCAACATCCAGCCAAGAAAATACATCCTCGACTGGATTGCCAGATTGGTAGCCGGAATACCCCGCACCTTGAGCCATTGCTGCAGCGCCATCTGCCTGTATTTATTTTCTTCGGGAAGGCTTTCCGGATAAGTCAGATAGAGAATGTTGCGCATCCCGGCGGGAACAAGATCCAGCCTCCCTTCCAGCAGGCTCGCAGAGGCAAACAGCATGGCGTCCCTCTCCTGATTCACAACCTGGCTACGCAGAGCTTCGGTGAGATCTTCCGCAGCAAGCCACAGCAGCACCACTGGCGCAGCTTGTTCATCCTCTCCTCGCCACCATGTCGCCGGCAGGGCACCGTTATCTTCGGGCTGCCGGAACTCCGGGACACCTCCTCCATATTCAGCCCAGGCATCCTGGAACCCTCGCGCAAGCATCTCCCCCTCGCTCCCCGGCCGGTACACCTGAATGACCCGGGTATCCGGCCCGACCTTCCCGGATGCCTGCAGAAACTTGGCCGCGGTTTCTCCCTCCTGGTAGAGCCCCCTGGAGAAATACAAGGTATACCAGTCGGATTTTGAAACTACCGGCTGATCAGTCACCGGGAAGATATTGGGTATTTCATTGTCCTCGCAGAAGTCATGAATTGGCGCCCATCTGCCGGAACCAATCCCGCCAAGCAGGGCAAACACAGGTCGCAACCGGTAATAGGATTCAAGCTGCTCGCGCCAGGTTTCAGGCGGGCCGGTCAACTCCCACACATCGAGTGCGAGCTTGCGATAGGAACCGTACTGTTCGGTCTTGTAGAAAGGGCCCTGACTGGCCCGGCGCAGATGAGGCCGGGTCTGGGTATTGCGCGCATCGATGTGCGCCTGCAGCACCGAAAGCATGGCATCACGATCAGTAGGGGACACACCATCGGTCACCACGGTTGCAAAGCGCAGCGTCTCCCCGTCGAGCCCCGGAGCGTTGTTGACGGAAAGGTTTTTCAGGTAATGGATGAGGATCTCCATATCCCCCTCCTCCAGATCATAACGGGGCATTGCCTGGCTCAGCACCCTACCGTCCGCAGCCACACCGGTGCGCATAGCCCTGGCCAGGGTTTCTGCCGTATAGGGCGGACGGGCATCAACAGCCCGATTCTGGGACGGCAGCGACCAGCGCTCCGCAGCGCCCGGCCCGTGACCTTCGGCGGCAGGACTCCAGGCACCGGTACGCCGTCTCGGGACAAACAATTCCTTGCCATTGATCGGCCAGGTGACGATCGAACCCTCCACCGAGCCCAGTCCGCTGCGCTGGTGGCAGTTAATACAGGTAAACATACGTCCATCCACGAATATATCCCCTGCGATGAGGGCCTGTACCGGTTCCCCGTCGGAGAGAATTCCTTCCCGGTAGAGACGCTCTCCCAACTGTAAGGTCGCATCCTCCTGAAGGCCCGCAGCCACAGCTGGACCCGGAACAAACGCGGTCCCTCCAACTACGCCGAGGAACAATAAACACCGGGTTATGTACCGTGGCATCATTAATCGCCTGAGCAGTTACCTGTATTCTAGGAGTCTCTGAACAAGTCCCGACTCGTCATTCCGGCGCATGCCGGACAAAAGCGCAAGGCGCGTTGAACGCCCGGAGGGCGGCCCGCAGGGTGAGCGAAGCGAAGCATCCTGGAAATCAACAAGCTGGACCCCGGCTTTCGCCGGGGTGACGACTTATTCAGGATTTCCTTGATTCATTATCGCTAGCGACACGCCCGGTTCTTGCGGCAGCCTGAATCAAGACAATCGACAAGCCCGTCACCGTCGTTGTCGAGACTGTCAGAGCATGTGCCGCCCTTGCCTTCCACACCACCGCCAGTGCCACCCCCACCGGTGTCACCGCCTCCGTCACCTCCGGGGACCGGGCAGGACTTACCTTTCAGTCTGTCCTTACCGTCGCAGTCCTGGTCGATGCCGTCCCGCTTGATATCGCAGGCATCGGGGTTGATAGCGGCGTTGCTGTCATCACAGTCCGGTAACGTTCCGCAGTTTAACTCGGCATAGAAATTATCACTGTCGTTATCCGTACATGGGGGGGGCGGCGGATTGCTCAGCAGAGCGGATGCCGCGACCACGTCGACCAGTCCGAAACCGGAGTCGTTATCCGCACCGGCCTGGCCGATGTCCATGGCTGAATCCTGCAGGGATTGTTCGAGTTCGGCCACGCTGACACCGGGAAAGGCACCGCGCAGCAGTGCCAGCGCGCCCGCGACATGCGGCGCGGCGGCTGAAGTGCCGCTCACGGACACATAGGAATCCGGGAACAGTCCACCGGAGGTCAGGTCCGCTGTCCTGACGTTCACACCGGGCGCGACCACTTCCGGATACAGGGTCCCGCTACAGGCCGATGGTCCGCGCCCGCTGGTCGAGGCGATGTTCAGCGCAGCGTCTACGGCGCCAACCGCGAAACCATCTGGATTATTGGCCGGGCTTTCACTGGATGACCCTGACGGCCCCTTGTTACCGGCGGAAAATGCCACGGCAATACCGGCAGCCTTGAGTACCTGAATATCTGTCTCGAATTCCAGGTAACACTGATCCAGCAGTTGCGGGAATCCCCAGGAATTATTGACCACGTGCGGCGCATCATCACTCGCCGGGTTGCCGTCGGGATCCAGCAGCCATTGGAACCCCTGGTGAATGCCGCTCAGCGAGGCTGTCCCGCTGTCGTCAAAGATCTTCACCGCGATCCACTGCGCGCCGGGCGCCACGCCGATTGCCGTACCCCCGGCATCTCCACCAACCGCCAGTCCCATGACCTGGGTTCCATGACCATTCCTGTCATGGGGTGAGGCATGCTCGCCATTGGGATCGAACCAGCTGTTGTTACCGCCACGCCAGCGAGGAGCCAGGTCCGGATGGTTCACATCAACCCCGGTGTCCATACCCGCCACAACCATACCGGTTCCGGTGTAGCCCAGCCCCCAGAACTCCGGTGCACGTATTGCATCGAGATTCCACTCCGATGTCGTGGCGGTCGCCGCTGCCGGCGCCGGAGCCTGGACACTGGCATCAAGCGTAATACTGTCCACCCCCGGAAGTCCGAGTAACGGCTGAATGACATCCGCCCTGGCCGTCACAGCAAGGGCATTGATCGACCATAACTGAATGAGCCGTTTTGCCCCGTTCCCCTGCAGGAAGGCGATGGCTGGTCCCTGGCTGGCATTCGCCGTATTCCGCAAGGCCTGGATCAGCGCTGCCAGTTCGACACCCCTGCCCTGCCCCTTCCCTGGGAATGCCTCCAGATCCACACGTTCGGAAAATCTGACAATGAATGCCACATCTTTCCCGTCCTGGATGGCTTGTTGCACTTCCGCTGTCATGGTGGCGGCCTGCACTCCTGGCCCCCATGCGGAAACGCAGACCATGCCAAACAGCAGCAGAATCACCTTGAGGAGAAACTGAACAAGTCCTGATCCGTCATTCCGGCGCATGCCGGACAAAAGTGCATGGCGCGTTGAACGCCCGGAGGGCGGCCCGCAGGGCGAGCGAAGCGAGTCATCCAGGGAAATCAACAAGCTGGACCCCGGCCTTCGCCGGGGTGACGACTTATTCAGGGTTTCCTTGAGCTTCAGGCTTTTCATGGCATCACTCCACAACGATGTGCTCTTGCCTGAAGTCACCGATCACCAGGGTGACCTGATCTCCAGCCTTGACGGCACGGCCGGGATTGGCAAAGAACATAAAATAGTTCCGGTCCACCTTGGCAAACTTCGGTGCCTGGCGCAGCGGCCCGATCTTGGCCGAGACCGGCACCTGCAGCTTGTGGCCGTTTTTTTCCACGATCAGCTGCGGTTTAATCTTGCGGTCCATGATGGCAGCGGCCTTTTCCGGGTCCAGCATCCGGAACCGGAAATCCAGCATGTAATCAGCCGCGGTCCGGCGGATCCCGATGACACGTATCCCCCAGGGATCTCCGGGGTCTGCCTGTTCCTGCTCAGCAACGTTCGGCACTGCGACACTTGTTGCAAAGACCAGCTGTCCTGGCATAAACATGAACGCAAGCCCCAGCACCACCAGCAGGGCTACCGCGATTTGTACGGTATGGACGCATACCCCCAAGGTGATCCGCCTGGTCTGAGTCTGTTGCATGGTTTTATTCCCCTTCAGTCGTGATCAAACAATAGTCCGATCTCTCTACCAGTTCGTCAGTCATTGCAAGCAGTGGCGGGTACCTCCCCCACTGGAGAGGTACCCGGAGCACTTATTTCAGGATATCCACCCGGACGGTAGCCTCATTCGAGGTCGCGTCGAGATCATCCATGACGGTGTAGCCGAGCGCATCCGAGCCGCGCTTGCCGGCGGTCGGCGTGTAGGTGATTGTGCCGTTACCGTTGTTCACCGCAGCGCCCTTGCGCGGGTTGCTGGTGATGATCACGGTATTGGCGACAACCGTACCGTCGTCGGTGTCATTGGCGACCACATTGATGGTCACGGAGTTGGTGCTGGCACCGGTATTACGCATCACCGTGGCGTAGTCGTCGTTGGCTACCGGAGACTGATTACCTGGCGCCGCATTGACCGTGACTGTGACCGTCGCGGAGTCGACACCACCATTGCTATCAGAGATGTCATAGGTGAAGGTTTCGTCACCGGAGAATCCCGCCAGCGGGCTGTAGGTCACGGTATTGCCATCCGTCGTGGCCGTTCCACCATTATCCGTTGCACCTACCGCAGTTATCGTCAGCGCATCGCCATCCACGTCGGTATCGTTGGCCAGCACGTCGAGACTGTTGTTGATCGAATCCTGGGCTACGCCAAAGGGATCGTCGACTGCAACCGGATCATCGTTGAGCGGCGTTACCGTTACGCTCACGGTCGCGGCATTGGAAATATTCCCTGCCGTATCACGAACCGTGTAGGTGAAACCGTCCGCCCCGCTGAAATCGGGACTCGGGGTATAGGACACGGTACCGTCGTTAATCGCAACAGCCTGACCGTTGACCGCCGGACTGGCGATCGCCACTGTTGCCAGATCAATCGGATTCCCGACAGGCGTATCGTTTGCCAGGACGCTGATGCTGCTGCCTGTCGAATCCTCCGCCACGGACGACACATCATCGACCGCCGTTGGCCCGGGTACCGCCGCGGCCACCGACAGATTGGTGAGCATCCCGCTACGCAGACGCCGGTCATACACGGGGTAGGTACCATTGGCGGCCGGCGTGAAGATCGCATCCTTTGTCTTGCCAGCGGCCATCAACACCGTGTGCTGCACGCGCGGGAAGGGATAGACATTGCCGTCCTCTGCAACCAGGGTCATGTGCTGGCCCTGCAATACCATGGCATGGTCTTCCAGGCCTGCATTGAGCAAGCGGACCAGTGTATTGCTGCCTGCTGTACCGGCAGGCAAAGGCGCATCACCGGGCACAAAGGGGGCGCCATTGACCAGGAAATATTTCGGTGCATAGTTGATCGTGCTGGGATAGCTTGCTGTCCCGTAGGTGCCACCGGCCACGGCTGCGTGCAGGGCCGGATCGATCTCGCTGTACAACAGCGACACCTCGCTATCATAGGAAATACCCGCATAGGCCTCTCCGGTCTGCGCATCGTGCGTCACCGCGCCGTACAGGCCCATCTGCACCTGCACCGCCGGGTGTGTACCACTCGAATACAGGAAGGTCCCCGGTTTGAGGTTGCTCCATGCATAGATCCCGGTGGCTGCAGGGAGCGTCTCGTGGGTAAACGAACGCACCCGCTGCCGGCCCTGGTCATCGGTAAAAAACACCGGTGTCATTGCCGCCTGCTGGCCGGAGATCACGATCGACACCGGACTGGCGAGTTCATTACGCAGGTTGACCGTGAGCGTAGTGTCACCTACCGGCACCGTCAGCTGCGGGCCCGGTACGGTTGGCGTGCATGGCACACCCGTGTCCAGCCCGTAGCCCCACATGGTTATCACTGTGCTATCCGGCATGGTCAGGGTCGTCGTGCCGGCGCAGAGATCGTAAGTCACCGCACCGGCCTGGCCGGCAGCCGTCAGCAGGGCGGTGAGTGCCACACCTTGTTTGATTGATCTTATGTTCATGTCTATTCCCCCGCCCTGCGTTTATGGAATCGGAACACCGTTGGGCTCGACGATCATCATGGTCATCATGCCGCCCGGAAAGATGTCGTTGTTGGCAAGTTCTTTCTCTGCATGGGAATGCCACATGAAGAACATGCCCCCGTCCAGGTTCAGACCGCCCTCGCCCGGCGGCAGGTCACCAAACTGACCCAGGAACGGGCTGCCGCGGTAGAAGCCACCAAAGGTCATGTCCTGGATCGCCGGCAGTACCACCGGTAACTTCTTGCCGTGATCCGGCGCGTATTCGTTGGGTTCCAGCGGGTCGCCGTTTTTGTGGCCGTAGATGTCCCAGCCGAGCTTGTAACCGGTCCAGCTCCACAGGGCATCATAGGTCGAGCCCGGCACCGCCTGCAGGGTGAAGTCGACACGCGCCAGGTCAGGTCCCGCTCCGGGCGTGCTCTCCAGCATGCGACCGTCGCGACCGATGAGGGTGACGTGATTACCGTGGAAGTGGAAGGGATGCAAGTCCCGTCCGGCGCTGATCACCCGCGCCAGTACTGTCTCACCGACATGCGTCCGCGGCAGGATGTTGTAGGGCTGGTTCGGCAGCCACGGGGCATATGCATCCGCCATGGTATCCGGACCATTGCGGCCGTTGATGAACCACAGCACCGCCTTGTGTTCGCTGTTGTCGATGACATCGTACAGTTCCAGCGAGGCGTAGTAATGGACCATCGGGTCCATTTCGGTGAGCAGGAACAGGTATTCCTGGTCGAACGCCGTGTCCGGATGATTGTAGGCCTGGTTAGCAGCAGCAGGCCGGACGATGATGGCGCCCAGCAGGCCCATCTCGACCTGCAACTCCGGGCGCGTGCCGCTGTTGTACAGGTAGGTTCCGGGATTACTGGCGGTAAAGGTGTAGGTCACCTTGTCCGCTAGCGCGGGCCCGGTACTCTCCTGGGTCAACAGTCCCGCTGAGCCGCCGGTTGCACTCACCCCCTCCTGACCGGGAAATACCAGCGACACCGGCATGTTCGGCACGCCGAGCGCATTGGTCAGGTTGATGGTAATGGTATCGCCCTGGTCGACGATCAGCGTCGGCCCGGGATACTGCATTTCGCCGTCATCCAGCGCGTAACCCCAGACCAGCAGGCTGTCACCGTCCGGCGTGGAGATAATGGCCGGTTTTGCAGTGAAGTCGAAGTTCGTTCCGGTGACGCCGTCGATGGCCGCCTCGGTCCTGGCACCCGCCAGGGACATCAGCAGCAGGGCAAATCCCGCCAGCCAGTGTCCGGTTTGCAGTGTTTTCGTATTCATGGACTTATCCCCCGGTTCCGGTCTGTTGTCATAACCCGATGTGGATTTCGGTCATCATGCCGCCGAAATCCTCGTCGTTGTTGCTGAGATAATTCAGGTTGGTGGTGTAGAGGAAGTAGGTCCCCGGCGCCACGCCCGCTGTATCGATAATTGCGTCAACCGACTCGCCCCCGCCCAGCGTCACCGAAGCGGTGTCGTAGTACAGTTCCTCGCCGCTGGCCACGCCGCCGCCTTTCAGGATGCGCGCGCCGGTGCCCACCACCTTCATGGTCAGCCCCAGGGTAGTCAGGGTGTAGTAGCGGGTGACGTTCAGGTTGGAGATGCGCAGCAGGATCTTTTGCCCGGCAGTGGCCTCAATCCGTGAACTGACCGGCTGGGAGGTGCTGAGCGGGCTAACAGCAGTTGGGAAATCCCCAGCTCTGACAGGATTGGCGCCACTCTCCAGTGTGTGCGGAAAGTCGAAGGTACTGGCATCGGCGGTATCAGGGTAGCCGCGGCCGTTCAGCATGGCATAGCGGTCGGTCATGTTGGCAAACGGCAGCGGCTGGGTATTCATGCTGGCATCGTGAAAGTCCGGATCGAAGGAACCGATCTGGATGGGAAACTCGACGTCATAGCCGGTTGAACCGTCGGTGTCGTTGTACACAAACTTGTTATAGCCACCAATGGTGGTCCCGTTCTGTGCCGGCCTGACATAGAGGTTGCCCAGCATGCCCATCTGCATGTGCTCGGTAGCCTCGACATGACAGTGATACATGTAGGTGCCGGGCTCCGCGAGATTGTAGTAATAGGTCACGCTGGCCCCCATGTTGATGGAGATGGTGGCATCCGGCACCCCGTCGAAGATATCCGAGGCGTTCGGGAAACCGTGGAAATGCACGGTATGCGGATCGGCCAGATCCGGACGCATCAACATGCCGTAGTTGGTCAGCGTCAGGTAGAATTCCTTGCCCTCGTCCAGCACGATGGTCGGCGCTGGAAAGTTTGCTGCCAGAATGCTCGCATCGAGTGCCTGGTCATGGGGCACACCCGTCAGGTCGACGAAGCTGAACATGTACTGCAGCCTGCGGATGTCATCGGACATGCTGACAAAACCGTCCCCGGCGCCCAGGTGCATGCACCTCACATTCGCGGTTGACTGTCCCTTGTGCATCGCCTTGTCAACTACGGCATCGCCATCGGTATCACCGGGACACTGCACCAGGGCCGCGGCACCTGCCAGGCCCGGCAATCCCGTCAACAGCAACAGGAGTGCAGCGGCAAGTGGATTTACGTGGTTGTCTTTCATTGGTCTATCCTCCTGTGTGCCCCGGGGTGGAGGCATCCCACCCCGGAACGCTAGCCCTTGGTTACGGCGTGAACTCATCAGCCCCGATGTCGTCACGGTTCCGCCAGACCGTCGTCGGCCGGGTATCGCCGTCAATATCAACAGCCGGTGCATTATCATTGTTGTTACCTGCGCCCCTGTCGATTGCGGCCAGCCTTGAGACTGACGTATCGACAAGGTGGTAATCACCCGTCGGTGCCAGCGGGCCAAAGCGGACCTGGATGAAGTTGCCACCCTCGTCGAAGGCCGGTTGCGTGGCGATGGTGGTGGTGAGTTCCACCTGCTGGATGGTCTCGCCGTTGTCGGTATTGACGTATGGCAGAACAAACAGGTCCAGTGGATCGGTGATACCGCTGCCGTCACGGTTGTTGTTGTGGTAACCAGTAGTATCAGTCAGCAGGTTGAAACGCGGGTCCAGCGAACCGGTCGCACCGAGCACTGCCAGGTCCTGGTAGGGCGTGGCGGCACTGTTCAGACCGTACACCGCAGGTTCCACCGTCGTATCGATCTCGAAGAAGAACGACCGGTTGCGCCAGACAATGTTGTTCAGCAGCAACGGCTTGGAGAACACACCGTATTGATTTTGCCGGTTATTGGGTATTTCGCCGTTCAGTGCCGAGCTGTGCGCACGCGAGACGATACCCGCCGGTTGCGCCGTAGACTGGTTCGGACTGCCGGGTGCAAATGCCTCACCCGCCGTGGCCGTGGAGTCATTGTGGGCAACGGTGTTGTTGACGATGTTCACTCTCACCGTATCCTGCAGGGCGATACCGCCGGCAGCCATGCCCGCCATGTTGTTGACGACGATGTTGTTGACAATATCCAGCGGATACCAGCCGTTTGGATTGTTTGATGCTTGCACATCTGTGCCGTTGACAGCCGCGGCCGCGATACCGCCACCGTCACCGGCACCGGCCTGGTTACCCTGGATGACGTTGGACAGGATCTGTACCGGACCGGACCCCGGGCTCAGTGCGCCGGGATTCAGGGCCGCAGCGCCGCCGATGAAGATGCCACCGCCGTTGCGTGCCTGCCCCTGGTTAAAGGACTGGTTGAACATGATGGTGTTGTTGGCGATGAGACCCGAGAGCACCGTATTTCCGGATCCAAAGCCGCCACTGCGGCCATAGTGGCCGATGCCGCCGCCGTCACCCTGGGTGAAGTTACCGCAGATGGTGTTGTCCGTTACCTGGTAACTGTCACTGCCGTGATACAGGCTGACACCGCCACCGGCACCATTGCCGCTGCCGTTCCCGGCAATCAGATTATGGTGGATACGGATGTTGTCATTGAAGCCGTCCTGGTAGACCAGATTGGCGCCCTGTTCAAGGGCCAGGAACGGATGACCGACGCGGATACCGCCGCCGTAGATGCCATGATTGCCGAAGATACGGTTATTAGACATTTCCAGGTTTTCGGCATAGCCGTTGACCACGATACCGCCGGCACTGTCCGACCCGGTAATGCTGAGGCCGTCGATACGTGACACATTTTTACCGAAAGTGTCGTCCTGCGTACTCCCTGTACCATCCAGGCCCAGCACGATGATGCCGGGGCCTTCCTCGGTGAACAGGACGTCCGGTTCACCGGCCACGCCGAACCCGACCTCCTGGGCCGGCAGCAGGTGATACTTGCCCTGGGTGTGCAATGTCTCGACATCCTGGCGCCAGGCGGTGATTTTCTCGCCCGGCGACTTGATGGCGCTGATGGTGGTGGAAGCGCCCGAGCCCTGCAGGCGCACCGGCTTGTGCATGATGACCAGTTCCTCGTACTCGCCCGGCGGCACCAGTATCAGGTCACCGGGACTGGCCACATCGATGGCAGCCTGGATGGAGCCGCCCGGGGCCACCTGTATTGCACCGCCACCCACCGTCACGGTGATACCCGCGACAGTCGACCGACCGTTGTCACCCCGGGTGATCTGCAACTGACCGGTGGTGGTACCGGCGGTCACCGTGCCGCTGATGGAACCGTTCGACCAGCTGACGTTCGTCAGTGGAACGCCGCTGATAGTGACGCTACCCGTCCCCTGGGAAGCGCCGAAGCCATAGTCGCGGCCGCCGGGGTCCTGGGCTGCCGTGATCGTGATTGACTGCGTGCCGTCGGCAACATACGGATTGTTGCCGTTGGGTGCCGGTGCGTCGACGTATGGTCCGCTCAGTGAGCCGACTACCGACCAGATTACCGGCGTACCATCCTGGTCCCGGCAGTCCAGCGGCTGCTGGTTCGGGCCCGTAAAGGCTGCGACGGGTACCACCGGTGTATCCAGGAAGGTGGTCACGCCCGGCATGTACTGGAAGGTGTAGCAGAACTGGCTGTACTGCGAGTTATAGTTCGGATCCGTGACGAAACCACCGGCACCATCGGGAATGGGGCCCGGATCATTCATGCAGGTGGTGACCATGTTCGGCGAAGTGCCACTGGCACTTGCATTGCTGTTGGTAAACATGGAGGGCAATACCGCATTGAACGTGCCCCAGCGGTCGGAGTAGGTGCGCGCATACTCCCGCCCCTTCCAGTCGCGAATCGACACCGGCAGGTAGGGCGGCGAGTACTTCTCGCCGAAGGTCGGTGAATTGGGGTCAAACTCGTTCGACAGATCGTCGAGAATGAACCCTGTTACCTTCGCCGCCACCGGCACCTGGGTGAACATGAAGAAGTCGGCCGCCGCGTTCTTGCCATCGGTCAACAGGACCTGCTTGCGGTCGCACAACGGGGTATCGGTGCCGGCCAGGAATGGTGATTCTCCTGGAATCGGGAATAGCGAGAAATCATCGGGCACCAGGTGCAGGTCACCGACACAGACCGGTGGCAACAGTTCAGGCGCCGGCACGAACTCATCACCGAAGTCCACGTTGCGGTCTTCTTCCTTGAGTGTCTGGTAGACCGGGTGCTCACCGGTAGCGACGATGTAGATGCCCTTGGGCAAGGAATCCACCTCGGCAGCGCCCGAATCGACGCCACCCGGCACGTAGGAATCGAAGGCATAACCACCGTCGAACACCGCCGGGCGTACCTGGTTGTAGTTACGTATGCCGTCGTAGCAATCCGTCGGTACCGAACCATTGACCATGAAAACGTCACCCTGGCAGCCGGTCGGGATGTTGTCGTCCCAGCTGTCAGTGGTGCTTATCTGGATGGCATCACCGCCGTCGAAGCTGCCGTTTTCCGAATCGGCCAGCGGCGCACAACCGTTGAGCGGATCCAGCGCAGGGTAGTCGAAGTCCTCGGCGCCCGGGAAGTTGCCAAATGGATAGTTATCCACATCCGCCAGTGTCTGGCAGCCATCGCCGTTGAGGTCGTCAATCACGCCATCGCCACCGGGGGGAATATTATCCTCGTACAGGACCACCTGGATGCGCGGTATACCCGGCTCCCACAACTCGGCGCCGGCATAGGCCGGATCGTCCTCGGCGCGGGTCACGGCATAAAAGACGATTCCCGAAATGCCGCCGTTCTCACCGATCACGTAGGGTTTCTTGCCCCACTGGATGACATTGGTCTGGCCGAGGAAGGCCTGTACGCCCTGGGTCAGCACCGGCCCGGTCTCGGTACGGTAGGAAGCGCCACCGTTCTCTGACTGGGGCTGGGGATTGAGCACGCCATCAAATGACCAGGGATCATTGGGGTCGACCGGCCCGCCGTCATCCACGATGATGGTTGCACCGGTTGCCTTGTAGCGGGTAAAGCCGACTTCCGCGACCAGCCAACTGAAGAAGGGGAATACCTCGTCATAGGGCGCGGCCCCGCCAAGGTCCGTGGGGAATCCCTGGTAGATGGTGCCATCACGCCAGCGCAGCGCGGTGCCCTCTTCGAACATCGGCGCCTCTCCGGCGTCCCAGAAGCCGTTTTCGTTCTGGTCGTTGAATACGTGTTGTTCGACACGGCCAAACCAGGCAAACACCGGCACATCCAGCAGGCTGCAGCTGCCACCATTACACTGGCCGTTCAGAACGGTGACACCCTGGGAACCGAAGATGTAATCCAGATTCTTGTCCCAGATCGCCAGCTGGTAATTGCCATCGGGCACGCCGGAAATAGAGAACTTGCTGTCCTCGTCACAGGGGACCGCGATGACACCCTGGCCGATATTGACTGCCAGGTCGTTGAGACCAACCCAGCAGCCGGGTACGGGTGCCCCGGTATGAAAAGCAAAATCCGGCGGGCGCGAGTTATGGATACTGCGCACCTGGCCGGTGATAGTGACACCACCGCCGAGTGTGGCACCATTCTGGAGTCCTTCCCTGACGAAACCCATAAACACGTGCGGGCCTGGCGGGCCGAACTCGGTGAAGAACGGCGGTTCATTAGCCTTCACCCAGGCATCGATAATCTTCTTGCCCTCGAGGGTGGTGGTCTGTGACCAGCTGGTCGGATCGCCATTTGCATCGGTGGTTGGTGGAACTGCCTGGATGCCATACTTGGCCGGGACGAGGTTCTTGATCAGGGCGATACCGTTCGCATCGGTCGTGACGGTGCCATCCCCCAGGCTGACAACATTGCCGGCATTGCCATAGGTGGTGCCGAGCGGGTTGCCGAAGGCATCCGTGGTGATCTGCTGGCCGGAGATACCGTAGCGACCACCGGCATCCTCGAGCAGGATATTGAATCCGCCCAGCCCGACTTCTTCCGGGGTATCCGGTGCACCGTTGATAGGCCAGTTATCCTCGAAGATGAAGATACGGATCTGCGCCGTGGGAACAGGATGCTCATTGACGCTGATCGGGACAATGACCTGACCCGCCGCGATCTGCGCACCGCCCATGCTGAAGCCTGAATCGGGCAGTATGGACACATAGTAGCGCTTGTTGTCATCCAGGGCTGGCAGGGAGGAAGGATCACTGGAATGACCTTCCGCGACGACCGGCAGGTAGCTCTTGTGGAAGTTCACCGACAGGCAGTCAGCCTCAAAATCAGGCTGGCAGGTCTCCCCCGGCACGATGTCGTAGGTGACATCCTCTTCAATCAGCCAGCGATAAGCCGGAACAGGTACCGAGCCGCCATTGGCGTCAACGCCGGTTACATTCAGGACAGGCACTGCAGCCGCCACAGGCCAGGCAATCAGCACGCAGGTGAGCAACGCCACAAGACCTGAGTAGCGGCTGACAAGCAATTCCCCCCAACTCTTTTCCCAATGAATAGTGATTGCGTTCATCAGCGTTCCCCCAATCTGTTTTTCGGTTTTTCTGGCTGGCCACCACACGGCGACGCTACAGATCCATATTCCCTACACATCAGTCAGTTACTGCACAGATTCCGCAACATTCGATCACTACAGGTACTGTGACAAAACCAACTACTCCGGCAGCACTACAACACTTGTGGGGTAACTGTAGGCGGATTGAGTCTCAAAGAGAGGTAGTTCAACACCGTATTTCACGGCACCAATGCACGATAAATCAGGTAGGGTATTCCGGTAGCTTCAGGCTACTGCACCGGGTTTCTGCGCCTGGAATTCAGCCCGGATAAATGGCACGGACCAACCCGGCAAGGGACAGAACAAGGGACGAGTAAACGCCATGCGCCTGGCCACCGATAATCAGGGGGATATATTTGCAGGAATGGAACGACAAGCGTCGTTAATGAAAGCGCACTGCTACTAGAGGTAAAAGAAACAGCCCTGCCAGGCCGAAACGGAACGATCCCGAATCAGTGGCGCAGGCTTTTGCTTATGGTCCCCTCGACACGGGCCAGTATATCTTCTATGCAGGAGTCGTCTCCCTTTGAGAGAAAACAGTCCGCGCCGTTCCGGAAGGCCTCCTGACGATACTCGGGCAGATCGTAGCTGGTAAGAATAACGATCACAATGTAGTCATACACCAGCTTTATCTTTTTGGTCACCTCCAGTCCATTTTCTCCAGGTAACTGGATATCCATAAAGATAATATCCGGACGCAGATACTCAACCTTACTCAAGGCCTCTCCTCCATCTCCAGCCTCGTCAACACCAATCAACGGGAAGTACGAGAGCAATATATCCGAGAGTGAATTTCGGAATGTGACATTGTCTTCAACAAGCAGCGCATGGAACATTGATGCCTCCTCAGCCGAATGCATATGCCACCATTAATAGCATCCGTTGCTAACATCATAAGGAGATAACTGCCGTTTAATAGGTAGGCAAACACCCCATATTGCTCCACCAGGCACCGTATTCTTGTGGCTGCTGATATCAGGGTTATGCTGCAGCGTCGGCGTCATGCAGACGCCAGGGCCATGCCATTGCCCCGGCAACAAGTGGAGTCTTTCTGCCAGTCCGGCACAGACAGGGATAAATGCAGACGGTGTCTGAATAATAGCCGCCTGTTAACCAGTGAATCCCGGGCACTTGTTGTAGCGCCTGCGAAATAACTGACCCACCAGTGATATCAGCAGCAGGACATACAAAGTCGGATCAAGCACGGCACCGGGCCTGACACTGCAGCCACCGCCCCCACCCCCTCCGCCGTTATTTACCAACGCATTTGCATTTGCATTGTCAGTGGTAACTGACACCGTGTCGGGCGCACTGCCCACCATCCCGTCGTTGACGATCAACTGCGCCACATAGGTACCGGGCAGATCTGCCACAAAAGCAGGATTGACTGTTGTTGCATTCGACAGCGTCGCTGTGCTGCCCGCCGGCACACTCGCCAGCGACCAGGCATAAGTCAGTCCATCACCGTCCGCATCATACGAGCCACTGCCGTCCAGCGTCACGGTATCGCCCACCAGCACCGACTGGTCCGCACCGGCAGCGGCCACCGGCGCGGAATTATCGGTGCTGATACTCACGCTGTCAGGCGCACTGCCCACCATCCCGTCGTTGACGATCAACTGCGCCACATAGGTACCGGGCAGGTCTACCACGAAGGTGGGCTTGACTGCCGCGGCATTGGACAGCATGGCCGCGCTGCCCGCCGGCACACTCGCCAGTGACCAGGCATAGGTCAGTCCATCACCGTCCGCATCATGCGAGCCACTGCCGTCCAGCGTCACGGTATCGCCCACCAGCACCGACTGGTCCGCACCGGCAGCGGCCACCGGCGCGGAATTATCGGTGCTGATACTCACGCTGTCAGGCGCACTGCCCACCATCCCGTCGTTGACGATCAACTGCGCCACATAGGTACCGGGCAGGTCTACCACGAAGGTGGGCTTGACTGCCGCGGCATTGGACAGCATGGCCGCGCTGCCCGCCGGCACACTCGCCAGTGACCAGGCATAGGTCAGTCCATCACCGTCCGCATCATGCGAGCCACTGCCGTCCAGCGTCACGGTATCGCCCACCAGCACCGACTGGTCCGCACCGGCAGCGGCCACCGGCGCGGAATTATCGGTGCTGATACTCACGCTGTCAGGCGCACTGTCCATCTTCCCGTCGTTGACAACCAGCTGCGCCACATAGGTACCGGGCAGGTCTACCACGAAGGTGGGCTTGACTGCCGCGGCATTGGACAGCATGGCCGCGCTGCCCGCCGGCACACTCGCCAGTGACCAGGCATAGGTCAGTCCATCACCGTCCGCATCATACGAGCCACTGCCGTCCAGCGTCACGGTATCGCCCACCAGCACCGACTGGTCCGCACCGGCAGCGGCCACCGGCGCGGAATTATCGGTGCTGATACTCACGCTGTCAGGCGCACTGTCCACCTTCCCGTCGTTGACAACCAGCTGCGCCACATAGGTACCGGGCAGGTCTACCACGAAGGTGGGCTTGACTGCCGCGGCATTGGACAGCATGGCCGCGCTGCCCGCCGGCACACTCGCCAGTGACCAGGCATAGGTCAGTCCATCACCGTCCGCATCATGCGAGCCACTGCCGTCCAGCGTCACGGTATCGCCCACCAGCACCGACTGGTCCGCACCGGCAGCGGCCACCGGTGGATTATTGCCCTGACTAACCAGCTGGATTTCAGGCGTGTAGGCCCACAGGGTGGCATCCTCGCCACCTGGTGGATTCCTGTACGTCACAACGATATTACCGTCAGCACCCGGCGCAACTGGCGACCCATCGATAAACGTGCCGCTGAACAGATAGGCAGCGCGATAAGTCAACACCACGGAATTGACACGCGACGGCGGGTTGCCACCCTCGTACTTTAACTGCAATACGCTCTCGACATTCCCTCCCCCGGCGTCGAAGATGCTGTATTCCGTCAAGCCGGCGCTGACTACACACCCGTTACATAACGAGGTGGCTGGAAACAGCGGCTGGCCTATATCGA
Source organism: uncultured Gammaproteobacteria bacterium (assembly GCA_963701455.1). Lineage (GTDB taxonomy): Bacteria > Pseudomonadota > Gammaproteobacteria > UBA9214 > UBA9214 > UBA9214. Next base: position 283,835 of record CAVPAE010000007.1, read on the forward strand.
CCTGCTCATAGTCGCCAGCAAGGTTGGTGAAATCCCAATCATAGGTTACCGTCCGCTGAACCGTATCTACCGTCGTCGTGATCGTCACACCATTCGACATCATCGCGGTCATGGCCGCGGCCGATGCAGCACCAGCCAATCCTACACATAGCAATAACAGTAATAGTTGAACTCTTGTTATTAGCCTCATCCCCCTCTCCCCGAAAGTCAGTGTTCTTGCGTGAGACCGAATTGCGACTTGTCACGCTTGAGCCTAAAGGAATCGTCTCTATGGAAAAGGTAGGGAAACACCCCAGAATCGATCTTAAAACACTCTATTTTCATGCCTGCAGACGTAACAAATGCGGCTATTAAGTACAACTTACTGAATCTAAGTATATTTACGGATTGCCAATATTCCGGCTGTTGACTAGCATGATAAGGTAATCCTGATTAACTCATGCGTCTCGTCCCTCACCATGAGGCTTTAACCAGTAGGTTCTAAATAATGCCTGTTACGTAATACGGTAGTAAAGAATTAGAATCAACCTTAGGGAGAAAAGGTGATGCTAAAACAAAAAGTCCTCCTCGCCGAGGATCATGCAATATTACGGGAAGGCCTGCGAGCCTTGCTTTCAAGTACACCTGAGCTGGAAATCATCGGAGAAGCCGAGGATGGACAGGAAGCTATCAACCTGGCCAGACAACTCGAACCAGACCTTATCCTGATGGACCTCACCATGCCGAACATCAACGGCACAGAGGCCATGCGCACGATAAAGCGCAACAGTCCCGACATCAAAATCATTGTGCTGACCGTTCACAAGTCAGAAGAGTATGTCCGGGCCACTCTGGATGCGGGTGCGAATGGTTATGTCCTCAAGGACGATACACATAGCGACCTGTTAACTGCCATTCTGAACGTGCAGAAGGGTAATGTGTATTTGAGTCCCGGCATCTGTGACAAAGTAATCAACGGCTACCTTGACACCTCCACTCGCGACACTTTCTCTATACCTTGGAACCAGCTCACTGTACGTGAACGCGAGGTAACAAAACTCATAGCCGAAGGCAAAAAGAGTCGGGAAGTTGCCGATTACCTTTCGGTGAGTCTCAAGACTGTGGAAAAGCACCGTTCCAACCTCATGAGGAAACTTGATCTCCACAATGTTTCGGCAATAACCAAGTACGCCATTGAAAACAAGCTGGTGCAGCTATAGGCGTAATAGCGCACAGAGGCATGCCTGCCCAGGACAGCCTCGACAAATAAACGTTCCGGAGGCATATCAAGTCCCCACGATAGCCGGCCATGCGGCACGGATGAGCGTGCCAGCTCCTGGCACTGATTCAAGATCGAACTCCCCGCCCGAAAGCTCCACCCTGTTACGCATGCCGCTTAGCCCGAAACCATGCACCGGGCATAAGGTTTCCGGCATAATTCCCTTGCCGTCGTCTTTAACCGACAGGGTGAGCATGCCGCCTGTATTCAGCAACTCGACTGATATGCTACCTGCTTCCGCGTGCTTGCCCGTATTATTCAGTGACTCCTGAACAACCCTGAATATCACGATTTTCTGAAGATCTGACAGATCACTTTCCGCAACATCAATCTGCAAATCCACAGAGATCGACGGAAAGTGAGTAATAAATTCCCTGATGAACCATTTAACCGTTGCCTTCAATCCCAGGTCATCGAGAATTGACGGTCTGAGGTTCATGGAAATATTTCGTACTTCATCAATAGTGTCACGCAGTTTCTCGATAATACCGCGCAGGTATAGCTTACCCGAACCCGGCAAGCTGCTCTCATATTCCCGCATGGCATTTTCCATACCGAATTTGATCGCACTGATACTTTGACCGACGCTGTCATGCAGCTCCGACGCAATCCGCTTCCTTTCCGCTTCCTGGGCTTCCATGAGTTTTCCCGAGAGAATCTTGAGCTCGCACTGAGAGCGGCGCAGGGCATCCTCGGTATTTTTCTGCGCTGTGATATCTATGATGTTCCCCATAATCATGAATTCGTTCGCGCAACCAACCCTGGTCAGATTTCTTTGCAACCAGAGCGCCCTCCCGTCCCGGGTCACACCCTTGATAATTCGTTCTTCAGATGCCCACTCCTCTTCCGCAATCGTGCCATTCATGTCTGCACTGCTTCTGCTTCTGCACGAGGAAACAAAACCTGCATATCCAATGTGGCGACTTCTTCCTGCGTGTATCCGAATATTTCCGCAAACCGGTTATTGCAGAAAACAATACGCTTGTCTTGCATAACGTAGAGCCCGGTCAGCGTGGTCTCCACGAGGCAGGTGTATTTTTTTTCTGATTCTCTCAGCGCTTCCCCATCACGCATGTGGTCCTGGATTTCTCCCCTCAATGCTGCATTCGCCTTTGTGAGGTCTATCGTTCTTTCTTGCAGTCGCTTCTCCAGTTCCTCGTTGTAATCCTGCATGACCCGTTCAGCCCGCTTCTGCAGGCTGATGTCCTCAATGACCAGGAATGCAAAACCTTCCTCCTCTATACCATCCTCATATTGAGACTTTTTGCATTTGTTAATGGAACATCGCAGGTCCTGTCCCGGGGTTGCATTATGGTATTCACATGTCACGAAGTCGGTATTCAGCAGTTGTTGCCACATGTCATAGAATTTTGTTTTCAGCGCGCAACGCCAGTTGCTGCATCCGGGATGGATGACATCGTGCACATGTTTCCCTCTCACCGAGGTAACATCACCCAGCCCCCATGTCTCCAGCGTCCGGTTGGACCTGATTACATGTCCGTTCTCGTCTATCAGGCACACCAGTTGCGGCAGGGCATCCAGCGTGCTTTCCCACTGGTGTTTTGCCTGAATAACCTGCTGCATATTGCGGGTATGCGCCAATTCCGCATGTTCACTTTCGACGGTCAGGCTCAACATGTTCATCATTGCACGCAGAAACACGGCATCCTGCCCTGAAAATACAACACCGGATTCCGAACTACCGGCAAACGCCGCCAGGTTGCCATCCCTGCAGGGCACCATAACGAATATGCCGGCGCCAAGCGTGTATTTCTCCAGGATCGCGACTGAAGGAATATAGATGTTTCCCTGCAGTTGACCAGGACCAGGGCTAACATCCACCACCTCTGCGCAGCCGGGCTGTTGCGACAATTCGGCAAGCGCATGCGCGAATCCCGCGGCAGTGGCCCGGTCCCAGCCGATGCTCGAGTTAAAGCGCGAGTCGGTATCAACAGCGCCGAGATCCTGAATCAGGATATGATCCGCAGGCAGCCCTGCAGCGATAACCTCGATTGCCCGACGCAACAGATTATTTATTTCCGTAGTGGAAAGTGCGTCGTAAACAGCCGAGATCATCTGTCTGCACCCGACAGTCCCGACATACCGCACGGACCCTGGTACTGCAGCCCCGGGACACTGCCTGTTTAGATCGATTTTAATTTTTTCCGGACAAGGGTAATCGGCAAACAACAGAAAATCACTCCCGGCACTCCCGTGCGGATTGGCAGAACGCTGGCCTTCAGAAACCGTAAGCATAATATTGGCGTTAGAATGCATGTTTATGATCGCCTATAATGAAGACTGGACTACTCTTTGAATACACAGATATTTATACCAACGATATCACTTGCTGGATATAAGTAGAAATACTTACCAGCAGAGGGCCTTAAATAAGGACACTTCACCTGTACCGTGTAAAATATTGTAGCCAATGATTCGGTTGCTGTCTTGAACCCGACTGGTCAGATGATGCGCGTAGTTGCTGCTTCCGTGAAAATACGCCGTCAGGGTCGGACCTCTCCAGCACAACGTGTCGCAGCACATCCCTGTGCCGCGAACCATGCGATAACCGTTACCTGATCTTGTTGTCGTGTCACAGGGTGCAGTTCACCTCGGCGTCCTCGGTTACGAAGATCACGTTCTCGCCGTTCAACCTACCGCCACACTTTTCGCCTTCTTTGCACATCCGTGCAGCTGCCCACACTGGAAGAGCGGGAGACGGAATATATTCGCCGGGTGCTGAAACGCACCGGCGGCAATCGCACCCGTGCAGCGAAAATTCCCGGAATCGACCGCGCGTCACTGTGGATGAAGCTGAAAAACCTCGACACCGGGGACTGACACCTTCCTCGGCAATTCCGTGACATGAGAAAAGTGCACAGATCTTTATTACCACCAATTGATCATCCTGAGCCGCCAATGTGTAATTTCTCGAGGGTTACAATTCACGGGAAAACCGAGCAACCGGTAGAGATGGCCTTGCACAGCAAAAGAGAAGCAGTACAGCCCCACACAACCCGACAAAAGACCATACCGGTAACCTCACCAGCCTGTCCGGATGGATGTCATTGCCGGGTTTCAACCTGAAAAACATGCCAGGTGGACATCCAGCCATATCGGCTTCAGCATTGATTCTGTGGCGATACCCCGGCATCATCCACACCCTGACCGGCCAGCATCCAGGTAGACCGCTACGGTGTAAAGCTTGCTGAAGCGGGAGGGACTGACGCTCAGTGTGCGTTCGAACATTTCCATTTGGCTGAAATAAAGAGGTTGTCTGATGAAACTAGCCGGGGTAATCCTTGCGGGCTTGTTGCTTGCCATGCTGCTTTCCGGCTGTGGCGGCGGTGGTGGAGGCGGAGGCGGAGGCGTTGTCGCCAGGAGCAGTGTCGCCACCCTCGCTGATCTTGACCTGTCGCCAGGCGTTCTTGACCAGGTGTTTCAGTCCGGTCAGGCCGATTACACCGCGACAGTCGGCTTTCTTTCCCCGACGACGACAGTCATACCGGTCACATCGGATGCCGCCGCGACGGTGAGCGTGAATGGCCTGGCCATTGCATCCGGCAGCGCCAGTGCACCGATCCCGCTGGCTGTGGGCGTAAACCTCATTAGTGTTAACGTCACCGCGGAAGACGGGGTTACCACCAACAGCTACACGCTCAGCGTAACTCGCCAGACCGTGAATGATTTTGCCCAGCAGGCCTATATCAAGGCATCTAATAGCGGCAGTGGCGATCAATTCGGGTACAGCCTCGCCCTGGACGGCGATACGCTGGCTGTGGGCGCCTACCGCGAGGACAGCAATGCGACCGGCATCGACGGTGACCAGAGTGACAACAGTCTGGCTGATGCCGGTTCCGTCTACGTCTTCATCTGTAGTGATGGAGCGTGGTCGCAACAGGCCTATATCAAGGCCTCCAATACCGACGCAGGCGACCGCTTCGGTTTCAGCCTCGCCCTCCTCGGTGATACGCTGGCCGTGGGGGCTGACCTGGAGGACAGCAAGGCGACCGGCATCGACGGCAACGAGTCTGACAACAGTCTCCCAGGCAGCGGAGCTGTCTATATTTACACCCGCAGCGGCACGCAGTGGTCGCAGCAGGCCTATATCAAGGCCTCCAATACCGATGCTGACGACCGCTTCGGTTTCAGCCTCGCCCTCCTCGGTGATACGCTGGCCGTGGGAGCCAACCTGGAGGACAGCAACGCAACCGGCATCGATGGCGACCAGAACGACGACAGCCGGGACGACTCCGGCGCCGTTTACGTGTTCACCCGTAATGCCGCGGCATGGTCCCAGCAGGCCTACGTCAAGGCCTCCAATACCGGGGGGGGTGACAATTTCGGCTATTCCGTCGCACTCTCCGAAGATACCCTGGCCGTGGGGGCCAATCGGGAAGCGAGCGGAGCCACCGGCATCAATGGCGACCAGAACGACGACAGCCAGGTCAATACCGGTGCCGTGTATGTGTTTACCCGTAACGCCGCGGCGTGGTCCCAGCAGGCCTATATCAAGGCCTCCAATTCCGATGGGGGGGATTTCTTCGGCTGGAGCCTTGCCCTCTCCGACGCCACGCTGGCCGTGGGAGCAACCGGAGAAGCCAGCAATGCCAGCGGCATAAACGGCGACCAGAACGACAACAGCCGGGTCAGGGCCGGCGCCGCGTACGTGTACATCCGCAATGGCGCGGCCTGGTCCCAGCAGGCCTACATCAAGGCCTCCAATACCGGGAGTGAGGATACCTTTGGCTGGAGTCTGGCCTTGTCCGGCGACAACCTGGCTGTCAGCGCCCCCAGGGAAGACAGCAGTTCAACCGGTGTCAACGGAGACCAGAATGACAACAGCCTCTCCGACAGCGGCGCCGTCTACCTGTTCAGGCGCAGCGCAGCGGTGTGGAACCAGTCGGCCTACATCAAGGGCACCAGTACCGATAATGGAGATTTTTTCGGTTACAGTGTCGCGCTGGCCGGCGACGTACTGGGCGCGGGTACACCGGGGGAGGACAGTATCGCGACCGGCATTGATGGAAACGCAGCTGACAACACCCTGAGCGGCGCCGGCGCCGCCTTCACGTTCCGGTAAGCAACCACCCGGCACGATTCCTGCCAGCGTTTCACCCTCCTCACAAGGCGACCTTCAGGTCGCCTTTTTAGCCTGGAGAAAGGCAACAGTTTGCTGAATCAGGGCTAAATATCGCTCAGCCGGTACTCCAGGCACGCGGACGTTGCATGCCTGCTATCTTGCAGGCCTGTTTGACATAGCCGTAGGGGAACAAGTCGAAAAGGTGCTTCTTCGCTGCCTTTTTATCGTACCCCTCTTCGTTGACAAGAAACTCGACAACATGACGGACGTCCGGGGCTATGCGATGCTCAAGCCAGTACGCTCTCATGAATTCAAGAATCAGCCAGTAATCCTGGTTGAGTTCCAGGTTTTCTTCTGCGGCCAGCTGCCGGGCGATTTCCTTATCCCAGTCGTCAGGATCAATGATATAGCCTTCAATATCGCGAACAGATTGCATGGTGCTCAGCATTTCCAGACCTCCAGTCTAATTGGGTTGTAATGACTATATTCGGGCATCTAAATGCTGGTCAAACGATATTATTTGCTATCTAATATCGATTATCCCGATATATAACGCGATGGATACAACGACAGGTTTCAGCGCATGGACATAGATCAGGCCCGTACCTTTCTCGCCATCACGGCACATGGAAGTTTTCTGGCAGCTGCCGGACAGCTGCACCTGACCCAGTCAACTGTCAGCGCCCGGATTCAGCGACTGGAAGAGGAACTTGGCGCGCGCTTATTCGTACGCAACCGTTCCGGCGCCAGTCTCACAACGGCCGGTCGGCGCTTCCTGGAACACGCAAAACGCCTGGTGCTCACGGAGGAGCAGGCGCGGCACGAAGTCGGATTGCCGAGTCGCTACCGTGCCACGATCCGTATCGGAGGCCGGATCGCACTGTGGGATGAATTCCTGCCCCGGTGGGTTGGATGGATGCGTCGTGTGGCGAAAGACATCGCCATCCGCAGTGAAATCGGTTTTGAAGAAGATTTAATGCGCGGCCTGATCGAAGGCATGCTCGATATCGGCCTGATGTATACCCCGAGTCACAGCCCCGGCCTGATCGTGGAACATCTCTTCGACGAAACACTGGTGCTGGTCAGCAGTCGGCAGGACGACACCGGACCGGGGGACGACTATGTTTATGTTGATTGGGGACCAGGCTTCTACGCCCAGCATGCCCAGAGCTATCCGGATCTGGAACGTCCACCGCAGATCGTGAATATTGGCTGGCTTGGCGTGCAGTTGATTCTCTGCAATGGTGGCAGCTGTTTCCTGCCGGAGCGAATGGCTGCCCCCCTCATTGCATCCGGTCGTCTGTATCGGGTCAAGGAATCGCCGGAATACATACATCCTGCCTACATGGTCTACCCGCGCGAGACAGACAGCACAGTACTGGAGCAGGCCCTGCAGGGATTGCGGGAACTTGCGAGGTGATCCTGCGAGCAGACTCGCTGAATACAGCTATAATCCGTGTTTCAGGTGAATGTTTGTTACTAGCGGTGGCGCCGAAACCAGTCCCCTGACTGATGCGGCCTTTCAGGAATCCTGATAGCTTGCGAGACATTCCTGCCACGCAACACCAGAGAACATCCCATGCAAGCCCAGACAACAACAGCCGGCTACAGCATCAAGGAAGAAATCGCCCACAGTGTAACGCACGGCATTGGCTTGCTGATGAGTGTTATTGGCCTCGCGACGCTCATTGTGTACTCCAGCAAATATGGTGATGCCTGGCATATCGTCAGCTCAGGCATTTACGGCTTCACGCTGATTGCGCTTTACACAATCTCCACGCTGTACCACGGCGTGACAAAACCCGGCCTCAAGCAGGTTTTGCAAAAACTGGATCACGCGGCAATTTTCCTGCTGATTGCCGGCACCTACACACCATTCACCCTGGTCAACCTGCGCGGTAGCTGGGGCTGGACCCTGTTCGGCATGGTGTGGTCTATTGCTATCGCAGGCATGATCATGGAACTGATCGTGAAACAGCGCTACAAGCGCATCTCCATTAGTTTGTATCTCGGTCTTGGCTGGCTGATCGTGGTCGCAATCAAGCCCATGCTTGCAAACGTTGCACCGGGCGGCATGGTTTTGCTGCTGGCCGGGGGGCTACTCTATTCGCTGGGTGTCATATTCTATGTATGGAAGACGCTGGTATATCACCACGCGATCTGGCACCTGTTTGTGCTGGCAGGCAGCGCGGCACACTTCTTTGCGGTGTTCCTGTATGTTGTTCCTGGCGGCCCTTCAACATTGCTCCCGGATTCCGCTGCGCTCCATCCGGGCTACAGTTTTGTCAATCATTGATACCATGCTCATAAATACCTGTGAGCCGGCGCGAGCGTAACGGCCAGGGCATACGGTTTCGGAGAACGTGAAATGTCCAAACCAGGAATCGTGAATGAACACTGCATGAGCTGCGTATTTCACCCGCCAAACCTGCCCGCACACGCATACCCGGAAGAAGACTATCGCATGCTGCAGGAAATGAGCTGTTCCTTCGACTTCCAGCCCAGGGATGAGAATTGTCACGCAACCCGCAAGACCAGTTGCTCGCTCGTTGACCTTGAGAGACTCAGGCAAACCAGTTGAATACCGGGGACATAATGATGAAAACTGCAGTTAACACGCTATTTGCCATGCTTATGCTGGCCAGCACCCTGCTTCATGCCGAAGACTTGACGATAAACGACCACGCGGCCCTGGGCGACATGAAAGTCGGCAAGGCCGTATTCCTTGTCGACATTGGTGATGCCAAAAAGCTGAATTTTTACCTGGAGGTAATCCAGGGGACCTACAAGGGGATGAAAGACCAGGACGTTGAACCTGACTTTGTGCTGGTCTATATCGGGCCCAGCGTGAAATACCTCACCACGTCACCCTCGGCCGATACCGGGAAGGATGCAGGCGGCGTACTGCTGGAAATCGAATCGAATGTAGATGCACTGGCTGCACTCGGCGTGAGACAGGAGATCTGTGCAGTCGCGACGCGTGTCTTTGGTATCGATAACAATACGATTCTGCCCGGCCTGACGCTGGTGGGTGATGGCTTTATCTCCCTGATCGGCTACCAGGCACAGGGCTATCACCTGGTACCGGTTTTTTAACCCTGGACTGCTGGCTGCGGCCGCCGGTCAGTAACTGATCTCCTCCAGCGCCTTGCGCAAGATCACCAGCAGGTCGCCGGTATTGAAATCCCCGTCCGGATCGGGGAGGCCGGCCAGCAGTGGCGCCACATCGGCGCGATTCATCTGCGGGGTTGAAAGCGGCGGCGCCAGCCCGGTCAGCACCTGTTCCGCCATCAGTACGTCGACGATATTGACCATGCCGTCATCGTTGATGTCGCCATTGTGCGGGTAGCTTGCACTACGCAGCGGGTCGGTGCCAAGCGCCACCTCGTCACCGTCACTGAATGTGTCGCCGTCGCTGTCCGGGATGTTTGGGTTTGTATCGTAAAGTGGATTGTAATCGTTCGGGTTACTGTCCATGTTGACCTCCTCGAAGTCACTCAGACCGTCGCCATCCGAATCGACCAGTAGTGGATTCGTGTTCAATACTGTTGATTCCGTAGTGTCGTCCAGGCCGTCATTGTCGTCATCCACATCGCAGACATCACCCGCCCCATCCAGGTCGTTGTCCTGCTGATCGGGATTGTCGACAACAGGACAGTTGTCGCAGGCATCACCGATGTCGTCAGAATCGCCATTTTCCTGGTTCATATTTGCCGTGGCCGGGCAGTTGTCGTTGAAATTGATCACTCCGTCCTCGTCCCGGTCAACGCCGATCCGCTGGCCGCTCCCCAACGGGACCGCCATGTAGGTCAACTCCTGACCCGGAAGCGCAGCCTGATCACGTGCAAGGCTCTCGGGAATGACAGGGAAGTCGTCGCCATCAACCTGGACAGAGCCAACTGTCAGCTCCGGGTTAGCACTAACCGGCAGATATACGCCTCCGCGGGCATTGCCATTGAATATCCCATTAAGAACCACATCGCAGTCACCGGCCTCCGCCCGCGCCAGCAGCAGATTGATGCGCGGGGTGGCGGCGCCCCCTAAGCCCCCGTTGCTGTCGTCCAGCGTGACCTGCTGGCCGACCACGGGTTTCAGGTTGGAATCGAACGCGAACAGGAATTGCTCGACATCCCTGCGGTCGGTATCGCTTCCGAAGTTAAAGGCTGTAGCGTTGAGGAAGCGGAACAGGGTGTCCGTGCTGCCGTCGTGCAGAAAGCCGAAGCCGCGAATCTGGTCGCCCTGGTGGCCGTTGTTCCCGCTCAGGAAGAAAGGTACGTCCGGCATGCCGAACATGCCGACCTTTTCATACATGTTGCGCAGCTGAGCCACCTTGAAATGCTGTGTCTCGGCATCGAAGCTGGATAACCCGCCGGTACCGAAGAACCCGGTACCGGGTGCCAGCACGTGGCACTGATTGCAGGTAAACCCGGCGTCGACAGGTGCAGTCAAGTAGAAATCATGGCCAGCCTGCTGGGCTGTGGTTAACGAGTCATCCAGGTTCCGGATCGGGTTGGGCGGCGGCGTCACCTGCAGGATGAAATCTGTATAGGCCTGCATCTCTTGAGTAGTTAGCTCGGTCATTCTCCCTAGCAAGCCCGGGAATGCACCATTGAACTGCTCGAAAGCTCCCGCCTCGTCGGACTCGCTGCTGCCGATGCGATCCCCGCGCCAGTGCATCGGCCCGTGGTTATCCATACCGCGCAGGGTCTGGGTCGTCATCGGTCCCTTCATGGGATGGAAATCTGGATCTAGTCCCAAATCGATAAGAAGCGTATTTGGGTTGTTCAGCACGACCCCTTCCGGATTACCCAGGTCCCAGGCCAGCTCATCCTTGTCGGCATTGATATGGCAACTGGAGCAGGATGCCTCGCCATTGCTGGATGTCAGGTTGGCGTCATAGAGAAACGGGCGACCATCGCGCACAGATTGCGGTTCCGGATTGTGCAGCAGCAGGTGACCGGTTTCTGTCCGGGATGCGGTATCCACGACCGAGATACCGTTGTCGAAGCGCGTCAGCACATACAGGCGACTGTTGGCTTCATCCAGCACCAGCCCGGAAGGCCCGCCCCCGGTCACAGTGATATGGTTGGCACCGTCCGGCACGAAACTGTTGTTCTCGACTTCACTGGTTGCAAACACGCCGACCTTGCCGGAACCCTTGGCAGCCAGGTAGAGCGTGCTGCCGTCCGCGGAAACCGCCAAGCCCTGCGGCGTGGCCAGGCTGTCTTCCTTCACGCCTGCCGGTGCAGGGATAACGCTGTAGTCGATATGTTTGTTGAGATGCCGCGGGGAGACCGTCCCGATAGCCGGATCGATCACCGTTATGCGCGCCTCGTGCAAATGGCCATTGACCGTCGTGACCGTGCTGCCGGCGTCGCGGGTACCCTCGAAACGCACCTCGTTAACGGCCTCGGTATTGGCCACGTAGACCTTGCCGCTGACCGGATTGGTGATCATGTTGAACAGTACTGTCCCGACTCCTGCGAAGTTGTCGACTTCAACCGGAGGCGACGCGGCGGCATCGATGGCAAAGACATCCAGATCCGGCAGGTTGAAACGCACCATGTTCGACCAGTCGCGGCCCAGCTCATCCGTCCATTTGGTGCCGTCATGTTTCACGATCAACCCGACCTCGGGCTGTTGCAGACCGCCGATGGTCTGGTTGGAAGGGTTTGGCAGACCGCCCGCAGCGGTCTGCTCACCGGGATCGGGGGTACACGTTGACGCGGCCTGTCCCCCGTTACACACAATGCCTTCGTTCAACGTGGTTGTTTTGTTGCCGGACTTGAAAACCGCGGCATACACGGTGTTGCCATCCGGACTGACGGTCAGCGCCCTGGGCGTATCGCCGAACAGGGTCACGATCTCGACCGGATCACCGCCCAGCGACGTGCCCGGGTTTGTTGCGTTGAACACCCAGACATCCGCTCGCCCGATGCCTGGCGTCGTCAGTTCACCCGGATTGGCCGGATCGTTATAGGGGCTGTTCTGACCGAGATGTGCCGCCGTGATAAAGGCCCGATTGCCGCCCGGACCGGCGAACACGATGTCCCCCGGTTCGTCACCGACCAGCAAGGTGCGCACTACCCGCGGCGGGGTCGCAGCCACATCGACAATACTGACCGAGTCGGAGAGATGATTGACGACCCAGACCTCGCCGTTATTTCGGGCTGCGACCGCGACTGGCTCCAGCCCGACCGGGACCGAAACGACATGCGCCAGGCCGAAGGGTGTGATATCGAAGATTTCGAGCCGATTATCCGGTGTATTGACTGCAAACAGTCGACTGCCATCGGGCGTGATTGCCAGTGGTCGCGACTGGCCGCTGTCGAACAGGGTATAGGAAGCCGCCGCAACACCTGCCGTCGACGCCAGAAGGTACATCATCAGCAGACAGGCAAAAACCGCCCGCAGAAGCTCGTTGACTGAAATCATTGATGCCCCCCGCCCCGTCACGGGCGTTTATTGTTGTTGCGATGCCAGTGCAGTACTCCATTCAATTTTAGCATTGATCACACTGAAAGTCGGCTGCGCCTCCCTCAAGACTCACACAACCGCACCAAAAACAACAAGATATGTACTGCATGTTGAAATGGGATGATTGAGAATGCGGTATCGCCACCCGGCGCTACGACGAATCGACGACAGACTCAAGCGCCTCCCAGCGCATGTAGCAATCTTCGAGTTCTCCGGCAATCGTCTCCAGCCGGGCAAGTCCCGCGGCAACTTCATCCGCGGGCCGCTGGTAGAAATCCGGATCCGCGGTCTGCTGCTGCAATTCCGCCTGCTCTTTCTCCAGCGCCTCTATTTGCTGCGGCAGTGACTCCAGTTCGCGCTGCTCCCTGTAGGACAACTTGCGCGCTTTACCGCCAGGCTTCGGTTTTGCGGGCGATGCCTTGTGGCTGGCATCCCCGCGCGGGGATGGAGAAACCGCAGGCTTTTCCGCACCGGCCTGTCGCTGCCGCAGCCAGTCGCTGTAGCCGCCGACATAGTCGCCGATCACGCCATCACCCTCGAACACCAGGCTGCTGGTCACGACATTATCCAGAAATGCACGGTCATGGCTCACCAGCAGCAGCGTCCCCGGGTATTCCAGCAGCAGTTCTTCCAGCAGTTCCAGCGTTTCCACGTCGAGGTCGTTGGTGGGTTCGTCCATCACCAGCAGGTTGGCCGGGCGCGCGAACAGCCGCGCCAGCAGCAGCCGGTTGCGTTCCCCGCCGGACAGCGTGCTGACCGGTGACTGCAGGCGTTCCGGCGGAAACAGGAAATCGCGCAGGTAGCCCGCGACATGCCGGTCGCGGCCGTTGATCACCACCCGCGGACTGCCCTCCCCGACACTGTCCATCACCGTGGCCTGCGGGTCGAGTTGTTCCCGCTGCTGGTCGAAGTACGCGACCTGTTGCCGCGTGCCGCGTTTCACCATGCCGCTGTCGGGCTGCAGCTCGCCCAGCAGCACCCTGATCAGGGTCGACTTGCCGGCGCCGTTCGGGCCGATGATGCCGACGCGGTCACCGCGCAGGATGGTCGTGGAAAGATCGCGAATGATGACCTGCTCGCCGAAATTCAGGCTGACGTGCTCCGCCTCGAACACCAGCTTGCCGGACTGTTCACCGCCGTCCAGTTGCAGGTCGGCCTTGCCGCCGCGTTCGCGCCGCTGGCGGTGCTGTTCACGCAGGTCCTTCAATGCCCGCACCCGGCCCTCGTTGCGCGTGCGCCGTGCCTTGATGCCCTGGCGAATCCAGGCCTCCTCCTGGCCCAGCTTCTTGTCGAACAGCGCATTGTGACGCGCCTCGACCTCCAGTTGCTCGACCTTGCGGCGCAGGTAGTCATCGTAGCCACCGGGCCACGAACTCAGCTGCCCCCGGTCCAGCTCGATAATGCGCGTCGCCAGGCGGCGCACGAAGGCGCGGTCGTGACTGATGAACAGCAGCGCGCCCGGGTAGCCGAGCATGAATTCTTCCAGCCAGGTGATGGCCTCGATATCCAGATGGTTGGTTGGCTCATCGAGCAACAGCACGTCCGGCTCCAGCACCAGCGCACGCGCCAGCATGGCGCGCCGTCGCCAGCCACCGGACAGGGTATGGAAACCGGCGTCCCCGTCGAGCTGCAGCCTGGAGAGCACCCGCTCCACCCGCTGCTCGAGTTCCCAGCCCCCTGCCGCTTCCAGCACATGCTGCAGTTCGGACAGCCGCGTCAGGCTGGCCTCGTCGTGCGTATGTTCCAGCGCGGCGACCGCCTCATGGTAGTCGGTGATCATCTGGCCGAGTCCCGGCAGACCGCCTGCCACCACCGCGAACACGGACTGCTGGCTGTCGAGCGTTGCTTCCTGTGCCAGGTAGGCCACCCGCATGCCGGGACGCAGCCAGAGTTCGCCGTCATCAGCGCTGATCTCACCGCCGATAATACGCAGCAGCGACGACTTGCCCTCGCCGTTGCGGCCGACCAGGCAAACGCGCTCTCCCGCGCGCACTTCCAGGCTCACTCTGTCCAGAAGTGCACGGTGGCCGAAGGCCAGGGAAAGGTTGGCAAGTCGCAGTAACGGCATGATCGGGTCCGGCATGGCAGCGGCGGCTGCCGGGGCCTGTAACAGGCATGCATTCTACGCATGCCGCACGCTGGAAGTCACACGGGATTGCACTTATTATCGAAACCATCGCAGCCGGAAGTCGCAAGCCCATGACGATCCTGTGCTATTCACAGCGCCTGCTGAACCCCTTTCGCGGCACCATGTGCTGCATCCAGTACCAGTCGGCCGAGGCAGTCAGCGCCGACGGCATCAAGTGGGATATCTACGTCAGCAACGCCGGCCTGCTCTCCGGCCTGCCGGGCGATCGTCGCACGCAGGTCAGCGACATCCGCTATGGCACCTGGTCGGCGCAGACCGGCCTGAAGCGCGGCCCGCTGTACCCCTCGGACGACTTCCACGCCATGGAGGACATGGGCGCAGTGGTCTACGAGCACCTGCTCAAGGTGCATGATGCTGTCCCTTTCCCCTTTCTGGACAGTTACGAGCTCTGGCTGCTGGATCGGCAGGGACAGCCGCTGGCACTGCTGGACAGCGCATTGACGGCGGAGAAAATCGACATGCGGCAGGCCGGCGCATGGAACCCCGGCCTGAACTGCCGCAAGACCTTCATGAGCCCCGCTGCCCGGGAACTGGGTGTCGATCCAGCCGCCGCCGGCGCCTGCGGCGATTACCTGGCAGACTATATCAACGCCCGCGCAGGAAAATCCCCCGCCGCCCGGATCTTCGCGCGCAATGCTGACGGCAGCGGCACCGGACTGCATGGCAGCAATCTGGATGGTGCCTGCAGCAACCGCGCGCTGCCGCCGGAAGCGTTTCCCGAAACCCTGCTGGATACCCGCAAGCATGATGCGGCACATCACCAACTCATCAAGGACTTCATCGCCTGGCAGGCGCCGTGGTTGCTGCTGCTACCGACACTCGACACGGAAACCCGCCGCCGCTATGAACGGCTGGCACGCTGCCAGCCGGTGAAGCTCGTGCAGCACTACCATTTGTACCCGGACATCGTCGATAACGCAGTGATCGACGCAGCACGCGTCGAGGTGCGCCTGCGTGAAACCGTACCGGACTCCGAACAGGAAGAGCCGGAACTGTCACCGGTCTACGTGGAGCTGGACCCGGTAGTGTCAGAGTAATCCCGATCATTGCAAAAGTTCTTGCTGTAGGAGCGGCTTGCAGCCGCGATTCGCAGCTGCAAGCCGGTTATGCCCTTCGGGGTGCTCCTACAAGGCCGGACCAGAAGTTCACTGGCGGTGAATTCCAGAAACATGACGAAATACCCAAGGAAACCCTGAACAAGTCGTCACCCCGGCGAAGGCCGGAGTCCAGCTTGTTGATTCCCATCGGGACTTGTTCAGAGTCTCCTTAAAGCTGTCCAATAGCTTGCACGCGAACATGTGTGATTACATTCGACTGCGGCCAGCACCTGAAGAACGGGCATAAAAAGAATCTCCTACACCCACTGGCAGCACCTGTAGGAGTACCCCACTGGGTAGGAACGCCGGCCTTCGGCGCGATTGTTTAAGGATCGCATCGCGGTCAGGAGACCGCTCCTACACCCACTGGCAGCACCTGTAGGAGCGCCGCCCTTCGGCGCGATTGTTTGAAAACAGAATCGTGGTCAGAGGGCCGCTACACACATCATGTTCCAGCAAGGGTCAGCGCACCAGCCGACCGCTTCAGGATTCACCCTGCTGTTGTTCTTTCCAGCGGGCATGACTTTCGCGAATCAGCGCGATTGCCGCATCCGCATCATTCACGCACTGCGGTATCTCCATGTCCTCGGGGCTGGCCAGTTCAAACCCCGGGCGCAGCATGTAGGTGCGGGCCCAGTCAACGAGTTCACCCCACATGGCGCCCGTGAAGATCAGCGGCGTGTCATGCATGTGGCGCACCTGCAGCAACTGCCAGATCATAGTGGATTCCAGCACCGTCCCGATACCACCGGGCACCACGATGAAGGCATCCGAAACCAGGACAAAGTGGTGCAGACGGCTGAAAAAGTTCTGGTGTTCGTAGGCCTGCTCCACGTAGGGGTTTACCTCCTGCTCAAAAGGCAGCTCCACGCGTATGCCCATGCTTTGCACCCGCTCGGCGGCATTGACCGACCGCGCACCTTCATTGGCGGCCTGCATGAGTCCCGGACCGCCGCCGGTGACGATGTCGCAGCCCATTTCCGCCAGCGCCGCCGCCATGCGTCTTACCTCGGCATACACCCAGTGGTCCGGGGTGGTTCGGGCCGAACCGAAGATGGTGACCCGGTAGCGTTCCCGCCGGGAGGAACGCAACCGGGTGAGGTTGTTGACGATGTCCCACATCCCGAACACCGTCTCCATGAGGATGCGCTTGACGCCCTCCTCGTCATTCAGGCTGACCGTATCGGGCAGCTTGTCACCGGATTCCGGATTGCTCATATTCATGACCTCTATTGCTTACACTACACCGGGTACTGCACCCCCGGACTACAGTATCGCCGAACCTGAAAAGAACCAACGCCCCCTCAACAGCGATACAGGATCACGGAGGCATTGTCCTGGTGACTGGCGCCGGCGGCCTCGACACCAGCCAGCAAATTTTCTGCAAGTTCATCCAGCTCCACAGCATCCGCATCCTGCAGCAAGGCGGCCAGGTCATCCTCGGCCAGCGTTTCGACGCCATCACTGGCCAGCACGACGATATCACCGGCCTGCAGCCGGAAGGGTTTGTCGCAGAAATCGACCAGTTCGACAGTCTTGCCCGTCAGCGCGGAGCGCAGCATGCTTCTGCGCGGATCCTTCAGGAATTCCTCTCTCGTCAACTCGCCGGCACTGACCATCTGCTCCAGCAACGGCATCATGGAATGATCGGCATTGAGGCGCTGCAACACCCCTCCACGGTATACCCACAGGGGAGAATCACCGACGCTGACCCAGTACAGGCTGTTCTCCCGGATCACGCACCCGACCAGTGTAGTTCCCATCCCCCTGAGTTCTGGCGCATCCAGCACTGCATCGGCGAGGCATTCATTGGCCGCATCCAGGCTGCTGCGCAAGGCGTCAGGAACCGTCCCGGGACTACGGCTGCAGGCAGCACAGAAGCAGTCCACTACCAGCCGGCTTGCGATTTCACCGCCGGCATGCCCGCCCATGCCGTCCGCCAGCACCAGCAACAGTTCGTTCGCGCGCGCACCCGCATCGGCCGCAAACCGCTGCACGGCCAGGGTGTCCTCCTGGTAATCACGCGCACCCTTGCGCTGTGCAGTCGCCACCTGTCGGTTCATACCTCCACTCCCGCCATGCTGGGCTTCACGTTTTTCAGCCCAACCTACTTGTACGGCCAGTCTCCCACCCGCTCCACCCAGACCGTGCTTCACAGGATTGAAATGAATGTAATCCACGTGCCGTTCACAGATCCGCCGCATCCCGGATGGTATGTTCCCAGTAGCGCCGCTGCCACAGGTCATATTCGCCCCTGGCGTTACGTGCAAGCCCAACGCCAGCCCTGGCAAGCGACTGCGCAAAGCAACTCTTCAGCAGCCGCCAGCGCCCGGCATAATCCGCATCGCCGGACGGCAGCGTCCATACTGAATGAATATGATCCGGCAACACCACCATTGCATCGATCACGAATGGTCGCTGCCGCAGGGTACGTCGCAATGCTGCTCGCAGTGCCCCGATGTTATGAACCAATGTCGTCGCACGACGATCCTGCAATGTCACGGTAAAGAAAAAGGTCCCTCCCGGAACACGATTACGCCGGTATTGCACCACCGATCGTTACCCCCGAATTCCATTTCACATTCCACAGGCCCCGGATTCCGCTCACGCTCGCATCCGGGCTACAACTGCAGATCCACACTGTAGCCCGGATGAAACGCAGTGAAATCCGGGGAATGCCTGATGGATAGAATTCGATGGTACCGGGGCCGATTATCGTATGCGATGGCAACAAGGATGATCGCGGTCAGAAATTCGCGCTTGCGCGTGTAAGAACACCCACCCCGTAGCCCGGATGGAACGTGAGTGAAATCCGGGGAGATTCCCGTATCAACGTCAGCCCCGGATTACGCTACGCTCCATCCGGGCTACGATTTTTCAGGAATTCACAGGCTTGCGCACAGGCATCCTGCAGGTTGGCGCGGGCTTGCTGTGAGATGGGTTCGCCGAGTTCGAATTCGTAGCCGCGGATCGACAGCATGAAGGCAGGCGGCGGCGGTCCATCGTTGATCTGTTCGTAGACTGCCAGTACGGCACCGGGACTCATGGCATGCGTGGTGTAGCTGGCATCGCGCTCCGCTTGCAGGGGGTGCAGCTCGTATGGCGCCTGCGCGGACACGCTGGCGTCGATGAACAGCACCCGTTCGCGTCCCTGCAGGTCCAGGGCGTGCTCGACCTGCAGCTGGAAATCGGTGAGCAGTTCGACACCGGCAAACTCGCCCTGCGCCTGGCGTGATTCAAGCATCTCCAGCAGCGCCGGACCCAGGGCATCATCGCCGCGGGATGGGTTGCCCCAGGCGAAGACCAGCACCGGCCTGACGCCGTGATTGATCACGCGGACTCAGTCCGCTGCGTGGATGGCACCCGAGGAACTTTTCACCAGCCGCTCGACCAGTTCACCGGAACTGTCCAGCAGGCTGATTTCCAGCGGCATCTTGCCCAGCGCGTGGGTGGCGCAGGACAGGCAGGGATCGTAGGCGCGGATGGCCACCTCGATCTGGTTCAGCAACGGTTCCGTCAGGTGGTGGCCGTCCAGGTAGTGGCTGGCCACCTGGCGGATGGACTCGTTCATGGCCTGGTTGTTGTTGGTGGTCGAGACGATCAGGTTGCACTTTTCGACGATACCGTCGGCGTTGATCTCGTAGTGGTGGAACAGCGTGCCGCGCGGTGCCTCGATCACGCCGATGCCGCGCGACTGCATTTCGCCCCGCACCAGCAGGTCGTCGCCGAGCACGTCGGGATCATGCAGCAGTTCCCGAATAGCCTCGGCGCAGTGCAGCAGTTCGATCAGGCGTGCCCAGTGATAGGCCAGCGTGGCCTGCTGCGGCGCCCCGCCTGCACCGGCCGCGCGGAACTCGACGCGCTCCTGCTCCGCCAGTGGCGTATCGAAGAAGTCGCAGTTGTTTACCCGGGCCAGCGGTCCGACGCGGTACCAGCCGTTTTCCGCGCCGAGGGATTCGATGAACGGGAACTTCATGTAGCTCCAGGACTTCACGCCCTCGCGCAGGTACTGCTCGTAGGCGTTGCAGTCGACGTGGTCGAAGATGGTCTTGCCCGCCACATCGCGTGCGCGCAGTCCGCCGTCGTAGATCTCGAAGCCGCCGTCCGGGCGCACCAGGCTGAGCATGCTGCTGTCGATGGTCGCGAAGGCCTGGTGATACTCGAGCTGTTCGAAATAGATCCGCTTGATGAGCGCCACCGCTTCCACGCCCCAGGCCACGACCTGCTCGATGTCCTGCAGCAGGTAGTCACATTCCTCGCGGCTCAACGACTTGTTGACACCACCGGGAATCGCGCCGGTGCCGTGGATGCGCTTGCCCGCGGTGATGCGGATCACCTCCTGTCCGTACTTGCGCAGCAGCACGCCCTGTTTGGCAATCTCGGGATGATCCTCGATCACGCCGACGATGTTGCGGTGGCGGACTGCGTCGTCGAAGCCGAACAGCAGGTCGGGCGAGCACAGGTGGAAGAAATGCAGCGCATGCGACTGCAGGGTCTGGCCGAAATGCATCAGCCGGCGGATCTTCTCCGCCGTGGGCGTGAGCTGGGTGGCACCGACCAGCGCGTCGGTGGCCTTGGCGGCGGCGAGGTGGTGACTTACCGGGCAGATGCCGCAGAGGCGCTGCACCAGCACCGGCACTTCCCAGTAGGGCCGCCCCTGGATGAATTTCTCGAAGCCGCGAAACTCGACGATGTGCAGACGTGCCTGCTGGATATGGTTGTCGTCATCCAGCAGCAGGGTCACCTTGCCGTGCCCCTCCACCCGCGTCAGCGGCTCGATCACCACCCGTTGCAGGCCTTCCGGGTTCGTGGCAGTTTCCAGTTGCTCCGACATCATGCGTCCTCGGTATTGCCAGTATGAGAAAACCGGCACACCTTAATCATAGTGTATCTGTGTATAGGGGAAACTGACCGGTTTACCCTCAAGCAGTTCGGTCAGGAAAGTCCAGATAGTGTCCCCGCTTGGCGGACAACCCGGCAGAAAGTAGTCGATTTTCACCACCTCGTGGAGCGGGTGCACCTTGTTCAGCAGCAGCGGGATCTCCGGGTCGTTCGGGATCATGGCATTGCCCAGACCGATGCAGTTGATATAGGACTCTTCCAGGCACTCGCGCAGCTCGAACTGGTTGCGCATCGCCGGAATGCCGCCGTTGACCGCGCAGGCCCCCATCGATACCAGTATCTTGCAGTGCTTGCGGAACTCCAGCAGCACCTCGACGTTTTCCTGGTTCGCCACCCCGCCCTCGAGGATGCCGAGGTCACAGTCACCGATGATCTTGATGTCGGTGAGCGGGGAACGGTCGAACTCGACCAGTTCCACCAGCTCGAGGATGCGCTCGTCGATATCCAGCAGGGACATGTGGCAGCCGAAACAACCCGCCAGCGATGCCGTCGCCACCCGCAGCTTGTCAGCCATGCTCAGTCCTCCTCGCCTTCATGGGCCGCCACGTCGCCGACCACGCTGATCGGCTGCAGGTCGTAGAGGCGCTTGCCGATCGGCCGCTCGTAACCGCGGTTCTTCGGCAGGATCGCGCCCACCGGGCAGACATGCGCCGCCTTGTCGCTGGCGGAAAACTCGCTGTCGCCCAGCTTGCCGCCAGGCGAATTGATCACCAGGCGGCTGTCGATGCCGCGGCCACTGATGGCAAACACGTTCTTGCCATCCACGTCGCGGCTGGCGCGCACGCACAGTTCACACAGGATGCAGCGATTAAAGTCGATGGCGATATCCGGGTGCGAGGCATCGACCTCGCGCCGCGGAAAGAAATGCGTGTAGTGCGGCGATAGCATATTGGTGTAATAGGCCACCGCCTGCAGCTGGCAGGCGCCGCTCTTCTCACAGCCGGGACACACGTGGTTGCCCTCGACGAATAGCATCTGCAGCAGGTTGCGCCGCTGTTCCGTGATGGCCTCGGAACTGTTGTCCACCTTGCTCCCGGATGTTGCGGGCTGGGTGCAGGCGGAGACGTGGCCCCCATTGAGGCCGACGACGCACACCCGGCAGCTGCCGTGCGGCTTGAACTCGGGGTTATGGCACAGGTGCGGGATGTACTTCCCGGCGCGCAGTGCGGCGTCCATGATGGTGTCGCCATCTTCGAAAGCGATCGCCTCGCCGTCCAGCAGAAAGCATGGTTTGTCGCTCATGACGGCACCTTCACGGTTGTCCCGGCATCACTGCGACCGGTGATTGCCCTGGCCTCGTCCAGCGCGGCGTCGAGGTCGAAGGCGGGTTCGAAGCCGCTGTGCCGCAGGCGGCGCCGGTAGCTGTCGGGGAATTTATCCAGGGTATCGAGTACATGGTTGGGTGCGGTGGTTCCCAGGCCGCAATGACTGCTCGTCTGCATCAGTTTCCCGATGTCCCGCATTTCCTGCAAGTCCGCCTCGCCGGCGCGACCGTCACAGACCTTGTCGACCAGGTCACGCAGCAGCACACCGCCCACGCGGCAGGGGGTGCAGAAGCCGCAGCTCTCGTGGGTGAAGAAGTGTGCAAAATTGTGCACCATGTCGAGCATGTCCCGCGAGGCGTTGAAGACCATGAACGAACCGCCGGTGGAAATGTCCTCGAAGGCCAGCGTCCGGTCGAACTCTGTCGCCGCGATGGTGAACCCGGCCGCGCCGGCCACCTGTACCGCCTGGGCGTCCGCGCCACCGCAGTCCTGCAGCACCTGCCCGACGGTCACGCCGAAGGGATATTCATAGATGCCGGGGCGCTCGCAGTCACCGCTGATGCTGAGCAGCTTGGTACCGGTGGATTCGGCCGTCCCCATCGCAGTAAACCAGTCGGCGCCGTGCACCGCGATGGCGGCGGTGGCCATGAAAGTCTCGACGTTGTTGACCACGGTCGGCTGCCCGCGGAAACCCTGCGTCACCGGGAACGGCGGTCGGATGCGCGGGATGCCGCGTTTGCCTTCCAGCGATTCGATCAGCGCGGACTCCTCGCCGCAGATATAGGCGCCGGCGCCCATGTGGATCTCGATATCGAAATCGAAACCCGACCTGCCCTGGATCGACGTGCCCAGCAGGCCCACCTCGCGGCGCCGCGCCAGCACCGCCTCCAGCGGCTCGCGCAGGTAGTGGTACTCCCCGCGCAGGTAGAGATAACCCTGCTGCGCCCCGATGATGCCCGCGCACAGGGTCATGCCCTCGAACACCTGGTCGGCGTAACTGTTTAGCAGGATGCGGTCCTTGAACGTTCCAGGCTCGCCCTCGTCAGCGTTGCAGACGACGTAGCGTTCCGCGGCCTGCGCGGTGCGGCAGAAGCGCCACTTGGTCGCCGTCCTGAAACCGGCCCCGCCGCGACCGCGCAGGCCGGAATGATCCACGGCCTCCAGCAGGCCATCGCCGCCCTGCAGGGACAGCGCCTGCAGGGCGGCGCCCGCGGTGATGGTATCGGTCAACAGCCGATCACTGCGCCGGATGTTGTCGGTTACCTGGAAGAATTCTGCCGGCCAGTCCGCAACCGGCGTCCCCGCCTCGACCAGGTCGGCGATCGCGTCAATGCGCGCTGCGTCCAGCCGTGCGACCGTCCAGCCGTTCACCAGCAACGCCGGCCCCTGGTCGCAAATACCGGTACAGGACGTGGTGTCGATCGTCACGCGCCCGTCAGCCCGCGGGATACCCTTCCCCACACCCAGCCGTTCACACAGCTGCTGCAGCAAGTCTCGACTGCCGAGCATGTGGTCCGTGATGTTGTCGCTGAACAGGATGTCGAACTCGCCCCGTGGTGTCGTGTGCAGGAAACTGTAGTAATCGATCACCCCGGTGACCCGGGTTACAGGCAAGTCCAGCTGCGCGGCAAGCCGCTCAACGGCGCGCGCCGGGATACAGGAATAGCGATACTGGATTTCGTAGAGGTACTGCAGCAACTGCCCGGAATCAGCGTCCGCGCCGCCGCAGAGCTGCGCAAGGAAGGTGTCGAGAGTGTCTAACTTGTCCATGTTACCGGCTCGGATGGTTGCGGCAAGGTTGGCCGAATATGACGGGCTTCATGTTCACCAGATCACTGCGAAATATCTTGCTGCAGCGGAAACTCACCTGCGGTGAATTCCAGATACAGCACGAAATAGTCATTGCACATTGAAATCACGTGGTGATACGGATTATCAGGCCGTAATTTATGCAACTGCCGGATTCAGCAAACAACAAACAGGCCGGCAACTCCGCGCCTATCCTACAGCGGGCCGCGTGCACGCTGCAACGTGAATTCCACAGCTTCCCGGGCTGCGGCACCCCTGGCAATCTTCATGAAATCGTAACAATCGGGACACGCACCACGATAAAGCAGCGGCAACCGTTCCGCGCCCAGTCACAGGGCAATCTGTTATAAACTGGCGGCGTCGTAAAACACACACCAGGAATGCATGACCAGCCAGTCCGAACAGGCCGCTATCGAACTCCGCGTTGACCGGGAGCACCGCGATGTGCGGCATCGCAACCGCCAGCATTTCGATAAATTCAACTTCTGGCGCGATATCCTGCCCGGCGCCCTCTCCATCAGGCTGCCCGACAGTGATGGCGAGTGGCTGAGCGAGCAATTTCCTGCCGGCGAACTGGTGCCGCCATACAGCGAACGCAACATTCACCGTGTCAGGATCAGCGACCTGCGTCTGCAACGCAGGAACGGTCCGCCCATCGTCCTGTATGCCGGCCGGCACTACCCGCGTTATATCGCCGCCGGCACCGCCGACATCTTCGCCGGCAACGTCCTCCCCATGCGCATCCTGGAGCTGGACGCAACCATGGCAACCATTGACCTCAATCACCCGCTTGCGCGCACACCGCTGACCGTTGCCGCACGCATTCAGCGGCGCGACGGTCTTGCCGGCGAGCATGGCGGGCGCTGCAATGACGCGCTGATGGCTGTCCTCGATGCCGGCGCCGGACTGGAGGCGCTGCATGCGCCCGGCTCGACGGACTTCTTTTCCGGCAGCGCCTTTGATCGCCTCGACCCGCGCCCGGACGGGAGCTTCTATGAACAACCCCGCCTGGTTCCGCACATCGACACTATGGCCAGCCGGCAGATCGGGGAAATCTACGAACGTTTTCTGGAACCGGGCATGCAGGTGCTGGACCTGATGAGCAGCTGGATCTCACACCTGCCGGAAGACACCGGCACCATCAGCCTGACGGGACTGGGCATGAATGCGGAAGAACTGGCGCAGAACCCTCGCCTGGACGAACGCATCGTCCATGACCTCAACGCGCAGCCCGAACTGCCGTTCCCGGACAACAGCTTCGATGCCGCCATCTGCAGCGTGTCCATCGAGTACCTCATCCAGCCGGTCGCGGTACTGCGTGAACTCGGGCGGGTACTCAAGCCCGGCGCGGCAGCAATCATCACCTTCTCCGACCGCTGGTTCCCGACCAAGGCGATCGAAGTGTGGACAGAACTGCACCCGTTCGAGCGCATGGCTCTGGTACTGGAATATTTTCGCCAGGCCGGAAATTTCGATTCACTGCACAGCGAATCACTACGTGGACTGCCACGCCCGCAGGATGACAAGTACACCGGCCAGCTGGCGCATTCGGACCCCGTCTTCGCGGTCTGGGGACACGCTGAAAAATAACGCGCCCGACTCCACCTTGCCTGCGGCAACCCTGCCACGGCACGGTTAACGTCTCGTCATACTGTATTCAGCGACTTACGGTGCTTGCACCGTCAAATACACACCGCAACAAACCTGAATTCAAGCAAGGAGATAGATCGACAAGCCATATACGGGGACTCTAAATCAAACAAATACGAGGCCCAATGCTCAGAATACTACCAGTGCCAGCTGCTTGAGAATCAGCCCCAAGAAATCAGATTGCAATGAGATATTTACACGATTAAATGATCTTCATCAATTTCATCCATAAAGCGTGAAGTTAATATCACTCACATCTAATAAAGATGATGAAATCTACGCTCATGAAGGGCGATAACAGCAAGGGGGGAACACGCTAGTGGATGATGACAAGGGTGGATCACTTTGGTCCAGGATACGCAATCGGGCTTACTGGTCATTACTGTTTGTGGGCATGGTGGCGGGGATTGTATTCTGGGGCGGATTTAATACGGCGATGGAAGCCACCAATACCATGACTTTTTGTATTTCCTGCCATGAAATGCGTGACAATGTCTATCAGGAGTACAAGGAAACGGTCCATTACAAGAACCCTTCGGGTGTTCAGGCGACCTGCTCGGACTGCCATGTCCCACGACCCTGGATCTACAAGTTTGTACGCAAGATAAAGGCGACCAATGAGCTATATCATAAAGCACTGGGAACAATTGACACGCGTGAGAAATTCGAGGCACGCCGACTGCACATGGCAGAGCGTGTATGGGAATCCATGCGCTCAACCGATTCCCGGGAATGCAGGAACTGTCATGATTTCAATTCCATGGATCTCGATGAGCAGGACAGTTACGCGAGCAAACGTCATATACGCGCCGTGGAAAAGGGTGAGACCTGTATTGACTGCCACGATGGCATTGCCCACGAGTTACCCGAGCGCCCGGACGATGACGGTGACGATAACGAGTGACTTTCACTGAGTGGTCAAGAGACTGAATCCGAAGTCTGTTGTGGATCGAAGCCCGCAAGATAGCGAAACCTTGTTTTGATTCATTCCACCTGGTCCGGCTTTGACCGGTAACTTGCCGTTCATGGCCAGATAACGCCAGGTTCAGCCCTGCTCCCTGGCGGTGGCACAGCGGATGCACAGGATCGCCGCCGGGTCCATTTCCAGGCGGCGAGCAGCAATGGGCTCACCGCAATCCCGGCAATCACCGTACTCGCCCTGCTCCAGGCGTCGCAGTGCGGCGGCGATGCGCTGCAACTCCTGCTGACGACGGCGCGCCTGTTCCTGCGACATGGCCTGTCCCTGCAGGGCATCCATGCGCGACAGGCGGCCGACACTGGTCTGGTCGAGTTCGACCACCCGGGTCGCGGCCTCGCCGGCCTCCCGCAGCAAACGCAGCTCCGCCTGGATTTGCAACAGTCGCCGCCTGAAGTTTTCGAGTTCTGCTTCACTCAACATGGCACAAGCTTTCCCTTGATAAGGTTCCCTGACTGCGTGGTCCGCATGGAAACAGTGGCCCCGCCCGGGTTTACCAGTATAATCCCCGTTCCCTGCACATCCCCGCCGCGATCGCGGCCAAGAAAACTCAATATGATTAGTAACTTGCGAAATATCGCCATCATCGCGCACGTCGATCATGGCAAAACCACCCTGGTAGACCAGCTCCTCAGCCAGTCCGGCACGCTCGGCGATCGCGCCGCCGCGCCGGAACGAATCATGGATTCCAACGTCCTGGAAAAGGAACGCGGCATCACCATCCTGTCGAAAAACACCGCCATCCGCTGGGGCGACTACCGCATCAATATCGTCGACACCCCCGGCCATGCCGACTTCGGCGGCGAAGTGGAACGCGTGCTTTCCATGGTGGACTCGGTGCTGCTGCTGGTGGACGCCGTGGACGGCCCCATGCCGCAGACCCGCTTCGTCACCCAGAAAGCCTTCGACCTGGGGCTGAAGCCGATCGTAGTGATCAACAAGATCGATCGCCCCGGCGCCCGCCCCCACTGGGTGCTGGACCAGACATTCGATCTGTTCGACCGCCTCGGCGCGACCGAGGAGCAACTGGACTTTCCCGTGATCTACGCCTCGGCGCTGCAGGGCTATGCCGGCACCGAGGCCGACAAGCCCGCCGAAGACATGACGCCGCTGTTCGAGACCATTATTTCGATGGTGGCGCCGCCGCAGGTCGATCTCGAGGGACCGTTCCAGATGCAGGTCTCCTCGCTGGATTACAGCAGCTATGTCGGCGTCATCGGCATCGGCCGCATCAGCCGCGGCTTTGTCAAAACCAACATGCAGGTGACGCTGGTCGACCGCCACGGCAAGCGGCGCAACGCCCGCATCGGCCAGGTGTTCGGTTTCCTGGGGCTGGAACGCATCGAGGTTCCCGAAGCCCAGGCCGGTGACATCATCGCGTTTACCGGCATCGACAAGCTCGGCATCTCGGACACCCTGTGCGACCCGGCGGCCGTCGAGGCACTGATGCCGTTGTCCGTGGACGAACCCACCGTCAGCATGACCTTCCAGGTCAACAATTCACCGTTTGCCGGCAAGGATGGCAAATATGTCACCTCGCGCAATATCCACGAACGCCTGGAGCGCGAACTGATCCACAACGTGGCGCTGCGCGTCGAGGATACCGGGGACCCGGACAAGTTCCGTGTTTCCGGCCGCGGCGAACTGCATCTCGCCATCCTCATCGAGACCATGCGCCGCGAGAGCTTTGAAATGGGCGTCTCCCGCCCGGAAGTGATCCTGAGAGAGGTGGACGGCGAAACCCATGAACCCTACGAGCAGGTCACCGTCGACGTCGACGATTCTCACCAGGGCACCATCATGGAGAAACTCGGCGAACGCGGCGGCGACCTCACCGACATGGTGCCGGACGGCAAGGGCCGGGTGCGCCTCGACTACATCATGCCGTCACGCGGTCTGATCGGTTTCCGCACCGAGTTCCTGACCGGCACCCAGGGTACCGGGCTCATCTACAGCGTGTTCTCGCACTACGGCCCCATGAAGGCCGGCGACTACGGCCAGCGCAACAATGGCGTGCTGATCGCCAATGGCGCCGGCAAGGCGCTGGGTTATGCGCTGTTCAACCTGCAGGAGCGCGGCCGCCTGTTCATCGGCCATGGCGAGGCCGTTTATGAAGGCATGATCATCGGCATTCATTCCCGCAACAATGACCTGGTGGTGAACCCGCTGAAAGGCAAGCAGCTGACCAACATCCGCGCCGCGGGTACGGACGAGAACATCCTGCTGACGCCGCCGATCCGGATGAGCCTCGAACAGGCGCTGGAATTCATCGACGACGACGAGCTGGTGGAAGTCACGCCGAACCATATTCGCCTGCGCAAGAAACAGCTGCTGGAGCATGAACGCAAGCGCGCATCGCGTGGTACCGCGACTGCCTGAGCCCGGCACTTGTGCAGTGCTGCCGCAAAGGTGACATGAATGGCACGGCATGACTTCGACATCCTGGTGGTTGGCTCCGGGCCCGGTGGGCAAAGCGCCGCGCTGCAGGCTGCCGCGCTTGGCAAGCGCACCGGGCTGATCGAACGCAAACCCAGGCTCGGCGGCGTCAGCCTGCAAACCGGGACCATTCCCAGCAAGGCACTGCGGGAAGCAGCCTGGCTGACATCGCGCTTTGCTGTCCGCGGCATGCGGGAAGCCTCGGCTTCCCGGGGACCGGTGCAGGGCGGTTTTCTGAGTGAAGCCGTCAGCCGCAAGCAACGCATCATCGAAAACCAGGCTGCCCTGCTGCTGCAACAACTGATGGCGGCCGGCGTCACGCTGATCCCCGGTGAGGCCTCGTTCCACGATGCCCACACCCTGAACATCCTGCGTCCCGACGGCTCCCGTGACCAGCTCAGTGCCGGCATTGTCATCCTCGCCACGGGATCACGCCCGCGCCGCCCGACGGAAGTGCCCTTTGACAAGGAACGGGTGCTGGATTCCACGTCCATCCTGCAGCTGCGGCAGCTACCGGAACGCCTGCTGGTCATCGGCGGCGGCGTTATCGCCTGCGAATTCGCCACCCTGTTCGCGCCGCTGGGCGTCAGTGTGCAACTGGTGGATTCACACCGGCACCTGCTTGCCTACCTCGACGAGGACATCCTGAAAATCCTGGAAAACGACCTGCGTGACATGGGCATACAACTGCACATGCAGACGCGCGTCAGCGATATCACCCGGGTCGATGACCGGGTGGTGGTAACAACGGCACAGGGCGGCAAGCTGGAGGCCGACGTGCTGCTGTATGCCCAGGGACGGGAACCAAATTACGACAGGCTTGAGCTGGAACGCGCCGGCCTGGTCGCGGACGACCACGGCTGGGTGCGGATTAATGAACAGCACCAGACCAGCCAGCCGCACATCTACATCATCGGCGACCTTGCCGGGCGTCCCTCGCTGGCGGCCACCGCCATGGAACAGGGGCGGCTGGCGGTGCAGCATGCCTTCACGGCGAAACAACTGCTGCCGGCCGGGCACCTGCCGATGGCCATCTACACGATTCCGGAGCTTTCCTGGACCGGGGAAACGGAACGCAACCTGCAGGAACGCGGCATCGACTACGTCGTCGGCAGGGCGGAATTTGCCCGGACCGCGCGCGGTCAGATCATTGGCGAAGAGCACGGCTTTTTGAAGGTGCTGGCCGCGACCACGACCCGCGAACTGCTGGGCATCCACATCATCGGCGAGTCGGCCAGTGAACTGATCCACGTGGGCCAGATGGCAATGAACTGCGGCGCCACCGTCGATACGCTGGCCGCCTGCGTCTACAACTACCCTACCCTGGCCGAGTGCTACAAGACCGCCGCCCTGGACTGCCTGCGGCAACTGCCTGCCTGACGCGGCATTGCCGCACGGAGGCATACGGCGCAATTCTTTGGAAACCCATCGCGGTCGGAAGACCGCTCCTACGCAAAAGATCCACCCGCCTGCCTGACGCGGCATTGCTGCACGGAGGCATACGGCGCCTTCGGTGCGCTTCTTTGAGAACCCATCGCGGTCGGAAGACCGCTCCGCAAAAGATCCACCTGTAGGAGCGGTCTTCCGACCGCGATGAATTACCGCCTTATACCCCTTATATAGAATGGTTTTTAATCCCACACACAAAATATGGGGTTTCGTAATTTATTTATATATTATATGGGGTTATAAATATTTCCCTTGACTTTTGTGGGGTTTAATTTTAGTGTCCAGTCAACGGAGCGCGTGCGGCACGGATGCCGGCAAAACAGTGATACGTCATGGCAGTCAGAGGTTTGATAACGATTACGGAGGAGTAGACATCATGCACATCACAGACATGGTAATGCACGTTGACAACCGGCTCGGCGCAGACACCCGGCGTACCGTCGAGAAAGCCATCACCCGCCACCAGGGCGTCATCCATGCCCATTTCAACGAGGCAAGACCACACCTGATGCTGGTCTCCTACGACACGGAACGCACGTCATCATTTGAAATCCTGGACCAGATGACCTGCCAGCAACTCTGCGCGGAACGCGTCGGCTAAAGCGCAGTGCAGCGAATATAAAGTCGATTTCCCTGGAGAGGACTGATGGCGACCCACGGGTCGCCTTTTTTATGCGGGTGAGTAATCCACCAGCTTGTGCAGTTCCCTGCCGAGCCTTTCCAGCAGCGCGGTGAGTTGCTGCTCACTATAGGGTCGCGGCGCCACCCGCCCCCACACCGGTGCCGGCCAGGCAGGGTCATTGCGATAGCGCGCGATGTGATGCAGATGCAACTGCGGCACGATATTGCCCAGTGCCGCGATATTCAGCTTGTCCGGGGCACAGGCTATTTCCAGTACGCGGGCCAGCTGCGAAGATTCCCGCAGTAACTGCTGCTGATCAGCATCGGTCAACCGGTGGATTTCGGAAACACCGTCGCGGTCCGGCACCAGGATGCACCAGGGATAATTGGCATCCCTGGACAACAGCAGGTGGCACAGCGGGAACCGTCCCATGACAAGACAGTCCGCCAGCAGCCGGGGATGAATCGCGGTCACCGCGTCATGCCGGTTCCGGGACTTCGCCACGCGTGGTCACGTGGACAGGCGCCTCTCCCGCGTCGCCCTCCGGGACAGCCTCGCCACCCAGCGCGGTCATCAGGGCCGGCAGAAATGCCGCCAGTTCCAGCACCATGATCGAGAAATCCAGGTCAAAACGGCTCACCGGATCATCCGCCTCGGTGTCGCTTTCGGCTTCCCTGACAATATCCTCGAAGCGCAGCCGCTTGATCGACAGGTCATCGTGCAGCACGCAGGACAGCCGCTCCTTCCAGAGCAGCGCCAGCTTGACGGCAAACTTGCCATGCTTGACGTGATTGCGTACCTCGCTGGAACCGAGGTCCTGGTGCTTGCAACTGACCACCCCGCCGTCCGGCTGCGGGTGCCTGAGTTCACACTCCCCGCCCAGCACGAAATCCCGCGGCAGTTGTTCACCCCCCAGCCAGCGGGTCATCAGTCCCGAGAGTGACTGTTTGGACTTCACGGGCGTCGCGGGCAGGCGCCCCAGCGTGGTACGCAACTGGCTGATCAGGGCCTCCGCCTTCGCCGGCGAGGCACTATCGATGACGATGATATTCTGACGCACATCGATGTAGGCGAACTGGTTGCTGATGCGGGTAAGCGCGCGCGGCAGCAGGTCGACGATGATCTCTTCCTTCATGCGCAGCTTTTCACGGCGGTAGATCTCGCGCCCTTCCGCGGCCTCGATCTCGACGATCTTGTCTTCCAGCAGCTGCCGTACCACGCTCGCGGGGATGATCTTTTCTTCCTTGCGCGCGCAGATCATGATGTAGCCGTTGGCGGCGTGCACCAGCTGCTGGCCATGCCGTCCCAGTGGCGGCGCCCAGCCAGTGGCGAGCATATCCATACGCTTGCAGCCCTGGAATGCGTTGCCCTGCAGGCGCGCCTCCAGCTCCTCCGGCGTCAGTTCGAACGGCCGGCCCAACCGGTACAGCTGCAGATTCCTGAACCACATGATGCAATCACCCCCGCTGAAAAGCGCCACATTATGGGCAAAGATGCGCGGCCTTGCCAGCCTTCACCGCCAACCCGGCTGCGCAGCGGCGAAGACTTCAAAAATAAGGTTTTTTTGCTCGAACTGTTGTACTATCCCAGTGTGGTCGAACAGGGGGGCAAGAATTTTCCTGCCGCTTTCGATACATGTAAAAATATGATTGCACATTTCTCAGGTCATCCCGGCAGCTCCTTGAACAACGCTCGCTTCATTTCCTTTTTAATCTGCAATTCAATACTTGTTTAAATTTTAGATAGAGGTGTTACATGGCTACAGGTACTGTTAAATGGTTCAATGAATCCAAGGGATTCGGTTTTATCGCCCCCGCCGATGGTGGTGAAGATGTGTTCGTGCACTTCTCCGCAATCACCGGTGACGGATTCAAGACGCTGGCCGAAGGCCAAACAGTAAACTTTGATGTCGAGCAGGGACCGAAGGGCCTGCAGGCAGTCAACGTAAGCGGACAGTAACGGGACAGCAGATCCCGCGACAACAAGGAGCCCCGCTGATTGGCGGGGTTCTTTTTTTCACGACCCCCAGCCCTGTTTGCCGGACGCTGCGTAAATGGGACGTTATCGCCCGCCCGCGGAAAAATCATCGCCCTACATCACGCCCGCGGGCTATCGCGCACTGGCGGAAGAACTCCAGGCCCTCTGGCAACGCCGCGCCCGTGTTACCCGCGCACTGACTGCCGCAGCCGCGGAAGGTGATCGTTCGGAGAACGCGGAATACATCTACCGCAAGAAGCAATTGCGCGAAATCGACCGGCGCATTCGCTACCTGCAAAAGCGCCTGCCGGACCTGAAGGTCGTCAAGTCAGCGCCCACGGACCCGGGTAAAATCTTCTTCGGCGCCGCGGTCACGCTCGAAGACGATGCGGGACGCGAGGTCGTGTATCGCATCGTCGGCGCCGACGAGTTCGACCCGGCAAAGGGCTGGATCAGTGTCGACGCCCCGCTCGCCAGGGCACTGCTGGCAAAGACACTGGATGATGAAGTCCAGGTTGCCACACCCGGTGGTGAAGTCAGCTTCGTCGTCGTGGCCATTCATTACACTGAATGAAACCTGTGCCACGGACGGATTGGCTATACTAGGGAAACCCTGAATAAGTCGTCACCCCGGCGAAGGCCGGGGTCCAGCTTGTTGATCTCTCTGGATTCCGGCATGCGCCGGAATGACGAATCGTGATTTATTCAGAGTCTCCCTGATACCGGCTTTACCCGCACACGAGGCACCCATGTCCCGAACCGAACTGCTGGCCCCGGCCGGCAACCTCAACAACCTGCGTTATGCCCTCGCCTACGGCGCCGATGCTGTCTACGCCGGCATGCCGCGCTACAGCCTGCGGGTGCGCAACAACGATTTTCACAAGCTGGAGAACCTGGCGACGGGGATCCAGGCAACGCACGCCGCCGGCAGGCATTTCTACCTTGCCAGCAACGGCCTGCCGCACAACGCAAAGATCAGGACCTTCATCCAGGACATGGAACCGGTGATCGCGCTCGGGCCGGACGCCCTGATCATGGCCGACCCGGGGCTGATCCTGATGGTGCGCGAACGCTGGCCGGAGATGCCAATACACCTGTCGGTGCAGGCCAACACCATGAACTACGCCAGCGTGCGTTTCTGGCAGCAACAGGGCATCAGCCGCATCATCCTGTCTCGCGAACTCTCGCTGGACCAGATCGAGGAAATCCGCCAGCACTGTCCGGAGATGGAGCTGGAGGTATTCGTGCATGGCGCACTCTGCATCGCCTACTCCGGGCGCTGCCTGCTGTCGGGTTACTTCAACCACCGCGACGCCAACCAGGGCACCTGCACCAACGCCTGCCGCTGGGATTACAAGGTCAAGGAAGCGACGCTGGACGAAACGGGGGACATCAGGGCCGCAGACACATTCGCCGGAAATCCCGCGCAGCAGGTTTACCTGCTGGAGGAAAGCAGCCGGCCGGGCAGCGCGATGCCGATCGAGGAAGACGAGCACGGCACCTACATCATGAACTCCAAAGATCTGCGCGCCCTGGAGCATGTCGAGCGCCTGGTGAACATGGGCGTAAAGAGCCTCAAGATCGAGGGCCGCACCAAGTCACACTATTACGTGGCACGCACCACGCAGATCTATCGCCGCGCGATCGACGACGCCGAGGCGGGACGACCCTTTGATGCCAGCCAGCTCGGCCTGCTGGAAAACCTGTCCAACCGCGGCTATACCGACGGCTTCCTGCTACGCCATCCTGACCAGGACTACCAGAATTACCTGGAAAGCCAGTCGTCCAGCTGCAGACAGCGCTTCGTCGGCGCCCTGACCGGCTACGACCGCGACAGCGGCCTGGCCAGCATCGACGTCAGGAACCGTTTTGCAGTCGGCGACGAACTGGAACTGATCCTGCCTGCAGGCAACCGGACCTTTCGACTCGAGCAGATGTGCGACATGGACGGCAACCCCGTTACCGTGGCGCCCGGCAGCGGCTATCACGTGCAGATCCCGCTGGCTGAAGCGGCAGTCGAGATGGGGCTGCTGGCCTGCAACCTGCAGTCCTGAGCGTCGATTCCTGACGCCGGGGAAGTAACCTCGTGCGGTTTACTTGATTCGCGTCAATAACCTCTACCGTCAAAAACGCTAGCTTTCCCTGTAGTAGCCGCAGGGTAATTCGCCACCCGGATGGACGGGCACAATCCCGGTCACCGCAAGCGCCGGCTACATTTTCGATAAGACAGGCTCTCGAATGCGTATGTTTCTCAAGCACTCGCTATTCACAGTCATTATCGTGGCGGCGTTCTTCGGGGCCATGGAGGTCGTCCTTGCCGTGGCCGGCGTGCGCCCGCTGCTGCTGACCGAGGACCCCTTCGTCGGCTTCGCCGACAACGTGCCCCAGTTCGTCCCCGATACCCGGCCCGACGGCACCGCCATCCTCCGGACCGCCCGCAACAAGCGCGGCCTGTTCAATTACCAGGAATTCCCCCGGGCCAAGGGCGACAACAGCGTCCGCATCTTCTGCATGGGCGGCTCCACCACCTACGGCCGCCCCTACTTCGACGAGGTCTCCTTCTGCGGCTGGCTGCGCGCCTACCTGCAGGCCGCCGACCCGAACCGCCACTGGGAGGTCATCAACGCCGGCGGCGTCAGCTTCGCCAGCTACCGGGTGACCCGCCTGATGGACGAACTCAGCCAGTACCAGCCGGACCTGTTCATCGTCTATTCCGGGCAGAACGAATTCCTCGAACAGCGCTCCTACGGCGGCCTGATCGACCAGCCCGACTGGCTCATCAACCTCAATGCCAGCCTCAGCGGCACCCGGGTCTATACCGCCCTGGCGCAGCTGATCGAGGCCGTGCAGCCCGACTCGCTGCAGCAGGCACAGGCCCGCAGCCAGCTGAACGGCGAGGTCGACGAGATCCTCAACCACACCATCGGCCCGCAAAGCTACCAGCGCGACGACACCCTGAAGCAGCAGATCCTGACCCACTACCGCCTTAACCTGGTACGCATGGTCGGGATCGCGCGCAGCGTGGATGCGGGCATCCTGTTGGTACAGCCCGCGATCAATCTCAAGGACATGTCGCCCTTCAAGAGCGCGCACCGCGAGGGGCTGGACGAAGCGGCGCTGCAGGCATGGCAGGCGCTGTATGACCGAGCCGGGGAACTGGCGGCCGCGGGCGATGCCGCTGGCGCACTGGCGCTGTACCGTGAGGCGCTGGCACTCGATGACCGCTATGCGGAACTGCATTACCGGATGGGCCAGGCGCTGTTCAGCCTGGGGCGCTACGCGGAGTCGGAGCAGGCCTTCCAGCGGGCGGTGGAGGAAGACATTGCGCCGCTGCGGATGCTGGGCGCGATGCAGCGCAGCGTGGCGGAGGTGGCGGCAGAGGCAGGCGTGCCGCTGGTGGATTTCCCGGAAATCCTGCGCACGGCATATCGCGAGGACTACCCGCATGCGGTCTTCGGCAAGGAGTATTTTGTCGACCACGTGCATACCAGCATGGAGGGCTACCGGCGGCTGGGACTGGCGCTGTTCGACGAACTGGTCAGTCAGGGCATAGCCAGACCGGATGCCGGCTGGAATGCGGCACGCCGCGCGGCGGTCGAGCAGCAGGTGATCGCGGGCCTCGACCCCCGGGACGAAGGCGGTGCCCTGCTGAACCTCGGGAAGGTACTCGAATGGGCCGGCAAGTTCGAGGAGGCCTACGACACCTTCCAGCGTTCAATGGAAATACTCGGTCCCAGCCCGATGCTCTACGATCGACTCGCCAGAACCTCATACGCGCTGGATAATCACGACGAGACCATGTACTACCTGCGCGAAACCCTGAAGATCGCCCCCGACATGCCCGGCGTGCATGCGAAACTGGCAACGATCCTGGGAAAACAGGGAAAAACAGCCGGGGCAATCGAGCATTTCCGGGCGGAACTTGTGATTACACCCGACAATTACACTGTGCATGCCAGCATCGCACGCCTGCTGGAGACACAGGGGGACGATGCCGCCGCGCTAGCGCATTATGAAAAGTCACTGCAGCTCGAACCGGAATTTGAATTCGTCCGGGTGAAGCTTGCCTACCTGCTGATCCGGCAGGAACGCTATAACGAGGCCATGGCGCACTGCCGGGAGGTGCTGCGAATCAACCCGCAACAATATCGTGCCCACACGGCACTCGGCCTGATCCTGAAACAGCAGGGGAATGACCGGCAGGCCATCCAGCATTTCTCGGAAGCGCTGCGGCTGGAACCGGGCGACCGCACCGCGCAGCAGAACCTGCAGCAGCTGCGGGCACAGAGTGGCAAGCACGGGAACAGATCCTGACCTGAATGGCACTGACTTAAGCCATAAGCACCGTCATTCCGGCGAAAGCCGGAATCCAGAAAAATCAACAGCCTGGACCCCGGCCTTCGCCGGGGTGACGACTTGCTCAGATTTGCCTTAGGTCAGCGGCATTCGGCCCCGACCTCAACTGGCCTGAAATGGCTGGCAGCAACCGACGATGGAGTAGCTGTCAACCACCTGCCCCGTTCTTCTCCATGTATGCGACGACATCCCGGAACATTTCCCTGTTGCGCTCGTTGAGTTCCATCAAGGCACGGTGGGCATCAATCAGGGTACGAGACAGGACCTCTCTGTCGACATTCACCCGGGGCAACTCCTGCGAAGGACCTGTAACCGGGCCGGACTCATCGACAATGTCGAACACTTCGTCCAGCGCCATGCTGGTCAGGACGGAATTGATGTCAGCGCGGTTCGACAACAGGGTAACCTGCGGAGCATCAAGTGACTGCATCCGCATGGCGATGCGGGCGAGCAGTCCAAGATTGGTACTGTCGATGCTGTCGGTTTCCGTGAGGTCGATGACAAAACCCGCCGGTTTCGTACCGGTAAAAATCCCCTCCAGAAAACGGTCGATGGAAGGACTCAGGGTATAGCGGATGTCCCCGATGTAACGCAGCACATGAACGCCATCATGAGACGCGTGCAGGACCTTGCCATCATCCATCACTGCGATTCCTGCTGATCACCAGGAAGGCGATGTCATCCGGCAAGTGTTTGTCCGCCAGGATATCGAGGCCGGCCGTCATTTCATCCAAAACCGGATCCATCCCTTGTGTACCGGCAAGCAGGGCGCTGTATCTTTTCAGCATGGCGTCTTCGGACATCAGCTCCAGAACCCCGTCCGATACCAGCACCAGCACGCATTCCCGCGGCAGATCGTGCTGCCAGACCCTGAACTCCGCATCTTCAAACAAGCCGAGTGGCCGCCCCGGGCATTCGAGTGCCCGGACCTCGCAGCCATCGTAATGCAGCGGGTACGGGTATTGCCCCCCGTTACTGTAGCGCATGGTGTTCTGCTCCAGGTCGATGACCCCGTAGAACAGGGTGAGATGTTTGTCGAGGTTCTGGCAGCACAGGTCCCGGTTGGCACGCTGCAGGATTTGCTGCGGGTGCAGAATGGTATCGTCACCTGCCTGCCACAACGCATCACGGTACTGGATCATCAGGGTTCTGAGCATCACGGTCACGAATGCCGAGGCTGCGCCATGCCCGGACACATCCGCCATGTAGAAGCCGACATGTCGATCATCAATGGGGAAGTAATCGACGAAGTCCCCGCTGAGATACATGGACGGGTACAGGCGCCGCCGGAAAGTGTAGCCGCCGAAGCAGCGGTTGTCTTCCGGCAGCAACTGGAACTGGATCCTGCGCCCGGCCTCTTCATCCTCCTGGAGCTGCTTCAGGGTCTGGGTCAGCTCCCGGTTCAACTTCTCCAGGTGTTCACGGTATTCCCGGTTCTGGCGCAGCAGGTCGGCATGCTCGATTACCCGGCGCACGGCGCTCTCCAGCACCGCCATGTCCTGGATGGGCTTGGTGACATAGTCCCAGGCGCCGCGCTTGAGTGCCTGCACGGCGTAATTGAGCTGGCTGACGCCGGAGACCACGATCACCGGCGTCTCCGGTGACTCGGCGGTGATGATGGACAGGATCTCCAGGCCGTCCATGCCAGGCAGGCGCAGGTCGCACAGCACCACGTCCGGGTGCTCACGCCGGAAGATCTCCAGGCCGCCGGGGCCATCATTGGCCTCCAGCATGGTAAAGCCGCTGTCCTCCAGGTAGGCGACGATCCCGTCGCGGATCGGCGACTCGTCCTCGATGGTGAGAATCCTGGCTGGTGCAGGCATGGTTGTGTTCATGTGTCGGCCCTGTCGCCCGCCAGTGCCGTTATCGTTTCCGCCAGCGGGGTCATGTCCAGCAGTGGCTTGGCGAATAACAGCCTTTCATCAATCCCCATGGCACGCAAATCATCCGGGATGCTGTAGTCCGCCGAGCCGGTATGGATAATGAACCTCAGCTCCGGACAAATATCATGCAGGGCGCGAATCGCAGTGTCACCGTTCATGCCGGGCAGTCGCATGTCCATGATGCAGACATCAAAGCCGGAATCATTGCGCGCGATGTCCACGGCCTCTTCCCCGGAACCCGCACTGCCTACCCGCATGCCTTCATCCTCCAGAAAGACCCGCAGTCCCGTGACGATGCTCGGCTCGTCATCCACGACCAGTACCCGTGCGCTCATGAAGAAGCGCTGCCCTGCAGCGGCAGGCGAACGCTAAAACAGGTGCCTTCCCCGGGGTTCGAGGTAACGTCCATCGTACCCTTGTGCTGCTCGGTCACAATGAAATAGGACACGGAGAGGCCCAGCCCGGTACCCACACCCACCGCCTTGGTGGTAAAGAACGGCTCGAATACCCGGCGCTGCGTCTGCTTGTCCATGCCGGGGCCGTTGTCCTGCACCTCGATGCACCCGTATTCACCCTCCCTGCGGGTGCGCAGGATAATACGGTGTGGCGAGGGAGTGCCACCCTCGGCCATGGCCTGGGCGGCATTCTTGATCAGATTGAGCAGCACCTGTTCGATTTCCGTATGGTCGCAAACCAGGGTTTCGAGTTCCGGATCAAAATCGCGCACGATCTCGACCTGCTTGAAATCATACTTCTTCTTCAAGTCATAGTCGCTGGCGGCCAGGCGCACCACGGTCTCCAGCATGTCCTCGACACGCGCCGGCTGAAAATCGGTGGTGGTGCTGCGGCTGTAGGCCAGCATGTCGGCAACGATAGTACTGGCGCGGCTGGCGGACTGCTGGATGGCATCCACGAATTCGAGGATGCCGCGCTCATCCAGGTAACGGTATATCAGCGCCAGGTCAACACCCAGCTCCCCGGCAACCTGCCGATTGGGCTCCAGGTCAGGCGAGAGTCGACGCTGGATGTTCTGGCAGCCCTGCAGCACGCCACTCAGCGGGTTATTGATCTCGTGCGCCATCCCGGCGGCAAGCCCGCCCACGGACAGCATCTTTTCAGTCTGTACCATCATCTGTTCGATACGCACCCGGTTGGTGATGTCATCAACCCGGATGACGGCACCGGCCGAGCCGTTCGCCAGCAAGGGATAAACCATGACGTCAGCATAGCGTGGCTCCCCGTCCTTCTCCGTAAGCAGGCGTTCCGTTCGTATCGGGGTCTGCGTGCGAATTGCCTCCCGCATATTGTCGAGCTGGGATTCGAGTTCGGGGAACAGCTCGCTGAACGACTGGCCGATTGCCCTGCCGGTCGGCACACCGGTGGTCTTTTCGGCACTCTGGTTCCACTCGGTAACCCGGCCGTCCTTGTCCACCCCGACCAGCACCGATGGCATGGAGTCAATAATGTTCTTGAGGTAGGTGCGCATGCGCTGCAGTTCCCGGTCGCTGCGAACCCGCTCGGAGATATCGACAATGGCGCTCAGGACAAGCAGTTCCTGGTCCGTTTCGACCGGACTCAGGCCGACCTCGACGGGAAACTCGCTGCCGTCCTTGCGCAGGCCGAACAGGTTGCGCCCGAGACCCATGGCGCGGGCCCGATGCTCGGTCCTGAAACTCCTGACGTAGGCCGGGTGGCGCTCGCGCAGGCGTTCGGGTATCAGCATCTCGATGGATTTCCCCAGCAACTCGTCCCGCCGGTAGCCGAAGTATTTTTCCGTCTGTGAATTAACCAGCACAATCCGGCTCTCCGGGTTCACCATGACAATGGCATTGGGCGCCGCTTCGACGACCAGCTGGAACATCTTCTCCGCGCGTTCGCGCTGGGTAGTATCCTCGACCTCCCCTACCACCATCAGCGGTTTGCCGTGCGTGTCCCGTACCAGACCGGCACGCGCCCGTACCGGTGATGATGGTACCGTCACGCCGGATATAGCGTTTCTCCAGCTCGTAGCGGTCGATATCACCCTGCACCAGGGCCTGGAACCTTTTACTGGTTTCCTCCCAGTCATCGGGGTGAGTGATGTGCTCGATGGACAGGCAGGTGAGTTCCTCGGCGCTATAGCCGAGAATGTTGCAGAAGGCCGGATTGACGCTGAGCAGACGGCCATCCAGTCCGGACGTCACGATACCGATAGGCGCATTTTCCAGCGTCAGGCGCAGTTGTTCCTCGCTCTGTCTGAGCCGCTCCTGCGCCTGCTGCCGTTCCGTGATGTCCTCGCCGGAACTCAGCGACGCGGTAATGTTGCCCGCATCGTCATACAGGAGCGCGTTGTGCCAGGCGATCAGCCGCTCCTCACCCCTGCAGGTCATAACCGGATTCTGATTGTACTCGTGGAGCTCTCCCTCCCCTGTCATCAGCTTCACGAATAATGCCCTGGTTTCCTCCCTGGCATCGAATGGTATGAAATGGTCAAACCAGTTCTTGCCGACGATGTCCGGCTCGTTCCCGCCCAGCAGCTCGCAGCCTTTCCTGTTGATCAGGCTGACCCGCTGATCGGCGCCAATGACCAGCATGATGACACCGGCGACATCGAGATAACGCTGCGCCCTGTTTCTTTCCTGCTTGAGGTCCTGTTCACTCTGCTGGCGGTAGATTTCGCTGCCGACCCATTGCCCCATCAGCCGGAGAATTTCCACGTCGGTGGCCGTAAAACGACTTTCACGCGGGGTCGGGCTGGAAAAGTTGAGGGTGCCGTAGATCTTGCTGCCCGCTGCTACCGGTATTCCGAGGTAGGTTTCCAGTTTGAATTCCCGATAGCAGGGATGATTCTTCCAGTCAGAGTGTGCGGCATGCTCAAAACCGATGGGGCCGTCTGCCCGGACCGTTTCACGGCAATAGGTATTGCCCAGGTCGAACACTGTCCCGGGTATGATGGACTCGTCGGGAGAGACGGCCTGCACAACCTCGTAGTTATCGCCCTCAATGTGCGCGAGTATGCCGGTCGGCAGGCGGAATTGCCGGCAGCCGCTTACCAGCAGTGCTCTGAGCTTGTCGTGAAACGACAGCTGCTGTGCCGAGGCGATATCGTGGAGGGCATGCAGTACGTTCTCGGTTTGTCTGCGCTCGGCAATTTCATGCTTGAGTGCCTGCTCCGCCCGCTGGCGTTCCTTTATCTCGGATTCCAGCTGGGTATTGATGGCCGACAGTTGCCGGGTGCGGCTATCGACGCGCAGTTCAAGCTGATCACGGGATTCGCGCACTGCCTGTTCAGCCCTGCTGCGTCGCAGATCAGCCCGCCTGATCAGCGCCGCCATGACACCACTGAATAGCAGGAACACGAGAAAGATCGAGACTGCCTGCCGCCACAGCATGCTCTTGTGCCCGGCAAACAGGTTGGCTGCAGGCAAATCGGCAAGTGTCCACAGGCTGCCTTCGACATCGGCCTTGAAACCGATGCGTGCCATATCCCCCTGGCCCAGTTCGATATCATCCTGCAGGTCAGAACGGGTGCCATCGGCCGTGACCTCAATAAGGCCGGGCCTGTCCCGGTGCAGCAGAATGAGCCTGTGGTCATGCAACTGGCTGTTGGCAAGGATGCGCGCCAGCACCGCCGGATTGAGGCTGACAAAGAAAATGCCCCGGTCTCCAGCCAGATTCTGCCAGTAGGCCATGATGTCAAAGTGATAGCCAACCGGATTGGGGTGGATGAAAACCTTTTGATCTTCCCCGGCAGCAAAGTGGT
Source organism: uncultured Gammaproteobacteria bacterium (assembly GCA_963701455.1). GTDB lineage: Bacteria > Pseudomonadota > Gammaproteobacteria > UBA9214 > UBA9214 > UBA9214. The sequence continues at coordinate 326,966 of CAVPAE010000007.1, forward strand.
GGATGTCAGTCTGGCAGAGGTGGGCTACCTTGCCCTCGATATCATCCAGCAGCACCTCCCCCAGGCTGTCGGTTATGGTATAGGCGAAGAAGTCGGGAAAATGCCGCTTAACCCGGGCTGTGAACTGCTCCTGCAGGACTTCGTTCTCAGGGTGCCTGGACAAATCGCTGATGATCTCGCCTTCACCTTCGGTAAACAGATCAACGCGTTGGCGGACCTCCTTGATATAGAGCTCGATGAGCCTTGCCGCGCCCCTGGTCGACTGCTGCATCAGGGCCTGCTGGCTGTTGAGGTAACTTTCATAACTCCTGTCCACATACCAGGACAGGAAAAATCCGATCAGGAGCAGCGTAAAAACAATCAGGATCGAAGTGTAGTTTTTCACCGGATGATTGCTTTCGTTTCAGGGGAAGTGTGGTTTTGAATTCGAATCGTTATACATGGCGTTGTGACCAGTATAGGTCATCGCGAAAAGCGCAGTCACTGGAATGCAGCCTGCCTGGCAAACGTCCTCCCTCGTCTCCGGAATAATTCATATCCTTATGTTTCATATTCCATTCCCGGCATAACAACCAGTCTGCCGTCATCCTGACGCCGGCCGCCACCAGCAGCGATTGCTACAGCAGACTGGTGCCCGGCGTTCAATGGGGCGGCCATCAACGGGCAAAATACAGTTGAAACTGGAGGGTTAATAAGCAGGATTCTGCGCTATAAACAAGTGATACCTGTAAACAGGGAGTAGTACGTCGCGACATATAGGGGACCAGTTCACGCGACACCGTTCGAACTGGGAAGGCTGCTGATAATAATCACATAAACCTGTCCACAGCGGCCAGGAACACACTGCGACGTCTTGGGGAAACAACGGAGGAGAGAAGCTAATGGAATCCAGTCAATTACACGCCGTTGCGGGAAACGAATCTCTGACCATCAGGATTAACGGCCCGATGGATCTGCTGCTGACCATGCCACTGAGAGAACACTGCCAGGATACCGGCGCTGCCTACCGCCGCTATATTGTCGATTTCCAGGATGTGGGCATCGTGCGCGATTCCGGTCTTGCGCTACTGCTCATGCTGAAGCGCTGGGCGAACCGTGCCGGCGCAACCCTGTGCGTGATCAATGGCAACCGCGACCTGATGCGCCGCTGCTTCTTGCTGGGTATCGGGCCAGCCTGAGGTAACCCGGCAGGACATCCCGCCCCGGGAGACTGCTGCCTGTGTCAGGGTTGTGCAGCGGCAACAGGTACAGCCGCGGTTTCGTTGCCACGACGCTGCCGGCGGGTAAACTGCCTGGCCGATGAACAGGTCGTCGTTGACGACCAGCACATCCTGCAGCCAGCGCGTTGAAGCCTGGCAGGCCGCGGAGTACGGTGGCTCCTTGCAGACCTCGATACTGCCGTCTGCCAGCACATCGACATGCAGACCGGGCAAGGGACGCACCTTTATGCCTTCCGGCGGCTGCGTGTAATCCATGATGCTTGACCCGTTCAGGTGCAGCAGTTCCAGCAGCAGTCCCGGTATTTCGTAGATGGCAAGATTGCCGGTCTTTACCGGGCCACGCGGACCATCGATGATCACCAGTGGGGTGCTGACATAGAACCGGAACATGTCATCGGTAAAGTCGCTGCGTTTTGATGCCAGCACACCGGAGTCGACATAGCCTGCGAAATTCTCACCCATGAAGGGCAGATGATCGCCGAACAGCACGATGATGCCTTCGGGGTCCTGCGCCTGCAGTTGTTCCAGGAAGGACATCAGTTCCAGCGACTTGTAGTACATGGTGTTGGCATAGCTGCCGACTTCCTCGACACTTGAAGCTGCCGTGATCTTGTTCGGGCGAGCGTCGTTCAGCGGGTAATTCCAGTGGCCGAAATAGGTCACGATGTAATTGAGGAGCGGCTGCCCGTTGTCAGCGGGCGCCGCAGTCTTTTCCAGCACCTGCCGGTACAGCGAGGCGTCGGAAAGAAAATTCCGGTTCATGTCGTCAAGCTGAAAATCCGGCTTTGACCAGTAGGTCTGGAAGCCCATGCGCCGGTAGGCATTGATGCGGTTCCAGAACACCGGGACGTTGGGGTGGGATGCCACGGTGCGATAGCCCTGCTCGGCCAGCAGGTGCGGCAGGCAGGGTGCGTCGTTGAGCAGCTGGCGTTCGAACTTGACGTTGTCCTCGACCACCGGGAAGCCGCAGAGGATTTCGAACTCGGCGTTCGCGGTATAACCGCCGAATACCGGGCTCATGGCATGCGAGTAACCGGTCCGTTTCCAGAGCCGGCGGAACGCCGGTGCCAGCGGGTCCTGGTTATAACCGGCCTTTTTCAGCAGGGCCGGATCCCAGAACGATTCCAGCAGCACAATGTGTACGTTGCGCGGCGTGAAATTTCCGGGCGCGGCAGAATTATCCGTTGCATTGTCCAGCAGGCTTGCCGCGGCGGCATGCGCCAGGTCCCGGTCCGGCGGGACATGGGCATCGGCGAAATAGCGCGCACCTTCCTGCAGGCTGTAGAGCGTGGCGCCGCGATACAGGTAGTTGGAGCGCTGGTCCCAGACCGAATTTCCGAAACGCCGGTCCAGCGGCTTCAGGATTGCCGCGGGCTTGTACACCAGGGTCATACCAAGCAGGATCACCAGCGTGCTGGCCAGGTAGGCGCTCCAGTGCCGCAGGGTGAAATTGAACAGCAGCAGCGCGGCAATCGCCGCCAGCGGCAGTGCCGCAGCGATGAAGTGCCAGCCGTCCAGCACCAGCAACAGCGAACGCAGGGCGTAGATATCATCGGGCATGATCGGCCCGCCGAAGAACGAGATCTTCACCGCGTTGCCGATGTACAGCACACCCATCAACAGCCCCTGCAACACCACGAACACCCAGAGCCGCCGCGACAGGGCAAACAGGACATAAGCGACAAGCAGTTGCAGCAGGTAGTCGAACGGTATCGCCGAGGGCTTGATTTGCACATCGAACTGCAGGGTACTGATCAGGTAATAAAGCGCATAGAACAGGGCCGTGGAAATGACCGGCAGGAGTCTTCTCAGCATAATTTCAAGTGTCGGCATCGCAGGGTCCGCGAGAGGATGGGTCCGGAGCTCATGATAACCGAGAACAGGACACCAGGAACGCTGCCACCGACAATCCTGTGATAGTCGGCGGCCTGCCAGACCGGCCAGTGCCGCGCCAGGGCGTCATGAGCGCACATGCCCGATTGTGCCGGCCACGCGCAGTAACAGCGTCAGTCGACACTGACCTTCCCGCGCAGCGACTTGTCCCTGCCACGGCGGGTCTTCTGCTCCAGGCGGCGCTTTTTGGCAGTGAGGGATACACGGGTCGGAATGCGGTGCTTGCGTTTCAGCAGTGCACGCCTCACCAGCGTCTGCAGACGCTGCAATGCTGCCTCGCGGTTCTTCTCCTGTGTGCGATGCTCCTGCGACTTGATGACGACAACGCCATCCCGGGTGATACGGTGATCCGGCAGCGCCAGCAAGCGCTGTTTGCAATCATCAGGCAGGGATGAGGCCTTGATGTCGAAGCGCAGGTGAATGGCGGTAGCCACCTTGTTGACATTCTGCCCGCCTGCCCCGCTGGCGCGCACCGCGCTGATCTCGATTTCCTCCTGCGGGATGGCGATATTCGGTGAGATTCTCAGCATGGCTCTGGTTTCGCGGTACGTGTCCGGCAGGCAAGTCTGCCTGCGGGGCCGGGTGCCTGTCTACATCAGGCAATCCAGCCCCGCAAGAACAGGTGCAGGTTGGGCTTCACGTTGTTCAGTCCAACCTGCTTGCTGGTAGCACCTGTAGGAGCGCCGCCCTTCGGCGCGATTAATTATGGCAGGCATCGCGGTCAGAAGACCGCTCCTACACCCTCTTGCTGCACCTGTAGGAACGCCGACCTTCGGCGCGATTATTTATGGCAGGCATCGCGGTCAGGGGACCGCTCCTGCACCCTCTTGTTGCACCTGTAGGAAGCGCCGACCTTCGGCGCGATTGATTATGGCAGGCATCGCGTTCAGAAGACCGCTCCTGCACCCTCTTGCTGCACCTGTAGGAGCGCCGACCTTCGGCGCGATTGATTATGGCAGGCATCGCGGTCAGAAGACCGCTCCTACACCCTCTTGCTGCACCTGTAGGAGCGCCGACCTTCGGCGCGATTGCTCGGGGATGCACGCGGTCAGTACCCAAAATACGGGCATCGGGATACCGCTACACGCACTAGAGCTCTGCCTGTACCCAGCGAACGATATCGGCCGCCCCCATCGCGCCCGGCTGGCGCGCGACCTCGCGACCCTTGCGAAACAGGACCAGTGTCGGAATGCTGCGGATGTTGTACTGACCCGCAATGGCCTGTGCTTCCTCGGTATTGAGCTTCGCCAGCCTCGCGCGCGGCTCCAGCTGGCCCGCGGCCTGTTCAAACGCCGGCGCCATCATCTTGCAGGGACCGCACCACGGCGCCCAGAAGTCGACCACGACAGGGATGTCATTGCGTTCGATGTGGCGCCGGAAACTGCCCGCCTGCAGTGCCACGGGATGTGCCGTGAACAGGGCCCGCTTGCACTTGCCGCAGCGCGGTGCTTCGGACATGCGCGCCGCGGGTATTCGGTTGACCGCCACGCAGTGAGGACAGACGATATGCATTGATTCACTCATGGATAACTCGCAGTTCTGAATGGAAACCGCAGCCGATTCGCGGGAAGCCACCTGCCACCCTGCGCTCCAGCTGTCATTATGAGGTGGAGGCAGCCGGGGACAATTTCAATAGCGGCTCAGTGAGAGGTGGTTTTGGTGGCGCCGCAGCGGCTGCAGCGGTACAGGGTTACCAGCCGCCCCTGCTTGCTGTCGAAGCGGCTGTCGGTTGCAACCGTCCATTTGTGGAAGCCGCGCCGGCACAGGGTCTTGCCCTCGGCCAGCTGCGCAGCCGAGGGCTTTTTAAAACGGACTACGTCACCCACGACGACGCTTCCAGGCTGCAGGCCGCAGCAGCAAACCCGCAGCAACCATGCTCAGTTGAGACGGGCTCGCTTGAGCTTGGTGCGGAAACGCTGCAGCAGGGACGGTGTCTTGTATTCCGCAAGCGGCTCGATGGTTTCGGCAGTCGCCGCGGCGGCCCCAGTCACAACCGGCTTTTCCCTTGGCGGCGCCAGCTTCGCCTTGCCCCAGTTGATGATGTGCGCCTCGGCCATGACCCGCGGCGGCTGCAGCGGATCTGCGCCCAGCGTTCCCACCAGGCCCTGCAGGTATTCGGAATGCTTCACCTGGTCCAGCTTCTGCAGCGCGGCTTCCAGCCGCTCGCCGATACCAAGCCGTTCCGCCTCGTCACGGTAATCCGTGTCTTCCAGGAACTGCTGCAGGCTGTCGACGTGGCGCTGCCACAGCGCGATGTCCCGCTGCTGTTTGACTTCGAGGCGTTCCTGGTACCAGTCGGAGGTCAGCAGGTGCTCGCGGCTGAACATGGCGCGAAAATCCGGATGGTGCGCATCCATGCCAGAGTACTTGCCGGTGGCCATGATCAGCAGCAGGGCCTGCAGCGGCGGACAGGCATCCTCGATGCTGCCGTCTTCCAGGTACTGCAGGGCGACCCGCTGCTGCGCCTCGACGATATTGTTGATGCCGTCGACGTACACATCCAGGCCCTGCGTTTCCGGCTTGAGTATTTCCTCGGTGAAAACGGCGCTTGGATTGTCGAAAATCTTGCCGAGGTAGCCGTGCACGAAACGCTCGGTAATGCGGTAGCCCAGGCGGCTGGCAAGCACCTGTTTGCCAGCGTGCTCGAAATCTTCCAGTGGCTCGAGATAGCCGGCCTCGATCAGGAATTCCGGCCTGCGTTCCTCCGGAGACAGGCGTGCCCAGATCTCGGGAATCAGCAGGCTAACATCATGGTCGATGCGCACATCGGGCCCGATGTGCCCTGCCGAACTGGAAAACCCGGGATAGCCGGTGAGAATGAAGGACACCAGGGCATTGTTCAGATCGGCTGTCGCCCGCAGGGCATTGAACGGACCCTTGGTCAGGGCACCTTCCGTGCCCGCGCCGGTTGTCGAGGGTGACTTGCCGGTCAGGCTGCAGATGAAGTCCATGAACAGTTCCGGCAGATCCTGGTAATGGATCGGGTTGTACACGGCCAGCGGGCGTATTCCGGGTTCCGGCGGGTTGTTGCGCCGCCCGGCGAGCACCGCGTCAACGGGATGGCAAACCGCATCGTGCAGCCCCAGCTTGCGGTGAAACCGGGTGCTCATCTCGGCCAGGTACTTGCGCGCCGGCTTGACCAGGTCGGGGCGTATCTGCTGGTAGCGAGGGTTTTTCGAAGGGGCGCCGTCGACAATGCGCGGGTGCGCGGACGAGACCACGAAACCGCTGCCCCGGTCATAGGTCTGCTTCAGCAATGCCTGCATGGGTGGCGTGAACTGGTAGAAGGTATGCACGTCTTCCACCAGCGCAGCCAGACGCTCGCCATACAGGGGTTCGTAATTGGCCAGGAAATTACCCGGCTGCGCCATGTCCAGTTCGGTCTGCTTGTCAAAGCCGGGGTGGATCGCATCGTCAGGCCGCTGGAACAGCCGGTACTCGCAGTTCCTCACCAGCTTGACGCTGTGATCGCGGGTGTCCTCGGGACCACAGTAGGAGATGCGCTTTTGCGGCACCACCACGGAAGCGGTGATATCGTCTTCCATCTGGACCTTTTCTGTAGCGATGTAATCCTGGCGCAGCTTGAAGGTGCGCCACTTGGAATCATGGTCAAAGCCCACCCGCAGGTATGACGCGATGATGTTCCGGTCGCGCAGCTTGAGTTCGTGTGCCGGGGCACCGTCGACCTCGTCAACCGACAGGTACTTCTTCCAGGCATCACCCCATTCCGGACGGTAGAACCGCTTGATCAGGAAGACCAGCGCGAGAATCCGCGGAGAAATGGAAGCCAGCCATTCATTGTATTCGTCGGTGTAGCTGGAGGTCGGCGTCAACAGCTTGATCACCGAACCCAGGCTGCGTTCCGTGCTCAATGGCTTGCGGGTGGGGTCGAGGTCCTGGTCCTCGAACCCGGGTTTGAAGCGCCGGGTATAGTCATGGTTGAAGATCTCCTCGACCAGATCGAGGTCCTTTTGCAGGTCGTCCACGAACAGCGAGCGATAGATAACGGCGTCGTTCAGGGACTTGGAGATTTCGGACTTGCCGCCGCCGGACACCGTGCTGGGCTTGTGACAGAAGGTACCCTCCGGGTCCATGCCGACCAGGCGCCAGGAAGGCGCGCCCGGATGCTTCTCCATCTCGACCTTGTAGCCGTTGGGCTGCATGTAGACCTTGCCCGGTTGCAGGCGGATCTTCTGAGTCTCACCGTCCTTGTTCCAGGTGATGGTCTGCGCATTCAGGTCCATGCGCAGTTTCTGCGGGACGTAGATGATCTCCGGGTAATTCCTGTCGATGCCGTAGCCTTCCGGCTGCAGGTCCATGGTCTCGCCGTAGCGCTCGACCATTTCCTCGTAGGAATACCCGGGCATGTGGGTGCGGCTGTCCACGCCGAACTCTTCACCGTGATTGCGACGCGGGAAGGCCAGCGCGCCGCCGGCGTGCTCCTCCTCGGCAAGCCCGAACAGGTTGGCGGAATAACCGATCTGCGTCTTGACTTCCTTCTTGCAGTAGCCGAAGTAGTTGTCCGCCAGCAGCGTAACGATCACGCCGCCGGAATCACGCGCCGTGAGCTTGAATGCCTGGCCATCGTTGTAGAGTTCGCCTTCATCCTTCCAGCACATGCCGTCGCGACGCTGGCGCTCGGTGGCCTTGCTGCAGTGCGGCAGGCCGGCTGCCTTCTTGGTCATGCCGACCAGGTGCGGGGCCAGGATCACGCAACCGGTCGTCCCGGTCCAGTGTTCGACATCCAGCCCGGCATCGAACTCCGAAAGATGCGGGTTGCCGCCGTTGCCGAAAATACTTTCCACGAAGTCCAGGTTGCTGACCAGGTTGCCCGGCGCCAGGAAATGGATCTCCATGGTCTTTTCCGGTTCAACCCCCGGGATCTCCGGGCAGACGATCGGACGCAGCAGCAGCGACACGAACATGCGCGCCGGCACGGGCAGGTCCGCAGTAAACGGAATGGCCAGCAGCTCCTGCGGCGGGTTGAGCGCCTGCGTCAGCATGTGGGCAAAGGTTTTCCGGGGTACCGCCTTCTTGTCGCCCGGGACCGGCAGACCGTCCTCGGTGATATGGAATGAACCCTTGGTGGTACGCCGGTCACTCGCCGGGTTGTGCAGCACGCCCTGTTCGACGCGGTAGCTGGAAATGATGTCGGAGTGGAATTCGTCCTTGCCCATGGGCAGCGACAGTTCCCGCGCCACCCCGTGCCGGTCGAGCACGAGGGTCTGTGACGGCAGCGTCGGAATCTGGTCCAGATCCAGGTCTCCCAGGTAGCGCTTCAGAAAATTCTGGATACGGAGGTTGACCGGGCAATGGTAGTTGGCCAGCAGGCGGTTCTTCTCCCGGTAGCTCTTGAGCAGATCGCTGGATATTCCAAAAAACCGGGCGGCCGCTGCGGGTACACAGGTCGGCTGGCCGGATGATGCGAGCTTCAGGTTGATGTAGAGCTGGAGCTTCTCGCGTTCTTCCTGCTGCGACTCAGGCACCTTGTTCAGGCCAAGGGCATTGGCAAAGTCCATAAGATTCTCTCCGCATATTGTTGTTGCCGGAATGGCATCCGCCTGGCAAACGCGACGATCAAGGTCGCTATTCTAGCCAATCCTGCTTTTGAAATCAGCGCAGTTTCAGCCGGTTGCTTGCTTTCCGCATGAAGTTGTTGTCACATGTCTTTGTTTTATATATTTATATTGTTATCGCTTCTGGCGGTGACGGTGCACAAAAAGGCAGCCTGGCAGTAGAAATCAGTCACCTACGGCCACCTGCTGATGCCACTTCACAGTGGCGCCAACGGGGTGCTAATGCGGCGGCGTAAACGCTACCGCCACCTGCCGACGGTATTCCTGGTCAAACACCAGTTCCACCGACACCTCGCCGTCGACCTCCTCGATCCTGACCTGCTTGAGTTCGGGCAGCCGAATGGCGAGGTAACTGCACATGGCGGCCGCCAGGGATTCATCGTCCGTCTTCAGGGCATGCACCAGGTTGGCGGCTGCAAACTGGGCCCGCTGGTTCTGATCCGGTTCGCGCACGGTTTCATTGCCGATCAGGATGCCGTTGTCCATGGTGGCGTCCATCTTGTCGAGATAGGCGGCCTGGTGGGCCGGCAACAGCTTGTCGCGGTCGTACTCGATCTGTGCGATGCCGTTCAGCAGAACGGCCATGATGCTGCTCATAATCGACCTTTCATCAACGTGGCTATGCGAAATCAAAGCACATGGCCTGCCGTGCACGCAACCGGATTCAAGCGCCACCCGACTACTGGCAAATTGCGCGCAGGCCTGATGCGATTTCAACTGTCGATGATCAATATCATGGCCACGGAATCCACGGAAGAAACACGGAAAGAAATCATCTGCAGAAATTTTTCCGTGTTTTTCCGTGGATTCCGTGGCCATCAGAAATTCCGGCACCCGGCCCGGCTTGTCAGTATCCGTTGCTTCAAGCTGAGAGAATACTAGCCGGCCTTCTTCAGGCCGACCCCCTGGCTGTTCAGGTAGTCTTCATAATTGCCGCTGAAATCAACGATTCCGTCAGGCGTCATTTCAAGGATGCGGGTGGCAATCGAGGACACGAACTCCCGGTCATGGCTGACGAAGATCAGGGTGCCGGGATAATTCTCCAGCGCCAGGTTAAGTGACTCGATGGATTCCATGTCGAGGTGGTTGGTCGGCTCGTCCAGCAGCAACACGTTCGGCTTCTGCAATATCAGGCGACCGAACAGCATGCGCGCCTGTTCACCACCCGAGATGACATTCACCGGCTTCCTGATTTCATCCTGGGAAAACAGCAGCCGGCCCAGCGTGCCACGTATGACCTGCTCGTCATCGCCTTCCCTGCCCCACTGGTGCATCCAGTCGTACAGGCTGACCTTCGACTTGAAGTCCGCCGCGTGGTCCTGCGCAAAATATCCCAGCTGGGCATTCTCGGCCCACTTCAGGCGTCCCTTGTCCTTGTCGAGATCCCCGGCCAGGAGCCGCAGCAGGGTAGTCTTGCCGATGCCGTTCGGGCCGATGATGGCGACCCGCTCGCCTGCCTCGATGGTCAGGTCCAGCTTGTCGATAACCGCCGGTCCATCGCCATAGTGCTTGCTCAGACCCTCGACATCCAGTGCGAGTCGATACAGCTTTTTCTCCTGCTCGAAACGGATATAGGGATTCACGCGGCTCGACGGCTTGATCTCATCCAGCTGGATCTTCTCGATCTGGCGCGCGCGCGAGGTTGCCTGGCGCGCCTTGGAGGCATTCGCCGAAAAGCGGCTGACGAAGGACTGCAACTCGGCGATCTGCGCCTTCTTGCGGGCGTTGTCTGCGTACTGGCGTTCCCGCACCTGGGTCGCCGCAGTCATGTACTCGTCGTAGTTGCCCGGATAAATGCGCAGCTCGCCGTAGTCCAGGTCCGCCATGTGCGTGCAGACGCTGTTCAGGAAAGTGGCGGTCATGCGAAATGATGATCATGGTGCTGTTGCGATCGTTGAGCACGCCCTCGAGCCAGCGGATGGTGTTGATATCGAGGTTATTGGTGGGCTCGTCGAGCAGCATGATATCGGGATCTGCGAACAGCGCCTGCGCCAGCAGCACGCGCAGCTTCCAGCCCGGCGCGACAGCCGACATCGGCCCGGTATGCTGTTCCAGCGGAATATCCAGACCCAGCAACAACTCACCTGCACGGGACTCGGCGCTGTAGCCGTCCAGCTCGGCGAACTGGATTTCCAGCTCCGCCACCTGCATGCCTTCTGCCTCGCTCATCTCCGGCAGCGAATAGATGCGGTCGCGCTCCTGCTTGATGGTCCACAGCTGTTCATGCCCCATGATGACGGTATCCAGCACGCTGAATTCCTCGAAGGCGAACTGGTCCTGGCGCAACTTGCCAAGACGCTCGTTGGCATCGACCGAGACATTACCGGAAGTCGGCTCCAGATCGCCGCCGAGGATGCGCATCAAGGTCGATTTGCCGCAGCCGTTGGCGCCGATCAGGCCGTAGCGGTTCCCCTCGCCGAAGCGCACGGAGATATTTTCAAACAGGGGCTTCGCCCCGAACTGCATGGTGAGATTGGCGGTAGTAATCATGGTGTGGTCCCGACAGTATCCGAAGCGGCCCTGCTGATCGGGCCGTAAAAGCCGGTTATTGTCTCACATTCGGGCAGTTGCCGTGCGACGAATACCCGTCACCTCGTAATATCCACCAGATCGAAGATAAAATTCACTGCAAATCAGATGACTGCAAACCTGTCCCGGAAAGCAGGCAGCATGGCTGATTCACTCGGCAGCCAGCAGGCTGCGAATGGTCTGCTCCACGTCCGGGTGATCAAAGGCGCGCCCGCCCACGGCGCGAAATACCACCCGGCCCTGCTTGTCCAGCAGGAAGGATGTCGGCAGGCCCTTGACGCCGAAGTCCGCCGAGACCTTGCTCTCCGGATCGAACAGGATGGGAAACGACGGGATGACATTCAGGTCGCCCATGTAGGCGAACACGTGATCGGCATCCTCCCACTGGTTGATGGCCAGCACGGTAAACGGCTGGTCAGCGAGCCTGGTGTACAACTGCTCCAGCGCCGGCATCTCGCGCCGACAGGGCGGACACCAGGTCGCCCAGAAATTCACCAGCACCACCTTGCCGCGATAGTCCTGCAGGGTATGTAGTTCGCCGTCCATATCGGCAAGTGAAAAATCCGGTACGCTGCGCGGCGGATCAATGCTCGCAAAGCTGTGGCTGAGTTCCTCCTCTGCAACCGCCGCCGCGGACAGGACCAGCAACAGCAGTGCCGCCGGCAGGCTAGTGAAGCGGTGCTTCATCAGGCGCACATTCCACCCCCTTGATGGTTCTGGTAGATAACGAGTCATTCACCCGCCAGGAATATTCCAGGTCGAAGCGGCTACCCGGCGTCAGGCCGATGGTAGTAAACCCCTGCCCCCAGTCACCGACCTCGAACGTCTGATCGTCGGGCAGCATGGACCAGCGGAAAGCCACACCCATGTCGCGCCATTCCTGCACCCATTCCGACTTGGTCCGGATACTGTGGCGCTCCCCGTCCGGGGTGATGTAGCGCCAGTCCGCGACGCGGTAGGCAACCGGCCCCGTGCTGCGGTTGTGCAGGATGGTGCCAAACACGCAGTAGCCGCTGACCTTGTCGACGATTTCCTTCGGCAGTCCCCGCGAACTGTACACGGCGCGCACGTAATCGGGCAGCACCTGGATGAACTCCAGTTCCAGCGCATCGCCCTGCGATTTCCACGACAACAGGCCGGTATCGGGATTGACATGCTTCTCGATGGAGCTATCCGCCAGTGCCTGCTGGCACAGCAATATCAGCCCCGCCGCACAGATTTGCCGGTACCAGCGCATCACCGCGCTTTGCCTCCCGGGTAGACCAGCTTGAGCACCAGGATCAGCAGCGGTGTGCCGTGCAGGAACAGGTCGAAGATATCGATGGGCCTGACCAGGGTTCCGGCAAACAGCATCTTCAGCTTCTCCCACAGGTGGGGTTCCGGTGAAAACGGCGCCAGGGCGAGGACAACGGCCAGCGGCACGATCACGGCATAGGGTATTTTATCCAGCCATTTCATAGGGAATTCCATTTGAATCAGTCAGGTACACTGGCACCAATAGTAGCGGAGTTTGCGACCGCTTTCATCGAATTCAGGCCGATCCTCCATGAAGCACTCCCTGCACACCCTGCCGCTGGGCAACTCCTTTGCGAAACTGCCGCAGGACTTTTACTCACGGTTACAACCGACACCTTCCGCGAACTGTGCGAGGTGAAACGTGACAGCGATGCCGGAATGCCGGTGCTGGCAGATCATTTCATTGACCGGGCGACGCAGGCACAGGACTACACAGAAATCGATCGCTTGTTTAAACTGCTGCAGGATCCCTTTACCGAAAAGCCGGGTATGGAACGCTACGCCGAGCCGCCGCCGGACCGGGCAAGGGACATCCAGGCAAGCTGCTCTTCATAACAACCGGGGGGAAACGTGAAGATCATCTTCAAGTACTTTTTCAAGGCCGTCCATTACACTATTGGCCCACTGATCCTGCTCTGGGAAAAGCTCAATACACCCACCGGTGTAAAGCGTCCGATAGAAGTGCAGCAACAGGTGGATGACAGCACCCGCGGCCTGGTTCTCTACCAGTTCCTGATGTGCCCGTTTTGCGTAACAGTTCGCCGCGCCATCAAGCGACTGTCGCTCAACATCGAGACGCGCGATGCCATGCGGGACGCGGCCAGCCGTGCGCAGTTACTACAGGGTGGCGGCCAGTTGCAGGTCCCCTGCCTGCGCATCACGGACGAGCAGGGCAACGTCACCTGGATGTACGAATCCCATGCCATCGTCAGCTACCTGCAGGCCGTGTACGCAACCACACCCGGGGACGACCGCACCAGACCGCCGTAACCAGGCAGGCCTTCGGTCGGCGCGAACCACCTGGCGGCGAAGCGACCCGCGGGAATAGCCAGCACCAGGCAGGCCGCGGCAAGCAGCGCCAGCCACGGTCATTTGCCTTGCCGAGCCTGCAATCCCGATTTCATGCCTGTCTCATTCCCTGCCCGTGCTGATCCGCCTCGCGGACCCGGCAAGACAAAGGTAGCAGCATCCAGCGCACCTTGGCAGTACCTGTTGTGGCGTGTACTGTAGTGCAGCGACGGACGGCATCAAGGAAACCCTGAACAAGTCGTCTCCCCGGCGAAGGCCGGGGTCCAGCTTGTTGATTTCCCTGGATTCCGGCATGCGCCGGAATGACGAATCCTGACTTGTTAAGAGGCTCCTTAAGATGCTATCCGTCTGGCACGCCATTATGGAGGCTTTGCATGCGTATTCAGCTTCGCACCATGCTCGCGTTGTTCCTGACCTGCACTGTCCCGGCACCGGCACTCGCGACCGAACCACAGCCTGCCGCTGTTACCGAACTCGTCGCCAACGCCAGGCAACAGGTAACGCGCATCGACATGGCGGCGTTCAGCAAGATCGGCGCGGCTCCCGGACAGGCACTGATCATCGATGTGCGTGAGCCCGGCGAGTACGCAACCGGGCATATTCCCGGGGCCATCAACATTCCCCGGGGGGTGATTGAATTTCACATCTGGCCCTTTATCGGCCCCCCGGGGCATTCCAACCTGGAAGCCGAGTTGTATCTTTACTGCGGCTGGGGCAGTCGCTCGGTACTCGCCGCCCGCTCGCTGCAACAGCTTGGCCTGTCGCGGGCAGTTGCCGTGGACATGCGGCTGACCGACTGGCTGGCGGCCGGCTACCCGCTGACGGAACCGGAATTCTAGGCATGCCTCCCCTGCCCGCCAGCGATCCCCGCCCGGCACTCGGCAGCAGCAGTCGCTTGCAGCATGTTCTCGGGAATCCCTGGTCGTTCCTGCTTGGCGTGATCGCAGGGTTTCGCGCCAACCAGGGTTTCCTGCTGGCCGGCGCAGTGGCCTACTACACCCTCCTCTCCCTCGTCCCGGTGCTGGCACTGATCCTCATTGTGCTGTCGCAGCTGACCGACCTGCAGCCGCTGCTGGACACCACGCGCGAATACCTTGGCCTGGTCGCACCCGTGCAGGCACCGGATCTCACCGAACAGATCGCCGCGTTCCTGCGCAACTGGAAGCTGGTCGGCGGCCTCGGCCTGGTGATGCTGGTGATTTTCAGCTCGTTCGCCTTCACTACCCTGGAAAACGCCATGTCGGTGATCTTCCTGCACCGCGTGGCCATTCACCGCCGCCACTTCCTGATCTCCGCGATCATCCCCTACTGCTACATCCTGTTCCTCGCCCTCGGCCTGTTCCTGGTGAGCACCGCGAGCGGGGTGCTGCACACCCTGGACGAGCAGGCCTTCACGTTCATGGGACAGACCCTGTCGCTGCACGATTACGATGCCGGGGTGCTGTATGCGTTCGGTGTTATCGGTGAAATCCTGCTGCTGTCCTCGCTGTATCTCGTCATGCCGATCGGCCGCCTGGCAATTCACCACGCCCTGATCGGCGGCATCACCGCCACCATTCTCTGGGAGCTGACCCGGCATTTCATGGTCTGGTATTTTTCCACGCTGTCCATCATCAACGTGGTCTACGGCACTTTCGCCACCGCCATCATCATCCTGCTCAGCCTGGAGGCAGCCGCCGTCATCCTGCTGCTGGGCGCGCAGGTGATATCGGAGTACGAACGCATTGATGTCCCCGGGAGCGACAGGCAAGGCCTGCAAACCTGAAGCCGGGTGACAGCGAAGAACAAAATATTGTCAACGTACCCGGGGATAACTTACCCTAGATAGCGTCCTTTGCGCGTCTGTCATGCTTAAGTTCAGCCGATAGTGCGCAATAATTTGAGGTCGGCATCGCGGTCAGGTGACCGCTCCTACAGGTGGTTTATTGCAACGCCGGGGTTTAGACACAAGGAATCGACATGCTGAACTATGAACGCCACCTGGTCGTCGTGACTGTAATTTGCGTGGCCATCATCGCGGTTGCGGTCGTGGCCATCATCCTGGAAGTGCCGCTGCCGTTTATCGACAAGGGCTGATCCCGGGTCTCCGGCGCCGCCACGGCAGCGTCCTCCCTACCGACGCTTCCCGTGCCGGAGCTTCGCTACGGCTGCGGAGTGAAGTGGTAGTAGCGCCGGTCCATGAAATCCGCCACGTCGTCGATTTCCTCGCTGGACCAGTCCAGCGACGCGTGAAAGCTCCAGGTAGCAACCCACTTCCGCAACTCGGCAATTGAAGTCGCACGGCGCGCATCACGCGTATGCACCCCGTCTTCATGGCAGGACATGCAGTGGTTTTCATACAGGGCCTGGCCACGGTCAAAGGTTTCCGCAAAGACGACGCCGGAACCCGCCAGCAGCACACCCGCGGTTATAACCATCATCCATCTTTTCGAAGCTGTCATTGTGGTTACCCTTTTAAATAACGGCGCCGGTCTGCCGGCAGCATATCTGTGTGCAAACCACGACTTACCGGCTTGAGTCTGCCATAGCCGGTTACAAATCCATAGTCACGCCGGAGTGACGCAGCCTGGACTGGCGGATACGCAGGGAACCTGTCAGGACCTGACACATTTGTCTTTAAGACCCCGTCAAAATTGTCAGGGTATATGACAGACTGCGGCAATTGATTCTGCAGCGCCAGTATTAGAATCCACCTCCTGAAATTAGAATGTTTCCAAAAATCTGCCAGTTATGGCCCAGCCCTGCTTGTACCCCATATTTGGTATGCGACTTGCATTGTACCTTGGCAGAACTGCCGCTGGTAACATGCCGGCCGGTCACACAAGACACATCAAGTGTCGTGCCTGGCAAGGATATACACGGTTTTGTTACCAAAAATGGAAGAACCAACAATTCCGTAACCGCCCTGCCACGCCGGCGGGTTTGCACGGAGGGGGAAACAAAATGAAACGTGAACTGCTTGCACGAGCTTTTTCCTGTCTCGCTGGTGCCGTCCTGATGTCAACCGGGCTGGCCGTATCAGCGGCGACAACCACGCTCGCACCCGTCGCCGATACAACCCTGGCCCAGGAATTACCTGACAACAGTTCGGGCATCTGCGACTCGATCTTCGCCGGCAATACCGATAATGGCGTCGGCACTGCCCGTCGCGCCCTGCTGCAATTTAACCTGTCCAGCATCCCGGCCGGTTCGATTATCAACAGCGTCACGCTGAGCATGCCCGTGACCCGCGGCGGCAACCACGTCAACTCCACCTTTACCCTGCACCGCGTCACCAGTGCCTGGGTCGAGGGGACGGCTGGCTGTGGCGTACGCGGCGGCGGTCAGGGCGAACCGACAGCCGGTGGCGGCACGACCTGGAACACCATGCCCAACTTCGGCGCGGCCAGCGGCAGCACACTGGTCAGCACCACCTCGCCAACCTGGAGTTCAACCGGCATGGCCAGCGACGTGCAGGGCTGGCTGGATACTCCCGCCAGCAACAACGGCTGGATCCTGCTTGGTGACGAGACTATCTCGACCTCGACCCGCCGTTTCGACAGCCGCGAGGGCGGCACTCCGCCATCCCTGCTGGTCGATTTCACCCCGACCGGTAATGTCGAGGCCTGCTGCCAGGCCAATGGCAGCTGTTCACTGGCCATCCAGGGTACCTGCAGTGGCACCGCCCTGCCAGGTGTTGATTCCTGTGATCCCAATCAGTGTCCGCAACCGACCGGCGCCTGCTGTAACGCTGACAACAGCTGTACTGACGAAGACGCGCTGGTGTGTGCAAATAATGGTGGTACCTTCGTCGGCGGCAACTGCAACCAGGCAGACTGCGGTCTGGCACCGTTCGTCGAGCCCTTGCCGATCCCGCCCGTCCTGCAGCCGACCGGCACCAGCGCCGATGGCTACCCGCAGTACATTGTCTCGATAGAGGAAGCCACCCAGAACGTCCACCCGGATATGCCAAACACCACCCTGTGGACCTACAACGGTGCCTGGCCGGCATCGACCATCGTCGCCGTCAAGGACCAGCCGATCGAGGTTATTTACCAGAACAACCTGCCCGCGGGCGGTGGTGGTAACCGCGGCTCCAACATCCTGGAGATCGACAACTGCTCGCACGGACCCAACGACTGGGGTGACAGCAAGCGCGTCGTCACTCACCTGCACGGCGGCCACGTGCCGGCCCGCGTCGACGGCCAGCCCGAGTACCATATCCTGCCGGGCCAGACCGACACCTATGTCTATCCCAACAACCAGGAAGCGGGCACGGTCTGGTATCACGACCACGCCCTGGGCATAACCCGCCTGAACGTGTATGCGGGCATGGCCGGGTTCTACCTCATTGCCGACAATGAAGATACGCTGGGCCCGGACAATGCCTTCGGCCTGCCAAGCGGCCAGTATGAAATCGGCATGGCGATCCAGGACCGCACCTTCAACGCGGACGGCTCGCTGTTCTACAATGCCACGCTGGAAGATGCCTTCAAGGGCGAGCTTGCGCTGGTCAACGGCAAGGTCATGCCCTACCTCAACGTGGACCAGGGCAAGTACCGTTTCCGCATCCTGAACGGTTCGCAATCGCGCGAGTATATCTACAGGCTGGAGAACATCACCAGCCCCGGTAACGACCCGAGCTTTACCCTGGTCGGTACCGACCTCGGCCTGGTCAGCGAGCCGATCGATCTCGGCAATTCGACCGGTACTGTCATAGGTCCGGCCGAGCGTATGGACGTGGTGATCGACTTCGCCGGCTACCCGGCCGGTACCGAGATCATCCTGCGCAACGACGATCTCACTCTGCCGCGGCTTCCCAGCATCATGAAGTTCATCGTATCGGGTAATCCGGGCTACACGGGGCAGATCGATTCAACCCTGCGGCCGGTGACACCTATGCCCGAGAGTTCGGCCGATGTCACCCGCTACTTCCGGCTGGTAAAGGAGACCGTCCCCTGCGCGAACGAACCGGGGCGCACGGTCAATGAATGGTTGATCGAGTCCCTGGACGGACCCGGTGGCACTGTGACCGGCAAGCACTGGGATGACGTCACCGAGTTCCCGATCCTCGGCCAACGCGAGGTCTGGGAGTTCGAAAACCCGACGAATTCCTATCACCCGATGCACATACACCTGGTGCGTTTCCAGATCGTCAGCAAGACCGATCTGAATACCAGCCAGCCAATCCCGCTGCAACCCTGGGAAGAAAACACCTGGAAGGACATCGTGCACATCCCGGCCAATACCAGGGCCAGGGTCATCATGGACTTCGAGGACTATGCAGGGCGCTTCCCGAATCACTGTCACCTCCTCGACCACGAGGACCACGAAATGATGCGGCAGTTCCAGGCCTCCTATGATCCGGCCAACTGCAACAACAACGGTAACTGTGACTTCGGCGAGGACTGCCAGAGCTGTCCGGGCGACTGTGCCCAGGTCAGTGGTGCTTCCTGCGGTAACGGCCTGTGCGAGGCGGGCGATGGCGAGAACTGCGTCACCTGTGCTGCGGACTGTGCCGGCAAGGATAAAGGCAAGAACGCTTTCTGCTGCGGTGCACCGGGCGGCACCAACAACATCGGCTGCGGTGTGGATGTGAATGACACCCGCTGCATCGATTCCAGTGCCAATCTGTACTGCAGACTGACTACGCGGGTATCGGCCTGTTGCGGCGACGCACTGTGCGAGGGCGAGGAGACCATCTCAAGTTGTGGGGTGGACTGCGACCCGAATGCCTGCATACCAACAGAGCCGGGTACTGAAGTCACCTGTGATGACGGTCAGGACAACGACTGTGACGGGCTTGTCGATGGCGCCGATCCCGACTGTGCGGTAGCGACAACGACGACAACGTCAACGACGTCGACAACGTCAACGACGACATCAACGGCACCGGCCACAACGACGACATCGTCGACAACGACAACAACGGTACCGGCAACAACGACGTCAACGTCGACAACGACAACAACGGCACCGGCCACAACGACGTCAACGTCGACTACGTCGACAACGACTACCACGCAAGCACCGGTGGTTTGTAATGGCCTGAACAAGACCCAATGCAGAAACCAGCCGACCTGTCAGTGGAAGAAGAATGCCTGCGTCGCGAGGTAATGATGTAGTCATCCTGTTACTGCATTATGAAACACGTGGGGGGCGCAATTTGCCCCCCTTTTTTTAATCTTTCGCAGGAATCCCCATGATGCCTGTGGTCAAGATCGTGGCGTCCACGCCCACTCAATTATTAATTTGTGGATTAACTGTTCCGGCTTTGTAACAATTCGCTGACCATGTCTGTCTTTACCCGCACCGTGCTTCTGCTCGTGGTCTCCAATCTCTTTATGTTGACCGCGTGGTATCTGCATCTCAAAACACTTAACCATAAACCCTGGTATATCGCCTCGCTCGTCAGCTGGGGTATCGCGTTCTTCGAGTATACCGTCCACATTCCGGCCAACCGGATTGGCAGCGCCACAATGACGCTTTCCCAGCTGCAGGTTCTTCAGGTCGGCATGTCACTGCTTATTTTTGTGCCATTCTCCATTTTCGTGATGGGCCATCCAATCAAGATGGACTATATCTGGGCAGCGTTTTGTCTCATTGGCGCGGCTTACTTTATTTTTCGTGGCATCACCTAGCTGCTTTGTTGCGAAATAACGCACGCTACTCATGGACTTTGACACACAGGCAAATGGCTATAATAAGCGCACCGGTTTTCCCGACGAGGCCATTGACCCTATCGTGGCGGCTATTAGCGACATGCTGCCCGATTTCGGCGATGCCGTCCTGATGGAACTCGGGGCAGGCACCGGGACGCTCGGAGCCGCCCTCGCGAAAAGGGCCGGAACCTATGTCGGCATGGACCGTTCCGGCGCCATGTTAAACCAGATCACGGCATCGGGAGAGTTTACGCCGGGCATGAACCGGCTGGTTGGCGATGCCAGTACAGCGTGGCCCATACAGTCGGGCACGGTACAGTGCTTCTTCACTTCCCGCGCCCTGCATCTCTTCGACCTGGACAATGTCTGTTCCGAACTGCACCGCACCGCGGACCCCGCGGGCGCAACCTTCCTTGTCGGACGCATCGAGCGGGGCCCGGAGTCACCCCCGGCAATGCTGCGTCGGGAAATGCGCCGTCATCTACGGGAAGCGGGCCACCAGGCCCGTGACGGGCAGCGTGCGTGGGAACAGCTTGAGACAGTGCTGCATGGCTGGAACGGACAAACACATCCGCCCCGAACGGCAGCACAATGGCGCCGCCGCCGCAGCCCTGCCCAGATGCTGTCCGCATGGGAAAACAAGCCGGGACTTGCAGGACTGTCACTGCCAGTGGAAACCAAGAATCTTATATTATCCCGGGTGCGGGACTGGGCAATAAACAGGTATAATGATTTGGATGAACCCTGCGAGATACAGGAGTCGTACATACTCCAGGGAATATCGTTCAAAACATCAGCACGCAAAGAATAAAAGGGGCATGTATGCAAGATGAATTATTGAGTGAATTGGGCATAGCCCTGATGGAAGGCAGCCTGACCGACGATGCACTGCTCGAGGAAACGGCGCGGTATGAACAGGTGGCCCTCCTGCCCGAGGCGAACGTGGTCAAGATCGGCGGCCAGAGTTTTATCGACCGCGGCCGGGCCGCGGTATTTCCACTGATTGATGAGGTGGTAAAGAACCTTCCCGAACACAAGATGATCATTGGTACCGGTGCCGGGACCCGGGCGCGCCACTCCTACAGTGTCGGAGTGGAACTGGGCATGCCCACCGGTGTGCTCAGTGTACTGGGCACTTTCGTGAGCATGCAGAATGCGCGCATGCTGCATTACCTGCTGGCGAAGCACGGCATCCCGTTCATCGAACCGGTCCAGTTCCCCCAGCTGCCGTTCTATCTCGAGGAGCGCAATGCCGTGATTTTCTTCGGTATGCCTCCCTACATATTCTGGCAGCCAAACCCGGCGATCGGGCGTATACCGCCACACCGGACGGATACCGGGTCCTACCTGGTGAGCGAGGTCTTTGGCGCGCGTTCGATGATCTACGTCAAGGATGAAGATGGCCTCTATACCGCTGACCCGAAAAAGGACCGCAACGCCAAATTCATTCCGCAGATCACGGTCGCTGAACTCAAGGCCATGGACCTGCCGGATGTGGTCGTGGAGCATGCGGTACTGGATCACATGGAAAACGCAACGCACCGCCGCAGTATCCAGGTCATCAACGGACTCGTGCCCGGCAACCTGACCCGGGCCCTGAACGGTGAGCCCGTCGGCACCATCATCACTGTGGATTAAGCGACGCTAACAGCGAAAGGCATAGAATAATGACTTCAAAAGTAGACAAACGTCACCATCTCGATTCAATGCTGATGCGGGAAAGCATGGTGGACAAGGAGGTTATGGCCTCCACCGAGG
Organism: uncultured Gammaproteobacteria bacterium; assembly: GCA_963701455.1. Taxonomy (GTDB): domain Bacteria; phylum Pseudomonadota; class Gammaproteobacteria; order UBA9214; family UBA9214; genus UBA9214. The sequence continues at coordinate 348,908 of CAVPAE010000007.1, forward strand.
GTTCGGTACCGGTGGTGCGCATGCTGCCGAACGCGCATATCGTGAAAATCGGTGCACGCAGCATCCTGGAAGCAGGCAAGGATGTCTGTTACCCGGTAGTGGACGTCCTTAACAAGATTCTGGAAACCGAAAAGCTGATTCTCAGCACGGGTGGCGGTGCGCGCAGCCGTCACGTGTTCTCCATCGGCATCGACCTGGGTCTGCCCACCGGTGTGCTGGCGCAGCTTTCCGCCGCCGATGCGCTTGGCAATGCCCATATTCTTGGCACCCTGCTGTCACCGGTCGGTGTGGTCGCAATCCCGCCGGAAATCTTCGGGCATCTGCTGCCGCTGTTCATCCGCTCCGCGCCTGGCGTGATCTTCAATGGTGTGCCACCGTATAACCTGTGGGAGCATCTGCCCGCAATCGGGCGCATCCCTCCGAACCGGAGTGATGCCGGGTCATTTCTTCTTGGCGAATGTTTCGGCTGCAAGACGGTTACGCTGGTAAAGGATGTGGACGGTCTCTATGATTCAGACCCGATGAAAAATCCCGATGCGAAATTCATCCCCAAAATCGGTGCGCAGGAGCTACAGCAGCGAAATATAAAAACCCTGCCCTTTGACCGCATCTTGCTCGACCTGCTCCGCAATACACGGCTGGTCAAACAGTTCCAGGTGGTCAATGGTCACAAGCCGGAGACCATTGCGGCGGCGGTGCGGGGTGAACACGTTGGCAGTATTATCTACAGCGACACCTGAATCCCCTGCCCTGCAAATCCTGCAGGCAGGCAAGCGGTACCCGGGTGGCGTAACGGCGCTGGATGCAGTCGATCTGGAATTGCCTTACGGACAACTTGCCGCACTGGTTGGCGGTAATGGCGCCGGCAAGACCACGTTACTGAAACTGATTGCGGGTCACATTCGCCCGGATGCCGGGCGCGTCTCCGTCCTCGGTCATGACCCTGTACGGGCAGAACATGCCATGCGCCGGGATCTGGCCAGCGTGTCGCAAACACCGGCCCTCGACCCAGAAATGACCGTGGGGGAAACCCTGCGATTCTTCGCCATCCTGTATGAACTGCCTGCCGCTCGACTGACGTCAATCGTTGCTGACGCCGCCCGGCGTTTCGGCCTGGAGGCGATCCTCGCACGCCGCGTGAATGCCTGTTCCGGCGGCATGCGGCAGCGTCTCCACCTGGCCGCGACCATGCTGCATGCGCCCAGGTTGATGCTGCTGGATGAACCCACCAACAACCTGGATGTGGAGGGCCGCGAATTCCTCTGGAATCTGCTGCGGGAGAAAACCCGCGCCGGCATTGCCGTACTCCTGTCGACCCATGACCTCGGCACCGTGGAACGCATTGCGGACCGGGTTCTGATTATGCACCAGGGGCGCATCCTGGCAGATGCCGGGCCACAGGAATTGACACGCGAGCATGGTACGCCGCTGCTGGCGTTACGGTTTACGGAGTCCCGTGTTGATGCACGCGAGTTGCAGAAGTCACTGCAGGAACTCGGCATTACCGGAGAGAGCGTAGCCCGGGAAGGTAATGCCGTCATCGCGTTCTCGGGAGACCCGGTGGAAGAAACACGCATTCTGGAACATCTGGCCCGGGCCGGCATGGCGGTCTCTTCCGCGACCCGACATGCGCCGGACCTGGCCAGCGCCTGCTGGGCACTCACGAAAGACTTGCCTGACAGGCCTGGCGGGAAAGCTCCCGGCAGGCAGCGGGGCAGGAGAAACTGATGGTGCAGGTTCGGATCGCCGCAGCCGTTTGCCTGAGAGCCTGGCGCGGGACCCTGCGTCATCCGGTGACGCTCAGCTTTTCACTGCTGCAGCCCATGATGTGGATGCTGTTCTTCGGCTTCCTGTTTTACCGCTATCGCATCGTGGAACCCGGCCCCGACCTCGCCTATATCGATTTTCTCCTCCCGGGTGTGTGCTGCATGACCATCCTGTTCGGCGCCTCCCAGTCCGGCGTGTCCTATATTCGTGACATCCAGCAGCAGTTACTTGGCCGTATCCTGCAGACCCCGGCAGGTCGCGGGGCGCTGCTGTCCGGAAAACTGGCGGCGGACACGGTGCGCCTGCTGCTTCAGGCCCTGCTCGTATTCGCCCTGGGCACCCTGATCGGTGCAAACTGGCAGCTTGACCCGGCCCTGTTGTTTCGCGCACTGGCGTTACTCATCCTGTTCGCGGGAAGCTTCTGCGCCATCTCCTGCACCATCGCCCTGCTCACCCGGCGCAACGATGCCATGGCCAGCTTTGTCCACTTCATCAATATGCCGCTGCTGTTCACCAGCAGCGTCCTGGTACCGGTACGGCAGATGCCCCCGTGGCTGGAACATATCGCCCGACTGAATCCCCTGACCCATGTCGCGGATACCCTGCGGGCGGCACTGTTGCCCGGATGGACGGCACCGCAGCTCCGCTATGATGGTTTTTTGCTGGTCTTTGCAGTTTGCGCTTTCCTGCTTGCATACCTGATCCTGCAACGTTCACCCAGGGAGTAATCATGTACCTGAAAATCCTGAAAACCTTGTGTGCACTGTTACTGATGCCGGGCAGTCTGGGCGGCTGTACGACGGATACGGACTCGACACCGCAACTCATGGTGTTTGCCGCGGCAAGCCTGAACGAGGTCATGAGCGAAGTGGGCACCCGCTTTGAGCAGGAACACGGCATCCACGTTAACTACAACTTCGCAGGCAGTAATGTGCTTGCCCAGCAACTTATCGCTGCTCCGAAGGCCGACTGTTTTATCAGCGCCAACAAGGCATGGATGCGGCGTCTGGGACAGGCCAGGCGAATTGTTCCCGGATCGCGTCAGGCAGTGCTGGGTAACCGGCTCGTGGTAATCGTCAATCACGCCAGCACCCTGGAGGGTGCTCCCCGGGAACTGTTCTGCGAACCCGGTTTCGAGCATCTTTCCATCGGTAATCCGGAGGCTGTACCCGCCGGCATCTATGCCCGGGAGTGGCTGGAAACAGTCTCCTGCAACGGTGCCAGCGCCTGGGACGCCGTTACCGGCCGCATTGCACCGGCACCCAACGTGCGCGCGGCCCTGGGGCTGGTGGAAGCCGGGCGTGATATCCCGGGAATCGTCTATGCCACCGACGCGGCCATGTCGGACAAGGTGCGCGTCATACACGAGGTGACCGGCGAGGATGCGCCAGTCATTACCTATCACGCGGCCATCGTGAACAACGAATCAGATCATGAAACTGCAAGGCTGTTTCTCGACTTCCTGTCCGGCGAGCAGGCCACCGAAATATACCGCCGTCATGGCTTTATCAGTCCGCAGGAAATGTAAGGCATGAATGAAGCCTCGCTGACAGCGTTACTGTTGACGCTGAAATATGCCTCGCTGGGCACGGCAATCGTCTTTGTCCCCGGCATGCTCATTGCCTATGCACTGGCACGATTCTCCTTTCCCGGCAAGATGTTCGTCAGCGCACTGACAAGCCTGCCCCTGGTGCTGCCGCCCACAGCGGTGGGTTATCTGTTATTGCGGGCGTTAGCCACGGAAGGGATGCTTGGCAGGGAAACCCTGGGTATCGACCTGGACATTCTGCTGACCGGTAAAGCGGTCATCGTGGCCTGCGCAGTGATGTCGGCGCCACTGATTATCCGTACTGCCCGGATCGCCTTCGAAGGCGTGAATGCCCGCTACGAAGCCATGGCGCGCACCCTGGGTTATGGCCCCGTGGAAACCTTTCTGCGTTTCACCTTTCCGCTGGCGGCACGCGGACTGCTGGCGGCGATGATCCTGGGTTTCACCCGTGCCATGGGTGAGTTTGGTGTCACTGTCACGATTGCCGGCAACATCCCCGGCCGGACCCAGACCCTGGCCTCCGCCATCTTCAGTGCCCAGCAGGTCGGGAATGATCACGAGGCGAATTTTCTTGTTCTCGTAGCCCTGGCGACCGGTTTTTGTGCGATTCTGTTGACCGAGTTGCTCTCTACACGGGGTACCCGCACCCGCAAGTCCCAATGAGCAACAGCCACGAAATCAAGGCAAAGCTGGACCTGCCCCTGGATCGATTCACCCTGTCAGTGGATCTCAGGCTCCACCGGCACGTGACGGGTATCTTCGGGATATCCGGTTCCGGAAAGACCAGCCTGCTGGAGACCATCGCAGGACTTCGCCGTGGTGTGCGCGGCATGCTCAGCCTGGGTGACGAGGTGTGGCAGGACTCTTCCCGGAAAACCTTCGTACCGCCCGAGCACCGCAAGATCGGGTATGTGCCCCAGGATGGCCTGCTGTTTCCACACCGGAATGTTCGTGCGAATCTGGTTATCGGCCAGCGCCGTGCCCGGCGCCATGACCAGGATGTCGCAACCCTGCAGCAGGAGGTGATCGACTTGCTGGAACTCCCCCCCCTGCTGGAGCGGCGCGTCGACACCCTCTCGGGAGGGGAACGCCAACGGGTGGCCCTGGGCCGGGCCCTGTGTTCCGGTCCGCGACTGCTGATTATGGATGAACCACTCGCCGCACTCGACCTCGGCATGCGCCGCAGGCTGCTGCCCTTCCTGCGCAGGATCCGTCAATCCTTCGATATCCCGATGCTGCTGGTCTCGCACGACCCGGTCGAAGTCCAGGCCCTGTGTGATGACCTGGTGGTCCTGCGGGATGGCAAGGTCATTGCCCGGGGGGAGCCCCGGATCACGCTGATGCAGGCATCCCGTGACGCGGCTGAATTGGCGCAACTTGTCGAAAATGTACTGCCCTGCCGCTTTGACAGCCATGAGGATGATGCAACCCTGGTCCGTATCGGGATCGAGGGCGATGGGCCGCTGCTCACAATGCCACGCGTAAGCGAGGTTGATGCAAGCTCGCAGATGGTTGCCGTGCGCAGCCAGGACATCATCCTGTCCATCACCCGGCCAAACGGCCTTTCCGCACGCAATATTGTGCCCGGGATAGTGCGACGGGTGGCAGCGGCAGGCAAGAAGTACCTTGCCTTTTGCGCGGTGGAAGGGACTTTGGTGGAACTGGCCGTGGAAGTGACAGCGGCCTCGCTGCGGGAGCTGGATCTGAAGCCGGAAACACCGGTGTTTCTAATCATCAAGGCAAGTGCCCTGGAACTCTGCTGACCGGCACCAACTCACTGTATGATCTAAAATCAACATGCAGGGAACACAACAACGACAGGGGTACAGAAATTTTTTTTAAGTTATGGAGGAGATCAGATGAAAAGTATAAAACTGTTGATGAAGTGGCCGGGTTTCATTATCGCTGCGCTGGCCTTTGCCGCAACGCCGGTTATCGGTCACGCTGAAGACAAGCCACAGGAAATCGTGGACGGGGCAGTCACGACACTGAACAACTTCACCGCGGATCCGGACATGGGCTGGTTTCGTGACCATATCAAGGATGCCAGGGGGATTCTTATCGTGCCGTCGCTGCTGAAGGCAGGCTTTGTCTTCGGTGGTTCCGGGGGAAGCGGTGTGCTGTTGTCCCGGGTTCCGGACACCCCCAAGTGGAGTTACCCCGCTTTCTACACCATGGGTTCAGGGAGCTTCGGTCTGCAGGCCGGCGCTGAAAAAGCCGAAGTAGTGATGCTGGTCATGACGGAGAAGGGAATGAACGCCATGCTCAGTAACAAGTTTCAGCTCGGCGCAGATGCCAGCGTGGCCGCCGGACCCGTTGGTATCGGAGCCCAGGCGGCAACCGCTGATATCCTGCAATTCTCGCGCAGCAAAGGGATATTTGGCGGCTTAACACTGGAAGGTGCCGTCATAGCCGTGCGTGACAAATGGAACCTGGAATATTATGGCAAGGAAGTGTCTCCGGAGGATATTCTGATTAAGCATATTCCCCAGAGCGCGGGAGGCGGATCCCCTGCGTAAAGCTGTAGCCAACGCCACCCGGTGATTCAACAGGCTACTGACTGCCGGGGTAATCAATGATGTTCAAGATACTGCCTGCGCTGTTATTAAGCTGCCTGATGGCCGCCTCGGCGTTCGCCAACGAGGTGACTATCCCAGCCGACCGGGATACGACGCTCATTGAGGATGCCGGGGGTAACGTTGCAAACGGGTCCGGTCCCGGCTTTTTTGTGGGTCGTACCAATCAGCCTGTACTCGGTATCCGCCGCGGCCTCCTCCGCTTCGATGTGGGGGCGACGCTGCCCGGAAATGCCATCATCGATCGTGTCTCGCTGCGCCTGTACCAGAACTCGAGCAACCCGGAACCGGGAGCCATTAGCCTGCACCGGGTGCTCAGCGACTGGGGTGAGGGCAAGTCTTCCAGGGACGGCGGCCGCGGAGCACCGGCTGAACCGGATGACGCCACCTGGCTGCATACGTTCCACGAGCATCGCCACTGGCCCCATCCCGGCGGGCACTTTGTTCCCGATGCCAGTGCCACAGCAGTGATCAGGGACAAGGATTTCAATGTCTGGGAAAATACGGGCAAGCTGGCGGATGATGTGCGTTTGTGGCTGCAAGCGCCGCAGCAGAATTTCGGCTGGTTGCTGATGGGCGACGAGGATAGCAGGGGTTCGGTCAAACGTTTTGCCAGCCGCGAGACATCTGCAACTGACCAGCAACCCGTGTTGACCATCGAATATCACCTGCCGGACGAGTAGCACATCACGGCCGGGGACCGCGCCTGCCAGGTGCGTTATCTCCAGGCTCGATTGATTGCCATGCACGTTCGATGCGGTATCATCAAGGTCTATGCAAATAACAAAAATTTCTGTAACTCTTGCGTTGATTGTATTCAGCGCCATCATTGGCATCGGCATTGAACGTTTCCTGTTAGCCGATCGGGACACTGCCGGCCCATCACCGACGGACGAAAGCGCGCTGCAGCATGCCCGCAAACATCTCGATCCTGACTATGTCTGCCCCATGCATGCCGAGGTCGTCGAGCAAGCCCCCGGCAGTTGCCCGGTCTGCGGAATGGACCTGGTCAAACGGGAACCTGCCGCGAGCACCGGGACAGCTGCTGACAGTCTTCCCGAAGTACATGTACCGCCCGAATTTATTCACAACTTCGGCGTGCGTACGGCAACGGTGACCCGCGGCCCGGTGTCGCGCCGCATCATGGCCCTCGGCCGGGTTTCGCGCATGCCGCAACCACGGGTGACCGATGTGACCCCGGGGCTGCCGGGAAAACTGTTATCGGTCAGCGACAAGACGATTGGCGATACCGTCGACAAGGGTGAGTTGCTGTATTCCGTTGATGCCCCGGAGTGGCGCAGATTGCAGCATGCCTACCTGGAGGCCCTGGGCGACGAGGAAGATCAAACACGGGCCACCCAGCTGCGGCAGCGCTTGCAGTCGCTGGGTATGACTGCCACCGCACTGGCGCAACTGGCTGATAGCGGACAGGTTGAAGAGACGCTCGACATCTATGCCCCGTGTGAGTGGCACCATTGTCGAAATGGGCGCCGGGAAGGGTGAAGCAGTGCAGGCAAACGACAAGGTCGTCACCCTGGGCGGGATGAACCGCATTCCCGTCGTCGTGTCACTGTTCGAGGGACAGGGGGCATGGATCGACCGGGGACAGAAGATCGAGGTCAGGATACCGACGATGCCGGGTGTCGAATTCGAGGGACAGGTCGACCGCACCGATCGGGAAATCAACTTCAGCACCCGAACCCTGCCGGTCTATGTCGGTTTCAGTACAGCCAACCCGAGAATCAGATACGGCATGCTGGTTGAGGTAACGATCCATGCCGCGGACCGTGAAAACGTTCTGCAGATTCCCCGCGATGCACTGATCCGCACCGGTGAAGGCAGCCGGGTCATCGTGGCGCTGGGTGACGGACGCTTCCAGCCGGTTGCGGTCGTTCCGGGGCTGGAGAGCGGTGAAGTCGTTGAAGTCATCTCGGGGCTTGAGGAAGGCCAGGAGATCGTGGTCTCCGGGCAGTTCCTCATCGATTCGGAGAGCAGCCTGAGGGCGGATTTCCAGCGCATGGGTGACAGCCAACATGCGCCGTAGGAGCGGTCTCATGACCGCGATGCAGTCCATGTATATCGAATGCAAACCCAATCGCGGTCAGTACCCACAATACGGGCATAAAAAGACCGCTCCTACGGCCCCTGAAAGCACCTGTAGGAGCGGCGCCCTCGCCGCGATGAACTGACGTGATCGCCGCCATTATCCGCTGGTCCGTCCAGAACCGCCTGCTGGTGGTGCTGCTGGCAGCGATCCTCGCTGGCTGGGGGATGGTCTCCCTGCGGCAGATACCGCTGGATGCCATTCCCGACCTCTCCGATGTGCAGGTGATTGTCCGAACAACCTACCCCGGCCAGGCACCCCAGGTCGTCGAGGACCAGATCACCTATCCCCTGTCCACGGCGATGCTGGCGGTACCGGGAGCCACCACGGTGCGCGGTTACTCGTTTTTCGGTGACTCCTTCATCTACGTGATCTTCGAGGACGGCACGGATATCTACTGGGCGCGCTCCCGGGTGCTGGAATACCTGAACCAGGTCACCGGCCAGCTGCCTGCCGGTGTGCAACCGGTCCTGGGGCCGGATGCCACGGGGGTCGGCTGGGTCTATCAATATGCACTGCTGGACCGTTCCGGCAGGCACGATCTCTCCCAGCTCAGGAGCCTGCAGGACTGGTTCCTGAAATACGAACTGCAGACGGTTCCCGGGGTGGCGGAGGTGGCCACGGTCGGGGGCATGGTGAAGCAGTACCAGGTGGTCGTGGACCCGGACCTGCTGCGCACCTATTCACTGCCCATTTCCGAGGTCAAGCGCGCCCTCCTCACCGCCAACCGTGAGACGGGTGGCTCCGTGATCGAGATGGGCGAGGCCGAGTACATGGTACGCTCGCGCGGTTATGTCCAGGGTGAGGAGGATCTGCGCCTGGTGTCACCGCTGTCGACCGGCAAGACCGGTACCCGCACCACGCTGGAGGTGATCGGCGAGGTGCGCACCGGGCCGCAGATGCGCCGCGGCATCGCGGAACTCGACGGCGAAGGGGAAGTCGTTGGCGGCATTGTCGTGATGCGTCACGGCGAGAATGCCCTGCAGACCATCGCGGCGGTGCGCAACAAAATTGAGCAATTACGCAGTGCGCTTCCCGATGGCGTGGAGATCATCGAGACCTATGACCGCTCTGCACTGATTACACGCGCCGTCAATACGCTGGGCCATCGCCTGGCCGAGGAATTCCTGGTGGTGGTGCTGGTGTGCGCGCTGTTCCTGTTTCACTTCCGCTCCTCGCTGGTCATTCTCATCAGCCTGCCGGTCGGCGTACTGACGGCTTTCCTGGTGATGCAGGCGCAGGGCATCAATGCCAACATCATGTCGCTGGGCGGTATCGCCATCGCCATTGGCGCCATGGTGGATGCGGCCATTGTGATGATCGAGAATGCCCACAAGCATCTGGAACATGCGGTCAAGGGTGACATCGGGCGAATCGATGCCATCAAGGATGCCGCCATCGAGGTGGGGCCGCCGCTGTTCTTCTCCCTGCTCATCATCACCCTGAGTTTCCTGCCGGTGTTCACCCTGGAGGCCCAGGAGGGTCGCCTGTTTTCACCGCTGGCCTACACCAAGACCTGGGCCATGGCTGCCGCCGCGGGCCTGTCGATTACGCTGGTGCCGGCCCTGATGGCATACCTCATCCGCGGACGAATCAGGCAGGAACGGGACAATCCGCTCAACCGCTGGTTGATCGACAGTTACCAGCCGTTGATCACGGCCGCCTTCAAACGGCCCGGGCTGACGCTGGCCGCCATCCTGCTGCTGATGGTCTCGAGCCTGTGGCCGCTGGGACAGCTGGGTTCTGAATTCATGCCGGAACTCGACGAGGGCGATCTGCTGTACATGCCGACCACCCTGCCGGGCATCTCGATCGGCAAGGCCCGTGAACTGCTGCAGCAGACCGACCGGCTGATACGCACCGTCCCCGAAGTCGAACGGGTGTTCGGCAAGGTGGGCCGGGCGGAGACCGCCACCGACCCTGCCCCGCTGACCATGATCGAGACCACCATCAAGCTGAAGCCGCGCGCGCAGTGGCGCCCCGGGATGACGCTGGAAAAACTGAAAGCGGAACTCGATGAACGCGTGCAGGTGCCCAGCCTCAACAACGCCTGGCTGATGCCGATCAAGACGCGCATCGACATGCAGTCCACCGGTATCAATACCCCGGTGGGCATCAAGATTGCCGGCCCCGACCTGAAGGTGATCGAAGCCATCGGCGAAGACATCGAGCGGGTACTGCACGGGGTCGAGGGTACCCGGTCGGTGTACTCGGAACGCACTGCCAGTGCCCGCTATATCGATATTGAAATCAACCGCCATGCACTGACCCGTTATTCCACCACGGTGGACGAGATCCAGGAGGTCATCAATACCGCCGTCGGTGGCACGAACGTCATGTGGACCGTCGAGGGACGTGAACGCTATCCCGTGAACCTGCGCTATCCCCGTCATGTGCGTGACTCCCTGGAGAAGCTCCGGGACCTGCCCATCGTCACCGCAAGCCAGGAGGAGTTCCAGTTGCGTGATGTCGCGGAGGTCCGCGTGGTCGATGGACCACCGGTGATCCGCAGCGAGGATGCACGGCTGAACGGGCGGGTCTATGTCACCATCGGGGACCGCGACCTGGGTTCCTACATTGCAGCGGCACGGCAGGCGGTGCAGGAGCAGGTCACCCTGCCTGCCGGTTACACGCTGACGTGGGCGGGGCAATACGAATATATGCAGCGTGCCGCGCAGCGCATGGCCTGGATTGTGCCGCTGACGCTGGCAATCATCCTGGTGCTGTTATACCTGAGCTTCCGCAACTTCACCCAGGCCCTGCTGGTGATGGCTGCGGTGCCGCTGTCGCTGGTAGGTGGAATCTGGCTCGTCTATTTTCTGGGCTACGAGCTTTCAGTGGCCGTGGCGGTGGGCTTCATTGCCCTGGCCGGGATCGCGGCGGAGTTCGGCGTGGTGATGATGGTCTACCTGGACGAGGCCGTGAAACGTCATCGACCCGGCACGCTTCAGGAACTGCGTGCGGCAGTCATCGAGGGCGCCGTGCAGCGCGTCCGGCCCAAGGCGATGACCGCAGCGGTCATCATCGCCGGCCTGCTGCCGATCATGCTGGGCAGCGGCACCGGGTCGGAAGTGATGCGCCGCATCGCGGCCCCGCTGGTCGGCGGCATGGTCACGGCGCCACTGGTTTCCATGCTGCTGATCCCGGTCCTCTACCTGTGGTGGAAAGGACGCGGGCTGGCGCAGGAGCTGAAACAGGCACTCCGGCCAGTCGGGTTGAGTCAGACTTAAGGAAACCCTGAACAAGTCCCGATTCGTCATTCCGGCGAAGGCCGGACAAAAGCACAGGGCGCGTTGAACGCCCGGAGGGCAGCCACAGGGTGAGCGAAACGAATCATCCAGGCAAACCAACAGGCTGACCCCGGCTGCCGGCGTGACAACTTGTTCAGGACATATTATCTGCCGCCGGGGGCCTTGTCGGCCGCCGGTGCTGTGCAGCGTCATCTTCACCCAGCGCCTTCTTGATCGCGGCATTGAAAACATTCAGCGGCTGCGCACCGATGACGACATCCCCGGTGATCTTGTCGCTGGCGGTCTTGCCGATGATGAAACTGGGCGTGCCGGTCAGGTTTACCGCACCGGCATCTTTTGCATCCTGATCGATGTCGGCCATGTGTCTGTCACTGGCCATGCAGGCCTTGAAGGCCTCGACGTCAATACCCAGGCTGGCGGCATGCTCGGGCAGGTGCTCCTCAGCCATTTTTTGCGGATTCTTGAACAACTCCTCGCGCATTTCCCAGAACTTGCCCTGTTCGCCGGCACAGTGCGCGGACTGGGCCGCCTTCCTGGCGTCCTTGTGAAAAGGCAGCGGCAGGTTCAGCGCCACCCAGCGCACCTTGCCGGTGTCGATGTAGTCCCGCTTCAGGTAGGGAAAGGTCGTCTTGGTGAAACGCAGGCAGTAGGGACACTGGTAATCGGTAAACTCGACGACGGTAACCGGTGCCGAGTCACTACCCATCACGGGTTTATTGGCAATTGCGACCGTCGCCGTGGTCGGCTTCGCAGAAGGCTTCTGACCACCGGCCAGGCCCTGTTTCTCGATCTTCTCGAGCACCTGGCGTATCGCCTTCAATTCCTCGAGGATGGCATCATCAACCGTGTTAGCGCTGCCGGCCGGCATAGCGATCGCCTTCCCGGTCACATCCCCGGCATTCGCTGCAAGCGGGACCAGGGTGATGAGCATGCTGGCCAGCAGGCAGCGCCAGCGTGAAATTGATATTACCCGTGTATGAATATGCATCGTTGTGTTACCTGTGGCTGGTTAATCCGATGTTCATGCCCACCTTCAAACACCGGCGCCAGCGGCAAGCCGCAGTGTATCGGCGAGCTGCTGGTACAACTTGCCAGGGTTGGGCACAGACTTGTTATTTGTATGTTAATCCGCACCAACAGTATAACCCGCATGCGCCTGAAACAGCTATAAAACCAGTGTTTTTTTACGGGCCATGAGTAGCAACCGGATACCTGTTCAACGGCGGATTCCCGGATATCGCACCGGCTATTCCCGCAGCTGCTGATCTTCAAACGGATCAAACCGGTAGTGGATATCATGGTGAACAGGCGGCAGCGACTGCAGATAGGTCGCGAGGGCCTCCCTGTCCGCCGCGGTCAGCGACATACTGCTGGACCCCAGCACCTCGGCCATCAGCGGCCCGGTATAACCGCCATCCGGCAGCCTGCCCGATGCCAGGAAGGCACGCTGTTCCGCAGGACTCCAGTGGCCGATACCGGTTTTCATATCCCGGGTGATATTGGGCACTTCCCTGCCCTCGGGTCCGCTGCGCGTTCCGGCCAGATAGCGGCTGTCACGCACCCCGCCAAGCAGGCCGCGCGGCGTGTGGCACTCACCGCAGTGGCCCAGCGCTTCTGCAAGATAGGCACCGCGATTCCATTGATCCGAGCGTTCGGGGTCGTATTGATACCTGCCCGGTGCAAAGCGCCCTGACTTCCACAGCCCGAGCAGCTTTCTTGATGACAGGAACCACGGCAGATCATGGGGCCGGCTGGCGCGCGCGACAGGCTGTTGCGCCATGAGGTAGGCGTACAGCGCCTGCATGTCCGCGTGCGTCATGCGGGTATAGGAAGTATAGGGAAAGGCCGGGTAGTAGTGCTCACCTTGCGGACTTACGCCCTGCTCCAGCGCGCGCGTCAACTCAGCCTCGCTCCAGTCGCCGATTCCCTGCTCCCTGTCCGGGGTAATGTTGGGCGGATAGAAAGTCCCGAACGGGGTATCCAGCGGCCGCCCGCCCGCAAGCGCCTGATCCTGTGTGTGGCAGGAGGCACAACCGGCGGCCGTGAAGATATACCTGCCGCGCTCAATCAAAGCGTCATCGGCAGAAACCGCCTGCAGGCCGGCGATCAGCAGAAAAACGGGCATGGCCAGCCCGCGCAGGCGAAGCGGCGGAACAGCATGCGCCTTGACTGACACGAGAAGCCGCTTAATCAACGTTTCCATGATTCATCACTCCAGGCAGAAAAACATCATGTCAAGCTATTTAATTTTGTCATGTATCCGCATGGCGGTGGGAATTTACTGAGCGCCAGGCACGAATAATCGCATGACTGCAGAAAAATCCCGTCACCCGTAGTAAACTCCGCCACACCTGCTGGCAGGATCACTCAACAAGGCTTTCTGGTATTCGGATGCTCAAGAAAATCGTCGTCATCAACAGCAAGGGGGGCTGCGGCAAGACCACCCTGTCAACCAACCTGGCTGGCTATTATGCCGCAAACGGCTATCCGACCGCCCTGTTCGACTATGATCCGCAGGATTCAGCCGCCCGCTGGCTGAAGCAGCGGTCATCGGAACTGCCCCGGATCCACGGCGTCGCCGCGGCGCACGCCCCGGCCGAAGGCATTACCCGTTCCTTCCAGATGCGCCTGCCGCCCGAAACGCAGCGCCTCGTGCTGGATACACCCGCTTCCCTGAAGCGGATGGAACTGATCGAGATCCTGCGGAACGCGGCAGCGATCATCGTGCCCATCCTGCCATCGACCATCGACTCCCACGTCACCGCGCACTTTATCCAGGACCTGCAGGCGGAGATTCGCATGCATGCCCCTGCGGCCCCCGTGGCGATCGTGGCAAACCGGGTGCGCCGCAACACGCGCGCCTTTAGCGCCCTGCTGCATTTCCTGGAGGCGCGCGACATGACGCCGGTGACCTGCCTGCGGGATTCCCAGAACTACATACACGCCGCCGCCGCAGGCGCCGGTATACACGAATTGAAACCCAACCTTACCCGGATAGACCGCGAACACTGGCAACCGCTGATCGACTGGCTGGAAACACCGCACTGCCACACCGGCATGTCGCCGGAACAACAGCGCGTTACCGCCTGAGCCCTGCCACACACTGCGTCAATCTGCCGGCTGTACTCCGGCTGACGTATCCCGCTGCTCCTCACAGAACCTGCCGCAGACCAGTTCGGCACGCAGCCCCGGAAAGGCGCTGATAACGGACATCAGCAGCGCCGCCAGATAGGGTATGGACTGGACCAGCAGCACGATGATCCACAACAACAGATCCAGCGAGTCAGAGCCGTACTGCCAGGCGATCGCACCCGCGGCTGACCACAGGGCAACCAGCAGCAGGGTTTCCTCGCGCGCACTGCCCAGCGCCCGAACCAGCGCCTTGGCCTGTTCCATTTTCGGCGTACGCAGGAACGGCATGTTGCGCGTGAACAGGCCTAGCCACATGGCCCTGGCGATGGTATGTGACAGCGCCAGGCCGGCGACCGCAGCCGCCAGTGTCTGGCGCGCCGTCCCCACGATCCGCACGCCGCGGTAGAGGTAGATCACCTTCGCCACCTTGAAACAGAACAGTGCCAGTGGCAGTACCGAGAAGATAATCAGCGGCGGGTCGACCAGCAGCGGCGCGGCCACCATGGCAAATGACCAGCCGAGGGCGGCAAAATTGAACAGCAGATTCATACCGTCCGCAATCCATGGCAGCCAGCCGGCGACAAAGTGGTAGCGCTGCCCCGCGCTCAGGCGGCTGCGCAC
Organism: uncultured Gammaproteobacteria bacterium; assembly: GCA_963701455.1. GTDB lineage: Bacteria > Pseudomonadota > Gammaproteobacteria > UBA9214 > UBA9214 > UBA9214. The sequence goes on from CAVPAE010000007.1 coordinate 363,908, forward strand.
CAGCCCCAGCAGGTCAGCCGCGTGGTGCCGCATGATCTGCATGGCGCCATAGGCCCAGCGAAAACGCTGGCTCTTGTAGTCTGCGAAACTGTCCGGCATCACGCCGCGACCATAACTGCGAGGTATATAGAGGGCCTCGTGGCCGGCACGAAAAATCATCAACCCGAGCTCGGCATCCTCGGTAATGCACCATTCACTCCAGCCGCCGACTTCCTCCAGCACCGCGCGACGTACCAGCGTCATGGTGCCATGCTGAATGATGGCATTGCGCTCGTTGCGGGTGACCATGCCGATGTAAAAGAAACCGCGGTATTCGGCATAGGACATCGCCTTGAAGGCATTGTCGCTGCCATCCCGGTAATCCTGGGGTGCCTGGACGATGGCGACGCGGGGACGCGTGAACTGCGGCGCGAGGTCTCGCAGCCAGCTCGGGTTCCACGATGTAGTCGCTATCGATCACCCCGACAACCTCCGCCTCGGGCGCGGTCTGCTGCAGGGCAAAATTCAGCGCGCCTGACTTGTAGCCCGCCAGCGGATCGACATGGAAAAACCGGAAGCGGTCACCCAGCTTGCGGCAATGTGCTGCAACCGGCTGCCAGATCGCGGGATCGCTGGTATTGTTGTCGATGATGACAACCTCGTAGCGGGGATAGTCCAGCCGGGCAAGTGCGTCCAGCGTCTCGATCAGCATGTCCGGCGGTTCGTTGTGCGCGGGCAGATGAATGGAAACCATCGGCAGGTCTGAATCGGCAACCGGCAGCGGGGAAAAGCCGCGCCGGCGCTCCTTGAACCACAGGGCTTCCGCCCACTCGTGCGCTTCCACCAGCAGGACGATAATGACACCGACCATACCGACCAGCATCAGGACCCCGACGATAATGGCATTCAGGGACAGGTACTGGTCTATATAATCATAGACAATCCATACCACCGCGGTCGCCAGCGCATAGGCAATTACGGCGAGGAAACTGCGGCCGTGATGCGTCAGGGCCTTTGCATCGATCAACAGCAATGCAAACGTGATCAGCGCGATGACGACGGAAATTCCGGCCAGGACCCGCCACTCGGGTATGCCGACGATGGGTTCCGAGAAGGCGAACTTGGGCTGGCGCATGGCATCGAACACGCCCCAGTATGCCCCCACCGCTCCTTCAACCTGCTCTTTCCAGGGCTGGTCAAACGCTTCCATCACGTAGTAGATGTAACGTTCCGCCTCGGCCCGCTGCAGGAAACGCCGCAGGAATATGGCTTCGTTTGCCTCTGACGCCACCGCGCCCTGCCGGGTACGCCCGTGACTGGGCCAGCCGACCTCGGCTATCACAATCGGCTTGTCAGGGTAGCGTTCTTTCAGCTCATTCAGGCGGTTGACCACAAAATCGACGGCATGGCTGATGGGGATACCTTCCCAGTAAGGCAGCATGTGGACGGCGATATAGTCGACATGCGACACCAGCTCCGGGTGCCTCAGCCAGACATGCCAGGGTTCTGCCGTGCTAACCGGCACGTTGACGCTGGCACGGACACGGTCGATGTACTCGATGACTTTTTTGACCGGCAGGTCGCGACGCAAGATGGCCTCGTTGCCCACGATCACCCGCACCACGTTGCGACGGTTGGTATTGGCAACCTCGATCAGGCGCGACACCTCACCCTCATTCTTCTCCAGGCGTTTGTCTATCCAGGCACCCAGCGCGACATTGAGCCCGTATTTCCTGGCCAGCGCCGGCACCTCGGGTAGCGCGCCCTCCATCGAGTAAATTCGCACGGAATGGGTTTTGCCTGCCAGCAATGCCAGGTCTTCTTCAATTTCAGCAGCAGTTGGAAAATTCTCTACCAGCGGATCGTTGTACGCCCGCATGGGAGAGAAAGAAAAACCCTGGATGATCTCCGGCCATGCCGGTTCGGTCTCGGGCTGGTTGACCAGCGCCCAGAAACTGAAAGTAATGGCTGCGATGGCAACAGCGATGATGATGTTGATTCGGATCATGCGGGACAGTCTGTCGGCGGAATCAGATGCCTCCCTCAAGGAGCAACAGGGGTTTATCGTCCCGGGTTATCGGCCGCTCCATGCAGTGCGGGCATGGGGCGCAATCCAGGACTGCAGGGGTTATGTATGGGGACTCACGCTTCCTGATGCCCGAACTCCAGCAGCAACCGGCCGCCTGCACCCCCGGGGGATACAGGCGGCCGGATTGTCAGCGTGTCGGGTCAGCCGCGGTTGAAGACCGAAATACCGGCGCCGGTTTCAGGCCGGCCGGCATCGGGGAGCAATAGATGTACGGTGAGGTGCCTTCCGTGCTCACGTAGGTGACCAGGCACTCCATGCGATTCGCCAGGTCGGAAATCTTGCGCACGATGAGATCGCCTTCCCGGAACTCGCTGTTCTGCATCAGGCCGCCCTTGACCGTCGGGCTGGCTGTTGTAGCAGGTAAGCGCGGGAGAAGTGCCGAGCACACTGACGTAGCCGACGAGGCAGGTCTTGGTGCTGTCAGCGTCGATCACCCGGTAAACATCCAGGTCGCCCTCGCTCAGGTGTCCATTGCGCACCATGTCATCCTTGCCGGCCTGCCGGCTCTTGTAGCAATCGATGGAGGGCGACGTGCCTTCGGTGCTGACGTAGGCCACCAGGCACGACATATCATTGACCGTGTCCTTGATCTTGCGGACAACCAGCTGGCCTTCCTTGAAATGTCCGACCTGGTTGACGTTGGAGGCATAGCCGGTAACCGCATCGTAACAACTGATAACGGGGCTGGTCCCGGTCGTGCGAACATAGAAGGCCTGACAGATCTTGTGGCTTTCCAGGTCCGTGACGGTACGCACGATCAGGTCGCTCTCGCGCAATTTGCCGGTCTGCACCAGCAGGGTTGATTGATAGGCCTCTGCCAGGCACACCAGCGGCAGGCTCATTACCAGAAAAATGATGAACTTCTTCATGTTTTGCCCTCAAGGTCTTGTTATTGACATGTTGACCCAGTAGATAACGACATCACTGGTGTCACGCTCCCCTGCCGCGCGGCCGATCAGTTGCCACTGTTTTCAGCAACTTGTGACTGAGAAGGGCAAACCAACCATGCCAGCCCCGGAACCCATGACCGCCACTGCGTTTTATAAAGTTATCATGCAATACGGTTGTAAATCATACAATATGGTTGTATATATTACTGTAATACTGTCACTTTACATAGAAATTCGACAAGGTTAAATACTGCCGGACAGCCGGAAAACGCGGCCCCTTAAACGCATGCACCCTATGCCACCCGGGGAACAATCCAGGCTTGTCCGGTGCTGTAAACACTGGTTTCAGGATAATAAGCGGAGGTAGCCGTACCATGAATCGCAAGAAAATTCTTACCATAGTCTCATCAACCGCTGTCGCCACCGTCCTGCTGAGTGCGGCGAATGTCGCACAGGCATTCAACATGGGCAACATGATGAATCCCGGCGAATGGTTTGACGACGACGACGACGACTACTATCGACATGGCCGCTATTACGGCCGCGGATACGGGCCCTACGGCGGCTACGGCGGCCCCTACGGCCCCTATGGTTACGGTGGATACGGTACGGCGGTTACGGCCCCTATGGTGGTTACCCGGGATACGGACAGCCGAGCACCATCGTCGTCAATCCGGGAGGTGACTCCAAGGCCCCGCCACCACCACGGCTGCCTGAATAAGGCCTGACGGCGTCGTTCGATAGAAAGACAAAGGCCGCGTATCCGGGATGATCCCGTGATACGCGGCCTTTTTTATTGGCCGGCCAGCAACCGGCACAAACGGCCGGTCGCTACCCCGGGTTAACCGGCGAACTTGCCGCTGCGGACCCGCTCAACTTCCATCATTTCCAGCTCCCGCGAACCGGACACGATCACGTTCTCGTCCAGCGCAAAGTCAAGGGAAGGATCCAGTCTCTCGTAGGGTACGGCGTTCAGGATAACCTTGATCGCGTTCAGCCGCGCCAGGTGCTTGTCATTGGAACGCACCACGGTCCAGGGTGAGTCGATGGTGTGGGTGCGCTTCAGCATCTCGTATTTCACCGCGGTGAAATCATCCCAGCGGTCCTGCGCCTGCACGTCGACCTCGCTGAGTTTCCACTGCCGCAGGGGATCGGACTTGCGCCGTTCGAATCGTCGGGCCTGCTCATCCTTGGTTACGCTGAAATACAGCTTGACCAGGATAGTGTCCTGCCTCACCAGGTCACGCTCGAATCCCACCACGCCGCGCATGAAATCGTAATATTCCTTCTCGGAGCAAAAACTGAACACGCGTTCAACCATCGCGCGGTTGTACCAGCTGCGATCGAACAGCACGGTTTCTCCTGCCCGGGGAAACTGGGAAACGTATTTCTGGTAGTACCACTGGGTCTTCTGTTCCTCGGTGGGCTTGCCCAGGGCGACGATACGGTAGTGCTTTTCGTTCATGTAGCGCGTTACCCGGCGAATGGTTCCACCCTTGCCCGCGGCATCCCGGCCTTCGAACAGGATGATCATGCGGCGTTGTTGTGCCTCAAGATACCGCTGCACCTGCAGCAGCTCTGCCTGAAACGGCTTCAGCTCCTCTTCCCGACGATAGCGCCGCACCGCTTTCTTGTTGTCTTTCCTCAAGGATGCGACCTGTTCCTGCAGTTCGTTATAACGCAGGGTGTAATCCTGCAGACTGATTGCTTCGCCATCCACTGTGATGTTCTCGGGGTTTTCCGCCTGGTTCACTTTGCTATTCTCCTGCTGTTCTCACTCTTGTGATTCTGTGAATGACCGGTTGTCACGAAACTTTGGATAATATCGCATTTTTATATGCCTTGTTTTTGATGTCGCTCAAGGCAAGTGCTGGTAGCCGGTAGAATCCACGCCCTGAGAGCCAGGCCCGCCACCCCGGGGGCACGCTGCCGGCACGACAATCCGGCCACAACCATGATTGCAGGCTGTCGAGCTTGGCTGCACCTGCCTCAGGTATTAGTATTGCCTCCCTGCTATGACCTGCCCAGACGGAGATTTCCATGAGTGATGCCCTGAATTACCTGATTGCTGCGCGCCCTGACGCGATCACCTCCTACTTCAAGTATTTCAAGGAGGCCGGCAAGCATCTCGACGTCAGGACTCGTGACCTGATTTCGGTTATCACCAAGGTGGATGCCCAGACCGAGGGCGGCTTCCGCCAGTACCTGACACGCGCCCTGCGCAACGGCGCCAGCCCCAATGAAGTCATCGATGCCCTGCTGATGGCGCTGCCCACGCTGGGTTTCGCGAAGATCGTCTGGGCCGCCGAAATCCTTCTGGATATGGATATTCCGGAGTTCCGGCCCGAAAACCTGTTTGCGGAACCGACCTGGCACGAAATCGGCCCGCTGGCCGACCTGGCGATGGGTGAAATCACCTACCGCGAGAGTGATGGCCGCAACCTGTACATCTACCGGGACAGCGATACCCTGCGCGTCTATGACAGCCGCTGCCCGCACCAGGAAACCAACATCCCGCACCTGGCGCTGGAAGGTTCCCGCCTGACCTGCCCGAAACACAAGTGGGCCTTCGATGTTACGACCGGTGAGTGCGTGGAAATCGGCAACCGGCCGCTGCAGGAATTCGAGCACAAAATCGAGGGGGATACCCTGCTGGCCTACTGGTAACCCGGCAAGTGGCAGCGCGCCGCGGCGCGCTGCTGCCGGCAGGCTCGCCAGCCAGCTTCGTAATCCTTGCCGGATACCCAGCCGTCATCCTGACAGCGCGCAGATTTTCGACGCTCCCCTTCTCCCGTCTATCCAGGCAAGCCCCCTGGCCACTTCGAATAAAACGCACCGTCACAGTGCGGTCGCACCTGATCCGCACCAGATGATTACAGAAATATCCCGACCACACTCCACAAGAACCTGTGTTTTCATTTTGATTACAGTTAGTTACAAATATTCAGCAACTGGAACAGGGATTGCTTGTCAGTAGGCAGGTCTTCATGAGTAAGGACCACAGGGGAGAAGCTTGTATGAAGACACCATGGGTATTCAAGGCGGAAGCCCGCCGCGCTTTGCTGTATGGGCTGTTGATTCTCTTCGCGGCCCTGACACCACCCGTCATAATGCTGGTGAACACGTTGACGTAAGCATCTACGCACAGGGCAGTTACCAGCCACGCCGGCGACGCCAGGAACAGCCTATAATGGCGGCCAGTCAGTTCAACCGGTTCCTGCATGGACATTCCAGCCGACCTCCTCCCCGCTTCCAGCCTCTGGGTTGCCGCGCTGGTCTACGCGGCCCTGCTGGCGATTGCCGTATTGACTGCCCCCTGGGAAAAGATCCTCGACAAGGAAAGCTCAAACATCTACTTCGGGGCCGTGGCATTCATCACGGTCGTGTGGATCCTGCGTGCCGGTATCGAACCGGGACACAACTATCACCTGCTTGGCGCGACCGCGTTATGCCTGATGTTCGGCTGGCAGTTCGCACTCATGGCGATAAGCCTGGTACTACTGATAACCACCTGGCAGGGACCTGCCGGCTGGGAAGCCTTCGCTATAAATGCCCTGGTCATGGGCGCGGTTCCGGTCCTGTTTACCCGGATCATGCTGTACGCCTGCCAGCGCCGGCTGCCGCACAACTTTTTCATCTACATCTTTATCAACGCCTTTCTAGCCGGCGCACTTTCCATATTGCTGTGCGGCTATGCCGCCAGCGTGGTACTGACACTGGCCGTGGCGGACGGCATGCCGGGCAGCAGTTACCTGCAGGTCATCCCCCTGCTGATGTTCGGCGAGGCATTCCTCAACGGCATGATCATGATCCTGCTGGTCGCCTACAAACCCCGCTGGGTCGCGACCTTTCACGACCACTGGTATCTCGACGGGAAATAGCTGACAGCCTCGCGTTGCCTGTCAATCGCGCCGAAGGGCGGCGCTCCTACAGGTGCTTCTATTACGTGTAGGAGCGGTCTTCTGACCGCGATGCCATCTTCAAACAATCGCGCCGAAGGGCGGCGCTCCTACAGGTGCTTCTATTACGTGTAGGAGCGGTCTTCTGACCGCGATGCTATCTTCAAACAATCGCGCCGAAGGGCGGCGCTCCTACAGGTGCTTCTATTACGTGTAGGAGCAGTCTTCTGACCGCGATGCTATCTTCAAACAATCGCGCCGAAGGGCGGCGCTCCTACAAGTGCTTCTATTACGTGTAGGAGCGGTCTTCTGACCGCGATGCTATCTTCAAACAATCGCGCCGAAGGGCGGCGCTCCTACAGGTGCTTCTATTACGTGTAGGAGCGGTCTTCTGACCGCGACGCTATCTTCAAACAATCGCGCCGAAGGGCGGCGCTCCTACAGGTGCTTCTATTACGTGTAGGAGCGGTCTTCTGACCGCGATGCTATCTTCAAACAATCGCGCCGAAGGGCGGCGCTCCTACAAGTGCTTCTATTACGTGTAGGAGCGGTCTTCTGACCGCGATCCTATCTTCAAACAATCGCGCCGAAGGGCGGCGCTCCTACAGGTGCTTCTATTACGTGTAGGAGCGGTCTTCTGACCGCGATGCTATCTTCAAACAATCGCGCCGAAGGGCGGCGCTCCTACAGGTGCTTCTATTACGTGTAGGAGCGGTCTTCTGACCGCGATCCTGCCGGGATTCACTGCCCAGTCCCGGTGGCCTCCCCGAACAATGACCGGAAGAAAGCCTGCATCTCCGCCCAGGAGTCGGCATCCGCCTCCGCATCGTAGGCGAGCGGCAAACCGAACTTTTCGCCGAACGCATCCGCACCCGGGTTGGTGAAGCTGTGCTTGACGCCGGGATAATTGATGAAGGTGTACTCGGCACCCGCGGCATCCATTTCCGCCTTGAAAGCCGCGATCTGCTCGGCAGTGACAAAGGGATCATCGGCGCCATTGATCACCAGGATCCTCGCCTTGACCGCACCCGGACTGGCAGTGCCGCCGCCCCCGAGGCTGCCGTGAAAACTCACCACGCCATCGAGGTCCGCCCCGGAGCGTGCCATCTCCAGTACCACGCCACCGCCGAAGCAGTAGCCGATGGCCGCATTTTTCTGCGGATCGACATCCGCCTGTGAATTCAGGAACGCACGCGCCGCTGCGAAGCGCGCCTCCATCAGCGGCAGATTACTGCGGACCGCACCGGCAAACTTGCCGGCATCATCGGGATGCGCGGCGGTCTTGCCGTCACCGTACATGTCCACGGCCAGCGCGACATAACCCAGTTCCGCCAGCTGTTCGGCACGCTTGCGTGCATACTCGTTGTGGCCCCACCACTCGTGCACCACCAGGATACCGGGGCGCTTGCCCTGCACGGCGGCATCCCGCACCAGGTATCCCTTGAGCGTGGTATCGCCGGCCTGGTAGCGGACTTCCTCTCCGACAACCGCCGCCTGCGCGGACATACTGGCAACCAGCAACAACGGGATCAGGATATTTCGCAACATGATGCCTCCCCAAACAAATGGCCCGCGCGGGCGGGCGTTGACTAGAATTCGTATTCGAGCAACATACGCCAGGTCAGGTCCGGCGTCTTGCTGTCAATACCGAAGATGGGGCCAAGCTCCCACTTCAGCTTCTGCCGCCCGAAGCGCGTCATGCCCAGCGCGACCGGCCCGACCGCGTTCAGTTCATCGCCCTTGTAGTATTCGATCGCCGGTTCCAGGTACTCCCTGAAACGCCAGCGCCATTGCAGCGCCCCGTAAGTCTCGAACTCGTTGTCGACTCCGCTGCCGGACTCGTAGATCAAATACAGATTGGCAGTCAGACTGGTGGGACCTATCTCCTTCTCCACCAGGCCGGCAACGGCAGTTTCCCAGACATTATCAGAGGTTTCCCGCTCGACCTCGAACAGCATGCCCCAGTCGGCCCAGTACTCGCCCTGCTCGGTCAACTGCCACTTGGCTTCCAGTTCGTAACCGCTGACTTCCAGTGATTCGCCATTGTCCTTCTGGGCGATCACGTAGGCTTCCACAAACCAGCGCTCCAGCGGACTGAATCCATAGGCCAGCCAGTATTTCTGGTTCTGGTGCTTTTCGTGGTCGGAATCATCGGTCACGTTGGCGCGCAATTCGATCTCCCGCTCCAGCGGTTCGACATAGGGGTGGTAGACGCGACCGACCTCGGCGTCAGCGGCAGCGGTTCCGCTGCCCGCCAGCAGCACCAGGCACACCAGCCACCACCGGGAAATCACTTTCATTGCACACCTCGCGCTGCCGGCATGACAGGCGTCCGCCGGACGATCAGCAGCACCAGCAAAAACACCACCAGGGTCGCAGCATAGAAACCCAGCTGCGTCAGGGTGGGGGTCGCCTCGTACCCCAGCAGGGCATACAACAGTTGCCCGGTCACCGAGGTCTCCGATATCCAGCCGGAAGAATCCCACACCGGCAGATGCGAATCCAGCAGCCCGCCCTGCATCAGGTAGACAACCGCCTGCGAGGCCATGCCCGACGCCACCAGCGCCAGCAGCACCAGCGGCACAAGCACCGCAAGCCGCTGTGGCAGGTTGATCAGGCCGTAGTAAATCAGCACACCAAGGCTGATGCCGATGCCCGCGCCGATGGCGCCGCCCACCAGTACCGGCAGCATTTCCGCCGGGTCGGACGCAAAACCGTAAATAAAGATGATAATTTCCGTGCCCTCCCGCGTGATTGCCGCGGCCACTGCCAGGCAACTCACCAGCAGCAACAAGCCCCTTGGTCCGTTGCCCGTCGCAACCCGTCGGTCGAACGCGGCACTGTAAACGATCAGCAGCAGTACGATGACGGCCAGCAGCACGGCGTTGAATACTTCCTGCCCTACCCCGTCGAAACTTTCCGAGATGACGTCGACGAACACGGTGGCGCTCACGGCACCCGCCAAACCAAGCAGGAAGCCGGCAATGATGCCGCGGAACGACAGCGTCATCAGCCGGGTGGTACTGACCAGCAGGCTCAGCACCAGCGCCGCTTCCAGCACCTCGCGTAAAATAATAATGACGGCACCCAGTGTCATGGCATCACTCGGCGATGATAACGCCCTGCGCCGTCTCCGGATGAAACTCGCCGAAAAACGGGTATTCACCCGGACGCAGGGGGCCGATGAAAATGATTGCCTTGCGCTTGCCCATAATGACCTTCTCGCGATTCAGCTCGAAACTCTCGAATTCCTCCGGTGTGCCATCCTGGTTGATGACCTGCAGCTTGATCTTCTGGCCGGCAGGAATCCTGAGCTCCGCCGGGTAGAACAGATGCTCGCGGATCTCGATCTGGAACACCGGCACGCCGGCGTGTGCAGCAAGGCTCCAGCCCGCAAGCCACACACCGATGCCAACCAGGCGCAATAGCGCTTTCATCCTGTGCATTCTACCTGCCCCCTGTCAGCCCGGCCGAACTTTCCGGGGGAAAATCACCGTGACCTTCAGGCCACTGGCAAAACGTGAGGGACCGAGTTCGATTTCGGCCCCGTGCAGCGCCACGATGCGCTGCACGATGGAGAGTCCCAGGCCACAGCCGGTGACACCCGAATTATGCCGGTCTCCCCCAACCCGGTAAAAGCGCTCAAAGACCCGCTGGTATTCACCTGCCGGAATTCCCGGCCCGGAATCCATCACGTCCAGGTATACCCTGTCGCCCAGCCGGTAGACCGCAACGTCGATCTTCCCGGAGGCAGGCGTGTATTTTATGGCATTACTCACCAGGTTGAGCACCAGCATTTCGATCCCGAAGCGGTCGCCGCGAATCTCCGTGGCCCCACCCTCGAGCTGGATCTCCTGCTGCTTCACCTCGACCTGCGGGTAGAGATCGGCGATTACCTGCTGCGCAATCTCGTACAGGTCCAGCGGCACGAAGTTCGCCATGTACTGGTCCGGCGCGACGCGGTTGAGCACCAGCGTCTGCTCCACCAGGTGGCTAAGGCGCTCGACTCCCTCGCCAAGCTTCTGCAGCGAATGCCCCGGCTCGTCGAGTTCGTCCACAAGATTCTGCAAATGTACGCGGATGGCGGCGATCGGCGTGCGCAGCTCGTGCGCGGCGTCGGCGGCAAAGCGTTTCTCGCGCTGGAACGAGGCCTCCAGGCGGCGCAGCAGTTCATTCGCCGAGTTGGCCAGCACCTCCAGTTCACGCGGCACATCCCGCAGCTCGATTGCCTCCAGGTCGCCGGCCTCGCGACGCTCCAGTTCCGTCGCCAGCCGGGATATCGGGCGCAGGCCGCGGCTCACCACCCACCAGATGATCAACGCCAGCACCGGCAGGCCCAGCACCACAGGCGTCAGCACCGCGATGACAACCCGGTCGGCGATCTTGTAGCGCAGATCATCACGTTCGGCCAGCAGCAGCCACAGACCGCTGGCCGTGTCCTGCATCACCAGCGCACGCCAGCGATAACCGTGGAAATTTATCTCCTGGAAACCCGCCGTGGACTCCAGCAGCGCGGTCTCCGGCGTGCCCGCGGAACGCAGCACGCTAGTGCGGTCCGCCTCGCGCCACACCTGGTACAGCAGGCTGGACTTCCCCCCCGCCGGAAACGCCACCACTTCCGCTACGGGCGCATCACCGCCAGCCTGCTGTGCGCGCACGTAGTGTCCCAGCAACTCGGCCTTTTGCAGCAACTGGTCGTCGAACAGTGTCTGCAGCTCGTCCATGCTGCGCTGGTAACCGCGCAGCGATGCCACGAAGATCACCAGCGTGATACTCGACAACAGGGCGGCAACCAGGAATATGCGGATCGAGCTCACGACTTGCGCACGGTATAGCCGATGCCGCGCACCGTCTGGATCAGGTCGGTGTCCAGTTTCTTGCGGAGGTTGTGAATATGCACCTCGACGGCATTGCTGCCGACTTCCTCGCCCCAGCTGTAAAGTTTCGACTCCAGCGCCTGGCGCGTCTGGATACTGCCGGCCGCCTCCATCAGCGCCTTCAGCAACATGAATTCGCGCCTTGAGAGCGGGACTTCGTTCCCGTTAACGGTCACCCGGTGTGCGGCGGTATCCAGCAGCACCGCACCGCTGCGTATCTCGGTCTGCTTTTCCATGCCGAGGCGCCGCTCCAGCGCCCGCAGGCGCGCCGACAGCTCCTGGATATCAAACGGCTTGGCCAGGTAGTCGTCCGCCCCCCTGTCGAGGCCGGCCACCTTGTCGGACGTCGAGTCCCGCGCGGTCAGGATCAGCACCGGCATTTGCAGTCCCTTGCCACGCAGCCAGGCCAGCAGGTCCAGCCCGTCCATGTCGGGCAACCCCAGGTCCAGCACCAGCACGTCCGGCGCCTCCGCCACGAGGCTGTTCTGCGCCGAGCGCCCGTCACTGAGCCAGTTGATGGCAAAGCCGTCCCGCTTCAGCGCCCTGACGATGCCGTCCGCCAGCAGCGCATCGTCCTCGACCAGCATAATCTGCATTGCTTTAATCCGCCCCCATGTCACGCTGCCGGCTAATATACCACCGGATCTCCCGACTGCATGGCTGCCGTGGCACTCCGGCAAGCCAGCAGTGCCGCAGTCGTGACCGGGTTACTCCTGAAACCTGCCGTCGCCACGCAACACCCGTCCAGCTTGATCTAAATCAAAAAGTTGCGCAGCAATCGTGCCGACACACCGGGCTAACCTTGGCACTGCATCGGTCTGCGTGTACTGTTTCAACCACAAACTTACATAAACGCCAGGGACAAGGTCGTTACCAATACCCGCAATGCTGGTTCAACGCATAATCAATCGCTATGCCGCCTACTTCAAAGGGTGGTGCCAGGCTTTTGGAGAACACGAGAGCATTCCCGGCGAGGAAAACAGCATCAGCTGGCTGCTGGCGGATCACCAGGTCGGCTTCATCCTGCCGAAGCAGGTGACCCGGCCGCTCTACCGCGAAATGCTGTGGCAAAATCCCACGCCCACGCTGGTCCTCAGCCGCAAGCACTTCGAGGTCGGGGCACTGCGCATCCCGCTCACCGGCTGGTACGATTCCCGCGCGCTGAATGCCATTGAAAGCATGCTCAGGGGCGGTGACGACTTCCACTTTTTCCTGACCTCGCATTTCATGTACGGCACCGACACGCGGATCATGACGCTTTCAACCAGGAAACCCCTGCCGATTATCTACAAGGAAATCGGCAAGATGTACATCCGGATGGATTGAATACCCGCTGTCGCGGTGCGGCTAGCTCAGGAGGAAAGCACCCTTTCCAGTTCGACGTACAGCCCGCCCGGATCAAGTTTCTCGATCAGCCGGGTCCAGAGGGATGCCGGGCGCGTGCTGAAGATGTTTGCCGGGTCGGCATCAACGACAAACCAGTCACCCCGACCGATTTCCTGCTGCAACTGTCCGGCGGTCCAGCCCGCGTGTCCCATGTAGAAACGCAGCGCCGCTGCCGGCTTCTGCTCGGCAAGCAGGCGGTCAAGCACACGGCGGTCATGGCTGAAGAACACGTCGTCGGCGACTTGCCGCACCAGCGGATTCTGCGTTTCACTGCGCATCAGCATGCTAATCATGCTGTGCTTGACCGGTCCACCGAAATAGATGGCGTGATCATCGCCCTCCCCGTCCTCGACATCACTCACGGCATCCGCCAGCCGGATCTCACTGGGACGATTGACGACCAGGCCCAGCGTACCCTCGTCGTTGTGACCCACAAGGTAAATTACCGTGCGACTGAAATGAGGATCTGTCAGGTTGCGACTGGCCACCAGGAAACGGCCGGGCGCCGGCGCCTCATGCCGCACCACCGGAGCGGCGGCGTGCAACACTGCCCCGAGTGAAACCCGGATGTCCGCTGCGCCTGCACCACCCGCAAGCAGCAGGACAAAAGCCGCAATGATCAATAACCTGACTCGCCGCATGGCCGGCACCCATACTGTCTTGCTGAAACAAGGACCTGCTGTCTAGTGTAGACCGTTATCCGGCAACGGGGATAGCCGACGCATAGCAGCCAGCGCGGGCCGCCCGGCGTCGACCGGTGCTGCCAGCGCAACAATGGCGGTGCCAGGCAATCATGCTACAGCAGCGGCGCGGCAAGATGGGTCACGTTTTCCAGCAAGCGCCGGGGAAAAGACCGCTGTTGCCGCCAGGCGGATGCGTCCAGCAGGTCCGAATCCCGGATGTAATCGGCCTGCAGTTCCCGGATCTGCGCGGTGACGTCGCGGTTGTAGATCATCAGGGAGATTTCGAAGTTGAGCCACAGGCTGCGCATGTCGAGGTTGACGGAACCGAACAGGCAGAACTCCCCGTCAACGGTTACGGACTTGGTATGCAGCAGGCCGCCCCTGAACGCGGCAATGGTGATGCCCGCGTCCAGCAGATCCTCGAACACCGCGCGGCTGGCATAATCCACCAGCCGGGAATCATTCTTCTCCGGCAGCACGATGGTGACCGCGACACCGCGATGCGCAGCCGAGAGCAGCGCAGTCAGCAGGGAGTCGTCCGGCACGAAATACGGCGTGGTGACAACCAGTTCGCGCCTGGCCGCGTAGAATGTCGACAGCAGCAGTTGCAGTATGGCCAGCGGCTGCCACGCAGGCCCCGAAGGCATCGCCTGCAGCACCACCGGGCCCAACGCCTCGACGGGCGCGACGTCGTGACACTCCTCCAGCCTGGTGAGGCTGACGCCCGTCACTATTTCCCAGTCCTGCAGGAAGATACCGCCCAGCGCCTCGACGGCGGGACCCTCGATACGCAGCATCGCGTCAATCCACTGCCCGACGCCTTCATCCTGCTTGAAGTGGCGCGGATCGACCAGGTTCTGACTACCGGTGTAGCCGATCTTGCCGTCAATTACCGCGATCTTGCGGTGGTTGCGCAAATCGGCACGGGAAAACAGGGTCGAGAAGATGCCCACGGGCAGTGACACACCCAGCCGCACGCCCGCATCCTTGAGCCTGCCGGGAATATCGCCCTGGAGAAACGCCTTGCTGCCAAGCGCGTCGACCAGCACCCGGCAGACGACTCCGCGGCGCGCGGCGTTGCTGACGGCATCCGCCAGTTCGTCCGCCAGCCCGCCCGGATACCAGATATAAAACTCCAGGTGGCAGGTGGACCGGCACTGGTTGATATCGTCAATAAGCGACCGGAAAATGGACTCGTAATCGGTCAGCAACTGCGCCCGGTTGCCCTGCAGCGCCGGAAACCCGAGGACCGTTTCTGCCTGCCGTTGCAGCGGGAAGGCTTCGGGGCTCAACCCGGCCCAGTCCACCGCCGCGCGCGTGCGTAGCGACTGCTGCCACTGCCCGTAGCGTTCCTGGATTCCCCTGGCGCGCTTCACGTACTTGCTGCTGATGCGGTTTTCACCGACGAACAGGTAGAACAGCACCCCCAGGAACGGCACGCTGAGAATGATCGCAAGCCATGCCAGCAGCACGCCGACAGGACGCCGCCGCATGATGACCCGCACCGAGAGGCCGATCACCACGGTCCAGTGCAGCACCAGTGCGGCTATCGCGTAAATCTGGAGTCCTTCCTGTGACATTCAGGGTCTCGCCGGATGGGTACAAGGTGGCGAGATTATACCTGCCAGGCAAGAATGGTGTTGTACCGATGGCGCTGAGCAACCGTGTAGCCCGAATGGAGCGCCGCGGAATCCGGGAACACTGTGACTCCGGACGTATCCACAATTCAGGCAATGCCTAAGGAGCATCTGACTGATTCGTCATTCCGGCGCATGCTGACAAAAGCGCGTAGCGCGTTGAACGCCCTGAGGGCGGCCCGCAGGGTGAGCGCAGCGAATCATCCAGTAACAGATTGAATACAACCAACTGGATTCCGGGTCTCCGCTACGCTACGCCCGGAATGACGAAAAATGAATGCTTCAGCGTTTTCTTAAGGAAACCCTGAACAAGTCGTCACCCCGGCGAAGGCCGGGGTCCAGCTTGTTAATTTTCCTGGATTCCGGCATTCGCCGGAATGACGAATCGGGACTTGTCCAGGGCTTCCTTAATAATGACTCATGCCGGTGGACTGGATTGGTTTCCGTGTAATCTGAATCCCAATGGTATTCGCTGTCTATATCAATCGTTTCGTAAATGCTATGGAAATCGGCCAAGTGCGGCTGCAGTGCCGCCATCATGTCGGATCGAATCCCCACATTCAGTGTCCTGAAGCTGAACCAGCGGTAGACGTCCTGTAATTCCGAACGGATCGTCCTGGTATAGGAGAAATGCGATCTTGTGAAAATACAGTGAGGCATTGTCTCGCCTATTCGCTGCACGAATGAGACCTGAAGCTGGTCTTTCCTGCTTAACAAACCAAACATGTCCAGCATCGATGCATGCGGTGGCAGAAAGAAACCGATTGCGCCGATTTCATTGGCCGCCACCACCACCTCATCGCCGATGTATTTCCCCGCCCAGACGGCTGCGCTTGCATAGACACGCTCCCTCTCGTTTTGCCAGCGGTAGACCAGCTCATCGGCATCGCCTTTCAGCGGGGTGATCGACAGCGCCAGCCAGCACACCACAACAACGGCAGGCAAGGCCCCCACCCTGTTGGCTCCCTGCAGAAAAGGAGTCTTTTTCGCCACTGCGGACAATGCCCATGCGATTCCCGCGCCACAGACCAGGTAAACAACGGGAAGGACGGGCACAAAATACCAGGGAAAGTTGACGGCATAGTTGCTGCCGCTGAATGTAAAAGCGCAGACATAGACGATCGTTATCAGGAAAAGCGGCGCCGCCGACAGCCACCTGTGCCTGATGTGCCAGACCACCCCAATGGCGAACGCAACAAGCATCAGCGGAAAAGCGGTAGCACGTGTATACCAGTACGCGCTTTTCCCCAGAACCGCGTTGAAAAACTCATGTGAGACGAGACTTGCCGCGTCCAGCCATGCAGGCGACAGGAAGTCAGTGGTGGTCAGTGCCTTGCGCTGCACACTCATTGGCAGCCATGTCTCGAAGAAAACAGCCCCGAACAGTATGTAAGCCAGCAAAATGGCTGCGGCAGGCATTACCGCCACAAGCACACCGGCCGGCCGCCGCCGTATCTGCTGACGTTCCTGCCAGAGAAAAATCACGACCGCGACAGCAAAAACCACGATACCGTCAAACCGGATCCACACGGCGCCGGCACCCAGCGCCATGGCTACAACATACTGGTGCCGTGACAGGGACAATGCAGTCAGAGCAATGACCAGGAGATATAACGGCAACTCCATGCCACTGAAACTCGTGAGGAGAAATACCGGGTTTGTCACCAGTAGCAGCGCAGCAAACATCCCGGCCACAGGACCCGAACCCGTTCGGGCACCCAGGTAGACAATACTCAATACCAGCAGGATCTCGAAGACAGCCCCCAGCGTCTTCGCCGCCAGCACCACGTCGCCGATGAGCCAGCGGGATGCGGAAAGCAGCAGGACCCACGCAGGACTGGTCGAGACATAGGTGTCTTCCCCGGGATTGAAAACCATGCCGAGGCCCGATGCGAAGTTGGCGGCAACCTTGAAAGTAATGAATGCATCGTCACAAATTGTGACAGGTAGAAGCCCTCTGGCCAGCAGCAGTGTTACAACGGGAACGACGTAATAGAGCAACAGGGTGAACGAAGATAATGATTCCTGCCAGCCTGTATCCGCACGCAGCCGGCCAGCGCCATTGATATTTTCCGGCATTGCCCATTCCTTGTGACACGAGCGCCATCCTTGAGCAATGCCGCGTTGGTCACCTGTTCGTTCGGTGCCAGCGCAGACCTTAATACTTCAATACAGATCCGTCTGTCGGACATTTACGACAGACAATGGAAGATTCCAGCTATCGTGCCAAAACCAGATTTTGTGCGGAGAGGACAAACAGGGATCAACCCGGTAGCCCGGATGAAACATTGCGGAATCCGGGGACAATGCCTAATCCGGCGACACCTCGCTCCCTGTCTTTTCTTTTCCCGATCCGGTACGCGTCAATCGTCCCTGCGACCCAGCAGACAATGAGTAACAACATGAAGAGATTGAGCGTAACACCCCCGGACTGGACAGATTCCCGGGCGGCAGCATTCGAGATGGCAGTCATATCGATGGCCTCTCCCTGCAGTTCAATCTTCTCCAGTATATCCAGCGCCTGTTGCACAGTTGTCACAACAATCACGGACAGACTGGTAAAAACCGCAAGCATGATGACTATTCCCCGCCGGTATTGCCTGAGAACGATCTGGCCCAGCCCCGGCAATACCAGGCCTGACAGCAAGGCGCCCTTTACTGCGTTATTCATTGTACGGAATCTCCTGTGACCGAACCTGTTGTGGCATGCACATGCCACCCGAACCGCGCCTCATGCAGACAGTTCATCGGCCAGGGAACGCAGCAGTCCTGCCCCGTCGCCCTGCCAGGCACTCCCGTGCATGCATGCCAGTGTTGCGGGATTTGTCACGGCCAGTTTCTCAAGCAGCGCACGTGCATTTTTCGTGTGCGAGAAGTAATCCATCCTGTGGCGGAAAATCTCGCTCGGACCGAGGATATCCGATTCCGTGACTGCCGGCAGGTCTGCACCTCCCTGCGTGAACAGGTCGCCGCAGAGCAGGGTCGAGGTGTGTTCTTCTACCAGAAAACCGCATTCCCAAGCGTGCGGCAAATGCGGTGCGTCGATCCAGCGCACTGCGTGCGCGCCCAGCGACAGCACCTCGCCATCGGCAAGGGCGCGTGGACTCCGGTCTGCAAGGTCCTCGATGGATACCATGGCCGCGACCGTACCGCAGACCGGTACGGCCTGCGGGGCAACTGCCAGCCACTCGTTGAGCGAGCCGCACTCATCCGACTCCACGTGGGAAAAGCCGATGTAACGCAACCGTTCGAAAGGCAGCACGCTCGCGACGGCCTCCCGCACGAGCGGAAACATCTTGCGAGGCCCGGTGTGGAACAACAGGGGTTCGTCACTCGCAATCAGGTACTGGTTGAAGGAGAACCCGGCGCCATTTTCAAACATAACCGGCGTATTGATACGGTAAATCCCGTCGGCCACTTCATGCACGTTCGTACCCGACCTGCTGTTGGTAATGGTCATATTCTTCCCCATGAAAGAGCGGTCAGTTGACCGCGATACCTGCCTCAAGCAATCGCACCGGAGGACGGCGCTGCTACACAAGTGCTACGAGTGCGTGTAGGAGCGGTCACATGACCGCGATACCTGCCTCAAACAATCACTATCGGTGGAGCTTGTGCCCCTGCCCCAGCTTATCGAGTGACTTGATCATGTGGGTACGTGCCTGGTCCGCATCCACCAGCACGGCGGTGAACGGGTAATCGCTGGCCAGCACCGCCACCAACTGGCTCGCCGCATTGACAAAGGCCGGTTCGTTGGAGAAATCCAGGAATTCGATGGCCGAGGACAGCGCCGGGTTCGACCGGACCGCTGCCGCCCGGACTTCTGGAGGTATGGTGATAACCTCGTCACCCGGTTCGGAATCCAGCGACTGCAGCAGGCGCGCGATGTTGATAACCGCGGGGGTATCTGCGGCGCCACCGGCGACCAGGTCCAGTGGCGTGATTACCGCCTTTCCAGTGACCGGCATGCCCAGCGGTATATCGCCGATGGAAAACCGCACGGTATTGCCGACCTCGTACTGGAACTCGCCGTTGCTGCCGGTGATGCCGGCAAGCGAGCCGGATTCATAGTGCACACCTTCCACCGGGGCATCGACCAGGGTGCCGTCACCGACGATAACTGTCAGTCCGGCATTAGCTTGCTTATCTCCCGAATCGCCCCCGGAACTGGCGAAGAACGAACACTGCCCGCCGCCGAGCAGGGGAATGGCGAGCAGCGCCAGAATGAGCATGGATTTTCGGGATGGCATAGTCACACGTCACATTGGTAAAGAGACAAACGGTGTTAGAGCACATTTATCCTTAAGTATTAGCGGTAATTATGCTCTGACACCCTTATTCCCCTTATTCGATCTTGATGTAGGCGAAATCCCCGGCCTGCAACTCCACCAGGCGGACAACCCCGGACGGGACCAGTTCCACGTCATCATAAAGGGCGTCTTCGGGCAGACCGATTTCGGTTCGCGTGATATTGCACAGCTCCAGTTTGACGCCGTGCACCTTGTTCAGGGTGCTGAGCCGGCCCTTGAGATTGCTGCGGCGTTCCTCCAGCGCCGCATCAGCGCTGAAAGGCGTTCCCTCCAGCTTGTCGTCCGTCAGGAAGCGGATTCCATGGGAAACAAAAACAATCCTGACATCGTAGTCAATCAGGTCATTCTTGTAATAGGTGACCATGTTGTTGATGCTGGTCAGCATGGCGCTGAAACGGCGCGGGTCTGCGAAGTCGGCATGGTAGACCACCCTGGGGTCCGAGTCCGCTGCTTCGGCGTCACCCTGGGCGAAGACCGGTTGGACAACCCAGCTCAGGGCTGTCGCGAGCAGCAGGAGCCTGAAGATATTGAGGGTGTGACTGATCATAGTACTCTCCTGCAACAGGTACGTACCTTCATTCTAGATCAATTTCGCACATTGCAAGTGCTGGCTGTTCTTCTTGTCCGGGGAAAATGTGCTCTGACACCCTATTTGTCACCACCCCGCCCTGACCAGATCAATCTCGTGATCCGCAACAAACGCAGGCAGTTCAGCACGCAGATTTTCCCACGCCGCACCTTCACCCAGCCGTTCCAGCGTCGCCTCGATCAACTCGTGCTTGCGCGCGGCAAGCAGCTGTTCCGGCTCCACCGGCTGCCCGGCCTGCATGAGCTGCAGCAGCTGCTTTGCCGCTTCCTGCAGCGGCAGGCCGCGGCGGGTGGCGATGGCGTCGAGGTCGAGGCCTTCGCGGTAGGCCAGCCAGGTGTCGCGCAGGGGTGGCGTCAGTTGTGTGGCGGTCTCACCGCTGGCGACGCAGTACTCGGCGATGAGGTCGAGGAAGTCGTGGCCATATTTTTCCAGCTTGTTGAGGCCGACACCGCTGACCGCCAGCAGTTCCTGTTCGTCCATGGGCTTGTCGCGTGCCATCTGCGCCAGGGTCGCGTCGCCGAACACGATGTAGGGCGGCACGCCCTGCGTGTCCGCGAGCTGTTTGCGCAGGCTGCGCAGTTCATCGAACAGGGCTTCATCATAGGGACCCTGGGCGGCGGCTGCCTTGGAACGTTTCTTCTGTGCTTTTTCGCGAATGCGCGGCCTTGCCAGTTGCAGGCTGGACTCGCCGCGCAGCAGCGGGCGTGCGGCGTCGGTCAGCTTTAGCACCGAGTAGTTGGCAATGTCCTGGATCAGCAGACCGTGGTGGATGAGCTGGCGCAGGATCGAGGTCCATTCCTGCTCGCTCCTGTCACTGCCGATGCCGTAGGTCGAAAGCCGGTCGTGCCCGAGTGAGCGGATGCGCTCGTTGTCCGCACCGCGCAGTACGGCGACCACGTGCACGATGCCGAAACGCTGCCCGACACGGTACACGCAGGATAAGGCCTTGCGTGCCGCCTCGGTTGCATCGAAGCGCTCCGGCGGGTCCTGGCAGACGTCGCAGTTGCCGCAGTCTTCGTCCCGCTGTTCGCCGAAGTAGTTGAGCAGCACGCGCCGCCGGCAGGTCACGCTCTCGGCCAGCGCTACCATGGCGTTGAGCTTGTGCACCTCGATGCGCTGCTGTTCCGTATTGGCGTTATTGTCGATTAGCCGCCGCGCGGTGGCGACGTCCTGCGCACCGAACAGCAGCAGCGCATCGGCCGGCATGCCGTCGCGCCCGGCGCGGCCGGTTTCCTGGTAGTAGCCCTCGATGTGCTTCGGCAGGTCATAGTGCACCACGAAGCGCACGTTGGGCTTGTCGATACCCATGCCGAAGGCAACGGTGGCGACCACCACCTGCAGTTCATCGCGCAGGAAATCCTCCTGCACGCTGGCACGTTCCACCGCCGCGAGTCCGGCGTGGTAGGGCGCGGCCAGGATGCCCTTTGCACAGAGCTTCGCCGCAACCTCCTCCACCCGCTTGCGGCTCAACGCATAGACGATGCCCGCCTGCCCGCTGCGCGGCTCCAGGAAACGCAGCAACTGGTCGACAGGCTTGTGCTTTTCCAGCACGGTGTAGCGGATATTGGGGCGATCGAAGCCGGTGACATGGCGCGTGGCCTTTCCCAGGTTGAGGACCTGCACGATATCCTCGCGCGTCTGGTCATCGGCGGTGGCGGTCAGCGCCACGATGGGGATTTGCGGGAACTGCAGTCGCAGCATGCCGAGCTGTGCGTACTCGGGACGAAAGTCGTGGCCCCACTGCGACACGCAGTGCGCCTCGTCAATGGCGAACAACGCGATCTCGATTTCCTGCAGCCGTTCCAGGAAGCCGCCGCTGATCAGCCGCTCGGGGCTGATGTAGAGCAGGTCGAGTTCGCGGGCGTGCAGCCGCGCCAGCACCTGGCGTGCGGCCGCGCTGCCCTGGCTGGAGTTGTAGCAGGCCGCGGCAACACCGTTCGCCTGCAGGGCATCCACCTGGTCCTTCATGAGCGAGATCAGCGGCGACACCACGATAGCCACGCCCGGTCGATGCAGTGCGGGAAGCTGGTAGCAGAGCGACTTGCCGCCGCCGGTGGGCATGAGCACGAAGGCATCATGGCCCTCGATCAGGTCCTCGATGATCTCCTGCTGCTGCGGGCGGAAGCTCGAATAGCCGAAGACGCGTTCAAGGGTGGCATGGATATCAGACGGGGGGGTCGCGGCGGGAAAGTTCATGGGTGCGATTGTACCCGCATGCGGCCTTGTTCGCGGCCGGAATTGCATAGCGCCGGTGGAAAAGGCCGGCGGCAGCGGCCCTTATGGACTGCCCTACGAGTCGATATCGAACATCTTGTTGTATTCGCTGGCATCGAAGAACAATTCCAGGGCGGTGATCTTGCCGTCTACCACCGTGGCCAACTGCACCATTGGCACATCTTTCATGTATTCCATGGTGGTTTTCAGATGCAGGATACTGCAGACCTCGTTGTCCTTGACAAAGGTCTTGCAGCGTTCGATCCGTTCGAGAATCGGGCCAACACGCGAACTGTTGATGATAAACGCATCCGCGTTGCTGGCCGTGTCTACCGGGCTGCGATAGGAAAACTGCGTATCGGAAAGGTATTGCCGGGCAAGCTCGAAGTCACGCGCCTCGAAGGCATCGAGGTAGCCATTGACGACCTCTTCGGGTGACTGAACTCGCTGTGACCTGTTCTTTTCCATGCCGGGATATCATTATTTAATCTTGTCCTGAGCGATTTCTTCGCCAGCCACTCCTGCCCCTGAAGAGTGGATGGCGCTGGTATTGCAGCCATGTGAGAGGACAATTTTGCCGCCAGCACTGCTCTGCTGCAACTTAAAATAATCAGTGCCCGGTTTCACCGGCTGCCGATTGTCAGTCAGGCAGGATTTTTTCACGCGAATCTTCTACCATGGCAACCCCCTGAAATGGTGGAGAACACCGGTGGACGACTACCTGCCCGGCCAGCGCTGGGTCAATCATGCGGAACTGCAGCTGGGGCTGGGCACGGTGCTGAGCGTGGAACCGCGTACAGTCACCCTGCTGTTCGATGCAGCCGGCGAAACCCGCACCTATGCCAGGCACGCCGCGCCGCTGGCCAGGGTCGCGTTTACCGCCGGCGACGAGATCCGCAGCCACGCGGGCGTGACATTCCGGGTCACCGGCGTGCACGAGGAAGACGGCTTCCTGGTTTACCTTGGCAGTGACGCCGCCGGGCAGGCGCTGACCTTGCCCGAGAGCCA
The DNA here is from genome assembly GCA_963701455.1 of uncultured Gammaproteobacteria bacterium. Lineage (GTDB taxonomy): Bacteria > Pseudomonadota > Gammaproteobacteria > UBA9214 > UBA9214 > UBA9214. The sequence continues at coordinate 387,469 of CAVPAE010000007.1, forward strand.
GCTCGACAGCCACCTGCAGCTGAACCGGCCGGCGGAACGCCTGTTCACCGGCCAGGTGGACCCGGACAGTGCCTTCGAGCTGCGCTACCAGACCCTGCTGCAGGCCAATCGCCTGGCACATTCCGACCTGCGCGGACTCACGGGCTGCCGCACCAGCCTGATTCCGCACCAGCTGTATATCGCTCACGAGGTCGCCGGCCGTCACGCCCCGCGCGTGCTGCTGGCTGACGAGGTCGGGCTGGGCAAGACCATCGAGGCCGGCCTGATCCTGCACCAGCAACTGCTGAGCGAGCGCGCCCGGCGGGTGCTGATCGTGGTGCCGGAGAGCCTGCTGCACCAGTGGCTGGTGGAGATGCTGCGGCGTTTCAACCTCTCCTTCAGCCTTTACGACGAGCAGCGCTGCGCCGCGATCGAGGAAGGCAGTGGCCAGGACAACCCGTTCCATGCCGGACAACTGGTGCTTTGCAGCCTGGAATTCCTGCTGGATCAGCCGCAGCGCCACACACAGGCAGTGGCCGGCGAATGGGACCTGCTGGTCGTGGACGAGGCGCACCACCTGGAATGGAGCCCGGCACACGCCAGCCCGGAATATCTCCTGGTGGAGGAACTGGCCCGGGCCACGCGCGGCGTGCTGCTGCTGACGGCAACGCCGGAACAGCTCGGCAAGACCAGCCACTTCGCACGCCTGCGCCTGCTCGACCCCGACCGCTTCCCGGACTACGACGCCTTTGTCGCCGAGACCCACGGCTACGAACCGGTAGCGCACGCCATCGAGGCGCTGCTGGAGGCACGACCACTGGACGCCGCGGCCACGGAGACCCTGCGCGACACGCTCGCCGAGGGCGACAACCAGGCGCTGCTGGATATCCTGCAGAACGGGGATACCACGGAGACCGAACGCAGCGCCGCCCGCCAGTCCCTGGTGGAACACCTGCTTGACCGCCATGGCACCGGGCGCGTGCTGTTCCGCAACACGCGCGCCGCCGTCAAGGGGTTCCCGGCACGCGAACTGCATTCCTGGCCCCTGCCACTGCCCGCGGCATACGCCGACTGCCTGGCAACAGCACAGGCGGCGCGGCCGGCGCAGCAACTCTGCCCGGAATTGCTGTACGAAGCGCAGCGCGCACCGGACGAACCGCACTGGGCGGACATCGACCCGCGGGTGGACTGGCTCGGGCAGCAACTGAAACAGCTCTACCCGCAGAAAGTGCTGGTGATCGCCGCTCACGCCTCAACGGCGCTGGACCTCGCGGCGACCCTGCAGCGCCGCACGGGCATTCATGCCGCGGTGTTTCACGAGCATGCCAGCCTCATCGAGCGCGACCGCGCGGCGGCCTATTTCGCCGACATGGAATCCGGCAGCCAGGTCCTGATCTGCTCGGAAATCGGCAGCGAGGGACGCAACTTCCAGTTCGCGCACCACCTGGTGCTGTTCGACCTGCCACTGAATCCCGACCTGCTGGAACAGCGCATCGGCCGACTCGACCGCATCGGTCAGTCAGAGACCATCCACCTGCATGTCCCCTTCCTGGAAGCCAGCCCGCAGGCCGTGATGCTGCACTGGTACCACGAGGGTCTGGCCGCCTTCGAGCATCCCTGCCCTGCCGGGTACACGGTTTTCGTCGAGATCGTGACCGCACTGCTCGATGCCATTCGAGGGAACGGCGACCCGGACGCGCTGCTGGCCACGACCCGGGAGCTGCGCACGCGACTCAATGCGGAACTGCAACGCGGCCGTGACCGGCTGCTGGAATACAATTCCTGCCGCCCGCACCTGGCTGCCGCCCTGTGCGACCGGATAGCGGCCGCGGATGCCGAACCCGGCCTGCCGGAATACCTGGAACGGCTGTTCGACACCTACGGCATCGAGACGGAACCCCACAGCCGCCACTCGCATATCATCCGGCCCGGCGACCACATGCAGTCCGGCGATTTCCCGGGACTGCGGACGGAAGGCATGACCATCACCTTTGACCGGCAGACCGCGCTCGCCAACGAGGACCGGCAATTCATGACCTGGGAACACCCGCTGGTCAACGGCGCCATGGAGATGATCCTCAGCAACGAGCCAGGCAATACCGCCATGTGCACCCTCAAGTACGCGGGCGTCGCGCCCGGCACACTGCTGCTGGAATGCCTGTACACCCTGTACGCGATCGCGGCAAACCGCATGCAGACCGGCCGCCACCTGCCCCCGACCACGCTGCGCGTCGTCACCGACCTGCAGGGCAAGGATCACGGTGAGCGACTGTCCCACGAACTGATCGGCAGGACGCGCGAGACCGTGCCCCCCGATACCGCCGCCCGGGTGATACGCGGCTACCAGCAGCCATTGCGGAATATGCTCACGGCCAGTGAACAACTGGCGCAGCAGCGCACCCCGGAGATCCTGGCCGCCGCCCGCGCGCACCTGCAGCAGAACCTGGCAACGGAAATCAACCGCCTGCAGGCGCTGCGCCGGGTGAACCCCAACGTGCGGGACGAAGAGGTTACGCACCTGGAACAGCAACTGGCGCACGGCATGACCGCGCTGGATGCCGCATCCCTGCGCCTGGATGCGCTGCGCGTACTGATCGTTACCTGAGTCCCTGCTGGTACAACCTGATTTCCCCGGATTATTCGCTGCGCTCACCCTGCGGGCCGCCCTCCGGGCGTTCAACGCGCTTCGCGCTTTTGTCCGGCCTCGCGGCCTCGGGCTACCCAAAATGTAGCCCGGATGCAGCGAACGCTCATCCGCTACCTCGGATGAAGATGTAGCCCGGATGCAAGCGCGAGCGGAATCCGGGGAAATCAGGGGTTGCAACCATCCCTTTTTATCTGGCGGGCTTCCAGACAGGCGACGACATCGGCGAGGCGGCCGTCATCCACCATCAACAGGTGCGGCACGCCACCCAGCGTCTCGTCCGGAACGCGCAGCCAGTGGCGCATGGCCACGCCGTCGCCATGCTGCACCACATACAGCGCGCGGTAACAGCGCACCAGCAGCAATGCCTGCTCCCAGGCGGGCGTCGCCGGTTCCAGGCTCTGCTGCGCGGCGGCCAGCCGCCCGATGTCACCGCATTTCAGCCGCAGCACGCGCGCGAGTTCCGCCTGGTAGAGGCCCAGCATGTCGACGATCTGCAGCACCGCCTGCGTCAGGCGGCGCGGCTCGTCGAAGGTTTCCGCGATTTGATAAACCAATGTTGATCCAGCTCATTTCCGCCCCGGGGATGGGGAGACTATACTTACAACAGGATAGAAACTCATGGCCCGGCGATAACAGCCGGGCCTGGATAATCACCAAGGAGGCAGTCATGTTTCTGCAAGAGAAAAGTCGCAAGGAGATGGTCGAGGTACTGACACTGAAAGATCTCTTCGATCCGTATTGCGTGACCCTGATCGGCCGTTACCAGCATGGCGAGGAAATGCAGGATCCCGAGAAGTTCAAAAAGGCGGATCTGTGCTTTCTTTCCGGTGAGGCATTACCGCGCTGCTGGGTCGATGCGCATTACCGCGACAAGGAGATCCAGCGCTAGGCGCAATTGTTTGAAAGAGGCATCGCGGTCAGGAGACCGCTCCTACATCCACTGGTCGCACCCGTAGGAGCGCCGCCCTCCGGCGCGATTGCCTGAGGATGGCATCGCGGTCAGAAGACCGCTCCTACAGGTGCATCTATTTGGATGTAGGAGCGGCCTTCTGGCCGCGATGGTAAGGCAGGGGATAAACGGGAGTTTATCCGCCTATTCCAGCGAATGCAGCAGCACGAGGGTCTGGCTGCGCGTGTTATCCAGCGCCTGCATGATGAAGTCGAGGCTGGTCGAGCTGTCAGCCAGGGTTTCCCAGTTTTCGCCCCAGGCCAGCAGCAGCCCTTCGGTCGAGTCCTGCATGGCATCCGGCAGTACCTTCGCAAGGTCGTTGATGGTCAGCACGTAGGCCCAGCCGACACGCGGATTGCCCTTGTCGAAGTCCTTGTCGTAGTGCACGTGGAACACCACCTGCTGCAGTTCGCCGAGCTTGAGCAGGATTTCAAAGGCGGCAAAGCGCAGGTTGCGGTTGTCCTCGGTGGCTTCGTTGCGCCAGGTGTTGTAGCTCAGGCTGCTGACGGCGACCACCAGGCTGATCAGCGCCACGGCGTTGCGGCGCAGTTGTTCAACAAACGTGTTTGTCATAATGAATCTCCCCGCTGTCCGGCGACAGCGTCGCCGTGCTCACCCCGGACGGGAAACACACGGCGCGCAATGAGTGCATCCAGTCGCGCGGATCACCCGCGCCGAGGGATATGTAACGCCCCGCCTCGTTCTCGTACCAGCCACTGTCATGACGCAGCGGCTCCACGTTGTAGCCCCACCAGGAGCTTACTATCCTGGGCATTCCAGCGCACCCATGCCGGGAATGTGATCTCAGGGCTGCGGCTCACTTCCGGGGCCGGATGAAGCGCTGCACGTACCAGCAACTCGCCTGGATCTCATATTCCTGCGCGCGCGCCCAGGCCAGCCCCGTGCGCACCAGCTTTTCCGCAGCACCCCGGCCGCGCAGTTCGGGTGGCACGAAAGTATGACTGAAGTCGATGCCGTTGCCTGGCAGCAGGCGATACTCGAGCACCGCTTCGCCGCCCTCCAGTTGCAGCACGAAGCGCTGCCGCTCGATCTCGTGTTGTATCTCCATATACCCCCCGCACCGGCCTCCGCTGACTCTGCCGGTTTGCATTCATGATGCCATAAAATGTCCACCGCCTGCTGCCCTGGCAGCGCCGCCACCAGCCGACTGGCACGGCGTGTGCAAGTGGCGGTACCATGCAGGCGCCGGCAGCACGGGGATGGCCGGCAGCAAGCAAGCCGCCACCACATGAAAGATTTCGACAGCCTGTTTGAACCTGGATACCGCCTGGTGGCGGCGCTGTTCCTGCGCCTGCTCGGCCTGGTCTACCTGGTCGCCTTCGTCTCGCTGGGTACCCAGATACAGGGGCTCGCGGGCAGCCGGGGTATCATGCCGATCGCGGACCTGCTTGCCGACTTCGCGGGACGCTCCGGCATCGAGCGCTATTTCCAGGTACCGACCCTGTTCTGGTTGAACGCCAGCGATCCGCTGCTGAACGCGGTCGTCATCGGCGGCTGCGCGGCCGCGGCGCTGATCCTGCTGCAGCGCTGGACCCGCCCTGCGCTGGTCGCCGCCTACGTGCTGTACCTGTCCTGCTATCACGCCTGCCAGCCGTTCCTGCATTTCCAGTGGGACGGGCTGCTGCTGGAAGCGGGGTTCCTGGCCATTTTCCTGACACCGCATTCCCGCGTGGTGATCCTGCTGTTCCGCTGGCTGCTGTTCAAGCTGCGCTTCATGTCGGGTCTTGCCAAGCTCACCAGCGGTGACCCGGCCTGGTCCGGCCTGACGGCGCTGAACACCTACTTCGAGGTGCAGCCGCTGCCGAACCCGATTGCCTGGTACCTGCACCAGCTGCCGGAGTGGCTGCTGCGCGTCGGCACCGCGGGAACCCTGGTGGTCGAGCTGCTGGTGCCGTTCATGATGTTCCTGTCGCGGCCCTGGCGCTTCGCCGCCGCCTGGATCACGATCTTCTGGCAGGTCCTGATCATCCTCAGCAGCAATCACAACTGGATCAATTTCCTCACCATCGCGCTGTGCCTGTTCCTGTTCGACGACCGCGCCCTGCAGCGGGTCCTGCCGGATAGCCTGTCGCAGCGGCTGGGCTGGCGGACAACACTGCCGCCACGCGGCGGGGTTGCCGGCCGCGGCGCGGTGGGCTTGCTGGCCGGCCTGATCCTGGTCGTCAGCGCTGTGCAGCTCTGGGATCTGACCACCCACAAGGGCAACCCCGGCACACCGCTGGGCAAGCTGGTCGGTTACACGGAAAGCTTCCGCGTCGCCAACAAGTATCACGTGTTTCCCACCATGACGACGCGGCGCATCGAGCTGGAAATCGAGGGTTCGCCGGACGGCCGGGAGTGGCGCCCCTATCGCTTTAACTTCAAGCCGCAGGCCCTGGACGAGCGCCCGCGGTTTATCATTCCCCACCAGCCGCGCCTAGACTGGCAGATGTGGTTCGTCACCCTGCATCCGAAATACATGCCGTGGTTCGAGTCCTTTCTCTACGCCCTGCTGGAGAATTCACCGACCGTAACGGCCTTGCTGCGTGACAACCCGTTCCCGGACGAGGCGCCGCGCTACATTCGCGTGCTCGCCTGGGACTATCGTTTCACGGATGCTGAAGAGCGCGCCGCGACCGGGAACTGGTGGCGGCGTGAATACCTGGGGCCGTTCCGGCCCCTGCCCGGGGTTTCCCGCAGACCTGACCGGGAAACCGAGCCCTGAGGCGCGACGCAGCTGGGCGCGGATATTCGCCGGGTGCCCGAGTAGTGGAGAAAAGTGAAAAGTTAAAGGTTATTCGTTGATGGAAGTATCCAGCTTGCGCGATATCTGAATGCTCCTTTTCACTTCTTACTTCTCACTATTCACTATTACCCCGGGTTCCTGGCGGATCACGTGCAGCTGGTATCGGCTCAGGCGACCTCGATGACCCGGATCAGGTCGGTGCCGCCGGCCTTCTCACGGTGCCCGGCAGTCGCAATGATGATGTCGCCGTGCTTGACGTAGCCAAGCTTCATGGCGCGTTCGATGCCGAACTTGATCTTCTCCAGGTCGGTGCGCTCACCCGGATAGAGGATCGGGTGCACGCCCCAGTTCATGCACAGCCAGCGCGCCACGTTGCTGGCCGCGGTGATCGCGAGAATCGGGCAGGCCGGACGGTGCTTGGAGGTCAGGCGCGAGGTAAAGCCGGTTGTCGTCAGGGTGAAGATCGCCGCGGCATTCAGCTGGTTTGCCATCGCTACTGCCGCCTGGCTGACAGCCTCGGTCACCACGTTGGACGGGTGCGGCAGGATTTTCTGCAGGTAGCCGTACTCGCGCAGATGCGCCTCGGCGCGTACCGCCAGGGTCGCCATCATCCGCACGGCCTCCACCGGGTACTTGCCCACGGCGGTCTCGCCCGAGAGCATCACCGCCGAGGTGCCGTCGAGAATGGCGTTGGCGACGTCACTGGCCTCGGCGCGGGTAGGTTTCGGGTTCCACTCCATGGAAGCCAGCATCTGGGTGGCGGTAATCACCGGCTTGCCGTTGGTCACCGTCTTGCGGATCATCATTTTCTGCGTGCCCGGCACCTCGGCCAGCGGCAGTTCCACACCGAGGTCGCCACGCGCCACCATCAGGCCGTCGGCGGCGGCGATGATTTCGTCAAGGTTGGCCACCCCTGCCTTGTTCTCGATCTTGGCAATAATGGGAATCTCCTTGCCGCGCTCGGCGAGGATCTCCCGCATCTTGATGATGTCATCGGCGCTCTGCACGAACGAGGCCGCGATGTAGTCGACATCGTTGTCACTGGCGAAGGTCATTTCCCGAATGACGTCCTCGCGGTTTTCGGGGCCGACCGCGCTGATCGACAACTGGATGTCCGGCAGGTTGACGCTCTTGCTGTTGCCGAGGATGCCGCCGTGCACCACCTGGCACCTGATATCGCCCCCGCTGACCGCGACCACTTTCAGTTCGATGGCGCCGTCGTCCAGCAGGATGGCCGCGCCCGGCATCACTTCTTCCGCGAGTCCCTTGAAACTCACCGAGACGCCGTCGGTGTGGCCGATGCGCGGCGTGGTCGTCAGGGTGAAGGTGTCGCCGGGACTGAGTTCGACGGAACCCGGTGCCAGCAGGCCGGTGCGGATCTCGATACCGCGGGTATCGATCATGATGGCGACATTGGTTTCCAGCGCGGCGGCGGCTTCGCGAATCCGCGTGATGCGCACCTGCTGCTCCTCCAGGGTGCCGTGTGACAGGTTCAGGCGGGTGACGTTCATGCCCGCGGCAATCATTTCCCGGAGGCGCTCGGGGGAGTCGCAGGCCGGCCCAATGGTGGCCACGATCTTGGTTTTGCGGATTTCTATTTTATTCATTCTGTCTGCCTGGTGCCGTTGGAGAACCGGAAATGCGCCCGGATCGTAAGCGTAAGCGGTTAATTATATGCGACCTGCGGCAAACAGGGTGAGAACGATCTGTCGGCGGCATCCGGCCGGTTTGCCATGCAGGCCGGAAACTTGTCTATAATCAGGCAAACATAATCATAAAGGGGCCAAAATGACACAGCATATCGATCCCATTATCCTGAATTTCCTGTATGCCGCCTGCGGCGGCGTGCTCACCCTGGTTTTCATGTGGCTGGGGTGCATGCTGTTTAACCGCCTGGCGTGCACCTTCAACATCCCCGAGGAACTCAGCAAGGGAAATATCGCGGTCGGCCTGATGGTCATGGGTCTGTTCATCGGCATCGGCACCGCGCTGGGACTGGTGATCGGCCTCGGGCTGAACTGAGGCTTGTGTGCGCTCCACTCTCCCCCTCCTGCTGCTTGTGCTGCTGGCCCTGCCGCGGGACAGCGAGGCCGGGAGCCCGGCGCCGCAGGTGGACAAGTGGACCCGCGACTACGACGCGCATTTCCGTAAATATACCAAGCGCTATTTCGGCCCCCACTTCGACTGGCGCTGGTTCAAGTCGCAGGGCATCGCCGAGTCCGGGCTGGACCCGGATGCGACCAGCGAGGCCGGCGCCCGCGGCGTGATGCAGATCATGCCGGCGACCTACCGGGAGATCCGCAAGCAAAACCCGCATTTTCTCGATGTGCAGCAGCCGCGCTGGAATATCGCGGCGGGCATCTTCTACGACCGCCAGCTGTACGACAAGTGGCGCACCCCGCCGCCCGGCGAAGAACGCCTGTACTTTGCCTTTGGCAGCTACAATGCCGGCTACGGCCGTATCTTCAAGGCGTTCCGGCAGGTCCCCGAGGATGCGGAATCCTGGCATGCCGTCAGGCCCTACGTACCGTCCCAGACCCGGCATTACGTCAACCGGATTCAGCGCCTGATGACGGCACCACCCGACGCCGTCACCTCACTCGAATAAGGCGTGATACATCCAGCCGGCCGCCTCGATCTCCGGCACCCACACGCGCCGCCAGTCGCCGGTAACGGCCAGTTGCCGCACCTGCGTGTCCTGCGGCAGGGTCGCCAGCACCCGGCCCGCGGTCGTTGGCTGCTCGCGGACATTGGCCTTGTCCTTCGTCACTGCCACCAGCTTGCCGACGCGCCCCTCGCCCAGCAGGGCGGCCACCGCAGCGGCCGCCGCCGCATCGCCCCGGTCGGCATAGTCGAGCAGGACCAGCAGGGCATCCTCGATGCCCTGCCCCGCCGCCTCGCGGTACCAGTGGATGGCCTGCGCCTGGTCCTCAACAGTTTCACCACCCTGGCCATACAGCATGGCAAGCGCCATCTGTGCCTCGGCATGGCCACTGCGCGCAGCCTGCTCCCAGAGGTCCCGCGCCCGCTCATCATTCACAGCGACGCCATTGCCGTTGTGGTACAACCAGCCGAGGTTGAACCGGGCGGTCGCATTGCCGGCCGCCGCCAGCGGTTCCCAGATGCACCAGGCCGGCGCGAAGTCGCCGTCCAGGGCATAGGCCTCCGCCCTGGCGAGATCGACTTCCGTGTCGGCGCTGCAGGCCATGGCAAGCACAAGCAGCACACTCAACAGCCAGCCTTGCAGGGTGTTCACTGCGCCTCCGCGGGACGGCGCAGCAGCGCCGGCAGTTGCGCTGCCGCAAGCATGTGCAGGTGTACACGGTCGTCCACGAGCGTCACGCCGTCCGGCAGCGCACGGGGTTCGTAGCCCGACGGGGCCACGATCACCAGGCGGAAACGATTGAAACCCCCGGCATCACGCAGGTCACGCCCCTGGCGCAACAGGCGATTGATCTGCGTGACAGCCATGTCCACCGGGCTATCAACCAGCAGCACCAGCAGGCGCCCGCCGATTGCCAGCAGGCGCGTCCCCGCAACCTCGGCAAAGCCGGCCGGGGCGGATTCCAGCCGGACATCACCGAAAACGGCAGGCGGACAGGTGCAGCCCAGCGCATCACGGGCGAATTCCTCGACGCTGCCGCAAGCCGCGGGACCCAGCGCCGTCACGGGCATCGCGACAGGCCGGCGCATGGCAGGCTGCACTCGTTCAGATTACGCATTACGGCAGGTGCAGGCATGCGGCCTCCCCGGGAGTTCTGACGGCAGGCCCGGCGGGCCCGCACAGTCTGATTATAGGCATGGCGGCAACACCCTGCCGCGACCCCGGTCACCCCTCGCGGTTCGCCTGCTCCCGCAGGAAGGCATCGATAGCGCCCTTCGGCACTCTTGTCAGGTCCCGCATCAGGGCGAACGGGATGCTGCCCAGGTGGTAGCGTGCGGCGAGGTCGTCCAGCATGCCCAGCCACAGATGCGCGGTCATCTCGGCATCCGCCAGCGCCCGGTGGAAGGTGCCGTCATGCGGCAGGCGCCGGTACTCCACCAGTGTGCCCAGCTTGTGGTTCGGCGCATCGGGGTAGAGCCGCCGCGCCGCCAGCATACTGCAGGCAAAGGCGCCCCGGCGGGGCCTGCCGATGCGTTGCAGCTCGGCATCGAGGAAGCGCTGGTCGAATGAGGCATTGTGCGCCACCAGGTCGCTGTCGCCGATGAAGTCCCGGCAGGCGGCCATGGCCTCCTCGCAGGGTGGCGCGGTCCGCAGCATGGCGTTGCTGATGCCGGTGTAATCCTCAATGAACGGGCTGATGCGCCTGCCGGGATTCATCAGGCATTGAAAGCGGTCGCGAATACGTCCGCCTTCCAGCCGCACCGCGCCGATCTCGATGGCCCGGTCGCCCCGGTCGGGTGACAGCCCGGTGGTCTCGAAGTCGAGCACCACCACCGTGTTCGCCCTGTCGCACCGGTAACCCTGCATTTACCCCGAAAAACCCCTTATTAACCCGTCATTGCGAGCGTAGCGAAGCAATCTCCTGCCAGCTGCGTTCGTGGCTGGAGATTGCTTCGTCACTGCGTTCCTCGCAATGACGGAAAACATGAAATAATCAGACATCCCCTAGCTAATGATCTTGTAGCAGGGCGTGTATTCCGTGCCCGGCAGTTTCATGCGCTGCTGCGCGACAAAGGAAGTCAGCAACGCGTCCAGCGGCCCCATGATGGCGGCGTCACCGCGGATCTCGAAATGGCCATGCCGTTCGATGGCGCGGATCCCCTCGTCCTTGACGTTGCCGGCCACGATGCCGGAAAACGCCCGCCGCAGGTTGGCCGCGAGCGAGTGGTCCGCCTGGTCCTTGTGCAACGCCAGGTTGCTCATGTTCTCGTGATTGGGCAGAAACGGCTGCTGGAATTCAGGTTCGATCTTCAGCAGCCAGTTGAAGTAATAGGCGTCATCGCGCTGCTTGCGGAAATCGCGGACCGCCGCGATGCCGGCGTGCAGTTCCCGGGCCACCGCGACCGGATCATTGACAATGATCTTGTAGCGTCCTTGCGCGCTGCTGCCCAGCGTGGCGCCGATGAATTCGTCGATTTCCCGGAAATAGTCCGCCGCCTCCGCAGGACCGGTAAACACCAGTGGAAACGGCATTTCCGCATTATCCGGGTGCAGCAGAATACCGAGCAGGTAGAGAATCTCCTCCGCCGTGCCGGCACCGCCGGGGAACACCACGACACCGTGCCCGGTGCGGACAAAGGCCTCCAGCCGCTTTTCGATATCCGGCATGATCACCAGTTCGTTCACGATCGGGTTGGGCGACTCGGCGGCAATGATGCCGGGCTCGGTAATCCCGAGGTACTGGCCGCCGCGGATACGCTGCTTGGCATGCCCGATGGTGGCGCCCTTCATGGGCCCCTTCATGGCGCCCGGGCCACAGCCGGTACAGATATCCAGACCGCGCAGCCCCAGCTGGTAGCCGACTTCCTTGGTGTAGTCGTATTCCCCGCGGCCGATCGAGTGCCCGCCCCAGCACACCACCAGGTTCGGCAGCTCTATCGGATGCAGGATGCCGGCATTGCGCAGGATATGAAACACCGCGTCGGTGATGCCGGCCGAGACCGAGGTATCGAACAGCGGGTTATGATCGATCTCGTCGCTGACGTAGATAACGTCGCGCAGCACGGCAAACAGGTGTTCGCTGATCCCCTTGATCAGCTTGCCGTCGACGAAGGCGCATTCCGGCGCTCCCCGCAGATCCAGCTTGATGCCACGTTCTTCCTGGATAAGACGGATATCGAAGTCGCGGTAGCGTTCCAGCAGTTCCTTGCCGTCATCGAGGTAGCTGCCAGAGTTAAGCACGGCCAGCGAGCAGTTGCGAAAGGTGCTGTAGAGCCCCCCCTGGCTGGTATCCAGCAATTCCGCCATCTCGGCCTTGGAAAGGACTTCCAGACGGCCTTCCGGCGCGATGATTGCGTCGACTGTGGCGTACTTCATATGGCAAGCATTCCCGTCAGTGAGTAAACCCGAGATAAGAACATATTTTTACCTCGCAAATAAAATTCTTTTTTTGCCCGGAAACTGTAACAGAATTGTAAAGATTCTCCGCACCACGTCTATTGCTGCCACCCGCCGTGCTGTTTAAGATGCCAGCACCGAGTCACAGCAAGGGAGCGCCGACATCCTGCCCGGGTACCCTGCCCCGCGCGCACCAGGAAAGTAGCCAGCCCCGCTCTATGATGGCAGGAATAGATTACCGGACTGTTGCCGACATACAGGCAGCCATGCCCAAGGAGATCCACCCGAAATGAAGCACGACCTGACTCGTCCACCGGACCTGTTGCATGAGACCCACATGGGGCCGACGCGCGTGCAGCACCCCGAGTATGTCTCGCTGCTGCCACCCTGCAATGCCGCCTGCCCTGCCGGTGAAAACATCCAGGCCTGGCTCTCGCTGGCGGTGGAAAAACGCTACAAGGCGGCCTGGCAGGCACTGATCGAGGAAAACCCCATGCCGGCGGTGCACGGCCGCGTCTGCTACCACCCCTGCGAATCCGGCTGCAACCGCAGCCAGCTCGACAGCCCGGTGAGCATTCATGCCGTGGAGCGCTTCCTCGGCGACCGCGCCATTCGCAAGGGCTGGCAGGTCGAGTGGGATGCGCCGGCCAGCGGCAAACGGATACTGATCGTCGGCGCCGGCCCCAGCGGCCTGTCGGCGGCCTATCACCTGACCCGCCTGGGCCACAGCGTGGAGATCCACGAGGCCGGCCCGACGGCCGGGGGCATGATGCACTTCGGCATCCCCGCCTACCGCATGCCCCGGGACGTGCTGGATGCCGAGATCAGGCGTATCGAGGACATGGGCGTCAAAATCGTTCTCAACCACAAGGTCGACGACCTGATTGCGGAACGCGATGCGGGTAATTTCGATGCCGTGTTCGTCGCCATCGGCGCCCATATCAGCAAGCACATCGACATCCCGGCCCGCGACGCCGGCAAGATGCTGGACGCGGTGAGTTTCCTGGCCAGCGTCGAGGCCGGCGAGGCGCCGCAGCTCGGCCGCCGCGTTGCCATCTACGGCGGCGGCAACACCGCCATGGATGCCGCACGGGTCGCCAAGCGCCTCGGCGCCGATGAAGCCCTGATCATCTATCGCCGCGACCGCGAGCACATGCCCGCCCACCCCTTCGAGGCCGACGAGGCGCTGGAGGAAGGCGTCAAGATCAACTGGCTGCGCACCATCAAGGAAATCGACGCCACCACCTTCACCGTCGAGGTCATGGAGGTCGGCGAGGACGGCCGCCCGCGCAGCACCGGCAAGCTGGAAACCCTGGAGGCCGATTCCCTGATCCTGGCACTGGGACAGAATTCGGATGCCAGCCTGCTGAAGGATATCCAGGGCATCGAGTTCGAATGGGACACCGTTCATCGTCGACGAGCACATGATGACCGGTCATCCCGGCATCTTCGCCGGCGGCGACATGGTGCCCTCGGAGCGCACCGTCACCGTGGCGGTCGGCCACGGCAAGAAGGCGGCCCGCAACATCGACGCCTGGCTGCGCGGCGAAGTCTATACGGCCACCGCCGAAAAACCCGCTCGCCAGTTTCGACAAGCTGCACGTCTGGTATTTCACCGACGCCGAGCAGCGCGCGCAGGAGAATATCGACCTGCAGCAGCGCCAGTCCGGCTTCGAGGAAGTGGTGCATGGCCTGAGCAAGGCCGATGCCGTGTTCGAGGCACTGCGCTGCCTGTCCTGCGGCAACTGCTTCGAATGCGACGGCTGTTTCGGGGCCTGCCCGGAACGCGCCATCAACAAGCTCGGCAAGCGCAAGGGCTATGCGGTGAATTTCGACAAGTGCACCGGTTGCGGCGTCTGCTTCCAGCAGTGCCCCTGCCATGCCATCGAAATGATCCCCGGAGCCCGCCTGAACCGGCGCACGGATGCAGCCCCTGAATCACGCAATCGTTTTTTCCGGCTCTGACCGCCGGCCCCTGGAGCAATGCATGGAAAACCGGCAAGTAGCCACCATCGACGGTAACGAGGCCGCGGCCTACGTGGCCTATCGCGTCAACGAGGTTTGTGCGATCTACCCCATCACGCCCTCCTCCACCATGGGGGAACTGGCGGACCAGTGGGCCAACGAGGGCAAGACCAACCTCTGGGGCGACATCCCGATCATCGTGGAGATGCAGAGCGAGGGCGGCGCCGCGGGTGCGGCGCACGGCGCCCTGCAGACCGGCGCGCTGACGACCACCTTCACGGCCTCGCAGGGCCTGATGCTGATGATCCCGAACATGTACAAGATCGCCGGCGAACTCACCTCCGCGGTGTTCCACGTCGCGGCGCGCTCGCTGGCGGCCCAGGGCCTGTCGATTTTCGGCGACCACCAGGACGTGATGGCGGTGCGCCCCACCGGCTTCGCGCAACTGGCTTCCGGCTCGGTGCAGGAGGCCCACGACATGGCGCTGATTGCCCAGGCCGCCACGCTGGAAGCACGGGTTCCCTTCATCCACTTCTTCGACGGCTTCCGCACCTCGCACGAGGTCAACAAGATCACCCTGCTCAGCGACGCCGAGATCCGCGCCATGATCGACGACGACCTGGTGCGCGCGCACCGGCAGCGCGGTCTCGGCCCCGACGTCCCGTTCATGCGCGGCACGGCGCAGAACCCGGACGTCTATTTCCAGGGCCGCGAGACCGTCAACCCGTGGTATGCACGCACCCCGGAGATCGTGGAACGCAAGATGCGCGAATTCGGCGAACTCACCGGGCGCCACTACAAGTTGTTCGAATACCACGGCGACCCAAAGGCCGAGCGCGTCATCATCCTGATGGGCTCGGGTGCCGACACGGTGCGCGAGACGGTGGACTGGCTGCTGGCGCATGACGCTGCGGTCGGCGTCATCCAGGTGCACCTGTACCGGCCGTTTTCCGTCGAGCACCTGCTGGCCGCGCTGCCCGCCAGCACCCGCGCCATCGCGGTGCTGGACCGCACCAAGGAACCGGGCGCGCCGGGTGAACCCCTGTACCTGGACATCGTCACCACGCTGGCCCAGGCAGCGGCCGACGGCAGCCTGCCGACAGCCGCAATGCCGCGCATCATCGGCGGACGCTACGGCCTGTCTTCCAAGGAATTCACCCCGGCCATGGTCAAGGCCGTATTCGACGAACTGGACAAGGCGCAGCCGAAGAACGGCTTCACGGTGGGCATCAACGACGACGTCAGCCACACCAGCCTGACTTACGACCCGGATTTCACCATCGAGTCCGACACCGTGGTGCGCGCGCTGTTCTACGGCCTCGGCGCCGACGGCACGGTAGGCGCCAACAAGAACACCATCAAGATCATCGGCGAGGACCCCGCCTTCCACGCCCAGGGCTACTTCGTCTACGACTCCAAGAAGTCCGGTTCACAGACCATTTCGCACCTGCGCTTCGGCCCCGACCCGATCCGTTCCAGCTACCTGGTGCAGTCGGCCAATTTCATCGGCTGTCACCAGTTCAATTTCCTGGAACGCACCAACGTGCTGGAAAAGGCCGCCCCCGGCGCGACCTTCCTGCTGAACAGCCCCTATGGAGTGGCTGAAGTCTGGGACCACCTGCCGCGCGTCATCCAGCAGACCATCATCGAGCGCCAGCTGGAATTCCATGTCATCGACGCCTACACGGTGGCGCGCGACAGCGGCATGGGCAACCGCATCAACACCGTCATGCAGACCTGCTTCTTCGCGCTCTCCGGTGTCATGCCGAAGGAGGCCGCAATCGCCAAGATCAAGACGGCCATCCAGAAGACCTACGGCAAGAAGGGCGAGGAAGTCGTGCGCCGCAACTTCGAGGCCGTCGACAACACCCTGGCCCAGCTGCACCAGGTCACGGTCCCGGACGAGGTCAGCAGCGACCAGCGACCTGCTGCCCGCCGGTGCCGCCGGAAGCACCGGCCTTCGTGCGCGAGGTCACGGCCATGATGATCGCCGGCAAGGGTGACGAACTGCCGGTCAGCGCCCTGCCCGTGGACGGCACCTTCCCCACGGCAACCGCCCGCTGGGAAAGCCGCGACATCTCCATGTACGCGCCCGCGTGGGAGCCGGATATCTGCATCCAGTGCGGCAATTGCAGCTTCGTCTGCCCGCACAGCGTGATTCGCGCCAAGTTCTACAACACCAGCGCAGCTGCGAGCAGGCGCCCGCGGGTTTCCGCCACGCGCCCATCGACGCCCGCGGCCTTCCCGACGTGCACTACACGCTGCAGGTCTACCTGGACAACTGCACCGGCTGCGGTCTGTGCGTCGAGGTCTGCCCGGTGAAGAGCAAGGAGGACGCCGGGCGCAAGGCGATCAACATGCAGGCCAAGGCCGGCGTGCTGGAAGCCGAGCGCCGCAATGTCGAGTTTTTCGAGACTCTGCCGCTACGTCGAACACGCGCGGGTGGACTTTTCCACGGTGCGCGGCGTGCAGTTCCTGCAGCCGCTGTTCGAATTCCCGGGCTCCTGCGCGGGCTGCGGCGAAACGCCCTACGTGAAGCTGCTGTCGCAGCTGTTCGGCGACCGGCTGGTGGTCGCCAACGCCACCGGCTGCTCTTCCATCTACGGCGGCAACCTGCCGACCACGCCGTGGAGCCAGAACGCCGAGGGCAAGGGCCCGGCCTGGTCCAACTCGCTGTTCGAGGACAACGCCGAGTTCGGACTCGGTTTCCGCCTCACCGCCGACACCCAGCTGGCCACCGCCGAACGGCTGCTGAAGGAACTGGCCCCGCAACTGGGCGAGGGCTACGTGCAGGAAATCCTGCTGGCGCCGCAGATCACGGAGTCCGAGATCCGCGCCCAGCGCGCGCTGGTCGCCGACCTGGAGGAAAAACTGCGTGCCATGGACTCGGAAGCGGCGCGCCACCTGCTGTCGGTGTCCGACCAGCTGGTGCGCCGCAGCGTGTGGCTGGTCGGCGGTGACGGCTGGGCCTACGACATCGGCTCCGCGGGCCTCGACCACGTGCTGTCCATGGGACGCGACATCAATATCCTGGTGCTGGATACCGAGGTGTATTCCAATACCGGCGGGCAGATGTCGAAGTCCACGCCGCTGGCGGCGGTGGCGAAATTCGCCGCCGGCGGCAAGCGTGTCCCCAAGAAGGACCTCGCCCTGCAGGCGATTTCCTACGGCAACGTGTATGTCGCGCGGGTCGCCATGGGCGCCAACCCGCAGCAGACCCTGCTGGCCTTCCGCGAGGCCGAGGCCTATCCCGGCCCGTCCCTGATCCTGGCGTACAGCCACTGCATCGCACACGGCATCAACATGCAGCACGGCCTGCTGCAGCAGCACCGCGCCGTGACGAGTGGTTACTGGCCGCTGATGCGCTACAATCCGGAAGTCCGCAAGTCCGGGGAGAACCCCTTCGTGCTCGACTCACAGGGTCCGCGCATCGCCTTCAAGGACTATGCCTACCAGGAACTGCGCTACAAGATGCTCACCCGCACCAATCCCGACGAGGCGGAGATGCTGATCAACGAGGCGCAGGAACAGGTCACACCAGAAGTGGCGCATGTACGAACGCGCCGGTTACCAGGGCAAGGAACGGCGCGGCATCACCGACCTGCACCCGGATACCGCGGCAGCAGCTGAACAAAACTAGAATAACCAGAGGATTACGACCATGGATCTGCGCACCACCTACATGGGACTGGAACTGAAGCATCCGGTCGTCGCCTCCGCCTCGCCCCTGTCGGAGAAGCTCGACAACTTCAGGCGCATGGAGGATGCCGGCGCCGCGGCGGTGGTGATGTTTTCGCTGTTCGAGGAACAGATCAAGCACGAGAACGCCGCCATCGAGCACCTGATCACCTCGGGTGTCGAGAGCTATGCCGAGTCGCTGAGTTTCTTTCCGGAGTTCGAGGACTACGAAACCGGACCGGACGAATACCTGAACCTGCTGCGCCGCGCCACCGAGGCAGTGGATATCCCGGTCATCGGCAGCCTCAACGGCATCACCAACGAGGGCTGGGTGGACACGGCGCGCCTGATGCAGGAAGCCGGCGCCAGCGGCATCGAACTGAACGCCTACTACATTCCCGCCAACCTCTACACGGACGGTCGCGAGGTTGAACAACGCTACCTGGAGGTGCTCAAGGCGGTGAAGGCGGCAGTCACCATCCCGGTCGCCATCAAGCTCAGTCCCTTCTTCAGCGCCACCGGCAACATGGCACGGCAGTTCGACGAGGCCGGCGCCGATGCGCTGGTGCTGTTCAACCGCTTCTACCAGCCGGACCTGGACCTGGAAGAAATGGAGGTCATCACCGACCTGAAACTCAGCACGCCCGCCGAGATACGCCTGCCGCTGCTGTGGATCGGCGTGCTGCACGGCCGCATCAACGCCTCGCTCGCCGCCACCACCGGCGTGCACAGCCCGCTCGAACTCATCAAGTACCTGCTGGCCGGCGCGGACGTCGTCATGACCACCTCCGGCATGCTGCTGCAGGGCATCGGCTTTCTTACCACCCTGGTGGACTGGCCTGCAGGACTGGATGGAAGGCAAGGCAGTACGATTCCGTGGCGCAATTGCAGGGTTCCATGAGCCAGGCCAACTGCCTCAACCCCGGCGCCTTCGAGCGCGCCAACTACATCAAGATCCTGGAAAACTACAAGGCGGAATACGAGTAGCGCCTGCCGGCGGCGCCAACCCGTCTGCCACACCCTCCCTCACGGTAACGCGACGATGATTACCAACGTAACTCCTTCAGGTATTTTTTCCAGAACCCTGCTGTTTGTTATGGCCTTGCTAATGGCAAACATCACACTGGCAGACTGCATTATCGATACGCGCGGAGAGGTCTACTGTGGCGCCGGGCGCTGCACGGTCGACAGCAAGGGTTCAGTCTGGTGCTCCCGGCACTATGATGGTGACGTGGAGGTAACACTGGACGGTCAGGTGCTTTGCGGCGTGGGTCGGTGCGCAAAGAACCGCAGCGGAGAAGTATTCTGTTCCTCAGAGACAGGTGGCGCCGTCCTGGTAGACAGCCGCGGACGCGTGCGTTGCTACGGCCAGTGCGAACCCGCCACTGCAGACAATTGCGAGGCCACCCGGGCAGGCAGCTCAGACAGTTAAACTGCATGATCGGGCAACAACCTGCCGTTCCCATCAGGTAGTCAGTATTACCGGGAATTGCCAGAAGCCATGAAAGCTAATATTTCATAACTGTCTACTAACGATTTGAGGGAACCCTGAATAAGTCGTCACCCCGGCAAAGGCCGGGGTCCAGCTTGTTCATTGCGTCTATCCTCCCTCTTTAAGAAGGTTTACATCATGAGTCAATATACCCTAACGTATAAGCATTTATCCGTTGTGCACAGCATGACGGATAAATGTCTGTTGGACTAAGCCGCCACCAACGGCGGGTAGTCTTTATATAGAGGGGATTGTATTCGTCGAAGCCGGACTTGTCGAAGTCTGCCAGGTTGGAGCAGGCACGCGATGTTGCCAGGGCACTGCTCCGTATCCTTTAACTCATGACTTTAGCCTCCATTTACCGCGTCGATTATTGCTGTTTTCAGTGTACAGACCGCACGCCACCCCGGGCGGCGTGCCGCCCGTTTCGGCTTGCACCGCTTGTCACATGTCAGCGCTGTTCAGATCATCCTCCTTCCCAACGCATCGGTGCCAGTGGGTAGGCCACGTGAACCATGCCCTGGTGGCACTTCGGACACGGGTAACCGGCAAAGGACGCGTCGGGTGTCACGTCTGCTGAGGCTGCCGGGGGCTCGCCACCCTGCGCCAGCACGCCCCGGATCTGCTTGAGCTTTTCCACCCGGCACCGGTTTGCCAGAAAACCGTAATGCCGTAGACGCATGAAGCCTTTGGGCAGTACATGCAGCAAGAATCGCCGGATAAACTCCACGCTCGACAACCGCATCACCTTCGACTTATCGTGATCCCGGTAGTCCTTGTAGCGAAAGACGACCTGATCGCCTTCCAGCCCCAGGATGCGCCGGTCACTGATGGCAATGCGGTGACTGTAGCGCGCCAGGTAGGCCACCACACTCTCTGTGTGAGATACACAGGCCTTGCTGTACACCACCCACTCGGCCTGCATCAGGGTATCCAGTGTGTTATCTATGTCGCCGGGCCGGGTGATGCGGTGCAATTCACCTTGTCGAGAGGCCGCGCGCAAGGCGCTGACCATGCGTCCTCGAACATGCCGGGACAAGGCACGTACCGGGAACAGGTAATTGCCCTTGGCTTGCTGCCACTGACCTGCCGGGTTCAGTACACCACCGGGGATCAGGCAATGCAGGTGAACGTGCTGGCTCAGGTTCTGGCCCCAGGTATGCAGCACTGCTGTCATGCCCAGTTCACCACCAAGGCGCCTGGGATCGGCGGCAAAGGTCTTGAGCGTCGCCCAGACACTCTGGAACAACAGACCATAAATGACCTGTGGATGTAACTGCACCCACGGGTTCAGCGTATGCGGTAACGTGAAGACCAGGTGGTAGTAGCTCACCGGTAACACGGCAGCCTGTTGTTGCTCGCACCAGCGCCGTGAGGCACGTTGCTGGCAACGCGGACAATGCCGATCCCGGCAGGCATGGTACTGGGGCACATCGTAGTCACAGTGATCGCAATGCAGCTGAAGACCACCCAGGGCGGCAGTGCGGCAAGCCCGGATGTGGCTGCACACCTGCCATTGCCGGGGACTGAGCCGCTGCTCCCGGCCCAGAAAGCTCCCCAGGACGGATTGCAGATCAGTGGCGCTCATGATCCACCTCCAGCGCACCGATCAGGTCGGTGCACGCCTGGCCTGCCTGATACCCGGGCACCCAGTGCACATAGCGCAGGGTGGAGTGAATGTTCTGGTGCCCCAGCAGCCGTTGCAACTGGTGCACCGGCAGACCCGCCTCCAGCTGGTGGGTGGCATAGGCATGGCGCAGGCTGTGGATACCGCCCACCTTGTCGATGCCAGCACACCGCTTGGCAACGGTAAACACCTTCTGCGGCGTGGAAATACCCAGCGCAACACTCGTATCGCGACGTGGAAACAACCACAACGCGGGTCGGTAGCGCCGCCAGTAGTCCCGCAGCTGCTCCAGCAGTGACGCTGATAAAATCACCTGCCGGTCCTTCGCACCCTTGCCTTGTTCAATCCGCAACAGCTGACGTTCACTGTCGATATCCCGCACCTTCAGGGCCACCAATTCACTGACCCGCAGGCCACAGCCGTAACAGGTCGTCAGCAGCATCCGGTGCTTGGGATTCTGACAGGCTGACAGTATCTGTCCCACTTCCGCGCGGGTTAACAGCTCCGGGATCCGCTGCGCGGCCTTCGGTACCTGCAGCTGGATATCGAAGCTGCTCCAGTTCAGCACCTGAAGATACAAAAACCGGATCCCGTTCAGGTACAGCCGGCAACTGGCTCCGGACAAACCGCGCTCCTTGACCAGATACAGAAAATACGCCTGCAGCTCACTGGTATTGAGCTGATCGGGTGAGCGATGGTAATAGCGCGCAAGATCGCTGACTGCAGCGAGATAACTCTGGTGGGTTCGTACCGAAAAGCCACGCACCTGCATGGCATCCATCATCTTTTGCCGTAAGGGTGTCATCGTCCTTCTCCTCAGTAAATGACCAACAGTGGTCATTACTGAGTGTGGACACGCACCTTACCGTTTGCCGGGAAGACCGGAAAAGAAAGCAGCTACCGCGAAG
>CAVPAE010000008.1:0-89922 GCA_963701455.1 uncultured Gammaproteobacteria bacterium
CCGCAGGTCCGGGAGCGACCAACCTGGTGACCGGGATTGCCAATGCCTACGCGGACCGGCAGCCGATCCTGGTGATTACCGGTGAAACCTCGACCCATATCTTTGGCAAGGGCGGTCTGCAGGAGAGTTCCGGCGAGGGCGGCAGCATCGACCAGGATGAACTGTTCAAGAGCATCACCCGCTATCGCAAGGTCATCGAACGCACCGATTACCTCGCGAACGTGTTGAACCTGGCGTCGAAGGTGCTGTTGTCACCCAACTCCGGACCGGTGTTGCTGTGCCTGCCGTTCAACGTGCAGCAGGAACTGGTTGATGCCGAGCTGCTCGACAGCGTGGTCACCGAGCAGCCGGATCCCGCGGCATTCGAGAATACCCGGGCGATTGACGCGCTGACCGGGCTGATCCTGGAGGCACGCAACCCGGTCATCGTGGCGGGCTATGGCTGCATCAAGTCCGGTGCGCAGGCGCAGGTCTTCGAGTTGAGCAAGACGCTCAATATCCCGGTAACCAGCAGCATGAAAGGCAAGGGCGTTATCAGTGAACAGTCCGCACTGTCGCTGGGCAGCCTGGGTGTGACCTCGACCGGTTATGCCTATAAATATATTGTCGAAAATGCGGATGCCATTATTTTTCTCGGTGCCGGCTTCAACGAGCGCACCAGTTACCTGTGGGACGATACCCTGCTGCAAAACAAGAAGATCGCCCAGGTCGACAGCAATCCTGACCAGATCGACAAGGTGTTCAAGTCCGACGTGGCCGTCACCGGTGATATCAAGTCGACGCTGACCGGTGTGCTGAATACGCTGGATGCGCAGGGCGTGGACCGCCAGGCGGTGCGCAAGCAAATCGCCGCGAATGACCCGGTTGCGCGGAACGATGTCGGCAGCAGCAAGATATTCAGCGCCGGTTTCGCGCTGGTCGAGAGTTTCTTCCGGCGTCTTGAGAAGCATTTTCCCCGCGACCTGGTCGTGTTCGATGACAACCTGATCTTCGCGCAGAACTTTTTCAACGTATCCAGCGATAACCGTTTTTACCCGAACTCCGGTATTTCCTCACTGGGGCACGCGATACCGGCGGCTATCGGTGTCGCGTTTTGCAGAGCACAAGCCGACGCTCGCGATCATCGGTGACGGCGGTTTCCAGATGTGCTGCATGGAGCTGATGACGGCGGTGAACTACAAGCTGCCGGTCACCGTGGTGATGTTCAACAATTCCAGCATGGGGCTGATCCGCAAGAACCAGTACCAGAGCTACGGGCAACGCTATATCGATTGCGAATTCAAGAATCCCGATTACGCCCTGCTGGCAAAATCATTCGGCATCGAATACCAGCGGGTGGCAACGGAAGCCGATCTGGACCGGCTGTTTGCTGACACGGATTTCGCCACTGTCATCAACCTGGTCGAGATCATGCTGGACAAGGACGCCTTTCCGAACTACAACTCACTGCGCAAGTAGCCGCTGCCTGAAAAAAATCTAATGCGGCACAAAATGCTCATGCACAGCGTCGCCCCTATCATTACAAAAATTCCTGCTGTAGGAGCGGCTTTCAGCCGCGATTCGCGCCCGCAAGGCGCTTGTGCCCTTCAGGGTACTCCTGCAATTGAGGCATTTTCAAAAGCCTGCTAGGGCTTTTTCCCCATGGCTGCCTTCTCTTGTCCGTCACTGGAGCGTTGCCTTGATCTGCACCCGGATGAAAAAGCCGCTGCCCTGATCCGCTCGCAACTGGCACAGGCCGATGAGCTTGCCGCCTTGCTGCCACTCTACGACCGGCTGGTTCCCGTGCTGGAAAGCGCGATGTGGGACTCCGCGCTCGATCCCGCGCGGGTTGCCGACTACCACGCGCTGTTTGCCGAAATGGAAGGCCACATCGCCGCAGCCGGCGATGATCCGCGCCACAACATCACCGTGGTGGTGCCGGTGGCCGATCGACCCCGGCACCTGCGCGCCTGCCTGCTGAGCCTGGCGGGTGCGGCGCAGGCATTTCACACGGCTGCGGGCAGGCTTGCGGTGGTGATCGCGGATGACTCGCGCGATGCCGAAAATATCACCGCCAACAGGGCGGTCGCCGCCGAGATGGGCAAGCTGGGTATCGAGACGATGTATTTCGGCCTGGAAGAACAACTGGCCGAGGTCGAGGCACTGGGGGCCGATCAACGCCAGGCCCTGCAGCACATCATCGGTTCCGCCGCGCCGGATGCCTTCTGGCACAAGGGCGCATCGATCATGCGCAACATCACCTGCCTGCTGCTGAACCGGCTGGCGCAGCATGATCAACGCCGGTTGTTTCTGTTTGTCGACAGCGACCAGGAGTTCCACGCGAATACCGCTAGCCGGCCGCGAGGTGTTCACGACCAACTACTTCTATCACATCGACCGCATCTTCAGGCAGTCTCCGGTAGAAGTGCTGACCGGCAAGGTGGTGGGCGACCCGCCGGTGTCGCCCGCCGTCATGGCAGGCACCCTGCTCGAAGACGTGCTTGCCTTGCTGACCGAGATGGCCGCGCTCGGGGCGGATACCGCCTGCACTTTTCATCGGGAATCGGACAATGCCGACGGCGCGGCCTATCACGACATGGCGAAGCTGTTCGGCTTCGAGCATGCAGGCGGGGCTCATCGTTACCAGTGCGCGCTGCAGGGGCCGCATGATCATGCGGCGTGCCTGTCCGGCTTTGCGCACAGGCTCAACCGTTTCTTCGATGGCGAGCATCCGACGCGGGTGACGCCGTATCGGCACGTGGATGTACAGGCAAGCGTTGCGCCGGCGCGCACGGTGTATACCGGGAACTATGTACTCTCGCCCCGGGCCCTGAGATATTTCATTCCGTTTGCGGGACTGCAGCTGCGCATGGCGGGGCCCGTGCTCGGACGTCTGATCCAGGCCGGCAGTGGCGCAGCCTTTGTCTCGGCCAACCTGCCGCTGCTGCACCGGCGCACGGTGGAAGCGCAGGGCGCTGCTGAATTTCGCCCGGGTGTGGACCGCAGTGCGCCACTGGTTGACCTGTCCGGCGAGTTCGAGCGGCAGTTCTACGGTGACGTGATGCTGTTTACGGTGATCGAGCTGGTGGAGCGGGGTTACCCGGAGAGCCAGCCGGAGTCCGAAGAAATCCGTACGCAGGTACGGGCGACGGAAACCCGGATGCGCGCGCAGTATGCGGATGTGCGGCGGCGGGTGCTGGCGCGCCTGGACGAACTCGAGGCAGTGCTGTCCGATCCGGGGCACTGGTGGAATGACAATGCCGGATACGCGGAAACGCTGACCCTGTTCGGACAGTTTGCGACGTCGCTGCGCGCCAACTTCGGCGACGATGCGCGCGCCTGGCAAATAATCGATGACGACGCCCACCGCGAGGCGCGCTGCGCTGCCATCACGGATGCGCTCGCAGCCTACCGGCTTGACCGGGCGTCCTGGGAGCGGGTGCTGCGCGCGTGATGGCACGCCTGAAATATCTCATCCATCGCCGGGCGAGACCGCTGCGCTATCGCCTGCTGCAACCCTTGCTGCAACACGAGGCGCTGAGCGCCGAACAGCTGCAGGAATACCAGCAGCAACAGTTCAATGCCATGGTGCGCTTCGCGATTCAAAATACGGACTATTACCGGGACCGCTACCAGGGCATTGCCGGGCCGGATTTTGCCGCGGCCGAACTGCCGGTCCTGACAAAACAGACGGTGGTTGAACAGCGGGATGCCATGGTCGCGGGCGGTCTTGACCAGCCCGGCTTGAAGCTGGGATACACGGGTGGTTCGACCGGCAAACCGCTGGCGTTTTATTACACCGATGAAAAAACCGAGCACATGCGCGCCGGCATGATGCGCAGTTACCGCTGGGCGGGCTGGCGGCCGGGCGACAAGGTGTTGAATTTCTGGGGCGCGCAACAGGATATCCGCAAGCCGCGCACAGCGGCCGACCGGCTGCGGCGCTTTGCCGCGGCCGAGCAGACGCTTGGCGCCTATGAATTCAACGAACCCGACCTGTTGCGCTGGGCGCGCCACGTGCAGTCCTGGAAACCGGTCCTGCTGCAGGGCTATGCCTCTGTCCTGGCGGAGCTGGCGCAGTATATACAGAGCCAGCAGCTACGCATGCCGGCGACCATCAAGGGGGTGTTCTCGACGGCGGAGGTGCTGTACGACTGGCAGCGCACGGCCATTGAGTCGGCATTCTCCTGCAGGGTGTTCAACCAGTACGGCAGCCGGGAAGTGCCGAACATCGGCCTGCAATGCACGCATGGCAATTTCCACGTCTTCAGCGACCTGGTAAAGCTCGAATCGCTGCCGGTGGATGGCGAGGATCGCCTGCTGGTGACCTCGCTGAGCAACCGTGTGATGCCGATGATTCGTTACGAACTCGGTGACCTGGGCCGGCTGCAGGACGGGCAGTGCAGCTGCGGTTCGCCCTTCCCGCTGATGGCGCTCGATGTCTGCCGCAAGAACGATCTGGTCGTCACACCCGGTGGCCGCAGGATCTACCCGTCATATTTCGTGCACCTGCTGGATGGCCAGCAAGGCATCGAGCAGTTCCAGTTCCTGCAGACCGGACCCGGCAGTATTCTTCTGAAGATGCGCGCCCGGCAGGACGTCGCGGGCAATGTCGAACAGGCATTGCGGTCACGGATTCGTGCGGATCTTGGTGCTGACATGACATTGCACGTGGAGCGTGTCGACGCCATCGCGCGTTCCCGCTCCGGCAAGCATCGCTTTGTCATCGGGTTGCCCGCAGACCATCGGGGTGAATAGGAGTAGCTCCTGTCTCTCCTCCGGAACAGTGCGGATTCCTGGTGTTGTCGGCCTGGTATTCCTTCCTCGCCTGGCAATCTTTGGGTCGTCTTTTTCCCCTGATGAAAGGCAACCAGGTGTCCGTACATGGTCCTACAGGGATTTCTTATATTAGATTCGTTAAAGGTCGTGAGACGACCTATTCTGTTGAAAAACTCTGTTTTTGGCAGGAGTGTAATAATTTCAGCCTCTAAGACGGTTTTTATCTCTCCAGATATGAGGGGACATATGAAATGCCTGAATTATCGGCAGCGGGCCTCATATTGACTCACGGATAAGAATTGCGACGTACTCATGAGAGCAATGTATTTTGGTTGAAAATTGGCTTCTTTTGTTTTTCGAGTTTTTCAACACAATAGACCGATTCTAGTCTTCGCCGTCCATGGTAACAATCAGTCAGGGAAGCACCAGGTACGGCAAGTATCCGGTCGTACCCGGTCGTTTAGTAAATAACTACCTGATAATTAACTAAACGGCGACTGTCGATCCAATATAGATACTCCGTCCCGCTCTGCGTAATACTTTGGACAGCTGACGGTTCTTATATAGTGAACAGGTCGTATTTAAGGAATATACTCGCAAATCACCCCCCTCTTAATCAGAGGAACTCCAGATCTTTAGATTCATAAGCAAAAACATTCTGACCGGATTGGTGACCATCCTGCCGGTAGTGCTCACTCTTTATCTCCTGTACTGGTTGGCAGTAACGGCAGAGTCAGTACTGGGCAGCATGATCGAGTTGATACTTCCCAAATCGATGTACTGGCCCGGCATGGGCTTGATCGCGGGACTGATTGCAGTCTTCGTGGTGGGGTTGTTGATGCATGCCTACGTCGTTCAACGGTTGTTTTCAAGGGTGGAACAGCTCCTCTACCGCATGCCATTAATCAAATCAGTGTATCGTGCAATCCGTGACTTTTTTGATTACTTCTCTCCGACCAGTAAAAAAGAATTCGAGCAGGTAGTTGCAGTATCAATCGGCAATACAGGCATGCAGGTGATCGGTTTTGTTACTCAGGCGAATCCGGAGCATCTGCCAGAAGATTTTCGTGAGCAAGACAACATAATGGTATATATGCCATTGAGTTACATGATTGGTGGTTATGCGGTTCTGATGCCTCGTAGTGCGGTCCGCCCTCTGGATATGAGCATAGAGGAAGCAATGCGCTTCACGCTAACAGCCGGTGTAACCAGTGTCACCACATCTGATACAGATGCTGCAGAGGCACTGCAAAATACCGAAGAAAAATCGACAGGCAAGTAAAACTTGCTCAGGAGGCTCTTGTGCAAGCAGTACTCGCTAGCAACATTCGCTGGGTTACAAAAGAAGCCCAGTCAAAATGACCGGGCTATCAATATCGGAGACGAATACAAGCAATAGTCGGGGCGCGTGTCTCGCCCCTTGAGCGCTGCCGACCAGGGCGCGCACTACAGCTCGTCGATCCCGTCCAGCCCCATCTCACGTGCACGCCTGCGCCACAGGCGCCGCGCATGGGTCCGGAAGAGGATCTGCTGCCTCTTGTGCGAGGCCTTTTGAACGATACGTTGGTCGCCATATCGCTCGTCGGAACGATTGATGCACGGATTGTAGGACACGCGATCTTCACAAAGTGTGGCGTGGTCGGAAACGGCATCAACACTGCGTTGCTCGGACCACTCGCTGTCGCGCCAGCGTGGCAAAAACAGGGCATCGGTAGCGCGATCGTGCGCGCTGGGTTACGACGGCTGGCGGACGAGGGTGTTAACCGGGTATTTGTGCTGGGTGACCCCGCATATTATGGGCGCTTCGGGTTTCTCCCGGAGTCTTTGATTGAGCCGCCATTTTCCTTACCGGCTGAGTACGATGGTGCATGGCAGTCGCAAAATCTGGGCGGAACTACTATGTCCCGCGCGGGAAAACTATCCGTACCCCCGCAGTGGCTTCAGCCAGCCCTGTGGGCTCCTTGAAGCGTCCGCTATTGGCGTTATACGTCCTTCACAGCCACAGAATCAATTTTGCAAGTAAGTAGTTTCCCCAATAGAATGCGCCCCGGATAGTTGGTATGTTACTTCCAGCGAAAGGGATTTCGCACCAAGGAATGGTTTTTTCATAAGGACTCCAACGGCGGCTTCCGAGCCGCCGTTTTTATTTGGCGCTGAACGTCAGAAGTTGCCTGCATAGTCTCCCTTCGCTGCTCGTCCGTGTACGGCAGAAGTTAGCCGAATCCGATACTACAGCGAGTCATCATAAGACTGTCAGCCGGTATTTCCTGAGCGACCGTTTTGCCCAAAAGTCACCCTTTGGCGCGCGAAAGATACTGGCAACAAAACCTGTGCCACATGTGTGCCGCAACGACTTGCTGCTGGCCTGCCTTCAGGCTTGCCGGGGCATGTAATTGATTGTGCGGGTGCCGTAAGTGGTTCAATTTAATGCGGCAAGGGGACTTCTGTTTTTATCTGAAAAAACCATGCTATTGCAGTGAGTTGCCATGCATTGTGCAAGGTGTTTGCGCAACATCCTTCTCCGCCGCCTTGTTTCTCAAGGGCTTTCAGTCAAATACAGATGCGAGGTTTTAACCGGGGCGGAGATTCGCGATAATGCCGCCCGGCGAAGCGAACTCGAAAAACAGGTGTGGCATGGCAAAAGAATATAAAGAAACGCGCAGCGGCGGAAACCGGAACCCGGGGCGTGCCCGGGTGCTCATGGTGCTGGTCGCTGTCATCACCGGTCTTGCCATCTGGCTGGTGCCGGTTGACGAGAAACCGGCGCCGCCGTCACTGCCAGCGTTGCCGTCATCGCCGGATACCTCCAGCGAAGCACTGCCGCTGCCGGCTGTGCCGGTGACCTCCGAGGAACTCAAGTTGCCGCCGCCGTCGGGCGGGAGCATAGCCACCATTACGAACGGGGGTGACGGAGCCAGGACCTTCCTCTACGAAATGCGGGCAACTGGCGCGGAGCCCGATGCGGACGTGGTATTCGCCGAGGCAGAGCGCATGCAGGGCGCGGGAGACCTGGAGGATGCCTACCTGCTGTACCGCTATGCCGCGCGCCACGGCCAGGCGCAGGCGGCCCTGAGCCTCGGGACCCAGGCCGATCCGGCTTTCCATGCGGCCGCGACCAGTTTTTTACCTGAGCCGGATGCCGGACAGGCCTACAAGTGGTACAGCGTGGCGGCTGCTGCTGACAACAAGGAAGCTGCCCAGCGCTTGCAGGATCTGCGCAAGCGCGTGCAGCAGGAAGCCCTGGCCGGAGACGAGCAGGCCAAGCGCCTGCTGCTGCAGTGGCGATAATGATTCGGGGGAATCTGTTTATGAAGAATATCTTGGTTGCGCTCGTCATCCTGCTGGCGCCGTTGGCGGGAATGGCCGCAGGGACGGGGGGCGGCGCTGACAGGCCGCTGCTGATACCGGGCAAGCAAACCCTTTACCAGCGGGTGCTGTCGGTACCCGGGGCGCGGATTTCGCGGGGGCCGGGTGTCGAGGCACACGCGGAGCTGGTGCCCTTTACCGCGCTCTACGTCTACGCGCGCCAGGAGCAGGGCGGCAAGGAATGGGTCGAGGTCGGCATGGATCGCTTTGGCAGCCGCGCGGGCTGGCTGCCCGGCACCGACTGCATCGAGTGGAACAACGGACTGACCGCCGCCTTCCGCGACCCGGAAGGGCATGACCGGGTGCTGCTGTTCAAGGACAGCGCCTCGCTGCGCCAGCTTGCCGGGCAGCGCGACCTGCAGGCCTACCAGCGGCTTTACCGCGAGGCAGTGCAGGATAAATTGCCCGCGGACTCGCCGGTGGTTGCCATCCAGCCGCCCGGCTTTATCGACATCCAGGAGGATTTCTACCTGGTACCGATTCACCGCTACGAGGATATCTACCTGGGTGCGAGAAGGCGCGCCTGCTGCAGGTGTCCAGCGTTCCCCTGAGCAGTGCGCCGGCAGATGCCGCCACGAGCTGCTGCCGACAAGCGGGCCTACAGCGCGGGACTGGTTTTCGTCATCGACTCGACCCTGTCGATGCAGCCCTACATCGAGCGCACCCGGAAAGCGGTGTCCACGATTTTTGACACCCTTGGCAAGGCCGACCTGCTGGGCCAGGTGAACTTCGGCCTGGTGGCCTATCGCGATAACCTGAATGCGGCGCCGGGGCTGGACTACCTGGTGCGGACCTACGTTGACCTGGATGAAGGCCGTGATGCAGACGGCTTTTTATCCCGGCTGAAATCGCTGCGTGATGCCGGCGTTTCGAGCCAGGACTTCACCGAGGATGCCTATGCCGGGGTGAAGCAGGCGATCGAGAAGGTGAACTGGGCGGGGCACGATGCCCGCTATATCGTGCTGGTGACGGATGCCGGCGCGCGCGAGGCCGATGATCCGCTCTCCAGCACCGGCCTGGATGCCGCGAACCTGCGGCAGATGGCCCAGGAGAAGGGCATCGCGATATTCGTGCTGCACCTGCTGACGGACGCCACCATGCCGGACCAGGCGGCGGATGCCGAACAGTATCGCCAGCTGGCGGACTTCCCGGGCATCGGCAGCCTTTACTACGGTGTGCCTACCGGCGACGTCCAGGAGTTCGGCAAGGTGCTGGATGCGCTGGCCGGGCAGATTACCGGGCAGGTGCGGATGGCTTCCGCCAACAAGACTGCGCCCGCACCGGCGCCGGCCAGAGACAACGCGCAGCTGGCCGAGCTGCAGGCGAAGGTGGCGAAGCTGGGCTATGCCCTGCGCATGCGTTACCTGCAGAAAACCGAGGGTGGCCAGGTGCCCAATGTGTTCGACGCCTGGCTGCTGGACCGCGACTTCCGCGACCCCGCGCGCCCCACCCTGGACGTGCGGGTACTGCTTACCCGTGACCAGCTCTCGGATCTGAATGACGTCCTCACGCAGGTGCTCGGCGCGGCGGAGGAGGGCCTGCTGTCACCGCAGAACTTCCTCAGTGAGCTGCAGAGTCTGGCGGCGACGGCGACGCGCGACCCCGAGCAGCTGGGCGCCACCACGACCACCACGGCGGGTGCCGGCAGCAGCCTGGCGGAACTGGGCTACATGCGCGAGTACATCGAGGATCTTCCCTACACCGGTGAAGTGATGGGCCTGTCGCTGGATGACTGGCAGAGCTGGTCCACCCAGCAGCAGATCGCCTTCCTGCATCGCCTGGAGGAGAAGGTCAGCTACTATCGCGCACTGCACGATCACACCGACCTCTGGGTCAGCCTGGACGGCGGACCGGTCAGCGGGGATTCGGTCTACCCCGTCGAACTGGAAATGCTGCCCTGATGACCGCTGCCTGTACGACGTGACTATCGAGTCTGCCGCGGAGCCTGAATCCAGGGGCTCTCCCATCTACTTCCTGCACGACGTGGTCAAGATCCGCGAGTCGAAGGGCGTGGCCTTCCGTCTGCGGGTGCCGAGCCTGCGGATTGACCGGGGCGAGAAGATCGCCCTGATCGGCGAATCGGGCAGCGGCAAGTCGACCCTGCTGGATATGCTGGCCTTCATCCTGCAGCCTTCCGCTGCCGGCAACTTCCGCTTTCGACCCGATGACGACGAAGAAGGCCGTCGACGTGAATGCCTGCTGGGATGCCGGCAATCTCAACCGGCTCGGCGACATGCGCAAGCGGCATATCGGCTACGTGATGCAGACCGGCGGCCTGCTGCCCTACCTGACGGTGCGCGACAATATCAACCTCTCCCGCAGCGTGCTCGGCCTGAAGCGTGATGGAACGGTCGACCATCTCGCCGAGGCGCTCGGTATCGACAACCAGCTGAAGAAGCGGCCGGATGCCCTGTCCACGGGCGAGCGCCAGCGGGTGGCCATCGGGCGCGCCCTGGCGCACCGCCCGGCGATCGTGATCGCGGATGAACCCACCGCCTCGCTGGATCCGTATGCGGCGGAGAATGTCATGTCGCTGTTCCTCGGCGCTGGCGGAAGAGTTCAACAGCACGGTGATCCTGGCCAGTCATGCCTGGCGCCACATCAAGGAACTCGGTTTGCGGCGACTGGCCCACCGCACCACGCATACCGAGGACCGCAAGCTGACCGAAACCGTGGTGAGCGGCTGAGCCATGTTCAGGAGCCTGTTCAAGATCTTTCGCCTGGCGACCCGCGACTATCTGCACGAGTGGCAGATGTCGGTGTGTTTCGTGCTCGGACTGGCGGCGGTGCTCGGGCCCATGATGGTGCTGTTCGGGCTCAAGTTCGGCATCGTCGGCGCCATGATGCAGCGGCTGATCGAGGACCCCGGCAATCGCGAGATCCGTCCCGTCGGCAGTGGTCGCTACGACGAGGCCTGGCTGGATAATGTCCGTGAGCGGCCGGATGTCGCCTTTCTGGTGCCGCGTACCCGCAGCATCGCGGCGACCATCGAATTATCCAGCGAGCAGTCCTCCCGCATCGTGCCGGTGGAGCTGATTGCTTCTGGCGACGGCGACCCGCTGCTTGCGCC
The DNA here is from genome assembly GCA_963701455.1 of uncultured Gammaproteobacteria bacterium. Taxonomy (GTDB): domain Bacteria; phylum Pseudomonadota; class Gammaproteobacteria; order UBA9214; family UBA9214; genus UBA9214. The sequence continues at coordinate 11,195 of CAVPAE010000008.1, forward strand.
GGGCGAACCGTTGCCGGCCGGACACAGCCGGGTGGTGGTGTCACGCAGCGCGGCGGACAAGCTGGGCGTCAAGGCGGGAGACGCGCTCGACGGCAGCCTGGTGCGGCGTTATCGCGGCAAGCAGGAACGGGTGCACCTGGAGCTGACGGCGGCGGCGATTGCACCGCAGCGGGCGTTCTCGCGTGACGGTGCCTTTGTCTCGGTGAAGCTGCTGGAGGCGCTGGAGGATTTCCGGGACGGGCGCGCGGTGCCCGACCTCGGCTGGAGCGGGGCGCCGGCGAATACCGGGCGTACCTACACCGGGCTTCCGGCTCTACGCGCGTTCCATCGATGACGTGGCGGGCCTGCGCGACGCGTTCGCCGAGATCGGCGTTGATGTGCACACCCAGGTGGCCGGGATCGAGCTGGTGCAGCGCATGGACCGGAACCTGACCGCCATCTACTGGGCGATTGCCGTAATCGGCCTGGTGGGGTTCTCGCTGTCGCTGGGCGCCAACCTCTGGGCCAATGTCGACCGCAAGCGCAAGCAGCTGTCGGTGCTGCGCCTGGTGGGATTCCGCACCCGCGATATTGTCTGGTTTCCGATGGTGCAGGCGCTGTACACCGCCGTGCTGGGCTGGGCGCTGGCGGTGGGCCTCTCGTTTGCCACGACCATGGTGATCAATCACATGCTGGCCGAGCAGGTGGAGCCGGGTCAGCAGGTCTGCCTGTTGCTGCCGTTTCACTATGGCATCGGGCTGGCGCTGACCTGCGGTGCCGCCGTCATTGCGGCGGGGCTCGCCGGGATGCGCGCGGCGCGGGTGGAACCGTCCGAGGGCTTGCGCGAACTCTGAAAACACCCGGCGTACCGAGTATGAGGCTGCCTGCTCGCGGAAATGTACCCGTCGGCCGTCGCGGGTCAGCGCCATAACCGCGGCACTGACCCGAGATTACTCATCGATATCCAGCGGCAGTAGATCCAGGAACCCGTCCGGGGCGAGACTGGTCGCCAGCATCACCGCGTTGATGTCCTGGTGCTCGCTCCAGCTCATGCTGCGCTGGTGTTCAGGGTCGCGCCAGAAGGCCTCGATATCATCGCGCAGCGGTAAATGCCGAATGAGTTCCTCCAGCTGCGCCCGCAGTCGCGGGGGTGCGGTTACACCTGTTTCCCGAACAGCCGCCCGGTGCATGCGCGCCAGTGCGTGCAGCCCGATTGCCAGGCCGAGTTCGCGAAACGCAAGCCGGTAGCGTGCCGGTTGTTCCAGTTCGTTGCCTTGCGCGTAATGTGCCAGCCCACGGGTGGCTGCCTGCAGCAGGCGGTCGAGGAGTTGCGCATCGGACGCGGCACCCTGCTGCATCAGTTGCTGCAGGCGCCAGGCGTCAATCAGCAGTCCGCCGAGACCCAGCGGGTCGGCGGTGACCAGTTCAGTGCGCTTCAGCATCGCGGCGTACTCGCGGGTGTCGGCTTCGAGGTCTGGCTCGGCGGCCGTTTGCAGCAGCGCAACTGCGGTCGACTGCAGCTGCAGGTTGTTGACATAGCCTTCCAGGGGATCGTGCTGCCCCATGGACGGAACCAGCGTGCGCGACAGGTCGATGCTCATCTTCCAGGCCATCCTGCGCGGTGCCATACCGGGGACGGGCTGGTAAGTGAAGCCATTGAAGGCGGCCAGGGAGAGTTCCCGAGCCCAGCTGTTGAATACCGGTTCGCGCGTGGCCCGCGCGAACTGGTCGAGGGCGTGCATCCAGCGCGTCAGGTAGTGAAAATACTGGCCGTCGCGGTCCCACTCGCTGCGCTCGTCGTAGGGCTCGCGGGGGCCGCGTTCCGGCTGCGGTTTGCCGATGCGTAGCCCGCCGCGGGTGGGATGCAGCTCGCCGTCCGCCTCGCCCAGGCCGCTGATCCAGCCGCTGCGGTTGTCGTCGTCCCGGTGCCGGCCGAGCACGTGGTGGACCTGTTTGACCAGCTGTCTCGCCTGCCGGGTGTATTCCGGTTCGCCGCTGGCGCGGGCCAGGCCGAGGTAGTTGCAGACCGCGAAGGCGTCTGTCCACAGATAGCGCTGCGGGGTTCGCGTGGTTGTCAGGCCGGTGCGTACGGCGTAGGCATCCATCAACGCAATGGCTTCCCGGATACGTGTGTCGGGCATGGTGTTGGCCTTTGTTTGTGCACCCGCGGACGCCTGCGAGTACGTCAGCAGCATGATGAGCAGGCAACTGCAAGTGCGTATGACGAATCCCCGATCAGGGTATTCGTCAGGTGTTGATGACATGTCTGGCAAGCCAGTGCATGTTTCCATAATAGCGGGATTCAGTTTTGCTGCCGTCCCTATTATGCTCCCGGTCAGGATTACACGAGGGTGGTGACGATGCAGTACCGGGAGTTCGCTGACAGCCTGGACCGTGATGCCTGCCCCGGCGGGCTTGAACCCTGCCTGCAGGCGCTGTGGTACGACGCAAAGGGGGCGTGGGGTGAAGCCCATGAGATCGTGCAACGCCTTGACACGGTGATGGCCGCGCGGATTCATGCCTACCTGCATCGCAAGGAAGGGGACGACTGGAATTCACGCTACTGGCACCGCCAGGCCGGGTCGGTGTTTCCTGCTGGCATGAGCATGGAGGAGGAGTGGGCCATGCTGGTGCGGGAATTGACGGAATGACGGCGGAGATTCGAGATGGCGTTGCTCGGTCTGATCAGTGATGTACATGCGACACCCGCCCCGGTGCGGGAAGCCCTGTCGATTTTCGAACGGGCCGGCGTGGATCGGGTCCTGTGTGCCGGTGATATCGCCGGCTACCACGATCATGTGGAGGAGACCGTCGCGTTGCTGGCCGACCATGGCGTGCAGGCCGTGCGCGGCAATCACGACCTGCGTTACCTGGACCGCCCTGGCGAGCATCTGGAAGGCCAGGCGGCGACCTACCTGATGCAGCTGCCTGCGGTGATCGACATCGAGGTCGCCGGCAAACGCATCTACATGGTGCACGCGGAGCCACCGGATTCCTGCGAGGGCGGTGGCATCCGCTTGCTGGATCAGGACGGCGGGGTGCGCCCGGAGCGCGCGGAACTCTGGACCCGGCAACTGGCGAGCTGCGATTGTGACGTGCTGGTGGTCGGGCATTCCCACCAGGTATTTGCCAAGCGGCTGGGGGATACCCTGGTGGTGAACCCGGGCAGTACCGTTTTCAATCATTCCTGTGCCATCCTGCGCCTGCCGGAGATGACCGTGGAGGTGCTGCCGCTTTCCGGCCGGCCGATCCGCAGAACCTGGAACTGGGCGGAATACATGGCCAGCAAGGGTAGACCTGAAGGGTCGAATAACTCATAAATCGCCAAAACAGGCGAAATATAACAATATAATCAAATATATCGACATATCAGTCGACTTGACGTATAAACTTCCATGAACTATATATCGACATAACAGTCGATATAGATTCTATTATTAGGTTTATTCGTCAAAGGTGGCGACTATGAGGATATCTCCATTGCTTGCGGATGATGCCATTCTTGCAGAACTCGGCGAACGCATGGCGCGTTGCCGCCTCGACCTCCAGTTGACCCAGGCGGATGTGGCCGAACAGGCCGGCATTGCCAAGCGGACGGTCGAGCGGATCGAGTCCGGGTCCTCGGCGCAAATGTCGAGCATCATCCGCATCCTGCGGGTGCTGGAGCTGTTGCCGGACCTGGATGCCATGATTCCCGCGGGCACAGCGCGGCCGATGGACCTGTTACAGCGCAAGGGCAAGGTGCGCCAGCGCGCGTCCCGCAACCGTGCGGACCGGCCGGAGCGGCCGTGGTCCTGGGATGACGACACATGAGCACGATTGCCGAGGTCAGGCTCTGGGGCCGTACCATCGGCGCGGTGGTGCTGGAGGACGGCGGGGAGGTGGCTGCCTTTGAATATGATGCCGCGTTTGCCCGCAGTGGCATCGAGATTGCGCCGCTGACAATGCCGCTTTCCCGCCGCGTCTACAGCTTTCCCGAGTTATCCATGACAACCTTTTACGGCTTGCCCGGCCTGCTGGCAGACTCGCTGCCCGACAAGTTCGGCAATACCCTGATCGATGCCTGGCTGGCCACCCGGGGCCGGCAGCCGGATTCGTTCAATGCCGTCGAGCGCCTGTGCTACACGGGGCAGCGCGGCATGGGAGCCCTGGAATTTGCCCCGGCGATCGGGCCGCGTGCGCGCCAGGCCAGCCGGATACAAATCGACCGGCTGGTGGAACTCGCATCGGATGTGCTCTCCCATCGTAATGACCTGCGGGTTTCCTTCGCCGATGAAACCAGGGAGCAGGCGTTGACCGATATCCTGCGGGTCGGCACCTCGGCCGGCGGCGCCCGGGCCAAGGCGGTGATCGCCTGGAACCCGGTCAGCAACGAGGTCCGCTCCGGCCAGCTTCCCGCAGGTAAAGGCTTCGAATACTGGCTGCTTAAATTCGACGGGGTCAGCGGCAACCGCGACAAGGAACTGGAGGACCCGCGTGGCTACGGCGTGATCGAGTATGCCTATTCCGGCATGGCCAGGGACTGCGGCATCGATATCGGCGAATGCCGGCTGTTCGAGGAAAACGGCCGGCGACACTTCATGACGCGGCGTTTCGATCGTCTTGCCGGCGGGGAGAAACTCCACATGCAGTCGCTGTGTGCGCTGGCGCATTACGATTTCAACCTGGCGGGCGCCTATGGCTATGAACAGGCGCTGCTGGTGATGCGGCAACTGGGCCTGCCGATGCATGCGATAGAGGAACAGTTTCGCCGCATGGTGTTCAACATCGTGGCCCGCAACCAGGACGACCATGTGAAGAACATCGCCTTCCTGATGGACAAGTCCGGCACATGGTCGCTCTCGCCGGCCTTTGACATGACCTACAGCTTCAATCCTTCCGGTGCCTGGACGGCCAGCCACCAGATGACGCTGAACGGCAAGCGCGAGGATTTCAGCATGGATGACTTCAATGCCTGCGCCCGGGCCGCCTCCATGAAGCGCGGCCGCGCCGTGGCCATTGTCGGGGAAGTGCAGGACGTCGTGTCGCGCTGGAAAGACTATGCGGAAGCGGCCGGCGTGCCGGATGCGTGGCGGGAAAAGATTCATGGGACGCTGCGGTTGAAGGCCTTTTGAAAGCGATACTGTCTATAAATAATCGCGCCGAAGGGCGGCGCTCCTACAGGTGTATCTGGTCGGTGTAGGAGCGCTCTGCTGACCGCGATGCGGTTCCAGACAATCGCGCCGAAGGGCGGCGCTCCTACAGGTGTATCTGGTCGGTGTAGGAGCGTCTGCTGACCGCGATGCGGTTCCAGACAATCGCGCCGAAGGGCGGTGCTCCTACAGGTGTATCTGGTCGGTGTAGGAGCGGTCTGCTGACCGCGATGCGGTTCCAGACAATCGCGCCGAAGGGCGGCGCTCCTACAGGTGTATCTGGTCGGTGTAGGAGCGGTCTGCTGACTGCGATGCGATTCCAGACAATCGCGCCGAAGGGCGGCGCTCCTACAGGTGTATCTGGTCGGTGTAGGAGCGGTCTGCTGACCGCGATGCGGTTCCAGACAATCGCGCCGAAGAGCGGTGTTTATGCCCTTTAGGGTGCTCCTGCAGATTTTTCGCGCATTCTGTTGGTGCCGATTATGCCGCATACCCGCATGCGGATTTCTGGCATTATTGCAGGCCCATGGCCGAGTTCATCAAACCCTCGAAAACACTGGCGCGACTTGCCGGGCGCGCGATCGCCGATTTCAGCATGATTCGTGCGGGCGACCGCATCCTGCTCGGACTTTCCGGAGGCAAGGATTCCCTGTCGCTGCTGCATATCCTGCACTACCTGCAGCAGCGTGCCCCGGTGCGCTTCGAACTGGCCGCGATGACCGTGGATCCCATGGCCGGTGACTTCGACCCGTCTCCGATGATTCCGTATCTCGCCGATCTCGGTGTTGCCTACCATTACGTGCGCAAGCCCATCATGGAGATGGCGCAGGAACACATGGGCAGGAAGTCCTATTGCTCTTTCTGCTCGCGCCTGAAGCGCGGCCTGATGTACCAGACGGCACGCGAGCACGGCTGCAACGTGATCGCGCTGGCACAGCATCTCGATGACCTGGCGGAAAGCTTCCTGATGTCGGCGTTTCATGGTGGTCGACTGCAGACCATGAAGGCGCATTACCTGAATGACGACGGCGACCTGCGCATCATCCGGCCGCTGGTCTACGTGCGCGAGCGCATGACGCGTGATTTTGCAGCCAGCAATGAACTGCCGGTGATTGCAGATTCCTGCCCCGCCTGTTTCGCCATGCCGACCCAGCGCCAGCACATGAAGGACCTGCTGGCAGCGGAGGAGGTGCACAACAAGCTGCTGTTCAAGTCCTTGCTGACCACGCTGCGGCCGTTGATGAGCGAAGGTCTGGAAGGCGCCCGGGAAGGCGTTGTCCGGGAGAAGCACCGCGCCTGAGTCGTATGCCGCCAGGTTCCCGCGGCAACCGGAATCCCCGCTGAGCAACTGACATGGAAACCCTGGACTTCTTGCTTGCCGCCGCGGTGATCCTGCTGGCCTACCTGGTGCGAGGCATCTCGGGGTTCGGCTCGGCGCTGGTGGCGGTGCCGCTGCTGGCGCATTTTCTGCCGCTGACTTTCGTGGTGCCCTGGGTGGTGGTGATGGATACCCTGGCGGCGCTGTTGCTGGCCCGTTCGGGGCAGCGCAGCGGGCACGTGCGCTGGGGGGAGATCCGCTGGCTGGTCCCGGCGGCACTGCTCGGGATCGTGGCCGGCATCCTGCTGCTGGTGAACCTGGATCCCGAGCCGTTGCTGGTGGCGCTGGGCCTGTTCGTCGCCGGGTTCGGCGTCCGCAACCTGCTGGGCCTGCATGGCGAACGCCGGGTGGCACGCTGGTGGGCACTGCCGGCAGGTTTCCTTGGCGGGGCTATCGGTGCGCTGTTTGCGACGGGAGGGCCACCGATGGTGATCTACCTGACCCATCGGCTGCGCGACAAGTCCGAGTTGCGGGCGACCCTGTCCGGTCTGTTCCTGATCGAGGGTTCCCTGCGGGTGGTGGGCCTGGCCACGGCGGGATTGCTGTTGCAGCCGCAGATGGGTTGGTACCTGCTGGCGGGCGTGCCGCTGATGCTTGCAGGTCTCCGGGTCGGCAACCATATCCACCTGAACCTCGGTCAGCGGCAGATGGCGGTTGCGATTGCGCTGCTGCTGATCGGCAGCGGGCTGTCCCTGTTGTGGCGCGTATTCCAGCTATAGCCAGCTTCCGGGTTGCGGGCGCGTTTTCCCGGGCGGTATGCTAGCGCCCCCCGCCGGGTAGCGTGGCGTGAGCCCGGCTGAATCGACCTTTGGATGCAATATGAAAACACGCGCAGAAGAAATCAAGGAACACAACATGGCCACCGGCCTGAAGCGTGCGGACCTGCAGGCGGATCCTTACAGCGAGTTTGAAAAGCGTTTCACGACGGCCATCGAGTCGGGTATACCCGAGCCCAACGCCATGACGCTGGCGACGATCGATGAAACCGGCCAGCCGTGGGTGCGCACCGTGCTGCTGAAGACCTACGACGAGCGGGGTTTCGTGTTCTTTACCAATTACGAAAGCCGCAAGGCACGGCATATCGGGCACGACAACCGCGTGGCGCTATCGTTCCCGTGGTTTGGTCTTGGCTGGGAGGTCAAGGTTACCGGCGAGGCAACCAGGGTCTCGTTTACGGAATCAGCAAGGTATTTTGCCACGCGTCCGCGCGGCAGCCAGATCGGTGCCTGGGCCTCGCCGCAGAGCCAGGTCATCACTTCGCGCTCGCTGCTGGATGCCAAGGTCGAGGAGATGAAGCACAAGTTGCATGAACACGAGGTGCCGCTGCCGGCATTCTGGGGTGGTTTCCGGGTGCGGCCATCGACCATCGAGTTCTGGCATGCCCGCACCAGCCGTCTACATGACCGGTTTCTGTATACGCGTGAAGACGATGATGCGTGGCGGATCGAGCGGTTGGCGCCGTAGCGAGGCGAGCGGGGTGGTGAGAACAAATCGGCTTAAGGTGGGTGCCGGTAATTATCTATAGCCACGGAATCCACGGAAGGACACGGAAATGATTCTATGTGTTATTTCATTCCGTGTTTTCCGTGGATTCCGTGGCCAATTTCATATCAATTAAGTACTAGTTGACCAGGTATTTCCCCGGGTTGACGTGTTTGTCGTTCAGCAGGACTTCGATGTGCACATGCGGGCCGGTGGAGCGGCCGGTTGAACCCATCAGGGCGATTACCTGTCCCTTCTTCACGGTATCGCCTGCCTCGACCAGACGCTGCTTGTTGTGGCCGTAGCGGGTGACGTAGCCCTTGCCGTGGTTGATTTCCACCAGGTTGCCATAGCCGTTGCGTTCCCCGGCCCAGGTAACGACGCCGTCGCCGACAGCCAGGATGCGGGAGCCTTCCTTGCCGGCGATGTCGATGCCCTTGTGCTGTTCCTGCTTGCCGCTGAACGGGTCGATGCGCTTGCCGTACTTCGATGACAGCAGGCCTTTTTCAACGGCTGGTCCCGACGGAACAATGCGCTCGCGCAGGTGACGGTTCAGCAGCAACTGCTCCAGAATATCCAGCTTCTGCTCACGGTCTGCCACGGTCGTATCCAGTTCCTCGAGCATGCCGAGGAAATCCGGAACCGTCGTTGCGTACGTGGCTGCTGCCTGCGGACCGCCGACGGGCGGCGCGATGTTGAAGTCGAATTCAGTGGAGTCCAGATCGGCCAGGGTCACCAGCCGTGTGCCCAGTGTGTCCAGTCGCAGCATCTGTGCCTGCATGCGCCCGAGTCGCAGGGTGAGTGCGTCAAGGTTGGACAGTGCCGCCTTGTGGACGCGGGCAATTTCGGTCTGTTGCAGCAAAATCAGGGAACGCAGTTCGGCCACTGCTTCCAGCTGGTTCCCGGCCTCCGTGTTGACGCCATATCGAAAGCCGCTGAACAGCAGGGTGGCGCAGATCGCGAGGACGCCGGCCGTGAACATTACGGTGGTGCGCAGCGGGTCAATCGCAATGCTGCGGACCTGTCCGCAATGGTTGGCAAGCAGTAGGGTGTTCGATGCCTGTTTCACGCTGGCTACCGGTTTCTCCTGAACGCCGGCCGCGGGTTCCTCCGTCCGGGTTCTGGTTCTGGTTATGTTCTGCCGCTCAGGTTATGGGGGGTAGCTGCGTGCGTCAATTGCCCTGAAGTACAGGGTAAAACTGATTGTCTAATGTAATCAGAAGGATGAAGTATATATCTCATCCAGAAACTCAGCCGGGTGCGGTTCCGGCCTGCTGCCAGGCGATCCTGCCGGCGTCAGTGCTGCGGGGCGCTGTGTGCCTCGTGGCACTCGATTTCGAGCGCGGTGATCAGGGTGTCGATGCGGTCCTGGGGCGTGACGGCCTCCAGCAGGGCCTGCTTTTCCATGGAGTCGAGTGGCAGTACGGTGGTGAGCGTATTTACCAGGCGATCCGCGGGAATGGTGAGGAGTTGCTTCCAGTCGGTCTGCATCCGGGTGGCGGTGAAGAAGGTGTCCAGCAGGTGGATCAGGCGATCGCGGTGTTCGAATTCGTTGCTGCGCAACAGCTCGAAATCGGTGCGGTAGGGTTCCCAGTCCGGGGCCACCAGCCGGTAGCCGCCGTTGCCTGGCAGTTCCTCGCGAATATTAAAGCGGCACAGGCCGGTGAGGACCAGTTCGATGCGGCCGTCGCCGGTTTCCTGGTAGCGGGTGATGCGCCCGCCACAGCCGGTGCGGAACAGCGCTTCCGGTTCCTCGTCCCGGGTCGGGTCGGGTTGCACCATGCCGAACATGTGGTGGCTGCCCAGTGCATCCGCGACCATTTCGAGATAGCGCGGCTCGTAGATGTTCAGTGGCAGATCGGCTCCTGGCATGACCACGGCATCAGGCAGCGGAAACACCGGCAGGGTTTCCGGCAAGCGGTCGAACTCGGGCATGAAGGGCGTGTAGGGCATGGTCTGCGGTTTCGCGTCAATGAAAAGGGCCGCTGGTCGCGGTGTGCCACGCGGGTCTAGCCGTTGTTTCTGATAACGACATGCACCCGCTAGTACTTATATTGGGCTGGCTGCAGGGATTGCAAGTCGCGGCGGGCCGGCCCCGGGCGTGGCCGCGGTATCCCGCAACAGGACTGGTTACATGCCGTTGCCGAACTTGTCATGGTGTACCTGCACCTTTTCACGCATGGGTTTCAGCGCCCCGGCATAGCCGGTCAGGATACCCAGTGCCCAGTCGATGCGCTCGCGAAAGTAGGCGTCTGCACCGGCATCGTTGTCCGCGGCCTCTGCGTTCAGGACCTTCTCGACGTTGCGCACGATAACCTGCTCGGGGATGTAGCAGATGCGGTTGTTCTTGTAGCTGCTCATGCGCAGTTCCGCCACCGGGTAGGCGCCGCCGTCGGCGCTGGAAACCGCGACGATCAGCGCCGGCTTGTGGCCGAGTTCAAAGCGGTTGAACAGCAGGAAGAAATTCTTCAGTCCCGCGGGGACCTGGCCGTGCCACTCGGGCGTTACGATCACGAAGCCATCGCTGGCGGCCAGCTGTTCCCGCAGGGGCGCAAGCCGCTCGTTCCATTCCGGGTTGTCCTCCCACAGCGTCTGGTCCCACAGGGGCAGGGGGTTGTCAGCCAGGGTGTACAGCCATGCTTGAATATCCGGGTCCCCGGCCTGCAGGCTGTGCTCGATATGACGGGCGACCTTTTCACTCTGCGAGGGGTTGCGATGGCTGCCGCTGATGATGGCTATTTTCATGCGTACTCCTGGTTAGGGGAACCCTGATTAATTCGTCATTGCGAGGAACGAAGTGACGAAGCAATCTTTAGCTAACAGATTACCAATCATGAGATTGCCACGCTGCGCTCGCAATGACGAGGATATTGTAATTAACCAGTGTTTCCTTGGTTTAATGCTGGTGCTCGGTGTTTGTGTCATTCGTTGGGGGCATGATACGCGACCCGGGTGCCTTTTTCCCAAGCGGCTCGTTACCTGACCGCGGCCTTTCCGCCTGTTTATTCCACCGGTTCGCGTTCGTTGCGAATGTGCCTGCCGCCCGCCACCAGCCAGGTATCTTCCAGCTTCTCCAGCTGGATCTCGATGCTGTGGATTTCCAGGAACTGACCGTCCTCGCCGCGGATCGTGCCCAGCCCGGTCCCCCGCAGCTGGACGCGGGCGGTGTCGTCCTCGATGCTGACCTGCATGTCCTCTAATGCAAGTTCGAGACTGGCCAGCTTCGCCCGTATCCTGGCAATGCGCTGCACCAGTTCCTGCCTCGAGGGCACCTCGTACAAACGGTGGCCGCTGCCGGTCATATCGAAGAAGGTATTTTCCGTGAAGTACTCGCCCAGCAGGCGGGACTTCACCAGCAGCTCGACGCTGCCCTCCTGGGTGTGAATCTCGGCCAGCGAGCGCAGGTCCTCGATCTGCCCGAGGATCCTGTCTTCCTCGCTGCGGTGCAGCAGGAAGACTGCGGCCAGGATGACGCCGGCGGCGAGGGCAATCAGTTTGTAGCGCTTGTGCATGGGATTCCTGCCTGCGTGGGGTGGCGCAGTCCTGTGTGGGTGAATATACCCTGCGATCTGCAGAGGCATTGTGCGGTATTTTTCACTAAGATAAGGCATAAATGAACCCCGCTTCTGAATACATTTCCGGTTAAACCGCGATTCCGCCATGCAGCGCATTCCCGAACCCGAGTTGATGGACGAGCCGGCGCAGGCCGCGGCCTATGCTGCGGCCGATTTTGCCGAGGCACACAGCCGCATTGTCGCGGCGTTCGAGCAATTTTTCCCGCAGGTCGACGTCGCGGGGCCGGTGCTGGACCTTGGCTGCGGTCCGGGAGATATCGGGTTCCGGTTTGCGGCGCGTTTTCCGGGCTGCGAGGTGACCGGCGTGGATGGCGCGGCAGCGATGCTCGCGCTGGCGCGGCAGCGCAAGGCCGCCGATGCCGTCGTGGGGCCGCGCGTGAACTTCATCGAGGGATTGCTGCCCGGTGCGGCCATTCCCGGACTGGCGTATACCGCGATCATCAGCAACAGCCTGCTGCATCACCTGCATGACCCGATGGTGCTGTGGGAGGTTGTCAACCGCTATGCAGGCAAGGGTACGCACATCTTCATCGCGGACCTGTATCGTCCGCAGGGCATGGACGTGGTGCGGCGACTGGTTGAGCAGTACGCGGCCGGGGAGCCAGAGGTGTTGCGCCATGACTTCTACCATTCCCTGTGCGCGGCATTCGAACCCGGTGAAATCGAGGCACAGCTCGCGGCCGCGGGTCTGCACGAGTTGTCGGTGGACTTGCTCAGCGACCGGCACCTGGTGGTGCACGGGGTAAAGGTTTAATCAGGCAGCGTGTTTACTTTCGCGTCTTGCCTGCATCGTTGATACGGCTGAGGTGTGGTGTAGCCCGGATGGAGCAAGGCGGAATCCGGGGTGCTTTGTCGTTCATAACTCGCAAGGTGCAAATAACCGGCCACGGGACATGCTATGAGGGACGCTGGAGTTCAGGGTATGCGGCAGTGCCTGCTGCTACTGCTTGCCATGTTTGCGACGGATCTTGGCGCGCAGCAGCCGGTCGCGGATATGCACCTGCACTACAAGTGGAGCCAGCAGGATGTAACGTCCGCGGCGGATGCCGTTGCGGTGCTGGCACGGGAAAATATCGTGATGGGCGTGGTCATCGGCACACCCGCGGAACTGGCGCTGGAACTGGCGCGGCTGGAGCCGCGGAAGATCGTGCCGATTTTCAGCCCCTACCGGATCGGAGGTGACTGGCAGCGCTGGGCCCGGGATGCAGAGGTCGTGCCGCGGACGCGGGCGGCGCTGGCCTCGGGTGCCTATCACGGCATCGGGGAACTGCACCTGATCGGCGGCTTCTCACCGCGGCTGGAAAAGGCCGCGGTACTGCAGGCCCTGATGCAGCTGGCTGCTGAATACGCTGTGCCGATCATGCTGCACACCGAGTTTTCCCGGCCGGCCATGCTGCTGGAACTGTGCCGGCGCTACCCCGAAACCCGTATTCTCTGGGCACATGCCGGTTCGATCCTGGCGCCGTCACAGGTTGCGCAGGTACTCGATGCCTGTGGCAACGTGTGGGCGGGGCTCGCGGCACGTGACCCCTGGCGCTTCGTGAACAATCCTATCACCGACGCGGACGGCCGGCTGCTGCCCGACTGGCGTGCGCTGCTGCTGCGTTATCCGGAACGCTTCATGCTGGGGTCAGACCCGGTGTGGCCGGTTGACCAGATGGACCAGTGGGGCGAGCCCGATACGGGCTGGCAGGAACTGGGCCGGTTCTGGGGGTTCCACCGGGGATGGCTGCGGCAGCTGCCGGCGGCGGTGGCACGCAAAATCAGCTGTGAAAACGCGGTTGCCTTTTTCGGTCGGGACGAGCTGGTGCAGTGTGCTCCCGACGAGCTGCCGTAAGTTGCAGGTTTTTTCGACGATTTGACTTTTGGAGGCTTTGATTTAGTCGTCATTGCGAGCATAGCGAAGCAATCTCCAACTGATTGCTCATGGATCAAAGAGATTGCTTCGCTATGCTCGCAATGACGGGATATATGAGGTAATCAGAGGCTGCTTTACCCGGAATCCGAGGGAGAATTCATGTCAGACATAAGCGCCTTTGCGGCACTATCACCCACGACGCTCGCCGATGCGCTCGACAGGGCGCATGTCATGGACTTCGGCATCCGGCCGTTGTGGCAGCCGATGCCGCGCATCGCCGGGCCGGCCTACCCGGTGCGCTGCGCGCCCGGCGACAACCTGATGTTGCACGCGGCCATCTACCGCGCCGCGCCCGGGTCCATCATCGTGGTGGAGGCGGGCGACACCGACTACGCGGTGTCGGGCGGCAACGTCTGCGCGGTCGCGCAGCGCCGCGGTATCGCGGGCTTCGTCGTCGATGGCGTGATACGCGACCTGGCCGAGGTGCGTGCGAACCGTTTCCCGGTATTCGCGCGCGGTGTCAGCCCCATCCCCGGCGGTAAATCGATACCGGGCGTGCTGAATGGCAGTGTACGCTGTGGCGGCGTGGTGGTGTCACCGGGTGACATGGTCGTGGCAGACGAGGAAGGTGTCGTGGTCGTGCCTGTGGAGGATATGGCTACGGTCCTGGAGACCGCGCAGGCGCGTGCCGCCGGCGATGCCGCACAGAGCCTGGATGAATGGGAGGCGGCGCACCGGGCGCGCATCGATGCGATCCTGCGCGAGAAGGGCCTTATCTAGGCAAGGCCGGGCCGGTTTTGCATACCCGTTTGACGGACATCCCTGTCCACCATGCGGGGAATCAACGCCCGGTTGCGATCAGACGCAGCCGGTGGGTTTTGGCAGACCGCCGTACTTGGTGATGGGCTTCATCGGGCCGGTCATCCAGAGTTTGAACATTTCCTTCTGGTCCGCGCCGATGTGCTTGGAGAACTTGCGAATCGGCGGGACGACTGCCTCGTCTTCATAGTATTCGCGGGCTTTCAGGATCTGGTCCCACTTGACGTCGTCCAGTTCCACACCATCGGCCTCGGCCATGGCCCGGGCGATCTCCGGGGTCCATTCATTCGGGTCGACCAGGTAACCGTCGCCATCACGTTCAGGTAATTGCATCTTTAAATCTCTCCTTCTGGAATCATTCTAAAAACAATAGGTGTGCATGTTACTCTGAATGCGGAAAAATTACACATGTGCAGTCCATAACATTTACAGGGTTGTATGACGTTCACCAAGAGCCTGATCCTTGCCGGCCTGCAATGCGAAAAGCGCTTGTGGCTGCACGCGCATCGTCCGGAACTGGCGCAGTCGACTGAATCGCCGCTGACGCTTTCCGGCAGGATGGTCGAAAGGCAGGCGCGTGACCTGTTTCCCGGTGCGGTACTGGTTGCACGGGATGCCGGCGGGAGTGATCCGTTCGCGGAGACCGCAGCGCTGCTGGCTGACCCCGGGGTAACGACCATCCTGGAAGCCGGTATTCGCGCTGCCGACCTGGCGGTGTTCATCGACGTGCTGGAGCGCAACGGGAACGGTGGGGGCGGCTGGTCGTTGACGGAGATCAAGGCGGCGACCTCCGTCAAGGATGTGCACATCGAGGACGTGGCGGTGCAGGCGCTGGCCCTGGAACTGGCCGGTATCGCGGTGCGGTGTTTCCGGCTGCTGCATGTCAACAGCAACTTCGTCTACCGCGGTGATCACGACTACGCGGAACTGTTCGTGCACGCAGACATCAGTGAACGGGTGCTGGCGCACCAGTCGTTCATGGCAGCCCAGCTGGCTGCGTTCCGGGGGCTGCTTGCCGGTCCGCAGCCGGCAAGGCACATCGGCAGCCACTGCAGCAACCCCTGGCCCTGCCCCTTCAGGGCCCACTGCGAAGCACAGGATGCCCGCTACCCCGTGGCCTGGCTGCCCAACGCCGCGGTTGCGGCGCGCCGCCTGATCGCGCAGGGGATTTATGACATTCGCGACATCCCCGACGATGCCCTCGACAGTGAGCGCCAGTTGCGGGTGCGCAGGGTCACGCGGGCGGGGCAGCCCGAACTGCTGCCGGATGCGGCGCGCCAGCTGCGGGCGCTGGCCTGGCCCCGCTATTATCTTGACTTCGAGTGCATCCAGTTTGCCGTGCCGGTCTGGGCAGGGACGCGGCCGTACCAGCAACTGCCGTTCCAGTGGTCCTGCCACGTGCAAACGCAGCAGGACGGGCTGGCGCATCGCGAGTTTCTCGACGACAGCGGCAGTGACCCGCGCCGCCGCTTCGCAGAGTCGCTGCTGGCGGCCTGCGGTGATGCGGGTCCGGTTATCGTCTATAACCAGGCCTTCGAGGCGCGCGTGGTGCGGGAACTGGCCGCGCTGCTGCCGGACCTGGGCGGGCCGTTGCTGGCGCTCATTACGCGGATGTTCGACCTGCTGCCGGTGGTGCGCGACAACTACTATCACCCGGGGATGCGCGGTTCCTGGTCGATCAAGCGGGTGCTGCCATGCCTGGTGCCTGAACTGAGCTACGCCCGGCTGGGCCGGGTGCAGGACGGCCTGCAGGCGCAGGCTGAATACCTGGCAATGATCGACCCCGAACTGGATGCGGCTGGCCGGGAAGCGTTGCGTCGTGACCTGCTGGCGTACTGCGCGCTGGACACGCTGGCGATGCTGAAGATTGTCGAACGGCTGTGTGAATGAATCCCGGAATGTACCTGTCGCATCAGCGCCAGTGAAGCATTATGCGGATTAGGTGGAATTGCTTTGTATCAGGGTCCACTGCACCAGCTGTGCGGACAGGGGGGCTGCCGCGGCTGCCTGTCCGTTCTCCTGCAGCCAGGCAATCGACCACTTGTGACCCCAGGCACTGGCATTGCTCTTGCTCGGGTTTTGTTCGATCTGCCGCGTGTCGGCGAGAAACATGAAGATCGCCCGTGCCAGCGCATGCACGGTCGCGCACAGCCTGTCGGGGTATGACCATGCGCACTCTCCTCGGGTGGTCAGGCCTTTGGCAGGATTGCGCTGCTGCAGCAGCCTTGCGGGTACACGACCCCAGCCGCGTTCGGTGACGGGGTAGTTGCCGCCCAGCCAGACGTTGATCTTGATGCGGTACATGTGGCGGCGCTGTGGCATTTCCGGCCAGGCGTGGCGCTCCCGCGGCAGCCAGCAGTTGCTCAGGGTGGCGGGCGGGCAGTCGCCGCTGAGCAGTGGTTCGTGCTGGGTGGCCGTCATGGGGTAGATGCGTATCCACTCGAGCAGCCGGGTGTCAAAGGCTGCCAGTCGCGCCAGGACATAGTCAACGGCGGGGTCCGCCCTGGTTCTGTCTGTCACCGACAGGGCTGAATTGTGCATGTCGGCGCCTCCGGCAGGCAGTCGCGTGGGAACGGTCTGGTGCCGTCGTCAGTCCTCGCGGTCCCTGACGATGACGATCTTTACCTTGCTCAGCAATGCGGCCAGTGCGCCGAGTGCCGCCAGTACCGGCGCCAGCAGCACCAGGGTGCCGCCGATCACGACGCCCGCGGTCAGGGGGATTTCCAGCAGGCTCTGGCCCTCGGTATTCTTGATGATCAGGCTCCTGATATTGCCTTCCGCAACCAGTTTCTTCACCGTGGCGACCAGGTCGCCTGCGGCAATCTCGATCTCTTCTGTCCAGCGCTTGCCGTGCTTTTCTACAGGTTCTTTCATGGGGTCAGTGGTCTCTGCTTGCAGTGAAAGGAAAGCCGGTGGCGATCACAGTCAGACGGCCGCCTCGACCATGTCCCGGGTGATTTCGAGGACCTGCTCACTGCCACGTTCCTGGACCAGTCCGGTGGCCTGCGGGTCGAACTCGAGGCGCCGCATGATCGCGCTGAAGACTTCCCGCAGTGCCCTGGCACCGAGGCGGTTCTTTACCACGGCCTTGTCCGCGAGCAATGCCAGCGCTTCGTCGGTGATCGTCAGGGTGATGCCGGCGTGGCGGAAATAATCGACCGCGACGGGCCAGATGGCGCCGGGGATATCCCGGAATATCCGGACCAGGTCGGCGGCGTTGAAGTCGCGCAGCATGATGGTGCTGTCGAAGCGCGACAGGAACTGCGGGGTCATACCGTAGCGGAACATGTCTTCCTGGGTGACATGGCCGCGCAGGTTGAACACAAAGCGCCGTTCCATGCTGCCGTCACTGCGCGGCACCAGTTTCCAGAACTTGTCTGCGCCGGCCTTCTTGGTGACGCGGTGATAGACCTGGTCATAGAGTTCCTCGAAGGCGCCGCCGGCAACGAACAGGACCCGTTCGGTGTTGATCGGGGTTGTCCGGGTCTGCCAGCTGCCTTTCTCGAAGCAGGGCAGGTCGACCTGTACATGCTCGTTTTCCATCAGGGTCAGCAGGCTGTCCTGGGCAACGATTCCCTTGACGTTGGGTTCGCCGCCGACCACGGCACGTATCTTGTCCACCTCGTCGACACAGACGATGCCGTGGGACACGTAGTCGCGCATCGTCTCCAGGTCCGCCTGCTTGCCGAGTATTTTTGCAGCCTGCTGCGCCAGCCGGTCCATCACCACATTGGTCTGTGCGCCGCGGCTCGCGAGGTCGGCCACCAGGTTCGCGTTGATGCGGATGATGGTGGCGTATTTCTCGTAGCCCCTGGCCTGGGCAAAGAACTGCTCCGTGGCCCGCATGATGGTGGTCTTGCCGGTGCCGGAATTGCCGATCATCATCACATTGCCGACGGCATGCTCGATGAGGTGCTTGTAGATGGCGACAGACATGTCGCGCAGTGCCTCTTCCTGGCCGATCACGTCGGTACTCAGGATGCGGTATATCTCTGTGGGTGTCATCGGGGTCTCTTTGCCGGTGGCGGGGGCCGGCCTGTCGCTGGGTTATGCATTCTAAAGCTATTCACCGCCCGAACGATATCCTTGTTGCGTAATTGTCCATGCCGGCTGACCTGACTATCGGACTAAACGGCATGTTATTCCGGGAGATAACCGCAGTGCTACAGTATTTTGAATCAGTCATGAGGTCATTGGGCCTCGACGAGCGCCGCAAGGCCAGAAACTTCCTCCTCAAGCCCGGAATCCAGCTACGCCTGCCACTGTATATTTTGCTGTTGTCCTTTACCTTCCTGTTGCTGGGTGTGCTGTTCGGTAACCTGTATTTCGAACAGACCTATATCACGCTAATGCAAACCACCACCCAGACCGAGTACGTGCAGCGGGTGCTGGCCCGGCAAACCCAGGAATTCAAGGACCTGGCACTGCTGTTGCTGGCGGGATACGTGCTGCTGATACTCGTGGTCTCGGTGATCTACACCCACCGCCTGATCGGCCCCGCCATCCCGCTGCTGCGCCACGTCAAGGCACTGCAGGCGGGTCGTTACACACACCGCGTCAGCCTGCGCAAGCACGACGCCTTCAGCGAACTTGCCGACCAGTTGAACGAACTGGCGGAGTCGTTGCAGAAAAGCAAGCACCAGCAGTAGTCACCCGCCAGTCTCCCCGTGCATGCCGGACTTCTGCATGCGGCAGCCAGGCATTTTCCCCGGTATTTCCCACGTTTCTCCTGTCGACCATGGCGTCGTTTCCGAAGGCGCTGCTGTGCCACCTTCCAGCAGACAGCCTGACAGCATCAACGGTTTCCATGGAGCGGAAGTTTCAGCCATAATCATTCATGGCCGGCGAACGCCGGTCATCTAAAGGAACCTCTGATTAATTCGTCATTGCGAGGAACACAGTGACGAAGCAATCTGTAAGTTGTTAATTCACTGGTTGCGAGATTGCTTCGCTACGCTCGCAATGACGCGGTACGTGAATTAATCAGAAATTCCCTAAACAATCAACGTGTGGGGTGACCATGGGTACCGATCTTTTTTCTCCAGTCAAACTTGGCAGGTTGCAGTTGCCGAATCGCATTGTGATGGCGCCACTGACGCGCAACCGCGCCGCTGCCGGTGATGTACCGCAGCCCATGCATGCTACCTACTACCGCCAGCGTGCCACGGCCGGGCTGATTGTCTCGGAGGGGGCGCCTATCTCGCCACAGGGGGTGGGCTACCCGGGAACCCCCGGGATCTACAGCGAGGCCCAGATCGCCGGCTGGGAGGTTGTTACCCAGGCCGTGCACGCCGCGGGCGGCCATATCTTCCTGCAACTCTGGCATGTCGGCCGCATTTCCCATCCTGATCTGCAGCCCGGCAGGGCGGTCCCGGTTGCACCCTCGGCCATCCGGCCCGCAGGCGATGCCGTTACCGCCACGGGTATGCAGCCCTTCGTGACGCCCCGGGCGCTGGAGCAGGATGAAATCCAGGCGATCGTGGCGCAGTACACCACGGCCGCCCGCAATGCGCTGCTGGCCGGCTTCGACGGGGTGGAGGTGCATGCCGCCAACGGCTACCTGATCGACCAGTTCCTGCGCGACGGCAGCAACCAGCGCACCGATGACTACGGCGGCAGCCTGGAAAATCGCTGCCGGTTTCTGCGCGAGATTTTGCAGGCGGTCTGCGAGGCAGTCGGCTCGGACCGGGTCGGCGTACGGATTTCACCGGAAAACAGTTTCAACGACATCCACGACAGCCGGGCACAGGAAACGTTTGTTTATGTCGCCGAACTGGTGAACGGTTTCGAGCCCGCCTACCTGCACGTCCTCGAGGGCGACATGGTGACGGGCGAGAAGGCCCTCGACTATGGCCGCATACGCGCCGCCTTCAAGGGCATCTACATGGCGAACTGTCGCTACGACCTGGCACGGGCGCAGCAGGCCATTGCTACGGGCGCCGCCGACATGGTGTCATTTGGCGCCCTCTACATTGCCAACCCGGACCTGGTGGAGCGCTTCAGGCAAGGTGCCGCACTGAACACCCCGGATCCCGAAACCTTTTATGGCGGCGATGAACATGGCTATACCGACTATCCATTCCTGGATGGATAGCCGGCTGTCGTTGCCGGCACTGGGGTAGCCCGATGGCTCTCGGCAAGATACTGCTGTTGCTGGGCATGGTGACGGCACTGGTCGGTGCCATCCTGCTCTGGGCGCCCGGCCTGCTGGGCTGGTTCGGGCATCTGCCCGGGGACATCCGCGTCGAGCGGGACAACGGCAGCTTTTATTTCCCGATCACCTCGATGCTGCTCGTGAGTATTGTGCTGAGTATTCTTGTTAACCTGTTCTTTCGTCGCTAACCCGCATGCTACGCATCGTTTCGGGAGGGCAGACGGGGGTCGACCGCGGGGCGCTGGATGCGGCCCTGCAGGCGGGCGCGCCGTGCGGCGGCTGGTGTCCCGCCGACGGCATGGCCGAGGATGGCATCATCGACGCACGCTACGGGTTGATGCCGCTGCCACAGGGCGGCTACGCGGAGCGCACGCGCCGCAATGTGGTGGACAGTGACGCCACGCTGATCCTGTATTTCGGCGAACTCGAGGGAGGCACGGCCCTGACTGCTGCCTGCTGTGAAAAGCTGGGCAGACCACTGCTGCTCATCGATGCCCTGACCATGAATCCCGAACAGGCCGCATTGAGGGCGCGTGATTTCATCTTGCGCCATGCGGTGCAGCATCTCAACGTGGCCGGGCCGCGCGCCAGCAAGACGCCGGTAGCGCATGCGTATGCCAGCGACACCGTGTCGCGGTTACTGGTACTGCTGGCGGCAAGCGTGAACCCGGGGTAGCGGGCAGAGGAGCGCGGTCCTCTGCCCGCGATTCAGGCCTCAAGCAATCGCGCCGAAGGGCGGCGCTCCTACAGGTGTATCTGCCGAGTGTAGGAGCGGTCTTCTGACCGCGATGCCGGCCTCAACCAATCGCGCCGGAGGTTGGCGTTCCTACAGGTGTATCTACCGAGTGTAGGAGCGGTCTCCTGACCGCGATGCCTGCCTCAACCAATCGCGCCGAAGGGCAGCGTTCCTACAGGTGTATCTACCGAGTGTAGGAGCGGTCTTCTGACCGCGATGCCTGCCTCAACCAATCGCGCCGAAGGGCAGCGTTCCTACAGGTGTATCTACCGAGTGTAGGAGCGGTCTTCTGACCGCGGTGCCTGCCTCAACCAATCGCGCCGGAGGTCAGCGTTCCTACAGGTGTATCTATCGAGTGTAGGAGCGGTCTTCTGACCGCGATGCCTGCCTCAAGCAATCGCGCCGAAGGGCGGCGCTCCTACAGGTGTATCTACCGAGTGTAGGAGCGGTCTCCTGACCGCGATGCCTGCCTCAACCAATCGCGCCGAAGGGCGGCGCTCCTACAGGTGTATCTACCGAGTGTAGGAGCGGTCTTCTGACCGCGATGCTCCTACAGGTGTATCTACCGAGTGTAGGAGCGGTCTCCTGACCGCGATGCCTGCCTCAAGCAATCGCGCCGAAGGGCGGCGCTCCTACAGGTGAATCGCACCGAAGGGCGGCACTCCTACAGGTGTATCTACCGAGTGTAGGAGCGGTCTCCTGACCGCGATGCCTGCCTCAACCAATCGCGCTGGAGGTTGGCGTCTACAACAGGTGCCGCTAGTCAGACTCCGGTTCCACCAGGGGAGATTCCGCGGTAGCAGCGAGCCGCTGGGTCTCGGCGTGCATGGTTTTGAGGTAGCCTGCCCTGCAGGCGTTCCGGTCGACATCGCCCCAGTCCAGCCCGCAGTAGTCGAGCGCTCGCCTGAAGTCGTTGGCATACTCCAGGGTGTCCCAGTCGACATCATCCCTGGCAACGGGCTTTTGGTAACGGTCAAAGAATAACGCGGCCGCTGCCAGTGCCAGCCTGTTCAGCACCTCGGGAAACTGTTCTCCGGTTACAAGGGCTTTGGCCTGTAACTCTCCGGCATCCTCGCCGGGCAGCCATTTCCCGATGCTGACACGCAGCCCGGTGTGTGCCGCGACTTCTTCTGACAGTGCGGGTCCCGGCATATCCGGAACTCCACCCGCGCTGCTGAGCCGGACCGGGATGCCATGCTGCAACTCCACGTCACAGCCGCAGGGCAGGCGTTTCCAGCCGTTGCTGGCAGTCAGGTTCGTCATGGTTTCCTCCTTGGATTGGCGGGATCGAGGACAGTATCTCCTGTATCCAGTGTAGAACAGGAATGGCGCCAGCGGTGGCTTCGCTACAGGGGGAGAGTGGAGTGGTGTGCCGAATGCGCTCAGGCGGCGCAGCTCTTCCAGAACGAGGTGTCCTTGTCGAGAAAATCATTCCAGGGCATGTAGTGCGTACCGTCGCAGGAAAAGGTCAGGCTGATCATGCCGTTGAATATATTGATCGAGGCCGCGCGCAGGTAGAGGGTTTCATCCGCGGTGCGCAGGGTACGCATGTAGTCCAGGATCTGGTGAATCGCCGCGCGCGGAATCACTGCATTGTCCGGGTAGGGGTAGGGCGGGTACAGCATGCAGACATCCGGATCGCTGAGCGCCTCGTGGTCGAGCATGCGGTAGCGATACGGATCATCCATCAGCCAGATGGTGGCGCGGCTGCTGGAGAAATGGATCACGGTCTGGAACATGCCGCGATCGGTCAGCAACTCCTCCATGATGGCGCAGGCGGTATCCATGTTCCGGTCCATCGGACTTTCGATCCGGCACTGCTGGAACACCGTGCCGCGAATGGCCGGGTCGCCCTTGATCTGGCGCCAGTCGCCGGATTCCTCGTAGAGTTCCGCGGTCACCGGCAGGTCGCGCAGGTCGAAGTCGGCCGCCAGGTAGCCCAGCATTTCACCGTTACGGCGTATCAGCTGCAGGGCTGTCAGCGATGGCCGGTCTGCGCGCCGGCTGAGATAGGCATCGGATAGCAGGAAACCCCACGATGGCACGGCCTCGCGCATGTAGGGGCGCTCCGAGCGGTCGCGGCCAAAGTGTTCCGGCATCAGGCCGCTGGCGCTGATGTTATCGCTGACCTGGATGCCGTTCTTGTCGAGTACATAAAGGAACAGGCAGTGCGGGACCTTGCTGAAATTGTCGGACAGGATGCTGTCCAGCGCCTCTCGCTTTGCCCATACGGCGGCGCACTGATCCGCGAGTATTTCCATTGGCGCCCACAATAGTTCCGCCAGCGACAGGCGCTGCTGGTGAATGGCATCTTTCAGGGCTTCAATCATGGGCGCTAGTTTAATCGCTCCCAGGTTGCCGAACCATGACAGTGAGGGAAATTTACCGCAAACCGACTCCAGCGGCTATGGGGCAGGAAGCGGATGTGCTGGTGATCCCGCTATCCTGTTGATCGACAGGGAACAGGTAGGGTTTTCTGACCGATAGTCACCGATCCGGAGTTATGCGCCAGCGGGATTCTATGTTTGTTCGGGAAGGTCTGGTTTTTTCTCATTCTCGGACCAATAGACTGATTCTATATAAGAAAACCATTGAAGGCGGGAGTCGACCTATTCTGTTGAAAAGCTCTGTTTTTGGCAGGAGTGTAATAATTTCAGCCTCTAAGACGGTTTTTATCTCTCCAGATATGAGGGGACATATGAAATGCCTGAATTATCGGCAGCGGGCCTCATATTGACTCACGGATAAGAATTGCGACGTACTCATGAGAGCAATGTATTTTGGTTGAAAATTGGCTTCTTTTGTTTTTCGAGTTTTTCAACACAATAGGCCGCTCTCGGTCCTACACGAGACGCTTATATAAGATTTCGCTAACAGGAGGAGTCCAATATTAAGGCGACATTCCCGGTTCTTGTTAAAATATCGATACATCCTGATGTACTGAGTAAGTAGCTCCCACACTACTCATGACGCGTGTTATGGCCTATATATTAAGTACAGACAGTTATTCGTATCGCCTTGACCCGATGATACGGGCGCGCCGTGTAACCCCTCAGTTCTTCTAGCGTTGAGTTTTCGGGTCATCTGCATACAGCCAGATTAACCGGAGGGCGGGATAACTACTGAAGGCAGGTGCGGCATGACAAAGTTGACCATATTCAAATCACCCATTCCAACGGGCATGCAAATTTTTGAGTACGGTGTGGAAGTAGCAGGAGTAAGTAAACGCTTCCACGCTGCAAGGAGGTTTTTGAAACGAAGCAAACGAAGAATTTATCTGGAACGTGCGCCAGATAACAAGCATGCGCCAAACGCAATTAGGGTCATCGGTAAGTCAAAGGGTTGGTTCCTTGAGAAAAATAAATGCATTGGATATGTCCCGGGAGATATTGCGAAGAAACTTGTGCTTAATGAAATGGAAGATAAAGTGACAACACGGCTCCAATTGGTATCGATCGATGGTAAGAATTCTCTTGAAATACGTTTTGATATTCTTGGGTCGAAGTATTTTTACGAAAAATACTGCTCATAGCACTACAGATCGGGTCTTATGCTACGGTTAACTGGGGTTGATGGGTATGGCCAGATAGAAAACGACCTAACTGCTACCACTCCTCATAAGGCGGCCTTCGGGTCGCTGATTTCATTTATGAGGAACGACAACTGTTGGCCGAGAGTTGCCGACCAGGACCCGCGCTAATGCGGGTTTCCAAGTGTGTGGGAATGTCAGGTTTTAGCCTGTACTCTGCCTTTTGTTTTGCATTGTATGCATATGTGATGTTTCTGACAGGTTCTTGATGGCGTCTGCTAACTGTCAACGATCTGACAATGCCGGGACAGGGTGCGGGGCTGGCTATTCGGACGGTGATCGTTTACTGGATGGCATGTTAATGCCCGGGCAGGTCGTGCCGCAGCAGTATGACGATTCAGCTGTCAGACAAAACGCTAACAACCACCCGCCGGTCCGTTCTCGGGCCGTCGAATTCGCAGAAGAAGATGTTTTGCCAGGTCGACAGTCCCGGTTTGCCGTCGATCAGCGGGATGGTTTCCGACGGTCCGACCAGCCCGGCCTTGAGGTGAGCGTCGCCGTTGCCGTCCTGGGCATCGTGCAGCCAGACGCCTTTCGGGATCTGCCGGCGCAGCAGGTTGATGACATCCGTCTGCACACTCTCGTCCCAGTTTTCCTGGATCATGATAGCGGCGGTCGCGCCCTGGGCGTAGACGTGGATGATGCCGTTCGCGATGCCGCTGCGGTTAACAACGTCCGCGACTCTGGCGGTGATGTCGACCAGGGTTTCGCGGACGGGGGTTGTCAGTTCGATGATCTCGCGCATGGTGATGGTTTGTCTCTGGCGGGCAGGTTCAGGACGAGCCCGGCGCGTCGTTTCCCTTGTCGCCACCGAACAGATCATCGAGCGCCCGGCGGGCCCGCTCGGTTTCCGTTATTTCATCCGCGGTCGCGTCTGTCGCGGTTGGTTCCCGGCCGGCACCAAACAGCGCCTCCAGGTCGGTGCGTGCGGTTTCTTCGGGAGGTGCGCCGGCATTCCGGAATACGCTCGCGGCGGGCTTGAAATACTGGCAGAAGTTGGCGCGTTCCCGGTCCAGCGGCGGTTCCGCATGGTCGTGGCTGCACTTGCTGGTGTAGCGCGGGTTCCAGGAACGGCACAGGCGGCAGACATACAGGTCGGCATGGCAGTGATGGCATTGCTCCAGCCGGTTGACTGGCAGCTGGTCAGGCTTGAGGGCGGTCCCGCAACGCCAGCATTCGATGCATTTCTTCATGGCAGCCGGTTGCGCGGTAGCTGTCCTAGCCTTCGATACCCCGCTCGATCCATTTGCGGATGCGGTTGGAGTCGCCGAATGGCGTCAGCTTTCCGTACGAGTTCAGCAGCACGATGACCAGCGACTGGTCGGCGATCTCGGCCTGCATGGCGAGACAGCGGCCGGCCTCGTTGAGGTAACCGGTCTTGCTGAGCTGGATGGTCCAGGTGTTGTTCTTCAACAACCGGTTGGTATTGCTGTAGGTGAGCGGTCCACGTCCCTTGTAGGGGTAGACGCTGATGGAGCGGGTGGTGGTGGCCTCGCGGATCTGCGGGTATTGATTGGCGGCCTTGACCATCTTCACCACGTCGCGGGCCGAGGCGACATTGCCCGGGTCCAGTCCTGCCGGGTCGCGGAAGTGGCTGTTGGTCATTCCCAGGTCGCGGGCCTTGCGGTTCATGGCCTTGACGAAGCTTTCCATGCCGCCCGGCCAGGTCCGGCCAAGGGCCCTGGCTGCACGATTTTCCGAGGCCATCAGGGCCAGCTGCAGCATTTGTTTGCGCGTCAGGGTCGCGCCGTAGCCGAGGCGCGAGCCGGTCAGCTGGATGAGGTCGCGGTCCGCCTTGGTGATGCTGATGCGCTCATCCATGGGCAGCTTGCCGTCCAGGATCACCATGGCGGTCATGAGCTTGGTGATGGAAGCGATCGGCTGGGGAGCGTCACCGTGCTTGGCGTAGACTTCATTGCCGTTCTGGTCGACGACCAGCGCCGCTTCCGACTTGAGCTGGAGCTGTTTTGAATTCAGGGTTTCCCAGTGCGGGACACTGGCGGACTGACTGGTGCGGCTTGACTGGCTGTGGCTGACTTTCTGCAGCGGGTTGTCGGCTGCCGCCAGAACATCGACGAGGAAAACTGCCGACAGGCAGCAGATCAGGAGGAGGTGTTTCATATACCGCAACTCCATGGTGTCATCACGGGGTGCACTTTACCCGGTTGTATGTGGAATGCAACTCTGTCGCCAGGGTTTTTGTGTTGCGCGGCATGCGCGCATCACGCTACAGGGATGTCATCGGCAGAACCCGGCAGGAATGGAGTAACCGGCCTCGCAAACTGCTGCAGGCGGCGGTGGCAGCGCAATGGCGGTACGCGATAACGCAGTGCTATACAATCACGTCTGATGACCAGCCTGCGAGGACCAGATCATGCCTGAAACAACAAACGCGTGGATGTACACCAGGACGCTTATCCTGCTGCTTGCCCTGACGGCCGGCGGGGTGATGTTCTACCGGATGCTCGTGCAGATGGAAACCATGACCATGTTGATGGGGAATATGAGCGAGAGCATGGCGTCCATGTCCACCGATATCAGCGCCATGCGGGCTTCCATGGAACAACTGGACCGCACGGTCGGCAAGGGCGCGCGCGAGATGCAGCAGATGAACCCCATGCAGATGATGGTGCCGGGTGCCCGTCAGTAACTGCCGCGCTTTGCTCCGCTATGCGTGACAGCGAGCGGGATGCGAAGATCCTGCAATGGCAGCGCAAGGCGCGCACGGCAGCCCGGCAGGGGCGCAGCCGGAATCTCTATGTCATCACGCTCGATCCGGTGGTGCTCGAGCGCCGCGAGTTTCGTGCCGCCAACCCGGGCTATATCGAGGGCATGCCGTGCGTCTACGTCGGTATTACTATTCATGCGCCGGGGGACCGTTTCGAGCAGCACCGGGCCGGCTACCGCAGCAGCAAGTATCCCCGCCGTTATGGTGTTGAACTGGCACTGGACCTGATCGACGGCTTTGATACAAGCGGGCTTGCCGAGGATGACTGGGAACCGGCACTGGCCGACTGGCTCAGGAAGCAGGGCTGCGCGGTATGGCAGCACTAGTAAGGCGTTCGGCACTTAAATATTCGTGCCGAAGGGCGGCGCTCCTATAAGAGATTCTATTAGGGTAGGAGCGGTCCCTTTATGCCCGTTCTTTGGGTGCTGACCGCGATGCCATTTTCGAACAATCGCGCCGAAGGGCGGCGCTCCTACAGGAGATTCTATTGGGGTAGGAGCGGCCTCCCGGCCGCGATGCCGTTTTCAACTAATCGCGCTGATGAGCGGCGTTCCCCGGCTTCGCTTCGCAGGCGCCGGTTACTGGATCACGATAAACAGGGCGCCGTTGCCTCGGCGGATATTCAGCAGCAGGTTGTTCGGGTTGCGCTGCGCGGCCGCCCGGAATTCATCGACCGTGGCGACCGGTATCTGGTTGATCGAGACGATGACGTCCGCGGGGCGTAGCCCGGCGGACCAGGCGGCGCTGCCGTGCTCGACTTCCAGCACGCTGACCCCGTCGACCTCTCCGAACAACGGGTGATTGTCCACGATCGGCCCGATCGTGGCGCCGGCAAGATGTCGGCTGGCCTTGCCGGCCGCGGTGCTGACCGTGAGCGGGTCGGCGACCACGGCAGTGATATCACGCGGTTTGCCGCCGCGCAGGATGTTCAGTTTGATGCGGGTCCCGGCACGCAGCAGGCCGATGGCATTGCGCAGGTCGCTGGAGCGGCTTACCGGTTCTCCATCGAGCGCAGTGATGACATCGCCGGGTTTGAGGCCGGCCTGATCGGCGGCCGAGCCGGGGCTGACCCGGGCGATGACGGCGCCGCCGCCGCGCTGCAGGCCGAAGGCCTCGGCCAGGTCGGGTGTCAGGTCCTGCATGATGACCCCGAGCTGGCCGCGCCGTACCTCGCCGTATTCGGTCAGGTGCTGCATGATGGCGCTGGCCATGTTGCTGGGGATGGCGAAACCGATGCCGATGTTGCCGCCGGCGGGACCCACGATGGCGGTGTTGAGGCCGACCAGCTCGCCGCGCATGTTCACCAGCGGGCCGCCGGAGTTGCCGGGATTGATGGACGCGTCGGTCTGGATGAAGTTTTCATAGCCCTCGATGCCCAGGCCGGTGCGCCCCAGGGCGCTGACGATGCCGTAGGTGACGGTTTGACCCAGCCCGAAGGGATTGCCGATGGCGACCACGAAATCGCCGACTCGCAGGGCATTGGAATCCGCGACCGGCAGGGCCGTCAGCTTGTCTGCCTGGATACGCAGCAGCGCCAGGTCGACCTCGGGGTCCGCGCCGACCACGTCCGCCGTGATCCGGCGCTGGTCGCGCAGGGTTATGGTGATTTCGTCGGCGCCCTCAATCACGTGGTGGTTGGTGAGGACGTAGCCCCGGGTGGCGTCAACAATCACGCCGGAACCCAGGCTGTGCTGCTTGCGCTGCGTGCGCCGCGACTCGGGAACTTCGAAGAAGCGCCGAAAGAACGGGTCGTCCAGCAGCGGGTGATGCTGGCGCGTTTTGGCCCGGGTTTGCGTCGAGATGTTGACCACTGCGGGCAATACCGTCTCCAGCATCGGGGCGATGCTGTCGGCCGGCGGGGGTGTTTTCGCCATGACAGGTTGCAGGTTGCCGGCCGCCAGTGCCAGTAGCAGCACGGTGGCCAGACGAAGCGCCCGCATGTCGGGCCGGACGGAGCTTAATCGCAGCATGACAGTGATCCCGTTATTTGGTCGAGTGGCTATCAATCAGGTCGGGTTTGCAGTTTTTCAAGTGACGAACCCATAATTCGGTGACGGATCCCGGATATCCCGGCAGGGTGTGGTACGCAAATTTCCGCGCTCGCCGGGATTGTTGACAATTGGAGAGCTTATGAAGTTTCGCGGCAGGGTCCTGTCGGTCGTACTGCTGCTCGTGCTGACGGGGGCAGCCGTGTTTTTTGGCATCGTGCCCGGCGAAGTGGCGAGGCAGAAAAACCCGGTGGTGCTGCCCCCGCCATATCCCGTCTCCGCTGTCGCTGCCAGCCTGCACCGGCAATTGTTCATTGCCGATCTGCATGCCGATTCCCTGTTGTGGGGGCGTGACCTGCTGACCCATGGTCGTTCCGGACATGTCGATGTGCCGCGGATGTTGCTGGGGAATGTCGGCCTGCAGACCTTCTCTGTGGTGACGCAGGTTCCTGCCGGACGCAATTTCACCCGCAATGCCAGTGATGCCGCCGACATTATCACTCCATTGGCGATCGCGCAGCGCTGGCCCCTGCGCGCCTGGAACAGCACCCGCGAGCGCGCCCTTTACCAGGCCGGGATGCTGCGCGAGTTTGCAGACGGGTCGAACGGGCAACTGTTGCTGGTCGAGTCAGCCGCCGACCTGCAGCACCTGCTGGCGGCGCGGGCCGGCGGGCAGGCCGTTGTCGGTGGCCTGCTGGCCATCGAGGGGGCGCAGAGTCTCGAGGGTGACTTGCAGAACCTGGATGCGCTGTATGCCGCCGGGTTCCGCATGCTCGGGCTGGTGCATTTCTTCGACAACGCGGTCGGCGGCTCGGTACATGGCGAGCACAAGGGCGGGCTGACCGACTTCGGGCGCGCGGTGGTGCAGCGCGCGGAACAGCTCGGCATGCTGATCGACGTGGCGCATGCCTCGGCTGCACTGATGGATGACGTGATTGCAGCGGCAACCCGCCCCGTCCTGAGTTCGCATGGCGGGGTGCGCGGCACCTGTGACAACCATCGCAGCCTGTCAGACGGGCAGGCGCGCGCGATCGCGGCAAGCGGTGGCGTGATCGGCATCGGCTTCTGGCCGCGCGCGACCTGCGGCGATGACGTTGCCGCCATTGTGCGGGCGCTGCGCTATGCCGTGGACCTTGTCGGTGTCGATCATGTCGCATTGGGTTCGGATTTCGATGGCTCGGTGTCGGTGCCGTTCGATGCCAGCGGTCTGCCATTGCTCACTGAGGCCTTGCTGCAGGTGGGCTTCAGTGCCGCGGATATCGAAAAGCTCATGGGGGGCAACGTGGTCCGTCTCCTGCAGGCTGCATTACCTGCCGGGTAAGCGGCGCCTCGGGATTCAGTCAGGCATGCGCGCCACAATCCTCCTCGCCTGCCTGTGCTGCCTGCCGCTGCATACCGTCGCCGCAGGCGAGGGCGGGGATGCAACGGCAGCGTACCGTGGCGCTATCAGCGTGGAAAATAACGCCGGGTTTTTCGCGCGCGTTGCCGGACAGCCGCTACGGCGGCTGCTGATCGATTCCGGCGGTGGCGATGTCGCCGCGGCCATCGAACTGGCCGACTGGGTTCACGCGCGGCAGCTGGATATCACGGTCACCGGCGTCTGCCTGTCGTCCTGCGCAAATTATGTCTTCCCGGCGGCGCGCCGCAAGGAAATACGGCCGGGCGCGATTGTCGCCTGGCATGGCAACTACCATCATCTCGCCGAGACCGGTTTGTGGCGGGATGACGTGGCGCTGCGCATGCGGCGCGATGGCGAGGATGAGCAGACGGCAACCCGCTACGTGCAGGCACAGATGGCACGGCTGGTAGCGCTGGAACGCGACTTCTTCGCGCGCATCGGCGTCGACGAGCAGGTCTGCTGGATCGGCAAACAGCCGCCTTACCATGTGCCGGACTATTACTTCCTGTCAGTGGTCGACATGGCGCGCTTCGGCATCACCGGCGTACAGGCCCCGGCGGAATATTCCGCTACGGACCCGACCGCTTTCGCGGCTAATATCATTTACCTGGAACTGGAATAAAGCCGCCGCGGTCCCGCTAAACACGGATAGAGTTTGCTCCATTAGCATGCATGAACATGTTTTTCCGGGTTGTAATTTCAGGATGGACGTGAATTCCAGTTACCGTGATAGAGAATGTTTTCCTTCTGCTCCAGGAGGGTGCCGCAAAACGCGGTTCTCTCCAGGTTGGTGCTGATGGACGAAGCCCAACATGCTTGTTTGATCAGGCACCTGTTGTTGGGCTTCATGCTTCAGCCCAACCTACTATAGACTTTTACAACACCCGCTCCAGTGAGAAGGGTTTCTGGGAAACTGGTGAGGACAAACTATGCGACAGATCCGATTGCACGCCGACAGCGACTGGTGCCATTTCTGCGGCCGGCAGGGCGAGCACCAGGTCGATGTCTACTATCCCGCCGACGCCCGGCAGGCCGGGGATTGCACGCCGAACACGAACTACGTGCGGGTGTGCCGCGACTGTGTCAACGCCATGCAGCAGCTGGTGGCTGCAGACTCCGGCTGAACAGCGGGCATCAGGGAAACAGCCGCGCGGCCAGCAGGTACAGCAGCAGGGCGGCCAGCACCACGATGCCGAAGCCGAACTGGATTGCCAGCAGGGTCGCGGTCACGGCGCTCAGCACGGAGGCGCAGCCATTGATGCCCCAGGCCCAGGGGATGAGTTCGGGTGACTTCGCCCCGACCTGCGCCAGGCCAAGGGGAAAGGGCATGCCCATGCAGAAGGCCAGCGGCGCAATCAATAGCGTGCTGATGGCGACGCGTGCGGCCATGCCCAGTTGCGTCAGCTGCTCAAACAACGGACCCAGCAGCAGGGTATAGGCACCGCCCAGCAGGGCGATCAGCAATACGGCATACAGGGTCGCCCGGGCGGCAACGGCGCCGTCCTGTGGCAAGCGTGCCGTCCAGGCACTGCCCAGCCCCGCAAACACCAGGAACGCCGCAAGCACCGTCGCCACCGCGTACAGCGGGTGGTGCAGGAACAGGATGAATTTCTGCATGAAGGCGATTTCGATAAACAGGAATGCCAGCCCGATGGCGGAAAAATAACCCGCTATCCGCGTGCGGCTCGCTGCTGTTACCGACGCCGCGCCGCGGCGCCGCAGCACCGCCAGCGGCAGCAGGATCAGGACCAGGCTGAGCAGCAGTGCCTGCAGCAGCGTCGCCAGCAGCACCAGGTAACCGGCTTCCAGCAGGGGCAGGCCGCCTGCACCGCGCAATGCCAGGATCTCCGGCAGCACCCGCCACTTGAAGAAATGAAAGAAATACGGACGGTCATCGGTGGCCGGCGTGATGTCGAACTTGTAGCGCGCCATGAAATCCGCCGCCTCCGGGCCGGCCAGGGCCTGCGCTGCCGCGTGGAAATACGGCTCCGCGAGCCGGTTGCGGCGATTGGCCTCGGCGGCCGGCATGCCCGGGTACCAGGCAAGATCGAAGGCGCGCGTCTTGCAGAATGTACGTACGGCGCTGATCTCCGCCGGCGTGAACGCGCCCTGCCTGATGAGCAGGGTGCTGGTCTGCCAGCCGCGGATCAGTACCAGTTGTGCGCCCGGGTCAGTCGCGCCGCGGGCCTCGAGGGCGCGCACGGCGGTGGCGAACAGCTTCAGGGTGTCGCGCGGCGGCAGCTTGATCCAGCGGCTGATGGCGAGGTAACCGCCCGGTGCCAGGTGTGCAAGGTAGTCCTGCAGGGCCTCGATCGTGTACAGGTAATTTTCATTCAGGGCATACAGCCCCGCGCTTGAGGCGCCCCAGGCATCCAGCAGGCTGAGCTGGATCAGGTCATAGTCCAGCCGACTTTGCTTGACGAAGCCGCGGGCGTCGGCGGTGTGCAGCTGCACACCGGGACGCGCGTACAGCTGTCCCGACCAGTCGGCATAGTCGCGCTGTAGCAGCGCCGCCAGCTGCGGGTTGAGTTCGACGGCGTCGATGTGCGGCACGTCATGATTCAGTGCCTGCTGCACGCCGCTGCCGCCGCCGGCGCCGAGCACCAGCACGCGCCGTGGTTCGGCCAGGTGGAAGGGCAGGGCCGAGGTCAGCTGGTCCAGGTAATCCAGGCGTGCCCGGTCGGGATTGTGGTCGATACTGGTCATACCGTCGGCGTCGGTGAACAGGCCGAGTTGCGACGGTAGCGGGCTGTCGGCGTACAGGCTCAGGCCGGGTGCATGGCGCAGCGGGACCGCGCCGCTCTCGACCACGCTGAGCAGACCCAGTGGACTGGTGTGCTGCGCAATGACCTGCGTGCCGCTGACGCGCAGTGTCTGCGGTAGCGACTTGTAGGGCGAGATCTGCAGTTCCAGCAGGCTGGCAGGCAGGAGCAGCACGGCGGCAATGCCCGCGATGGCCCCGAGTTGCCAGCGCGGGGCCAGCCGCAGTTCACGGGCGGCAACCAGCGCCGCCAGCAGTCCGAGGGCGCCGAGACCCTGCAGTGCCGTCTGCGGGAAGAGCGCAAACAGCAGCCCGATGACCAGCAGGCTGCCAAGACCGGCGCCCAGCAGGTCGGCCGCATAGAGGCGCGCGATCGCCGCGGGATGACGGCTCAGGGCGAGGGCGATGGCGTTGGCGGCGAAAAAGAACGGCACGGCCAGCAACAGGTAGAGCTGCGCCAGGTACAGCGGCTGCCGCCAGTCCCACAGGACTTCCTCGGCGTTGAAGGGCACCCGCTGTGCGAGCAGGAAGCAGAGCACTGCGGACAGACCGAACAGGGCCAGGTTGCCGCAGTACGCGGCGGCAAAGCGGCGCAGCAGCCAGGGCCGGGCAATGCTGATGAAGGTGCCGCTGGCGCCGTAGCCGAGCAGTGCCAGGCTGATGATCATGTAGGCGAAGTGGTGCCACTGGATGATCGAGAACAGCCGCATCAACAGCACTTCGTAGCCCAGTGCCGCGGCCGAGACCAGGGCGATCGAAAGACGCGGGAGGCGGACAGGGTCAGTGGCAATCATGGGCATGTGTCTGGAATCACCGGCTGGATATCAGCCCGCAGGTTGGTCTGAGCCTGGGAAGCCAACGGGTGTAAATCCCATAGACTCTTCCCTGTTGGGTTTCACATTGTTTAACCCGATCTACGACTGAGTGTCATTATTTCAATATGGCCACGGAATCCACGGAAAAACACGGAAAGAAACAATACCCATAAGAATCATTTCCGTGTCCTTCCGTGGATTCCGTGGCGTGTTATATATGCTGGCGCGCAGTTGGGCTGAGCCTGCGAAGCCCGGATGCAAATCCTGCAACATGCTCAGTGACTGCCGGTCAGGGGGACGAACCGTACCGGCAGGACCTGGCGGGTTGTCACCTCGCCATCCGCATCCTTTTCGACCAGCACCAGCTGCTGTACCAGGAAGCGGCTGCCCACGGGCACGATCATGCGGCCGCCGGGCCGCAGTTGCTTGATCAGTGGCGGCGGGACATGGCTGGCCGCCGCCGTGACGATGATGGCATCGAACGGGGCCTGTTCTTTCCAGCCATAGTAGCCGTCGCCGATGCGCACCTCGACTGCGTCGTAGCCGAGCCTGGCAAGGCTGGTGCGCGCGAGTTCGCCCAGCGGCTCGATGATCTCGATGCTGTAAACCTGCATGCCGAGTTCAGCCAGTACGGCGGCCTGGTATCCGGAACCGGTGCCGATTTCCAGTACCCGGTCACCGGGCTGTAATTCGAGCAGGTCGGTCATGATGGCCACGATGAAGGGCTGGGAAATGGTCTGGCCGTGGCCGATTGGCAGCGGCCGGTTTTCGTAGGCCGCGCTGCGCATTGCCTCGGGGACCAGTGCATGGCGCGGTACCGTGGCCATGGCCTGCAGCACCCGCGGGTCGATTGTCTCCCGCTCCAGTGCCTCGCTGGTCGAATCCCGCATGGCCGCGATGGTCTCCACCATGGCCGCGCGTGCCGCCGTGTAATCGTCCGCGGCAGGGACGATCTGCGGACCGCAGGCGAGCGCGGCCAGCAGGATAAGCCGGATGATATGTTTGAGTCTTGCATAACGGGTTGATACATCCGCAGTAGCCCGGGTGCTGGCCCATCGGGTCGGTACCCGGGAAGACCTGCCACCCCGGATTCCGCTCGGCAATTGCTCCTGCATTGCTCTATCACCTACGTCCATGTAGGCGTCCGCTGCATCCGGGCTACTAAGGAGGACATTCATTATCTATCCCTGGCTAGCCGCAGCATTTCTTGTATTTCTTGCCGCTGCCGCAGGGGCAGGGGTCGTTGCGGCCGACCTTGGGCGTGTCGCGGCGCACCTGACCCGGCGTCACCATCTTGCCGTCGTAGAAATACCAGACGCCGTTGGATTTGCGGAATTCCGCCAGTTCATGGTGATCGATGCGCTCCTCCTTGCGGCGGTAGTGCGCCCTGAATTCCA
Source organism: uncultured Gammaproteobacteria bacterium (assembly GCA_963701455.1). Classification (GTDB taxonomy): domain Bacteria; phylum Pseudomonadota; class Gammaproteobacteria; order UBA9214; family UBA9214; genus UBA9214. The sequence continues at coordinate 46,985 of CAVPAE010000008.1, forward strand.
CCTTGCCGCTGCTGTCGGTTTCCGGATCGCCGCTGATGTTGAGGATTTCCAGACCCTCCCAGTTGGAATCGGCGGCCCACTTTGCCGTACCGGGCGCGTCGTAGTCACTCCGCTGGCCGGGATGCAGGCTTTGTTCCAGATAAGCCACCTGCTGTGTGGCAAAGGCCGTGTAGCGCGAGCGCATCAGCAACTCGGGTGATGCCGCGGCCTGTGCGCCGCTGATCAGGGGTTCACAGCAGTCGGCGTAGGGTTTGCCGGAGCCGCAGGGGCAGGGCGTGGGTTCGGTCATGTGAATTCCTTGCTGGATTATCGTATGTGCTGCCGGCCGTGGCAGGGTTGTGGGTGATTATAAAGCAGTGCCGCGGGCCGCGGCAGGTGGTGGTGACCCGCTGTATGCAACCGGCTTACTGGCAGTCGACGATGCCGAGGAAGCGGAAAAGGGCATTGCGTTCACACTCGGTCGAGGTGTCCACGTTGTCCATGAACAGCACCCAGAGGCTGCCGGTATCGGTGCCGCGGTCATCCGTGAACGGTGCGCCGACCACGAGATCTGTCGCGCGCCGGAAGTCGAGATTGCCGATGCCCGCGACAGCGCTGCCAAAGCCGATCGCCGCTTGTCAGCGTGGCGCCCAGCAGACCTTCCCGGGGCGACAGCTTCTGGGCACCGTTGACCTTGCCGTCCCATCCCGGGAACAGCAGCCAGACGGCGCCGCTGTCGGTGCCGCCGTCGTCGTCGCCGGGCGCGCCCACCAGCAGGTCGTTGATGTTGTCGAGGTTCATGTCGCCGGCATTTGCCAGTGCCGCGCCGAAGGCGTCGCCGGGGCTGATGACACCCTCGAAGTCGCCTGCCAGCGGCGACAGCTTCTGTTGGTTGATGGCGCGGCCGTTGGCAGCCAGGTAAATAATCCACACGGCGCCGGCATCCAGGCCGCCGTCGTCGTCCCCCGGCGCGCCGACCGCGATGTCGGAAACGCTGTCGTTGTTGAGGTCGTCGATATTGGCAATGGCCGAGCCGAAGGCGTCACCGCTGAGCAGGTTGCGCGTCCAGGCCGCCGGTGTCGAAGGAGATCTTCTGCTGCGTCTTGACGGTGCCGTTGCTGTTCATGAACAGGATCCAGACCGCACCGGTGTCGATGCTGTCGTCATCGTCGCCGGGCGCGCCGACCGCGAGATCGAGCAACCTCGTTGCCGTCCAGATCGGGCAGTAATCGCCAACGCCGAGCCGAAGCGATCACCGTTATCCAGGGTGCCGCCGAAGTTGCCGTCAGTGTCGGATATCTTCGCTTCATGCAGGACGGTGCCATCCTGTCTGAGAAACAGTATCCACACGGCCCCGCGGTCACTGCCGCCGGCATCGTCGCCGGGTGCGCCGACCGCGATATCGAGAATCTGGTCGCCGTTGAGGTCGCCGATGCCGGTTACGGCGCTGCCGAAGGCGTCGCCGTCGCGCAGGGTGCCGTTGAAGTTGCCGTCGCGGGCGGAGATCTTTTGCTCGAGGTCCAGCGTGCCGTCCCGGTTCATGAACAGGATCCACACCGCGCCGCGGTCATTGAGAATAATACCGTCACCCGGTGCGCCCACCGCGAGATCCACCACGCCGTCCGCTTCCAGGTCGCCGATGGCCGCGACGGCGCTGCCGAAGCGGTCGTCATCGAGGAGCACGCCATTGAAGTTTCCGCTCGATGCAGAGATTTGCTGCTCCGAGTCCACGTTGATGCTGATGACGATCGTGTCCTCTTGCTGGCAACTGACCAGGGAGGCCGCCAGTAGCAAAAGCAGAATGAGCTGTAAAATTCGGTGTCTCATATGACCAGTATAGATAATCATGCTGCGGATGTAAGCTGCGACAGATTTCCCGCGCTGCGGTCCCGGCGGGCAAGGGTTCCCGCCACACTCTGCGGCAGGAACTTTTCCTGTACGCGGCTGCCCCAAGCTGTTATGTATAATGCAAAAAATCGATATCACCCCGGCGGCCAGGCGAGCATGACCACAGCGGCACTGCGTTTCTCCCAATCATGGATTTTCCTGTCCCTGCTCGTCGTCCTGGTGACCCTGGGCGGCTGCGGCCAGCCGGAGGAGCCGGCGGGCAAGCTCGACACGGAACACCTGGTCGAAACCGCGCCGGTCGTCAGTGACAACCTCAGCGTGGTACGCACCCGGGCGGGTACCCTGAATGCGCGCCGCGAAGTCAGGATCCATGCCCAGGAAGAGGGTCGCCTCACGGCATTGCCGTTCTACGAGGGGGATGCGGTCAAGGCGGGCGATGTCGTGGTGCAACTCGATGACACCCTGCTGCGGGTGCAACTGGAGCGGGCTTCCGCCACCCGCAAGCAGGCGGCCGAGGACGTCAAGCGCCTCAAGGAACTGCGCGGCAGCAAACTGATTTCGGAAAACGAATATACCCGCGCCGTCACCGCGCTGGAGGTGGCCGAGGCCGACGAACGACTGCTGCAGACGCGCCTCGGCTACGCCACCATCAAGGCCCCGTTCGATGGCGTGGTAACGGCGCGGCTCTCGGATCCCGGCAATATTATCGAGCGCCACCAGCACGTGCTGACCATTGCCGACCCTTCCTTGCTGGTCACGGAATTGCCGGTGTCGGAACTCATCCTGCCCGGACTGGCGATCGGCGATGTGGCGCAGGTGCGCATCGATGCGCTGGGCGACCAGGTCTTCGAGGGTCGCATCGTGCGCATCTACCCGAATCTCGATCCGGTGACGCGCCGCGGCACCATCGAGGTGGAGATCGAGCCGGTCCCGGCAGGCGCCGCGCCGGGGCAGCTGTGCCGGGTGGAACTGAACACCCATGCCGCGCGCCGCCAGGTGATCCCCTATGCCGCGCTGCGGCGTGATACCGCCAGCGAATACGTGTTCGTGCTCGACGCGGAATCCCGGGCGCAGCGCGTGGGAGTGGAGAGCGGCCTGCGGCTGGCGGACAAGGTCGAGATCCTGCAGGGACTGGAGGATGGCCAGCAGGTCGTTATCCGCGGGTTCCTCGGGCTGTCCACGGGCAAGGCGGTCAAACCTGTCGAGCATTCCACGGGCAAGGCGGTCAAGCCTGTCGAGCAGTCCACAGACTGAATCATGGCCGCACCGCTGACCAGGACCGGTGGGCTGGCGACGTGGTCGATCCGGCATCCCGTCGGCGTCACCATGATTGCGCTGGCCGTCATGGTGCTGGGCGTGTTCGCCTTTGCGCGGCTGGCGATTGACCTGCATCCTCACCTGATCTACCCGGAGATCCGGGTGCGCATTGTCAACCCCGGGGTCCCGGCCAAGGTCATGGAAGACCAGTTCACCCGCCAGCTCGAAGAACAGCTGGCGATCACCGAGGACGCCATCAGCGTGCAATCGCGTACCAGCGAGGGGGCGACCTCCGTTGACCTGTCGTTCGAGTACGGCAAGGACATCGATATCGCCCTGCGCGACGCCAGCACCCGGCTGGATCGCGCCAAACGCTTCCTGCCCGACACGCCCGATCCCCCCATCATTTACAAGCGCGACCCTTCCCAGATACCGGTGCTGGAATTCGTGGTGAGTTCGCCCCTGCGCGACCCGGTGGAGCTGCGCAGCTGGGTCGATGACGTGTTCGGCAAGTGGTTCCTGACGCTGCCCGGCGTGGCGGCGGCAGAGGTCGGCGGCGGCCTGATCCGCGAGATCCAGGTGCTGCCCGACCAGCAGCGCCTGGCAGGCGTCGGGCTCGACATGCAGGACCTTATTGATGCACTGCAGCGCGGCAACCGCGAAGACCCGGCCGGACGCCTGCGCATGGCGCAGCAGGAATTTTCCGGGCGCATCAGCGGACGCTTCACCCGGGTCGAACAGATCGCGGAGCTGCCGCTACGGCAGGCGGATGGCGGTGTGATCCACCTGCAGGAAGTCGCCGAGGTGATCGACACCCACGAGGACGAGCGCCTGCTGGTGCGCCTCAACGGCGTCCCCGGTATCAAGCTGTCGATCCAGAAACAGCCGGCCGCGAACACCGTGGCCGTGGTTGACGTGGTGCAGCAACAGCTCGACTGGTTGCAGGAGCAGGGACTGGTGCCGGCAGACATCCAGGTGCGCAGCGTGGCGGACCAGTCCGTCTACATTCGCCAGGCACTGACCAACTCGGGGCTGGCGGCCGTCAGCGGCGCCGTGCTGGCCATGCTGGTCGTGTTCGTGTTTCTCGGCAACCTGCGGCGGACGCTCATCATCGGCAGCGCAATCCCGATTGCCATCATGGTGACTTTCATCATCATGGGCATGGGCGGACTGACGCTCAATATCATGACGCTGGGCGGGCTGGCGCTGGGCGTCGGGCTGATCGTCGACAACACCATCGTGATGCTGGAGAACATCTATCGCCACCAGTGCCAGGGCGAGGCGGACCTGGAAGCGGGTGCGCACGCGGCCGCCGAGGTCAACAGTGCCATCGTCGCCTCGACCAGCACGAACCTGGCCGCGGTGCTGCCGTTCCTGTTTATCGGCGGCCTGACCGGGCTGTTGTTCCGGGAGCTGATCTACACTATCTCGGCCGCCATCCTGTCCTCGCTGGTGATCGCGCTGACACTGGTGCCGGCGCTGGCCGCCAAGGTGCACAGCACCCAGAGCGGCCGCCTGCGCAGGCGCGTGGATGCCGGGATGCAGTGGTTGCAGCGGCGCTATGCGAGCCTGACTGCACGCCTGCTGGGCCTGCCTTACCTGGTCGTACCCGCCTTCATCCTGATGCTGGTCATGGCCGTCCAGACCTTCGACGGGGAGGAGGAAATCTTCCTGCCCGACATGGATGACGGCCGTGTCTCGGCCAGTATTTCCACCGACCCCGGCATTACCCTGGCGGAGATGGATGCTACCGTGCAGCAGATCGAACGCCTGTTCGAACAGCAGCCGGAAGTGGAGCATGTCTTCAGCCTGGTGGGCGGCTTCATTTTCGGGCGCACCCAGCGCGAGGCGCCGAGCCACAGCACCCTGAACGTGCAGCTGGTGCCGCTGGCGCAGCGCGACAGCAGCAGCGAGGAGTGGATCGCGCGCATGAACAAGGCCATCATCGGGCTGCAGCTGGCCGGCGTGCAGGTGCGCATGCGCACCCAGGGAATTCGTGGCATCCGTACCAACCGCGGCGATGACGACGTCAGCCTGCGCATCCAGGGTCCTGACATGGAGCAGCTGGAACGGCTGGCCGAGGAGGTGCTCTTGCTGCTGAAGCAGGTGCCGGGCCTGCGCAACCTGAAGCATTCCGCCGAGGGAGTACACCACGAACTCAGCATCGACATCGACCGCGAGCGGGCCAGCCTGCTGGGTCTCGATATCGAGGATGTAAGTGATGCCATGCGCATTGCCCTGGAAGGCCGGGTGGTCACCGATTTCATCGACAGCGATCGCAGCTACGACGTGCGCCTGCGGTTGCCGCCGCTGGAGGCCGCGAGCCCGCAGGACCTGGAGTCACTGCTGCTGTTTCCCGCCGCAACGGGGCGCAAGGCCATCTACCTGGGTGATGTTGCGCAGGTCAACCTGATCGAGTCGGCCTCCGAGATCCTGCGCGATAACCAGCAGCGCATCATCGAGGTCACGGCGACGGTCGGCAGCGACACCACGCTCGGCGCCAGCCTCGATGCCATCGATACAGAGCTGGCGTCACTCAAGCTGCCGCCAGGTTATACCCTCTACGACGGCGGTGCCCGCAAGACCCTGCAAGAGGGCCGCGCAATGACCACGACCCTGTTGCTGCTGGCGTTGTTCATGGTGTTCGTGGTGATGGCGATCCAGTACGAGTCACTGCGCAACCCCTTCATTATCCTGCTGAGTGTGCCGTTTTCGGTGGTCGGCGTGGCGCTGGGCATCGAGTTGTCCGGGCTGCCGGTGTCCATGCCCGTATGGCTGGGCATGATCATGCTGGCCGGCATCGTGGTGAACAACGCCATCGTGCTGGTGGAGTACATCGAGATCATGCGCGAGCAGGGCGCGGCGATTCGCGAGGCGATCCTGCAGGCCGCGCGGCTGCGGCTGCGGCCTATCCTGATGACCACCTTGACCACCGTCGTCGGTATGCTGCCGCTGGCGATCGGCTTCGGTGAAGGCGCGGAGATGCTGCGGCCGCTGGCCGTCACCATTGTCGCCGGGCTGTCGTTCTCCATGCTGGTCAGCCTGCTGCTGGTGCCGGTGCTGTACGAACTCACCCATCTGCGGCAATGGCGGGCCCGGGCAGGCTGACCGGCCCGGGGACAGGCTGGCCGCGGTTGTGGTTGCTGCGGGCCGCTTCCTTTATCATGTGACACCAGCATTTCCATCGTTCGATAATCAGGAGTATCCGGCATGAATCCCGTTTTTTCAGTCGAGTTCACGGTGCAGGCCGCTGACGGCGAATTCAAGGAAGAGAGTATCGCCATTCACAGCCCGGAGGAACTGTTTGCCTTTGTCGCCCCGGGCGGCGGCTGCGAGCAGATCCCCTCCGAGGTTGGTGAAATCAATATTGTTTTTCTGAAGCCGCCGCATGCAAACAACGTCAATCCGATTGCCGACCTCAAGGCGACGCTGCAGCTGGGCATGGTGTTCCTGACCGGGCCGCTGGCGGAGATCGTGCAGACCGCGCAGGAGATTCTCGACAAGTCCGGCCGGGGCGAACTCGCGCCATCCTTTCTGACCGTCATCGGCGCGGCCTGAAGCCGACGGCGGTCTGCCTGCCATGACGCAACCCGTGGTCACCCCGCTCAGTCCGCAGCAGCGGCAGCGGGTGGTGGAGGCCACTGGCGAAGCCATCGCACAGGCCAGCGTGCTGTTTGGCCGCGCGTTCGCGGAAGTCCCGGTTACGTTTGAACTGCGCGGCCGGGCCGCGGGCATGTACCGGGTGCACCGCGGGCGGCGGGTGATCCGCTACAATCCGCATATCTTCGCCAGGTATTTCAGCGACAATCTTGCCAACACCGTGCCCCACGAGGTCGCGCATTACGTCACCGATATCCTCTACGGCCTGCGGCAGGTGCGTCCGCACGGCCCGGAGTGGCAGGCGGTGATGCGGGCCTTCGGCGCGCAGCCGGCAGTGACCTGCAACTATGATCTCGACGGCATACCCGTGCGCCGCCAGCGGCGTTTCAGCTACCGCTGCGCCTGCACCACACACAGTCTCAGCACGGTGCGCCACAAGCGCGTGCAGAGCGGCCGGGCGCGCTACAGCTGCCGGCGCTGCCAGGCCCCGCTCAGCTACGCGGGACAGGTACCGGAAACCGGATAAGACGCGGGCCGCACTTCTGGCGGGCAGGATGGCCAGGCTGACCCGGGTAACCCCACCATTTCGCTCAACTTGCTGCTGCCCGGGCACCAGTGCGGGCTGCCCAGGATTTTTATTTTTTGGATAATGTGGCACCAGCCTGACAATCGACTAACAAATAACTAATAATATCCGGTCTGCGAAAACACCACTCATGCGCCCCCCGGCGGAGGAATATGGATATGCGCCAGTCTCAAGGCGAGAATATTGAAAATGATCAAGCAGCATCCTTGTCGAATGCTGCAGGAACAGTGCAAGCCCCGCAAAACAGCGGCGCGAAAAAGTCCTTCAAATACCCGGGTTAGAAACCGTCATCCATGGCAACGGCGCGGTCGCCCATGTGATGGGGCATGTTTGTGGTGGTGTGATCGGATTCCCCATTACGCCCTCCACCGAGATCTCCGAGCTGTTCGAGGCCTTTCGCGCCAAGGGCGGTTGCAATGTCTGGGGCAAGCATCCTTTCTTCTTCGAACCCGAGGGGGAGCACTCCGCCCAGAGCGGGGCCATGGGGGCGACCCTGACCGGTGGGCGCTTTATCTCCAATGCATCCTCCAGTCAGGGCATTCTCTACGCACTGGAATCCCATTACGTCACCGTCGGTAAAAAGGTCGGCGGTTTCGTGTTGCAGGTGGCCGCGCGCGCGGTATCAAAACACTCATTGAATGTCATGGCCGGGCATGATGACGTCTATGCCCTGTTGCCCTCGGGTTACACCATCCTCTTCGGCAGTAATCCGCAGGAGGCCGCCGATCTGGCGGCGATCGCCTACCGTGTCAGTTCCCTGTCGATGGTGCCGGTAACCAACGCGATGGATGGCTTTGCCACCAGCCACATGCAATGCGAAACCCTGCTGCCCGAACCCGGGCTGCTGAAGGAGTTTCTCGGCGATCCTGCAGGCCGGATCAAGTCCCCGACCGTCGCCCAGGAGATGTTGTACGGTGCCAGGGGCCGCGTCTACCAGTTGCAGGAGTATCTGGACAGGCATGCCGGGGACATACAGCCAGCCAGCCAGGCTGCGCTGGGTGAGTTCCTGGAAAACCGGGCCGACGAAATCGAGGCGGATAACGCGGGTAACCTGGTCCGGGAGACCCTCGCATGGATCCCCGAGGAACTCGCCGGCCAGTGGCGCAGGCAGTGGATCCATGCATTTGAAAAGGGTACACGGCAGCTGGTACCCGCCATGATCGACGTCAATAATCCGGGCCTCACCGGCGGTGTGCAGAACCAGCCGGATTTCCAGGCCGGCCTGGTCGATCACCGGACGCACTTCGTCAACGAGGTGCCGCGCTTCATCAGGCAGGCAATGGACGAATATGGCGAGCTTACCGGCCGTCACTACAACCCGGTGCAGACATTCCTGGCAGATGATGCGGAGTATGTGATCGTCGGCCTGGGGTCGGTAACCGACGATGCCGAAGCCGTTGCAACCTACCTGCGCGGCCAGGGCAAGAAGGTCGGCGTGGTCTCCGATCAAGCAGCTGCAGCCATTTCCGGAAGGCGAACTCGTTGCCGCGCTGAATGGCAAGAAAGCCGTGACGGTACTCGAACGCTCGGAGGTCACCGCGCTTACCAACCTGGTGACCCAGTCCCTGTTCAAGGCGCGCGAGAACGGCGACCTGATTCGTCACCAGGGTATTCCACCCATCACCAGCCTGCCCAAGATCAGTACCGGAATTTTCGGTATCGGGGCCCATGACCTGCAGCCGCGCCACCTGGTTGCCGCCTACAGAAACATGGAAAGCTCGCTCAACGTGCCTTTTTTCTACCTGGGTTCGCAGTTCTTCGAGAAAAATCCGGCACCGCGCAATGCTGTACTGCAGCAGCGGTTGAAGCAGGCCTACCCGGAAACCGAGTTTATGGCGCTCGAGACACAGGAGAATCCCTCCCTGCTGCCACCGGACGCCTTCCGCATCCGGTTCCACTCGGTGGGTGGATATGGAACCATCGCTACCGGCAAGCTGCTGACCGATATCCTGGCCGGTGTGCTGGGAATGCATTCCAAGTCCGCACCCAAGTACGGTTCGGAGAAAAGCGGCGCCCCGACCAACTTCTATATCTCCCTGAGTCCCGAGCCCATCAAGATCACCAATGCGGAACTGGAAGACGTTGAAATCGTCGTTTCCCCGGATCACAAGGTGTTCAGTCACACCAATCCCCTGCACGGGCTCGTCGAGGATGGCACCCTGATAATGCAGTCCCATCACACTCCGCTCGAGGTGTGGAAGGAACTGCCGGCGCATGCGCGCAAGACCATTCGCGAGAAGCGGATCCAGCTCTACATCGTGGACGCCTTCGGTGTCGCCAAGAAACACGCCCCGGTCCCTGAACTCGAGATCCGCATGATGGGCATTGCCTTCATCGGTGCAATCTGCGGTCACGTGGACCGGATTGCCGCAGGCGGAACGGAAGAGTCCATCCTGCAAAAGGTCGAACAACAGGTGAAGAAAAAGTTCGGCGCCAAGGGCCAGCTGGTGGTCGACAGCAACATGAATGTCGTTCGCGATGGACTGCATGCCACGTACCGGCTTGACTACAGCGCCGGGGAATTCAGGGAAGCGGAAAAGCTCATCCCTGTAGAGGGCGGTCTCAATGTCGGGATCTCTGCGGCAATGGCCCGCGCCACCGGCAAGTCTGTCACAAACGGGCTGTTCGACCCGACCTATTACAACGATATCCTGGCCGACCGGATCAAGGACGGCAGCATTGGTGAAGCACCGGTGATGCCGGGAAGCGGCCTGTTTATGCCGGTCGCCAGCGCCGCCTGGAAGGACAAGGGTCTGTTCCGGCTCGAGGTGCCGACCTACAGTGCTCACCTCTGTACCGGCTGCATGGAATGTGCGGTGGTCTGCCCGGATGCCGCGATACCCAACACGGTACACGAAATCCATGACCTGTTGCTGACCGCGATTGACCGGCTGGATGTGACCGAACAGCACAAACAACAGATGGCGGGCCAGGTCTTCCCCCTGACCAAAACCATTCGCGAGGCCTACCGGAATCTGCCGAGCAAGGACCCGAAGGCATTCCATGAGATTGTTGCCGAATCCCTCGACAGCCTGGATACCGACAATGTCAGCCTGAAACGGGGTTTTGAAAAGATGGCCGATGCCCTCAAGGTATTTCCGGTGGTCAAGACCCGCCCGTTCTTCGACGCAATGGAGAAATACACGGCCGGTACCGGTGGCCTGTATTCCGTCAATATCGATCCGTGGAAATGCAGCGGCTGCCTCGAGTGCGTCGATGTCTGCGGTCCCGGGGCGTTGAGTGCCGCGCGGCAGAGTACCGTGCTGCAGGGAGAAATGCGGCAGAACTTCGAGTTTCTCAGCCGCTTGCCGAATACCCCGGCGCGTTTCACTGAGAACGCAATCGAGCCCGGTGGCGACAGCAAGCGCCTGCTCCTGGACCACGACAACTACTATGCAATGACCGGCGGGCATGGTGCCTGCCGCGGCTGCGGTGAAGTGACCGCCATCCGGCTGTTGACTGCAACCAACAGGGCCATCCACGAGAAGCGGCGCAGGTCGCATGTCAGGGAGCTTGAGAAACTGATCGCCGACCTGTACGCGAAGCTTGAGACACTGCAACCCGATGAGACCGATCCGGGGCGGCCGGCGCGTATGCAGGAAACGCTCAGGACACTTGAAGCGCGGCTCTACCAGTTCGAGAGCGGTCCCTCCGGCAACGGCCCGTCCGGCGCGGCCATTGCCAACGCTACCGGCTGCAGCAGTGTCTATGCCTCTACCTTCCCCGCCAATCCCTACAAGGATCCCTGGGTAAACAGTCTGTTCCAGGATACGCCTGCCGTGGCAAAGGGCATTTTCGAAGGGTTCTGCGCAACTGCGGTCGATGATTTCAAGGCCCTGCGCACAGCCAGGCTTGACCTGGATGACCTCTACGATCCGGAAACCCACGATACCCGCTTTAAATGTTTCAACTGGCATTACTTCACCGATGAAGAGCGTGCCCTGCTGCCTGCCGTCATCAGCATGGGTGGTGATGGCGCGACTTACGACATCGGTTTCGGCGCACTGTCGCGTCTGCTGGTTTCGGATACACCGATCAAGATCGTGGTGCTCAACACCGGCGCCTATTCCAATACCGGTGGCCAGACCTCGACTGCCAGCTTTACTGCGCAGGATTCTGACCTGACCCGCTTCGATATTGCGCACCGGGGCAAACTGGAAGACCGCAAGGAACTGGGTCTGATCGCGGCCTTCCATCCGAGTGTACTGGTGATCCAGACCAGCGCCGCGATGCAAAGTCACTTCATGAAAAGCACGATGGAGTTTCTCAACTACAACGATTCACCGGCGGTGTTCGATACCTACACCACCTGTCAGCCGGAGCATGGCATAGCCGACGATGCCGGCAGCCGCCATGCCATTCTTGCGGTGGAGAGCCGCTTGTATCCCGTGTTCGTGCATGATCCGCGCCGTGGCAGCACCCTGGCAGAACGCTTCTCCCTTGAGGGCAATCCGGATGTCGACAAGGACTGGATTACCACCACGCTGAATTATATTGACGATGAGGGTAATGCGAAGTTGCTGGAGATACCCTTCACCGTGGCGGACTTTGCCCTGCAAGAGGGCCGTTTCAAGAAGCATTTCCACCCGCTTGACGGCGAAGGCGAAGCGGTGCCGATCCACGAATACATAGATCTCGGCAAGGCAGAGCGCTATGGCAAGGCCCCCTTCATCTGGTCAACCGGTCGCGACGGCAAGCTGATCAGGCTGACCATGACTTCCGTGATGGTCGAGCTGACCGAGGAGCGCCGGCGCAACTGGCGCATGCTGCAGTATCTCGGCGGCCTGCACATCAACCGGATGGAGGCAAGTCATGTCCAGGAACTGGAGGAGTGGCAGCAGAAGTACCAGCAGTCCAGTGCCGCGCGTGAAACCGCGATAGATTCCATCGCCCGTGGCATGGCCGAGCTCGCGGCTGCCTCGGGTGCACCTGCAACGCCGACGGAGTTCAATATCCCGGTTACCGTCGGGACGGCTGCACCGGCAGCCGCGCAGGCACCATCTCCCGTGCCGGCCGGGCAGGGGGGCGATGCACTGGTGGAGATCACCGAAGAAGACATGCCGAAGTGCACCAATTGCAAGACCTGTTACCAGGACCTGGCCGAACTGTTCGAGAAGACCATGATCGTGGTCGACGGAGACACCATGACAGTGAGCCGGGTAATTCCGGGTGTGTTCGACAGGATCGAAATCACGCCGGAACTTGTACAGCGTGCAGCACGCGTGGCGGATGACTGCGATGCCGAGATCATCCGCTTTCATTCTCCGGAATAGGCAGGGCAGCCGGGCTGGCTTACAGTTAAGCCGGAGGTGCTGGATCATTCCTGCAGGAGCTATGCAATGATTTGGATAAATACGGGAAGCTCTGAGAATTCGTCATTGCGACGACTGCAGGGAGAAGGTGAGGCCGGGAACCGGTCGAGAGACTGGCCTGGGCCATGCAGGAGGTAGGGTACCAAAAGTAGGCGCCTTTAGGCGACGCCAGGAGCAGTTACCGAGGAACGAAGTGACGAAGCAATCTGTAAGCAGTTGATTCACTGGTTATGAGATTGCCGCGCTGCGCTCGCAATGACGACACACATGAATTAATCAGCACGTAGGTTGGGCTGAACAACGTGAAGCCCAACATGCCGGTATCAGCGGAATAGCAGGTCGTTGGGCTTCGCAGGTTAAGCCCAACCTACCAAATAGTTTGGATATTATGAGGCAACAGTATGTCACAGCATCTTGACAAGCCGACGCAGACATCGGGCGGTAGTGCCGGACCCGAGTGCGAGTATCGCCGCGAGGATGTAACCCGCTACTACCAGGCCAGCCTGGCGATTGAAAACAACCGCCACCATATCGAGGATGCCAGGGAAGAGATCGCGGAACTGGAACACAGCAAGTCGGTGGAGCTGTTCCAGAAGCAGGTGGGGCTGCTGCAGAAACGCCTCGTGAATGATCCGCAGTTTTTTCAACAGGTGTTCATCACCGAGGGAACCAGCGCCATCGCCTGGGAATTCCAGCAGGCCGAGCTGGGCGAGGCGTTTACGCACACCCTTTGGGGGCTGCTGCTCGCAAATGACGATATGAGCACCCTGCTGTTGCGCTTCCTGTGGAATATACCGCTCAAGTTCAAGCGTAAATTCATCCGTGCTATCGACAAGCATCTTGCGAAGCGCTACCCCATGTTCGATGGGCTATCGGATGGCTGGCCCGGCCTGAACAATATTCCGCCCTATATCCGCCCGCCGCATGAGCGCGCCGATGACTTTGACCTGGTGAACCAGGGATACCTTGGTTACATGGGGCTGGGTTACAGCTTCCGCGAAGTCGAACTGTTTGTCTGGCTGGAGGTGCTGCGTGACAAGCAATGCGACGACCGGCCCTGCGAACTCGGGCTGCCGAAGATGGACGGCGGTGAAAACGAGGGCGGCTGCCCGGTCAAGATCCACATCCCGGAAATGATCCACCTGATGGGTGAGGGCAAGTTCCGGCAGGCCTTCCAGCTGATCAAGGAAGCCAATCCCCTGCCCAATGTCACCGGGCGTGTCTGTCCCCAGGAAATCCAGTGCCAGGGGGTTTGCACCCATAACCAGCGCCCCATAGAAATCGGGCAGCTTGAGTGGTACCTGCCGCAGAGTGAAAAAGTGCTCAATGCAAATGCCAATTACGAGATCGGCAATTTCGTAAATCCCTGGGCGAAGGCTGACAAGCCACCCATCGCCGTGGTCGGCTCCGGGCCCGCCGGCATGATCAATGCGTATCTGCTGTCGAAGGAAGGTTACCCGGTTACCGTCTTCGAGGCCTTTCATGAGCTCGGTGGCGTACTGCGCTACGGTATTCCCGAGTTCCGTCTGCCCAACGACCTGATTGACGACGTGGTGATGAAGATCAGGCAGATGGGCGGCAAGTTTGTCACCAACTTCATCGTGGGCAAGACCGCAACGCTGGAATCCCTGAAACGTGCCGGTTTCTGGAAGGTGTTCATCGGTACCGGTGCAGGTCTGCCCCGGTTCATGAATATTCCCGGCGAACACATGAACGGTATCCTGTCAGCCAACGAATTTCTTACCCGCGTCAACCTGATGAAGGCGCACGAAGAAGGATACGAAACGCCGTTGCCGGAAACGAAAGGCAAGCACGTTATCGTCATCGGCGGCGGCAATACGGCAATGGATGCGGCACGTACCGCCCGGCGCCTGGGCGGCAAGGTCACCATTGTCTACCGTCGCACCCGGGATGAAATGCCGGCACGCGTCGAGGAGTTGCACCACGCGCTGGAAGAGGATATCGCACTGAAAGTATTGCGCTCCCCGTGCGAGTTCATCGGCAACGACAAGAATCACTTCGTCACCCATGCGATTCTCGAGGTGATGGAACTGGGTGAGCCGGATGCCTCGGGCCGGCGGCGGCCGCTGGCTACCGGAGAGACCGAGAAGATAACAGCGGACCTTGTCATCATGGCCCTGGGCAATGCCTCGAACCCCATCGTCAAGGATGCGGAGCCGGGACTCAGGACCAGCAAGTGGGGCACCATCGAGATCAAGTCCGGTTCCCAGGAGACCTCGATTGACGACGTCTATACCGGCGGTGATGCCAACCGCGGCGGTTCCACTGCCATCAAGGCAGCGGGCGACGGCCAGGCAGCGGCACGTGAGATTGCCGGTAAAATTCCATTCTCTCCCGGTGAGGTCAAGTCCCTGGTGGCCAGTGCCGGGCACTATACCGAGCAGGGCCAGGCGGCGAAGAAAATCGTCGAGAAGATCGAACTGGCGGAAGGTATTGTCGAGTTCGTGGTGCATGCACCGCTGATCGCAAAATCGGCCCGCGCCGGGCAGTTCGTGCGGGTGCTGGGATGGGAGAAGGGCGAGTTGATCCCGCTGACACTGGCGGACTGGGACGCGGAGCAGGGTACCATCGACCTGGTCATTCAGAGCCTTGGCAGCAGTTCGATGATGATCAACCGGATGGAAGTCGGCGACGTCATCAGTGGCATCGCCGGTCCGCTCGGCCTGCCCAGCCAGTTGCACCCCTACACGAACGGCGAGACGGTGGTCTTTACCGCCGGCGGCGTCGGGCTGCCACCCGTTTACCCGATCATGCGTGAGCACCTGCGCATGGGTAATCACGTCACCCTGATTTCCGGGTTCCGCAACCGTGACCTGATGTTCTGGGACAAGCCGGACGGGCGCATTGGCCTGCTGCAGGCGGAGTATCCTGACCTGCTGGATGTGATCTATACCACCAACGACGGCAGCTTCGGCATTAACGGTTTTGTCACCGGTCCGCTGGAGGAGATGCTGGAGAACATGAAGGCCGGCAGCGGCCGTCCCGTCGGCGAGGTGGTCACCATCGGCCCGCCGATGATGATGCGTGCTGTCAGCGACCTGACCAGGCCCTACGGTGTAAAAACGGTGGCGAGTCTCAACTCCATCATGGTGGATGCCACCGGTATGTGCGGCGCCTGCATGGTGCCGGTGACCCTCGATGGCAAAATGGTGCGCAAGCACGCCTGCATCGACGGCCCTGAACTTGATGCCCACATCATCGACTGGGACAAGTTCCTGCCAAGGTTCCTGCAATTCAGGAAGCAGGAGGATGAGAATAAATCACGACACGGGCTTGGCTGAGGCATCTGCTTGTGTGAGTGAGCGGGCAAGGGGGGCATCACCTTGGGCGAAGCCTGCTTGCCAGCCTCCGTGGCCCATTTGGGCGCCATAACAACCGGTCGTTTTTTGAATCAGCGACATCTAATGTAAACAACGGTTTAACAGGCTGTTGAAAAAAGCTCCTTGAATGGCAAGATAGCACTCATATCCATGAGACGGAACCGATAGCGATGCGCGGAGCTGATATTCATCAAGACACACTGTTCAGCACGGTAATCCCCGAGGAACGCGTTCCATCAGATCATCCACTGCGACCGATTCGGGAGATGGTCAATAAAGCGCTGAAAGAACTGGATGCAGATTTCAATGACCTGTACTCGGATCTGGGCCGGGATTCGATTCCTCCGGAGAAGCTGCTCAGGGCACAGTTACTGATGGCGTTCTATACGATCCGAAGCGAACGTCAACTGATGGAGTAGATCGATTACAACCTGCTGTTTCGCTGGTTCGTAGGTTTCTCGATGGACGATAAGGTCTGGAACCATTCGGTATTTTCCAAGAACCGGGATCGCCCGCTGGAAGGAGAAGTCTCTCATCGTTTCTTCGCCCAGGTCTTGTCGCAGGCCGAGGATGCCGATCTTTTGTCAAAAGAGCATTTCAGTGTGGACGGCACGCTGATAGAGGCCCTGGCTTCACACAAGAGCTACCGGCCCAAGGATGAAGACGGACCGCCGGGTGGTGGCCGTAATCCGACGGTGGACTTTCGCGGTGAGAAGCGCAGCCGTGACACGCACGAATCCAGGACAGACAAGGATGCGTTTTTGTTCAAGAAGAGCAAGGGTGCGGAATCGAAACTGGCTTACCTGGGGCACATATTGATGGAGAGCCGGCATGGCCTGGTGGTGGATGCCAAGGTTACACAGGCCACAGGTAAGGCCGAACGGGAGGCCGCCGTTGATCTTGTGGACGCGCTCGGCGGGAGCCAGCGGATCACGCTGGGCGCGGACAAAAACTATGACACCCAGGGCTTTGTGGAGGATATGCGTGAGATGACGGTCACGCCCCGCGTTGCCCGGAATGACACCAACCGCGCATCGGCGATCGATGGGCGCACCACTCGCCACCCGGGGTGCTTGGCCAGTCAGACGATCCGCAAGCGGATCGAAGAATGCTTTGGCTGGGCCAAGACCATTGGTGGTTTGCGCAAGAACCGGTTCATTGGTCGAGAGAAACTCGACTTCCAGTTCGTGATGACGTTTGCGGCCTATAACCTGATCCGGATGCGCAATCTGGGGGTGCTGTCGTGTTGAATGTCGGCCGGCCAAGGCGTTGGTCCGTCTGCCAGGCCGGATTTTGGCCTGATTACCGGCAATACGATTGCTCGCCTCGGGAAAATGACCAGGATTTCCTCCTGCTCACGCTGATACGGCCTCAGTACCGGTTATTTTCAACAGCCTGCTAAGCGGGAGTAAAATATCATAGCCGCTACTTCTGGAAAGTACTGAAGGACATTCAGGTTCAGACCGTTTTGAGCAGCCTTCAAGCTAAGGCAAACACGAAGGCGACCTTTTCAAATAAGCGGTGCTCTTTATCACTGGTCTGGCGTTTGCGTTAAAACTCCTGATTGTGGTAGAAATCCTCGTGTGCTGTCTCCCCCCATCCGCCCCCAGACCTGGAAGCTGACCCATGAATAGCTTAAAACAACAGTGGAGCGATTTGCGGTCGACCTTTTGGTTTTTGCCTTTTCTGATCGTCCTGACCAGCATTGTTTACGCGGTAGTGTTGATCCAGACAGACTACGCCGGGGGTAACCGATGGCTGGCCCAGTGGCCACGAATATTCGGGGTCGGGGCGGAAGGCGCGCGCGATATGTTGTCCACGCTTGCCGGTTCGATGATGTCCGTTATGGGCATCACGTTCTCCATGACCCTGCTGGCATTGGCACTGGCTTCGAGCCAATACACCTCGCGCATCCTGCGCAACTTCATGCGCAGCCGTGTCACGCAGGTCACGCTGGGGACCTTTGCCGGAATTTTCGTCTATTGTTTGATCGTGTTACACACTATTCGCACCGGCGATACGCCATTCGTGCCCAGCCTGGCGGTCTTTTTCGCCTTTCTTCTGGCGTTTGGCGGCATTGCTGTCCTCATCTTTTTTATTCATCATATCGCCTTGTCGATCCAGGCTTCCAGCATCATCGCCTCTGTTGCGCATGAAACCAACGCGTCCATTGATCGGTTGTTCCCGGAAAAACGGGAACCCGGCCCCGACAAAGCCGCGGGTGAAGAGAACGAGCAGCTCCTTCCATCTCTGGATGAGAGAACCTGGTACGCGGTGCCGGCGGAGGCGAGCGGCTACATACAGAGCGTAGATCATGACGCCATCCTGCGCCTGGCGCGGGACAGGAGGACCATCGTGCGGATGGAGCACGGCATCGGCGCGTTCGTTGTGCAAGAAACTGCGCTCGTATCACTCGCCCTGACATACCCGCCAGATCAAGAGACGATTGTTGCCCTGAACGGGGCTTACAGTATTGGTCCCCATCGCACGGCTGATCAGGACCCTGCTTTCGGTATCAGGCAGATCGTGGATATCGCCTTGAAGGCCCTTTCGCCCGGTGTCAATGACACCTCGACGGCGGTGATGTGCGTGGATTACCTGACAGCGATTCTGGCTCGGCTGGCTTCTCGGCAATTCCCGCCATCGCACCGTTACGAGGGAGAAACACTGCGGGTGATCGCCATCGTTCCGACCTTTGAGCGGCTGTTGGCCGAGGCGTTCGATCAGATTCAGGAGTAGCGCCGCAGGCAATGTCGCCATCATGGCGCGTATGCTCGGCGCCATTCGATACCATCGCCAGTCTCACGGTCAGCCCGAGCCACTTACGCGCACTCGACGAACAGGTGCAGTGGATTGCCGAGCTGGCCGATCGCAGCATCGAATCCACCCATGATCGCGCACGGATTGAAAGGCGGCTGCTGCAGGTGCGCGAAGCACTCAAAGCCGAGTCCTCTTTGAGCGTTGAGGAAGAGAAGGGATAGTGTTGTGAAACCGAACAGGGAAATGCCACGTAAAGCCCGTTTAGCGAATTGCGATGTGATCGTTACAGTGCAAGGCGGGAAGGCGCAGCATTTTTGTGGCGCGGCGAGAATTTACCGGTCAGCGGTTGTCTGCGATGCGGTTCGAGCTCGGCGCTTACATCGAGAGTTTGGTCGGTAAGTACCGAAGCAGGAACCGCGATCCAGCGGTTCCGAGCGAGAGTGTTCCCGCGCAACGATTGCCTCGCAGTTGTCATAACCTGTTTCTGAGGGCAGTGTTACCTCGGTTCTGTGTGCTGCGTGCTGACATTGACGGTCATGGCGCAGGAACCCGTCGGCAAGGCCGGCGAAGCGCAGAAGCTAACCGCACCCGCCAAAGAAGAGCTCTCCCTGGCACCCGCAAAGGTGGACGTAAAACCCGTCGCGCACGATGAAGAGATCCGCAAGCGACTCCAGCGTGTTCTGGATGCCACCGACTGGTTCACCGACCCACAAGTCCGGGTCGAGGAAGGCGTCGTCTTTCTCAATGGCAAGGTGAAGTCCGATGAGCTGAAGAAATGGGCCGGCGATCTGGCGCACAACACGCAGGACGTTGTCGCCGTGGCCAACCGGTTGCAGGTGACTCAGCAGTCGGTATGGGATTTCCGCCAAGCGTGGAGTGGTGTAATGCTATTATGGCGCGACTTTATCCGCGCGCTGCCTTTCCTTGTTCTTGCACTGCTCATTCTGGCTCTATCGGTGGGCAGTGCTCTGCTGACAACTCGCGGCGTCCAAGCGCTGCTGCGCCCACGGATTCGGACCAAACTCCTGCAAAATGTGATCGCGCGTGCGGCGGGCGGTCTCGTTGTCATCTGTGGCGTTTATCTCATTCTGAGAGTCTCCGGCCTGACGCAACTGGCTTTGACGCTGGTCGGCGGCACCGGTCTGATCGGCCTGATCGTTGGTATCGCATTTCGGGACATCACCGAGAATTTCCTGGCGAGCATCTTTCTCAGCATACAGCCACCGTTTGAGACCGGCGACTTGGTCGAGATTTCCGGCGTGACCGGCTACGTGCAGCAGTTGAACATGCGTACCACGATCTTGATGACCCTCGATGGAAATCTCGTGCAGATCCCGAACGCCAGCGTTTACAAGAGCACCCTCAGCAACTTCACTACCAATGCCAACCGGCGCGAGGACTTTGTCGTCGGCATCGGCTACGACGATGCGATCAACGAGGCTCAGGAGATTGCACGAGGGGTCCTGGTGGACCACCCGGCCGTTCTGAACGATCCCGAGCCCGCAGTGTTGGCGGACAGTCTGGGGACGTCTACAGCCAACCTGCGCGTCTACTTTTGGATCAACGGCCGCGAACACAGTTGGTTGAAGGTGCGTTCTTCGGTGATCCGGCTGGTGAAACGTGCCTTTCAGGAACATGGCATCTCGATGCCCGACGAGGCCAGGGAGGTTGTCTTCCCGCAAGGTATCCCCGTCACCATGTTCGAGGGGAAACCGGCAGAGGCGCACGCTGCTGCACAGGGGAAACGGTTCTCCGCTGAAGCGCGGCATGAAGAACTCGATGTGGTGTCCACGAAAGCGGAAGCCGGCTTATACAGCGAGGCCACCGTCATCGAGGAACAGGCACGGCAGGCACAACCGCTGAAGGAAGGAGAGAATCTCTTGCCGGGTGCTTCCGCAACCGTCGCCGAGAAACAGACGAAAGAACCAAATCCATAACGAAAAAGACATGAGCGACACCACCTCGAGTCGCCGACGAAACATCAACCTCAGCCGCTGATCACAATTGTCTTTTTGGATTTCTTTACCGATGAAGCGAATCTTTTATTGCGCGCTATGTGCGATGGTGGTGCTGACCATGTCCGATGCAGGAGCTACGGGTGCATTCGGCCTGTTGCCTGACCGGGGCGATGCGTACTTGAGCTTCTACCTGGACAATGATCTTTTCGCAGGTACGGACGAGAACTACACCAATGGCATTCGCATCGCCTGGATCTCGGGGCCCCGAGATCCGAAGCAGTTCGGTACAGTACAACGCGGCCTGCGCAAACTGACCGGCGATAGCAAGAGTCTAAAGGTGTTCCAGCGAATTTCGGGATTTCGTGACCTGACAAACATCGAGTACAACTACGGGACCTCAATCACCCAATTAATGTTTACGCCGGAAGATCCAGATGCACTGAAATCGCCTCCAGGCGAGAGTCCTTATGCCGGCTGGCTGGGTCTCGGCTTTTCTCTGCACGCCAAGGATGCCTACGCGCTAAATTCCGCCGAACTCAACATTGGAACAGTAGGACCGAATGCACATGCCAGGGAGACGCAGGACTTTATCCACGACCTCAAGGGCGTGGACCAGTTCAAGGGTTGGGACAGTCAGATCCCGAACGAGCCGACATTGAATCTGTTTTTCAGTCAGAAGCGGCGTTTGACATTTATAGAGTCTGAATGGGGTAAATTTGCAGTGGACGGATTTGGTGAGTGGGGAGCCGGACTCGGGACCTTCCGAACTGATCTCTATCTGGGTGTACTTACACGCTTCGGCTGGAATCTGCCGGTCGATTTCTCCGATCCTCGATTGTCCCCAACGGCTTATTCACATCAACCATTCAATACCGACCGTCGAGAAAGCGGCCCATGGTCTCTCTATGGGTTACTTGGCTTTCGTGGGTCTGCCGTAGCCTATGACATCACCCTTGACGGTCCGGTATTCAACGACTTTGATACCGGGGCCACCCGTGAACCTCTCATTGGCGGCCTGTACGCAGGCCTTGGTGTACGTTACCGGGTTCTGGAATTAACCTATATGCAAACCTATCGTAGCCGAAGATTCAAGGAGCAAAGCAGTGGTACAGAATTTGGCTCTATCGCGATTAGCTATCGATTCTGACATCATAGACAGAGCCAGTTTTAAGCTTTATCAACCCTATAAGTTATGTTGCCTGTCCCAAAGGACCAAAGCAGGTCGATGGACTAAATTGCTCGCGCGGTATGGGGTGGCAGAATTTAAGGATATCAGTGCATTAGCTGTCTGTTTCCTATGTTGAGAGATGAGGCATTCCGCCTCGATCCACAACAGGAGCAGACCCATGACCCACACTACCAAGCCCATCAGTCCGTTACGCCAACGCATGATAGAAGATATGGCGTTGCGCAAACTCGCACCCAAGACCGAGAGCAACTATCTCCGGGCGGTGATCAACTTCACCTGCTTTCTGGGCCGGTCACCCGATACAGCATCGCCTGAAGATCTGCGCCGCTATCAGTTGCATCTGGTCGAGACCGGCATCTCCAGTATCTCGCTGAACGGCACGATCACGGCATTACGCTTCTTATTTGGCGTGACACTGGATCGCGTGGAGGTAATGGCCAAGATGAACTCGGTGCGCGAACCACCCAAACTGCCGGTGGTGTTGAGTCTCGAAGAGGTTGTGCGACTGATTGATGCCGCCGGGACACCGAAGTGTCAGGCGGCCTTATCCGTGGCCTATGGTGCCGGCCTACGGGCTAGCGAGGTCGTCGCGCTGAAGGTTGGTGATGTCGACAGCACCCGCATGACCCCGCGTGTTGAACAAGGCAAGGGCCGCAAGGACCAATATGCGATGCTCTCACCGGTGTTGCTTCAGTGCTTGCGTACCTGGTGGCAAGCCCCCCCCCAGGCAAAGTGGAAGATGCTCGACGGGGGCTGGCCAGGGTCCGGGTGGCAGCAGGAAGCCGGGCTGTGATCACGATGGCAGGGGACAACAGAACTATCGGGAGCAGGTGGTATGGCGCCTGGATATGATCGAGGCGCGCATGGTTAAGATGGAAGCTATGCTGGAGAGACTGATGCGGCGCTGTCGGTCAGCATATATTCCTGGATATCATCGAATCGAATGGGTTGACTGGTTCAGCATGTCCGGGGTCACCAGTACGATGCCTTTATCTGTCACGCGAAAGCCGCGCTGTCGATCTTCGTCATGGTTTTCGCCGATCACCATATTTTCCGGGATGTTGCAGCCGCGGTCGAGAATCGCACGGTGTATGCGCGTATTGCGTCCCACGTTGACGTCGGGCAACACCACGGTTTGTTCGATATAGGCATAGGAGTGGACCTTGACGTTAGAGAACAGTAACGCCCGGTTCAGTTTGGCGCCGGATATGATGCAGCCACCCGAGACGATTGAATCGACCGCCATGCCGCGGCGCTCATCGGTGTTGTGTACGAACTTGGCCGATGGCAGTTGCTGCTGGTCGGTCAGTATGGGCCATTCGTTATCATAAAGGTCCAGTTCAGGCGTTATATCAAGCAATTCCATGTTGGCTTCCCAGTAGGCATCCAGGGTGCCAACGTCCCGCCAGTAGGCCCGTTTGCCGGTTTCGGCGTCACGGAATGGAAATGCAAATACCGTGTGAGAACTGATGAGCCTGGGAATGATGTCATGGCCGAAGTCGTGACTTGACTCGCTGTTAAGGGCATCGATGATCAACTGGTCGCGCAGACAATCGGTGTTGAATACGTAGTTGCCCATGGAAGCAAGGCACATGTCCGGCTGACCGGGCAGCGGTCTGGGTTGTGCCGGTTTTTCCTCGAAACCGATAACACGACCGTTCTCGTCCACCTCTATAACGCCAAAGGTGGCGGCCGCTTCACTGACAGGAAGCTCCACACACAAAATCGTCAGGTCGGACTGCTGTTCGCTATGAAAGGCCAGCATGGCGCCGTAATCCATCTTGTACACATGATCGCCGGAGAGAATCAGGACAAACTCCGGGTTATGCGTATTGATAATGTCCAGGTTCTGATAAATTGCGTCAGCCGTGCCCCTGTACCAGTCGGTATCAATGCGCTGCGAGGCCGGGAGGACTTCGACAAATTCGTGCAGCACACGCTTGAATCCGCCCCAGCCCTCGCTAATGTGCCTGACAAGTGAGTGTGCCTTGTACTGTGTCAGGACACCGACACGGCGGATGCCCGAGTTGATCGCGTTCGACAGGGCGAAGTCAATAATGCGGAACTTGCCGCCAAAAAATACAGCGGGCTTGGCGCGCCAGGCTGTCAGCTCATATAGCCGCGAGCCACGGCCACCCGCCAATACAAGCGCGAGTGTCTTGCGTGTCAGCAGACTGACGAAACGCTGCGGATTAGTTTCGTACATGATCAGTGTCCGTTCATGGCTCAGAGGGTTTGACGAATTGCAACAGCAGGCAATGTGAAGAAAATTAGATTAATAAACTTGTAGTACATCCAGAATGTCCCGTGTGTCATCCATAAGGCGCATCACACGATCATCGAGCAGCCTCAACTCCGTGTCAGCCGGGCCGGTTGACAGGCGATTTAACAGTCCTTCCGGTAATGGCCTGGATTGCCTGTACAGAGGCATGTCCAGCACCTCGCCACGCGCAACCTTCTTCTGCCAGCCGGGCGGCAGTTCACCGCCACGCGCCAGTTTTTTCTGCAGGCCGGGTGGCAGACTCTTCTGTTTCTTCGGCTTGTCCCTGCCACTTTCATCGTTATCATCATCATCGTAACGATATTCCCGGTGATCCTCGAAGTAGGACTGGATGATGCGTTTTTCATCCTCCGTGAAAAGCCTGCCTGAAGTATTGGTCACTTCATCGGCAGAATGCCAGAACTGCCACCAGGATGCGTCGGTTCCTGCCCGGGCTGTGCCCGCAAGCAGTATCGCTATAATCAGCAAGGATATTTTCATGATTGTTTCCTCTAACAGAATTTCCAGACAGGCATGCCCATGTGGCAAGACTTTCCAAACGTCCCGCCGCCAAACCCGTACATGCAGACATTATAAGTACACCCCGGATTGTTCAGGAGTACGCGTGATGTCAGTAACGATTTGTCAGTGACTGGTAAGCTTCGCCCGGATTATTTCATACCATTCAGAATGGTTTCTTGCCTGGTCCCGCAAAGAACCAGATAATCAAGCCGATCAGTGGCAGTAATAACACCACCAAAGACCAAATCAGTTTCTCAATACTTTTTGCAGAACTCTGCAGAATCATCACAATTGCATAAATATCTGCAATCAGAATTATGAGACCGCCAATTCCTGTTGGCTCCATAGCTTGCTCCAATTTGTCGATTGTTCACAGCCTTATTCTAACCTTAAATTTAAGGAAGTGCCGTGCCTGATCGTGAGCATGCCTGACTGGATGAAAATTACGTGCTGGTCACGCGTACATACTGTCGCAGTCGGCGAATGAACCCGACTTCAAAAATCCTCTGCTGCCAGGATGCAGGCATATGATCCTTTGCCGTCGCGCGCATGCACCTTGTCTGCAATCTCATGGATCCGGTTCAGCGCGGCATCGAATGCCTGCAGAAACCCGGGCTCGGCGTCGCTCATATCCGGACAAAGCCGTTTGAGCGCATCCATTCCAACAAAGAATGAGATCTCGATCGTGCTGTCATACACCCAGAAGCAGACGTGGTTGCTGCTGGTATCGAAACAGCGGAACGGGTTCGGATAGCTCAACTTCATCGCCGCTTACCGGCAGCCACCCGGGGCGAAGGACTGTCGCCATCAGGACTCATGTCTTAAATATCCGGCTGGTCGCGGTTGTACGGGCAGTCGCAGCCGATAACTGCGTTGCTGTCCTCCCGGTTCGAACAGTTAATGTTCGCCCCAGGTTTGCACGAACGCCATTGCGGGCCCCTGGGCCTGGAGTCCTGCACAAACTCCTCCACAAATGGCGCGGTCAGCGGCACATCGGCATTGGTAAACCTGGCCAGCAACTGGACAAGCTGCTTCGCTTCACTTTCGGCCGTCACGAGCATGCGATCTGCCCAGGTGGTGGCCGCGTCGCGCTCCTCGCACCAGGCGGGTGACCCGCGATCCATTCCCTGCTGTTTTTTTAACCCATTATCCGGGCGTAGGTTGCTTTATTGACCGCGTAACATCCGCAGGAAGCAGCCTCCAGACCACGGTGGTCGAGAATTTTGATATCCCCACGCCGGTAGCGGATCAGCTTGCGGGTCTGCAGTGCAGATGCGGCCCTGGTGACGCCGACACGACGCACGCCTAGCATGTAAGCAAGGAATTCGTGCGTGACATGAAATGCATCCGAGTGTGCCCGGTCCCGTGTCATCAGAAGCCAGCGTGCGAGGCGCGCCTCCACCACGTGATAGCGGGTGCAGGCTGCGGTTTGTGCGACTTGGCCAAGCGTCACATAGAGGTAGCGTTTCAGCGCCCGTTGCAGCCTCGGGCTCTGTACGAGTTCGCGGTGAAACAGGGCGGCCTTCATGCGCAACGCAGCGCCATCGCCCTGCACCACTGCCCGTAGCGGCGACAAATTCACCCCGAGTATGAGCGAGATCCCCAGCATGCCCTCGTCACCGACCAGACCCACTTCCAGTCTGGCATGGCTGTCAATCGGGGTTACCAGGGATATAAAGCTTTCCGTGGGAAAGTAAACGTGACGAATGGGGCCGCCGGGTTCCGCCAGGACCTCTGCGATTGCCAGCTCGACCGGCTCGCAGCCGGCCAGAATTCGCTGACGGTCTTTACGCGGCAAGGCCTCAATCAGACGATTGGTAGCCGGGGCGGGCATGGCAGGTGTCACATCATCTCTCCTCGTGCCGGAAACCCGTCAAGCGGCATACGGGAACTGGCGGTGCAATATCGATGTCGTATGCGGAGCCAGTGTCTGTGGCTTGTCGAAGTTGATAATCTCCAGTTTGTGAAGTGAAACCTGCCCTGTGTCTGAATGGTAGCGCGCCTGAGCAGCGTGGCTGGCAGCGGCACACAACCCGGATCGGCTGAGGCGATATTCAACCGGGCGCTATATATCAGGTCCGGGTATCATCCTGATCATTCCAGAGGCAGGGGCCCTGCTTCTGGAATAATGCATCTCATGTTCCTGCAAGCCGTCAGTTGCCGATACGTACGCTGTCCAGCGATCCCAGCACGCCGAACGCCTGCAGCAGCCATATCACAACAACAATGACAACAACGATGTTCAGGATGTTCTTGATCTTGCGATCCATGGGTATGTAGGTATTGACGAGCCAGAGCAGCACACCAACCACAAGCAGGACCACGACCAGGTTAATCAGTGGCATTTGAATTCTCCTTCAGGATTCTCGGTATTTCAGGGGTTGCGACCGCAGGAATCCGGTTCGGACTGAACCTTCATCCCGACTGCCGCCGACATGCCCCCGGTGTTCGAGGGCGGGAGACAAATCAGGACGGACGCGAATCGCGTCCGTCCCGCGCCGATTCAGCGATCGATTTTGGAAATCTTGGTACCCTCGATGCTGACCCCTGCCATCAATCCCTGCTGGCTGAATATGAAGGCATAGGCATCATCCTTCAGTGAGGATGTCGACAGATTCTTTGCGACCCCTTCGTCAACAACAACGACGGTCGGACCCACGCCAATTTCCCAACCCTTCGATTCCTTGAGATATTTAACGGCATTGTCGGTCATCAGAAAGACAGCATAACCATAGGACTGGGCCCCGATCTGCAGACCCCAGGACCCGGTAACGGAGTTGTAATAGTCAACAACTTTCGAGCCCTCTAGCAATACGCCCTCACCATAGCTGCCGCCGAACACCAGGCCCGCCTTCACGATATTCGGAAATACGAGCACTGCCTTGGCGGTCTGCGACAGGGTTTTAGCAACAGGCTGGGTATCATAAAGCGTCTGCAAGGCCTGCATGGAATCCTTGTCCAGATCCTCTGCAGTTGCCGCACTTGCCTGATTCATCACACTCATCGCGACGATTGCCGCAGCTGCAAACATAATTGTGGTTAGATTACTTCTAATGTTATACATTTTCTCGCTCCTTCAAGGTTGGAATTCAGAATTTCACTAACAAATACTGCACACCTGCAGGACTATCCAGGAACATGGTCATGTGCAGATGACAGTTTGATTCTGATAGGGAGGGTATGCCACAAGTTCCGACGGGTCTGTGCGCTAGCAAACATACCGCTGTTTATAAGACGGTCGACGAACCCGGGAGCAAATCTGACGGTAACCGGTAAAACCAGTTACATAACGCCCGCAACAGCATCCGGGAGCAGGCGATCGAACTCCTTCTTGACCACCTGGTAGCATTCGCAGACGCGTGCTTCCAGGCCGGGCCGGTCCACCACGGTGATCTTGCCACGGCTGTAGTGAATCAGGCCGGCGCGCTGTAATTTCCCGGCTGCCTCGGTGACACCCTCGCGGCGCACCCCGAGCATGTTGGCGATCAGCTCCTGCGTCATGACCAGTTCGTTCGAGGGCAGGCGGTCCAGGCTCAGCAGCAACCAGCGGCACAGTTGCTGGTCCACCGAATGATGCCGGTTGCACACCGCCGTCTGCGACATCTGGGTCAGCAACGCCTGGGTGTAGCGCAGCAATAGACGCTGCATCGGACCGGCGAGAAAGAACGCGTCCTTCAGGAGCTGCCCCGTCAGCCGGTAGGCGTGACCGGCGCTTTGCACTACAGCCCGGCTGGTCGTGGTTTCGCCGCCCATGAACAGGGAAACCCCGACGATTCCCTCGTTGCCGACCACGGCGATTTCGGCCGATGCGCCATCCTCCATGACATAGAGCAGGGACACGATGGAGGTGGTGGGGAAATAGACGTGGCGCATCTGAACGCCGGGCTCGCAAACCGCATGCGCCGAGCGGCATCGGGACCAGTTCCAGATGGGGAAGGAGACGTGCGCATTCTTCCGCCGGCAGGGCGTCGAGCAGGTGGTTCTGGCGGGGATCATGAGGGACGGGCATGGGCCACATTCCAAGTAACTGTTGCAATTGAAGTAATCACCGATGTAGCTGTATCTGTCGCTGGAAGCGCCGGTCTATTATCCCCCCCCCCCCCGCCTGTGTGCAACAGCGCACAGACGGGGCACGGGTAGCATTCGATTGCCGGCTATGTACGCCAGCAGACAGACGGCGAAGGAGGTTCTCCGTAAGCTCTAACTATCGGAGCCAACATAAACACCTGCAATGTCTGCAGCGCAATCCTGGCGAAGAGCAGTGTGTGCCCGGCATGACTTGCCGATGCATCACTCCCTGGCTCACTACATTAAGGAACGATAATGACCAACTTCAACACCATTAATACCCTGCAGAGATACGCACTCAGTGCAGTTGCCGCAGCCATGCTGCTCGGCCTGAGTGGTTGTTCCGGGATGTCGACGCAGGACAAGAACACCGCCATCGGCGCGGGTGTCGGTGCCGTCGGCGGTGCAATTCTTACCGATGGCAGTACGCTCGGAACCGTCGGTGGTGCAGCCGTTGGCGGCGTCATCGGCCACGAAGTCAGCAAGGACGACTGATGTTCGATCCGCGATGTGCCTGGCCCACCCGGCCGGTGTGTCGCGGTCTCTAATAAACCCGGATCCAGGCAACGGGTGTAACTCACACGGTGAGTCCCGTTTCCTGACACAACAATCACTCAGGAGATATACATCATGAAATCAGTCAAAACCCTTAGCGCAGTCGTGGTCATGAGTGCGTTGCTTGTCGCACTATCCGGCTGCGAGAAGCAGGAAGGTCCGATGGAGAAGGCCGGCAAGAGTGTCGACAGCGCGACCGAGTCGGTTGGAGAACATGTCGAAGATGCCGGTGAAGCCATCCAGGATGCGGCAACGGGCGACACGAAGTAGAGAGCACCGTTGGGCAACCACCGGAGTTAAACGTGAGCCGTTCGGTTCCATCGAGGGCCCTGCCATCCGGTTGCAGGATGCGCAGTCGCAGCGCAAGTTCCTCACGGAAATGGCGTTCGACCAATGGCCGCAGTCCGGGGTGATGGCTCACCCGGTGGTGAATCGATTCATTCCGGATTGAGTGGCTCCGCGGCAGGACATGACATAAGGAGTAACTTCTATGTTAGCTACTATTGCAATTATCTTGCTTCTCCTCTGGGTGCTTGGCCTGATTTCCTCGTACACCATGGGCGGATTAATCCACCTTTTTCTGGTCATCGCGATCGTGATGATCGCGATAAATGTCATTCAAGGTCGACGCGTGTAACGGCCGTGAAGTGCTCTCTTACGCAGGGCGGCCAGGTAAAGCAATCCGGTGATTCACGATTTCCGGTTTGCCGGGCTTGGCCGTCATCAATCACGCAAATACACGTGTGTATCTAGCGGAGTAAATGATATGAATGCAATAAAACTATTGGCAATCGTGTTGATCGTGGCCGGCACCCTGGGGTTGGTGTACGGCGGTTTCACTTACACCAGGGACACGCAGCAGGCGAAAATCGGTCCCCTTGAGTTGACAGTGCAGGACAGGGAAACGGTCAACGTCCCGGTCTGGGCGGGGGTAGCCGCGATCGTTATTGGCGGTGGGTTGCTGGTTTTTTCGGTTCGGAAAAGTTAACGCCTGCCGGGACCGGATCGCGCCATAGTACCGGGGACTGCAGGTGATGAGGATCCTCAGTTGAATTAACAGTTTAGAGTTCGGACGCCAGAGAGGATTCCGTGAACACGGTTACTATCACAGACGCGGTTCCCGGAATGCCTGAAGATCAGGATGGTGTGGAGCCGGCGGATGCAAAGTCGTCAGCTGCCCGAGTCGTGACTATGGAGAATACCAGGGCCGCCACTCCTGGCCCACCGGTTGATACAATAGTCATCCGCCTGCCGGTGGATGCGCGCGGTCTGTCGCTGGGTATTCTGGCGACGGTTGCCGTGGTGTTCGCGTTGAATTGGGCGCAGGATTTTGTCATATCACTGATGCTGGGAATCCTCTTTGCATACACCCTGAATCCTCTGGTGGTATGGCTCGAGTATATCAAGATCCCCCGTGTCTTGAGTGCCGGCATCGTGATGATCACTGTTCTCAGTGCGCTGTTACTCGGCGCCTACGTCCTGCAAGGGCAGGTGCAGTCGATACTGACCCAGTTGCCGGAAACCGCGAGCAAGTTTTCCGCGAGTCTTGCCAGCATGAGCGCCGGTCAGCGGGATAACATGAAGAATATGCAGGCCGCTGCAACCGAAGTGGCAAAGGCGACCAGCGAAGTGGCCGGGATTACACCCAAGCCGCGTGTCACGCACGTTGTCGTCGATCCACCTTCGTTCGAAATCGGCAACGCTATCTGGGCCGGTTCCAAAGGTGTGGTGAAATTCTCCGGTCAAGCGATCGTGGTGGTTTTCCTGGTGTTTTTCCTGTTGTTGTCTGCTGGTACGTTCAAACGAAAACTGGTGCGACTCACCGGCCCGTCGTTGTCGCGAAAGAAGATCACTGTACATATACTCGACGATATCAATAACTCCATCCAGCACTATATGTTCATGCTGTTACTGACCAATGTGCTGGTCGGACTACTCACCTGGATCGCATTCCGTTGGATTGGCCTCGAAAACGCCGGTGCCTGGGCCGTCGCGGCGGGCCTGCTGCATGTCATCCCCTATCTTGGCCCGGCCGTCACCGCTTTCGTCACCGGCATGGCGGCATTGCTGCAGTTTGGCGAGATATCAATGGTCGTGCTGGTCGCGGGGGTGTCACTGACCATCGCTACCTTCGTCGGGACCTTCGTCACCACCTGGATGACCGGAAGAATCGCCAAAATGAATACCGCGGCGGTGTTCATTTCGCTGTTGTTCTGGGGCTGGTTGTGGGGAATCCCGGGCATGCTGCTGAGTATTCCGATCATTGTCATCATGAAAGTAGTGTCCCAGCATGTCGAGCAACTGCAGCCGGTGGCGGAACTGCTGGGAGAATAATGGGCTGTCAGCGCAAACGAATTTACAACAAGGACGGAAACAGATCGGAATTATCGACGTCGATTATTCCGAACGATTCAACTTACCACGGTAAAACACAGGAGTATGGTATGGCTACGAATACGAATACACAAACAGCAAGGGATCAATTAGTCGATGATTTCAAGAAGGTCATAGAAGACGCAGAAGAGCTGCTCAAGGTTACCGCGAACGAGACCGGCGGAAAAATCGGTGCGGTGCGCGAGCGGGCCGAAGCCAATCTACGCGAGGCGCGTCGCAAACTGAATGAGCTGGAAGGCGATCTGGTAATCCGGACCAAGGCCGCAGCCAGGGCGACGAATGAGCTCGTACATGAAAACCCCTGGCAGTCGATAGCAATTGCCGGCGGCATTGGGTTGCTAATCGGCATGTTGAGCAGTCGGCGCTAAGGACCATGGCACGCGACGACACGGTCGAGCAATCGACGTCCAACCGGACGACCGGTCTGCTGGCCTCGCTGCGGCAACTGCTGGCGACGTCTGCCGAGGTCCTGCGCACCCGGGTAGCAATCCTTTCCACGGAACTGGAGGAAGAAGGGATCAGGGTCCGGGAACTGATCCTCTTCGAACAGATGTCGTTGTTCTTTCTCGGGCTTGGCCTGCTGCTGACGACCTTATGCGTCGTGCTGGCATTCTGGGAAACTCACCGGCTGTTGGTGCTGGCTGCCTTCGCGGTTTTCTATCTGAGTATCGGAACCGGCATCGCCCTGGTGATTCGACACAAGCTCAAAACCCGCCCACGAATGTTTTCCACTACCTTGTCGGAACTCGGCAAAGACCGTGAACGTCTGGTTTCCCGCTCATGAGTTCGCGCAAGGCATATTTACTGCGACGCCGCGAGTGGCTGGTGTCGCAGGCTGCGGTCCAGCGCAGCGAAATAACCTCCGTTGCGTCGGAACTGCAAAGAAGTTTGCGGTGGGTGGATATGGGGTTTGCGCTTGGACAAACGTTGCGCACGTATCCGCTACTGGCCATTGCCGGGGGCTCGCTGCTCTTGCGTGTGTCCAACTCCAGACGCTTGCTCTGGGCCGGCCGGTTGTTCACCGCCTGGCAATTGTACGATGTGGTGCACACGCAGTGGCGTCAGCGCCAGCTGTAACTGAAGTTTCAATTATCACCGGCTCCGCCAGGCTGGCCGGGATCAATTACGTAAACAACAAACAGGAGAAACAATCATGAACGAGAAGAGTGCTAATAATTCAATGTTATATTTTATGGTGGGCGGGTTGCTCGTAGCAGTGCTTGCCATTGGTTACTTCGCGATGAACAGGAGTGGTGATGTTCATACTGACACGGTTGTCATTGATACCGTCGAGGACGTCGGCACGAATTTCAAGCTGGATGTAGGCAAGGACGGTGGTGTTAGCGGAACAATAGAGAAAAAATAGGATTATTAGTCTCTCAACCGGGGACCAGAGTAATGGGTGGGTATCTCGATTCGCCATCCACACAGTTCATTCAAACATCCACACGCCGCCGCCAGAAACGACTCATCAACGGTTTCACACTGATGCCGTGAACGACAATGGAAAGTGTTACCACAACCAGTGTCAGGTGAATCAACTCCACGGCCAGGTCTTCCGGGAGTCCGTGCTGGATGGCGTACATGAGATAGTAGAGCGACCCGATACCACGTACCCCAAACCAACCGGCCATGCCCAGTATGCGCCACGGGGTGCGGGTGCCGAGCAGGCTGGCCACAACACTCAAGGGCCGCGCTATCGTGAATAGAAATAGCGCAAAGCCGACGGCGCGCCAGCTCCACGAGTCCAGGAATAGCGTGCCGCCAATGAGCAGGATCAGCACGAGTTCTGACAGTCGTTCGAGGTGTTCCTTGAACACCAGGGAGGCTTCACTGACATGGTGTGCCGGCGCATCATCATCGGACTCGCCCGGCATATCGGTCTGGAGCTGCTGCGGGAGATCTGGAGCACCACCGGCGAGCCCGAGCTCGGTTTGGCGTAGCGCCACGGCGGCGAAGAAGACGGCCAGAAAGCCCCATGCGCTGAACAACAGGCTCAAGCCGTACACCACACCGATCAGGCCCAGGCCCAGGAAGTCGTCCAGCAGACCGGCATCCCGCCGGTTGCGGCGCAGGCGCACTACCAGGTGCGCAACCCCGCTACCCGCCGCCACGCCGATGGCGATCGCCGCTGTCGTTGCCCAGAGCACATCCACCAGCACCCAATGCAGACCGAACTCACCCAGCTCGTGCAAGCCGAGCAGGCCCAACCCGAGCATGACAAATGGAAAGGCAGTGCCGTCATTCATGCCCGCTTCGCAGGTTAATATAAACCGGAGCCGGTCGCGGTCACGGGGATGACGAATCTGCACATCAGTGGCCAGTACCGGATCGGTTGGGGCGATGATGGCACCGAGCAGTATGGCGGCACCGAGCGGTAAACCGAGCAGATAATGGGCAAACACCGTGACCACCGCGACGGAGACGGCCATGGCGAGAAATGCCAGCAGCACCGGCGTGCGCCAGCGGACAAAGGTCACGGGCACCGGCATTTTAACGCCTGCGGCAAACAGCGAGATCAGCACCGCGACCTCGGTCAACACCTCCAGCAACGCCGACTCTTTGAGCGGGTTAAAGTGGAAAAGACCCAGTACCATGGGGCCAACCAGGATTCCCACTGCCAGATAGATCATGGCAGAGGTGACCGGCAGGCGTCTAATGAACGGCGTAGTCAAGCCCATGGCGAGCAACAGCCCGCCTACGAGCAGAAACCACGCGGCATTATTCATGACCAGCGTCATTGGATTGACCGTCAACTGTTTGTGAGTCCGCCATTGCTACCTGTACTCTCTAACTATGCTCGCGGACCAGGGCGCAAAGGCTGGAGTGTAGCATCCGGTAAAAAGCTTACCGGACCTGGTATTCACATGATCAAACGGGTGTTCCGGAGCGCCTCTCCGTTACATCAGCCAGCGTTTCTTCATTAGCCGATAGGACAAGAATGAGGTGAAGAGTCCAACCCCGAAAAGAGAGATCAATTCCAGGGGATAATCGGAGACGCCGCCTCCCTCCAGAAGGATCGATTTGATCGGTCGGTAAAATTGATAGGAGGGGAGCAACGGTGCTACAGCGTTCAGGGTTTTCGAAAAATCGGAAAGCGCGGAAGGAAGCAGGTGCGGGAGATAAAAAAGGACCCCCAATGTTCTCGCACTCGCCTGGGTCCGGCATAAAAAACCCACGAAGACTCCGAAGGAGCTGAAACAGAACCCGCCCACCATCAGAAAGGCGAGATAGCTCAAGCCACCGCTGAGTTCAAAATCAAACTTCGTCAGAAGATGCAGGAAGAGCGCCGCGATGGCGATTAGAATCGTGCCATAGGATATCTTGGCGAGCAGCCACTCCACCTCACGCATCGGCGTTTGTAACAGCCCGAGCAGGAGCTTCTTTTCCTTTTCTTCGGCCACCTGCGCCGGCAGGACGATGAAACCGACCAGCAGGACCAGCATTAAAATCCAGGTCGGCAGCATTTGTCTTTGAATCCCGCTCTCCTGAAGGGGGCGGATCTCCGCAATCCAGTTTTTGCTCTTTCCCTCCAGCGCCCGCTGCAGTCCGGTAACACCTTCGACGATGGCCAACGTCTGGAACGTGTCTTTTGCCAAAACGATCAGGGTGCATTCTTCGGCCGTCTTACCGGACGGGACCAGAATGCCGTCGCCACTCCTCTCCTTCAACCACTGCATCCCTGCTTCTTCGTTCGGAAGCCAGGATACCGTGAAAACGCGGTCGGCCGACTGGAGGCTCTGAATCATCGCGGGAGGATAGTTACTCTTCTCAAGCAACCCGATGTTTATCTTCTGAACATCCGATTCATTCCCGTCGACCAGCTGCAACGCCACGAAAACAAACAGGGGGATGAAGAGGATCAGGTAAAGCGTCTTGTTTTTAAATGCAATCGCAAGATCATTAAAGGTCAAAATCACGACGTTTCTGATCATGAGTAGAGATTCTGATGAATGTGCGACTCAAAATATTCCGCAGGGGGGCCGTCGAAGACGAGGGCTCCCTGATGGAGGACCATGATCCGGGTGGCGAGGGTTTTGATCTCCTCAGGCCGATGAGAGGTAAAAAGTATCGTCTTCCCCAACGCATGCATCTTTTTCAGCAGAAGGTAAATCTCCTTCGTCATTTCGAAATCAAGACCCGATGTCGGCTCATCAAAGAGAAGCAGTGATGGGTCGGAAAGGAGGGAGCGTCCGATGCTGACCCGCTGCTTCAAGCCTTTCGACAGGACCTGTACTTTGTTTTGACGAAACGGAAGGAGGCTGAATTCCTTCAAGGTCTCTTCGACCCGGGAAAAGGGGATTTGAAAAAGACGGGCAAAGAGTGCGAGGTTGTATTCGACCGAGAAGAAATCGAAGAGATTTGGTGTTTCGGGAACGAATCCGATCTTCCTGACGAGGGCCCGTCTGTTGCCGAGATCGATCCCATCGATCCGGACTTCCCCACCGTCCGGAACTAGCCAGCCGCCCAGCAGTTTTAAAAGGGTCGACTTTCCGGCGCCATTGTGCCCCACCACCGCAATCAGCTCCCCCTCCTCGACGCTAAAGTCGGTGGCAAGGAGGCCTCTGTTTTCTTTATAGACCCTGGAAAGATGATGAACCTCAAGATGCATGAAAGATTCCACCTTCCGAGTGAAGCGTGTTTTGCCGGTTCCACCTGCCGGTCCCGTCACCCGATGAGGTCAGGGACGGGATCCGGTACCCTACACGCGCTTTACCAGAAAAACGATCAGAAGAACTAAAACAACCACCACTAAAACACCAGCCATAACTTTCTCCTTGTAATTTCACAGCCCGTCTGCTGCCAGCCAGCTGGCATAGTCGGGGCAAACCCTAAATCTTGCCCAACAGTAATAGAATGAGCAGGATCAGCAACACCAGCCCGAAACCACCGCTGGGACCGTAACCCCATCCCCGGCTGTGGGGCCAGACTGGTATAACGCCGATCAGCATCAAAACAATCACGATCAGCAGAATGGTTCCTAATGTCATTTCATGTCTCCAGTAATCAGTTACAGCTACGCACCGGCCGGCAAGATTCTTGCGAGTCGTAACGACCGCTTTCCGCGGCGTCCATTGCCATATCCGTATTGGTAATATGGCTCAAACGATGGCATTCGTCTGTTCGCTGCCGCACACTGGATCCGGTTTCTCTCGCAATAGACAAGGTATGAACCGCCCCGGGTTTACCGGAGACTCCATTTCTCGATCCTCCATGGACGCGTGCTGTCCTATGTGCGATAGCCAACAGACTGCGCTTGATGATGCGACTACTCTTTTATGCGTATCAGGAGTTTCAATGAGATTTTTCCCGCATCAAGCAGATCAAATCTGGAGTGCCAAGGAAAGCCTGAATAAGTCGTCACCCCGGTGAAGGCCGGGGTCCAGCTTGTTGATTTCCCTGAATGATTCGCTTTGCTCACCCTGCGGGCCGCCCTCCGGGCGTTCAACGCGCCTTGCGCTTTTGTCCGGCATGCGCCGGAATGACGGATCGTGACTTGTTCAGAGTCTCCCTAACAAAATGAGGCGGGCGGATAGATAACCACAGGAGTTACAGTATGAATCAATTACTATTCGCGGCAGCCCTGGCCGCCGCCACTTCCACTGCACTCGCGCATGATAATCAAGGTACCGACAGCATTGGCCAACCTGACTACTATGGTCTACTCGACATGGTCAACTATCAACTGCCACAAACCATCTATCGTAATCCGCTGGCAATCGAGCAGGTGCCAACAAATCGCGCGCCGGTCTATCTGCGCGTACCGCCGGGTCACGCCAAAAACTGGCGTAAACACTGCGGTGCTTACCATGCCTGTGACGAGCGGGCCTTGTTTGTGCAGGACGACTGGTACAACCGTGAGTACGTTCCACGTTACCAGAAACATCATAAAGATCGTGGGGATTATTACGGTAACAAGCACAGTAATGACGATCACGGGAACAAGAATCATGACCGTAATGGCGTGAACGGTAACAATCATCACTGGTGGAGCCAGAACAAGTACCGTGGAAACCAGGACGGTTATTATAATCGTGGTAGACAGAACGATTACCGTGGCAAACAGAACGGTGACGAGCATCAAAGGAACCAGAACAATGACCGCGGTGACAATCACAACGATGGCCGTGATCACTAGGGCATTGGCGTGACGTCTGTCCCGGCTCATTCCATTCCAGTGTAGCAAGTACTTGTGGCCATCACCTGCAATAGGGGTGATGGCTATCGCATTTCCACAACGCACACTCAAACCATTGAGCAATTAACTACTGGATGACGTGGCGGTGCCTCTGGAAGACGCCCATATCCTGATTCAGTGTTAATTCAATTTATCAAATACGCCCGCAATAAAGGCAAAGGAAACGAATGTGGGTCTCGCTAAACAAAGTGTGTTAACGATCAATGGTGGCTCGTCGAGTATCAAGTTTGCTTTGTATCTGATTGAATCGTCACTGGAACGAAGACTGACCGGAAAAATTGATCGCATCGGAATATCCGGTACGCAACTGATTTTCAGCGATCCGTCCCGTGGTCAGCAGGGCAGTATTGACATCGAGGTTTGCGATCACAATTCGGCAGTTGATTTTCTGATCGACTGGCTTGAACAGCAGATCGGCTTTGCGCAGGTCACGGCTGTGGGTCACCGCGTGGTCCACGGCATGAAACATTCTGATCCAGAGCGGGTTTCCCAGTCATTACTGGATGAATTGCATCGTATCAGTTCCTATGACCCGGATCATCTACCGCGCGAAATTGAACTGATCGAGGCGTTCCGTCGACGTTATCCGCAACTGCCACAGGTGGCTTGTTTTGACACGGCGTTTCACCACAGCCTGCCGCGTGTGGCGCGGCTCCTGCCTATCCCGCGTCGCTTCGATGCCATGGGGATCCAACGCTACGGGTTTCATGGTTTGTCCTATGCTTATCTTATGCAAGCACTCGCACAGGTTGCCGGTCCGCAAGCGGCTCAGGGTCGCGTGATTCTTGCGCACCTGGGTAACGGTGCGAGCCTTGCCGCGGTACGCGATGGCCGGAGCATCGACACCAGTATGGGATTTACCCCGGCTGGCGGCTTGGTGATGGGCACCCGGTCAGGCGATCTGGACCCCGGCGTGGCCTGGTACATGATGCAGAGAGAGCATCTGACGTCGAAGCAATTTAACCATCTCATCAACCATGAATCCGGTTTGCTCGGCATGTCCGAGACCAGTCCCGACATGCGCGATTTGCTGCTGCAGGAGTCGGGCGACGTGCGTGCGGCGGAAGCGGTCGAAGTGTTTTGTTATCAGGTCAAAAAATGGATTGGCGCATTCGCGGCCGCCATGGGTGGGCTAGATACGCTGGTGTTCGCGGGCGGCATCGGGGAGCACGCGCCGGTGGTGCGGGCACGGATTTGCGCCGAACTGGAATTTCTTGGTATTGAGATAGATGAAAAATCCAATGCGCAAAATGCGGATGTGATTTCCACAGAAACCGGCCGGGTTGCTGTTCGCATCATGCATACGGATGAGGAACTGATGATCGCAAAATCAGTTTGCGGGATTCTGGGGTTAACCAAATCAAAAGGAAAACGAATATGGTCAGCAAGACAAAAACGCCTGAGCGCACTGACAAACCGTTGTCGCCTGATCTTGTGCGCAAGATGGATGCCTACTGGCGTGCCGCCAACTATCTGTCGGTCGGCCAGATCTATTTATATGATAATCCGCTGCTGAAAAAACCGCTCAGCCTTGAGCATATCAAGCCACGCCTGCTGGGCCACTGGGGCACTACGCCGGGCCTCAATTTTATTTATGTTCATCTTAACCGCATCATCCGGCAATATGACCTGAGTATTGTGAATGTCACCGGCCCCGGCCATGGCGGACCGGGTCTGGTGGCCAATACCTATCTGGAGGGCACGTACAGCGAGGTGTATCCGAACATTTCCCAGGACGAGGCGGGAATGAAAAAGCTGTTTACCCAGTTTTCATTTCCCGGTGGCATTCCCAGTCACGTCGCACCGGAAACGCCGGGCTCAATTAACGAAGGTGGCGAACTGGGTTATGCGCTGTCACATGCCTATGGCGCCGCCTTCGATAATCCCGATTTACTGGTGGCCTGCGTGGTCGGTGATGGTGAGGCGGAAACCGGGCCCGATGGCGACCAGCTGGCACTCCAACAAATTCCTCAACCCGGTGCATGATGGTGCCGTGTTGCCGATTCTGCATTTGAACGGTTACAAAATCGCCGGCCCCACAGTGCTGGCGCGAATCTCCCACGACGAACTGGAAGCGCTGTTTCGCGGCTACGGTTACACGCCGTATTTCGTCGAGGGTGATGACCCGGAACGATGCACCAGTTGATGGCGGCCACACTGGATACCGTGGTCGCCGAGATCCAGCGTATTCAGCACGATGCGCGAAGCAACGGTTTCACTGAACGCCCACGCTGGCCCATGATTATCCTGCGTTCGCCCAAGGGCTGGACCGGACCAGAATTTGTCGATGGCAAACCCATCGAAGGCACCTTTCGCGCACATCAGGTGCCGGTCACCAATTTCATCAAAGAGCCAGAGCATTTAAAAATCCTTGAACAGTGGATGAAAGTTACAGACCCGAAGAATTATTTGATGAGCATGGCAGGCTTATTGCAGAACTGGCTGAACTGGCGCCAAAAGGTGAGCGGCGCATGGGTGCCAACCCACATGCCAATGGTGGTAAGTTGTTGCGTGATTTGCGACTGCCGGACTTTCGCGATTATGCGGTCAAGGTGCCAAAACCGGGTGAGGTAAAGGCCGAAGCGACGCGCGCCCAGGGTGAATTCATCCGCGACGTGATGAAACTCAATGCCGAAGCACGCAACTTTCGTATTTTCAGTCCGGACGAAACCGCATCGAATCGCTGGGGTGCGCTGTTCGAAGTCACCAACCGTTGTTCGACAGCAGAAATACTCCCCGGCGATGAAAACATTGCGCCCGATGGCCGGGTGATGGAAATGTTGAGCGAACACCAGTGTCAGGGCTGGCTCGAAGGTTACCTGCTGACCGGGCGACATGGCTTTTTTTCCTGCTATGAAGCCTTTATCCATATTGTTGATTCGATGTTTAACCAGCACGCCAAGTGGCTCGATGTGGCGCGTGACATTGCGTGGCGTCGGCCCATTGCCTCGTTGAATTATTTGTTGTCTTCGCACGTCTGGCGGCAGGATCAC
This sequence comes from uncultured Gammaproteobacteria bacterium, assembly GCA_963701455.1. Lineage (GTDB taxonomy): Bacteria > Pseudomonadota > Gammaproteobacteria > UBA9214 > UBA9214 > UBA9214. The sequence continues at coordinate 87,806 of CAVPAE010000008.1, forward strand.
AATGGCTTTAGTCATCAGGACCCGGGGTTTATCGATGTGGTGGTCAACAAGAAAGCGGAGATTATCCGTGTCTATTTGCCGCCCGATGCCAATACACTGTTATCGGTGACCGACCACTGCCTGCGTAGCCACAATGATATCAATGTGATCGTCGCGGGCAAGCAGCCAGAACTGCAATGGCTGGATATGGACGCGGCGATTAAGCACTGTAGTGCCGGTCTGGGGATCTGGAAATGGGCCAGTAACGACGAGGGTGGTGACCCCGATGTGGTCATGGCCTGTTGCGGTGACGTGCCGACACTGGAGACGCTGGCGGCAGTCAAGCTCCTGCGCCAGCAGTTCCCGGAATTAAAAATCCGCGTTATCAATGTGGTAGACCTGATGACCCTGCAACCGCCGGGTGAGCACCCGCACGGCATTTCTGACAAGGACTTTGATGTGTTGTTTACCAAAGACAAGCCCATCATTTTTGCCTATCACGGCTATCCCTGGTTGATTCATCGTCTGACCTACCGCCGCACCAATCACAGGAATCTGCATGTGCGCGGTTACAAGGAAAACGGCACCACGACCACGCCCTTTGATATGGCGGTATTGAATGATCTCGACCGCTTCCACCTGGCCGGTGATGTTATCGACCGGGTGCCGAGTCTGGGTTCACGTGCCGCTTATGCGAAACAGTTTTTGCGTGACAAGCTGCTCGACCACAAGGCCTACATCGAAAAACACGGCGAAGACATGCCGGAAATTCTAAATTGGAAATGGCAGGATGAATAAGTTAATACAGTTTTGGGGTGATCTGCGAGTCGAGCTTCTGGTTTTTGCCTTTTCTGATCGTCCTGAGCAGCATTGTTTACGCGGTAGCGTTGATCCAAGACAGACTACGCCGGGAGTGACCGATGGCTGGCCCAGTGGCCACGGATATTTGGGGTCGGGGCGGAAGGCGCGCGCGATATGTTGTCCACGCTGGCCGGTTCGATGATGTCCGTTATGGGCATCACCTTCTCCATGACCCTGCTGGCACTGACGCTGGCTTCGAGCCAGTACACCTCGCGCATCTTGCGCAACTTCATGCGCAGCCGTGTCACGCAGGTCACGCTGGGAACCTTTGCCGGAATTTTCGTCTATTGTTTGATCGTGTTGCACACTATTCGCACTGGCGATGCGCCATTCGTGCCGAGCCTGGCGGTATTTTTCGCCTTTGTTCTGGCGTTTGGCGGCATTGCTGTCCTCATCTATTTTATTCATCATATTGCCTCGTCGATCCAGGCATCCAGCATCATCGCCTCGGTCGCTCAGGAGACCAATGCCTCTATTGATCGGCTGTTGCCAGAAAAACGGGAACCCGGTCCCGACGAAGATGGGGGTGAGGAGGACGAGCGGCTCTCACTGGATGAGAGGACCTGGTATCCAGTGCCGGCAGCCGTGAGTGGTTACATTCAAAGCGTGGATAACGATGCGCTACTGCACCTGGCGGGGGACAACAGGACCATCGTGCGGATGGAGCACGGCATCGGCGCGTTCGTTGTGCAAGATACGGCGCTGGTATCGCTCGCCCTGACGTACCCGCCAGACCAGAAGACGATTGATGCGCTTAATGGTGCTTACAGTATTGACCGCTATCGCACAGTTGAACAGGACCCGGCTTTCGGAATTCGACAGATCGTGGATATGGCCATCAAAGCACTTTCTCCCGGGGTCAATGACACCTCAACGGCGGTGATGTGCGTGGACTATCTGACCTCTATTCTGGCTCGGCTGGTCGGTCGACAATTTCCGCCATCGCACCGTTACGAGGGAGAAACGCTGCGGTGTGATAGCGATCGTTCCGAGTTTTGAGGGTCTTTTGGCCGAGGCCTTCGATCAGATTCGGGTAGCGCCGAAGTGAATGTTGCCATACTGGCGCGCATGCTCGGCGCCCTTGATACCATCGGCAGTCTGACGATAAGGCGCAGCCACATACTAGCACTCGACGAACAGCTGCTGTGGATTGCCGAGCAGGTCGATCGCTGTATCGAATCCGCCATGATCGCGCGCGGCTCGAACGGCGGCTGTAGGAGGTGCGTGAAACGCTCGTATCCGAGACCGCATTGCGCGCAATGGAAGAGAAGGCATAG
>CAVPAE010000009.1:0-427500 GCA_963701455.1 uncultured Gammaproteobacteria bacterium
GGCGGATATCCTCCCCGAGGCGCGGGTACAGCCGCACGCCATGAATGCCGCGCCCTGCTCATGCTTGGCAAGCACGGTCTTCACACTGGAATGGTACAGGCTGTCGTACACCGGCTGGATATGGGCACCGGGCATACCGAAGGCATACTCGATACCGAGCCTTTCCATGTATTTAACGATCAGTTCGCTGACTGGAATCTTCATGGCTTCATAAAACGTCTGATTTCGCGACATTGTAATGCCTTCCGTCGCGTTTCACACATTTTCGCCGCCAGCCGCCAGGAGTCCCGGAGCAGCTTATAACCTTATGATATTGTGGTTTTTATTACTGAAGGCTCGACAAGCAGCGGAGGGTAAACCAAAAATTGGTGGTTGCGGAGACAGGGGATTGGTCCCTCACACATGTTTGAGGCAAGCATCGCGGTCAGAAGACCGCTCCTACCCCACTAGCAGCACCTGTAGGAGCGCCCCCTGGGCATAAACGCCGACCTTCGGCGCGATTGCTTGAAGACCGCTCCTACCCCACCGAGCAGCACCTGTAGGAGCGCCGACCTTCGGCGCGATTGCTTGAAGACCGCTCCTACCCCATCGAGCAGCACCTGTAGGAGCGCCGACCTTCGGCGCGATTGCTTGAAGACCGCTCCTACCCCACTAGCAGCACCTGTAGGAGCAACGGATACGCCGACCTTCGGCGCGATTGCTTGAAGACCGCTCCTACCCCACGAGCAGCACCTGTAGGAGCGCCGACCTTCGGCGCGATTGCTTGAAGACCGCTCCTACCCCACGAGCAGCACCTGTAGGAGTACCCCAGTGGGCATAAACGCCTTGCAGGCGCGATTATGCTGAAGGACAGGAACCCTGTCAGTCCTGCATCGAGCGCGGCACGATCGCCACTTCGTCCCCGTCCTCGACCAGGGTGTAGGGCTCTGCAAAATGCCGGTTCACGGTGACCTGCACCTTGCCGGGCGCAAAGGACTCCTGCCAGCCCGGCTTTCTGCTGCCGAGCCATGCCAGCAGGGATTCGACATGCGTCACGGCGTCCGGCAGTTCGACTTCTTCCTCATCCCGGCCGGCCAGTTTTGCCAGCTGGATGAAGTACAGCAGCTTGATGCGGGCCTTGCCAACAGCGCCGCCTGCGCCCCGGTCCAGGCCATGATCCTGCAGCAGCTGCAAGTAGCCCGCCCAGCTGCGGTCGTAATTCACACCCAGTGTATGTAGCTCCTCCCACGCATAACTGCAGGAAAACCCGTCGTCAAAGTCCAGCTGCAGCGCCGCGGTGCCTTGCGGCTCGATGTGCGTGATCTCGACCCGGCGCTTGCCATGAACGGGTTCTGCCTCGTCCAGACCGGCGGCGGGCGCAAGCACGCGCAGGTACTCGCATGGCAACAGGAAACGCTTCGTCATCCGAGAAGGCAATTTCCAGCAGGCGCGACTTCCTGTGCAGCTTGATCGCGGTCGGTGTGACAGGTGTTGATGGCTCGGTCATGAAGATTCCAGTCAATGAGAGAGACGGCGCTTGATGTTACCTGAAATGGACACCGCGCCAGTGCAAGCATTTTTCATTCGTAGGCCGGCAGGGTGGTCAACCGGGCATCCTCCACCGGGCCGCCCACCGTGAAGTGGTACAGGTCCTGGAAGGTGCGGCCCTCGATACCGAGCACCTCGTGCATGGGGTCGTCAAAGAAGCAGCCGATGCCGGTGCTGCGGATGCCGGCCGCCTCGGCTTCCAGGTACAGCAACTGTCCTATCATGCCGGCCTCCCAGTAGAGGCGCGGATAAAACCAGGGGCCGTAACGTTCGAGAGGCTCGCTGAACCGGGCCAGCATCGCCACACTGAAACAGCCGTCGCTGGCGATGTCCTGCTGGCAGGAAATCTCCCTCGCCGCGGCCCGGGCATCCGTCTCGATCAGGCAATACAGCGGCAGCGAATCCGGGCAGCCCGGCGGCTTGCGCCACGGATCCGCCTGCGTGAGCGCCTGCTGCAGCGCCGCCGTCTGCGCCGGATCGCGCACCAGCAGGTACAGGCCCCGGGGGAGATCGTCCACCCGGTGCACCAGCAGCACCAGGTGCAGGCAGGATTTCCACGGCAACGTAGCAAACGGCACCGCCCCGGGCACGGCCAGGGTCCGCCCCAGCATGCGGTAGAAGTCGTCGCGCGGCAGGCTTGTCTGCCCGTCCATGGCCACGGCACTGCGCCGCTGGCGGATAATCCGGCGCAGCGCCTGCGAACGTGAGGAGGTCACACAGGACTGCGGCGGACTGGTGAATTGTTCGTACGCGATCGCGCCACGCGGCTTGCGCAGCCGGGCCGCGAATGCCTCGATGCCCCACTCCACGTGCGATGGACTCAACGGGTTGGGACTCCCCTGCCAGGCCAGCGACTCGAAGGACTGCAGTACAGCGGCAGGCAATCCCGGCAGTTCACCAGCCTGTTGCGCCGGCACACAGGCCAGCAGCATGTCCGGCTCTTCCGCCTCGGCTGCGTGTGGTTGAGACGTCCCCAGCAGCGAGGCCAGCTCATCCGTCCCGGGCTCATCGAGCAGGCGCATCCGCCAGCCCAGTCCGGCGGCGGCAATACCCAGCGCACCCAGCGCGTGCCCCGCATCATGCATGCAATAACGGTAGGCCCGCAGGCCGTACTTCCAGGCCTCGCGCCAGTGTATGGATGTCAACCCGATGAAAAACGTGCCGGCGGGAAAGCCGGCACACAGCGTGTTCCACAGTACGGGATCAAATTCGGCCCGCACTTCCAGGCCATGTTCCTTCGCGGCGTAGTGGCAGACCATGGGCCGCTCGCACAGCCCCTCGACCGGCCCGCACACCAGGTAGCCTTCGGTGGGATGCAGGTTGCCGCTGGAAGCATTCACCCGCAACGCCCAGCGTGTCTCACCGAGACGCTTCCAGGCGGACAGTGCGAGGCTGTCGTAAAACAGCTGCGAAATGGTGTGATGATTCACGGGGGCCATGGCCGGCAGCGACGCCGGTGAAAAGATCGCGTCATAGCGAGGCTCGTCCGTCACTGCGACGGTTTCCAGCCGAATCAGCCGCGCCCCTGGGTAGCGGCGGAACGGGTCCGGCTGGGTTGCCCAGTCGAGAAAGCCGGGCCCGCTGGCAAAGGCCTCGAAGCGGTGCTTGGTTGCCTCGTGATAATCGAACACTGCCTGTAATCGATCAGGCCGGATTGCACTGCCCTGCTGCATATCGATAATTCCCCGGCTGTTTTCAGGCCACCCGGATGCGGACCACGTTCATGACCTCGAATTCCATGCCGCCCACGGATTCAACGCCGGGATAATAGGTCAGATTGACGTACTGGCCGTTGAGATTCCTGTAGGCCTGCTTGCGCTTGAATCTGAATGGCGCGCTGCAGCCGGCGACCATGAGCGTGTTGACAATCCAGTCACCGCTGTCCCGTTGCACGTGCGATGTCACCCTGAGCCTGTCGGAGTGGACCAGCTGGCGGTGCTTGCGCAGTAATTTTTCCGGATCCGTTTGCATACAGCCAGGCTATCGAGATTTAATTTATTGTTGACAGTTCCAAAGCAGCCCGGATGCCGGTCCGCAGGACAGACAAAAGCGCAAGACGCGTTGAACACCCGACCCGAAGGGTGGGCGAAGCGAATAAACCCGGGGATCACGCACCTGAAACGCAGCCCAGGGACGCATCAACGGATGGCGCTCATCGCACCACCAGCAAGACTATTGGCTCTGTTGCCTGCCTAGTGAACTACACCCATGCAGACGCCGTTCGCAATTTTCCCAGTCCTGCAGCCGGCATTCCTGCTCGCCACACTCAAACTCGCAGACGGCGATTTCATCGGGCACACTTGCGACAGGAATCTTCAGCCAATCAAGCAGTTTCCCGAACATGGCTATTTCCCCCCGGCAGCAACCCGTATACACAGCGGGTAGCAGCCGCATTCTTTCTGGTTTTTACTGCTTACCGCTGAATTCTAGACCATTTCCTGCACCACGACATCAATCTGGCAAAGGTTGCCGTGCGGATGCCCGCCAATTTTACGTCTATTGCAGTAATTAAGGCGTGGCGTCCCGCATGGCGCCGCCGTGCCAGTGCCGGTACACCGCCTCGGCCATGGGCGGCAGCAGCGCGCACAGCTCCTGGTAATGCGCCTCCTGCAACTCACGCTGCGCCTCGCTCTGCGGGCTGGCGATCAGGAACAACGGTTCCAGGGTGTACTGCAGCGTCCGCGTCAACGGTGCTGACCACAGCGCCATGGCGGAAATGTAACCCCGACACCATTGCTCGGAACGATACGTCGTGCCCGTGCCGCCGGGATTCTCATATTCAAAAATGGGCAGGAACCGGCCGGATACCGGCAGGGCCGCTTCGATACTGGCATGCAGCCGCACGATGAGGCCGAGGATGTCCTGCACCTGGCTGGAATCACTGAACACCGGCTCGTCGAAAATCAGCCGGATCCACTCGCTTGTCTCGAAGCTCTCCGGCCCGCTCACGATCGCGGTCAGGAAGCCATGCGCATGGCTCAGCGTCATGGCGCCTTCACCGCTCTCACTCGACCGCAGGAAACGCTCCAGCCGCAACAACTCGGGCTGGGTCAACGGAACCGGGTTGTCCGGGTACATATCAGGTCTCCAGCAGGCAGTCTGCTGATCAAAATGATCCTACAGGTGCGTCTGGTGATTGTAGGAGCGGTCACCTGACCGCGATACCTTTCTGAACAATCGCGCCGAAGGACGGCGCTCCTACAAGTGCTACTGGCAGGGTAGGAGCGGTCGCCTGACCGCGATAGGTCTTGAGGTAATCGCGCCAAAGGGCGTTGCTCGTCCCATCAGGCAGGCTGCAGGCTGTAGCCGCGCAGGCGCCGGGAAAATTCCTGCAGGGCGGCAATCCCCGTTGCCTCGGCCTGCTGGCACCACTCCTGCAGCGCCTTGAGCAGCATCTCCTGGCTGGTGACCTTGCTGGTCCAGACCGACTGCAGCTGCTGGCGATACTGGTAGACAGTCTTCAGGTCATGGAAGCGGGCCAGGATCTGGTCCAGCCGCGCGCGGGCACGCTCATTGATCAGCGAGGTATCCCGCACCAGCAGACCGCGCGCACGCCGCAGCACCTGTTTGCAGGAGGCATCGCACTCGCGGCGTTGCTGGCGCAGCACCGGATAAATCACATCGCGCGCATAGCTGGCCATGACGTACATGCGATTCCGCAGCACGGCGCGCACGGTTTCCAGGTCAATGTTTTCCTTGCGCTCCAGGATCAGCGCCGGCCGGGGCGCGAGCCGCTTGACCTTCGCCAGCCGCAGCAGGCTCAGCAGGCGGATAACGCTCCAGCCCAGGTCAAACTCCCACCACTTGCTGGAAAAGCGCGCCGAGGTCGGAAAGGCATGGTGGTTGGAATGCAGTTCTTCACCGCCGATGATCAGGCCCCACGGCGAGATATTGCGTGCGGCATCCGCGCTCTCGTAATTGCGGTAGCCCCAGAAGTGGCCCACGCCATTGATGACGCCGGCCGCCCAGAACGGGATCCACGCCATCTGCACCGCCCACAACACCAGCCCGGGCATGCCGAACAGGACGATATCGAGCAGCAGCATGAGGCTGATGCCGATCCACGGGAAACGCGTGTAGACGTTGCGCTCCAGCCAGTCATCCGGCGTCAGGTGGCCATAGCGTTCCAGGGTGCTGCGGTTGTCCGCCTCCTGCTGGTAGAGCTCGGCTCCCTGCCACATCACCTTGCGAAGCCCCAGCACCTGGGGACTGTGCGGGTCTTCCGCGGTTTCACATTTCGCGTGGTGCTTGCGGTGTATGGCGACCCACTCCCGGGTCACCATGCCGGTCGTCATCCACAGCCAGAAACGGAAAAAGTGGGCAATGACGGGATGCAGGTCCAGCGCGCGGTGCGCCTGGTGGCGGTGCAGGTAGATGGTGACGCCGAAGATCGTGATCTGGGTGAGCAACAGGCCCGTCAGCAGCAACTCGCCGGTCGAGAGTTGGGTCATGCCGCCGGTACCGAGGAAATTCAGGAGGGTTTCAATCATGGTGTTCTCGTCTGTAATGATTATTGTGGTGTGGACACATCTGTCACGGTTACGTGGTCATGTCCTGGAAAAGCTTTTCATGCAGGGGGAGTTTAACACGCCTGCCGCGCCACACCCCCGCCGGCGGCGGAATGCCCGGGTGAACAAGCCGGCAAGTTATTGAATAAATGGGGCTGTGCCGTAAAATATTCAAGGGCTTGGCTAAGGATGACCCGGTCATTCCGCACCCCGGGTTTAAGCCATCTGGTCATCCGCCACATGGTAGCGCGGGTCTTCCATAACATTCACTTCCACCAGGTCCCCGGCCTTCCTTAGCAACTGGCGACACTCTTCACTCAAGTGCCGCAGATGTAATGTCTTGCCTGCCCTGATATATCTTTCCGCAAGAGTATCGATAGCCTCGATCGCCGAGTGGTCCGCGACCCGCGAGTTTTGAAATTCGATGACCACATCATCCGGATCTTCTTCGGGACTAAACAGTTCCAGGAAGTTTTTCACCGAGCCAAAAAACAGGGGACCATTGAGTTCATGCACCCTTGCCCCCTGCTTGTCATCATAGGTTGTGACATTGATATGCTTGGCATGCTCCCAGGCGAAGACCAGCGCCGAGACGATCACGCCCACTACCACCGCAATCGCCAGGTCCGTAAAGACGGTCACCGCTGAAACCAGCACCAGGATAAAGGCATCCGACACCGGTATCTTGCCCATAATCCGCATGCTCGACCATTCAAAGGTGGCAACCACAACAACAAACATCACACCCACCAGCGCCGCCATGGGTATGCGCTCGATCAGGGGGGAGGCGAACAGGATAAACATCAGCAGGAACAGGGCCGCAGAGACACCGGACAAGCGCTGGCGCCCCCCGGAGTTCACGTTAATCATGCTCTGACCGATCATGGCACAACCACCCATGCCACCAAACAAACCGGTCACCGTGTTGGCAATACCCTGCCCCATACACTCACGGTTGCCACGTCCACGGGTATTGGTCACTTCATCAATGAGACTCAGTGTCAGCAAGGATTCAATCAGGCCGACAGCCGCGAGGATGAATGAATACGGCAGGATGATCATCAGGGTTTCGAAATTAAACGGCACCGCAGGAATATGAAAAGTCGGCAGCCCCCCCTTGATACTTGCAAGATCACCCACGGTAACCGTATCCAGGTCCAGGCCAAGCGCCAGCAGGCTTACCGTGATAATCGCCACCAGCGCCGCCGGGACAGCACCTGTCAATTTAGGCAAAAAATGAATAATGAACATGGTGAGCATAATCAACCCTGCAAAAATCATCAGGGGCTCACCCGTCATCCATTCCCGTATGCCTTCAGCCGATGTGACCTGAAAATGTTGCAGCTGTGCGAGGAAGATCACAATCGCCAGGCCGTTGACAAAACCCAGCATCACCGGGTGCGGCACGATGCGGATAAACTTCCCCAGCCGTAACAAACCGGCACCCATCTGGAACAGCCCCGTCAGCACCACGGCAGCAAACAGGTACTCCACACCATGCCCGGCGACCAGGGCCACCATCACCACCGCCATCGCGCCCGTTGCGCCGGAAATCATGCCCGGACGACCGCCAAAAATGGCCGCCAGCAGGCCCACCATGAAGGCAGCATAGAGTCCGACCAGGGGATCGACACCGGCCACAAAGGCAAAGGCCACGGCCTCTGGCACCAGTGCCAGGGCCACGGTCAGACCCGACAATATCTCGTTTTTAAAGCATACGCGGCTGGCGCAACCAAGCTGGAACATTGATAACCTGCGGGAGTTGAACTGCAAAAAGGACCCGCAGTATATCAGAGTTTTCTAATATATTAAATGTTGCATGTAGCCAGGGAACTGCCCGGCGATGGCAGTCATGCCGTCCATTCCGCTACCACGCTGTCACCCTGCCGTAATTGATTGTAGTCTTCCCGAATCTGTCCAACGGCTGACAGGAAGCACCGGATTGAACGAGTATCGCGTACTGCTCATCGGTCCCCGCCGGGGCCTTGTCGACGTGCTGCGCAGGCGGCAGATTCCCTTTTCCATCTGGCAGAACAAACAGGCATCCCGCTGGCCGGACGCGGAAAAACTGGTCACGGCCCCGCTCTGGAAATCCACCGACAGGATCAGGCAGACCGTCCGCGAGGAGTTTGCCGACAGCTGTTTTACCCATGTCATCGCCGGCACCGAGGCGGGCATCTACCCGGCGGCCCTGGCCCGGCGACTGCCGGGCGCACGCCGCTCCGAGACCACCACGGCGCTGCGCTGCAGGGACAAGCTGGCGATGAAGGAATACCTGTGCGATTTCGGCGTGCCGATGACGAAGTTCCTGGCGGAGTCTGCCGCAACCGATGCGGCCGCGGTATTCGCGGAACTCGGCTGCCCGGTGGTCAAGAAGAGTCGCAAGGCGTCGGGCGGGAAGACGCTGCAGTTCATCCACCGGGAGAGCGACCTGGTACTGCAGCACGGCAACAGAAACATCCTGGAAAAATATGTCCCGGCACCCGAGGCCAGCATCGAATCCTTCATTAACAACGGCAGGATCCTGTTCACGAACATCACCGGGTACCACGAAAAGGGGCGGGTCAACTTCGTTCCCGCGGCATTCGACGCGACACTGACCGCCGCCATCCAGTCACTCAATCAGCGCGTCATCGAGGCGCTGAAGATCAGGTGGGGCATCACCCACCTCGAGGTCTACCTGACACAGAAAGGCCTGCTGTTCGGGGAAATCGCCCTGCGCCCGCCCGGCGGCTACATCATGAACGCACTCCGGTACGCCTGGAACTTCGACGCCTGGGAGGCGTTTGTCGCCATGGAACTGGATGAACCGTTCGACTTCCCGGCCAGCCCGGCGGCATACACCGCCGTCGAGGTCCTGCATCCCGGCGCCGGACGGGTCACCGCCATCACGGGAGCAGCCCTGCTGCGGGAACATCCCGCAATGCGCGAGTTCCGCCTGAAAATCGAACCGGGCGACCACATCAGACCGCGCACGGGCGTCGGCCAGGATACCGGCCACCTGCTGTACGCCAGCGACTCGCCGGCGGCACGTCTGGAACTGCACAACACTTTCAGGAAGCAGTTCGCAATCGAGGTCGCCTGAACGGGATTCCAACCGGACATACCCAATGACATCCGCAAAGAATCACCGTCGTCTGACCCGGATTTATCCAATCATTGTATAAATCTTTCTGTAGGAGCACCTTCCAGGCGCGAATCGCGGCTACAAGCCGTTTATGCCCACTGGGGTATTTATGCCCTTTAGGGTGCTCCTACAGGTGCATCTAGTGGGTGTAGGAGCGGTCGCCTGACCGCGATGGGGTTTTTTATCAATCGCGCCGAAGGCCGGCGCTCCTACAGGTTAAAGCAGCATGTAGGCCGAAGCCTACCTTACGAATGGATGCCGCGATCCATAGGTCCACCAGGAGATGACATGTTTTTCAGCCGGCGCAGCAGACCATGTGTTGCGGTTTGCACTGTTTGTCGCAGGCCGATCAGTCTTGCAGACCACGGCTGACCTTGCGGTCTTTGCGGAGGTGGCAGGTCTGCAAGCGCTGCCTCGAGTTCCGGCCTGGATATGGCGAGATAACCCTCGGCAGCCGGTTCGACCTTGCCTGTGTTCATGCAGGCCCGGGCATGACCGATATTCTCGAGGCGCCGCAACAGTAAGGGCCAGGGATCATCCCATTGCTGTTCTGCCGACATGGCCTGTTCGATCCACCGGGCAATATTGCCGGCCCGCAGTCCGGCATGCAGTACTGTCGCCATGCGCGCATGGGCATTCGTGACAGCTGCCGCATCCTGTTCGCGCAGCTTCCTGATTGTCGGCCAGTACCTTTCCCGGAGAAACAGCCGGTATACCGCGTCGGTTGTAATTGCATCCAGAACATCCTCGTCGCTGAACAGTTCCATGGCATAACTGTCGGCCTGCAACTCGTCCAGGCGTGCCGCTACCGTGCCGAGCACCGTGTAGAGAGAAGCGTAGATGGAAAACACCGCGCGCGCCGGCAGATAAGCACGATCAGTCCAGACAGCCGGGCCCCGGTCCCGGTACCGGGGCCAGGTTGACCGCAGCGTGTACAGCCAGTTCAGCAGCCGGTTGCTGCGCCTGGAGTGCTGGCCCAGGCGGCGCGCGAGCGCGCATTGAAACCGTGTCATGGACAGGCACTGCAACAGCGGCAGGCCAACAAGCAGTGAACGGGTCGACCAGATCGGCAATGCCGAAACGGGTGTGTTAATGACATCGAGCTGATACTCGCCCGTAATCACGATGCGATCTATTCCGGGACAGGCATAGTGTGCGCGCGTGTCTTCCACCAGCTGGAACAGCGCCGGCGCCTGCCGCTGCTCGAGTACAACACCCGCGGGAAGGGAGGGTCTGAACTGAAACAGCCGGTAACTGACCAGTCCGCAGTAACCGGTCACCAGCAGCCACGTGAACAGTGGCAGCCAGGCCACCCCCGGGGCAGCGACAAGGGCCTGGTACGTGCCTGCCACGCCGGCCAGTGCCAGCAACGGAAACAGCAGCAGACAGGCGTAACCAAGCAGCGCGAAAACCACCATGAGCAACAGGTAAAGCCGCGGGTAGAGTTCCGCCAGAACCTCTATACGCGTACCGATGCCCTCCAGGATTGAATGCTGCCAATCGTAATCAGACATGAGAGAACCTCGCCAAGCCCCTGTTTCGTGACACACATTACAACCAGAGACAATTCTAGCGAGCCACCGGAAATGTGCTGCGACCGGGATCACACGCTGAATACCGGTATTTTGCAGCCCCCCGCATGCTCCATACCCTTTTGCGGCTGCTACCGGAATAGTGGCAGATGCATTCCCCGGAATTTTGCTAACATGATGTTCAACACGGATAACACAGACACCGGCACGGGAGATAACGCCATGAGCAGAAGATTAACCGCTACGCTGATATGCGTTTTACTGGCGGTCCCGTGTCATGCGGCAGACCGGATTACCGTCGAACAGATACAGCAGGTTATCGATACGACCGACACCGCGGCGACAAACCGCGACACGGCGGGCATCGGAACGCACCTGGGCGACACGTTCGAAAAAACAATCGAGTTCCCCCACGACAAATGGATGGCGAAGGTAAAAATCAACAAGCAGGAGTACCTGGCGCTGATCGACGCTGGCTGGAAAACCATCGAGAAATACGACTATGAACGCGCCGACACCGAGATTCACGTGATGCCTGACGGCCTGAGCGGACTGTCATACTCGACCCTGACCGAGTATGTCATCCAGGACGGCAAGGAAATGACCAGCAAATTCCGCGAATACGCCACCTACGAACTGGAAGACGGCAGGCCGGTCATAACGCAGATCCGCGGCCACACCCTGCTCGGCGACACGACCCCGCAATAAGGGTGATACAGGGGCACAACCCGCCCCGCCACCGGGCATAGCATAAAAAGAGCTTGCAACGGCCGCCCCCAGCCCCCATATACTAGCGATCGTCTACGCGCCAGGCACACCTCCACAGAGACCAATGCAATCCCCGAACCAACACCTCGCCGCAACAGCCGGCATCGCACTGGTGATGTTCGCTCTGCTGGCCGCAGGCCCGGCCAGGAGCCAACCATCCGGGCAGGTCGAGCAGACCATCCGGCACCTGATTACCTATGTTTCCGGAGCTGACCTGGTCTTCGTGCGCAATGCCAGCGAGTACACCCCGGCGGAGGCCGCCGGACACATGGAAAAGAAATACCGGCATTTCCGCGACGACATCGAAACAGCGGAAGACTTCATCGAGCTGTGCGCGACACAGAGCCTGCTGAGTGGAAAGCCCTACCTGGTGATTGACCGGGAGGGCCGCGAACGCCGGACCAGCGACTGGCTCAGGGCCGAACTGGCCGCCTCGCAGGTACGCACCCGGTGACGCGCCTGCGCAAGTGCACACGGTTTCTGGCTCTGCTCCTGCTGCTGCCCGGCATCGGCCTGCAGGGCTGCGCAACACCCAACCTCAACGCCACGCCCGCTATCCAGTCCTACCCCGCCGCTGGCGAGCGGATCACCCGGACGAAGGAAACGCATGACGGCCGCCTCAGGATCATGACGTTCAACATCGCGCACGGCCGCGGCAAAAGTTTCCACCAGCTGCTGCAGCACTCCGACACAACCCTGGCCAACCTCGACAACATTGCAGCCCTGCTGCGGGACAGCGGCGCCCACGTGGTCGCCCTGCAGGAAGCCGACGCCCCTTCCTTCTGGAGCGGCAACTTCAACCACATCGACCACATTGCGGACAACGCCGCCTACAGCCAGTCCGTACATGGCCTGCACGTGGACGCGATGGGACTGGCCTACGGCACGGCCCTGATAGCCAGGCTTGACCTCAGGGACCCGCAGGCCATCACCTTCGATCCCGGACTTTCAGCCGTACCCAAGGGCTTTGTCGTCTCGACCGTCAGCTGGCCGGGCAATGCCGATATCGAGGTCGACGTGGTATCCATCCACCTCGACTACGCCAGCGCGGCAACCCGCAAGCAACAGGCAGCGGAACTGATTGCAACCCTGCAGCACAGGCAGCGGCCCGTGATCCTCATGGGCGACCTCAACAGTGGCTGGCAGGAAAATTCCACTGTACGCCACATCAGCGAGACACTGGGACTCAGCGCGTATCGCCCGGAAGCAACGGACATGGAAACCTTTCCCGCATTCGGTGCGCGCCTCGACTGGATACTGGTCTCGAAGGGGATTGCATTCCGCTCCTACGCGGTGCTGCCGGACAGCCTGTCCGATCATCGGGGAGTGATCGCCGAGCTGGAGCTGGAGCGCAATACGACAACCCGGCTCGCCCGGGCTGACTGAAATCCGCGTGTGCTTCGGCGAGATTTCTCAGGGACCGCATCGCGGTCAGATGACCGCTCCTACACTCACTACTGGCACCTGTAGTGTAGGAGCGCCGCCCTCCGGCGCGATCTCCAGACATTACATCTCTGTCTGGATCATGTTCTGCCACAAGATAATTCTACCGTGCAGAAAAATGCTCAAGGGCATAAACTCTTCACACCACCTTGCAAGCTGCCGGTGATGAGCTAGTTTTCAAAATGCCAGATTTTTTAACCGGAGATAATCCATGAAGCTCAACTACGAAGAAATCGAAGACAATTACGACGACACCACCAAGATCCGCACCATGACCGAACAGGCCGTGGTCAAGGGCCAGGGCCTGCTGCTGCGCACGACCATCTACAGTTCCCACGACCTGAGCGTCAACGTGGTCTTTATCCCGAAGGGCAAGCGCTTCGACGGTGCGGTCGGCTGAACGGCACACAATACGTGTGTTTCTCTAACGTGTAGCGTTCGGCTAGCTGCAACACCTCCAACAATCGCGCCGAAGGGCGGCGCTCCTACAGGTGCAACTATTGCATGTAGGAGCGGCCGCTTGGCCGCGATACCACCCAGACCAAATCAGGCCTGCACTCGGCCCTGCCCCATTTACTTCGAACCGCGCGGCGGCAACCTGCTATGATGCGCGGGCTTTGCTTCAGGCCGCCAACCAGCTATCTCTATTGTGACCACTACTGCTTTCTCATCCCTGCCCTTGACGCCCGAGGTCCTGGCCAATATCCAGTCGCTGGAATATCACGCCATGACCCCGATCCAGGCCCAGGGCCTGCCCGCCATCCTGGATGGCAGGGATTTGCTGGCCCAGGCAAAAACAGGCAGCGGCAAAACGGCGGCATTTGCAATTGGCCTGCTGCACAAGATCGAGGCCCGCACCTACCGCACACAGGCACTGGTGCTTTGCCCGACGCGCGAACTGGCCGACCAGGTCAGCAGGGAGATTCGCCTGCTGGCGCGTGCGATACCCAACATCAATACCCTCACCCTGTGCGGCGGCAAGCCGATGGCTGCGCAACTGGCCTCGCTGGAACGCAACCCGCATGTCGTGGTGGGGACACCGGGGCGGATATTGAAGCACCTGGAAAAAGGCACCTTGCAGCTGGACGGCCTGAAAATGCTGGTGCTGGACGAGGCCGACCGCATGCTGGACATGGGTTTCCACGAAGACATCATGCGCATCATTGACATGGCGCCGCGGCACAGACAGACCCTGCTGTTCTCGGCGACCTACCCGGAAGCCATCAAGGCTGTCAGCGACGCCATCCAGCACGATCCCGTTGATGTCCGCGTGGAAAGCCTGCATGACAGCAAGCAGATAGAGCAGGTCTTCTATGAAATACAAAAGGGTGAAAGAACCAGAACCCTGGTTTCCCTGCTGCAGCATTACCGCCCCGAATCGAGCCTGGTGTTCTGCAATACCAAAAACCAGTGCCAGGAACTGGCGGACGAACTCTGGCAGCAGGGTTTTCACGCGCTGGCCCTGCACGGCGACCTGGACCAGAAAGACCGCGACCAGGTACTGGTGCAATTTTCCAACAAGAGCAGTTCAATCCTGATCGCCACGGATGTCGCTGCGCGCGGACTCGACATCAAGGACCTGCAGGCCGTCATCAACTTCGACCTGTCACCGGACCCGGAAATTCATATTCACCGTATCGGGCGCACGGGCCGGGCCGGCAATGCAGGGCTGGCCTTGAGCCTGTTCATGGCCTATGAACAATTCAGGATCGAGGCGATAGAAAACTTCCAGGGCCATCCCGTCAGAATTGACAGCACCGGCTCACTGAAAACCCGCGAGAATTTCCGGCTGAGTCCACCGATGGTGACGCTGAGCATCAACGGCGGCCGCAGGGACAAGGTTCGCGCCGGCGACATCCTTGGCGCCCTGACGGCCGATACCAGCCTGCCGGGCAAGCAAATCGGGAAAATCGATATCGCCGACAACCTCGCGTATGTCGCCGTGGAACGCCCTGCCGCCAAACAGGCCCTGAAGATCCTGACGGAAGGCAAGATCAAGGGCCGCAAGTTCAGGGTGCGGAAACTGCGCTAGGTGGCGCATCCCGTCAATCACCGGCAGGTCCCACTGTGAACAGGATTGCTGTTTTTGCCGACGTGCAGAACATCTACTACACCACCCGCCAGGCCTATGGCCGCCAGTTCAACTATCGAAAACTCTGGGAACAGCTGGGTTCAGCCGGCGAGATCGTTTCCGCAACCGCCTACGCAACGCATCGCGGTGACGACAGGCAGCTCAAGTTCCAGGAAGCCCTGAAGCACATCGGCTTCAGCGTGAAACTGAAACCCTATATCCAGCGCAGCGACGGCTCAGCCAAGGGAGACTGGGACGTCGGCATCACACTCGATGTCATGGAAGCGGCAAAAAACGTGGACACCGTCGTATTGCTGTCCGGTGATGGCGACTTCGACCTGCTGCTGAAAAAGATCAGGAAGGAGCATGCCGTCAACGCTGTCGTCTACGGCGTGCCGGCACTCACCGCCAGGTCCCTGATTGATGCCGCCAGCGACTGGCATCCTATCGAGGCAGATTTGCTGTTGTAATCAGACCATCGTAGGAGCGGTCTGCTGACCGCGATTCGGCTCACAAACAATCGCGCCGAAGGGCGGCGCTCCTACAGGTGCCTCTATTACATGTAGGAGCGGTCTGCTGACCGCGATTCGGCCCACAAACAATCGCGCCGAAGGACGGCGCTCCTACAGGTGCCTCTATTACATGTAGGAGCGGTCTGCTGACCGCGATTCGGCCCACAAACAATCGCACCGAAGGACGGCGCTCCTACAGGTGCCTCTATTACATGCAGGAGCGGTCTGCTGACCGCGATTCGGCTCACAAACAATCGCGCCGAGGAACGGCGCTCCTACAGGTGCCTCTATTACATGTAGGAGCGGTCTGCTGACCGCGATTCGGCCCACAAACAATCGCGCCGAGGAACGGCGCTCCTACAGGTGCCTCTATTACATGTAGGAGCGGTCTGCTGACCGCGATTCGGCCCACAAACAATCGCGCCGAGGAACGGTGCTCCTACAGGTGCCTCTATTACATGTAGGAGCGGTCTGCTGACCGCGATTCGGCCCACAAACAATCGCACCGAAGGGCGGCGCTCCTACAGGTGCCTCTATTACATGTAGGAGCGGTCTGCTGACCGCGATTCGTCTCACAAACAATCGCGCCGAAGGGCGGCGCTCCTACAGGTGCCTCTATTACATGTAGGAGCGGTCTGCTGACCGCGATGTCATCCTGCACGCCGGCCTACCACATCAAATCATCGGGAACCTTGTAATCCGCGTAGAGATCGTCTTCCCCGCTCTCCCGCTGCGTCGTTGCATTGCTGACGATGCAGGATTCGTCGCGCAGATTGATTTTCTCGGCGACCACAGACGGAATCACCGCGTAGCTGTCATCAAACCTGGCGATGGCAAGCAGACCGCGCGTGAGCCTGTCGTGGATCTCATCCGTGACGAATAGCTTTCGGATCGATGTGCCATCCTGGAAGTTGTAACCGACCTCGCCATCGTCCAGCGGAACACGGTTCATTTCAACCAGCTGGCGCACCTGTGCCAGGACCGCCCTGCGTTCGGCCTCTTCCTTTTGCCGGCGATTGAGTTCGCGATCTCGCGCCACCTTCTCCGCCGCCGCCTGCCGGGCGGCCTCCGCGGCCTCGTCGACCACCTCGATCTTCTGCTTGTTCTTCAGTTTCTGCTGCTTGCTCTTCGACTTCTGCACCTTGCTGAGCTGGGTCTTGTTCACCAGGCCCGCCTTGAGAAACTGGTCACCAAATGAATTTGCCATCGAACTTACCTTTTCATTCCGGAATGATTGAGACAACTAACTGACAATAATGTAGCCCGGATGGAGCAACGCGGAATCCGGGAACAAAACTAATCCACGCGCCTGGCGAACCAGATGACATACCGCGCCCCCTTCGACCCATGCGCATGCACGCGCACCTCCTCCACCTCGAACCCGACCTTGCGCAACCGCTGCAAAAAAGCCTGATCCGGACCGGCCGACCATACTGCCAGCACACCCCCGGGTCGCAGCGCCGCACAGGCCGCGTTCAGCCCGTCCTCGCCATAGAGCCAGTCGTTCTCCTTGCGGGTCAGCCCTTCCGGCCCGTTATCCACATCCAGCAGGATAGCATCGAAGGCCTGCGTCTCGACATCCAGGATGCGGGCAACATCCTTCTCGCGCACGCTCACCCGCGCATCCTGCAGCGGAAAACCGGCGGATTCTCCAAGCACGCCACGATTCCAGGCCACCACGCCCGGCACCAGCTCGGCGACGACTACTTGCGCATCGTCACCGAGATGCCGCAGCGCCGCGGCCAGGGTAAACCCCATGCCGAGACCCCCGATAAGCAGCCGGGGATTCACACTGTTCACCAGTCGGGCACAGGTCAGCTCGGCCAGTGCGTCCTCGGAGCCGTGCGCACGGCTGTTCATCAGTTCGCCGCGGCCCGCGATCTTGATCGAGAATTCAGCACCCCGCTGGTAGAGAGACAACTCCCCGCCATTGCCGGGGACCCGGGTGCTGTCGAGTAAAGTCCAGGGCGTCATGACATTCCAGCCTGTTGTGCGATTGAATAAGGGTGAATCGCGGTCAGCAGACCGCTCCTACAACCAATAGAAACACCTGTAGGAGCGGTCTTTTTATGCCCGTTCTTTGGGTACTGACCGCGATTCACGCCGGCAAAGGATCCACCGCTCAATCCGTCTTGCGCTGGCTCCGCAGATACAGGGCCTCCACCTTCTCCCGCGCCCAGGGCGTTTTGCGCAGGAACTTCAGACTCGACTTGATGCCGGGCTCATGCTTGAAGCATTGAATATTGATGATCCGCCCCAGCTCATCCCAGCCATGGCGCTCCACCAGGCGGGTCAGAATCGTCTCCAGCGTCAACCCATGCAGCGGATTGTTGGGCTGGGGATTAGTCATGCGATGACTTTACCCACTGATTCAGTGCGGCCAATCACGAACGCGGCGCCGCCGGTCCCTTTTCATCGACACCCGCCTCGCGCTCTTCCGCTTTTTTCACACGGATCCTGCTGCCGTCCAGTTCCCGATAGTTAAGGCCCTTGATGGCCGCCCTTGCCTCACCCGGCCGCGGCATTTCAACAAAGCCGAAACCCTTGGTTTTGCCGGTCACCTTGTCCATTACCAGCTTGCAGTACTGCACGTCTCCGTATTCCTGAAACAACGCCAGCAGCTCCGCTTCCGACGTCTCCCGGGACAAATTGCGCACCAGTATTTTCATATATGCACCAACACTGCTGACGAATAAATCACAGGCTGTCGATCACTGCATTAAAGGCGGCACTGGGACGCATGATTTTTGACACCTGCGCCCTGTCCGGACGGTAGTAACCGCCCAGGTCTGCCGGCTTGCCCTGTACCGCATTCAGCTCGGCAACAATGGTTACCTCATTATCAGTGAGCCGTTTCGCGATCGGCGTGAATACAGCCTGTATATCCCCGTCACGATCCTGCTCTGCCAGGGCCTGCGCCCAGTACCACGCCAGGTAGAAGTGACTGCCGCGGGTATCCAGCTCACCCACCTTGCGCGACGGGGATTTGTTGTTGTTCAGGAACATGGTATTGGCTTTATCCAGCGCAGCTGCCAGCACCGCGGCCTTGCTGTTGCCGGTCTTTTGCGCCAGGTCCTCGAGCGAAACGGCCAGTGCCAGGAATTCACCCAGCGAGTCCCAGCGCAGGTGATTTTCCTGCTGCAACTGCTGTACATGCTTCGGCGCGGAACCCCCGGCACCGGTTTCGAACAGACCACCACCGGCCAGCAGGGGCACGATGGACAACATCTTGGCACTGGTACCCAGCTCCAGTATCGGAAACAGGTCGGTCAGGTAATCACGCAACACATTACCGGTCACCGAGATCGTGTCCTTGCCGGCGCGCACGCGTTCCAGCGTGTACTGAATGGCCTCGACCGGGGATTTGACAAGTATCTCCAGGCCAGTGGTGTCGTGGTCCTTCAGGTAGGTATTCACCTTTTCAATCAGGTTCGCATCGTGGGCACGGTTGCTGTCCAGCCAGAAAACCGCAGGCTGGCCCGTCAGGCGCGCCCGCGTGACCGCCAGCTTCACCCAGTCCCGGATCGGAATATCCCGGGTCTGGCACATGCGCCAGATATCGCCCTGCTCGACCGTGTGTTCCAGCAAGGTGTTGCCCGCCGCGTCCGTTACCCGCACCACACCGTTCGCCGCTATTTCAAAGGTCTTGTCGTGAGAGCCATACTCTTCCGCCTTCTGCGCCATCAGGCCGACATTGCTGACACTGCCCATGGTGGTGACATCAAACGTGCCATGCTGCTTGCAGTCATCGATCACGGCCTGGTAAATACCGGCGTAATTGCGATCAGGAATCATCGCCTTGGTATCGTGCAACTCGCCATCCGGTCCCCACATCTGGCCGGAAGAACGAATCATGGCCGGCATCGAGGCATCGACAATCACATCACTGGGGACATGCAGGTTGGTAATTCCCTTGTCCGAGTTCACCATCGCCAGTTCGGGGCGGGTTTCATAAACCTCCATCAGGTCAGCTTCAATTTCATGACGCTGCTCATCCGGCAGACTGGTAATCCTTGCGTACACATCACCCAGACCATTGCGCGTATCCACACCCAGTTCTGCAAGTACCGCAGCGTGTTTTTCAAACGCATACCGGCAATACACGTTCACTGCATGGCCGAAGATAATCGGGTCGGAAACCTTCATCATGGTTGCCTTCATATGCAATGACAGCAACACGCCCTGTGCTTTCGCATCCTGCATCGCTTCCTCAAAGAATGCACACAGCTTGTTGCGGTTCATCACGGACGCATCAACCACTTCACCTCCCAGCACGGGCACGGCTTCTTTCAGCACCTGGGTCTCACCGGATTCGCTAGTCAGCGTGATTTTCAAAGCGCCTGCCGTCGCAACCACGGCCGATTTTTCACTGGAATAAAAGTCACCGTCCGACATGGATGCCACGTGTGATTTCGAATCAGGCGACCATGCCCCCATCGTGTGCGGATGCTTTTTTGCATACGCTTTAACCGGCCCCGCCACGCGACGGTCCGAGTTGCCTTCACGCAACACCGGGTTAACCGCACTACCCAGCACCCGGGCATAACGTGCCTTGACAGTCGCTTCATCTGCGTTGCCAGGTTCTTCAGGGTAGTCGGGAATGTCGTAACCCAGGGCCTGCAGCTCCTTGATGGCCGCCGTCAACTGCGGGATCGATGCACTGATATTGGGCAGCTTGATAATATTTGCTTCGGGTGTCTTCGCCAGTTCACCCAGTTCCTCCAGCGCATCACCCAGCTTCTGCTCATCGGTCAGCTTGTCCGGGAAGTTGGCAATAATCCGCCCCGCCAGTGAAATATCGCGGGTTTCCACATTGACACCCGCTACCCGGCTGAATGCCTGCACAACAGGAAATAATGAATACGTGGCCAACGCTGGCGCTTCGTCAGTTTCGGTGTAGATGATGGTTGAATCCGGCATAGTCTGGTTCTCTGGATATCGTGTGACAGGCAAAACCCCGTGAGGGCAGATAGTGTATTTCAGAATGAAGGCAAGTTCACTATCCCGGCCGATGATATCGGGTGAACTTGCGGGCCGGGCGGCCGGTGGCTTGCCGGATTGAGATAATACTTGATTAGTCGTATCCCGGAGAGTAGCGGCACATTACTGGATCCGTCATGACAATGACGTGTTGAAGGCCCTGCAAAGCCCGCGTACCATGCCTTTTGTTATCCTTCTTATTGCGCTGACCCGGCCTCACCAAAAAGGACACAAATTACTATGAATATCAGTCAAAGAGCACAGCGTGGCGGTTCCGCGATTATTCCCGTTATTATCCTGGCGATCATCGGCTTCGGCGCCTACATCGGGATTCAATACCTCCCGCAATACATCGAGGCCAGCACCGTGGATACCATCCTGAGCAACATCGAAAAGGCAAATGCGAAAACGCCCCTCAACGGCGTGAAGGGCATCCAGGACATTATCGACAAGCAACTGAACATAAACCAGATGAATGACATGAAGGACAGCTTCAAGGTGAAGCACGACGGCGAGAGGTACACCGTCAAGGTTAGCTATGACAGGGAGCTGAACCTGATCTACACGAAGAAAACTATAGAATACGAGAAGTCCATCACCCTGAAATAACAATGTTGTAGCCCGGATGGAGCAACGCGGAATCCGGGGATGATGCCGCTATTCTTCCCTGACACCATAGACACCTATGAGCAAACAACCCAAACGCGTCAACCTCGGAAATCGCCAGGCCATTCTCGACGAGATCAACGCCCTGCTGAAGATATCCAGCGGCATCGACGAGACCCGTGCAAAAAAGGTGCGCAAGGCCATCGACGCCCTGCGCAGCACCGCTGTAACGACCGCCGCCGGGGAAGACCAACCTGCAGAAGACCAGCCTGTTGCAGACCAGGCTGTTGCCGACCTGTCCGTGGCAGACCAGCCAGCGGCAGACCAGGCCGCTGATGACGGCGGGCTGGATGCGGAAATCGATGCCGGACTGGAAACGCTGCGAGCGCGCATTCATGCACAGGTGGAGCGCCGCAACCAGGACTATGAGAAATCGCTCGCACTGACAGACGAACTGGAAAGCGCGCTCAAGGACAATGAACTGCAGCAGGCCGAACGCGCCTACCACAAGTTGATGTCTATCATGGGCAATATCCCGGGGCTTTCCGAGCAGCGCTGGCAGGATATCGACAAGCGCCTGAATCGTGTGCGTCCGCAACTGCGCAAGCTTGAATCCTGGCGCCACTGGGGAACCACCCTGGCGAGAAAGGACCTCATTGAACAGGTTAAACAACTGACCGACGCAGGCCTGTCGCCCGAGAAACTTGCCGGGCAGATCAAGCAGGCACGCGAACAATGGCATGCCTGGGACAAATCCGGAGATCACCCGGGCAAGGACCTCTGGAAGGAATTCGACCGCACCTGCGAGGAAGCCTACAAGCCTTGCATCGCGCATTTTGAAAAGCTCAAGCAGCGCCGCAAGGAAAACCTCGCGCAACGCCGGGCGGTTATCGACGGCCTGAACGCACGCTACGCGGCAACCGACTGGGACCAGCCGGACTGGCGGGAGATCGATAAATTCATCAACCACACCCGCCGCGATTTTTACAAAATCGGCAACGTCGATTTCAAGCACCGCAAGCCGATTGCAAGGGCACTGGACGAGGCGCTTGGAAAGTTCGATGAACACCTGTCCAGTGAACGTGAACGCTCAATAAAGACCCGCGAGAAGCTCATCGCCGATATCGAGGCGCTGGGTGAGGTTGCCAATCTGCGCGATGCGCTTGACCGGCTGGAGACCCTCAAGAAGCAGTGGAAGGTCACGGTCACGGGTAAACGCGATCTCGAAAACAAGCTGTGGAAACGCTTTCAGGCGGCCTGCGACAGCACCTACCGCAGGCGTGACGCCGAACGCAAGGAGCAGGATGCCGAACGCAACGAAAACCTGAAGCAAAAGCAGGCGCTGATCGAGGAACTGGCCCAGGCCGCTGCCGCCGCGGACGAGGAACTGCTAGCCAATACAGCAACCCTCGCCCGCACCCGGAAGCGCTGGCAGGAAATCGGCTGGATACCGCGCAAACACGAAAGCAGCCTTGACAACAGCTGGCGCGCGGCACAGAAGCAATTCTCCAGCGCACTCAAGGCCGCGGAATCCCGCGCCCGTGATGCCGAACTGGACAACCTCGCCAGTCGCGCCGCGTTGTGCCATCAGTGGGAACAGGCAACCCTGGGCGGCAGCGCACCGGATACCGGTAGCATTGAGGCCGAATGGCTTGCCCTGCCCGCGATTTCCGGCGCCAATACCGCGACAATGAATCAGCGTTTCGCACAGGCGCTCAGCCGACCGGATGACACAACACTATCAGCGAACCTCGCAGCAAAGCAGGCTGCCTGCCTCAGGCTGGAAGTCCTGCTGGAGCTGGAATCACCACAGGAATGCCAGGCAGAACGCATGGCCTACCAGATCGAACGGCTCAGCGCATCGATGAAAAAAGAGCTGGAGGCGCAGGACTCACCCGAGGATCTGCTGCAGACTGCACTGACCACCGGGGCGGTGCCTGCCGACGCTGCCGGGGCAATAGAGCAGCGCATCGCTGCATGCCTGTCACGCTATAAAGGCCGGTCATAACGCGCTTCGCGCTTTTGTCCCGCCCTCGCGGGAATGACTGTACTCATGACTATTCGGGCTTATTGAAATCCTGAACAAGTCGTCACCCCGGCGAAGGCCGGGGTCCAGCTTTTTGATTTTCCCGGGTTCCGGCCTTCGCCGGGGTGACGAATCATGACCTGCTCAGAGACTCCTTAAAGAAACGCCATTCTCGTCATACCCGGATTCCGCTTCGCTCCATCCGGGCTACAATCAAACGTACATTGGCTGCTTGTCCAGCAGCCGCAGCCAGCCGCGCGCAATTCGGTATATCAGCCAGACGGTCAATACGACCAGCATACCCAGTCCAACCGGTGCGCCGAGCACGGTCACGATCAGGAGCACGGCAATCAGCAGCCACAATAGCGCAAACCAGAATGTACGAATTTGCCAGCGATAGTGTGATTCCGCCCAACTGCCGCGCGCACCGGAGCGTTTCACGTAGTTGATAATGACGGCAATGATCGACGGCACACTCCCGACAAAGCCGCCGATCACGGTGGAGGCCCCCACGATACCCAGCCCGATGGCAATTGCATGCAGGCCATAGACGATATGCGCGGCCGTCAGGGCCGAGGGCAGCGGTTCGCTATTCTGATCTTCAGCGGGTGACAAGGGCTTCTCCGTATGCGTTAAGGAAGCTCTGATAAATCCGTCATTGCGAGGAACGAAGTGACGAAGCAATCTGTAAGCAGTTGATTCACTGGTTACGAGATTGCCGCGCTTCGCTCGCAATGACATCATTCATGGATTTATCAGGGCTTCCTTAAAAAAGGTGCGCCGGGCTAGTATAATGCATGTCACCGGTACTGGATTAACCCGATCGTTGCAATAAGTCTTCCTGTAGGAGCGGCTTTTAGCCGCGATTCGCGCCTGCAAGCCGCTCCTACAGGACTGTATCAACCCGTAGCCCGGATTCCGCTTTGCTGCATCCGGGGATGCCGCTCAATTCGCAGAAAGGCGCAGCAAGGCCTCGTTCTGGTCAATAAAGAACTGGAAGTGGCTCAGAAAGTTCATACCCAGCAAGCCGTCAACACCTGACCTGCTACCGAGATCCAGCACACCGATTTCGAGATGATGAACCTGCCACCCGCCTACCGAGAGGTAATCCAGTTTGTAAACAGGCGCCCGGACCTGGCCGTTTGCGGTATTGAAGACACCGCTTCTGCCGGTTTCCCGGTAGCGAATCCCGTGTTGCTCAAGCACCTCCGGGGTTAAAATCGTCAGGGACGCGCCCGTATCGATGAGCAGCCGCATGCTCCTGCCATTGGCGGGTACTGCGTCAACAGAAAAATGATTTCCGCTGCGATGTAACGGGATGCCAACAATATCTGCCACGGCATCCTGGAGTTCTGCATCCTGCATCTCGGCCAGCGCCAGATTCAGCTCCGCGAGCCTCGTCTGTGCCTGCACACCCACATCAGGATCCTGCGATACCAGCAGCAGTGAACGCCGGGCAGCCTCCGGATCGTCAAGCGCAAGCTGTGATTCCGCAAGTCCGATGAACCAGGGAGCATGGTCCGGTTCCAGCTGGGTAAGGTGCTGGTATAACGCCAGCAACGCGTCCTGATCTTCGTTGCGTTTCAGCGACCGGGCCAGTTCAGCCACGATGGACCGGATACGCCCGGTGATGCGCTGCACCATGTCCGGTCGATAGGCATAACCCCTGGCCTCGTATAACTGGTCGAGCGCAGCCAGAGAATCACCCCGGGCAAGATACGCTTCCGCCAGCAGGACCCGTGCATCGACATCCCGGTAAGTGGCAACCAGGAAACGTTGCAACAACTGCTCTGCCAGGCTGAATTGACTCTCTGCAACAAGCTGGCGGGCGTGAGACAAGATCCGGTTCCTCGCATCCGCCACCGCCGCCTCGTCAGCCTGGGCCTGCAATGCTTCATAGCGCTCCAGGACTGCATCGAATGCACTGCGCGCCAGCAACCCTTCCATGCTCTCCGCATGGCCGGTCACAACCGGCGTGATGACCGCGGCCGCTTTTTCAGGGGAAACAGCGTTCGGTAGAACCTGGTTTACGGACTGCGCAGACCGGCCCGGATCAGTACCCCGGAGATGGTGCGCATACCAGCCAAGGCCCCAGCCTGTTATGAATATCAGTAACCCGACGCCGAACTTGCGCATCAGGAATAAAGCGGGTCGCGCATTGCATTGGTCCCCAGATCATCCAGCCCAGGCCACCCCTGTCTGAAGGCTAGCGAGGGACGGGACGTGCCGGCAACTGCACCGGGCGTGCCGGCGGCTGTACCGGGCGAACCGGCAATTGTACCGGACGTTCCGGCAGTTGCACCGGCCGCTCCTGCACCGGTTTCCGGTAGTAATCGTAGCCATAATACTGGTCTTCGGGCACTTCAGGTACGACTTCATCTGCAGCAGCCGGACTTGCCTCCTTCTGCTGCTGGGCGCGATCGGCACGCGCCTCGCCCATCTCACTCGCTGTCGCCTCCTGGCGCTGCATCCGTTCGCGCGCCTCGCGCTGTGTCTCCGACGATGGTCCCGGCTGCACGCTGACTTCCTCGACTGCGGCAGCATCCGCGGGCGGCGTACTGGAAAAGGTGACATTGCCCTGTGCATCGACTGACCGGTAGATTTGTTCCGCCGCGGCAGTCCCGGCCAGCAGTACCAGTATCAACAGGCAACCGTTACGAACAGTGTGTGTGAAACGACTCATATCCATCCTCTCTTTGGCGCGACCTGGCCGGTAGCCGGTAGCCGGCACCCGCCTCGCCCCTGGTCTGAAAGTTGACAGTATAATCACTAATCGCCGCACCGGTTGCATACGGCCATCACGGAATTACCCACCACCCTCCCCATCGAGCGGGGCTCTCCGACAGATGTATGCAGTGCGTGTAGGAGCGGTCTCCTGACCGCGATGCGGTCCTCAAGCAATCGCGCCGGGGGACGGCGCTCATACAGGTGCTGCCAGATGGTGTAGGAGCGGTCTTTTTATGCCCGTTCTTTGGGTACTGACCGCGATGCTGTCTTGAAGCAATATCACTACTGTCCCATTAATTCCCTCTCCCTCCGGGAGAGGGTAAAACCAGGGGACATCCACCATCCCCGGATTCCGCTACGCTCCATCCGGGCTACACGCTACAGCTTGCTGCTAGAACTCAAACTCCATGCTCTGAAACACCCGCCCCGCATTGCGCTTGGCGAGGAACTCGGCGGTCGGCAGATGCAGGTACGGCGACTGGTCCACGTTATAGGCATCCTGCAGCGTGCCGCCGTTGTCGAGCACCTCGCCGACCTTTTCGCGCAGGTACACCAGGTAGTCACGCGTGTACTTCCGCACGGTCGCCATGTCGGTCGGCTCGCCATGCCCCGGAATCACCACCTCGGCACCCAGCGCCTCGAACTTGTCCCAGGTCTCGATCCAGGCCGCGGTATCGGTATGCTCGAACAGCGGCAGCATGCGCTGATGGAAGGCCATGTCCCCGGAGATCACCAGTTTTTTCCCTGGCAGCCAGACGACGATATCACCGGGACTGTGCGCCGGGCCCAGGTGCAGCAGTTCGATCCGCTCGCCGCCCAGCTCGATTACCATCGAGTCATCGAAGGTCTCGTCCGGCATCACCACCTGTGTCCCTTCCGCCTTCTCCTTGATACGCCCCTGCGTCTCCTGCAGCAGCGCGAACGACTGTTCCTCGATCTCGTGGGCCGCGTCGGCATGCGCGATCACCGTCGCCCCCTGCGCCTGCCAGTAACTCGAACCCAGCATGGCATGGCCCTGGCCGTTCTCCAGCACCACGTACTTCACCGGCTGGTCGGTGATCTTTTTGATCTCGTCGTGCAGGGCCTTCGCCAGCAGGTAATTATCTCCGGCATTCACCACCAGCACGCCGTCATCGGTAATCACGAACGACAGGTTGTTGTTATGCCCGGAATTGGCATAGGTCCCCGGCGCCGTCGCCCCGATCGCCGACCACACCCCCGGCACCACCTCGCGCGGCAGATCGTAGAGCATCGACTCCGGCGCCTTGTCGCTGTTGTAGAGCGCATCGCCGGTCAGCGGTGCTTCGGCCTCTGCTTCGGTTACTGCTTCTGCTTCAGTTACTGCTTCTGCTTCGGTTACTGCTTCTACTTCGGTTACTGCTTCTGCCTCTGCCTTCGGCATCGGCGTTTCCAGGTGGCTGCGCATGAAGTTCGCCGCCCGCTCCACGGAGTCCTTCGATGCCAGGTCATCGGCGAAAGTGCGCACGTTCCTGTCCCGGAAATCAAAGCCGCGCCCCACGCCGGGATAGACAATCAGGCGCGCATCCCGGCCGGCTTTCTGCATGATATCAATCGACGTCTCGATCACGCGGCGGCGCTGGTACTGCTCCTCGTCACCGATGAAGACCAGTGTCGGCAGCACCAGCTCCTCGATCTCCGGCGCATAGCCGTAGACCTGCTGTGGCTCGGGCGCATTCGGGTCCTGCAGGTGCGGGTAGTAGGAGACATAGCAGGCAAGGTCCTGCGCCTGCCGCTTGAAGGTCGTCGCGACCTTGAGGGCGTAATAGCCGCCACGGGTATGCGAATACAGGCAGGCCCTGTCCGTACTGATGTCATCGCGCGCGAGCAGCACATCCACCGCGCGATCGACGTCCTTCTCCAGTTCGTAGTCATGCTCGATGGGATGGGTGCCGATGAAATGCGCCCGGTAGATATCCGGGGCCAGCACCACGAAGCCGCGTGCTGCAATCCGCCGCGCATGCCGCTGCACCAGATCATCCAGCCCGCGACGCCCGTGCACAAACAGAACCGCCGGGTACCTGCCCGTCCCTGCGGGCCGTGCCAGCAGCGCCGGGACCTCGACATCGTCGCTCTGGTAACTGGTCCAGCTGGTTTCAACCGCATAGTTGTACGGCATCTGGATGAAACCATCATCCCACCAGGCATCGTCCCACCACCACTGGTCGTCCCCGGGCGCATCGCCCGCTATGGCCGTGCCGCCGGCGAACAGCCAGCCGATGATTGCAAACGTTCGTAAGTTCAGATGCATAAACAGGATCTCTTGTTATCGGGTATGTTTGATTATAGACACGATTCGCAAGCCAGGGACAACAGGTACATATCTGGATGGCACTTGCTTGAGAAGGCCCTGAATATCTCGTCACCCCGACGAAGGCCGGGGTCCAGACGGTGCGATTCTTCCTTCAGGCAAAATCAACGGGCATGTAGAAAAACACGAACCGGCCATGTTCGATGTCCACCTTGAGTGTTGCCCCATGGTGGATGCCGTAATCCACGTACCCGGGCACCGCACTGTCCTGATGGCACTCGCTGGCATGCTGCGGGGATTCAAAGTCCCGGTCGCGGTCATACCAGGACAGCAGCATGTGCTGACCGAGCCTTGTCTCCGCCTCGGCGTTCGCCA
Source organism: uncultured Gammaproteobacteria bacterium (assembly GCA_963701455.1). Lineage (GTDB taxonomy): Bacteria > Pseudomonadota > Gammaproteobacteria > UBA9214 > UBA9214 > UBA9214. The sequence goes on from CAVPAE010000009.1 coordinate 28,472, forward strand.
TCTGCATGGCCGCCCGGTAATCCGGCAGCCGCGCCTGCGGCGACAGTTCCACCACCTTCAGCCTTGACAGATCCGGCGCAGCCGGAAGCGGACAGGCAACCGGATTTTCGTGTTCGTTAGTCATTTGCAGGTGTACCAGATCGCATTTCCCGTCAGTCCGGTTATTACACAAATCTTTCTGGTAGGTTGGGCTGAGCTTGCGAAGCCCAACGAGCGTCAATGACAACCCCTTCAATCCTGACATGTTGGGCTTCACGTTGTTCAACCCAACCTACACGCTGCTCCCCGTTTATGAGATTGCCGCGCTACGTTCGCAATGACAAGGATTTAGTAACCAATCAGCGCTTCCTTGGGTATGTTTGATTATAGACACGATCCGGAAGCAGAGAACAACAGGGACAGACCAGAATGGCACTTGCTTAAGGATGGTCTGATTAATTCGTCATTCCGGGCGCAGCGCAGCGTAGACCCGGAATCCAGTTCTTATATTCATCCGGAAAAATCAACAGCCTGGACCCCGGCATTCGCCGGGGTGACGACTTGTGCAGGGTTTCCTGGAATTGAATGTGAAACCTTTTTCTCCAGCCGCAGCCGGATATAGATCAGACCGCCACCCCCATCGCCTGATGGATCTGCTGCACCACCGCGGGTTGCAAACCGGTGAGCCGCGCAAGTTGCTGCAGATAGCTGCGCTCAGCGTCCGTGTCTACCTCGATAGCGAGCAAGGAGGCAGCGTAAACCTCCGCCGCCACTTCGGGACTCTTGATCCCGGCAACGAAGGCATCGAGATCGAGCGGGCGATATATCTCGCTCAGGACCCACTGCTGACCGCCCTCGTCAATCCCCGCCTCCTGCAGCTTGCCGGTGATTCGCTGAGCCTCCTGCGGATCGACCTGGCCATCCGCCTTGGCGGCATTGATCATGCCTTTCATGACCAGTTCCGCAGTGTTGGCGAGCGCCTGCTCCTCCGCCGGCGTCTCCGGAGTCTTCAGCCCGAGCGGCAAGCTGCCACCGGACCAGGCGGAGCCGCTGCCGCCCTGGGGCGCCTGCCCTGCCCCCGTGAGGGCCTTCATGGCAACGCTCGCCAGGATGGCCAGCGCACCACCGCCCAGCGCGCCCTTGACGGAGTCGCCGCCGCCACCGAGGAGTCCTCCGAGAATCGCACCGAGCCCCCCTGCCTGCGCGGGATTCCGGGAAGCACCGGCGAGACCCTTCTGCAAGACATCCAGGATACCGCCAAGAGCCCCGCCCGGAGCACCGGCGCCGCCAGCCCCCGGTTGTTGCAGCTTCTCGAGGACGCTGCCCATCCGGTTCTGGCTGGAGGGAGCAGACGCGTTCTGCAGGAATGCACCGATCAGGTCGCTGAAATTTGCCATGGGTCAGATCCTCACTGGTCATGAAAGGGACAGTATAACTATCCTGATTATGGATACGTTACCCGTTAAAGCGGGGAAACATAAGACATCATTGATTTGCCATGGAAAAAAGGTTCAGGAACAGTAATTAATGGTTCCTGATACCTTTTCCGGGATCACGGTCACTTGACGCACAGTGTCCTTACAACCCATCCTTTGAACCATGAACCCTTCGACGTCATCTCGCACTGCCTCTGCATGGGTCGTCTGGAGCGCAGTTCTCTGCGCATGCATTTACCTGTCCGGTTGCAGCACCTTGTCTGACTGGCGCCCGTCCTGGGCAAGGACTACGCAGCCGCCCACCCCCAGCGACAGGTTTCTGCTACCGCCGGAAGGAACCGATGTCGTAGGCGTTGTGCAAATCGCTACCGCAAGCCACGAAGACACGCTGTCCGATCTCGCGCGTCGCTACGACCTGGGTTACGAGGAAATCGTCGCCGCAAATCCCGGCATGGATCCGTGGCTGCCCGGCGAGGGAGCCCAGGTGGTGCTGCCCACACAGTTCGTACTTCCGGATGCACCGCGAGAGGGCCTGGTTCTGAACCTGGCCGCCATGCGACTCTTTTACTACCCCAGTCCCGCTGCGAATGAGCCACCCGTGGTAATCACGCACCCGATCGGCATTGGCCGTGAAGGCTGGGAAACTCCCCAGGGCACTTCGCGTATTACCGAGAAGATCGTGCAGCCCACCTGGACCGTACCCGTATCTGTGCTCAAGGAACATGCCGAAAAGGGCGACCCGTTACCACCTGTCGTGCCACCCGGGCCCGACAATCCCCTGGGAGACTTTGCCATGCGTCTGAGTCTCCCGAGCTATCTTATCCATGGCACCAATCAACCCTACGGCGTCGGTATCCGGGTCAGCCACGGATGCGTGCGACTCTATCCGGAGGACATCGCGCGACTGTTCCCGGAGGTTCCGGAGGGAACAAAAGTCACCATCGTAAACCAGCCCTACCTGGCTGGCTGGCGAAACGGGAAACTTTACCTGGAGGCACACCAGCCGCTTGCCGAGGATGCCAAACGCTGGGGCAACAGCCTCAAACCCATGGAACAGGCGCTGGAGAAAAAGGCAGCGGGGACGGTTGCCATAAACTGGGACAAGGCAAGAAAAGTCGCGCACGAAGCCCGGGGCATACCGATACCTGTCTCACCTCACAGCCCGGATCTCGCCGATGTACTGACCACGGCACCGCGAGTACCCAGCACCCCGCCGTGGGCGCCAGCAGACGACAAGCAAGGATAGATAGCTTAACCCGATCATTGAGAATTTCTTTTCTGTAGGAGCGGCATTCAGCCGCGAATTCGCTCATGGAAGCCATAAAACCCGTTCTGATTCTGCAACTCCGGCCCGAAGACACCACTTCCGACAGCGAATATGCCTGCATACTGAAATACGGCGGATTGCGGGCCGGGGACACATGCCGGATACGCATCGAAAAACAGGGCATCCCTGATGACCTGAATCCCGATGATTATTCCGCAATCATTGTCGGTGGCAGTCCGTTCGATATCAGCACCCCGGAAGACAGGAAATCCGGCATCCAGAAAAAGATCGAGGCCGATTTCAACAGGTTGCTCGAACAGGTAGTCGCCCGGGACTTTCCCTTTCTGGGCGCCTGCTCCGGCAATGGCCTGCTGGGCAACTACCTCGGCACCAGCATATCTGCAAAGTACGCCGAAGCCGTGGGCTGCGTAACGCTGGACATTACCGAAGCCGGCAAACAGGACGAACTACTCCGGGGATTTCCAGAGCAAATAGACGTTCTGCTCGGCCACAAGGAAGCCGTCGACACCACCCCAGATGGGGCCACGTTACTGATGACCGGCAGCAATTGCCCGGTCCAGATGTTCCGCATTGGCGAGAACGTGTATGCCATCCAGTTCCACCCGGAAGGAGATGCCGAAGAATTCATATTACGGATCGATACCTACCGCAATCACGGCTATTTCGAACCGCACGAAGCGGATGAATTGAAAAAGAGAGTCAGCCTGAAACCCACCCCGTATGCCCAGGAGATACTCAGGCGATTTGTCGCAAGGTATTACTGCTGAACTTGATGAGGATCAGACACGAATGACAGCTATTCAAGTAAGAGACACCCAATCACTGCATAAATCTCTGACTGTAGGAGCGGCTTGTAGCCGCGATTCGCGCCTGCAAGGCGCCTCCATCGAGTCAACCTGACCCTGCCATTTCGGGTAAACTCTATTAAGGGAACCCTGAATAAGTCGTCACCCCGGCGAAGGCCGGGGTCCAGCTTGTTGATACCCCTGGATGTTTCGCTGCGCTCACCCTGCGGGCCGCCCTCCAGGCGTTCAACGCACATTGAACTTTTATCCGGCATACGCCGGAATGACGAATCGGGACATGTTCAGAGTCTCCTTAACACTGGCCCTGCAAATTCGACCTGGAGCAAGTCATGAACAAATTGTCACCTCTCTCCATACTTGTGGCCGTCGCGCTGAACGCCATTGCGGCACAAAATGCCTGGTCGGAGGAAACAGCACCCGTTGTGCCTGCCGCCCCTGCCGCGCAGACAGCTGCGCCCGGGACGGGTTATGCGCCGGGCAGGTATCCGCCGCGTCCCAACCAGGGCGGGTATGCGCAACCCTGGTCACAGCCATCACAACGGCATGCGCCCCCACCGGGTTACGGCCAGTTACGTCCTTACTACCCACCGTACGGACAATACCGGCCCGTACCCGCCGCGCCAGCAGAAAACCCACTCAGCGCCGAACTCAAACAAACGCAGGAACAACTGGCTGCGAAAAACACCGAGCTGGACACAACCAAAGAACAGCTGACCAAGGTGCAAGCCAAATTACAGGCTGCCACGGCGGCCTTGCAGAAGGCACAGTCCGACACCATCAATGCCGGCCTACAAGTCGACACCACCATGGCACAGGTGGATACCCTCAAGAAGATACTCTGCGAACTCGCCGCCCGGCTGGAGACCCGGAAAGCCGCGCTGCAGAACATCCTGCAAACCCCTGCCGCGGAGCCTGACGGTCCTGATAGCACCGCTGCCGGCGAGGTTGATTCGGAAACTACAGAACAAGCAGAACCGCAGACCGACCTGCAGTGCTCACAGCAGATACCGCCCCCGACCATCACTTCCGGTCAACGTGGCATGACGATCACAACACGGGCGAGGTAAACGATAGCGAACTACTGCTGCCCCACTTATTCGTCATTCCGGCGAAAGCCGGAATCCAGTTCTATAAACAGCACTCAAGACCAGATGTTCACTGGTTACCAATAAAATTAATTCCAACATGAGTGGAAAATGCACTCTGGCACGCTTTACAACAGGATCATCGGGCATCTTTAATGCAGGCCTGACAAATAATCCGCCCCCTTCATTCTCTTATTGCTTCAATCGATATCCTGTTTTGAACATCCACCACACAATGACAAGACAAGCGCCAAGGAACGCCAGCACCATGGCAAGACTCAGGCCCACGCTCACATCGGCGACTTCAAAAAAGCTCCAGCGGAACCCGCTTATCAAATAAACCACCGGATTGAAAAGAGTGACCGTCTGCCAGGCCGGCGGCAGCATGCTGACCGAGTAAAAACTGCCACCCAGAAATACCAGTGGCGTGATCACCAGCATCGGTATGAGTTGCAATTTTTCGAAATTGGTTGCCCACAGGCCGATAAGCAATCCAAACAGACTGAAGGTAATGCAGGTGAGCACCAGAAAACCCAGCATCCAGAAGGGATGCGCGATATGCAGCGGCACAAATAATCCCGCCGTCGCCAGGATAATCAGTCCGATAATGAACGACTTGGTCGCGGCCGCTCCCACGTAACCGATCACGATTTCAACAAACGAAATCGGCGCAGACAGCAACTCGTAAATCGTGCCGGTGAACTTGGGAAAGAATATTCCGAAGGATGCGTTGGCAATACTCTGGGTCAACAGCGCCAGCATCATCAAACCGGGCACAATGAAGGCCCCGTAAGGTATGCCTTCAACAGACTCGATGCGCGAGCCGATCGCAGACCCGAACACCACGAAGTAAAGCGCTGTGGAAATCACCGGTGATGCGAAACTCTGGGCAATGGTTTCAAAGGCGCGCAGCATTTCATATTTGTAAATGACGCGTATCGCGTAAATATTCATGTTTTTGTTTTCACCAGGCTAACAAATATTTCTTCCAGTGACGTCTTGGTCGTATGCACATCCTTTATCAATAAATCCGCATCCCGTATGGCCTGCAGCAATTCGTTGATACCAGTACGGGTTTTATGCGGGTCGTAGGTATAGGTCAGTGTGCAGCCATTCGCCGACAAGTCCAAAGCCAGGGGCGCCAGAGCTTCAGGCAATGCCGAAAGTGCATCTTCCAGCTCGATAATCAGTTGCCGTTTACCCAACTTGTGCATCAACGCATCTTTATCATCCACCAGCAGCAATTCACCATGGTTGATGACACCGACACGATCTGCAATCGCCTCCGCCTCCTCGATATAGTGCGTGGTGAGAATAATGGTGACGCCCGAATCGCGCAAACGTCGCACCAGCGCCCACATATCCTTGCGCAACTCCACATCAACGCCCGCGGTCGGTTCATCCAGAAACAGAACCACAGGTTCGTGCGCCAGCGCCTTGCCAATAAGCACCCGCCGTTTCATACCGCCCGACAAGGACATGAGAATATTCTTTTTCTTGTCCCATAATGACAAGTCCTTCAGTACCCGTTCAAGGTATTCCGGGTCCGGCTTTTTGCCAAACATACCGCGACTGAAACACAAGGTATTCCACACCTTGTCGAAAGCACCGAGTGTGAGTTCCTGTGGCACCAGGCCGATCATGCTACGCGTAATGCGGTAGTCCTTCACATTGTCGTAGCCGCCAACCGTGACTGACCCGCTACTGGCATTAACGATGCCGCAGATAATGGAGATGAGTGTGGTCTTGCCCGCGCCATTAGGACCGAGCAGGGCCAGTATTTCTCCCGGCTGAATGTCCAGGCTTACATGCTTCAGCGCCTGATAACCGGTTGCATAAGTCTTTGACAGGTTCGATATGGAAACGATTGGTTGCAATTTGTTATCTCGCGTCAGCTCACTCTTATATTAAGAACAAGTCGCCATTTAGATAAATTCACAGTCAGAGTACACATAATCGAATATTAGAGAAAATTGCGCTCTGACCCCTATTTATTCACCCGGCAGGCGCACACGGCACTGTAGGAGCGGTCACCTGACCGCGATAGCTATCTTAAACAATCGCGCCGAAGGACGGCTCTCCTGCACGCAATGAAAGGTGTCAGAGCACATTTTCTCCTTATGTGCGTATTCCGGTGAACGTGAACACCTGATTTCTCAACGCATCACGAAGGTTGTGTTTTTATCCCAAGTGTTCATCTTGGGTCAACTGGCTGAGGATTTTTCTCATCGACTCACCCTTCAATTGTAGGCGGTGAGCGTTGTGCATCAGCCGGTCCAGAATGGCGTCGGCCAGGGTGTTGTCGCCGATGCTGGCATACCATTCATAAAACGAAAGGTGTCAGAGCACATTTAATTCTAATATAAGTAGAAAATGTGCTCTGACACCTTTTTCCCTTGAGCGCAACAGCGGCAAATAACCGCGGGTTTCTAACGGCACTTACAAATGGGTTGCGTGCCTGATTTGACTTGCGCTTGGGTGACCATAGATAGCCACCACGAAATTCATGGTCAAAGGTCTGATTCTGATTGACCCACCAATAGCGCATATCTCAGATCACCGCTCCTCGAACCCTAATCAGAATATTCGTATCCATTTGTTTGTAATTGATTTTTCTCACCCGCCAGGCTTTCTTTAATACCCTCTCTGGCATATACTTCTTGCATGAAAGTCAATTCACTAGCCGCCAAAAATCGTTACCTGATCAAGGATGCTTCAGGTAAATCAATCATTCGCAATGCCGCAACATCGACATCCATTGAAACTGGAAAAGGTTCCGACGAGTATGTCAATCGTTGCTCTCGTTCCGGGAAGCCTGTTGTAACGAAAACTCCAGGACATCGGAAAAAACGCGCTTCATAGGCTCATAGTCACCCGCATGGCCTGCATGAATGGCCTCGATGTAGCGATCTTTATCCTTTTCTATGGACTCGAAGTCCAGTACCGGCATACCTGCCTGCAGTGCCATCACAGTTGTCAATAATCGTCCCAAACGTCCGTTCCCGTCCCTGAACGGGTGGATGACGATGAATTCGACATGGCAAATCGCCATCGCGTTAACGAGCTCATCCCGGTGCATTCCGTAACAGGGTGTATAAATCTGAAGATATTTTTTGCCAAACTCCTGCATGAGCTTTGGCAATTGAGGGACAGCCGCAAAGGGGAAACCGTCCCGACTCATGGTGACCGTGCGATAGTTTCCGGCCCATTCGTAGACAGGCCCTAGCCAGCGCCTGTGCCAGTCACAGAGATCGTCCACAGTGAGTTTCTGATCCATAGCCAGTTCATCAAACAACGCGCTTTGAAACTGGACCAGACGGTCAAACTCAACATCCTCCATTTTCTGTGGATCAACTATCCCAAGCTTATTGAGCAATACCTTTTCGTCAGAGCCAGGTTGGAATTGCCCTTCTGGCGTTCCCGAGGTGTCGTATCGATCAGTCATGCCTGACTACCAGTGCATTGGAATTCATGCGGAATTCTCCTCCATCTCGACTCCCCCCACATATTAAATTGGGGACAGGCCCACTGCTGTCCCATAAACTCCCTCTCCCTCACGGAGAGGGTTGGGGAGAGGGAATCAAAACCAGGGGTCAGATCCCATTTACACAGTTACTCTGATGCCAGCGCCCTAATAACCTCGGCCAGCCCGCCGGTCACCCGTGCCAGGCCGGGGTAATCCAGCTTATCCGGAGTATCGGTCTCCGCATGGTAGTGCGGGTAACGGTACAGCGCGGTGTCCGTGACCATAAAGGCCGGGTAACCGGCCTCCCAGAAGGACCAGTGATCCGACCAGTGCACGCCCTTCGTCACGCGCGGCGCCGCCACGCCTTCCGAGGGAAATGCCGTCGAGGCACGGAAGGCCCCGATCGCCCGACGGACCAGGCGCCAGGACGAGAGATCGCCGACAAAACCGATGAAATTACCGGTATCCGGGTAGAACAGGCTGAACGGAAAGGGATACCGCTGGCTGGCCGGCTGATCGGTGTAATAACCGATCGTCTCAAGCGAGAGCATCGCCGCTATGCGCTCGCCCTGGGCACGCGCACGGGCTGCATACAGCTTGCTCCCCATCTCATCACTGTAGAAGAACGGGGCTTCCTCATTGGCAAAGGCCACGAAGCGCACGCTACGCGGCAGCGCCGTCCCGGCAAGCAAGCGGGCAAGTTCCAGCACGGCAGCCACACCCGAGGCATTGTCGTTGGCCCCCGGGGTGCCGGCCACCGAATCGTAATGCGCCCCGGCGACAATGATTTCATCCGCAGCACCGTGCCCGGGCAGGACGGCCTCGATATTGTTCACGGTCAGACCGTGGCTGCTAAAGGGCTGGACACTGACCGTGTAGCCCACGTCTTCCAGGGTCTTGCGGATATACCCGGCAGCGGCCGCCATGGCCTCGGGGCGCCAGACGTTGCGCTCGCCAATGCGGCCGGCCAGCTCCGCAACATGGCGCTTGAGATTGTCATGGATCAGCTGTTGTTCGCCGGTCAGGGGCGGCAGCGGACCCGACCAGGAGCTGCCGGGCATGCCGGTCATGAACCGGCTCCCCGCCAGGATGACCAGCAGGACGACACCCCAGCGGACAACTGAGGCAAGCCGTTTGCCGCGGCCGCCGGGACCTGCTGGCTGCTGCCTTTCACCGCTCACCGGAATATGGAATCAATAGCGTCAATGCACATTCGTCGATAATAGTATGAAAGAAGGTGCAGGATACTTTTACCGAAAAATGTATCCGGCCCCCTTGAACTATTCGGAGTAGCGGCCAGGCATACGCCCTACTCCGCACCCCGCCCGCAGGTCCGGCAATATTTCCCGTGAACGTGCGTTAATTCGTTACAACGCTCACAGATGCGGTACTGATCCATGCCGCAGGCCGTACAATAGCGGCTGTCAGACGCCAGGCGCAGACCGCATTGCTGGCATTGCCCCTTCGCTATGCGACGCTGCATCATTTTCTCGCGTGAAAACAGCTTGCGCTGGAACAGGTAGATCAGCGCCAGTGCGGCAAGCACCGCCACACCAATCAACAGGTAGTGCCAGATCGCCACGAGCCTGAGTGATTCGAGCAGCTCGACAAGGTGACGGAGCAGCTTGCGCGGCAGAATGTCATAGACCAGTTCAATCAGTTTGAAAAACACAGGGATCAGGGCCACCACCAGCAGATGCGAGGACACCAGCGTCTGGAAGGGCCGGTCACGGGCAATGCTGCGTGCGTTCCAGGCATAGAAAACCAGGAACAGGGGCAGCAGAAACAGCATTTCCATACCGAGCTTCTTGACCGGATACCAGAAGTTGAGCCGGCGCAGGTCTTCGCGCAGTGTCTCGCGGTCGACCTCGGAGACACCCTCTATCAGTTCATACAGCGCGCGGATGCGCTCGTCCTGATCAAGCATTTCACGCAACTGCCGTTCGCGGCGCACCAGTTCATCCATGGCCACGGTCCTGTCGGCATTCTCCTGGCGCAGCGTCGCCACCCGCGACTCCTGTGCTTCCTTGCTGGCGATGGCCTCGAGCAGGGCCGTGTCATACGTGCCCTTTACACGCGCCTGTCCGGCCCGCAGGTCGCGCGTCTCCCTGTCAATCTTGATCAGCCTGTCCAGATCGCTGGACAGCGCAGCATCATCGCGGATGTCCCGGTAGCTACGCACCATGGGGTCGCACACCGCATGCATCGTTTCGCGCTCGGCGCGCAGGTCCAGCCGGAAATAGCTGTTGCGGTACTTCGACACCAGGCGCGCCAGCTTGTCGAGCCGGTTGGTCTTGTTCCAGTCCTCGTCCAGCACCATGTCACGACACAGCCCGGGAATGTATTCAGACGGCGAAGTGAGCTGCGCAGTGTGCGCCCCGAGACCATCGAAAATCGAGACCAGGATAAAGAGATCGAGAAACAGGATAATTACCAGCGCCGCCTTGCCGAGCGGCTCCCTGTCCAGCCGGGTGAGCCGTTGCTGGAAGCGCCGGGTTTTTAAGCCGAAGGTGCCGGGCATAGCGTTCTTCTCCAAAGAGAGCTTACAGAAAACAGGGTTCAGATCCTGGTTTAGTCAAGCAATCAGTAATCAATGATGTCGGACTCGTTTGATCCTGTTTAAATTTACCCAATCATTGCAAAATCCTCCTGTAGGAGCGCCATCCTCCGGCGCGATCGCGGCCAGGCGGCCGCTCCTACGGGATGGAGCCAGAACCTCACTATCAGTGAATTCCAGAATCAAGACACCAGGATACATTTCATCCTGTAAATCACCTGCCAATACCGGTTTACAGCCCCGAGTTTATGCAACTATCGGGTTTACTCATTTCCTGAACAACTGCTCCAACTCGTCCTGCAATGCATCTTCGGTAGCATCAGCCTCAGCCGAAGACCCGGAAGAGGCATCCCCGAACAGTGCTTCCAGTTCCCGGTGAGATGCATCAGCCTGATCCGGAGGCGTTGTAAAGGCATGCGGATTGATATTGAAATAGCCACAGAAATTGGCGCGCGACTTGTCAGACACGTGATCGGCAACCGGTTCCCGGCATTGCTGCGGTGCAACAGCATCGAAAAACTCGCACATCCGACATACGTGCAACTGAACCCGGCAGTGCGGACACTCTTCATGCCGTGGCAGCGGCAACAACAGGTCCGGCAAAGGACCTCCACATTTCCAGCATGTATAGGTTTCTGACATTAGAATCTCAATTCAAGGGGTCAGAGTACTTGAACCCCGCCCATCAATCACATCTCATCATTACGGAAATGGAGTTGCGCTATGCTACGCATACCAAGAGTTTTTTCCTTAATATTCAAGTACTCTAACCCCTTGAATTCCGCCCCTTTTATGCAGTCAATAAATATACTGCACCCGAAATTTCCATAATCACGTCAGCCGGCTAAGCTGTAAACCATGAGAACGGAACACGCCCGGATCCAGATCATTTTACTGCTAGCTGGCCTGCTGCTGGTATTTTCTGCAGCCGCACAGGAACAAAGCATCCGCCCGGGCATCAACCGTCACTTCGTCGATCCGGACTGGCAACAGTGGGTCAACGCCTTCGAGCGCACCGGTCGTGAAGTCTACGACAAGCGTCATGCCATCGTCGCTGCCAGCAAGGTCCGTCCCGGCATGGCTGTCGCCGATATCGGCGCCGGCACCGGCCTGTTTACCCGCCTGTTTTCATCCGCCGTCGAACCGGGCGGCACAGTCTATGCCATCGATATCTCCAGCACCTTTATCGACAATATCCTGCGTACCTGCCGCGAACAGGGCCTGATGAATGTGACGGGCATCGTCAACACGCCCATTGCTATCGGGCTGCCGGCTGACTCCATCGACCTTGCCTTTATCACCGACACCTACCATCACTTTGAATATCCGCGGCAGACACTGGCTTCCATACACCAGGCGCTGCGCAGCGATGGTCGCATCATTATTATCGACTTTCGTCGCGACCCGCGTATCAGCTCAAACTGGGTTATGGGACACGTCCGCGGCAACAAGGCCCAGGTCATTCAGGAACTGCATGCAGCCGGCTTCCGGCTTGTGGATGACAAACCCCTGATGAGAACCAACTACTTTCTGGAATTTATCAAATCCGGAAAGGAAAAAGGCGTGGAGTAAAACAGAAAATTAATTCAAGGGGTCAGTTTCCGTCTTCCATCGCCATTTCCAGTTCCAGCCAACTTTCCTCCAACTCTGCCACTTTTGCTTCCAGCCTTGCATGCGCCGCATTCATTTCACTGATCTTGTCGCGGTCGGGGCTCGCGTAGGTAGCGGGGTCGGCCAGTTTCTGTTCGACTACGGCGAGTTCAGCCTGTGCGGTGGCCAGTACAGTTCCGAGTTTGTTTTGTTTGGACTGCAACGCTTTCCGGTTGGGTCTTTGTGAGCGTTGCTTGCTCGGCTTTTCCTGCCGGGACTGGCTGGCGACTTCGCGCGGACGGCGGGTTTCGATCCAGCTCTTGTAGTCTTCCAGGTCGCCATCGAAGAGTTTGGCTTCACCATCGGCGACCAGCCATAGTTCGTCGGCCACGGAACGGATCAGGCTGCGGTCGTGCGATACGATCACCACAGCACCAGTGTATTCCTCCAGCGCGATGGTGAGTGCGTCGCGCATGTCCAGGTCAAGGTGGTTGGTGGGTTCGTCGAGCAGCAGCAGGTGCGGTTTCTGCCATGCAAGCAGGGCGAGCGCGAGACGACTTTTCTCGCCGCCGGAGAAACTCGCTACCGGGCGTTCTTCATTGTCTCCGGCCATACCGAAACGGCCGAGGAAGTTGCGCAGCGCCAGGGTGGTTTCCTTCGGTGCTAGCCGTTCCATGTGTTGCAATGGGGTAGCTGCGTTGTCGAGATTTTCCAGTTGATGCTGGGCGAAATACCCGATACGTATGTCAGGGGTGATCTCCAGCGTGCCCGAGGTGGGCTGCAACGCTCCCACCAGCAGTTTGACCAGCGTGGATTTTCCCGCGCCATTGGGGCCGAGCAGAGCGATGCGCGCACCGGCGCGCAGCACCAGGTCGACATTCCTGAAGAGCACCTTGTCTCCATAGGCGAAGCCCATTTTTTCCGCGCGCAGCAACAGGTCCGGGCTGCGTTCCGGCGCTTCGATCTCCAGTTCGAAATAACCGTTGGTGACATGCACGGCGGCTATGCGTGTGATTCTATCCAACGCCTTGATACGGCTTTGTGCCTGTTTTGCCTTGGTGGCCTTGGCACGGAAACGACGCACGAAGTTCTCCAGATGCGCGATCTTTTCCTGCTGCTTGTTGAATGCCTGGTTCTGCAGCGCGATCTTTTCTGCGCGGCTACGTTCAAAGTTGTCGTAGTCGCCGGTGTAGCAGTCTATGGCATGGTCGTGCACATGGGCGATGCGGTTGACGCAGGCATTGAGGAATTCGCGGTCGTGCGAGACCAGCAGGATGCTGCCGGGATAGCTCGCCAGGTATTGTTCGAGCCAGAGGATGGCTTCGAGATCGAGATGGTTGGTGGGTTCGTCAAGCAACAACAGATCGGCGCGACGCATCAGCGCACGCGCCAGATTCAAACGCATGCGCCATCCGCCGGAAAAGCTGGTAACCGGATTTTCCAGTGTGTCGTTGGCAAAGCCAAGTCCGTTCAGCAGTTGCGCGGCACGTGCCCTGGCACCATAGCCGTCGATGTCCTCAAAACGGTGTTGCGCATCGAACCATTCAGTATCGTGATTTTCACGCGCCAGCGTTTTTTCCAGTAGCCGCAGTTCGGCATCGCCGTCGAGCACGAATTCCAGCGTGGGCTGATCGGAGTTGACGGTCTCCTGCTCGACGAACGCAACGGTCTTGCCAGGCTGAATAGAAACCTCACCGCTATCCGGTTTAATCATGCCACGTATCAGGCGGAACAGCGTGGACTTGCCACAACCGTTCTTGCCGACCAGGCCGATGCGCTGGTTGGTATACGCCTGTAGATTCACATTCTCAAGCAGCGGTATGCCGCTTTGCAGGTAAGACAAATTCTTGATATTGAGCATGGGCGCGATGATAGCAGACCGATAACCGATCAGGATCATAGTGGCATCCCTGTGACCGCGCCGGCCAACGCCCCTGGCAGCAGCTATCAGCTTGTTAACTTCCTTTTCGGTCAGGTATTCCCGGCTCTGCACATCCTGGTTGCGGGGCTTTTTTGGCAACTTTCCCCACATATTGGGCAACCACTGCCTTGCATGTGAGCGCGTGGTAATTCAAGGGTCAGGCACCGCTGAACAGTCTGTATAGCACTAAAACAGTCGAGCATACCTTCATTGATTGAGGCAACTGGAAAACTCTCGCAACGCGGCGCACAATGCTGCTCGCCTGAACCTGAAAACTCTGCGATATGCCAAGAAGCAAACAAAACACACTCGCCGAGCAGCGTCCACCCAGCCGCGATCTGCGCGTACTGAAGCAACTGTTCACCTTTCTGCGACCCTACAGAGTAAAGGGGTCAGTACCCTTTTTGGCGCCCTGGCATATTAATTATTGTAAATGGGTACTGACCCCTTTTATGGGTTAACCCAATCATTGCAAAATCCTCCTGTAGGAGCGGCCGCCTGGCCGCGATCGCACCGGAGGACGGCAATACCCTACAGAGGTCCGACACTTGTACCCTCTGGTCCGGTCTTGCAGGAGCGGCTTTCAGCCGCGATTCGCGCCGGCAAGGCGCTCCTACAGCAAGATTTTCTGCAATGATCGGGTTTACTCATTTCCTGAACAACTGCTCCAACTCGTCCTGCAATGCATCTTCGGTAGCATCAGCCTCAGCCGAAGACCCGGAAGAGGCATCCCCGAACAGTGCTTCCAGTTCCCGGTGAGATCGCATCAGCCTGATCCGGAGGTGTTGTAAAGGCATGCGGATTGATATTGAAATAGCCACAGAAATTGGCGCGCGACTTGTCAGACACGTGGTCGGCAACCGGTTCCCGGCATTGCTGCGGTGCAACAGCATCGAAAAACTCGCACATCCGACATACGTGCAACTGAACCCGGCAGTGCGGACACTCTTCATGCCGTGGCAGCGGCAACAACAGGTCCGGCAAAGGACCTCCACATTTCCAGCATGTATATGTTTCTGACATTAGACTCTTACGAATACCATTTCCTGGTGCAAACCGGAATTTTAAGGCTTGTAATCAAGCCTTATCCGGCCCAAGAGGCAGCTAAAACAATGCGTTGATAAGGTCCGACCCCTGCCCCGGCTCTGGTGTGTTTCCCAGTTAGATGTCTGTCCGGCTACGGTACCGGGACGACAAGTTTCCGGCAACCGTTTTCCAGTAGAAAGGTTGTCAGAGCACATTTACTGCTTATATTTGAGAATAATGTGCTCTGACACCCTTTTACTCCTTTTACTACTACTTCCTTGTCATTCCATTACGCGGCCTGACAGCGTATAAAGCGCTCATGAAAGTACCTGAACGATTGAAACCACTTGTCGAAGACGGCCTGATCGACGAGATTCTCTCCCAGTTGATGAGCGGCAAAGAAGCACAGGTCTATGTGGTTCGCTGTGGCACAGAGATACGCTGCGCCAAGGTTTATAAAGCCGCCAACCAGCGCAGCTTCAAACAAGCCGTACAGTATCAGGAAGGGCGCAAGGTTAAAAACAGCCGCCAGGCCCGCGCCATGGGGAAACGCAGCCGTTACGGACAAAGAGAATCAGAACAAGCCTGGGTCAGCGCAGAAGTCGATGCGCTCTATTGTCTGGCCGCTGCCGGTGTGCGCGTGCCCACGCCATATAGCTTTGTTGATGGTGTACTGTTGATGGAACTGATAACCGACGGCGACGGCATCGCCGCGCCGAGACTCAATGACCTGACCCTGACCGGCACGCAGGCACGTGAGTATCACCAGCGAATAATTGCAGAAATAGTGCGCATGCTCTGCGCGGGTCTTGTCCATGGCGACTTATCGCCGTTCAACGTATTAGTTGACAAGGAAGGGCCAGTCATTATCGATCTTCCACAAGCGGTCAATGCCGCAGGCAATAACAGCGCAGGCATGATGCTGGAGCGGGATGTTGACAATATGGCAATTTATTTCGGCCGTTTTGCCCCGGAGTTACTGGAAACCGACTACGGCAAGGAAATCTGGGGACTGTATGAAAGCGGCAATCTGCAGCACGACACGCCACTTAGCGGGCACTTTGCGCGCAGCACGGTGGATGCCGATGTGGCAGAAGTCATGCAGGTGATTGACGACGCCCGCGAACAGGAAGCCGAACGGCGCCAACGGGTACTGGCTGCTCGGGAAGACAATTAAAGTGGTCGCCCACTAGTTAGGCACAGTCTTCAGGATAAAGGGTTAAATGCCTCCGGACTCTTTTGACACTGTTTAAATTTATTCATTTCCTGAACAACTGCTCCAACTCGTCCTGCAATGCATCTTCGCTAGCAGTGGATTGATATTGAAATAGCCACAGAAATTGGCGCGCGACTTGTCAGACACGTGATCGGCAACCGGTTCCCGGCATTGCTGCGGTGCAACAGCATCGAAAAACTCGCACATCCTACATACGTGCAACTCAACCCGGCAGTGCGGACACTCTTCATAATGTAATTGGGGGTCAGAGCACAATTTTCTCTAATATTAGATTTAATTGTGCTCTGACCCCCAATCACTTCAGGTTATTTATTCGCAGCCAACGAAAGGCCCAGCATTCCCCGGCACTTTGGATAGCTGGCGCATCCCCAAAATTCCTGACCGGCATTCTTGCCCTTCCTGGCGGTGCGCTTGATCATGTCACCGCCACATTTCGGACAACAGGTCGCTTCCTCCGCATCAGTGGACACTTCGACAGGCACTGGATTCTCGACAGCATCTTGCAGCACCCCCCGGCACTTGGGAAATCCTGAACAGCCCCAGAATTCCTGTCCGGTATTTTTACCCTTCTTTGCCGTACGTCTCACCATATCTGCACCGCACCGCGGACAAGCCGGGACAATCGCGTCCTGATCAACTATGTCTGCAGCAGCTTCTGGCTCCGGTGTATTGTTACCTGCGACCACATTCGTCTGCGGCTCTTCCACAAGCCCGAATTTCTGCAGGTAATCGATCGCAGCCGGTTTATGCACCAGCACCAGAGATTCGGCGAATGTGCGCAGACTATGCTCTGAAATCACCTTGGCAAGACTGATAAATGCGGCGGGAGAATCATTTTTCAGATCATTATCGAAACGTTCCATGAACTGGTCTGACTTCATGACCGAACTGCAATCGTACAGACCTCGAGCGGGCTTCGTAAGCCTTGAGGTCGGCGATATCAACACAATGTTTTTATAACTGGGCCGCAGGGTCACACCCAGACGTTTGGGCAGGAGGTTATTTTCGGTCAGGTAGCGGTCCAACAGACGAATATGTCGCTCGTTCTGCGCAATGGGTGATTCGATCGGAATCGGTCTCTTGCCATAGAAGTAACTGAAGTCACCTTCATTGGATATGGCGACACCCTGGTTGTAGTTCTTTGATTCAATAACATAGATATCAAGCATCCTGCCGATCAGTAGATGGTCAATCTGAGCCACAAACCCTTCATGCTCCAGCCGCAGATCATGAATCAACGCCCAGTTTTTGGATGGCTTGAACGAAAAATCGAGGTAATAAGCGGATGACTCCTCACCTTTATTACCAGAACAGAGGCACTTCAGCTCACGTTCAATCATGCCCTTTGTTTTTTCAGGCACGTCACGCTCCAGCAAGTCTTTTAAATAATCGACCTGCTCCCGGGAGTTGTCCTTTTGTTTAACTAGCATAACCTCGTCCTGAATAAAGGAAGAAAATTATCTTATCGACCATTTAAGAAGTTAATTAATTTTGGGGGATGACTATCCTGATTACTTCCTGCACAAGCAAATGCTCACTATCCCAGCAACGGAGAGTTAAAGGGGCCGGATATGTTTTTTGGAGATCAACGGAAAAATGTATCCGGCCCCTTTCTTCCGGCAAAGGACCTCCACATTTCCAGCATGTATATGCTTCTGACATTAGAATCTTACGATTACCATTTCCTCGTGCAAACCGGAATTTTACGGCCTGGAATCAAGCCTTATCCAGCCCAAGAAGCAGCTAAAACAATTTATTGATAAGGTCTGATCTTGCCCCCTTGCCTTCCCATTAATATATTTCCATATTCCATATTCAATGATCGAAAGAAAAGGCCCGGATACATTTTTCTGGCATATTATATTCATTAATGTAACCGACCCCTTTTTTACCAATTGCTTCCCAGATCCTTGACCCCACACTCACGCAAATAGATAGCAGTCTCGTTCATACACTTTGGTAGCCGTGTAGGGTCGGATGTTTCGCCTGGGGGAACCCAAATCACTAAGGCCTCGCGAGCGCGACTCATTAGAACACGATAGGTATTCTTAAGATTTTTCTGTGCACTCTCTTGTCCAACATTCTGCCAAGTGGTCCCGCGAAATTTTTTATAAATCCATGATTCATTAGTATTCTCCCACACCATGTCTCCGCCCCAGCACAATCCCACCCTATCTAATTCAAGCCCCTGACATGCATACTCGGTTGCTGTTACTTCAAGTTGATAGGAAGCACGCACATCACCGCGATCACATAAAAACCAATTTGTGATCCCACTAAGATCTTGAGTACTTAGTGTCACCCCTAAACCATATCCTCTTAATCGCCGGGCGTCAGAACTTGCTACCAATCCGCAGCGTCGCATACCACGAGTAGACTCATTTAGCCAAGAGCGCATATCCACGATTGATCGAGTCATATAAACAGGAAAATGATCTATTGAATGCACATAATCATGTGCCTTTTTCGAATTTCCTTCTAAAACCGCGTCAATCCATGCATTTGCTACTTCACACCGATGCGACCGAATCGAAACAGGCAAATGAAGCGCCTCATCGCGGAATACATTTTGGTATTGAGGGACACCATTATTAAATATAATATCGCCAGCGGTTACGGCTGTAGCTTCAAGCACGTGAGGAGATGCGTATATATCCCAGCGTTTAGCTGGGCGCGCATTTGCATTGTATTGCGTTATCGAACTACCCCACTCACTTAGCCCGCCTTCCCCCTTGTTTATCTCTTGTCCGCTTCCAACTAAAGCTACAATTACGGCCCAGTCATCATGCCGGGCCATGATATCTAGGAACAAACTCGGCTCGGATGCATCACGGCCAAATTTCTGTTTTCCGTATGCGGCATCCCATGCACGCTGAGCCTCATCGAAAACAATAACGTTCTCATGTGGGGCGTTATTTGGCTCTGATTCTAGATATTGGTCAAGATAGCGCATCAACAACTGTATTTGAGCTTTTGTTCGCCTATCTGCTTCCGATTTTTTACATCCTGTTCGTTTTTTCTCGTCACGTGCTAGTGCCTCGCGAAGGACTGCTACTAATGGTGTATTTCCTGATAAAAATGCTCCGGACGGCCGACAATCACCGCGAAACCTCGAGTCATGTACAGCATTCAAGCCAACGAGTGTCTTACCTGAGCCTGGAACACCAGTAACAAAACAAAGTACTCGCTTTTTATTCCTTTGGG
Source organism: uncultured Gammaproteobacteria bacterium (assembly GCA_963701455.1). Taxonomy (GTDB): domain Bacteria; phylum Pseudomonadota; class Gammaproteobacteria; order UBA9214; family UBA9214; genus UBA9214. The sequence goes on from CAVPAE010000009.1 coordinate 48,067, forward strand.
CATTTGCAATAATTTCGATTAATCGATCCGTAGTTTCCGTTAGATTCTTTTGTTCAGCTAGCGCAGAATGTATTTCTTCAACATCGTGAGCCGCATAAAGCATTTCTGCGGCATCGATAATGCTAGGGACAGGGGAATAAGCTGCCGACCCCCATTCTTCTATTCGGATCGCTTCACCTTTTTTTGGGACTTGCTTTGCAGCCCACAGAACTACATGTGAGAGGTTCTCTGCATTTGCAAGAAGTGTATTTGATACTTCATCAGTGAATTTCAGATAATTAGGTGGATTAGATGGTGCCTCACTAGCACAAAGCACCGGAACAACATACCGACCTCTCGTCGCGGCGTGAAAATCCCTTAAATCTAACGAGTAGTCTTCAACCTGCCTAATACCAGACTGGTCATAATGTCTAGCACCTATCTTGAATTCAATAACACAAACAAAACCACCACTAAGGAGCACCGCATCAATCCGACGATGTAGTCTGAACATTTGGTATTCGAGAAGGATCCCCCAACTCGGCGCAGCTGAGTTCTTTATACAGACTTCAGCAAGTGACTGTTGCAAAATACTCGTTTCATGTTCCCATGAGAGCAATTGTGCAGGTGTTGTACCTGTGTGATGCCTAGTTAACTCTCCAATAACAACAGCAGAAGACTGACTCAAGAAGCCCTGTATACTCGCAGAATAATAGGCAGACACTGGAGTTGATTCTTTTTTTCTAATTACAGCTTGTTTACAACAAACAGTTCGCCGACGTCACATTTCAGCGCCTTTGAAATCTGCTCTAATGTTGTAATTGTTGTGTTTTGGGAACCACTTTCTAGTCGAGATAAAGTCGCTCGACTAATGCCTAGCTTGCGGGCAAACTGATCTTGAGTTTTATTGCCGCGGCGACACCGGAGATTAGCCGCAAGCTTTTGTGCAAGTTCCATAATTAGTGGTTGCTATCCATAGGGTACACATGTGTACAATCCTATTTCAGGATGATGTACACATATGGAAATCTCGTTAGTTCCGAAGCATATTGCGTAGGTGGATTCGTGAGGCCTGACAGCAGAGTTTGCTCTGAACATTGCTAGCGTTCGCACTATCAACACGAGCATTACTGCAACCCTGGTAAGGTGACCATTCGCATCCGAACAAGGAGCTTCCCGCGGACACCCTGCGCAACATACATCGCCAGGCTGGCTGGCATTGGGGTCATTGAGATGCGTTACCCGGTCGTCATTCACAAGGACAAGTCTTCCGATTACGGCGTCACCGTTCCGGATTTGCCGGGTTGCTTCTCGGCGGGTGAGACCATGGAGGATGCACTCACCAATGCCGTCGAGGCGATCGAGTGTCATCTCGAAGGTTTGTTGCTGGATGGCGATGAAATCCCGCAGGCGCAGCCGGTCGAGGCGCACGTCAAGAACAAGGACTATGCCGGCGGCACCTGGGCGCTGGTGAGTGTCGATCTTTCCAAACTTGCCAGCAAGGCGAAGCGGATCAACATCACCTTGCCGGAACGAGTGTTGACGCTGGTTGATGATCAGGCCAGACGTGAGGGGGAATCGCGTTCAGGTCTGCTGGCGCGGGCGGTGATGGAGTATATCGGGCGGCACAAGGGGGTGTGAGGAAATCGCGGTCAGGAGACCGCTCCTACACGTAATTGTGGCACCTGTAGGAGCACCCTAAAGGGCATAAACGCCGGCCTTCGGCGCGATGTGTTGAGAAAGGCATCGCGGCCGGGAGGACGCTCCTGCACGTAATTGTTACACCTGCTGGAGTACCCCAGTGGGCATACACTTGAGTGTTTGTAGTTGAGATGCTCCTCATAATACCCCCTCTCCCTGGCCCTCTCGGTAACTGCTCCATGCGTTACCCTACCTCCTACATCCCTGTAGTCGTCCCTGAGGGAGAGGGGAAGTATTGTTCGCGGTCTGTGGCTGGTCAGGCGGGGCGCAGGCCCTGGGTGCTCAGTGGCAGGGTGTGGATGGGTTTACCGGTGGCGGCGTACAGGGCGTTGCAGAGTGCCGGGGCGATGGGTGGCAGTGGCGGTTCGCCGATGCCGCCCCAGAAGTCGCCGCTGGCGACGATGTGGGTTTCCACTTCCGGCATCTGTGCCAGGGTCAGCATCGGGTAGTCGTTGAAGTTGCCCTGCTGCACGCGGCCATTCTTTATGTTGATGTCGCCGAACAGCGCGGCGGTCAGGCCGTAGGTGATGCCGCTCTCCACCTGCGCGGCGATGGTGTCGGGGTTGACCACGTGCCCGGGATCGATGGCACAGACGACGCGCAGTAACTTGAAGCGCCCGTCGTCGTTCATCTTCAGTTCCACCACCTGCGCGCAGTGACTGCCGTAGGAGGTCTCCACCGCGATGCCGCGGTAGGTGTTTTCCGGCAGCTTCTTGCCCCAACCGGCCTTCTCCGCGACGGTCTCGAGCACGGCGCGCTGTTTGGGCGCCTCCGCGAGCATCCCGAGCCTGAATTCATAGGGGTCCTGGCCGGTCGCGCGCGCCACCTGGTCGAGAAAGTGTTCCCGAAAATACGCGTTCTGCGAATGGTTCACCGAACGCCAGAAGCCGACCGGCACGTGCAGCGTGCGCAGCGCGTAGTCCGCGCGGTAATTCGGTATGGCATAGAACTGATCGGCGATGCCCTGCAGCGCAAACGGGTCGGTGCCGTCGGCGGCCTTCATACCCAGCGAGGTCATGATGGAGGGAGCGGCGACGCGTGCCTGCATCCCGGTGAGATACCCCTTGCCGTTAACGGCCGCGCGCAGGCGCGCCATGCTGGCCGGGCGGTAGAAATCATGCTGCGTGTCTTCCTCGCGCGACCAGAACAACTTCACCGGCCGGCCGACCGCCTGCGCGATGCGCACCGCCTGCTCGGTGAATTCCTGGTTGGCACCGCGCCGGCCGAAGCCGCCGCCGAGCTGGGTGTTGTGCACCTCGACCTGTAACGGGTCGACCCCCGCGGCACGCGCCGCGGCCTCCAGGCTGGCGCTGGCGTTTTGCGTGGGCACCCAGACCTCGACCCGGCCATCCTTGTGCACGGACGCGGTTGCGGTCATCGGTTCCATGGTGGCATGCGCGAGATACGGCGCGTAGAAGGTCGCCTCGATCACTTTCTCTGGCGACTGAAAGGCGGCATCCGGTTTGCCGTGTTCGGCCATCACCACGGCCTGCTTCGCCGCGAGGCCGGCCTCGAGACTGGCGCGGATGTCGGCATCACCGACGGCGCCGTTGCCCGCCTCGTCCCATGTCACCGGCAGGGCCTCCAGCGCCTGCTGTGCCTGCCACCAGCTCTTTGCCACCACCGCCACGGCATCGTCGAGCGCCACCACCTGCACCACGCCGGGCCGTTTTTCGATGGCCCTGGCGTCATGGGATTTCAGTGTGCCGCCGAACACCGGGCAGGCGCGAATGGCGGCGTGCAGCATGCCGGGCAGGTTCACGTCGGCGCCGAACACCGGCTTGCCGGCGATCTTGTCCGGCACGTCCAGGCGCTTGACCGGGGTGCCCAGCAACTGCCATTCCTCCGGCTCCTTGAGAAACACCTGTTCCGGCGGTGTCAGTTGCGCGGCCGCGGCGGCCACCGCGCCAAAGCTCAGCGTGCGGCCGGACGGCGTATGGGTGATGACGCTGTTCGCGGCACTGCATTCGTCAACCGGCACCTTCCAGCGGCCGGCCGCTGCCGTGATGAGCATCTCGCGCGCCACCGCGCCGGCCATGCGCAGGTAGTCCTGCGAGCCGCGCACCGAACGGCTGCCGCCGGTACTCATTGAACCGAAGACATTGTCCTGCCGGCTGTTCTCGTTGGCCGAGGCATATTCGGCGCGCACCTTGTGCCAGTCGCAGTCCAGTTCCTCCGCCACCAGCATGGGCAGCGCCGTGAAGATGCCCTGCCCCATCTCGGAACGCGCGACGCGAATCAGCACGCTGTCGTCCGGGTGGATCTCGATCCAGGCATTGACCGCGACCGGCTGCCCGGCGTCCGCCGGGGTGACCGGTGCCGCGAACAGCTTGCGGCCTGCCGGCAGGTGAAAGCCCAGCAACAGGCCGGCGCCGGCCGCGCTGCTGCGCACCAGGAAGGCGCGGCGTGTCAGCTTGCAAGGATTACGCATTGTCGGCCCCCGGCTTCCTGGCGGCCGCGTGAATGGCCTGGCGTACGCGGTTGTAGGTCCCGCAGCGGCAGATGTTGGTGATGGCGGCGTCGATGTCGGCATCGGTGGGCTGCGGCTTCTCGCGCAACAGCGCGACGCTCGCCATGATCATGCCCGGCTGACAGTAGCCGCACTGCGGCACCTGCAGTGCCTCCCAGGCCTGCTGCACCGGTTCGCTGTCCGGCGCGAGGCCCTCGATGGTGGTGATGGCCTTGCCGCTGACCTCGGCGACCGTCACCAGGCAGGCGCGCTCGGCGCGCTCATCGACGTGCACCGTGCAGGACCCGCACAGGCCGATGCCGCAGCCGTACTTGGTGCCGCACAGGTTGAGGTGATCGCGCAGCGCCCATAACAGCGGTGTGTCGGGGTCGATGTCGAGGGTGTATTGCTGACCGTTGACCTTCAATTGCAGCATGAGCATTCTCCTGCGGGCCTGAATGAAGCAGTGTAGTTCATGGTAGTCGAACCGCCGGCACCCTGCCATGGGTGACGGGTGCATCAACTGACCGCGTAACGTTATCAGCGACCTGGCGGATCGACAGGCAGTGATGCCGGGGTATCAATATCGTGGACGACACCATTATCCCCTGTCTCGATCAACTCCAGCGTGTCACGGTGTGTCGCGATGATATCGCGCGCGCCGCGATCGGTCTGCAATGCCAGCAGCGCCGCTGCATAGCGTGGTGCAAAGCCGACCGGGTGGCCGCGTTGTCCGCGCCAGAGCGGTGCAATGATGTCCGCACCGCGCGCCAGCCCGTCGGCCACCGCCTGTACGATGCCAACCGGGATGTTCGGCATATCGGCGAGGGCAATCACCCAGCCGCCGGCAGCGGGGCTGGCGGCCACACCGCAGGCAATGCTGGTGCCCATGCCGTCGCGCGCGCGCGGATTGGCGATAACCGCAAGACCCGCCTCCGCCAGTCGCTTTGCGACCTCACTGCCGCTGTCGTCGACCACGGCAATGCAGTGCGCCAGCACGCTGTGCAGGGTGCGCGCACTGGCAACGGCCATGGGGGTGCCGTCCAGCAGCGGGTGCAGCAGCTTGTTGGCGCCGAAGCGCGTGCCTTGTCCCGCGGCCAGCAGGATGCCGGTCGGCGGCGGCTTCATGTGTTGGCGGTTCCCTGCGTGGCGGCCTGCACCGCAGCGTTTCGCAGTGCCGTGACCTCGGCCATGATGGACAACGCGATCTCGGGCGCGGCGTGACTGCCGATCGGCAGGCCGACAGGGGCATGCAGGCGTTGCAGTTGCGCGTCCGTAAGGCCCAGTGTCTGCAGGCGTTCACGACGCCGCGCGCAGTTCAGTTTTGAGCCGATCGCACCGACGTAGAACGCCGGCGAGTTCAATGCATCGAGCAGCGCCATGTCGTCGAGTTTCGGATCATGGGTGAGCGCGACGACCACGCTGCGCGGCTGATTCACATAGGTGCGCACCGCGTCATCGGGCATCATGCTGACCCGCTCGACACCGTCCGGTACCGGTTCCGCTGCCGGCGCATCGCGCGGGTCGCAGATGATGATGCGGTAATCGAGCAGCAGCGCGATCTGCGTGACGTAACGGCTCAGCTGGCCATCACCGATCAACAGCAACTGCCAACGCGGTCCGAACACCTTGCTCAACGCGTCATCCCGGTAGCTGAACGCATCGGCGGCATCAGACACCGCGTGCAGGCTGACCTCGCCGGTCGCGAGGCAGACACGCCGTGTGAGCAGTTTCCCGGCCTTGATCGTGTCCAGTACCTGCCTGAGCGGTGCCGCGCTGTCGAGCTGTTCGATCAGCAGTTCCAGCCGCCCGCCGCACGGCAGGCCGAGGCGGGTCGCCTGCGCACGGTCGACGCCGTAATCGATCAGGGTCGGGAATTGATCGCCGAGCTGCCCGCTCCGGTAACGCATGACCAGGTCCTCCTCCACGCAGCCGCCGGACACCGAGCCGACAAAGCGGCCGTCGGCATCCATCAGCATCAGCGCACCGGCCGGTCGCGGCGACGAACCCCAGGTCTTCGCCACGGTTACCAGCGCCGCGCGCCGGCCCGCCTCCAGCCAGTGGATGGCCGTCTCCAGTACTTCGCGATCGGTGCTGTAGAGCGTGTTCATGTTTGCAGGCGTGGTATTGGGCAGAAGTGCCTGGCAGGTGTGATTATTGCAAATATTCGAGGGGTGCGGTTGCTTTCTGGAGCGCTTTATTCGGGGTTGGTGCGATTCGCGGATACGATCTGCTCCTGATCGAATGTCATCGGGTATCCCCCCTTTTTTCTTTTTCGCAAGCGTTTGTCAAAACCACCCGCCGCCAGTATCCTGCCTCGCCATGCTGGCACGCGCCTACAACTGGTTCGACCGCACGATCCTGGAGCTCGGGCGCGAGTTCCGGCTTTCCTATCTGCCGCCCCTGATGGTCTACGTGGCCTATGGCGTGTCGGGCCTGACGGCGATCGTCGGCACCTTTTTCGTCAAGGACTACCTCGGGCTCTCGGCGGAGTTTCTTGCCGCGCTGGGGTTCTGGGCGGGCATCCCCTGGGCGCTGAAGATGCCGCTCGGGCACCTGGTCGACCTGATCTGGCGGCACAAGGCCGGGCTGGTCTATCTCGGTGCGTGCCTGACCGCGGCCAGCCTGCTGATCATGGTCGGCCTGCTCGCCGACCCGGATACCATGCGCGGGTTCATGCCGGTGGAGGCGTGGTTCGTGCTGAGCACGCTGCTGGCGCCGGTCGGTTTCGTGGTCCAGGACGTGGTCGCCGACGCGATGACCGTGGAGGCGGTGCCGCTGCTGGACCAGGACGGTCACCCCTTCCCTGCCGGCACCAAGCGCCTGATGCACACGACCATGCAGACCCTGGGGCGCGTCGCGATCATCGGCGGCACCGTGTTCGTTGCCCTGCTGAATGTCTTTATGTTCGCGGGGGTCGATGCCCTGGATGAACAGGCGAAGCTTGCAGATCTACATTCGCATCTACGAGATCGCGCTGGTCATTCCCGTGGTCTCGGTGGCCGGCGTGCTGCTCAGCGGCATCCTCAAGCGGCGCGAGCTCCGGCGGTTACTAGGTCATGGCATCGACGCGGTCAAGGCCGGCGATATGGTTCACGGCCAGGTCGAGCGCACCTCGCCCAACTGGTGGATCCTCGGCGGCAGCCTGGTGTTCGTGATTTTCACGATCACCATGGGCCTGACCGAGGTGCCCTACAACCAGGAAATCATCTTTGCGGGCTCGATGCTCATTATCCTGTTTCTCATCAGCCGCCTGCTGAAGGTACTCGACCCCGCGGCCCGCAACGTGCTGCTGGGCACGGCCATCATCATCTTCGTCTACCGCGCCATGCCCACGCCCGGTGCGGGCCAGACCTGGTGGATGATCGACGAGCTCGGCTTCGACCAGCAGTTCCTGTCGGTGCTGTCGCTGATCAGCAGCGCCCTGGCGCTGTTCGGCATGTTCATCTTCCGCCGCTTCATGGCGGAAAGGTCCATCGCCTACATCGTCGTGTTCCTCACCCTCATCAGCACCCTGCTGACCTTCCCGATCATCGGCATGTACTACGGGCTGCACACATGGACGGCGGCCGTCACGGGCGGCATTGTCGATGCGCACTTCATCGCGCTGGTGGACACGGCGATCGAGTCGCCGCTTGGCCAGGTGGCCATGATCCCCATGCTTGCCTGGATCGCCAACTCGGCCCCGGCCAAGCTCAAGGCAACCTTCTTCGCGGTGATGGCCTCGTTCACCAACCTGGCGCTCTCGGCCAGCACGCTGGGCACCAAGTACGTCAACCAGTTCTACACCGTCACCCGCGAGGTCAGCGACCGGGACACCGCCGTGGTTTCGGTACCGGCCGACTACTCGGAACTCGGCTGGCTGATGATCACGGTGGCGGCGCTCACCTTGCTCCTGCCGCTGGCAGCTATCGGGCTGGTGAAGATGACCCGGCTGAGGAGCGCCTGATTGGTGAGCACAAGCGCCGTCCTTCAGTTCGATTATGTGAAGACGGCATCGCGGTCAGAAGACCGCTCCTACCCTACTGCAGGAGCGCCGCCCTTCGGCGCGATTGCCTGACGACGACATCGCGGTCAGCTCGGTAGCCCGGATGGAGCGTAGCGGAATCCGGGAACGGCAACAGGTTTCCCCGGGTTCCGGCCCTGCGGGCCTGCACCCGGGCTACATCTGCTGCAACAATTTATCCCGCTGTTAATCCGAGCCCGCATGGTCTATAAACAGGCGTATGAACACACACAAACCAAGATCCACCCTTCTCGTCCTGCTGACCGCGCTGCTGTTGAGCGCCTGCGCCAGCAGCCCCACTTTCAATACCGCCGGCGTCGTGCCTGCGCTGACACCGCAGACCGTTGCCGCCAACCCGCTACCGGCAACGGGCAAAAACGTACAGTGGGGCGGCACCATCATCGGCGTCGCCAACCTGCAGGACCGCACCCAGATCGAGGTGCTGGCCTACCCGCTCGACAGCAAGGCAAGACCACAGAGCAACAGCAACCCGCTGGGACGCTTCTTCCTGGAGCAGCATGGTTTCCTGGACCCGGCCACCTATAAACAGGGTCGCCAGATCAGCGCGGTCGGAACCGTGACCGGCACCCGCACCAGCATGGTCGGCGAAGCAAGCTACGATCATCCGGTGGTCGATGCCCGGCAAATCTACCTGTGGCCCGAGAACCAGGAGTCTCAGGGCACCGGCGTCATCTTCGGCATCGGTGGAAGCGCCGCCCTTCGGCGCGATTGCCTGACGACGACATCGCGGTCAGAAGACCGCTCCTACCCTACTGCAGGAGCGCCGCCCTTCGGCGCGATTGTCTGATGACGGCATCGCGATCAGCTCGGTAGCCCGGATGTGAGCGTAGCGGAATCCGGGAACGGCAACAGGTTTCCCCGGGTTCCAGCCCTGCGGGCCTGCACCCGGGCTACATCTGCTGCAACAATTTATCCCGCTGTTAATCCGCAGCCCGCATGGTCTATAAACAGGCGTATGAACACACACAAACCAAGACCCGCCCTTTTCGTCCTGCTAACGGCGCTGCTGTTGAGCGCCTGCGCCAGCAGCCCCACTTTCAATACCGCCGGCGTCGTGCCTGCGCTGACACCGCAGACCGTTGCCGCCAACCCGCTACCGGCAACGGGCAAAAACGTACAGTGGGGCGGCACCATCATCGGCATCACCAACCTGCAGGAAAGCACCCAGATCGAAGTGCTGGCCTACCCGCTCGACAGCAATGCCAGGCCACAGAGCAACAGCAACCCGCTGGGACGTTTCTTCCTGGAACAGCGCAGTTTCCTGGACCCGGCCACCTATAAACAGGGCCGCCAGATCAGCGCGGTCGGAACCGTGACCGGCACCCGTAACAGCATGGTCGGTGAAGCGAGCTACGACCACGCGGTGATCGAAGCCCGGCAAATCTACCTGTGGCCGGAAGACCAGGGCTATGGAGGCACCGGCGTCTTCTTCGGCATCGGCGGAAGCAGCGGCGGCTGGGGCAGCGGCACCGGCTGGGGCGTCGGCGTCGGTACGGGGTTCTGAGAGCAAGCGAGCTATCGTGGTCAGCATCCAGAAATTCAAGCAGGGTACCTACAGGTTCCGCAGGAAGTTTCTTATCGACCCCGGGCGAATAGCGTGCGTACATTTACCGTACAAACTCCAATCCAGGGCAAGACATTGATTTTGTTGTGTGCCTACCATGTCCGTTAAAGCACCACCCAAAGGTCAACGCATTGATTTCAGGGTAAGTACCGCGATCAAGACACTGTTTTCACGTGCGGCGGAATTGACCGGGAGCAGTCTAAGCTCTTTTGTGATTGATGCGGCGCGTGAGCGTGCCAGGCTTGTTCTCGCCGAACACGACCGGATCTTACTGGACAACCAGGCGCGTGACGCCTTCCTGAAGATGCTGGAATCACCCCCATGCCCCAATGCAGCATTACGCCGCGCCACCAGTAAAGTACGCAGTGAACGAAAGTACACCCTGTTTGCCACTTGAATATGTTATCGATATTCGATAACTTGATAACACATGATTGAATCTTTCGGGAATCGTCTGACTGAAGATCTTTACCATGACCGGCATTCCCGAGCCGCACGTGCATTTGCACAGGAACTGCGCCGCGCTGCCCGACGCAAGCTGCTTTATCTGCACGATGCGGCCGAATTAAAGGATCTACGGGTTCCTCCCGGGAATCGGCTCGAGGTCCTCAGGGGAAATCGCAGAGGGAAGCATTCAATACGGATCAATGAACAGTGGCGGATTGTATTTCGATGGCAAGGCGGGAATGCCTTTGATGTCGAGATAACGGATTACCATTGAGAGGTGCAAAAACATGAAGCAACCCAATAACCCGTTTCATCCTGGCGAGATTCTGCTGGAGGAGTTTCTACAGCCTGCAGGCATCACCCAGACTGCCTTTGCTGAAAAACTGGGCTGGACACGTGCACGCCTCAATGAACTCATACGGGGGAAACGCGGAATTACAGCCGATTCCGCCCTGGATCTGGCAGAGGTTTTGGGGACCTCGGCCAAGCTGTGGATGAATTTGCAAGCGACTTACGATCTCGACCAGGCGATGAAACGTCGCAAAGCGGCCTGATTGCCAGGTACCGCATCGCGGTCAGATGACCGCTCCTACCCTACTGCAGGAGCGCCGCCCTTCGGCGCGATTGCCTGACGACGGCATCGCGGTCAGAAGACCGCTCCTACCCTATTGTAGGAGCGCCGCCCTTCGGCGCGATTGTTTTAAGACGGCACCCTGATTTATTCATTCGTCACACGGAGGTGACATGAAAAAGGCAAGGCCACACGCCGCTGCCCTGCGCAAGGGCCGGACTTATGAAACGGGACGTATTTACCTCATCACCTGCGTGACCTGGCAACGCAGGGATGTCTTCTCGGAATGCGGCCTGCGGCCGGTTGCTGGTAAACGTGCTGATGAGCGAACGTAACAGAGCCGGGACACTTGCCTACGTCGTGATGCCAGACCATCTGCACTGGCTGGTACAGCCATGCGAGGGCACATCATTAGACCGTTTGATGCGCACCGTCAAAACCGTCAGCAGCCGCCGGATAAACAGGAAATTGAACCGTACCGGGAGATTATGGCAACCCGGCTACCATGACCACGCCTTGCGCAGGGAGGAAGACCTGATTGCAACCGCTCGTTACGTGGTAGCCAACCCACTACGTGCCGGACTTGTACAAAACATTGGCGAATATCCATTGTGGGATGCTGCATGGCTGTAAAATCAATCGCGGTCAGATGACCGCTCCTACCCTACTGTAGGAGCGCCGCCCTTCGGCGCGATTACCTGACGACGGCATCGCGGTCAGAAGACCGCTCCTACACCCGCTAACCCACCTGTAGGAGCGCCGGCCTTCGGCGCGATTGCCTGACGACGGCATCGCGGTCAGGAGGCCGCTCCTACACCCGCTAACCCACCTGTAGGAGCGCCGGCCTTCGGCGCGATTGTCTGACGACGGCATCGCGGTCAGATGACCGCTCCTACACCAACCCGCGACACCTGTGGGCGATTACTCCGCGGTTCCCCGGTCTTCGTTCAGCAACACGTTGCGCTGCTGTTCGAGTTGCTCGAGCTGTTTTTGCAGCGGGATCTGCGCCTCGTCCTGCGCTTCCGCTGTCTGCGCCAGCAGTGTCTGTTGTTCCTGTGCATACCACTGTTCGATGGCCGCGCGCCGCTGCGCCCCGTCCAGGCCTTCCAGGTCGAGGCGCGTGACGGGTTCAGGTATCTTGCTCAGCCAGCGGTTCACGCTATCCACCGTGTACTTCCAGCCCCTGCCGTTGCCGGTCTGCTGTGAGTAGACCGTGTCTTCCTGGTCCTGAATGGCCTGTTCGAACCACTGTTTCGCCCGGTACGGGTTGCGTTCCAGGCCGATGCGCTTGATACCCTGCAGGTACACGATGCCCAGGTCGACCATGGCGCCGCGATGGCCGCTCTGCGCCGCGGCCGTCAGCCAGTCGACCGCCTGCTGCTCCTCCTGCTCGGTGCGCTTGCGCGTCCGGTAGCCGCGCGCCACTTCATATTGCGCCTGCGGGTAGCCGGCCTCGGCCGCTGCCGTCAGCAGCACCATACCCTCGGCATAGCTGGTGGACCGCAATTCAATCCCCTGGTGGTACATGGCGGCCGGATCACCGGCATCGCTCTGCCGCTTGAGTTCATCCGGCGGCAGGTAGCGTTCGGCTTCCTTCTTGATCTGTTTCAGGGTGTCGTTGTATTCCCAGCCGGCACGCATCCAGTCCGGATCATTCCTGAGCATGCCCCTGGCCGTGAACACGGCGAACAGGGCCTCGCTGTAGGCCTTCGATCGCTGCAGGTCGCGCGGCAGCCCCCAGGTCTCTTGCTTGTAACCGCTGATGACTTTACGCAGCGCCTCCTCATGCCCGTTGCCGGCGGCGGCAAGCAGCCAGCGCCGGCCTTGCTCGCCAGCCGGTTCTGCTTTGAGGTAATGATTCGCAACCTCGTATTGCGCCTCCACGGAACCGGATTCCGCGGCCCGTTCAATCCAGCCGTAGGCCTTGGCGATCATTGCCGGGTCCGTGCGGCCGCGCTGCAGAATCTCCTGGCCGATGGCCATCTGCGCGTCCGCATCACCGGCCTCGGCAAGGGCGCGGCGTTCCCGGAGTTCCTGCAACCAATGCTCCCAGTTCATCTCCACCACCCGCTCGATGACCGGTACTTCCGGGTGCGACGGCGCCAGCTTGCGCGCCTGTTGCTCCCAGTGCCGGGAGGCTTCCGGATCGTAGTCGAACAGCAGGTCATCGCGCGCATGGGCGATCGCCAGTGCCCGTATCGCGGTGATGTACCCGCTCCTGGCCGATTGCAGCCAGAGTTCGCGCGTGCGCGGCAGGTCCCTGTCCACCCCGCCGTAGTTACTCATGGACAGCGATCCGAGGCGGTACTGCGCACCGGCATGACCCTGTTCCACTGCCGCCTGCAGGCGCTGCAGGGCCGCGCCGGGATCGGTCTTTTCCAGCAGCCAGTAAAGCTGGTAGGCCGCCGCGGCATGGCCGTGATCAGCGGCGCGGGTATACCAGGCAAGTTTCTCTGCAGGCGCGTAGGTGAAACCGGCGACGGCGTACTCGGCCGCCGCCACCCCCTGCTCCGCCGCCTGCGTGTACCAGTCACGGGCGGTGCTCTCGTTGCGGATCGCGCCGCCATCACCGTGCTCGTAGAGGCGCGCCGTGCACAGCTGGCCATACCCCAGGCCGCTCCAGGCCAGCGGTTCGCAGAGCCACAGGCGTTGCATGACAAACACGCCAAGCACGAGGGCAGACACCAGCAGCAGCCCGCCCGTATCCGCGGCCACCCCGCCGCGAATCCAGCGGTAATAACCCCAGCTCAGCAGCACAAACAGCGGCAGCAGCCCGAGCGCAAGCAGCGGCAACAACCAGCTGCCGGCCATCGCACCGGCAAATACACCCAGGGCAATCGACAGACCGGTCCAGAGCAGGCACAGCAGCCACAGCGGCAACAGCGCGAGCCCCTTCAGCCAGGCAAACCCCGATCCCGGCGGCTGGCGGCGCAAACGAAGGTAGAGCGAATAAGCGGATAGCCCGAACAGCAGCAGCAGTGAGATCAGCACCGTGTAGAACACGGGCAGGTTTTGCAGTGTTGGCAGCAGTGGTTCCATTAGCGAATACCCGTCATCAGTCCCGATGGTTGCCGGATGCACAGCGCGTCCCGGCTAACATACCAGTTATTGCGGCCGGATTTCCCGCATTACGGCCTGCTGACTTCATGCGGGCTATTGACTGCACCAACATGTAGCCCGGATGCAGCAAAGCGGAATCCGGGAAAACATGATGCAGTGATGTAGCCCGGATGCGCGGAAACAGTTTCCGCAACCAGCCATCGTCATCTAAACTTCGGGTATGCGTACTGATCACTTCAACAACTCGTTTTGCCGGTTGCTGCTGATCTCCGTGCTGCTGGCCGGCTGCACCTCGCAGATTCCGCAGAACATCAAGCAGGCGCCGCCCAACGATCCATCCATTGCACAGGTGCGCGACAGTGCCATCGACAACCAGATATGGCAGGTGCGCTGGGGCGGCGAGATCCTGGAAACCGAGAACCTGGAAACCGCAACGCGCTTCACCGTACTGGCAAGCCCGCTGACGAAGGGCGGCGAGCCGAAGATGACGGATAACAGCGAAGGGCGCTTCATCGCAATTGTGCCCATATTCCTCGACCCGAAGGTCTACGCCAGCGGACGGCAACTCACGGTAAGCGGCACCCTGCTGCGTTTTGAGGAAGGCAAGGTTGGTGAGTTCGACTATCGCTACCCGGTGGTGCAGGCGGACAGCTACTACCTGTGGCCAGAGGTGATCACGCCTGCCTACGGCTATCCTTATCCCGGCTGGTACGACCCCTGGTTCTATGATCCCTGGTATTACCGGCCCTGGTACCCGCGCCGCTACCCCTACTATTGAGCGCGACCATGATTTCGACAGCAAGATTCACCCTTGTTGTGCTGCCACTCCTGCTGCTGGGCGCCTGTGCCGGCGGCCCGACCTTCGACACCAGCCAGGTCGACCGCACGCTGACACCGGCAGTCGTCACCGCGGAGCCTCAGCATGCCAAGGGCAAGCAGGTGCTCTGGGGCGGCACTATCCAGAAAACCACCAACCTGGAGCACAGCACCCGCATCGAGATGCAGGCCTACCCGCTCGGTTACCAGGAAAAACCACAGTCTGACGAGGCACCGCTGGGGCGCTTCATTCTCGAGCAAAGCGGCTTTCTTGAACCGCTTATCTATGCCGATGGCCGGCTACTCACCGTGACCGGCACGGTTCTTCACACCGAAACCGGCAAGGTGGGCAAGTCGGAACAGACTTACCCGGTGATTGACGCGAGGGAACTGTATCTCTGGCCAGTGGACAGCTTTCACGAATCTTCCGGTCTGCGATTCGGTGGCGAGATCGGGGTCGGGGGCAAATTCTGAGTCAGGCAGGAGGCCGGTACTTGTGCCCAGGGGTATTATGCCCATTGGGGTATTCCTGCAGGTCTTCCTAGTTTAGGAGCGCCT
The DNA here is from genome assembly GCA_963701455.1 of uncultured Gammaproteobacteria bacterium. GTDB lineage: Bacteria > Pseudomonadota > Gammaproteobacteria > UBA9214 > UBA9214 > UBA9214. The sequence continues at coordinate 63,239 of CAVPAE010000009.1, forward strand.
GAATAATTCGTCACCCCGGCGAAGGCCGGGGTCCAGCTTGTGAATTTCACCGGAGATTCGCGTCGCTCACCCTGAGGGCCGCCTCCGGGCGTTCAACGCGCCTTGCGCATTTGTCCGGAATACACGGAAGACGAATCTCCGGATCTCGATCAAATCTGCTCGATGTACTTGATCATCCGTTCACGCATTGCGCTGTCCGGCAGCCGACCGGTGCCGGCACCCATGTTGTCGACCAGGTGATGCACCTTGCTGGAGGCGGGTATCGCGCAGGTCACGGCCGGGTGCGACACGATGAACTTCAGGAAGAACTGCGCCCAGCTCTTGCAATCGAATTCCGCCGCCCAGTCCGGCAAGTCCCTGCCACGCACGGCCTGGAACAACTCGCCGCGCTGGAATGGCCGGTTGACCAGCACAGCGGTGCCGCGTTCCTGCGCGAGCGGCAGCAGGCGCTGCTCCACCGCGCGGTCGATGATGTTGTAACTCAGCTGCACGAAATCGAAGGGCGCAGTCTCCAGGGCCAGTTCCAGTTCCTCGTGGTCGCGGCCGTGCGAGGTGGTGATGCCGATGTAGCGCACCTTGCCCGTGCGTTTCCAGTCCTGCAGGGTTTCAAGGTGTACCTGCCAGTCACGCAGGTTGTGGATCTGTATCAGGTCGAACCGGGAAATGCCCGTCAGGCGCATGGACTCCTGCATCTGCTGCACCCCTGCGTCCCTGCCCCAGGTCCAGACCTTGGTCGCGGCAAACAACTGCTTTCTGTCGTGGGGCACCGCCTGCAGCAATTCCCCCAGCACCGCCTCGGCATGCCCGTACATGGGCGAGGTATCGATGACGCCACCGCCATGGTCGAAGAAGGCCTGCAGCACCGGCAGCAGCTGCGCCCGCAGTTCCGCATCCGGCGCCACATCGAAGGTGCGCGAGGTTCCCATGCCGATCACCGGCAGGCGCTCGCCGCTGGACGGAATGGCTTTGGTGATCACGGGCAAGGCAGCGGCCCGCAGCCACGCGGGACGCAGCAGCAGTCCGAGTGTTGTTGCAGCCGTGGCGGCAAGAAAGCGGCGTCTGGAAAGGTATGGTGTAAACATAGGGAAACTATAGACCCGTTTCCGGCATGATGACAGCAAGGAGCGGGAACAGCGGCTGTTAGATACAAAATCGCGGTCAGGTGACCGCTCCTACAGGTGCATCGATGCATCTGTAGGAGCGGTCTTTTTATGCCCGTTCTTTGGGTACTGACCGCGATTGCAACCTGCCCTACAGCGCCCCATCCTGACCGGAACGCCGTGTCTGCGCCTGACCCAGGCGGTAGGCGATGCCCGCCCATAGCAGCGCCAGCGGTACGGCGACAAAGGCGATCGTGGACAGGCTCAGGCCCAGCGCGCGCAGGCCGGCATAGGCCCAGGCGCTGAGGGCGTCGCCGCCGCGGTAGACCACGGTATCGATGAAATTCTTGGCCTTGTATTTTTCCTCGCGCCCGAGCACGACGTAGAGCATCTCCCGCGCCGGGCGCATGATGGCGTAGTTGCCGGCGCGGCGCAGCACCTGCACCACCACCAGCACCGCCAGCACCGGCGACAGGCCCAGCGCCAGGAACCCCGCCGCCAGCAGCAGCGGCACCAGTGCCAGCGTCCAGCCGAGCCCCAGCCACTGCACCAGCCGCCCGGTCAGCAGCACCTGGAACAGCAGCGTCAGGACGTTCACGGCAAGATCCATGGCGGCGAAGACGGCGGTGCGCTGCGCCGGGTCGGCGAAGCTGTCGCGCACGATCTGTGCCTGCTGGAAATACAGGAAGGTGGCCAGCGTGGTGAACAGCAGCATCAGCAGGCAGATGCCCAGCAGGTAGGGGGAACGCAGCACCAGTTGCACCCCGGCCAGCACCTGCCCGCCAATGGCACGGCCGTTTTCCGGCAGCGTTGCGTCCTGTTCCCCGACCGCGGACCGCCATGCACCGAGGCGGTGAATACAGAACACCGCCACCCCGAGGAGACCTGCCGAGACCGGCAGCAGGTTCGCCGGCCCCAGCGGCAGCGCCAGCGCCGCGGTCAGCAGCGGGCCGCAGATCGCCCCTGCCGTCCCGCCCGCGGCAATGAAACCGAACAGCCGGCGCGCCTGCGCGTTGCTGAAGATGTCCGCCATGAAGCTCCAGAAGACCGACACCACGAACAGGTTGAAGACGCTGGCCCAGATGAAAAATGCCCGCGCCACCCAGGCGTGGGTAACGCCGGACCGGAACAGCACGAAGAACAGCAGCAGGTTGACGATGAAGAAGACGTAGACGGCAGGCAGGAAATGGCGGCGCTCGAAGCGCGAGGACACCCAGCCGAACAGCGGGACCACGGCGAGCATGGCAAGAAAGGTGCCGGTAAACAGCCACTGCAGGTTGTCCACCCCGCCGGCGATCCCCATCTCGTCGCGCATCGGCCGCACGATGTAGTAACTGCACAGCAGGGAAAAGAAATACAGAAACGCCCAGAACAGGGCGCTGACCTCACCCGGCCTGACATTGACCAGGCGCTGCAGCAGTGCCGCAGGCCGCTCGTTCAGGCGCTGTCTCGCTGGCATTGGCGGGAGTCCCTTTCGACTTTTCGCAGGGCATCACCCTACTCCAACGACGGTGGCGAGACCAGCATGGGAGACGGGCACAGGGCACCTGCCGCGAATACGGGTAACACCCGGGTTCATGAGGTTAAAAATACTTCTGAACATTTCGTCACCCCGGCGAAGGCCGGGGTCCAGAATGACGGATCGGGACTTATTCTGAACCTGCTTAAACAGAGAAAATATTTTAGTAGACAGACCTGTCTGTATTACCTACGCTCGGTGCATGAACGCAGCCAAAGAAGCCAGGGTAGCCCGCGATCGCATCCTGGAAACTGCCACCGACCTGTTTGCCAACCAGGGCTACCGCGCCACGGGCATCAACGAGGTCATCGACAAGTCGGGGGTCGCCAAAGCCACCTTTTACCACCACTTTCCGACCAAGGCGGACCTCTGCCTCGCCTACCTGAAAAACCGCAACAGCACCGAACTGAACAGCATCAAGGACTTCATCGCAAAGAAACGCACGCCGTGGAGCCGCTTCCTGGGCGTGATCGAATCGCTCGAGCCCTGGCTGAAGGCGAACCAGATGCGCGGCTGCAGCTTTCTGAACATGGTGGCCGAGGAACCGGACCCGAAGAGCCCGCTGCGCAAGGAAGGCAGGAAACATTACGAGAGCCTGCGCGACCTGATCCGGGAGCTGGCCATGGAACTGGTCGAGTCCGACACGCAACATTACGGCAAGCTGGATGCCGACGCGATTACCGACGAGTACATGGTGATCATCGGCGGCAGCATCGCGCTGGCCGAAATCTACCACGACGCCTGGCCCATGAGGCAGGGCATCGACATGGTGGCACGGCTGGTGGATTGAGCCGTATCGCGGTCAGGCGACCGCCCCAACGCAGTAAGTAGTGAGTAGGTAGCCCGCATGAAGGCCGTCAGGCCGTAATGCGGGAAAGCCGTTTCCCCGGATTCCGCTGTGCTGCATCCGGGCTACATTGCTGTTACAGGGTGCGCGCTATTTCGCTTTCAGTTTGATCCCGGCGGGTTTCAGGTAGCGTTTTTCACGCTTCAGTTCCGCGCGGGTGAGCGGGTGTTCCTTGAGCCAGCCGGCAGGGAATACCAGCCTGAGATTACCCTGGTCTCCGCTCACCTCGATATCCGGCAGGGTGGTTGCATCACGGCTGCGATGCAGCAGCGCCGCCATGCGCAGGATGACGCACAGGCGAATGGCGGGGACGGTAACGGCATCCGGCAGTGCCGCGAAATACGCCAGCGGGAACTTGCGGCGATGGCCGCGCACCAGCGCCGCCAGGATGCGCTGTTCCTGTCGGGAAAATCCGGAAAGGTCCGATTTCTCCAGCAGGTAGGCGCCATGCTTCTGATACTGGCTGTGCGCCACGGTCAGGCCCACCTCATGCAAACTGGCCGCCCACGCAAGCATGTCCACGTACTCATCGTGCGGCAGGTTCCAGTCCCCGGCCAGCTTGTCCAGCAGGACGATGGCGGTCGCCTGCACCCGGGCGGCATGCTCCGTGTCAGCGGACCAGCGGATGCCCAGTGCCTTGACGGTGCGCTCCCTGGCATCCTCGTGCTGGATACGCCCCATGAGGTCATACAGCAGCCCCTCGCGCAGCGCCTCATCCGACACGCCCATCTCTTCGATGCCGAGTTCCTCGAACACCCCGAGCAGCACCGCGACACCGCCGGGAAACACCGGCTTGCGTTCCTCGCTCAGCCCCTCGAGTTGCAGCTTGTCGATATGACCGGCTGCCACCAGCGCGGCCTGCAGTTCGCGCAATGCCGGCAGCGTAATGCCCCGCTCGCTCCAGCCCGCCGCCTGCACCACGTCGCGGATCGAGCGGATCGTTCCGGAACTACCCACCGCGGCCTGCCAGCCCAGGATCTTGTAGCGGGTCTCCACCGGACTGACTTCCAGGCGGGCCGCGATCACGGCCTTCTCCATGCTCTTGCGCTTGATGCTGCCGTCACCGAACCAGGCACGGCTCATGCTGACACACCCCATGTGCAGGCTCTCGCGCACGATGGGGCTGAATCCCTCGCCGATAATAAGCTCCGTGCTGCCGCCGCCGATGTCGACCACCAGGCGGCGTTCCTCGCTTGCCGTCAGCCCGTGCGACACGCCCAGGTAGACCAGCCGCGCTTCTTCACGCCCGGCCACCACTTCGATCGGGTGGCCCAGTGCCTGCTCCGCCGCGACCAGGAAGGACTCCGCATCGCGGGTCTGGCGCAGGGTGTTGGTGCCGACCGCCCGGACACTGTCATGCGGCATGGAACGCAGTCGCTGCCCGAAGCGTTGCAGGCAGTCCAGCGCGCGCGCCTGGGTCTCCGCATCCAGACTCTTGTCCGCCTGCAGGCCGGCGCCGAGCCGCACCATCTCCTTGATGCGGTCGATCACCTGCAGGTCGCCGTCGCTGACGCGGGCGACGATCATGTGGAAGCTGTTCGAGCCCAGGTCGATGGCGGCAACGACTTCTGGGGGCTTGGTAAAGACCCTGGAAAAACCAAACATAAACGCCCGGACTCCTGTTCGTATTCCGGGGAAATTCTGATTAGTTCATCTTTCGTCATTCCGGCGAAGCCGGAATCCAGTAACTGTTTGAATATAAAAACTGGATTCCGGGTCTACGCTGCGCTTCGCCCGGAATGACGATTTAATCAGACCATCCTTAGTGTTGCTGGTGCACTTTAACCGGCAGTAGCAGGAAACTGCGCGTGCGGCTTCCGCCGGCATTGCCCTGCCCGGACGACAGGTGGGAAGGTTACTGCCTGCGGCTACTAACTGGCAACGTGAAATCCGGCTGTCGCAGCGAGCAGGTTGGGCCTGCGAAGCCCAACGAGCGGGAATCACCTCGATCCCGCCATGTTGGGCTTCACGTTGTTCAGCCTAACCTACGACATCCCTCCCGGCGTCCCGTGAACGGGACAGCAGTGGCAGTCGGTCTGGTATATAATTTTTTGCGTGCCTGTTCCTGCTGATGTTCTCTATCGATGTTCGCTGCTCGTCTGCACGCGCCGCTAGCCGGCATGCTGCTTTGCCTGTTCGCAGTAGTCGGCTGCGAACAGCCGCAGCAAGAGGTACCCGGGTCGCAGCACGTAAAGGAACCTGTCCCGCTGCAGGAACCACCCACTACACCGCCACCGGCAGCAGAACCGACAGCCGCCGCCGAGCCGGCGGAACCGCCCGCCGACAAGCCAGGCATCGAGTCACTGGTACTGACCCCGGACGATGCACCGTTCGCCGAAGCGCCCGTACACAATTTTGGAGAAGTGCCCGACGCCGACTGGCTCGCAGGACCAGCGCGGCGTCCCGCGCGAAGCAAGCTGCTGCCGGATCTGTTCGACGAATCAGGGAACCAGGACCGGGTGAACGTTGAAGGCGAACTGCTGCTCGATGGCAGCCAGGGCACCTCGGGAATGCTCGACGGCATCGGCATGAAGATAGAAATCAATACCGACTGAGCCGTTCCCGGCCAGCCGAAAATAGGGGACAGACCACGTTTTTCGGCAGCAACAGGTGCTGATTATGCGCACACAAATATCAAAAAACGTGGTCTGTCCCCTATTTCTCATCAACACCGACTGAACCGCTCAGCGCGACCCGCCCCGCTTGCCACGCCGCCCGCCGCTGCCGTCATCACGCGGCGGCAGACCGCTATGCTGCGTCAGCAGCTTGCCTCCCCGGGTGCGCCGCTGGTGTGCGGCCCCGGAGTTCTTGCGGCGCGGCGCCTTGTAGGCCTGGCGGGTATCCGGCTGGTCTTTCGGTATCAACTGCCGCGGACCGTCGCCGATCAGGTCGGCGCGCCCCATCCTTTCCAGCGCGGCGCGCAACAGCGGCCAGTTGTGCGGATCGTGGTAGCGCAGGAAGGCCTTGTGCAAGCGGCGCTGTTCCGGGTCCTTGACGTTCGCCACCGCGGCGCTCTTGTAGGTCACCTTCTTCAGCGGGTCCTTGCCGCTGTGGTACATGGCCGTGGCGGTCGCCATCGGCGAGGGATAGAACGCCTGCACCTGGTCGGCGCGAAATCCATTGCGCTTCAGCCACAGGGCGAGGTTCAGCATGTCCTCATCCGTGGTGCCGGGATGCGCGGCGATGAAATACGGAATCAGGTACTGCTCTTTCCCTGCCGCCTTCGAGAACTTCTCGAACAGCTTCTTAAATCGATCATAGCTACCGATGCCCGGCTTCATCATCTTCGCCAGCGGGCCGTCCTCGGTGTGCTCCGGGTGCGATCTTCAGGTAGCCACCCACGTGGTGCGTGACCAGTTCCTCCACGTACTCCGGGTCTTCCACCGCGAGGTCATAGCGCAGGCCCGAGGCGATCAGCACCTTCTTGATGCCCGGCAGGCGGCGCGCTGCGCGGTACAGCTGCGTCAGCGCCGAGTGGTCGGTGTTCAGGTTGGGACAGATGCCGGGCCAGACGCAGCTCGGCTTGCGGCAGGCGGCCTCGATCTCGCGGCTTTTGCAGGCAATGCGGTACATGTTCGCCGTCGGTCCGCCGAGATCGGAAATCACGCCGGTGAAACCCGGCACCTTGTCGCGGATCTCCTCCACCTCGCGCAGAATCGACTCCTGCGAACGGTTCTGGATGATGCGGCCCTCGTGCTCGGTAATGGAACAGAAGGTACAGCCGCCGAAGCAGCCGCGCATGATATTTACCGAGAAGCGGATCATTTCCCAGGCGGGAATGCGCTGCCCCTGGTAGGCGGGATGCGGCACGCGCGCGTACGGCAAACCGAAAATGTAATCCATCTCCGAAGTTGCCAGCGGCAATGGCGGCGGGTTCAGCCACAGGTCGACTTCGGCATGCTTCTGCACCAGCGCGCGCGCGTTGCCGGGATTGGTCTCCAGGTGCAGCACGCGGCTGGCATGCGCGTACAGCGCCTTGTCGTTGCGCACCTTTTCAAATGCCGGCAGGCGGATCACGGTATGCGCACGGTCCAGCCGCGGCGGCGTGAACTGCACCATGGGCGTGCCGTTCTCATCGTACTGCATGCCGTGCGCACTGTTGCGGCGCTCCCGCTCGCAGTCATCCAGCTGCGCGGTATTGATGTAGGGATTGACGATGCGGTCGATGCGGCCCGGCCTGTCGATGCGGGTGGAATCGATTTCCATCCAGCCCTCCGGCGTGTCGCGGCGCACGAATGCCGTTCCGCGCACATCGGTGATCTCGCCAATGGCATCACCCCGCGCGAGACGCTGTGCAACCTCGACAATGGCGCGCTCGGCGTTGCCGTACAGCAGCAGGTCAGCGGCGGCGTCCACCAGGATGGAGCGGCGCACCTTGTCCTGCCAGTAGTCGTAATGCGCAATGCGCCGCAGCGAGGCCTCGATCCCGCCCAGCACCACCGGCACGTCGGGCCAGGCCTGCTTGCAACGCTGCGTATACACCAGCGAGCTGCGGTCGGGGCGGGAACCACCCTGCCCGCCCGGCGTGTAGGCGTCGTCCGAGCGCGGCTTGCGGTCAGCGGTATAGCGGTTGATCATCGAGTCCATGTTGCCGGCGGTGACACCGAAAAACAGGTTCGGCCTGCCCAGCACCTCGAAGGCGCTGCTCGACTGCCAGTCCGGCTGGGCGATGATGCCGACCCGGAACCCCTGTGCCTCCAGCAGCCTGCCGATGATCGCCATGCCGAATGACGGCTGGTCCACGTAGGCATCGCCGGTGACGATGATGATGTCGCAGGAATCCCAGCCGAGCGCATCCATCTCCGCCCGGCTCATGGGCAGGAACGGTGCAGTACCGAAACACTCGGCCCAGTACTTCGGGTAGTCGTACAGGGCCGTGGCGGCGGTGGGGATGGGAATGGCTGACATGGGGGTAATTTCCGGATTGAGGCGGCTATTGTAGCCGATGGCGGCGATTATTCAGCCTGGCGTCGGGTTCACGGCGCGCGCAGGCCAACCCGGATGGTCAGGCGGCCTTCGAACAGGGCGTCGATTTGCAGCGCGCCCGGCTGCTGCACCACCGAGAAACCCGGCTGCGCCACGGGCTGCACGGCCTCCACCCGCAGCAGCTCCGGCGGGTAACTCACACGGTAATCCAGTTGCAGCGGATAGTAGCCATCCAGAAAACGCCGGTGAAACGGACCGCTGCGGATTTCGTAGCGCCCTGCACCGAGGGGATGCAGCACCTGCACCCCGGCGCTGATGCAGAGTTCCGCACCCTCCCCGAGATTCACCATCTGCACGCTGCCGTCCTCCACCCATGCCCGCTCCATGCCATTGAATGTCTCGATGCGCAGGTCGCGCATGGACTGGTAGCGATACACGATCTCCAGCGCCGGCACCGGGTCCAGGTTGAACTGACACTGGTCGAGGCGGACCCAGCCGTCCGCGAGGCTGTCCGCGGTCAGCGTCAACCGGTTGCGGGTCCGCAGAATGCGGCGTTCGGGTGCTGTAGCAAGAAATACCAGTTCACCCTCGTTGACTGCCAGGGCCTGCTGCTCGGCATCGCTTTCGAACCAGGCCGCCTCCTCTTCTGCAGTCATGGCACTGCACACCAGCGGCAGACAGGCCAGCAACATGGCGGCCAGGCAGCGCAGGCCGGGACCGGTAACGGATTCCAAATAGACAAATCGCATACCCGCAAGCATAGACCATGCGGTCTTGCGGCAAAGCGAGCCTGTGTCAGTCCGCAGGTTGGGCTTCACAGGATCAGCCCATATACATATTGCAGGAGCGGCTTTAAGCCGCGATTCGCGCCTGCAAGGCGTTTATGCCCTTTAGGGTGCTCCTACAGCTACCGTAGGTTGGGCTGAACAACGTGAAGCCCAACATGGCAGGATCGACTGGACTCCGGTTCGTTGGGCTTCGCAGACTCAACCCTGCCTGCGTGCTGCGGTCTCCCATGGCTTGCCGCAGCCCGGGCAAACCCGGCGCACCGCGGTGACGGCCCAGGCGGTGATGGCAATCGACGGCAGCAGAAAGAACGGCCAGAACCCCTGCGACAGAAAGCCCAGCGGCAGCAGCCATACCAGCACCGCCAGCACTGCCAGCCAGGCCGGTTGCCAGCGCGGTCGTCCTGTATTACCGCAGTGCATACAACGTTTCATCGTCTGCGCACTTCAAAGTGTTGCATTATGCGTCGCGGTAAAAAGCCACGCGGCCGATGCACAGGTCGGCCGTGAAGGCCCTGCCGTAGGCGACGATGCCGATGCGTTCGAGTTTTGCAGGGTCGAACGCTGCACCGATGCGATAGCCTTCAAATTCTGCAAAGGGCACCCGCACGCTGTGCCAGCCCGGCTCAGCCATGAAGCTTGCACGATAATGCTGCCAGGGCAGCCAGACGCGGCTGGTCTTCAGGTGGACGTTGTAGGTTTCGCCGTTGCCGTAGACATCCAGCTCCACCCCGTCGTAGCCGGTAGCGTCCAGAACACCCGACTGCGCCAGTTCCAGCGCCGCCTGGATGAAGCCGCCGTTGTTTTCCACGCTGACTTCGCCCTGCAGGTGCAGGCAATCGCGCCCCTCCCGCTGGTCGAGGCCAAGCGTGCCGCTGGAGACGCCACCCATGACGCCATCGGTGATGAGGCGCCATTGCGTGCCCAGGCTTGACTGCAGGTCTCCGGATTGCCGGTCATCGATCAGGATCATGGTGTCTTCCGCGGCCGTCAGGTTCGTCGTTAGTAGCAGTAACAGGCCAGCCAGGCAGCGCGACAAGGCACGCTGCAGTACAGTGCCATTTTGCGTATTCAGCATCCTCATAAGGGACTCTCAAGCAAGTACCTCGTATGCAGCGCCGTCAGGCCGTAATCACGGCGGAAGCAGTTTCGCCGGATTCCGCTGCGCTCCATCCGGGCACATGGCGTAGGAACGCCGATCGCTTCAGCGCTCGCGCAGCAGCAGCACCGGGCTGCGCTGCACCACCGCGCGCGTGCCGTGGTAGCCGGCGGCGCCGATCAGCACGGCACCCAGCAGCGGCGCCGCAATCCACACCGGCCACTTGAAACTGTAGTCGAAGTGCAGCACCTTGCTGTACAGCACCCAGGCCAGGCACTCGGTGCCGATGGCGGCAACCAGTCCTGCCAGCAGGCCGAGGGCGACAAACTCCGCGAGGTGCCCGGCCCGCAGCTGCCGGCGGCTGGCACCCAGGGCGCGCAGCAGGGCGCCTTCGTAGAGGCGTTCGTCGAGGCTGGCCTGCAGGGCCGCGAACAGCACCGCGAAACCTGCCAGCAGCACGAACAGCAGCACGTACTCGACCGCCAGCGTCACCTGCCGGAAGATGCGCTCCACCTGCTCGATGATCAGGTCCATCTCCAGGATGGTGATCGCCGGGTAACTGCGCACCAGATCCATCAGCATCGGCTTGTCGCCCAACGGCAGATGGAAGCTGGTCATCCAGGTGGCCGCAAAGCCCTCCAGCACGCCGGGCGGGAACACCATGTAGAAATTGGGCCGGAACGAATCCCACTGCACGGTACGGATACTGCTCACCACGGCCGTGAACGTTTCGGCGCCGACGCTGAAGCCCAGCTCATCGCCCAGCTTGATGCCCAGCCGCTCCGCCAGCTGCGCCTCCACCGATACCAGCGGCTGGCCGGCGTCGCCTTCCCGCCACCAGCGCCCGGCGGCGATGCGGTTGTCCGCCTGCAGTTGCGTGGTCCAGGTGAGGTTGAGTTCCCGGTTGAGCGCGTTGTCATCCTCCGCCTCCTTGGTCACGGCCTTGCGCACCGTTTCCCCGTTGATGCGGGTCAGGCGGCCGCGCACCATGGGATAGAGCTGTGATGCCTCGACCTGGTGCGCGCCGAGGAAATCGCGAACCGCATCCACCTGCTCCGGCAGGATGTTGATGGCGAAATGGTTGGGCACGTCCGCCGGCAGCTGGCTTTCCCAGGTACTGAGCAGGTCGGTGCGCACCAGGCCGATGACCGCCATCGCCATCAGGGCCAGGCCGAAGGCAAGAATCTGGCTGACACTGGTTGCGCGGCGACGCCACAGGTTGTTCAGACCGAAGCGCCAGGCAACGCCCACCCGTGTATGCAACCGCCGCCCCAGCGTCAGCAGGAAAAACCCGAGCAGGCCGAGCACCAGACCGGCCGCGGCGGCACCGGCCAGCGCCGCCAGCGTCAGCGTGACATTGTCCGTGTAGCGCCACATCAGCAGGACGATGGCGACAATGGCCGCACCGTACACCAGCCAGGCATTGCTCGGCAGCGGCGTCAGGTCACGCCGCAGCACGCGCAGCGGCGGCACGCCCTTGAGACGCAGCACCGGCGGCAGGGCAAACCCGGCCAGCACCACCAGCCCTGTGGCCAGGCCGGCCAGCACCGGCCAGAAACCCGTGCCGGCCGGCGCCATCGGCAGCAGCTCGACAAGCAGCACCAGCAGTCCCTGTTGTGCCAGCCAGCCCAGCAGGCAACCAAGACTGCTTGCCAGCAGGCCCAGAACCGCAAGCTGCACCAGGTAAAGCTGCAGCAGGTCGCGCTGTGCGACACCGAGGCAGCGCAGCATGGCACTCATGTCGAAGTGACGTTCACTGTAGCGGCGCGCGGCCATGGCGATGGCGACACCGGCCAGCGCAATGGCCGCCATCACCGCGAGGCCGAGAAAACGCTCGGCGCGCTCCAGCGCGCTGCCGACCGCACGCCGGCCCTCGTGCACACCGACCAGCTGGTGGCTGGGTTCGAGCCGCGGCTCCAGCCAGCCACGGTAGCGTTCCAGCTGCGCTTCCGTGCCGGCGAACAGGACCTGCCAGGAGAGGCGGCTGCCCGGCTGCACGACGCCGGTGGCCGGCACGTCCGCCGCATTGATCAGCAACCGCGGCGACACCCCGAAGATATCGCCGGCCTGCCCCGGTTCGAAGGTCAGGACGCGGTCGATCACCAGGGTATGGGCGCCGACCTCTACGCTGTCCCCGGGCTGCAGTGCCAGCTGCGTCAGCAGCCGCGGCGCGGCCCAGGCCTCGCCCGGCCCCGGGATGCCGCTGGCGGGAGCATCGGTGACAAATGGCCGCGGCGCGGTGCGCAGGCTGCCGCGCAGCGGGAAAGCTTCATCCACCGCCCTGATGCTGGCGAGTTGCAGGTCGTCGCCACTGACCACCACGCTGGCGAACTCGAGCGACTCGCTGACCCGCAGCCCCTGCACCCGCGCCTGTTCCAGCCACGCCGCATCGATGGGGCGCGGGCTGACCAGGGCCAGGTCGGCGCCGAGGAAGTCTGCCGACTGGTTGACCATGCCGCGTCCCAGCCGGTCGGTAAAGAAGCCGATCGCGGTGCTGGCGGCAACCGCGATCACGATGGCTGCGGCCAGGATGCGCAGTTCGCCGGCACGCCAGTCGCGCCCCAGCAGTCGCAGGGCCAGCCGCCAGCGCGTGGCCGGCGTCATGCCGCGCCCTGCCCGTCCACGATACGGCCCGCCTCGAGACGGATGTGCCGGTCGCAGCGCGCGGCCAGCGCCTCGTCATGCGTCACCAGCACCAGCGTCGTGCCGCGCTCGCGGTTGAGTTCAAACAACAGGTCGATAATGGTGTTGCCCGTGGCGCTGTCGAGGTTGCCGGTGGGCTCGTCGGCAAACAGGATGGCGGGCTGCATCGAGAAGGCGCGCGCGATGGCGACGCGCTGCTGCTCGCCGCCGGAGAGCTGTTTCGGGTAATGCGTCACGCGTGCCGCCAGTCCGACCCGCGTGAGCAGCCGGTTCGCCTGCTCGCGCGGATCCGGCACGCCGGCCAGTTCCAGCGGCAGCATGACGTTTTCCAGCGCCGTCATGCCCGGCAGCAGCTGAAAGGACTGGAACACGAAGCCCACCAGCTGACTGCGCACGTGAGCGCGACCGTCCTCGTCAAGCCGGCTCAGCTCGTACTTGCCCAGCCTGATCTGTCCGCTTCCCGGCAGATCCAGTCCCGCCAGCAGCCCCAGCAGCGTTGACTTGCCGGAGCCGGAGGCGCCGACGATGGCCACGGCCTCGCCGGCGCGGATGCACAGCTCGATATCCGCCAGGATATCCAGCGGCCCGGCCGCGGTATCAACCCGTTTGCCGAGGCCACTTGCCGCGACCATGATGTTATCCTGTAGCTCTGTCATGAAGCTTCGATCCCTGTATTTAACGATGTTACTGCTGTGCATGCTGGCACGCGGCGCGGCTGCGGAGACCCTGCTGATTATCGGCGACAGCCTGAGTGCCGCCTATGGTATCCCGGTCGAGACCGGCTGGGTGGCCCTGCTGCAGCAGCAACTTGCCGCGCAGCACCCCGACTGGAAGATCGTCAACGCCAGCATCAGCGGCGACACCACGGCAAATGCCCGCGCCCGCATGCCGCAGGCAGTCAGCCGCCACCAGCCGGATATCGTCGTGCTGGAACTCGGCGGCAACGACGGCCTGCGCGGCCTGTCGCTGGATGCCATGCGTGACAACCTCGCCGCCATGATTGAACTGGCGCAGGCACAGGGCGCCGGCATTCTGCTGGTCGGTGTCGACCTGCCACCGAATTATGGCCCGCGCTATACGGAAAAGTTCCGCGAGGTTTACCGCTCGCTCGCCCTCGACTACCAGGTCGCGCTGCTGCCGTCACTGCTGGACGGCGTGGGCACGCGCACCGAGCTCATGCAGACGGACGGCATCCACCCGAACGGCAAGGCCCAGGCAGACATTGCCGCACGCGTTCGGGAGCAGCTCGATCCACTGCTGAACAGGCAACGGGCAAAACTGCAGTAACCTCCCGGGTACTTGTTTAAGGAGCCGCTGGGTTATTCGTATACCACGTAATTGCGAGCGTAGCGAAGCAATCTCGTGAACAGTGAATCAACTATTTACAGATTGCTTCGTCACTTTGTTCCTCGGTAACTGCTCCATGCGTTACTCTACCTCCTACATCCATGTAGTCGTCGCAATGACGAATAACCCAGCGGCTCCTTAAACCCAGGTAAACATCCACGGAATCAACCGGAAGACACAGACCTGTGAGTAACGGGGTCGGTTTTTCCGTGTTTTCCGTGTTCTTCCGTGGCCATTGTAAGCGGCAGCAGGGACGAGACCTCACTTCGACGGATACGGCGAGGTCGGCTCCAGCTTCCAGATATCACGGTTATATTCGAGCATGGTGCGATCGGTGGAGAATTTGCCGCTGCAGGCCGCATTGAGAATACTCATGCGCGTCCAGCGCTCGGTATCGCGATAGGCCTCGGCGACGCGCTCCTGCGCATCGATGAAGCTGCGGAAGTCGGCCGCCGTCACCCAGGGGTCGTGCGGACTGGTAATGGCATCCATCACCGGATCGAACAACCCCGGCTCGAACTGGTTGAAATAGCCGCTGTGCAGCAACTGCATGACCGCCTGCAGGTCCTCGTCATGCTCGATAATCTCCCAGGGCCGGTAGTCGTTATGCGTTTCGTTTACCTGCTCCTCCGTTAGCCCGAACAGGAAAAAATTGTCCTCGCCAACCTCTTCCAGAATCTCCACGTTGGCGCCGTCCAGGGTGCCGATGGTAATGGCGCCGTTCATCATGAACTTCATGTTGCCGGTGCCCGAGGCCTCCTTGCCGGCGGTCGATATCTGCTCCGACAGGTCGGCGCCGGGGCAGATGCGCTCCATGGCGGAAACCCGGTAGTTGGGCAGGAACACAACCTTCAGCAGGTCGCCGACCTCGGGATCGTTGTTGATGATCTTGCCGACGTTGTTGACCAGCTTGATGATCAGTCTTGGCCATGGCATAACCGGGCGCGGCCTTGCCACCGATCAGCACACAGCGCTTCGTCCAGTTGCCGGTGTCGCCGCGGCGGATTCGGTTGTAGAGATGGATGACGTGGAGGACGTTCAGCAACTGGCGCTTGTACTCGTGAATGCGCTTGACCTGGATGTCAAACATCGCTTCGGTATTGAACTCAACGCCGGTGTCGGCCTTCACCATCGCGGCGAGGCGCTGCTTGTTGTCCTGCTTCACCGCGTGCCATTGCTTCCGGAATGCAGCATCTTCCACAAGCGGTGTCAGTTGTCGCAGTTTCTCCAGGTCTGTAACCCAGCCGTCACCGATGTGCTCGGCAAGCAGTCGGCTGAGTCCCGGGTTGCACAGTGCCAGCCAGCGCCGCTGGGTGACGCCGTTGGTCTTGTTGTTGAACTTCTGTGGCCAGAGCGCGTAAAAGTCCTGGAACAGTTCCTCGGTCAGCAGGCGGGAATGCAGCTCCGCGACCCCGTTGACGGAGAAGCTGCCGACAATTGCCAGGTGTGCCATGCGCACCTGGGGGATATCGCCTTCCTCGATGATCGACATACGCGCCAGCCGCGCCGTATCACCCGGCCAGCGCCGCGCCACCACGGTGAGAAACTTTGCGTTGATCTCGTAAATGATTTCCAGCAAGCGCGGCAGCAGGTTCTCGAACATGGGAACCGGCCATTTTTCCAGCGCCTCGGGCAGCAGGGTATGGTTGGTATAGGCCATGCAACGTGTCACCACGGGCCAGGCAACATTCCAGTCAAGCCGCTCCACGTCGATCAGCAGCCGCATCAGTTCCGCCACGGCAATGCTGGGATGGGTATCGTTCAGCTGAAAACAGTGCTTGTCGCTGAAGCCGTTGAAGTCCTTGCCGTTGATGCGCGTCCAGCGCCGCATGACGTCCTTGAGACTTGCCGACGCCAGGAAGTACTGCTGCCGCAGGCGCAACTCCTTGCCGTTGACGCTGGCATCATTCGGGTACAGCACCATGGTGATGTGCTCGGCATTGTTTTTTGCCGCGACGGCCTCGGCGTAGTCACCGGCGTTGAAATCATCGAGGTCGAATTCATCGGTCGCGGTGGACTTCCACAGCCGCAGGCTGTTGACGGTATCGTTGCCGTAGCCGGGAACGGGGGTGTCATAGGGCACGGCCAGCACGTCGTGCGAGGACTCCCAGCGCACCCGCTTCTTGCCGTGCTCGTCGCGAAACGAAACGGTGCGGCCGCCGAACTGGATCCGCTGCGTGAATTCCGGGCGCTCCAGTTCCCACGGGTTGCCGTCGCGCAGCCAGTGGTCCGGCTCCTCCACCTGGTTGCCGTCGACGATCTCCTGGCGGAACATGCCGTAGTCATAGCGCAGGCCATAGCCCAGCACCGGCAACTGCAGGGTGGCGCAGCTGTCGAGGAAACAGGCCGCCAGCCTGCCCAGGCCGCCGTTGCCGAGACCGGCGTCGTTTTCCGCGTCCGCCACCTCTTCCAGCTTGATGCCGTAGTCATACAGCACCCGGGTGACCGCATCGGTGACACCGAGATTGAGCATGGCATTGCCCAGCGCACGGCCCATCAGGAATTCCAGCGACAGGTAGCAGGTGCGCCGCGCATCCTTTTCCTCGTAGGAAAAACGGGTGTTCTTCCAGCGTTCCATCAGGCGGTCGCGTACCGTGTAGGCCAGCGCCTCGTACAGGTAATGGTTGGTGCAGTGCGTCTTGTCCCGACCCAGGGTACGGTTGTAGTAACGCAGGAAATCATGGTCGATGGCCGCCTGGTCCATCTCCAGTGGCGGCAGGTCGGTCAGTTTGGAATGCGGGGTCAGTACGTTGGGCTGGGAATGCGGCATTTGCTTGGTTTTCACTCTGTTGTTGAAGTTGATCCGGAACCTGTCTCAAAATAGGTCAATTCTGACAACCCCGACGCTGTTACTGAACAGGACCGGACACAGGCTGGACATTGCGGGCAATGTTACCAAACGATGATGCGATTAGAAGTGGCCAGCCGAAATAAATGTCTGCGCTGTTGACATCCCCGCCTTGCAGTGCTGCCCCGCACCAGGACAGCGCAGCAGGCTGCCGTCGCGGCCAGCACGCCCGCTAGGTTCTGCCATGTCCCGCATCTGCCTGCGCTTCTATGCGGAGCTGAACGACTTCCTGCCACCCGCCCTGCGCGGCATCGACATTACCCACGAGTTTGAACGCCGCGCCTCCATCAAGGACATGATCGAGGCATTTGGCGTGCCGCACACGGAAGTGGAAGTCATCCTGGTCAATGGCCGCCCGGTGGATTTCAGCTACATCGTGCAGGATGCTGACCGCATCAGCGTGTACCCGGTGTTCGAGAGCGTGGACATTACACCGCTGCTGCGCCTGCGGCCCGCGCCGCTGCGCCAGCCGAAATTTGTCCTGGACAGCAACCTCGGGCGGCTGGCGCGCTACCTGCGCCTGCTGGGGTTTGACTGCCTGTACCGCAACGACTACGACGACGCCGAGGTTGCCCGCATTGCCAGCGACCAGCAGCGCACGGTGCTGACGCGCGACCGCACGCTGCTGCAGCGCAGCATTATCACCCATGGCTACTTCGTACGGGCACAGCAGCCGCGTGCGCAGGTGCGCGAGGTGCTGGCCCGCTTTGACCTCTATCGCCAGGTCGCAGCATTCAGCCGCTGTACCCGCTGCAACGGGAAGCTGGAAGACGTGGACAAGCAGGCGATCGACGCACGGCTGGAACCCAAAACCCGCAAGTACTATGACGATTTCAGGATCTGCAGCCAGTGTGGCCAGGTGTTCTGGCAGGGCAGCCACCACGCCCGGATGCAGCAGCTGGTGGCTGACCTGCTGTCACGGGATACGACCGGGGAATAATGTCGACCAGCTGCCGGCCTGGCGGTACTGACTGACAGGTGAGTTCACCTGCCCCGTCGTCCGGGAACGGCACCCGCGCTCCGCTGGGTACTGCGCCTTTGACCTATATCAAGAAATCTGCAAAAAAGCGTTTTACACCCCATCTGGAGATATTCCGGGACTTATTTTCACGTCATTTATTTGTCTATACTTGTCTTGCGACATCGATCGGAATCGAAGGGTCGAGTGGTTTTTTACATTGATCACCAGGAGGAAATAGCATGAAGAACACCTTGAAGATAGTTGCCGTCACTGCCCTTGCCGGGGCTGCCACCCTGGGCGCCGGCAGCGCCGCCGCGTGGTGGGGTAACGACTACTATGATGACTACTACGGCCCTTGGGGCGGCGGCCCCTGGTATGGCTACCCGGGTTATGGTTATGGCGGCTATCCCGGCTACGGCTATGGCGGCTATCCGCGCTACGGCGGCTGGCGGCTACCCGCGCTACGGTGGCTGGGGCTACCCGCGCTACGGCGGCTATGGCGGCTACCCGGGCTACGGCTGGGGTGGTTATCCCTACTACGCGGCACCCCCCGTCGCACCGACCGCACCGGCCACCACCAGCACTTCCAAGTAACAGCCGGAACCAACAGAAGCGCGCCCTCCCGGGCGCGCTTTTTTTGCCTACAGGGAGAAGGTGGAGACCGGGAACCGGTCGAGAGACTGGCCTGGGCCAGGCGCGGGAGCGATGCGACTACAGGGACGGCTGCTCAGACAAACAGCGTGATATCGGCGCCCTGTGCGGTGCTGAGGTAGGTGGCGGCACCCGCCCACTCCGCGATTTCCGGAATAAATTCCTCTTGCTTCCAGCCAAACAGGTCGACCGTCATCTGGCAGGCAACCAGCTTGACCTCCGCCTCGATGCACAGATCCCGCAACTCCGGGATACTGGCGACGCCGTGGTTCTTCACCGTCATTTTCATCAGGGTGGTTGCCACATTTTCAAAGCCGGGCACGCCGGCCATCAGCAGGTTTGGCATGTTCCATTCGATGCCCTGGAACCATTTGGGCCCGAAGGGCATCTTCATGGGCATGGCGGGGTTACCCAGCGGACTGATATGCGGTTTGAGATCCTTCTTCAGCAGGGCCAGCCCGTAGAAGGTAAAGAACAGGGAGGCGTCCCATCCCATGGCCGCCGCGGTTGAAGCGATGATGAAGGGCGGATAGGCCCAGTCGAGCGTTCCCTTGGTCACCATGATGGACAGTCGCGGAGTCGCATTTCTCGAAGACGCCTGTTTCTCCTCGTAGCGCTGGTCGAACCAGGCCGTCAGTTCGTCCGCAGACATTTCCGCAAGTGTTTTACCCGATACATTGGTTGCTTCTGACATGGTCTCTCTCCCCGTTTATCGTTATCCGTTTACCCGTAATGGTGGTCTTGCTCCTCCTGTGATGCTGCACATCAGTGCCTGCCTGGCCAGGCCCCCACCTCGATCCGTTCCGGATCAATACCAGACAACGCGACTATAACCCCGCGCGACGTATGTAACAACATACTGATATTTAAGTATAAATACGTATATAAAAAGTAGCCCCGGCAAACAGAAAAGCGGGGGGTTCAGCCACACACAGGTTGCAATTTCGCGACTATCTTCAATACTTGTCTGTGAAGAGGGAAGCGATGCTAACAACAAGAAGACAGCCTGGAGACAGACGCTGGGGATTGAGCGTCGACTTTCCACTGCAGGACTGCAGTGGATTTGTGGTGCTCGCAGACCGCCGCAAGTTGCCCGATCGCCGCAATGCGGATGCCTCGATGGAGGCATGGACCGCCCTGCTGTCGAGGACCAGACAGGAAAACAACTGAAAACTCAATAGCCGCGCTGCACGTCGACAACATTCAGCAACGGCTCACCGGCCGTGTAGCGCCGCAGGTTCTCGCGCACCAGTATCCACGAGCGCTGGTACATCTGGTCTGAGGGTGCGCTGTTGTGCGGCGTGATCAGCACGTTGGGCAGCGACCACAGCGGGTGCTCCGGTGGCAGCGGTTCCGGGTCGGTCACGTCCAGCCCCGCACCGGCGATTTCGTTATTTTCCAGTGCCGCCACCAGATCCGCCGTGACCACGCTTTTGCCCCTGCCGATGTTGATAAACCAGGCAGTTGGCTTCATGGCCCTGAAGAAATCCCGGTCGAACATACCGCTGGTGGCAGCGGTCAACGGCGTAATGTTCACGACCACATCGGCCTCACCCGCCAGTTGTGTCACTTCGTCCGCAAGTCCCACGTAATCGACGTAAGCGGGACCCTCGCGGTGCGTATTGCGGGTTGCGATGACGCGCATGCCGAGACCGTGCGCGCGTTGCGCGACCTGGCGGCCGATGCCCCCCAGCCCGACGACCAGCAACGTCTTGCCATTGACCTCCAGCACCTGGCTGCCGGCGTCCGGCAGGCGGCGCCATTCCGACTGCAGTTGCTGGCGGTAGTACACGGGCATCTTGCGCGCCAGCATCAGCATCATGGTCATGGCATGCTCTGCCATGCCCGGGCCGGGGATGGCGCTGGTATTGGTGAGCAGCACCTCGCCGGCACGCAGCCGCGGCTTGTCCGTACAACGATCGATTCCGACGTAGTAGTTCTGCACCCAGCGCAACCGCGGCATGTCCGGCGTCACATGGTCGCATAGACCGAGGTACACATCGGTATCCGCCTTTTCCAGTTCCAGCGCCTCCGCCGATTCCACGAACACCAGGCGCGCATCACCCGCGGCCAGCTGTAGCCACTCGCGGTAATCACTGCGCACCCTGCCCAGATGTTCCGGGAGGTAGATGGTAATCTTTTCCGGCTTGCGCCAGCCGGTCCAGTCCCTGACCGGTGTGCTGGCTTCCCTGAGACCCAGCGTCTCGATCAGGGTAACGGCCTCGGGATCGGGGCCGGGTGCGACGGCGGCAGCTAAACCCGCGGCACACAGCAGGACCGCAGCAACGCCTGCCAGCTGGAACTGTCTCGTCATGCTATCTCCCCTCCGCGGGGACCGTTCATGTCTTAACAAGCCCACGCATTATTGATTTGAAAATAATGAACACTGACAACTCTAGCCGAGTTTTAGTATTTCTCTATGGCCACGGAATCCACGGAAGGACACGGAAAGAAAAAAACAGTCTATTGTGTAGAAAATCTCTGTTTCTGGCAGTAGTGAAAACTTCCTGGCCTCTATGGCAAGTTTGAAATTCTCAAGCATGAGAGGGCATTAGAAATTATTCCGTGTTTTTCCGTGGATTCCGTGGCCATAACAGCCGTTCATAATCTAGTACGGTCTTGCCGTCGGGTAATCGCGAAACACCGCCACAGCCTCCAGCGGCGGCACCTGAACCGGTGGCAGCAGCGGCAAGGCATCCTCGTCCGGCAAGCGTTGTTCACGGTAGGCCGACAGTCCCTTCTCCAGGCGGGCGGCCTCCCCCGGCATGGTCCAGACAGCCAGCGACAGCAGCGCCGCCTGGATTTCTGCGGCCTGCTCGAAATCACCCGTTGCCGCATGGGCCAGCGCCAGCAGCTCGCGGTATGGCGGGAACGCCTGTTCCCCGGCCAGTCTTTCAGCCAGCTGCAGCGCAGCGGCAGGATCCCTGGCACCCGCATCGGGACTGGTGCACAACAGGCGGACCAGCATGACGCTAAACAACGGCTGTTCCGGAACCTGCTGCACAGCGGTCTCCAGCTGCTCGTGTAGCACGACGTCAGTCACGGGGATGTTCTGCAGCGACGCCAGTTGCAGCATGCGTGCAGGGACATTGCGCGCATCTGCAGCTACCGCCTGCGCGTAGTGCTGCGCCGCCGCCGTGTACTTGCCTTGCCGGAAGTAATAATTGGCCAGGTAAAAATTCGCGCCCGCGTGCACCGGGTCCTGCTCCAGCACCCGGCGGTAGTCGCCCAGCGCCGCACCTGCTGCGCCGGATTCCTCCTGCAGCACGGCTAACAGAAAGCGTCCCGTGACGTGCACCGGCTGCGCCGCCAGCACGGCTGCCAGCGCCGCGCGGGCGGCGTCCCTGTCGCCCGCGAGGTACAGGGCGCGGGCGTAGCTGACGCGGGCATCGGGATTCTCCGGGTCGTGCTGCAGGCCCTGCTCGAAGGCTGTTACAGCGGCGCTGTAGTCGTGCTTGCGCACCGCCTTCATGGCGCGACTGAAATGCAGCCGCGCGCCCGACTGCAAGGCCAGCAGTTCTTCCACCAGTGGATCCCTCGCGGTCGGCAGGCCATTGCCGCGTTGCGCGAGGTGCTCGCGGGCCGCAGCGGTGTCCCCCAGTGCGCGCAATGCCTGCGCCAGCGGGTAATGCACCCGCGTCGCCGCCGGCTCCAGCGCCAGCACCTGCGTCAGGTACTCGACCGCCGCTGCATAGTCGCGCCGCAGCAGGGCGATCTGTCCCAGCCCGTAGCGCGCGGGCGCCTGCAGACCCTCGACCTCGACGATGGCCTGGTACGCCGCCTGCGCCCGGTCCTGCTCGTTCAGGTCGAGCCAGGCGTCCGCCATGCGCAGGGTGAGCGCATGGTAACCGGAGTCGAGCTGGCGCGCCGTCTCGAAACGCTGCAGCGCCAGCTCGTTGCGTCCCGACTGCAGCGTGACCCAGGCCAGGTAATAGGCCCAGCGAAAGCTGTCGGGGGCAAGCTGCACCGCGTTCTCGAAGCAGCGCTCCGCCGCCTGCCCCAGCTGGTGGGTCTGGTAGAGCGAACCGAGGTCACCATAGGCGTCCGCCAGTTCCGCCGCCGCGCCGGACTGCAGCAGGGCATCGACCCGGGCACGCGTCTCGACCAGGGCCGTGCTGATGTCTTCCGGCTGTCCCGCCAGGTTCGGCAACTCAACCGGCAGCAACCGCCCGGCCCGGTCCTCCGGCAGCGTCGCGACACCATCCGCCAGGATGCAGCCCGGCACCAGCAGCAGCGTGAGCAACAATCCCTGGATGCTATTCGTTTTCATGCCGTCACTCCGTCTGCGCCTGTACAACGCTGATTTGCATATCGAGCTGCCCGACTGTTACCTGCTGCACCTGCCCGTTTGGCCAGGTCACGCTCAGCCGGTCCACCCGGTCTGCGTCGCCCAGGCCGAACGTCAGCGGCAATTCCACCTGCGACAGGTAACTGCGCGCAGGCATGACCAGGCGCCGCTGCGTGACACCGCCCGCCGTCAGCTCGACCTGCGCACCGATAGCGCTGCGGTTCGAGCCGCTCCCCTCCAGCTGCAGCCGCAGCCAGTGATGACCCAGCTGCTGCTCGTTGCGCAGCAGCACGCCACGGCGGCCATTCTGCACCACCACGATATCGAGATCGCCGTCGGCATCGATATCCGCATAAGTGGCGCCTCGCCCCACCAGCGGTT
This sequence comes from uncultured Gammaproteobacteria bacterium, assembly GCA_963701455.1. Lineage (GTDB taxonomy): Bacteria > Pseudomonadota > Gammaproteobacteria > UBA9214 > UBA9214 > UBA9214. The sequence continues at coordinate 86,634 of CAVPAE010000009.1, forward strand.
CAGTGAGGTCACCGCTGTCACTGACCTCGATAAAACGCGCGCGACAGGCTTCGCCGCAGTTCCAGAACAGCTGCGGGGATTGCGCATAACTCTGGCTGGGCTGCACGATGTTGATGTCGTTTTCCAGGTGGCCGTTGGCCTGGAACAGGTCCAGGCGACCGTCCAGATCGTAGTCGAAGAAGAACAGCCCGAAGGTCAGCGCCAGCCGCGAGGCCGGCCCGAAACCTTCCAGGATGGCCTCGTCGGCGAACGGCGCAGCACCATCCGCCGTAACGAACAGCGAACTCATTTCGTTGGCGAAGTTGCCGATGCCGATGCCCAGCTCGGCGTCGTTGCGAAACCAGGCGGCGTCGATGCCCATGGCGCTGGTGGACTTGCCGTTGCGGTCATAGGCGAGGCCTTCCAGGCTGCCGACCTCCTCGAAGCGACCGTTGCCGAGATTGTGGTAGAGGAAGTTCCTGTCGGTATCGTTGGCGACGACCAGGTCGAGCCAGCCATCACCGTCGTAGTCGACCGGCGCCACGCCCAGCGTCTTGCCCTCCGCCAGGCCGGTGACGGGATCGGTGATGACAATGCCGGCCGCACGGGAGACATCGCTGAAGCGCCCGTCGCCATCGTTGCGATACAGGCGATTCGCGGCGCCGGTGAAATGGTTGGGCGCCCCGTAGGCACGGCCCAGCCCCGTGACCTGGAAATCGATCTCCAGGTTGAGCTTGCGCGACCACAGCACGTAGTTGCCGACGAACAGGTCAAGGTCGCCGTCGTTGTCGTAGTCGAGAAACGCCGCCGCCGTGCTCCAGTCATCGTCCAGACCCGCCACGCCGGCGCTTGCCGTAACGTCGCTGAAGCGGCCGCCTTTATTCTGCAGCAGGCGATTGCCACCCAGCATGGTGAGGTACAGGTCCGTCCAGCCGTCGTTGTCATAGTCGCCAACGGCCGCGCCCATGCCATAGCCGTGGATGGCCAGTCCGCTAGCCTGCGTCACGTCCTCGAAACCACCGCGACCATCGTTGCGATAGAAGGCCGGTGTTGCCGGCGCTCCCTGTTCGTGGCCCGGCCACTCGCTGGAATTCAGCAGCAGCAGGTCCTGGTCACCATCGTTGTCGTAATCGATGAAGGCCGCGCCGCTGCCGATGGTCTCGGGCATCAGCTTCTCGCCGTAGCTGCCATTGACGTGCACGAAGTCGATACCTGCCGCCGCGGTGATGTCGGTAAAGCGCACGGCGGGCGGGGCCACCGTGGACGGTTCCTGCATGCTGACCGGTCCCGTCACCACGGCCTCCTCCACCGCCGGCGGCGCGGCATCCCGCCACGACAGGAACCACAGGGCCGCGGCGGCACAGGCCAGGGTGACGATGACGCCCAGAGAACGGTAAAAGGCCCGGCGAATGATCGTTCCGCGCGGCTGCGAATTGTTGTCTGCTGGCTGCATGTTCAGGGTCGCTGTTGCTGGAGAGGAACGGTTTCCGGCTGCTGCGTCACGGCGGCGGACGCAGCAGCCGCAGTGTCGCGGTTGAGATCATAAATGGCAATGGCCGCCGCGGCATGGTCCGCGGCCGGGTTGCTGCTGCGGTGCCGGGCGACTGCCTGCGCAACGGCCTGGTCATCCGGGCGATATTTCTCGTGCAGTTCACGGTGCCCGGCTGCGAGCCGGGTCTCACCGAGGGCGCCGTAGACCAGCGCGAGATTGTGGTGTGCCGCGAGATCCTCGGGCTCGATCTGCAGCGTCTTGCCGAACCAGTCACGGGCGCGTTCCAGTGCCGCCTGCCGCTGCGCCGTGCGCGCCGCGCCGCGCAACTGCCGGGAACGCTCGAACTCCGCGCGACCCAGCTCGTTGAGGACGCGAATATCCCGGGAGAAGTCGAAGCCGCGGGCGCGCGCCTCGTTAAAGCGGGTCGCCGCGATGGACTCCAGCGTTTCGATGGCTGCATCCAGGTGGCCATTCTCGCGGTCGATCAGCGCGCTGTACCAGGCAATGCTCCAGGGCGGCGCCGGCTGCTCGCCGCTGCCGGCCCGGTGCAGGGCCGCAGCGGCCTCCTCCAGCCTCCCTTCCCTGAAATAGACCCGCGCGAGATTCAATGCGCCGCTGCCGTCGCCCAGTTCCTCGACCTGCTGAAAGGCATGCTCCGCCTGGCGCAGCTCACCCCTGCTGCTGTCGCCGCCTTCGCGCAGCAGGCCGATGCCGTAATCGTTCCAGCGTTCGGCCGCGGCAATCGCCGGGACCTGCGTCGCTGCAGCCGGCGTCGCCACCGGCAACACCACCCGGTCCATCGCCATGGCGGTAACCGGCAGGTCATTCACGCTGAAGGCGTCGCCCTGGATGTGGCGCAGGTAAGTGCTGTCGAACTTGCGGTACTGCAGGGTGGCGCTCAGTTCCACCGGCCCCTGCACGTCGGCGGGCACGCTCAGTGTGTAGTGCACCACGCTGGCGGCGCCCGGCGGGATCTGGTGATTGTAGAGCGCCACGAAAATATCCTGGCCATTGCGGCGGTCGATGCGCCGGCCCTCGCGGTCCAGCACGTAGGCATTGACGAAGTAGGACCATGGATCGACATTGCCGCTCGCATCCATGGCGCCACTGCGGCCGATCACCCGGCCGTCCGCCGTCGCGGTGATGTCCAGCCACAGCTGGTTCGAATCCGCCGTGCCCTGGGTAAGGTGGTGACCGATGCCGGTGGTACGCACCACGACCTCGACCAGGTAGCGCCCGGCCGGCTGCAGTACCGGCAACGCAGGGCGCAGCGGCGCATGCAACAACCCGTCGATGCGGCCGTCCTCCTTGATGGCAAAGATGTCCACGCGGGTGACGTCGGCAAGCCGGGCCTGCTGCGCCGCGATCACCTCGTCGGGCAGGCCCAGCAGGTGGGCAACGCCGGTATTGGCAGCTGCGAAGCGGTGATCATGCACACCGCGCCGGCCGCTGGCATCGAAATCCCGCGCCGCGGGATCGGCGGAGTCGCGCAGCGGCATGTGGCACACGCTGCAGCGCGCGACGGCCTGCTGCGGGTAGTAGAAGCTGTCGACGCGATGACCGGAAACGCCGCTGAACAGGAAACTGTCGTAATGGTCCTGGCCACGCAGCCAGCGGTAGTGGTTCACCTCGACCGGCAGGTGCACCTTGTGACAGGCGGCGCAGAATTCGGCCGAGCGATGCAGCGGCTTCAGCAACGTCTCTTTGTGGAACGCCGGTTTGGCCTTGATCAACTGGCGGTTGACGGCCTGCAGCAGCGGCGACTCGCTGAAGGCAAACGGGTAGCGCGGCGGGTCGACCAGGGTGTAGTTGCCGTTACCGAGGACGCCGTTCAGCTGTGTTATCGCATGGCAGCTCATGCAGGTGATACCGGCCCGGGCGCTGGCATCCTGTTCGGTATCGAATGCCGGATCGTCAAAGCGCCCGCTAAACAACGGGGCCGGATCGTGGCAGGCGGCGCAGAAGCGCGTGGCCTGCACCGTGCCGTCACGCTGCAGCAGCACCTCGCGGGCCTCCAGTACACTGAAGGTATAAGCCGGATTATTGAAGGAACTGAAGCGGTGCATGCTGTATTCGTGCTGGCGGGCAATATCCTCATGGCATTCTGCGCACACCGCATCCGTCATCAGGTGCTCCACCGGAATAGCCGCACTGCCGGACAGTACGGCCAGCGATGGCGGGAATGCGCTGACCTGTTCCGGCCCGGCGCGGTCACGTGTGCCCAGGTTCCACAGCAGCATGACAGCAGCAAAGGCGCCGGCCGCGAGTGACCAGCGCACTGCGATATGCCAGCGAATCGGCGGCCCGGCGAGGCGGTGCAGCACGAACAGCCAGGCAACGGCAAACGGACTGCCGACATGCAGCCAGTAACCGATCTGCCGCAGCAAGGGATCGTTGACCTCGAAGAAATCGAACCGGGTCAGCAGCAGGCCGCTGCACAACAGCAGCAGGGCGGCAATGAACAGTGCCACACCCGCACGCACCGCGTAGCGGTTGGGACGGCGCCAGGCGCGCCGCATGTGGCCCAGCGCGAACAGCAGCAGCGGCAGCACCAGCAGCAGGCCCAGCGCCAGGTGCAGCAGGAACATCAGCAGGTAGAAATAATCCTGGTAGATCCCGCCGCTGCGGTACTCCAGCCAGGTGATGGCGGCCAGGTACACCGAGTTGACGACCAGCAGCGAAAACAGCAGCAGCACCACGCCCAGCAGGCGGCCGAGACGGGCGGTAATCACCGGGGTACGGGATGGTTGCTCCGGATCTGCTGAACCCATGGAATGCTGCCTGCCTTGAATCTCGTTGCCTGTCTGCGACATCCAAACCGGCGGGATCGCCCGCGGGGCAGTCCGGGCAAGGCAATAATCGTCGTGCTGAATGTGCAGCAAGCCTGACTGCCGCTGCCCAGTTTAACGTTACACCCCTGGTGGCAGGATTGATTTGCGTCAAGCTTGCCGCAAGAAAAGCGACGGCCGGCGGCCGTGCCCGGCAGGAAATCCGGGCTAGATGTCGAGTACCGTCACTTCCAGTTCGTAGTTCGAGTCCTCGATTTCCGCGCGGGTGAACAGCTCGGTACCCGGGTGGCTGGCGGTCGCACTGCCGCAGGTCACCCCGAGACGCAGCATCTCCTCGGCATCACCGCCCCGGTGGGCCACAGCCACCAGGCCGGCAACCAGTGAATCGCCGCAGCCGACGGTTGAATGCACCCGCACCCGCGGCGCAGTGCAATGGAGGCTGCCCTCGGCATTGACCAGGATCGCACCGCGCCCGCCCATTGATATGCACACCATTTCGATGCCGCCCTGCTGCAGCTCGCGGGCCGCGGCGGCAACATCCTCGATGCTGTCCATGCGCCGGTTGATGCTCATTTCCAGGGCGTACCAGTTGAGTCGCAGCAGCCAGGGCCTGGCCTCAAGGACCTCTGTCAGCACGGCACCATGCGCTTCCACCACCGCGCGCCCGCCGCGCTCGCTAATGCGTTCAGCAAGGCTGCGATAGTAGTTGTCCGGCACCCCGGGAGGCAGCGAGCCGCTCAGTACCGTGTAGCCTGCGTCGCTGTTCTCCAGCACCCAGGCAGTGACCTCTTCCAGTAACGGCGCCGGTATCTCGGGCCCGCGACTGTCAACCTCGTACTGGCCGGGCGGGTTCTGCTGCAGCAGGGTGACATTCAGGCGCGTCTCGTCATCGACCGTGAACACCTTGTGGTTTTCGCCCAGGCTGTCAGCCAGCAGGCGCAGCACGACATCCCCGCTGACACCGCCGAGCACGCTGCCGCATTGCAGCGGCATATCCAGTTCCGCCAGTCCGCGGGAAATATTGATGCCGTTGCCACCGGGATGGTAGTAGGTCTTGTCGGCCGCCACCTTGCGATCGGCGATGAGTTGTGGCAGCTCGTAGCCGATATCCAGGGCGGGATTGAGCGCGAGTACGACGATGTTGTTGTTGATCATGGTTCGCTCCGGTTATCTCAGGCCATCCCTGAGGATCAGGCTGCGTCCGGTCATCGCCGGGGGTCTTGGCAGGCCAAGCAGTTCCAGCACGGTCGGCGCAATATCGGCCAGGCCGCGGCCGATGCCGAGACGCACCGGCCCCTGCCCCATCAGCAGGAAAGGCACCGGGAACTCGCTGTGCTGGGTGTGCGGTTCACCCGTATTCGGGTTGATCATTTCATCACAGTTGCCGTGGTCCGAGGTCAGCATGACGCGCCAGCCGCGTTCCAGTGCCACGCGAAACACCCGCTGGCTTTCCTGGTCCAGCGTCTCCACGGCACGGATGACCGGTTCCGCGCGCGCGGTATGCCCGACCATATCGGTATTGGCGAAATTGGTCACGATGAAATCATAGCTGTCGGAGTTGATGGCCTTGATCAGCTCGTCGGCGACCTTGGCGGCGTTCATCTCCGGCTGCAGATCATAGGTGGCAACCTGGGGAGACGGCACGATGACACGCTCCTCGCCGGGATAGGCTTCCTCGCGCCCCCCGTTGAAAAAATAGGTGACGTGCGGATATTTCTCCGTCTCGGCGCAGTGCAGCTGCCGCAGGCCGGCATCGCTGATCACCTGCGCCAGCACCTGGTCGGGTATCTGTGCCGAAAACAGCACCGGGAACGGAAAGGTGGCATCGTATTCGGTCATGCACACCAGGTGGCGGGTGCTGATGTTATCCCGGTCAAAGCCGGAGAAGTTTTCCAGGCCCAGGGCCGCCGACAGCTGCCGCGCCCGGTCGCTGCGGAAATTGAAAAACAGGATAGGCTCATCCTTGGCAATGCGTTCGTGTCCGACAATGACCGTGGGCTGGATGAATTCGTCGCCTTCACCGCGCGCGTAGGCATGTTCGATCGCCTCGCGCGGCGTAGCCGCCTGCAGTCCCTGCGCCCGCACCATGACATTCCAGGCCCGCTGCGTGCGGTCCCAGTGCTGTGCCCGGTCCATGGCGCAATAGCGACCGCTGATCGTGGCGATACTGCCCCTGCCAAGCTTCTCCAGTGCCGCCTCGATGGTGGCCAGGTAAGACAGGGCCGCCTTGGGCGCGGTGTCACGTCCGTCCGTGAAGATGTGCAGCACCGGCTCGATATCGGTTTTGCGCAGCAGTTCCAGCAGCCCCAGCAGGTGATCGATATGCGAATGCACCCCGCCGTCGGAAGCCATACCTGCAAGGTGCAGGCGGCGGGTACCCGCAAGCAGGTCCTGCCATACGGGATTGTCCTGCAGCGAACCATCGTACAGGGTGTTGGCGATACGCGTCAGGTCCTGCTCCAGTACACGCCCGGACCCCAGGGTCAGGTGGCCCACCTCGGAGTTGCCGAACTGGCCGTCCGGCAGGCCGACCGCCCTGCCCGAGGCCTGCAGTACCGAGTGCGGGTTGGTCGCGAAATAATGGTCGAGGTGCGGGGTGCGGGCCAGCGCCCAGGCATTGTGCGCACGGCTCGGATTCAGGCCGAAGCCGTCAAATATGGCCAGCAATACGGGTTTTTGCTTCACGTTACTTCCCTGTTTTCAAAGAACGGAACACGTGTGTAAGACACCTTGGGAACAAGCCCGCGCCAGGCAGGCTGCAGACTTCAATCCGGGCCAATCCTAGCACAGGACCCGCACGATAAAACCTGTGAAATGCATGGCGGCCGGCAGCGGAACCGGCCGCGGGCATTGACGCAACCTGGTGCCCCCCTCAAGATACGCCGCATGCCGTCAATCCTGGATGCAAGCATTGCCCGCCTCGGTGAAATCATCCTGGGCAAGGAACAGCAACTGCGCCTCGCCCTCGCCTGCCTGCTGGCACGCGGCCACTTGCTGATCGAGGACCTGCCCGGCGTCGGCAAGACCACCATGGCCCACGCCCTGGCCCGGGTGCTGGGGTTGCACTACCAGCGTGTCCAGTTCACCAGCGACCTGCTGCCGACCGACATCCTCGGGGTTTCGATCTACAACCGCGACACCGCGGACTTCCGGTTTCACCCGGGGCCGGTGTTCGCCAACATCGTGCTGGCCGATGAAATCAACCGCGCCACGCCCAAGACCCAGAGCGCCCTGCTGGAGGCCATGGAAGAATTCCAGGTCACCATCGAGGGCGAGAGCCGCGCCCTGCCGGAGCCTTTTTTCGTCATTGCCACGCAGAACCCGCTCTACCAGATCGGCACCTTCCCGTTGCCGGAATCGCAGCTGGACCGCTTCCTCATGTGCATCGAACTGGGCTACCCCGGTAGCGCGGCCGAGCGGCAACTGCTGCAGGGCGAGGACCGCCGCGACCTGCTGGCCGGCGTGGCATCGCTCGTTACCACGACGCAACTGCTGGCGCTGCAGCAGCAGGTGCACCAGGTGCATGCCGCTGACGCCCTGCTGGATTACCTGCAGGCACTGCTGGCATTCAGCCGCCAGTCGCCACACTTTCAGCACGGCCTGTCGCCGCGAGCCGGCCTGGCGCTGCTGCACAGCGCCAAGGCCTGGGCGTTTCTGCATGACCGTGACCTGGTGCTGCCGGAAGACCTGCAGACCGTGCTGCCGCCGGTCGTCAACCATCGCCTGCAGCCGACTGCTTCGCAGGACGATGTCCTGTCTGCAAATACACCCGCGGAGGTGCTGCTGCAGGCAGTGCCGGTCTAGCGGAACGAGCAGCGCGGCATGCAGTCCCTGACCCTGCGTCAACGCTTCAGCCCGGGGCGCTTCCTGCGCGGCAGCGGAGTCGAGCCCGGCCCCGTGGTGCTGGACCGGTCACGGGTTTATATCCTGCCTACCCCGACGGGGCTGGTATTTACCGGCATGCTGGCATTGATGCTGTTCGGCTCCATCAACTACAACAACAGCATGGGCCACCTGTTCACCTTCCTGGTGGCCAGCATGGCGCTGGTCTCGATCCTGCACACCTACCGCAACCTGGCCGGCCTGGGGTTTGCCGCCGGCCGGACCCTGCCTGCGTTTGCCGGACAGCGCGCCGGCTACGAACTGCTCATCGACAATCCCGCTGCGCTGCGCCGACCCGGCATTCAACTGGAACTTTCCGGCGAGGCGCCCGTGGTGACCGAACTGGAGAAACAGCAAACCCGCGGCGTGCAGCTCTGGCGCAGCACCGCGCGGCGCGGCGTCCTGCCGCTGGGTCGCTGCACCGTTTCCACCCGCTACCCGCTGGGGCTGTTCCGCGCCTGGGCATTCATCGAGCTGCCGCTTGCGTGCAGCGTCTATCCGCGGCCGGGGCCGGCGCGCGTGGCGCCGCAAAGCCCTGCCTACAAGCCGCAGCAAAGCGGCGACAAGGGCCGCGGGGTGGACGACTTCGTCGGCTTCCGACCCTGGCGCCCGGGAGACTCGCCGCGGCACGTCTTCTGGAAGGCCGCCGCGCGCGACCAGCCGCTGCTGGTCAAGCAGTTCGGCGGCGACCGCGCCGACGAGGTCTGGCTCGACTGGGCAGCGCTGCCGGACATGGGAACCGAGGCCCGCCTCAGCCAGCTGTGCCGCTGGGTCATCGACGCCCACCGCAACCACCAGCCATGCGGGCTGCGGCTGCCCGGCTGCGAGATCGCCATCGGCAGTGGCGCACCCCACCGGCAGCGCTGCCTGGAGGCACTTGCCCGTTTTGGGTAAACCACGCCGGAAACCGGCGCACCAGCTGCCCGGCCAGACCCGGGGCTGGCTGCTGGCAGCGGTCGTCCTGGTGGTGCTGCCGCATCTGCCGCGGCTGCCCTGGTGGCTGGTGGTGTTTGGTGCCGCTGCCGCCCTGCTCGCCCTGCTGCTGGTGCGACAACCGGAACGCCAGTTGCCGCGTTCCCTGCTGCTGCTGGCGACGGCAGCCGGTGGCGGTGGCGTCCTGCTGCACTACGACACTCTGCTGGGCAAAAATCCCGGGGTAGCGTTACTGGTCGTGATGCTGCTGCTGAAACTGCTGGAAGTGCGCAACTCGCGGGATGCACGCCTGGTGGTGTTCCTCTGCTATTTCCTGGTGATCACCAACTTCCTGTTTACCCAGACACTGCTGATGGCCGCATACATGTTCACGGCAACCCTGGTGATTACCGGGGCACTCGCGGCCGGCACGGCCAGCGGTAATGCCGAACCACCCGGGCATTACCTGCGGCTTGCCGGCGTGCTGCTGGCACAGGCGCTACCGCTGATGCTGGTGCTGTTCCTGTTTTTCCCGCGGATCGAGGGCCCCATCTGGGGCCTGCCGGAGGACGCCTGGGCCGGAATGACGGGCCTGGGTGACAGCATGTCTCCCGGTGGCATCAGTAAACTGGTGCAGTCCGAGGCCCCGGCATTCCGCGCCAGGTTCCTTGCGCGCACGCCCCCGGCGGAGCAGCGCTACTGGCGCGGCCCGGTCCTGTGGCACACCGACGGCCGCACCTGGACGGCCGGCAGCCTGGAACTGCTGCCGCTGGTCACGAACCAGGAACTGCGCGGCAGCGACGCGGCCATTGACTACAGCATCACGCTGGAACCCCACAACAAGCACTGGCTGCTGGCGCTGGACCTGCCGGTAACACTCTCGCTGCCCGCCATCCATACCCTCGATTTCCAGATGCTGGCCTACCGCCCGGTACGCAAGCGCACCCGCTACACGGGCAGCTCCTACACCCGCATCGACACCGGGCCACTGAACAGCATCCTGCGCACGGCCGCGCTGCAATTGCCTGACACCGGCAGCACACGGGTGCAGGACCTTGCACGCAGCTGGCGCACGCGCGCAGCCAGCGATGCGGCGGTAGTGCAGCAGGCGCTTGCGCATTTCAACGAGCAGGAGTTCGTCTATACCCTGGAGCCTCCCCTGCTGGGCGCTGATCCGGTCGACGAGTTCCTGTTCGTCACGCGCCGCGGCTTCTGCGAGCATTATGCCGCGGCGTTTGTGGTCCTGATGCGCAGCGCCGGCATCCCCGCCCGCGTGGTCACCGGCTACCAGGGCGGTGAATACAATCCACTGGGCGACTACTGGCTGATACGCCAGTCGGACGCACATGCCTGGGCGGAAGTCTGGCTGCCAGACGGCGGCTGGCGGCGCGTCGACCCGACGGCCGCGGTGGCCCCCGAACGCATCGAGCGTTCCCTGGACCCGGCAGGCGGCGTTGCCGGCGCAGCGGCAAGCTTCCGGTTGCCCGACAGCGACCTGCTGGGGCGCAACCTGCGCAAGCTGCGTCATCTGCTGGACGCCGCGAATAACCAGTGGCACGAATGGGTGCTGTCCTACGGCCCGCAGCGGCAGCTGGAATTCCTTGCCTCGCTGGGCATCGAGAACGCTTCCTGGAAACACATGGCGCTGGCCCTGCTGGCGCTGCTCGGCGCGCTGCTGCTGGGCATCGCCCTGTGGATGCTGCTGCGGCAGCCAGCGCCACGCGACCCGGTGCAACGCGCCTGGCTGCAGTTCTGCAAGCGGCTGGCGCGCCTCGGACTGCTACGCCGGGCAGGTGAAGGGCCACGGGATTTTGCCCGCAGGGTAACAACAGTGCGGCCGGCGCTCGCCGGGCAGGTCAATGCCATCACGGGACTCTATGTCGAGTTGCGCTACGGCAAGCCATCAGGCCAAACGGCAATTGATACCACGCGGCTGCAGCGCATGGTCAGGCGATTTGCGGCGCGGCGGCGGCCGGAATCGACTAGACTGGGGTAAATTCACAAGCGGCTCCCGCACCCGGAGCAAAGGACTTTTTTCATGCCACGCATCCACCTGCACGTCGTCGTCGAGGACCTCACGGCCGGCATCCGGTTTTATTCACTGCTACTCGGCAATAGCCCGACCCTGGAGAAGGAAGACTACGCGGAGTGGGAACTGGAATCCCCGCCCGTGAATCTCGACATCACCACCCGCGGCCGGGTACCGGGACTCGACCATGTCGGCATCCAGTTCGAGACCGATGCGGAACTCGCTGCCCTGCAGGCGCGGCTGGAAGCGGCGGGCTGCAACGGTCTGGCCCAGCCGGAAACCGTCTGCTGCTACGAACGTTCCAACAAGTACTGGGTGCTGGACCCGGCCTACATCAGCTGGGAACTGTTTCACAGCCTGCAGCCGCTCGACCGCTTCAGCGACAACGCGCAATCCCGGGGGGGCTGCTGTGCACCCTTTGCCGCCGGAGACAGTTGCAAGGTCGACGGGTAAGCAGCGCGTCTGGTTAGCTTGCGATGCCGGTGGCGGGGATGAACCGGCAACTGGCGGCGCCTTTTTCCACATTTGCGCCCACAAGATATATGCCATGTTATTCAGTCGAATAGCTGAACTTCATCATGCAATCTCTCGGATCGCAGCCATCTGCCTGCTGGCGGCAGGCAATAGCCACGCAGGCCTCACCTATACACAGCAGACCCTGGCCGTGGATGGCGAGGAGTGGGTCCTGGAAATTCCGGCGGGCATGCGCCTGGAGGTGCTGACGACCGCCCTGAAGACGCCGCGGCTCATGCACTTCATGCCGAACGGGGACCTCATCGTCGGCTCGAGATCCGGCAACATCTACCGGCTGGCGCCACCCTACCGCGAGGCAGACATCCTGGTGAAGCTGTCCGACTACCCGCACAGCATCGCCTGGCGTGAAAGCGAGCTGCTGGTCGCGCAGACGGACGGCCTCTACCGGGCGCCATATCGTCCCGGGCAGGCGCGCCTCGAATGGCGCGATTTCGAGATCCTCGCCAATCTCCCCGGCGGCGGCGGGCACAACAGCCGCAGTGTCGCGATCGGACCCGACGGCCGCGTCTACGTGTCCCTGGGCAGCAGCAGCAACTGCTCCGATGAATACCTGGATGACAGTTACCCCTTTGACGACCGGCGCGGCGGTGTCATGGTGCTCGACGAGAGTGGTGCGCAACCCCGGCTGCTGCCGTTTGCCAGCGGACTGCGCAACCCGGTCGGGTTTGACTGGCATCCGGAGACCGGCGAACTCTACGCCAGCAACAACGGCCCGGATCATCTCGGCTTCGAAGCGCCACCGGAATACTTCAGCAAGCTGGAGCCGGGTTCCTTTCACGGCATGCCGTGGTTCCAGTACGACGGCAAGACCCTGCAACGTGACGACTGCATCCGCAGCCTGCCGCCGCGGCCGCGCCAGGCGGTAGCCCTGCCGGTGGCGACCTTCCCGTCACGCAATGCCCCGATGGGCGTGGCCTTCGTGCCCCGCGGCGCCCTCGACGCGCGTTTCGAGGGCAACGCGATCGTGGCCCTGAAAGGCTCCTGGGGAACCCGACCGACCGGCAGCGCTGCCGGCGACCCGGCCACGCGCCGCCCGCCGCGTCTGCTGATGGTGCGTTTCGAGAAGGGTGAAGCCGCGGGCGTGGAGGAGATGCTCGGCGGTCTGCAACGCCAGGACGGTCAGCGCCTGGCGCGTCCCGTCGGGGTGACGATAGGGCCGGACGGAACCCTGTATTTCACCAGCGATTCAAACCTGCAGGGACTATTCCGGCTGGCGCCGGTGCCGCAGTGATCGCGCCCCCCGAACGCAATATTCCCGGGGCAGCCAGCCGTGATCCGGCCGCCTCAGGCGACCTGAACAGGAATGGCGTTGCGCGAGTCCTTGATGCGGTTGGCGGCATCGAGATAGACCAGCGTCGGCTTGAAGACACTGGCCTCCTGCTGTGACAGGACCGCGTAGGTGCAGATAATGACACGGTCGCCGGGACTGGCCTTGTGCGCCGCGGCACCGTTGACGGAAATGATGCCACTGCCATCCTCGGCACGAATTGCGTAGGTGATGAAACGCTCGCCGTTGTTCAGATTGTAGATCTGGATCTGTTCGTATTCGCGAATATTGGCGGCTTCCAGCAACTTGCCGTCAATGGCACAGGAACCCTCATACTCGAGCTCCGAGTGCGTGACATTGGCGTGATGCAGCTTGGATTTCAGTAACGTGATTTGCATAGACCGAAGCGACTCCCGGGGCCGTTCCCTGAATTTGGCGTGATTATGCGTTGTCCCTTGTTTGACTGCAAGGAATCGAGACAGTTTCCGAGTGAGGTATAGACGCTAAGCTGTTGATATAAAGATATTGTCGATCAACCGCGCCGGACCGAGGCGGGCCGCGGCCAGCGCGATCAGGGCGGTGTCACCGGCCTCGGGAGTCGCCAGGTCGGACTGGCGCCGCACGCTGATATAGTCCGGCCGGAACCCGGCGGCGGCAAGTTCGGCCAGCGCTGCCTGCTCGATCGCGGCCAGATCCTGCCCGCTCGCCTCCACCCGGGCCTTTACACCGGTCAACACGGCGTAGAGCCGTGGGGCCAGGGCGCGCTCCGCCGGCGCCAGGTAGCCGTTGCGTGAACTCATGGCCAGGCCATCCGCTTCGCGCACGGTCGCCACGCCGGCGATGGCGACCGGCATGCACAGATCGGCGACCATGCGCCGGATCAGCAGCAGCTGCTGGTAGTCCTTTTCCCCGAAGATCGCGATATCCGGCTGCACCAGGTTGAGCAGCTTGGCGACCACCGTGGTGACGCCGTTGAAATGAGTCGGGCGATGTTCACCTTCCAGGATCCGGTTCAGCCCCGGCACCTCGACGAGGGTCGTCAGGTCCGGACCCTGCGGGTAGATTTCCGCCACCCCGGGCAGGAACAGCAGGTCCGCACCGGCATCCAGCAGGGCATCCCGGTCACGCTCCGGGGTGTGCGGGTAGTTGGCGTAATCCTCTTGCGGGCCGAACTGCGCCGGGTTGACGAAGATACTGACGCTGACATGGTCAGCCTGCAGGCGCGCCTGTCGCACCAGTTCCAGGTGCCCGGCATGCAGGTTGCCCATGGTGGGAACGAAGGCGTGGCGCACACCCTGTGCGCGCAACCGCTTCACATGCCGGCGCAGTTCACTCGTGCTCGTGACAGTTTCCATGCCCTTCCTGCCTTCAGTAACAGTGGCGCGCTGCCGGGTAGCTGCCGTCCTTCACGGCGCGCACATAGGCAGCCACGGCGGCGGGAATGCTGCCGGCATCCTGCAGGAAATCGTGCACGAAACGGGGCAGCCGCCCCGGGGTAATGCCAAGCATGTCGTGCAGCACCAGCACCTGGCCGTCGCAGTCCGGACCGGCGCCGATTCCGATGGTCGGTATGGACACCGCGGCGGTTACCGCCGTGCCCAGCTGCGCGGGTATGCACTCCATCACCAGCAGGCCGGCACCGGCGTCCTGCAGGGCACGCGCATCTTCCAGTATGGCTGCGGCCGCTGCTGCATCCCTGCCCTGCACCCGGTAGCCTTCGGGCTGGCTGACGGACTGCGGCAGCAGTCCGATATGCCCGCAGACCGGGATATCGTGGTTTGCCAGGTATTCGACAATCGCGGCCTGCGCGACACCGCCCTCCAGCTTGACCATGTGCGCACCACCCGCACTCACCAGCCGTTCCGCATTGGCCAGCGCCTGCCCGGAAGACGCATAGCTGCCCTTCGGCAGGTCCACGACCCGGTAACTGTGCCTGCCGACCCGTGCCACGCTGGCGGCATGATAGACCATGTCATCCATGCTCACCGGGGCGGTGCTGGTATAACCCAGCAGCACCATGCCCAGCGAATCGCCGATGATGAATACATCGACACCGGCGGACTCGAGCACGCGGGTGAAGCTGGCGTCATAACACGTCAGGCAGGCGATCTTCTCGCCCTGCCGCCGCATGGCGTGCAGCATCTCCAGGGTTACCGGTGTGTTGTCCGTACTGTTGTTCATCTGGTATTCAGTCAGGCTTCCGGCTGCATAACCCCGGCCATGGAAGCTCCATTTAATCTCATTGCGACGACTGCAGGTATGCAGGAGGCAGGGTACCAACAGTAGGCGCCTAAGGCGACGCAGGAGCAGTTACCGAGGAACACTGTGACGAAGCAATCTCCAGGTGACTGATACCACGTCATGAGATTGCCACGCTTCGCTCGCAATGACGATAATAATTAATCAGCGTTTCTCTAGATCTCCGTCGCCATGGGATTGAAGTAATGCTTGCCCTGGCGCGTGACATGGATCTGTTCCAGCAGCGCCTCGTAGTCCCGGTCATTGTCTACCAGGTTGATATGCTCGGCATTCACGATCAGCACCGGGGCAGCTTCGTAGTTGAGGAACATGCGCGAGTAGGCCTCGGACAGGTTGCGCAGGTAGGTGGCATCGATCCTGCGTTCATAGCGGATGCCGCGTTTCGCGATCCGCTTCAGCAGCACGTCCTCCGGGGCCTGCAGGTAGATCACCAGGTCCGGGGCCGGGGCATCCAGCGTCACGTGTTCGTAGACCTGGTTGTAGAGTTGCAGTTCATCGGCGTCCAGAGTCAGTTCGGCGAACAGGCGGTCTTTTTCCAGCAGAAAATCCGCCACCCGCACCGGCTGAAACATGTCCGACTGGCGCATGTCCTCGATCTGACGCGCCCGCTGGAACAGGAAAAACAGTTGCGCCGGCAGCGCGCCGGAACGCGGGTCGCGGTAGAAACGTTCCAGGAACGGGTTTTCAGCCGCGCCTTCCAGCAGCAGGTCGGTCTCGAAACTGTCCGCCAGGCGCCGCGCGAGGCTGGTCTTGCCGACCCCGATGGGCCCCTCGATGACGATATAGTCCGGCGGTTTTCTGTCCATCATTCCGCAACCAGCCTGACCAGGTCATGCTTCCCGCAGCGCTCTGTCAGGGCGCCCACAGGGCCGAGTCCGGGGAGCTCGATGTCCCCGGCGATTTCCGCCAGCGGCACCAGCACGAAATCGCGTTCGTGCATGCCGGGATGCGGCACGGTCAGTGCCGGGGTGGCAATGCGCTGATCACCGTATAGCAGCAGGTCCAGGTCCAGGGTGCGCGGCCCCCACTGCTCGGTGCCACGTTCGCGCCCCTGCCGGTCCTCGATCTGCGCCAGCGCCTGCAGCAGATCCGTCGCAGGCATCCGGGTATCCACGCCGGCAACGGCATTGACATAGTCCGGCTGATCGGCTGGTCCCATGGGCTTGCTGCCGTAGAGGCTGGAGCGTGCAGCCAGCCGGGTGTCGGGCAGCCGCTCCAGTTCCCCGAAGGCCGCCTGCACCCGGGCAACCGGGTCGTTCAGGTTGCTGCCGATCCCGATATAGGCCCTGACCGTCATGCCGGTTTTGGCGCGGCACGGCGCCGCGGCCGGCGCCGCCGGCGTGGCCGTTTGGCAGCCTCCGGCGACTCGGGTTGCTCCCCCTGCGATTCCTGCGCGGCAGTCCACCAGGCGCCGATCTCCTCGGGCACCTCGCCGGATTCACAGCGCAGCAGCAGAAAATCATAGGCCGCACGAAACCGCGGGTGCGCCAGTACCCGCTGGCTGCGCCGGCCGCCCTTCAGCTCCAGCCGCAGCTGCAGCATCCAGATCTCGCGCATCGGCAGGGAAAACCGCCGTGGCGTCGCCATGATGGCCGCCTGCTCCGCGATTATCTGCGCACTGGCGTGCTGCATTGCCTGGGCCGGTTGCTGGCCCTCCGCCTCCAGCAGGGCAGCGCGTTCCCGGACCGGCTCCCAGAGAAACACCGCGAACAGGAAAGCCGGCGTGACCGGTTTGCCCTGCTCGATGCGGGCGTCGGTATTCGCCATGCCGCGATTGATGAGGGTCAGCGGAAAATTGTTTTCCTCGTGGGCCAGCGAACGTTCCGTGAGGGGAAACAGCTGCTCGAACAGATTGTAGTGCCGCAGCATTTCGAAGTTGGCCAGTGCGGACCCGCCCATGAACAGCTTGAGCATCTCGTCGAACAGCCGCGCGGGCGGGATATCCGCCAGCAGCGGCGCCAGCCGGGTCACCTGTGCCTCGGTGTGTGGCTCCAGGCGGAAACCCAGCTTGGTGGCAAACCGCACTGCGCGCAGCATCCTGACCGGGTCCTCGCGGTAGCGGGTCTCGGGGTCCCCGATAAGGCGCAGCAGGCCCGCCTCGATATCCGCAACACCACCGGCATAGTCGATAATGGAAAAGTCGGCAATGTTGTAGTAGAGCGCATTGATGGTGAAATCGCGCCGGAAGGCATCTTCCTCGATCGTGCCGTAGGCATTGTCGCGCACGATGCGGCCGTCTGCATCGACATGCTGAACGGCATTGTCCTGGCCAACCTCCTGGAGGGCGCGGAAGGTAGCGACCTCGATGATTTCCCGGCCGAACATGACATGGGCGAGCCGAAAGCGGCGACCGATCAGGCGGCAGTTGCGAAACAGCTCCCGCACCTTGTCAGGATGCGCGTCCGTGGCAATGTCGAAATCCTTGGGCTCGCGCCCGAGCAGCAGGTCACGCACGCCACCGCCTACCAGGTGGGCCTGGTAGCCGGCATCTTTCAAGCGGTACAACACCTTCAGCGCGTTCGGGCTGATACTGGCCCGGGAAACGTTATGCGCTGGCCGGGGGATAATGGTGGGTTCGCTGTGGTTTTGTGTACTGCCTGATTCGCTCACGTTTGCAGCTTGTGGATGGAAAGGTTGCGCGTATAATAACACCGCTTTCCAGCCCGTGGGCTGGCCCTGTGATGCTCCCATCGTCTAGTGGTTAGGACACTGGCCTCTCACGCCGGTAACAGGGGTTCGAATCCCCTTGGGAGCGCCATTCAGGCGCCAATCCCGTCACCGCCCGCCGGTGCGGCAACCGTTATTACACATGAAAAAGCCACAACAAACGCTGGAATTGCCGCGGGCTGGACTTGGAATACGCCTGCTGGCGATGTTCTATGACTCCCTGCTGCTGTTTTCGGCGCTGCTGATTGCCACCGCGCTGGCGTTGCTGGTGACCAGGGGCACGCTGCACTACCACAACCCGTTCTTCCGGACTTTTCTGTTTCTGATCTGTTTTTCCTTCTATACCTGGTTCTGGCTGCATGGTGGACAGACGCTGGGCATGCGTGCCTGGCGACTGCGGGTGCAGCGAATTGACGGGGGCCCGATCACGATCTGGCAGGCACTGCTGCGTTTTCTGGCCGCCATTGCCTCGCTGGCCTGTGCCGGCCTTGGCTTTCTCTGGATGCTGATCGACCGCAACCGCATGACCTGGCACGATCGATTCTCGGAAACCGTCATCGTGCGCCTGCCAAAACGCTGACACCCCAACCGCGGCCTCAGAACCGGCGCATGGCGCGCAGACCAATGGCCAGGAACAGGATGTTGGGTGTCAGCATGGTAACCAGCGGATTCAGGTTGTAGACCTGCCCCAGCTGGCTGGCTACCTGGCTGACGAGGTAAAAACCAAAACCCACCAGTATGCCCACGAAAATGCGCTGCCCGGCAGTGACCGTGCGCAGTCCGCCAAACACGAAGGGCACCGAGATAAACAGCATCACCAGCGTCGCCAGCGGCGTCATGAAGCGCCCCCAGAAGGCATAGCGATATTCCATGGTATCCAGCCCGTTATCTTCCAGGTAGTTAACGAACTGGCCGAGATCCCGTGCCGACATGTTCTTTGGCTCCAGCACCACGATACTCAGCAGTTCCGGCGTCAGCAGTGATGGCCATGCCACCTCGTCAAGCTGGCCAACCTCGACCCGGCCATCGGTAAAGCTGGACTGGTGCACGTCATGCAGCAGCCATTGTCCCCCGGCATACTGGGCGCGGGCCGCGCGCGTGGCCATTACCATCCTGCCGGAAGCGTCAAACTCGAACACTTCGAGGTCGGCGAGCACCTCGTCAGCAAGCACCTTCCCGGCATTGATGTAATAGTTTTCATCCCGTACCCACAGGCCATGGCTGCCCAGAAAACTCACCCGTTTGTTGGTGGCTGCGGCGCGCAGCTGCTGCCCGTATTGCTCGGCGGCGGGCGCAACCACCTCGCCGATGAATACCGCGACCAGCAGCAGCAGCATTCCGACCTGCAGTACCGACTGCACAATGCGCCAGACAGAAACTCCGGCGGCGCGCATTGCAATCAGCTCGCTGTTGGTCGCCAGCATGCCCATGCCGATGAGACTGCCGAGCAATGCCGCCATGGGAAACAGTTCATAGGCGCCCTGCGGCGTGATCAAGGCGATGTACTGCAGCATGGCATACAGGGTGTAGCTGCCCTTGCCGACATCGTCAATCTGCGCAATCACGCTGAAGAACACATCCATACCGACAATTACCAGCAGCGCAATCCCGGTGCCCGTTACCACGGCCGCCGCGACGTAGCGATCGAGAATCTTCACCGGCGCAGCCTCAAACGGCAAAGAAAACTCTCGCCGCCTAACAGGATGGCGGTAATCACGACAGGGAACACAGGCACCCACCACAAACCGATTACCGGCGGCACACTGCCATCACCGACCCACACCTTGGCCGTACCCAGAAGGTTGTAATAAATGACAAACAGCAGGATGGCGATAACCAGACGACCATAGCGGCCCTTGCGGGGCGAGGACCGGCTCAGGGGCACGGCCAGCAACAGCAGGGAAATGACGGAGAGCGGCATGGACAGGCGCCATTGCAATTCCGCAATGTCCCCTGCATCACTTGACGCAAGCAGTGTGGCGGTCGGGGTAGTCGCACGTTTGGTAATGGCAGCGTATCTATACGGCATGTCAATACGCACGCCATACTCGTCAAACTGCATGATACGGTAGGCGGCCTCGCCCGGGACGCCCTCGTAGCGCACCCCGTCGACCAGTACCAGGAACTGATCGCCGGTGGCCTCGTCCCGCTTACGGTATGCCGATTTTGCCCTGACTATCTGCTGCTGGGTCTTGTCCCACGGGTTACTCTTGAAGGCGATAAACAGATTCTCCATGGTCTGTTTATCCGCGGACAGCCGCTCCGCGTAGAAAGTCAGCCTCCCGGCCTGAATCTCGTTGAAGCGGCCGGCGCCCAAAGCCGTCATGTCAGCCTGGCGAGCCGCCGCGGTCTCGAGTCGATGGCTGATATCCTGCACAGCGGGGCTGACATACAGGGCCAGCCACGCCAGCGCGGCGGCAACCAGCAACCCGAATCCCAGTACCGGCTTGTAGATACGCCAGGTACCCACCCCGCAGGCAGCCATCACGGTCATTTCGCTGTCGCGGTACAGTCGCCCAAGGCCAAGCACCACCCCGAGGGCCAGGGCGAAGGGCACGATGTGGATCAGGTACCAGACCATTTTCAGGGCCAGCAGTTTGAAGATCACCTCGCCCGGGATATCGCCGGCCGCGGCATCTGCAAGGTAGCGCACCAGCCGGTTGCTGACCAGGATCAGCCACAGGATGACGGTTACGGCCAGCCAGCCGTAAATCACCTCTTTCAGCAGGTAGCGATCGAAGATACGCAGCATAAGTACAGGCTCGTCTGATGGCATGAAAATCATGCCTGCATCCAGTACACTCCCTGCCATACCGATGCACCGTCACGGCCGCCAGTGAGAAGCGGCTACCGTATACTACATGCCGGGTAAGCTGCAATCAGCTTGGCCGGTTACCGAGGAACTTTTGTATGAAATTCACGATCAAGAGCGAGAAACCCGCCAGCATCAAGAGCGGCTGCGTCATTCTCGGCGTCTTTGAAAATCGCAAGCTTTCCGCTGCGGCGGCAGCGTTTGACAAGTCCACCGGCGGCCTGCTTTCCCGGTTGCTGCAGGCCGGCGACATGGAAGGCAAATGCGAGCAGACCCTCATCATTCATCATCCGCAGGGCGCCGGCTGCGAGCGGGTCCTGCTGGTCGGCTGCGGCAAACCGGCCGACTTCAACGCCGGCGCCTACCGCAAGGCCGTCGCCAGCGCCGCGCAGCGCCGTCGATGCCAGCGGTGCGACCGACGCGGTCAGCTACCTTGCAGGGCTGGAAGTCAGCGAACGCGACATTGCCTGGAATATCACCACCCTGGCGGAGATCACCCGGGACGCGCTGTATGTCCCCGACGAACTGAAGAGCATCAAGGACAAGAAACGCCGGCCGCTGCGCCGCATGGGTATCAACGCGGATACCGCGGACACGCAAGCCGCACGCACCGCCCTGGCGGAGGGCGTGGCGATTGCCAGCGGCGTGGAGCTGGCGCGCAGGCTGGGAAACCTGCCCGGCAACATCTGCACACCGACATACCTGGCGGACCAGGCACGCGAACTGGCGAAATCCTCAAAGCAGCTCAGGGTCAGCGTCATGGACGAGGCCCGCATGAAAAAGCTGGGCATGGGCGCCCTGCTCTCCGTCGCCCGCGGCAGCCGCGAGCCAGCCAGGCTGATCACCCTGGAATACAAGGGCGGCAAGCCCGGCGAGCGGCCGGTGGCACTGGTCGGCAAGGGGATAACCTTTGACTCCGGCGGCATCTCCATCAAGCCGGGCGCGGCGATGGACGAGATGAAATTCGACATGTGCGGTGCCGCCAGCGTCCTCGGCACCCTCCGGGCCTGTATCGAACTGGAACTGCCTCTGAATGTCGTCGGCATCATCCCCGCGAGCGAAAACCTGCCCGACGGCAACGCCAGCAAGCCGGGGGACATCGTCACCAGCATGTCGGGGCAGACCATCGAGGTGCTCAATACGGATGCGGAAGGCCGCCTGGTGCTTTGCGATGCACTGACCTACTGCGGCAAGTTCGACCCGGCAGTGGTGGTGGATATTGCGACCCTCACCGGGGCCTGCGTCATCGCCCTCGGGGGCCACGCGGCCGGCCTGCTCAGTAACAACGATGCCCTCGCCACCGACCTGCTCGCCGCCGGTGATACGGCCGGCGACCGCGCCTGGCGCATGCCCCTGTGGGAAGACTACCAGCAGCAGCTCGACAGCAACTTCGCCGACATGGCCAACATCGGTGGCCGCGAGGCCGGCACGATTACCGCCGCCTGTTTCCTGTCTCGATTTACCCGTGACTATGACTGGGCACACCTCGATATCGCCGGCGTTGCCTGGAAAGGCGGCAAGGAAAAAGGCGCGACCGGCAGACCGGTCCCGCTGCTGACACGCTACTTGCTCGACAGGTGCAGTGCGGGATGACGCAAGTCGATTTCTATATCCTGAACGACGCCCAACCCGGCGCGTTGCCCCTGTTTACCTGCCGGCTTACCGAGAAGGCCTACCGGCAGGGGCACCAGGTCTACATCCACACGGACTCCGGCCAGCAGCTCAGGCACCTCGATGACCTGTTATGGACTTACCGGGACGGCAGCTTCCTGCCACACGCGGTCCACGCGGCCGGCAGCAGCGGCGATCAGCCGATCCTGCTGGGGCACGCGGTTGAACCGGAGGGACCCGGTGACGTATTGCTCAACCTGGCAGGGGAAGTCCCGGCTTTTTTCAGCCGCTTCAACCGGGTCGCGGAACTGGTCGGCGGCAATGACAGCGAGATCGCGGCAGCGCGCAGTCGCTATCGTTTCTACAAGGACCGCGGTTACGAGTTGAACACCCATAACCTTTGACAACCATGCAGACAAAACCGGCACTGGATGAGGCAGGCATACCGATTCTGACTGACCCGGTCGCGGACAGGGATGTCGTGGCCACCGACGACCAGCAACTCGCGGAGCGCCTCTCGGGCCTGTCCACGACAGCAATCGTCAGTGCCCTGCTAGCGAGCGAACCGTTCATACAGCAACTCGATGAACTGGCTACCCGGCTGGCACGACAGGTTCACGAGGAGATGCAGCGAGAACTGCAACCCATGCTGGAGGCGGCACTTGGCCAGGCACTGAAAGACAGCAACACGCGCGCAGCCGAGGCAATTTACCGGCAACTGGAAGCCAGTCTGCCCGGACTGCTCGCCCGTACTCTCAGAAAGGACTGACCCGCCGCAATCAGCACCCCCGGACCGGGCAGAATTTCCGCCTTCGGGTATAATTCACCGCCCGGCCTGATGTGCCCCCCCTGAAAAACGAGCCTTACGACGGATGGACAAGACCTACAATCCCCATGCAATAGAACAACGCTGGTACCAGACCTGGGAAGCGGAAGGTGATTTTGCGCCTTCCGGAGAGGGCAACCCGTACTGCATCATGATCCCGCCTCCCAATGTCACCGGCAGCCTGCACATGGGCCATGCCTTCCAGGACACCCTGATGGATGCCCTGGTCCGCTACCACCGCATGCGCGGCGACAACACACTGTGGCAACCAGGCACCGACCACGCCGGCATCGCCACCCAGATGGTGGTGGAACGCCAGCTCAACAGGGATGACCTGACGCGGCATGACCTGGGCCGCGAGGCCTTTATCGAGCGCATCTGGGAGTGGAAACACGAATCCGGCGGCACCATCACGCAGCAACTGCGGCGCATGGGTTCCTCCGTGGACTGGTCGCGCGAGCGTTTCACCATGGACGAAGGCTTGTCCGAAGCCGTCAGGACAACGTTCGTAAAGCTCTACGAGGAAGGACTCATCTACCGGGGCAAGCGCCTGGTCAACTGGGACCCGGTACTGCATACCGCGGTGTCGGACCTGGAGGTGGTATCCGAGGAAGAGTCAGGCCACCTCTGGCATATGCGGTACCCGCTGAGCGACGCCGGCGGCGGCTACCTGGTCGTGGCCACCACCCGCCCGGAGACCATGCTGGGCGACAGTGCCGTGGCTGTAAATCCCGCTGACGAGCGCTACCAGCACCTCATCGGCAAGACCGTGCGCCTGCCGCTGACGGACCGGGAAATCCCGGTGATCGCAGATGACTATGTCGATCCGGAATTTGGAACCGGCTGCGTAAAGATCACACCCGCGCATGACTTCAACGACTACGAAGTCGGCAAACGCCATGACCTGCCGCTGATCAATATTTTCACGGTTGATGCCTGCATCAGCGCTACGGCACCCGGCAATTATGCCGGGCTGGACCGCTTCGAGGCCCGCAAGCGCATCGTCACAGACCTGGAAAACCAGGGACTGCTGGAGAAGATCGAAGACCACAAGTTGATGGTGCCGCGCGGTGACCGCTCCGGTTCCATCGTCGAGCCCTTTCTTACCGACCAGTGGTTCGTGAAAGTCGGACCACTGGCCAAACCGGCGATCCAGGCAGTCGAAAATGGCGACATCCGCTTCGTACCCGACAACTGGAAAAACACCTATTTTGAATGGATGCGCAACATCCAGGACTGGTGCATCTCGCGCCAGATCTGGTGGGGACATCGCATCCCGGCCTGGTACGATGACGCCGGCAATATCTACGTTGGGCTGACGGAAGCGGACGCACGCGCAAAAGCAGGACTCGACGACACTGTCGCGCTGCACCAGGATGAAGACGTGCTCGACACCTGGTTCTCCTCCGCACTCTGGCCGTTCAGCACGCTGGGCTGGCCCGAAGATACCGACGCCCTGCGCACCTTTTACCCGACCAGCGTCCTGGTAACCGGCTTTGACATCATTTTCTTCTGGGTGGCCCGCATGATCATGATGGGGCTCAAGTTCATGGATGCACCGCCCTTCCGCGAGGTCTACATCCACGGCCTGGTGCGGGATGCCCATGGCCAGAAGATGTCAAAGTCCAAGGGCAATGTACTGGACCCGATCGACCTGATTGATGGTATTGACCTGGAAACCCTGGTTGCCAAGCGCCGCGCCGGGCTGATGCAGCCGCAGATGGCCGACAGGATCGAACAGCACACCCGCAAGGACTTCCCTGATGGCATCCCGGCCTTTGGCACCGACGCACTGCGCTTTACCTTTGCCGCACTGGCTTCCACCGGCCGCGACGTCAATTTCGACCTGGGACGCATCGAGGGCTATCGCAACTTCTGCAACAAGCTATGGAACGCCGCACGTTACGTGCTGCTGAACACCGAGGACCAGGATTGCGGCCAGCGAGGCGAAGCGGCAACCCTGAATGCCGCCGACAACTGGATCATCTCGCAACTGCAGCAAACGACCCGGGAAGTAACATCCGCCATCGACAGTTACCGCTTCGACCTCGCCGCCCAGTCAATTTACACCTTCATCTGGGATGAGTACTGTGACTGGTACCTGGAGCTTTCCAAGCCGGTTTTGACGGCTCCCGGCAGCAGCCTTGTTGCACAACGCGGGACACGCCGCACCCTGGTCAGGGTTATGGAAACCATCTTGCGGCTGGTACATCCACTGGCACCCTTCATCAGCGAGGAAATCTGGCAGCGCATGGCACCACTTGCCGGGGTAAGCGGCAGAACCATCATGCGCCAGCCTTACCCGAAACCGGATTTATCACTGCTCAATGCGACAGCAAGCACTGAAATTGAATGGGTGAAAAATGTCATCGCGGGTGTTCGCAAGATTCGCAGCGGTATGAATATCGACCCCAGGAAACCACTCCCCGTATTGCTGGAAAACGGATCTGCAGCAGACAGGGAAAGACTCGAAAACAACCGGCATTACCTGGAGACCATTGGCCGTATCGAGGCCATCACCTGGCTGGAAACAGGTGAACAGGCGCCGGAATCCGCCACGGCCCTCGTTGGTGAAATGAAGCTGCTGATCCCGCTCTCCGGACTGATCAACAAGGATGCGGAGATTGCCCGCCTCGCAAAGGAACTGGAGAACAGGTCGAAAGAGTTGCTGCGCTGCGAACAGAAACTTGCCAACGCCGGTTTTCTTGAGAAGGCACCGGCTGCAGTTGTTGCCAAGGAGCAGTCGCGCGCGAGCAGCCTGAAACAGGCAATCAGCGATCTTGAGGAACAGAGCAGGAAGATCCGGTCACTGTAGTCAGGCCCCGGCCAGCTTCATTACCAGGTTGACGACACCCCACACGACCAGGATAAATACCAGCGTTACCAGCAAACCGATCACAATGTATTGTGACGGTTTGCCGTGCACGAAGTCCTGCTCGCGTTTGCGGTTACTCTGCACACCGAACATGCTAGCCAGCACACTGCCCAGCACGTCGAGCAGCGACGGCGCATTCCCCTGATCCTCTTTACCTGGCTCCATGATTCGGTTCTCGCTGAAAAATGTGCGGCCATTGTACTGATGCCCCACACACCTGCAACCGCATAACACAGCGGCACACGGATTGAAAACCCGGCAAGGCACACTGCCACACCTTCCCCTGTAATTCACGCAGACACCTGAAACTCTTAACTTTTTTCTTGCCATGCCGATATAACCCGGTGTGAATCGAGTGAACGGTTTCTTTCTACATTTCAGGCTGTTACATGGCATCTGAGCGGTACGGCAGAAATATTCAGGCCGGATATGAAAGACCCGAGATGAAATCACGCAGGAATTCCTGGCATACATGGCGAGAATGAAATGGCAACAATACTGATTATCGACGACCAGCTAACAAGCCGGCAGATACTCCAGCACCTGGTGAGCTCAATTGACAACGAGATTACCGTCAAGGCTTTCGCCAATCCACTGGAGGCATACGAATGGTGCCGGGAAAATCAATGCAATCTCATCCTGACTGACTACAAGATGCCCCAGATGAACGGCATCGAGTTCATCAAGAAATTCCGTAAAAACGCCATCAGCAACGCGGCACCCGTGATCATGGTGACTTCAATAGAGGATCGCAATATCCGTTATGAAGCGCTGGAGGCCGGTGCAACGGATTTTCTCATGAAGCCGGTCGACCACTACGAATGCCGGGCACGTTGCAAGAACCTCATGACGCAGTACCAGCAATTTAAAATCATCAGTGACCGTTCACGCTGGCTGGAACGGCGTGTGGCGGAGGCCACAAGTGAAATCAGACTGCGCGAAAGAGAAACACTGATACGCCTCGCAAGGGCAGGCGAATATCGCGACGAGGAAACCGGAAACCATGTTATTCGCATGGCCAAATATTCACGCATCATCGCCGAAGAGCTGGGACTATCGCAGGAAGAGGCAGAGGTTATTGAAATGGCGGCACCGATGCACGACATCGGCAAGATCGGCATTCGCGACGATATCCTGCTGAAACCAGGAAAGTTGACAACCGAAGAATTCGAGATAATGAAATCACACACACTGATAGGTCACGACATACTCAAGGATAGTCCATCAAAGTACCTGCAGATGGGTGGCATCATAGCCCTCAGTCATCATGAAAAGTTTGACGGAACCGGATACCCATACGGGAAAAAGTCATCCGAGATCCCGATAGAAGCGCGAATTGTTGCGGTGGCCGATGTTTATGATGCACTCGTGTCCGAGCGGCCATACAAGAATGCCTGGTCAATGCAAACAGCACTCGAATACATGGAAAACCTTAGCGGTAAGCATTTTGACCCAGCCTGCCTGCAGGCATTCAAGAAGAATGTTGACGTCGTGGCAAAGATCCAGGGGATGTTGCCTGACATCCAGATTGCAAAATAATCAGCATGATCAACTCTTATAAGGCCTTGATGGGTATTTCAAAACATATGCCTTTTCTTAGACTCCCTGAGTACCATCTCACAGAAGAGGGTTCTAGTGAATTCCAACAGGCAGTGATTCGCGTAATAATACTTACGGCAATCCTTACCTATTTTGTGTTGCGCTATTACATATCTGGCGTAACAGGCATTGCCACCCAGCCAATGGTCGTTCTCGTGGGTCTCTTTCTTGCGGGCAGTTTTCTAAATTTGCTTAGCTTCAAATTAATCCCAGGTAAATGCCATACGCGCAGAGTAGCAACCTTATTAGTTGACACCTCAGTACTATCTTACGGATTACATATTGGCGGATCATCGTCCACTGTTTGCTTCTCAATCTATTTGTGGCTAATTGTAGGGTACGGTCTTAGATATGGTCAGATATACCTGCTAGCTGGAACAATTATTGGATCTTTGGAGTTTACCGCTGTTATTTCGTACACAGACTACTGGGAAGGCCATAAAGATGCCGGTATTGGCTTATTAATTGGCCTAGTTATATTGCCATTATTTTTCTCGTCTTTGTTAAGCAAGTTAACCAAAGCTAAAGCTGCAGCCGAGGAAGCCAACAAGTCGAAAAGCCAATTCTTGGCAAACATGAGTCACGAAATTCGCACACCGTTGAATGGCGTGATTGGCATGAGCGATCTACTTACCGGAACACCTCTTAATGCAGAGCAGAAAGAACTTACCAATACCATACAGTCATCCGCTCATACATTACTTTCTCTAATAGAGGATGTGCTAGATATATCCAAGATAGAAGCTGGAAAGTTCTGTATAGAAGAAACGGAGTTTGATTTGCATGCATTAATAAACACCACAACCAGGATGCTAAGGGTTCAGGCTGAATCAAAAGGTCTGAGACTTACTTCGCGCATTTCGACTGCCACTCCTTTCAGATTAATTGGTGACCCTCATCACCTGAGACAGGTGTTTATAAACCTGATTGGTAATGCTATCAAATTCACCGAGTCTGGAAGTGTTGAAATACGAGCCAGTACAGTTTCAGAGAACAAAGACACGGCCACCCTACGGTTTGAGATTATTGACACTGGGATTGGTATACCACTCGAATCGCAAAAGGCTGTTTTTAACAGCTTCACGCAAGCAGACAGTTCAACAACTCGTAAATATGGTGGAACAGGTCTTGGCACAACCATATCAAAGCAGATTATTGAACTAATGAACGGAGAAATAGGCGTTCACAGTGTTATTGATATCGGCAGTACATTTTGGCTACAAGTACCATTTAAAAAGCAATCAAACCAGGAAAATATTGATGAGAATGAAGTTCTAAATAAATTACATGTGCTCGTTGCAAGCAATAATACAGAAAATGAAATCATCGCATCGCTCCAGAGTTGGGATATCACCTATAAAGTAATTGATTCCACCAAGAGTATATTTCCTGCACTCACAACGAATACTTCAACCGAACCATACACTGCTGTAATTATTGACAACAAAAATAATAATGGTATTGACGGTGACACGCTAAATGTGATCCGGTCTGATAACAGAACAAAGAATATACCGATAATACAAATAGCTGATCAGCTAAACGAGGAAACCATTGAAGAATACTATAAACATGGAACAACAAATATCCTCACTCGACCCATCGACAGATCTGCACTCTTTAATGCATTGCATGCCGCAGGAATTGATGACATTGAAACAAATAGTGTTGCAGCTTTATTAAATGAAAATCAGCCCAAGGAATTGACGGGGCTAAATATCCTGGTTGCGGAAGACAACCAAACTAACCGCCTAGTTATCTCTAAGATACTTGGCAGAGCAGGACACAACTGTGTACTAGTTGAGAATGGACAGCTTGCGCTCGACAAGCTGGAAGACCACAAATTTGACCTCGTTATCATGGATATGCAAATGCCTGTAATGGGGGGGATTGAGGCCGCCAAACTTTATCAATTCACCACCCCACTAGAATCCAGACCCCCCATAATTATTCTTACAGCCAACGCGACAACTGAGGCAAAACGCGAGTGCGAGGAAGCTAATGTTGATGCATACCTCACAAAGCCAATAGTGGCTTCAAAATTAATATCAACAATCAACACCCTCTGCTCGGGCGCATGCAATATGGTTGGGAATTCACCAGAAAATCTAACACCGAGTGATAGCGCCGCGAAGAGTAGCGCTGAAAATGAACCGCTACTAGACCTTATTGTACTAAGCAGCCTAAGAGATCTATCTAGTGACGATAGCTTTATTTACGAGTTAATCGCGGTATTTATAAAAGATGGCAGGAAATTATTAGCTGAAATGGAATCTGCTGTTGCAACGAAGGATTACGAGACCTACTTGGAAAATATCCATGCTCTTAAAGGGAGTGCAGGCAGCATGGGAGCTAAAAAACTCTTTGTGCATTGCAAACAAACATTACTACAAGACTCAAGCACACAGAACTTCATAGAGAATCTGAAAATAGTTAATTTACTTCTCAAACAAACAGAAGATGCTTTATCTGGATACACTGAAACTGACACACCTTCATTAGCATCTGGAAAATCAGGTTGAATTTTTCTGAGAAGTTATTTAACAATCCTCAAGTGCGGTCTTTTTTTGGTATGCGCAGCTTCCACAATACTTTTCTCTAGCATCACAGTGATAATATTTTCCTGAAGTGCCTTTTTCTTTAGCTCAGTCATTCGACTAGTAAACTCACCGTAGTATTGTTTCTCGTGCTCAATCTCAGAAATTATTGATCCTAGCAGGCTGTTGAAAAAAGCTCCTTGAATGGCAAGATAGCACTCATATCCATGAGACGGAACCGATAGCGATGCGCGGAGCTGATATTCATCAAGACACACTGTTCAGCACGGTAATCCCCGAGGAACGCGTTCCATCAGATCATCCACTGAGACCGATTCGGGAGATGGTCAATAAAGCGCTGAAAGAACTGGATGCAGATTTCAATGACCTGTACTCGGATCTGGGCCGGGATTCGATTCCTCCAGAGAAGCTGCTCAGGGCACAGGCACAGTTACTGACAAGAGGGCTATCTAGATGCTTCCTTAATCCTTGCTGGTGATTCAGTTGGAATCAACGACTTGGCCATCCTGTCTTGTGAGCGCACAAGCCTTTGCATTGTTTTAAGCTCTTTAGCTGATAAAGACATTGCTGACTCAACCCAGATTTCACCAATCTTTAGCATCTCCTCGAAGCTTACCGGATTTATCATATTCCGCATTTTCAGAACAGCAACACGCGTATTTCTTGATTTCTCAAGTTTCTTAATGAAGTTTTCGACTTCGACTTCACCATGCCCGGCTTCAGCCACCAGATCTACCAAACACATCTCGTGCAGCTCTTGTGCAGTATATATTCTTCCGCTCAGGATCATCTTTTCAACTTGCACAGGATCAATTCCCTTCGCACCAGAAAACTGTATGCACCCATACCAGGAAACATGTTAAATAGGACTTCAGGAAAACCTAGCTGAACCCCCCTTTCTGCAATCATGTAGTCACATGCAGTGCACCTTCAAATCCAGCACCAAGTGCGTTGCCACGAATTAGTGCAATTGTTGTCAGTGGAACATCCATGTTCGTATACGTCCCAAACATCACATCTATGCTAAGTCTCATGTACCTAGCGAGCAATTTTCTCTGTCGCGAATCTTACATTGAATCAACAAACAGCTCTAAATCACCTCCCAGGCTAAACACACCCGGTCTGTATGATCCTAAAACCAAATATTGAATAGCAGGTGCAAGCCCTGATCGGACATCAGAACTATTTCTAGCACGAATTACATGCAAGAATCTAGTAAATCTTTTAAAAGTTGTGGAGTAAAGCATGGCCGAGGACTAGGATTTGCATAGCACCACATAACCCCAAGCTCTTCATTGAAGTCGGTAACAAGTTGATCGTAAAACTGGGTAAGCGAATTGTTGGAAGTTTTTTGCACTTGTTATTTCCTCCGGCCATGAAGTCAAGCTATTTAGAACAGCTCCAATAAAAACTGTACTAATTATGTGTTTTTTGATTTATACCCGTAGATATACTTAGAATCAAGATGTTATGCGCGTCAAATTTTTAACACACAACATCTTGTGTTAGTTAAGAAATTCGAACTCAGCATTTGCGTTAGGTGTGCGGGTGCCACGCAGGTAACCAAACGGCATGGTCATCGGACACATTGCATGGCACAGGGCCCGCACACATTACACTTGCCACATGATCCATCAAGCTCATGCACAGCTAATCCGCGCCCCGGAGGGAATTATCAGGTGTCACCGAAAAATACCTGAATTTACAATCTCGAATATCTGGTGGCGAGCTATGCTCGAGTATTACTAACGTCCACCTTCAGCAGCACCAGTGCGCCCGCAATAAACAGGATCAGCAGCGATAAAATTCCGGTACGAGGGCTTGCGGATAACGCACCGACCCACCCCATCATGAGCGGCCCGATGACAGCGGCGAACTTCCCGAGCATATTGTAGAAACCGAAAAACTCGGCAGTTCGGTTCCCGGGGATCATGCGCGCATACAGGGAACGACTCAGCGCCTGAATTCCGCCTTGCGCGAGACCAATCGCAAACGCCAGCAAATAGAATTCGCCTGCCGAGGACATGACAGATGCCCTGACTGTCACCACGACATACACCAGCAGCCCTACCATGATACCTGCCTTGGGTCCAAAGCGGCTGCCCAGGTAACCAAATGCAATCGCCGCGGGGAACCCGGTGAATTGCGTTATCAGCAGCGCCATGAGCAGACTCTTGTGGTCGAACCCCAGCGACAGGCCGTAGTCGACTGCCATTCGCACGACAGTATCTACACCATCGATATACAACCAGTACGCGATCAGAAAAAGCCACACATTTCGCAACCGCCTGACTTCATGCAGTGTATGCCAGACCCGCACAAAACCCTCTCTGACAACTTTCAACGCCGGACCACCGATCGACCCGTCCGGTTCCTTGACAAACAGCAGCAACGGCAATGAAAAGACCAGCCACCACACCGCGACCATGAGGAATGAAATACGCACTGCAGCATCACCGTCAGCCAGGCCGAACCAGTCCGGGTGCAGGACCATCAGTATGTTGCAGGTAAACAGCAGCCCACCACCCAGGTAGCCAAATGCGAACCCGGCCGCCGATGTGCGGTCCAGATCATCTCTGCTGGATATAAACGGAAGCAGCGAGTCATAGAATATGTTGCTGCCGGAAAATCCGATCACAGCAAGGATGTAAAGCAGCACTGCAAGGATCCAGTCACCCTCGGCGACCAGATACAACCCGCCGGTCATCAACCAGCCGAGACATGCGAAAACGAACAGCATCGCCTTGCGGCGGCCCATGCAGTCAGCGATAGCACCCAGAACCGGCGCCAGCAGAACAATCGTCAAACTCGCGACTGAATTGGCCAGCCCGAGGCGAAAGGTACTCTCGGTAGGATCGAGGCCGGTATTCCAGTACGCCTTGAAATAAACCGGGAAAAACCCCGCCATAATCGTCGTCGCAAAGGCAGAATTAGCCCAGTCGTAGAAGACCCAGCCCCATTTTTCACGTGCCTGCCTCATTTTCATTCTTCCGGAAATAGCGTCGCTTTTCATGGATAATGATCTGCGCCATGGTTACAGAAGCGCGCACATTTTGGAATACAAAAACGCTTCGCGAGATGACTCCTGCGGAATGGGAGTCATTGTGCGATGGTTGTGGGCGGTGCTGCCTGAACAAACTCGAGGACATAGATACCGGCCTGTATTACTACACCAATGTGACATGCCGCCTGCTTGACACACACACTTGCCGCTGTCGCAGCTACGCAAACCGAAAACAGCTCGTAGCGGACTGCCTGGAGCTGTCGCAGTCCGGGGTTGACCAGTTTGACTGGCTACCTGCGAGTTGCGCATATCGCCGGCTTTCCAACGGACTGCCGCTGGCATGGTGGCACCCGCTGGTATCGGGAGATCCAGAAACGGTCCATACTGCCGGGATATCGATACGCGGGCGCACCGTGGACGAGCAGCAGGTCAGCCAGGAACAGCTCGAGGAGCATATCGTCGACTGGATAGACTTCTAGGCGGGCCGTTTGCTGCGCAGCCTGCCAGCGGGCCCGTGACTATTGAACTTGTCTTGCTACGCAGAGCTTCGTGCAGGGCTAGTGTTCACGCGTGGCATGGAACCTGATATCCGGCCATTTCTCAACAGCCAGGTCCAGGTTGACCCGCGTCGGCGCGATATAGACCAGCGCACCACTCTGGTCTTCAGCCAGATTTTCATAGGCCTTGTCGCGAAACCGTGCTTCAAGCGCGCCGTCATTACACTCGATCCAGCGCGCAGTTGCCACGGTAACCGGTTCAAACCGGCAGTCGACGCCATACTCATTTTTCAGTCGATGCGCGACCACATCAAACTGCAGGATGCCAACCGCGCCCAGTATCAGGTCATTGTTCTTCAGCGGCCGGAACAGCTGGGTCGCCCCCTCCTCGCACAGCTGGTCCAGCCCCTTCTGCAAAGCCTTCATACGCAGCGGGTCATTCAGTATCGCGCGGCGAAACAGTTCCGGTGCGAAATTCGGGATGCCGGTATACCTGAGATCTTCACCCTGGGTGAAGGTATCACCGATACGAATCGTGCCGTGATTGTGCAGGCCGATGATATCCCCGGGAAATGCCTCATCAACATGGCCCCTGTCGGATGCCATGAAAGTCAGGGCGTTGGAAACCTGGACATCGCGCCCGAGACGCACATGACGCATTTTCATACCCTTGCGGTAGCTGCCGGAACAGACCCGCAGAAAGGCGATGCGGTCGCGATGCGCCGGATCCATGTTCGCCTGTATCTTGAAAATAAACCCGGAAAAGTCTTTTTCCACCGGCTCCACGACACGAGTCACCGTGCTGCGGGGCAAGGGTGCCGGTGCGTTTCTGACAAAATGACCCAGTAATTCGCTGACTCCGAAATTATTGATTGCCGACCCGAAAAAAACCGGCGTCAGTTCACCCTTCAGGTAGGCCTGGACATCGAAGGGATGGCTGGCGCCCTGCACCAGTTCCATCTCGTCACGCAGCTCGGCTGCCTGGTCACCCAGCACCTCGTCAAGCAGCGGGTTATCCAGCCCATTGATAATCCGGGCATCCTGACGGATGTCGCTCCGCCCACCGGTATACAGGTGGACCGCATCTTCCTGCAGGTGATAGATACCCTTGAAACGCTTGCCCATGCCGACCGGCCAGGTTACCGGCGCACACTTGATGGCGAGGATATCCTCGATCTCGTCCAGCAGTTCGACGGGGTCGCGTCCCTCGCGATCCAGTTTGTTGATAAAGGTGAAAATCGGCGTGTCCCGCAGGCGACAGACATCCATCAGTTTGATGGTGCGCGTCTCCACGCCCTTGGCGCAGTCGATCACCATCAGGGCCGAATCGACCGCAGTCAGTGTGCGATAGGTATCTTCCGAGAAATCCTCGTGGCCCGGTGTATCCAGCAGGTTGACGATCGCATCCCCATAGGGAAACTGCATCACCGAGGAGGTGACCGAGATGCCTCGCTGCTTTTCCAGCTCCATCCAGTCGGAAGTGGCATGGCGCGCGGCCTTGCGCCCCTTGACCGTGCCTGCAAGCTGGATGGCTCCACCAAACAGCAGCAGCTTTTCGGTAAGGGTTGTCTTGCCGGCATCGGGATGGGAAATGATCGCGAAGGTGCGGCGCCGGGCGGCTTCTTGCTCCAGACTGCTCATAGTAACCGGGAAACGTGGTTCCGTGAAAAAGCGGGTATTCTACCTGAAAATGCCCGGCAGATCGCCCACGGAGGCAACCGCTGCGCCGGACAGGTTCCGGCTAGAGCGCCCGCCCCAGGATCAGCGCATCCTCGCGGCCATTCCCCCTGGGGTAATAGTCGCGCCGGCTACCCAGCTCATTGAAGCCCTCGCTTGCATACAGCTGGCGCGCTGATTCGTTGGATGGCCGCACTTCCAGGAAGACCACCTCGGCATCATGCCTGCGCGCGATTGATATCAGGTGTCTGAGTAATTTCCTGCCGACACCCTGACGCCGTGAGTTGTCGTGAATGCAGAGGTTCAGGAGATGGGACTCCCCGGCCGCCACACTGATCACGCCATAACCCTCAATGATTCCGCCCCTGCCGCACACCCAGCAACTGTAGCCGGCGTGCATGCAGTCACTGAAGATCGTGGCTGACCAGGGGTGCTGATAGCACTTGCGCTCGATTTCCATGATTTCAGGCAGGTCGACCTCCCGCATGGGGCGGAAGTTCAGGGCAGGTTCTTTCAGAATCGCGCTCATGCAGAATCAGCCTGTCTGGCTGCCTTGTCAGTTATTGTTGCTTGTCCCGGTCAGGTGTTTTTTGTAAACCGTCTGCGCCAGTTGCAGGTCATCCCAGACCTTGCGCTTCTCCAGTGGAGAGCGCAGCAGATAAGCAGGGTGATAGGTTACGATCAGGGGTATTTGCCGCTCTCCGTAGTTGTGCACCCTGCCCCGCAAACGCCCCACCTGCAGGTCGCTATGTAACAGATTGTGGGCTGCAACCCGGCCCACGGCAAGTATCAAAACCGGCTGGACAAGCTCGATCTGGCGTTCCAGGTAAGCATGGCAACAGGCCACCTCTTCCGGGGACGGGTCGCGGTTGTTCGGCGGGCGACACTTGAGAATATTCGCGATGTAGACGTCCTTGCGCTGGTAACCGGCAGCGAACAGCATTTCCGTGAGCAACTTGCCCGCCCGCCCGACAAACGGCTCGCCCTCTCGGTCTTCATCACGCCCCGGAGCCTCGCCGATAATCAGCCAGTCCGCTTTACGGTTGCCGGTTCCAAAGACGGTCCGGGTACGGGTTTCATGCAGCGGGCAAAGCGTGCAGCTCTCTACCCGTTCCTGCAGCGCACCCCAATCGAGGGCGGCCAGCGGATTTTCGTCACGGGATATCGCATCCCCGGGAGGCGCTGCAGACAGCTCCATGGCCGCCACCTCGACCAGCCCGGCCGACGTCTCCCGGGCGACCCATTGCCGGATGCCCATCGCCCTGAGATATTCATTCTGCAGCTGCCTGTCCACTTGCCGGTCCTGTGCTGCCTTAAACATCGCCCAGCTGCGGGTGCGCCCGGTCGTCCCGCTGGATGATCTTGTTGAGGGCGTTGATATAGGCCTTGGTCGACGCTATCACGATATCCGTATCAGCACCCTGGCCGTTCACGATCCGCCCGCCCAGCTGCAGCCGGACAGTCACCTCGCCCTGCGAGTCGGTACCACTGGTGATATTGTTTACCGAGTAGAGCTGCAGTTCCGTGCCGCTGTTGACCATTTTTTCAATCGCCTTGAACGAGGCGTCAACCGGACCACTGCCGGAACATTCCGAGCTGCACTCTTCGCCATCCACCGACAGGGTGACGCTGGCGTGCGGCGTTTCGCCGGTTTCGGAACAGACGCGCAGAGACACCAGCTTGATCCAGTCATTCTCGGATTCCGACCCGGACTCCGTCACCAGCGCCTGCAGATCCTCGTCGAAGATTTCATGTTTCTTGTCGGCCAGATCCTTGAAACGGGAAAAGGCATTATTGAGTTCTTCCTCGGACTCGAACTCCACCCCCAGGTCCTTGAGACGGGTTCGAAAGGCATTCCGCCCGGAGTGCTTGCCCAGCACGATACGGTTGGCGCTCCAGCCGACATCCTGGGCACGCATGATCTCGTAGGTCTCGCGGCTCTTGAGCACGCCGTCCTGGTGGATGCCGGACTCGTGCGCGAAGGCATTCGCCCCCACAATGGCCTTGTTCGGCTGCACCGCAAAACCGGTGATACCGGAAACCAGCCGGGAGCAGGTCATGATCTGGGTGGTATCCAGGGTGGTCCTGCAGGGAAACACATCCTGACGCGTCTGCACCGACATCACGACTTCTTCAAGCGATGCGTTGCCGGCACGCTCACCCAGGCCATTGATGGTGCACTCCACCTGGCGCGCACCATTCAGAACGGCGGACAGCGAGTTGCCGACCGCCAGCCCCAGGTCATTGTGGCAATGCACGGAGAAGACCGCCTTGTCCGAGTTCGGCACCCGCTCGATCAGACTGCGAATCAACTCGCCGAACTGGTGCGGCAGGTTGTAGCCCACGGTGTCCGGAATATTCACAGTAGTCGCTCCGGCATCGATTACCGCCTCGATGATACGACAGAGAAAATCCGTCTCGGAGCGACCCGCATCCTCGGGTGAGAATTCAACATCATCGGTATACTGGCGCGCCCGCCTGACGGCATGCACCGCCTGCTCCAGCACCTGTTCCGGCTCCATACGCAATTTCATCTGCATGTGAATAGGCGAGGTAGCGATAAAGGTATGGATGCGCGCGGCTGCCGCCGGTCGCAGTGCCTCACCGGCACGGTCGATATCCTTGTCGAGCGCCCGCGCCAGCCCGCAGACGGTGCTGCCTGTCACCGCACTTGCAACGGCCTTGACGGCCTCGAAGTCTCCGGCGCTGGCAATCGGAAAACCGGCCTCGATGACATCCACACGCATCCGTTCCAGCGCCTTGGCAATACGAACCTTTTCATCCCGTGTCATGGAAGCACCGGGGCTTTGTTCACCGTCGCGCAGGGTGGTATCGAAAATTATCAATTTATCCTGATGAGTCATCACTCGGCTCCATTATGAAGTCCGCCGGGAATCATGCGCACTGTCATGAACTCCCGAAACAAGCAGGCCCAGCATAGCAAAACTGCCGTGTTACGACTGCCGGACAGGAAGAATATATATTTTGCGCGTATAACCTCGCCAGGTTTGGATTATCTGCCCGAAGGCAGCAGTCGCAGGAGGGGAAGCAGCAGCACGTGGCCCGCACCGGGAACGGCGGACAGCAAATCAGAAAATTGGCAATGGCAGCGGCTCATGCCTGAAGACTATAGATTAAAGCCAGCGTAATGCCAAGCCCGGCACGAACACCTTAATGTTCGCGCTTGCGCGCCCTGCGGCGGTTGCGAATACCCACCATGGTGTACACGACACCGGATACCGCATACACCAGAAAGCCCGTGAACAGAACCTTGGGTGGATCGATGGAGGCAAAGGCATACACCAGCACCACGAGCAGTATGGCGACAAAGGACACCCGGTTTCTGTAGTTCACTTCCTTGAAACTGTAGTAGCGGATATTGCTCACCATCAACAGCCCCATGGCGATCGTGAGGACAAAGGCGGGATAGACCAGGGTTTCCCCGTCGATACCCAGATCGGCGCCGACCCAGACCAGGCCGGCGAGAACCGCGGCAGCGGAAGGGCTGGGCAATCCCCGGAAATAGTTCTTCTCCGCCGTCGCCACCTGGGCGTTGAAGCGCGCCAGCCGCAGCGCCGCACTGGCCGTATAGATGAAGGCCGCCAGCCAGCCGAACTTGGCCCAACCGACGCTGATCATGGACTGCAGCGACCACTCATACATCACCAGCGCCGGTGCCAGCCCAAAGCAGACCATGTCAGAAAGACTGTCGTACTGGACCCCGAACTCGCTCTGGGTATTGGTCAGGCGCGCCACCCGGCCGTCGATGCCGTCGGCAATCATGGCGACGAAAATAGCCACGGCGGCTGCCTCGAAGCGACCGTTTATCGCCGCCACGATCGCATAGAAACCGGAGAACAACCCGGCCGTGGTTATCATGTTCGGCAGCAGGTAGATGCTGCCGTGGCGTGGTTTTTGTTCCGTGGTTTCTTCTTCCATTACCCCAGTCCGTTCCTGAATTTCAGCCATGCAGCAGGGTCGCGATCACATCCGACCCGCTGCGCACCCAGTCACCCGCGGCTACCTCCAGCCGGCTGCGTTCCGGCAGGTAAACATCGACCTGTCCGCCGAGATGCACGAAGCCGCAGCGTTTTCCCTGTCCGATACGCTCGCCGATACGGATATAACAGCGCGGCGCGGTGTGCAGGCGCCCCCGCATCATTACCATGACAACATCATCACCCTCGTCTGTCTGCAGCCAGACACCGTGGGGCATCCGTCCATCCTCCGGCGCACGAGGTGGCTGCAGGACCTTGCCCTCCACGGGACTGCGGGTGGTGAACACACCCCAGGGGCTCATCTGCAGCGTCACGCGAATGCAGTCCCGGTCAAGAAAGGGATCGCGGGTGGCAGTAACAGCAGTAATCCTGCCGTCCGCAGGGCTGACAACAGCCATGGGCTGCGACGGTATGTCCCGTTCCGGGTCCCTGAAGATCACCAGGATCAGGAGACCGAGCGCCCAGAAAGGCAGGGATGTCAGCAACCCGGAGAAGTGCAGCACGACCACGGCCGCAAGGGTTGCGGCAAACAGCAACACCTGGCCTTCCCGTGCGACAAATGGAAAGCGGTTCAGGACTTTGCTCCGGACTTCCGAATGCGCCCAGGCTGTGACCCGTCAGACTCAGTTGACGTTTTTATCGACGATCTTGCCTTCATTGATCCAGGACATCATCCCGCGCAGCTTCTCGCCGACCACTTCAATGGGATGCTCACGCCCGAGACGGCGCTTGGCCTTGAGCGTCGGGGCACCCGCCTGGTTTTCGAGGATGAATTCGCGCGCGAACTCGCCATTCTGGATCTCGTCGAGAATGCGCCGCATCTCGCGCTTGGTCTCGCCGGTCACGACGCGTGGCCCGCGGGTCAGGTCGCCATACTCTGCGGTATTGGAAATAGAATAACGCATGTTCGCGATACCGCCCTCGTACATCAGGTCGACGATCAGTTTCAGCTCGTGCAGGCATTCGAAATAAGCCATTTCAGGCTCGTAGCCAGCCTCCACCAGGGTTTCAAAACCGGCCTGCACCAGCGCGGTCGCACCACCGCACAGGACGGCC
Source organism: uncultured Gammaproteobacteria bacterium (assembly GCA_963701455.1). Taxonomy (GTDB): domain Bacteria; phylum Pseudomonadota; class Gammaproteobacteria; order UBA9214; family UBA9214; genus UBA9214. Next base: position 126,957 of record CAVPAE010000009.1, read on the forward strand.
TGCTCACCGAACAGATCGGTCTCGGTTTCCTCCTTGAAACTGGTCTCGATGATGCCGGCCCGGCCACCGCCATTGGCAGAGGCATAGGACAGGGCGATGTCCCTGGAGCGACCGCTGGCATCCTGGGAGATGGCGATCAGGCTCGGTACACCGGCGCCCTGGGTGTAGGTCGAGCGCACCAGGTGTCCGGGGCCCTTGGGGGCAATCATGATGACGTCAAGATCGGCACGCGGCTCGATCTGCTGGTAGTGCACGTTGAATCCGTGCGCAAAGGCCAGCGCCGCACCCTGCTTGATGTTGGGCGCGATCTGCTCGTTGTAGAGGCGGGCCTGGTGCTCGTCCGGTGCCAGTACCATGACCACGTCGGCGCCGGCGACGGCATCCTCGATCGACTTGACCGTCAACCCGGACTTCTTCGCCTTGGCCTCGGAAATGGAGCCCGCTCGCAGACCGACGGTGACATCGACGCCGGAATCCTTCAGGTTGTTGGCATGGGCATGCCCCTGGGATCCATAGCCGATGATAGCCACCTTGAGACTCTTGATAATGGAAAGGTCTGCATCTTTATCGTAGTAGATCTTCATAATCCTGTACCTGCCGTATCGCCTGTGAGACGCCGCTTGTCATGACGTCGTGTTAATAGAAACCTGTCCGCAGCAGTTCGCACTGCCGCATGTATTATTCGTGTGGCGCACATGCGCCCGGGAGTCATGTCACTGACCCGCTACCCCGGCTAGAGCTTGAGCGAGCGATCACCGCGTGCAATACCGGAGACACCCGAGCGGACTACCTCGATAATCGCCCCCGGCTCCAGCACCTGCAGAAAGGCATCCAGCTTGGCGCCATCGCCGGTCAGTTCCACCGTGTAGGTACGGTCGGTCACGTCGATAATCCGCCCGCGGAAGATATCGGCGACGCGCTTCAGCTCGCTGCGACGTTCGCCCTCCGCATGCAGCTTGACCAGCAGCATCTCGCGTTCGATATGCGGGCCGTCGGTCATGTCCATCAGCTTCACAACATCGATCAGCTTGTGCAGCTGCTTGGTTATCTGCTCGATGATCTCCTCGGTCCCGCGCGTAACCAGGGTCATGCGCGACAGGGAAGGATCTTCGGTGGGCGCCACCGTCAACGATTCGATATTGTAGCCGCGCGCCGAGAACAGTCCGGCGACACGCGACAGCGCACCGGCCTCGTTTTCCATCAGTATCGAGATTATGTGTCGCATCTCAGATCAGTATCATTTCGTTCTGGCCACCACCGGCCGGAATCATGGGATAGACATTTTCCGTCTGGTCAGTCATGAAATTCATGAATACCAGTCTGTCCTTGAGCTTCATGGCCTCGCGCAACGCGCCTTCCACGTCAGCGGGCTTTTCGATCTGCATCCCCACGTGGCCGTAGCTCTCCGCGAGTTTGACGAAGTCCGGCAGGGATTCCATGTAGGACATGGCATAGCGCTTCTGGTAGAAGAACTCCTGCCACTGGCGCACCATACCCAGGTAACGGTTGTTCAGGTTCACCACCTTGATCGGCAGCTGGTACTGCAGGCAGGTGGAGAGTTCCTGGATGCACATCTGGATACTGCCCTCGCCGGTCACGCAGGCCACGGTTGCGTCGGGATGGGCAAGCTGCACACCCATCGAGGCAGGCAGACCGAAGCCCATGGTGCCAAGGCCGCCGGAATTGATCCAGCGGCGCGGCTTGTCAAACTTGTAGTACTGCGCCGCCCACATCTGGTGCTGCCCCACATCGGAAACGACATAGGCATCGCCCTGCGTCACTTCGTAGAGTTTCTGGACCACGTACTGCGGCTTGATGAGTTCGCTGTCGCGATCGTAACGCAGGCAGTCCTTGGCTCGCCATTCTTCTATCTGGCCCCACCATTCCGCCAGGGCGGCGGTATCCGGGCGCCGCCCGGTGTCAGCGATCTCGTTGAGCATGACCCGCAGGACATTGTCGACACAGCCGACGATCGGCACATCCACCTTGACGTTTTTCGAAATGCTCGCGGGGTCGATATCGATATGCACGATACGGGCATGGGGACAGAATTTCTCGATATTGCCGGTCACGCGGTCATCGAAGCGCGCACCCACGGCAATCAGTACATCGCAGTGATGCATCGCCATGTTGGCTTCGTAGGTCCCGTGCATCCCCAGCATACCGACAAACTGTGGATCTGTTGCCGGGTAGGCGCCAAGCCCCATCAGGGTGTTGGTCACCGGGAAATTCAGCTCCCGTGCCAGCTTCGTCAGCGCTGCCGAGGCATTGCCGAGGATCACGCCACCGCCGGTATAGAGCATCGGCCTGCTGGCCCCGAGCATCAGCTTGACAGCACGCTTGATCTGCCCCGCGTGTCCGACATGCACCGGGTTATAGGAACGCATGCTGACCTTGTTCGGGTAGCTGAATTCCGCCTTTTCCGCGGTCACATCCTTGGGTATGTCAACGACAACCGGACCGGGACGCCCGGTGGTGGCAACATAGAAAGCCTTCTTGATGGTCTCGGCCAGCTTGTTGACGTCCTTCACCAGGAAATTGTGTTTGACGCAGGGACGGGTGATGCCGATGTTGTCGGCCTCCTGGAAGGCATCATTGCCAATCAGGTGCGTCGGTACCTGTCCGGTAAATACCACCAGGGGAATCGAATCCATGTAGGCGGTTGCAATACCGGTCACTGCATTGGTGGCGCCAGGCCCGGAGGTCACGATCACGACACCGGGCCTGCCAGTGGAACGCGCATAGCCGTCGGCCGCGTGGGTCGCGGCCTGCTCATGGCGTACCAGGATATGCTTGACCTTGTCCTGATTATAGAGAGCGTCGTAGATGTGCAATACCGCGCCGCCAGGATAGCCAAAGATGTAGTCGACACCTTCAGCCTGCAGCGCGCGCACAAATATTTCCGCGCCAGTCAATTCCACCAGTTATTCTCCCGAGGTCATTACGCGGCATTTTCAGCCGCGTAAAAAAAAGCCCGTCCAGCGGGCGCGCAGGTCGCGTGATCAAGGGAGAGAAAAGTACTGATATTCAAGGTAAACGTCAAGAGATTCGCCTTTATGTGCCGATAAACCCTGACAGCGGCAGGCGCGGCATTTCAATGTGTGACCCGGTGGCTTGTTCTGTCGCCAAAACACCCATACTATTCAAACAGATTCTTGTGACGGGACCAGCCAATGATGCATGCAAAATACCCTGAAATCGCTTCCATACTGCTCTTCGGTATCAGCCTGGCACTTGCCGGCACACACAGCCTGGCGGGCAGTGCCGATAAGATTTATAAATGGGTGGATCAAAATGGCGAGATCCAGTACACCCAGCTGCCACCACCAGCCGGCATCGAAGTACTGGAAATCAGGAGCGCGCCGCCACCGGCGGACGACCCCGCCGCGGAAAACGCCAAATTGCAGCAACAGGTCGAGGCCCTGGATGAACGCATGGAGGAGCGCCAGGCAGCCACTGCACAGGCCGAACTGCGCGCCAAGAACAAGGAAATCCGCCGACAGAACTGCATCAATGCGCGCAAGAATCTTGGTGAGCTGCAGCAGGGAGGCATCAAGCGCTACCGCTTGCCGGACGGCTCGGTACTTCGCCTGACGGAAGAAGACCGCCAGAAGCGCATCGCCGAGACCGAAACCGAGATCACTGAAAACTGCAAGGACTGACCCCGTTTCCGGGAGAACGCTGTGCCATTCCTCCGTATCCAGACCAACCAGCCCCTGACTGACGCCGAGGCAAGCACGCTTGCCGGTCACGCCTCGGTCGTTGTTGCCGAGCAACTGGGCAAGCCGGAGCGCTATGTCATGACCTCGGTGGAATCGAACCCGGCCATGCAGTTTGCAGGCAACACGGCACCCCTCGCCTACCTGGAACTGAAAAGCATCGGGCTGCCGGAATCCCTGACCGCAGATATCTCCCGCGCCCTGTGCGGGATGCTGGCCAGCGAAACCGGCGTTGAGCCGGAGCGCATCTATATCGAGTTCACGGACGCACCCCGCAAGATGTGGGGCTGGAACAACGGCACCTTCTGATGCGATTTGGCTGGCTGCTCCTTGTCCTGCTGCTTGCCGGCGGGACCTTCCTGTACCTGAACCCCGAATACCGCAGCCGGCTTGCCACGTCCACCTCCAGCCTCGTCACGCCCGTATCAACCAGCCGGGTCTACAAGTGGCGCAACGACAAGGGGGAATGGCAGCTCACCGACACCTTGCCTCCCGAGGGGGTCGCCTTCGAAACCCTGGAACACCGTTCGGATGAAAACGTTTTGCCCCGGCCGCCACAGCTAAACAAACGCGACCAGGATTTTTTCAATTTTTAATAGCGGATACAGGCAAGTTAAGCTGATTTTCAGTATTTCTTATAGCCACGGAATCCACGGAAAAACACGGAAAGAAATCACACTCAGCAGAAACTTTTCCGTGGATTCCGTGGCCATAAGCCCCTTCATCATTAAGTTGAACCGACGCTGTTTACCGCATAAATGCGGTTCCGGCAGCCATCCTCTGCCAGGGAGCACGCCGCGTCTGTACGCCGCACCCGGTTGCCCGCTACAATCTGCACCTCTCCAACGAAGCCCGGTTACCCGACATGCGCCTTTCCGCCTTTCCTCTCTCCACCCTGAAAGAAACACCGGCTGACGCCGAAATCGTCAGCCACCAGCTGATGCTGCGCGCCGGCATGCTGCGCAAGCAGGCAGCGGGCGTTTACAGCTGGCTGCCGGCAGGACTGCGGGTGCTGCGCAGGGTCGAGGCCGTCATTCGCGAGGAAATGGATCGGGCCGGCGCACTGGAACTGCTGATGCCGGCGGTACAGCCGGCCGAACTCTGGCAGGAATCGGGACGCTGGGAGCAGTATGGACCGGAACTGCTGCGCATCACCGACCGGCATAACCGCGAGTTCTGCTTCGGGCCGACGCACGAGGAGATCATCACCGATATCGCGCGTCGCGAGCTGCGCAGCTACAAGCAGCTGCCGGTCACCTACTACCAGATACAGACCAAGTTCCGCGACGAGATTCGCCCGCGCTTCGGCATCATGCGTGCCCGCGAGTTCCTGATGAAAGACGCCTATTCCTTCCACGTCGACCAGGCATCCCTGGAACAGACCTACCAGGTGATGTATGACACCTACAGCCGGATCTTCACGCGGCTGGGCATGGATTTCCGGCCGGTCCAGGCGGACAGCGGCGCGATCGGCGGCAATGTCTCCCATGAATTTCACGTCCTCGCCGACTCCGGCGAGGATGCTATCGCCTTCTCCTCGGAGGGTCACTACGCCGCCAATGTGGAACTGGCGGCAGCCGTGGCACCGGCCGGAGAGCGCCCGCAGCCGGGCGCGGACATGCAGGCCATCGACACGCCCGGCATACACAGCATCGAGGCGGTCTGCGACTTCATGGACACCAGCGCGGCCGCCTGCGCCAAGACCCTGCTGGTACAGGGTGCCAAAACCGATGTCGTCGCCCTGGTACTCCGCGGCGATCATGAACTGAACGCCATCAAGGCGGAAAAGCTGCCCGAGGTTGCCAGCCCGCTGCAGTTCGCGACGGACGCGCAGATTCTCGCAGCCGCCGGCTGCAATGCCGGCTCCCTTGGCCCGGTCGGACTGGAAATCCCGGTCATCGTCGACCACGCGGCCGCCCGGCTCGCGGACTTCATCTGCGGCGCGAACACTGACGGCCGCCATCTCAGCGGCGTGAACTGGGGCCGCGACCTGCCCGAACCTGCCTGCGCGGATCTGCGCAAGGTGGTGGCCGGCGACCCCAGCCCGGACGGCAAGGGCACCCTGTCCATCGCCCGTGGTATCGAGGTCGGGCATATCTTCCAGCTGGGTACGAAATACAGTGAAGCCATGCAGGCCAGCGTGCTGGATGAAGCGGGCAAGGAACTGCCGATGATTATGGGCTGCTATGGTATCGGGGTATCCCGCATCGTCGCGGCCGCCATCGAGCAGAACCACGATGACCGCGGCATGATCTGGCCTGCGGCAATCGCCCCCTGGCAGGTCGCCCTGCTGCCCATGAACATGAAAAAATCCACACGGGTGCGCGAGGCCACCGAGTTGCTCTACGCTGAACTGCAGGCCGCCGGCTTCGAGGTCCTGCTGGATGACCGTCCGGTGCGCCCCGGCGTGATGTTTTCGGACATGGAACTGATCGGCATCCCCTGCCGGGTCGTCGTCGGAGAAAAGAATCTCGACCAGGGCCTGCTCGAGTACCGGGGACGCCGCGATGCGGACAGCGAACTGGTTGCGCGTGACGACATCGTCGGGCTGCTGCAGGCTAAACTGACCTCAGGCTGATCCGATACACGGAGTATGAGAAGCATCACAACGAAATTCACACCCACGGTGATGCTGGCCGGCCTGCTGCTTTGCGGCAACGCCGGGGCCGCGACCCTGGAACGCCCGGATGCGAGTATGCGCCAGACACTGATCAGCGCCATCAATGAAAGCGACAGTTTTGCGGACCGTTTTGACGCCGAGGTCTGGCTGACCGACATGAACACCCGCCTGCAGTCGCGTGTCGAGGACCCGGAAGAACGCCTGACCATCCTCAGGAAAGTGCACTACGAGGCCAGGCGCTCCAATCTCGACCCGCAGCTGATACTGGCGCTGATCCATGTCGAGAGCAATTTCGACCGCTTCGCCATCTCCAGCGCAGGTGCGCAGGGTCTTATGCAGATCATGCCCTTCTGGCTGGATGAAATCGGCAAGCCGGAAGACAACCTGTTCGATATCGCGACCAACCTGCGCTTCGGCTGCACCATCCTCAAAATCTACCTGGAGCGGGAAAAAGGCGACATGCACCGGGCCCTGGCGCGCTACAACGGCAGCGTCGGCAAGCACTGGTATCCACGCAGGGTTTTTACCGCACTGCGCAAGCGCTGGTACCAGCAGTAGCCGTTAGTCCGGGTTAATCCCGCGTAAACAGGGCGATCGACTCCACGTGCGCGGTATGCGGAAACATATCCATCACGCCCGCGGCCAGCAATCGATACCCCTTGTCATGCACCAGCCTGCCAGCATCACGCGCCAGCGATCCCGGATGACATGACACGTACACGATCTTCTCCGGCGCGATATTACCGACGGTATCGATAACCTCCGCCGCGCCACTGCGTGGCGGGTCCAGCAGCACCTTGTTGTAGTTGCCACCGGCCCAGTTGCTGTCACGCTGGTCCGCGGCCAGGTCCGCGACATGAAACGCGACATTCTCCAGCCCGTTGAGGGCGGCATTGTCACGGGCGCGGCTGACCAGGCTGGCCTCGCCTTCCACACCCGTTACACTGCCGGCCAGCCGCGCCAGCGGCAGGGTGAAATTGCCGAGTCCGCAGAACAGGTCTAGCACCCTGTCATGGGCATCGAGTTCCAGCATCTGCAGCACCCGCGCGATCATTTGCCGGTTGATCGCGCTGTTAACCTGGGTGAAATCATGCGGCAGAAAACGGATTTCCAGTTGCTGTTCAGGCAGGTGATAGGACAGCACGGAATCCGCCGGCTCCAGTGGCCGGACACTGTCCGGACCACCGCCCTGCAGATAGACATGCATGCCGCTGGCGTGCGCATAGTCGCGCAGGCGGGCAACGTCGGCCTCGCCAAGGGGATCGAGATGCCGGAACACCAGTGCCGTTACCGCCTCGCTGACGGCCACCTCGATCTGCGGGATGCGTGTCCGGGCATCCAGGGTAGCGATCAGCCCGGCGAGCTCCCCGAGGCGTTCTCCCACGGACGGGTCCAGCACCTCGCAGCGTGACAGGTCCGCAATATAGCCGCCGCGCCGCTCCCGGAACCCCACCAGCACCCGGCCCTTCTTGATGACATCCTTGACGCCCAGGCGGGCCTTGCCGCGGTAGCCCCACACCGGCCCGATAAGCGGCGCCAGCACGGCCTCGGGCATCACGGCGCCGATGTGCTTCAGGTTGTCCAGCAGCACCTGCTGCTTGGCGTGGATCTGCGCTGCGGCTTCCATGTGCTGCAGGCTGCAGCCACCGCAAACGCCAAAGTGCTGGCAACGCGGCACCACCCGGTCAGGTGAAGCCTGGTGGATGACAGTCGCCCGCGCCTCGTCGAACTTCCGGTGCGTTGCCAGGTATTCAAAACCAGCCCGCTCACCCGGCAGCGCGCCCTCGATGAAGAGGGTCTTGCCGTCCAGGCGGGCGACACCCCGGCCGTCATGCGCCAGCGAATCGATCGCGATATCCGCCACCGGCTCCGGCAGACGCTGCCTGCGTGTGCGCCGGCTCATGCGGCGCTGCGGACCTCTGCAGACAGCGATCGGAACTGCAGGCAGCGGGACAACCAGCGCAGCGCCTGCAATGCAGACCGGAAAAACCCTGCATCCCTCAGCATCACGGAAATTACGCGCTGATCCCCGGAGTCCAGTTCTGCAGGAACTCGGTCAGGTGAGGCCGGTCTTCCTGCTCCAGGGAAGTCCGCACCTGCGTGCAGAGCTGTTCATAGCGGGCCGGGCTGATATGGCCGCGAACCAGTTCGAAGCGCAGGTAGACCAGGTAGGTGTTGAGGACGTCGGTTTCACAGTAATTGCGAATGCCCTCGATATCACCGGCCAGGTAGTGATCCCAGACCTTGCTGCCGCTCATGCCCATCTTGCCGGGCAAACCCAGCATGGTGGCGATATTGTCCAGCGGGGCATTGGCGCGCGGCTGGTAGCCGGCCAGCACATCCATCAGGTCGGTATGCCGTTCATGGTAGCGACTGATGTAGTTGTTCCATTTGAAGTCGCGGTTCTCGTGGCCGGTTTCCCAGTAACGCGGTGCAGCGACGCCATGCAGCAGGCTGCGGTAATGGATCACGGGCAGGTCGAAACCGGAGCCGTTCCAGGAAACCAGCGTGGGGGTGAAGCGATCGATCCCGTCGAAGAAGCGCTGCAACAGTTCCGCCTCGGGTGCGTCCGGTTCACCCAGCGACCAGACCTTGAACTTGTCCGGCGTGCACAGCACCACGGAGATGGCGACGACCCGGTGCAGGTAGTGGCGCAGAAATTCGGAGCCGCCGGTCTCCTCCGCCCGCTTGTGGAACATGACGCGCGCCACGTTCTTGTCATCCAGGTCTTCCAGCTGGTACAGACGACGTGCGGACGCCACGTCAGGAACAGTCTCGATGTCAAAGACGAAGGTATTCATATGGTCCGGTATCTGATGGAAAAACGCCGCGCTTCGAGCGCGGCGTCCCGATTATTTCTGTTTCCAGCCACCCTGCGCAGTCTTGGTACCACCACCCGGACGGTGCATTATCGACCCAGCGACGTGCGAAAATTTCGCGGATATCGGCCTCCCATTCCGGGTGTTCGTTGGCCTTGGCGATTTCCGCGTAGAGGGCGCCGCGATCGCGGTTTTCGCTGGCAACCAGGCTCTTCACGGTATTACGGTCCTGCAGCGCGATCAGCTTCTGGTCGCGAATGGTGATCTCGCCATCCTGCGTCATGCCAATCGGCACCGTCGGCATAGTATTTCGCGAGCTGCTGGTGACGCTTTTCCATCGCCGCTTCCAGCTGCCGGATGGCGGGCGTATTCACGGAGATGTCTGCCCCGGCGGCATAGGCCGGGCTCACCAGCCAGTCAAGCAGTGTCAGTACCGGGGATGATGACGGCACAGTGAGATACCGGTTCAGGGATTGTGGTTCGGCAGGCGCCGGCTGCTGTGGTGGCTCGCCGTAGACATCCCGGATGATCCGGTCAGCCGCCTTTTCCGCGGCCTCTGCCGGGAAGTAGACATTGATGGTGACGCAAGCCGCCACAAACGCCAGCAGTGCCAGTGTCACGGGAATACGCAGAATTTTCATGGTGCCACCTCGGTGGTGAAAAACAGGGGTCCTGCCATGACTAACGCCAGGCGGGGTAGAAGGTTAACATGCCCGCCGGGCGGGGATCACTCCATAACGGTATTTTGCTGTTTGGTCACCGCCAGGATCTGCGCCACCAGTGACTCCCAGTCGACGCGGTCGGCGTAACCGATCACATCGAGGCGCGGTGGCAGCAGGCGACTCTTCACGAGATAGTAGCCGTCGCCCGTAGGCGCCGGTGCAACGCCCCCCATGGCACAGATGCCGTTCTCGAGCCGGCAGCTTATCCCCAGCCTGTCATAGGGAAAATCCTCGAAAAAACGCAGGAAGCTGCGTGACAGGACCCCGCCGACACCGCCCCCGCCGATGCTGGAGATATTGTCCACGGCGCGCTGGCTGATGCGGTGTCGTGACTTGTCCCCGGCAGGCGTGGCAAAGGCTGCATCGAAGGCGACCGGCCGCCAGGATTCCATTTCGAGGTCATCGATGTGTCCCTCGAGGCGCCCTTCAATGCGCCCGAACGAGAAGGTCCCGGTCAATGCTTCCAGGTCGAGGTTTGTGATCCTGGCATCCAGCTGCAGGCGCGGGATGACACCAAACGGCCGCTCCATGCTGACGTCCTGCAGCGTGATGACGCCGTCGAACACCCGCACCAGCAGCACGCCGCCGACACTCAGGGTGCCGTCGTCGTAGCGCACGGCAGGAATCACGCCCGAGAGCTTGCCGGCAAATTCCGGCCAGCCAAGCGCCAGGCTCAACTCCCGCATGGAAACCGGGGTCAGGATGCCGTCGACCTGCCAGCGCAGGGCGGCGGCCTCGCCGACCTCGAGTTCGAAGGTTTCCAGCTGCAATTCCCCGTCGAGCACCTGGATTCGGGCAGGCTCCAGCAACCTGGATTTCCGGCCGAGTGTTTCAACCCGCAGGTCCGCCTGGCCCAGCCCGACCCGGTAGACACTGCCGCTCTGCCAGTGCAGTTCGGAGACTTCCGCACTCCCGCCGGCGGACCAGCGCAACTGCCCGTTCACACCCGTCAGATCGAAGCGGCCTTCACGGTCATCCAGGGACAGGTCTGCCAGATCCAGCTGCACCCGGGCGAGCGCGCCCTCCTGCCAGTGCAGTTCACCGTTGATTTGCCCTGCCGTATCCAGGGCACCGATCATGGTGCCCGCGAACCAGGGACGCAGATAGGTGGCGTACAGAGTCGAAAACATGCCTTGCTGCAGCTCGACGTGTAAATCCCGCAGCAAGGGATCCGTACCCAGGTTGATGCGGCCACTTACCGCCAGCACGGCGCTGCCCGGATGGCGGTACTCGAGGGCATGCAGCAGCAATTCCCGGCTGTCTGCCAGATAATCGAAGCGTGCACTTGCCTCGATGGGCTGCCCGGGGACCTCAACAAACAGCGGCTCGACATACAGCCGACCCTGTTCCGCAGCGGCATCCAGGTCAAGGCGCCAGCCCCCGGTGACGGCGCGCGCCTCCCCTGTGACAGAGATATCGAGTTCCTCGCCGGCCAGGCTGCCGGCGGCATCGGTGAAGCTGTCTGCCTGCAGGCGCAGGCTGAACCCTGCCTGCTCCAGCGCCCCCGCGCTACCCTGCAGGTGTGCCGTCAGTGCCAGTTCGCCGCTGCCCTCCAGCCGCGGCAAAGGCTGGCCGGCTGCCGCCAGCCGTGTCGACAGCTGTTGCAGCGACAACCCGCCGGCCTCGATGTCGATTTGCCAGCTGCCCGCGGCAACCGCACCGCGCGCCGCCAGCCGCCCACCCAGCAAGCGGATCCCGGCAACGTCGAAGTGCAGCCGCTGGTCCGTGAAACGGTAGCCGAAGCGCGCCTGGATTTGCTGCCTGCCATGCTCGACCGACTGCAGTCGCAGCACCCCGTCACGACAGTCAAGCCGGGCAGCAGTCAGTTCGGCGGCGACACATTCCAGCTGCAGATCGGTCAGCCTGCCCAGGGGTTCCGGCAACTGCGCCGTCTGTGCCTGCAGCAGGATGCGGGCATGGCGGTCATCCAGCAGGTTGATCTGCAGCTGCAGTCCTGCGGCATTCCAGCCATCACCCTGCAGTGTGCCCAGTTCCAGCGTCGTTGCATTGAATGCAAAACCCGGCAGCACATCGACCAGCAACAACCCCGGCAACAACACCAGGGCCAGCAATACCCGTCGGCCGGGCACGCTCATTCAGTCGGGAAAGACTCCGGTGGAAAGGTAGCGGTCACCGCGGTCGCAGATAATCACCACGATGACGGCATTCTCCACCTGCGCCGACAATGACAGCGCTGCCGCGACCGCGCCACCGGAGGAGATACCCGCGAAGATGCCTTCCTGCGCGGCCAGTGCCAGCGTGGTGCGTTCCGCCTCATCCTGGGTAACCTCGATGGTCTGGTCCACGCTGGCCGCGCTGTAAATGGACGGCAGGTAGGCCTCGGGCCAGCGGCGAATCCCCGGGATCGCGGAGCCCTCGGCCGGCGTCACACCGACAACCTGCACCGCGGGGTTCTGCTCCTTGAGATAGCGCGAAGTGCCCATGATGGTTCCCGTGGTTCCCATGGCGCTGACGAAGTGGGTAATGCTGCCGGCGGTATCGCGCCAGATCTCCGGGCCGGTGCCTTCATAATGTGCCAGCGGGTTGTCCGGGTTGGAAAACTGGTCCAGCACCTTGCCCTCGCCGCGCGCCTGCATGTCCAGGGCCAGGTCGCGGGCGCCCTCCATGCTGGCTTCGCGGCTGACCAGCACGATCCCGGCACCAAAGGCGCGCATCACCGCACGGCGTTCCACGCTCATGTGCTCGGGCATGACCAGCACCATGCGGTAGCCCTTGATGGCAGCCACCATGGCCAGCGCGATGCCGGTATTGCCGCTGGTCGCCTCGATCAGGGTATCGCCCGGACTGATCTCGCCGCGGTCCTCGGCATGCCGGATCATGCTGTACGCCGGCCGGTCCTTGACGGACCCCGCCGGGTTGTTGCCTTCGAGTTTCACCAGCAACTGGTTGCCGGTCTCACCCGGCAGGCGTTGCAGGCGCACCAGCGGGGTATTGCCGATGGTTGCCTCGAGCGTGGGGAAATTCATACGCAGTGTTCCGTGAATGATGTCTGCGGAGAGTATACCCAAGAAGCGGAACCGTCTGACAGACACATCGGAATTGTCTGACGGACAGCGCGTGGCCAGTACCGGCTGCTTGCGCTAACATCACGAACCATCAGTGGATTACCGCCCGCCAGTGAAACAGCAACGCTCTGATGGAACGCCTATGGACAGACCCTCCACACTGCCACCGGATAATGCAAGCCACAGCAACGGCAGAGGCCTGACAGGATTGGCATCAATGACCGCCTGGTTGCGGCGCCTGCTGGGCCGCGCCGGCGCAGGAGACCAGCTACAGGGTTCGCTACATGCAGATCCCGGTGAAGACTGTCTTCACGATTTGGAAAATACTTTCTCCAGCGAAATGTTCGTGCAACTGCTGCTGGAGTTGCCGGCGCACCGGCGCGACATCGCGGAATCCTGGCAAGCTGGCGACCTGGTGCAACTGCGCAGCCACGTCCACCGGCTGCTGGGGGCGGTGGTCTACTGCGATGCGCCGGAACTGGAGGCTGCGCTGCGGGAACTGCGCAGTGCACTGCACAGCAGCGATGCAGCCAGCATTGCGCTGCAGCATGCGCGCGCCCTTGAAGTCATCGACGCCAGCCTGGGCCGCAGCGGCTGCCGCTGAGGCCGGGGGTATCCGGGCTAAGGGGTCTTCATCAGGGTCACAAATGCCACGGCGTATTCCTGCTCATCCGAGATGCTGATGAACGTTTCCCCGATACCCATCTCGTGCTGCAGCTCCAGCGCGCGTCCCGACAGCAGCAGCAGGGGTTTGCCCGCGGCATCATGGCTGACAACGATGTCCTGGAAGGTCATGCCCCGGGTAAAGCCGGTTCCATAGGCCTTGACCACGGCTTCCTTGGCCGCAAAACGCCGCGCCAGGAAACGCGCGGGTTGCAGCGTACGCTGGAAATCATCCAGCTCCTGCCCGGCGAGAATGCGCCTGGAAAAACGTTCCCCGTATCGATCAAGACCTTTCTGGATGCGGGATATCCGCACGATATCCGTACCGATTCCGAAAATCATGGTCAGCCACGCGCTTCCCGCATCAGGCGTTTCATTTCCGCAACCGCGGTTTCCAGCCCGGTGAACAGCGCCCGCGCCATGATGGCGTGGCCGATATTGAGTTCCCGGACACCCTGGATGGCGGCGATCTTCTGCACGTTATGGTAATGCAGCCCGTGGCCGGCATGCACTGTCAGGCCGGACTGCTCGCCCAGCCGCACCGCCTCGACGATGCGCGCCAGCTCCTCGGTCTGTGCCAGGCCGTGCGCCGCATCGGCGAAATGCCCGGTATGGATCTCGATGCAGGGCGCACCACTGGCAGCCGCCGCGTCGATCTGGTCCGGGTCCGCATCGATGAACAGGGAAACGCGGATGCCCGCTGCCGCAAGCCGGCTGCAGGCCTCGCGGATGCGTGGCAACTGGCCGGCGACATCCAGACCGCCTTCCGTCGTCAGTTCCTCGCGGCGCTCCGGCACCAGGCAGCAGTCCTCCGGGCGCAGCTGCACTGCAATATCCAGCATTTCGTCGGTAACCGCCATCTCCAGGTTCATGCGGGTCTGCAGAATTTCCCGCAGCATGCGTACGTCCCTTTCCTGGATATGCCGCCTGTCCTCACGCAGGTGCAGGGTGATACTGTCGGCTCCTGCCGCCTCCGCCGCGATGGCCGCCTGTATCGGGTCAGGGTAGCGCGTACCGCGCGCCTCGCGCAGCGTTGCAACGTGATCGATATTCACACCCAGTAACATGTCTTGCTCAACTCCCATTTTTGTCAGGTTTCCAGTACCTGTGGCAACGGCACACGGTCAGCGGATGACAGTTGCGTCAGCTGCCGCAGCACCTCGCGCGTCCGCAAGGGCCTGCCCCCCAGGTAACGGGCCAGTGCCGCACGCATCAGCAATTTCACTTCACGGCAGGCCTGCGGATCGTTCAGCTTGTCATTGTACAGTGCCAGCAGGCTGGCACCGCGCACAAACAGGCCATTACCCTGCACCTCGCCGCACCTGACCGGTCCGCGCTCCAGCTGGTACTCGTACAGGGCATCAGCCGCCACCGCCTCCCCGGAATCAGCTTCCTGGTCCAGCAGCAGGCCGTAGCCGATTTCCTGCAACAGGTTTTTTTCAAAGACCCGCAGCGCCTGTTCCTCGACGACGGGCAGGCTGACCAGTGCCGCTTCGTAGGCGGTGAACAGGCCGGGATGCGGGTCGTGCCGGCTCATCAGGCGCAGCAACAGTTCATTCAGGTAGCAGGCACACAGGATCTGCCTGCCGGGCAATACCTCGAGCGTGCCCCGCAGTTCGGCACCGGTGAGTGTGCCCAGTTCGCCGCGCAGGTTCCAGGAAAGCAGCAGGGGCCGCAGTATTTGCAACTGGCCGCGCCAGCGTCCCCGCGCGGACCTGGCACCGCGCGCTACCAGGCCGATGCGGCCGTGCTCGCGGGTGAAGACCTCCAGCAACAGGCTGGAGTCCCGGTATGGATAGTGGTGCAGTATCCAGGCGGGTTCCAGTGAGACTCTGCTCGTAGTGATCATGACATACGAAAAACTGGCTAGCCCGGATTTCTCACCGGGATCCCGGATGCTGGCGACGGACTCGTGTGCATGGACGCCGCTGTGGAGCGAAAGGGGTAGCCATAGCTACCACTTGAGTGAACAGCAAGTCCAGGTGCACGAGGACCAGCCAGGGCCGGGATAGGCATCCCGGGGAAACACACTGTTTTCTGGTTACCCTCCATTACCCCAACACCTTCAACAAAATATGCTGTGCCAACGCCGCCCGGTGAGAAATCCGGGCTAGTCGTCGCGAGTATATCCCAGGCTCTGCAGGGCGCGTTCGTCATCCGCCCAGCCTTCCTTGATTTTCACCCACAGCTTGAGGTTGACCTTGTTGCCAATCAGTTCCTCGATATCCAGGCGCGCCTCCCTGCCAACTTCCTTGAGTACCCGCCCGCCCTTGCCGATGACGATATTCTTCTGGCTGCCGCGCTCCACCCAGATCAGGGCATGGATATGGGTGATGCCGGGCTCGTTGCGGTACTGCTCGATCTGGACAGTCAGACCGTAGGGCAACTCCCTGCCAAGCTTGCGGAACAGCTTTTCCCTGACCAGTTCGGCGGCGAGAAAGCGCACGGAACGATCCGTGACCTGGTCCTCGGGGTACAAGGGCTGTGCTTCCGGCAACAGTGCCTCAATACAGGTCTCCAGAGCCGCAACATTGTCTCCCTTGCGCGCTGAAATCGGAATAATCTCCGTGAACGGAAATTTCTCCGCCAGCGGCTGCAGGCCGGGCAGCAGCGCCTCGCGCTTGTCCAGCACGTCAATCTTGTTAACGGCGAGGATTACCGGGCAGCTGATATGCGCCAGTTTTTTCAGCACCAGTTCGTCGTCCGCCGTCCAGTGCAGCCCATCGACCAGGAATACCACGACATCCACATCGGACAGGACACTGCTGGCAGTACGGTTCATGTGACGGTTCATGGCTCGGCCGTTGAAATCATGAATACCCGGGGTATCAACGTAGATCAGCTGGGCATGCGGCAGCGTCTTGATACCCAGCACCCGGTGGCGGGTTGTTTGCGGACGGCGGGAGGTAATGCTGATCTTCTGCCCCAGGATCCGGTTCAGCAGGGTGGACTTGCCGACGTTCGGCCTGCCGACCAGGGCGATGTAACCGCAACGGAATCCGGCGCTCATGGCTCAGTCAACCAGCAGCCGGGCAAGCATGTTTTCAGCGGCGGCCTGCTCCGCCAGCCGGCGGCTGCTGCCGCTGCCCTCGCCGGGCTCGACATCCAGCCCCTTGACACTGCAGTTCACCCTGAAGAACTGGTCATGCGCCTCGCCACTGATCTGAATGACGTCGTATGTTGGCAGCGGCTGGTGTTGTGCCTGCAGGTATTCCTGCAGGCGTGTCTTGGAGTCCTTGAGCGTCGTCACCTCGGAAACCGACTGCAGCTTTTCCTCGAACAGGGCGAGAATGCAGTCCCTGACCGTGGCAAAATCACTGTCGAGGTAGATGGCACCCAAGACCGCCTCCAGGGCGTCGGAAAGGATGGAGTCCCGGGCGTGCCCGCCGCTCCTGCGCTCGCCTGCCCCGAGCTGCAGGTAGTCACCGAGTTGCAGGCCTTGTGCGATCTTTGCCAGTGATTCCCTGCGTACCAGCGTCGACCGCAAGCGGCTGAGCTTGCCTTCCCTGGCCTGCGAATAGCAACGGTACAGTTCACCGGCGATCACAAACCCGAGAACGGCATCGCCGAGAAATTCCAGGCGTTCATTGTTCCTGCTGCCGGCACTGCGATGGGTCAGGGCCTGGCGCAACAGCTGCGCATCTTGAAAAGTGTAGCCCAGGTGTTTTTCCAGTGATTCCTGCGACCTCATGAACTCCTGCGAACCTGCACCTGCTTGTTGAATGCCATCACCACGGAGACATTGCCGAACAGGTGCACCCGTGAATCGTACTTCGCGGTAACCCTGAAAAACTTGCCTGCGCTCGTGATTTTCACATCCTTCTCGTTGATGGTTTCCACGTAGCTGATGTTAAAGCGACGATTGAGCAGGCGCCGGATATCCTCAGGTGACCGCAAACCCGGTTCCTCTTCCAGGGACTCCAGCGAGGAGACAACCTTGTAGTATTCCATGTAGGACGGTGACATCTTCAGTGTCAGCAACGTGAAAAAACCGATCAGGCCAAGCACGATCAGCCAGCCTATCGCCGTCATTCCCTTCTGTTTGTGCAATGAACGCATAGTCTTCCCCTCTGTTGGCTCCCCTATTGAATCTTCATGCCGATGCGGTCCCAGTCGATCCCGCCATTGGCACTGTCCCAGTTCATCCAGATCCGGAATGCCTTGCCCACCAGGTTATCTTCCGGCACCGTCCCCCAGTAACGACTGTCATTACTGTTGTCGCGATTATCACCCATCACGAAGTACTCGCCTTCACCGACGACATATTCACCCTGCACACCCGGGGTGCGCGGCATGACCAGGATATCGTGCTGCAGATCGCCCAGTTGTTCGCGACGCTTGCTCGCCCCTGACATGGAAACCCCGGAACCCTCGCCGAGGTAAACACCGGCCGGCACCTGCCCCGCCGGCTGGCCGTTAACGTAAACCACCTTGTTGGCGTAGCGGACAGTGTCCCCGGGCAGTCCGACGACCCGCTTGATGTAGTCGACCGAAGGGTCCTTTGGATAACGGAACACGACGACATCGCCGCGTTCAGGCTCATCTATGTCGATGACCTTGGTGTTCGCGACCGGGAGACGGATACCGTAGGCAAACTTGTTCACCAGGATGAAATCGCCAACCAGCAGGGTCGGCATCATGGAGCCGGACGGAATGCGAAACGGCTCCACCAGGAAGGAACGCAACAGCAGTACGGCCAGGATGACCGGGAAAAACGACTTGCAGTACTCGATCCAGGTCGGCTCTTTCAGGGTGATGGCGACCTGGTCAGAATCCTGCGCGACACCGCCCTGGACCAGGCTTGTCGCCTTCTGCCGGCGCCTCGGCGCCAGAAAAGCGGCATCCAGTGCCCAGGCAAGGCCGGTAAACAGGGTTGCCCCGACCAGTAATGCTGGAAAATCAAAATTCATTATCGCCTCGTCTGCGTGCTGTCTACTGTCTTATCGTCCCTGGCAAGGGCGACATTATAGGCTGGCCGGCGGCATCATTCATTATCGACGCGCAACACAGCCAGGAAGGCTGCCTGGGGTATCTCGACACGGCCAAACTGCTTCATGCGCTTCTTGCCCGCTTTCTGCTTCTCCAGCAGCTTGCGCTTGCGGGAAATATCGCCGCCATAGCATTTCGCCGTGACGTTCTTGCGCAACGCCTTTACCGTGGTGCGCGCGATGATCTGCGCCCCGATCGCGGCCTGGATTGCGACATCGTACATTTGCCGCGGGATGAGTTCCTTCATCTTCGCGGCCAGTGAGCGACCGCGCGACTGCGACACATCACGATGCACGATCAGCGACAGGGCATCCACCCGCTCGCCGTTGATCAGGATATCCAGCTTGACCAGGGACGCCTCCTGGAAGCGCAGGAAGTGATAGTCAAAGGAGGCATAGCCGCGGGATACTGATTTCAGGCGGTCGAAAAAGTCGAGCACGATCTCGCTCATGGGCATTTCGTAGCTTAGCGACACCTGGCTGCCGAGGTACTGCATGTTTTTCTGCACCCCGCGCTTCTCGATGCACAGGTTGATCACGTTGCCGAGGTAATCCTGCGGCACCAGGATATTGGCCATGATGACCGGTTCGCGGATCTCCTCGATCTCGCTCAGGGGCGGCAGGCTCGCCGGGTTATCGATCCTGAGCAGCTCGCCGCGGGTGTTGAGAACTTCGTAGATAACCGTCGGCGCGGTGGTGATCAGGTCGAGGTCATATTCCCTCTCCAGGCGTTCCTGCACAATCTCCATGTGCAGCATGCCGAGAAAACCGCAGCGGAACCCGAAGCCCAGTGCTTCCGAGGTTTCCGGCTCGTAATGCAGCGCCGCGTCGTTCAGGCGCAGCTTCTGCAGGGCCTCACTGAGATCCTCGTAATCATCCGAACTGACCGGGTAGAGGCCCGCGAAAACATTGGGCTGCACGGTCTTGAAGCCCGGCAGGGCCTTCGCGGCCGGCGCATTCATCTGCGTCAGGGTGTCACCAACTGGCGCACCGTCGATGTCCTTGATGCCAGCCACCACGAAACCCACGTCACCCGCTTCCAGCATCTGGCATTCCAGCGGCTTCGGTGTAAATATCCCCAGCTTCTCCACCTGGAAACCGCGCCCGGTCGACATCACGCGGATGCGGTCGCGGCGCGACACCCGCCCGTGCACCACCCGGATCAGGGAGATCACGCCGACATAATTGTCGAACCAGGAATCGATGATGAGCGCCTGCAACGGCGCCTCTGCATCCCCGGCAGGCGGCGGTATCCGCTGGACAAGTTGCTCCAGCAGGTCCTCCACGCCCTCGCCGGTCTTGGCGCTGACCCGTACCGCGTCGGTCGCCTCGATGCCGATGATCTCCTCGATTTCGTTGATGACGCGGTCGGGGTCCGCTGCCGGCAGGTCGATCTTGTTCAGCACCGGCAGCACTTCGAGGTCCAGGTTGATGGCCGTGTAACAGTTGGCGACACTCTGGGCTTCCACGCCCTGCGCGGCATCGACCACCAGCAGCGCGCCCTCGCAGGCCGCCAGCGAACGTGAAACTTCATAGGAGAAATCGACGTGTCCCGGGGTATCGATCATGTTCAGCTCGTAGAGTTCACCGGAGCGCGCCCGGTAACGCAGGGAGACGCTCTGCGCCTTGATGGTAATGCCCCGCTCCCGCTCCAGGTCCATGGAATCCAGCACCTGGTTCTCCATTTCCCGTTCGGTCAGGCCGCCGCAAGTCTGGATAAAACGGTCAGCCAGGGTCGACTTGCCGTGATCGATATGCGCAATGATCGAGAAATTGCGAACGTGCTGACTGTCTGTCATGAAGGTAGGGAGTGTGATCCCGCCCCGGTGGCGGTGCTGTGAGTCTCGCGGATTTATTCCACAAGTGACTGATTGCCGGTAAGGTTTTGCATTATACAGAAACCCGCCCGCAAGTCACCAAATGACTGGCCCGGATTTCTCACCGGGATCCCGGCAAGAAATCCGGGCCAGGAACTCAACTGCCGGCCTGCAGGAACGCCCGCAGCCGGGTTTCCTCCAGAAAGTAGTAGCAGATTTCCGTGCCGTTCGCAGCCAGCACCGGCACCCGGGTGTTGTATCGTTCCCGCAGTTCCGGGTCGGCATCGATATCCACGGTGACGTAATCGAAGCCGAGTTCCGGACGCAGGCGCTCCAGCGCCTGCGTCATCTCGGTACACAGGTGACAGCCATGGCGAATATAGACCGTCAACCGCCGGGACATCATGACATCCAGGGGTAGCCGCCCGTGGCCAGGGAGGACTTAATCCGCTTCCGGCACCTTCACGGCGAGGAAGGTCGGGCTGCCGCTGCGCTGCACCAGGAAGGCTACGGATTTCCCGGCAGGCAGTGCAGCGATCAACTGGTTGAACTCGTTCATGTTGCTGACATCCTTGTTATCAACCCGCAGGATGATGTCGTCCTGGCGAATTCCCGCCCGCGTGGCTGCACCCGCAACGACCTGCCGCACGAGTACACCGCCATCCAGTTCCAGTTCAGCGCGCTGCTCGGCAGTCAGGTCCACGACCGTGATACCCAGGCGGTTGGCCTTTTCAGTCGCCGGGCGGTCAACGCTGGCCACCTTGTCATCGTCCGGCAATTCGCCGAGTTTCACCTCGAGCTGCTGCTTGCGGCCATCACGAATGATATCGACCGGGATTTTCACTCCCACCTGGCTGCTGCCGACAATGGGCGGCAGATTGGCGGAATTGATGACTTCCCTGCCGTTGAATCCCACGATGACATCGCCGACCCGGAACCCGGCCGCCTTTGCAGGACTGTCAGGCAGCACCTTGGCGACCAGTGCACCGCGCGGCCGCTTCATGCCAAAGGACTCGGCCAGGTCCAGCGTCACATCCTGGATCAATACCCCGAGCCAGCCCCGGCTCACCCTGCCCTTGGTCTTGAGCTGCTCGGCCACGTCCATGGCCACCTCGATGGGAATCGCAAAGGAGAGTCCCATGTAACCGCCGGTGCGGCTGTAGATCTGCGAATTCACACCGACGACCTCGCCTTCCTGGTTGAACAGCGGCCCGCCGGAATTACCCGGGTTGATGGCGACATCGGTCTGGATGAAGGGCACATAATTTTCGCTTGGCAGGCTGCGCCCCTTGGCGCTGACGATGCCGGCCGTGGCGGAGTGATCAAAGCCGAACGGAGAACCGATTGCCAGCACCCACTCGCCGACCTCCAGCGAGGCAGACTCGCCGATCTTCACCACCGGCAGGTCGGTCGCATCGATCTTCAGCAGGGCGACATCACTGCGCTGGTCCAGCCCGATAACCTCACCGCGCAGTTCGCGCCGGTCGCTCAGGCGCACGATAATCTCCTCGGCGTCCTTGACCACGTGGTAGTTGGTGAGCACGTAGCCATCTGCGGAGATAATAAAGCCCGACCCCAGCGACTGCGCATCCCGGAATTCGGGTTCGCCCTCCGGGTTGAAGAAATACTTGAACAGCTCCCCGAACGGGCTGCCTTCCGGAAACTCGGGTATTTCCAGACCTTCCGGCAATTCCGGCAGACCGGCATGGACTTTTTGCGTGGTACTGATATTGACTACCGCAGCGCTGGTGGCCTTCACCAGGTCGGTAAACTCCGGCAGGTGAGCGGCGCGGGCCGCCTGGAGCCAGACCAGCAGGGGCAGGCAGATCAGCAGCACACTGGCTGCATGGCGATTAAACCTCAACATATTTGTTTCTCCATTTAAGAAGTTATTTCGGTTCCGTCACCGGAGCCTTACCCGGCACCGGGTTCAGGCGCTGCCAGTCCGGAGTTGCTGCCGCAGTATCACCGGCTGATAGGCCGGGTCCGTGGCGGTTCTGCGGCTGAAGCGCCGCAGCCAGGCAAGTCCGGCAACAAAACCGGCAAGCGCACCGGCAATGGCTGCCGGATCAGCCGGCCACTCCGGGTAAAAACGGCTGGCCAGGGCATAACCGGCAAGGGCACCGGCAAACAGGCCGGACAGGGGCGCCACGTAAATAGCCAGAGAGCCACGCAGCAGTCCGGATTCGGAAATCCCGATCACCACGTAGTCACCGACCCTGGCCTCGATACGATTCAACACCCGCAGGCGCACCCGTCGCTGCCCCAGCACCTTCGCGATCGCCCCGGTACCGCAGCCCTTGCGCACGGCGCAGCTGCCGCAGGTGCCCGTGCGTTCGCTTTCGACCCAGGCAAAGGCCCCCTGAACATCGACGATCTGCCCGGTTTCTTCAATCATCGGGAACGTTACGAAGCACGACCGAGCGAATGGGCGATCATCCTGACCGTTGCCGGCGGCACCTCGCCAACCACCATTACCTGGTAGCCTTCTACCATCAAGCCGTAGGCGTTCATGGCACCCATGCTGGACAGACCCGCGAGGCTGGCATCCTCGTGTGCACGCTTTTCGATATAGACCGACACCGTGGCAAGACCATCGCTGAAGACCATGTGTTCTGCCGTCTCACCGTCCTCGCGCATGCGCTTCTGCTGAAAATTTGTCAGCATGAAGCCATCCGGAAGTTCACCGACCTGCCAGCCGGATTTGCCGGGATCAGTGACGGGTGAGCCGCGCACTTCTTCCTGGCGGTGCCAGGTATAGCCATCGCCGGTCAGCGAGGGCTGCAGTGCGGACTGTGGAATATCCGCCCCGATTCCGATCCGGGTAAACATGACCTGCTCGATTGGCACACCGTCAGGACCGCTCAGGTCGTACTTGAGCAGCATGCGGGTGTTTTGTTCAATCCAGAAGCGGTAGCCGTAGCGGAACTCGTCCTTCGGCGTGATGGCAATGACTCTGGCGTTGTAACCCGCCATGCGATCATCCCCGACATCCTCGATGTTGTAATAATGGGAAGCGTTGCCGAGGTCTTTGGGCAAAACCGGAAATGGGGGTCGCGGCCGGCTCTTGCCGATCATCACCGACTTGTTGTCCGGCTTGATGCAGGTGACCGCCTTGTCATCACGCAACACCTCGCGGGCGCTCCCGGTCAGTGAAACCAGCCGCTCGCGCTGCCCGCCATCACTCACCTGATGAATGATGCGCATCGCATCCAGCCTGCCGTCATGCAGGTAGACAAAGGTGCCGTCGTAGTCGAGTGTCTGCAGGGCGCTGGACATCTCGTCGAGCCACTGCCGGGCGCTGTCCTGCGCGGCAGCCTGGCCGGCGGCAGCCAGCAGCAACGGAACCAGCCACCTCACGCTGCTATCTCCTGTCTTCCGGGTTCATGTCCTGGCCGACAAGGCGTACATAGGGCAGCATGCCCTGCATGCCACGGTTCACCGCGTACTCATTGTGGTTGACGAGATAGACGTCCAGTCCCTGCGCCATGGGTACGGACGGTGGCGGGATGTCAGCACGCAGGTAGGTGCCGCCGCCAGCTTCCGGGGCACTTGCCAGCAGCGGGGCGACATCCGGGTCTTCATTGCGAATCGATTGCAGTGACAGCACCGCCACGACCGCCACCGAGGCCGCAATGGCCACACCGGTGGCCGGCTTGAGCAGCGCGCGGATGACATTGCCGCCGCTGCGCAGCGGCGGCGCGTCACCCAGGGCAGCCTGGATACGGGTATGAAATGCCGGGTCGATCCGTTGCGGCAGGTGGTTATGCAGGGCGTCGCTGGCAAGCTGGTAGCGTGACAGCCGCTGCTGCAGTCCGGGGTCGGCAGCCAGCTGTTTCAGCAGCAGTGCCTGTTCATGCTCCGCCAGTTCGTCATCCACCAGCGCGGAAAGCTGCTCGTGTAGTTTGTCTTTCATGGTCACAAGCCTGTGTCTCTAGTCCAGTAATGGTTTCAATTTCGTGTCTATCGCGTCCCTTGCGCGGAAAATCCTGGAGCGTACCGTGCCGATCGGGCATTCCATGGCCTGGGCGATTTCCTCGTAGCTCAGGCCTTCCAGCTCGCGCAGCGTGATCGCGGTTTTCAGATCATCCGGCAGGTCATCGATGGCGCTGGCTACCGTTTTCTCGATCTCGTCCTTCAGCAGCATGCGCTCCGGCGTCGCATATTCCCTGAGACCCGTGGCACCCTCATATTGTTCCGCATCCTGGGCATCAATATCTCCCGCGGGTGGACGCCGGCCACTGGCAACCAGGTAGTTCTTGGCGGTATTGATCGCAATCCGGTAAATCCAGGTGTAGAACGCGCTGTCACCCCGAAAGCGGCCGATGGCACGATAGGCCTTGATGAAGGCCTCCTGCGCCACGTCCATGGCTTCATCAGGATCGTGCACATAGCGATTGACCAGCTGGATAATCTTGCTCTGGTACTTCAGCACCAGGATGTCGAATGCCGACTTGTCGCCCTGCTGAACCCGCTCGACCAGTGCCTGATCAATATTTCGCTCGCCCATCCGGGCCGTCTCCCGTCAACCCGGAACTATTCCAGTAGACCGTCAAGGAATTGAATAGTTCTCTGTTATTACATGATAATCATGTATTTTTTACTGAATAAAAGGTATTAATGCCAGCGGGGATGCCATACTTACAGTGCATACCCCTGCAGCAACGCCGTCACGACCGCACAAGGACCCCGCAACCTCGCTATGGTAGCCGCAAACAGCTTTGATGTCCTGATCATTGGCAGCGGCGCCGCCGGCCTCAGCCTGGCGCTGCGGCTGCCCGCAAGCACCCGCATTGCGGTGCTGGCCAAGAGCCGCCTTGAAGAGGGCAGCACCCTGTATGCCCAGGGCGGTATTTCGGCGGTCGTAGACCCTTCCGACAGTTTCGAGTCACACATTGCCGACACCCTGGATGCCGGTGCCGGGCTGAACAAGCCGGAAACCGTGCGTTTCACCATCGAGAACGCCCCCGAGGCCATTCAATGGCTGGTCGATCTCGGGGTCCCGTTCACCCGCCACAACGGCAGCAGCGACCCCGACAGTTTCCACCTCACCCGCGAGGGCGGTCATTCCACCCGCCGGGTGCTGCACGCGGCGGATGCCACGGGGCGCGCCATGGAAACCACCCTGCTGTCAGAAACCCGCAAGCGGGACAACATCTCGCTGTTTGAACACCATATCGCGATCGACCTGGTCACCGGCGCCAAGCTGGGGCACATGGATAATCGCTGCCTGGGGGCCTATGTCCTTGACCGCAATGCGCAGCAGGTAGCCGTGATTGCCGCGCGCAAAGTGGTGCTGGCAACCGGCGGCGCCAGCAAGGTGTATCTCTATACCAGCAACCCCGACACCTCCAGCGGTGACGGCATTGCCATGGCCTGGCGCGCCGGCTGCCGGGTAGCCAACATGGAATTCAACCAGTTCCACCCCACCTGCCTGTATCACCCCAAGGCCAAGTCGTTCCTGGTCACGGAAGCGGTCCGCGGTGAAGGCGGGAGATTACTGCTGCCGGACGGCACGCCGTTCATGGAAAACTTCGACAGGCGCGGCAACCTGGCGCCGCGGGATATCGTCGCGCGGGCCATTGACCACGAAATGAAGCGCCTCGGCGCCGAGTACGTCCTGCTGGACATCAGCCACAAGCCCGCCCCGTTCATCCGCGAGCACTTTCCAACCATCTATGCCCGCTGCAGGGAACTCGGCTACGACATGACGCTGGAACCGATTCCGGTGGTACCGGCCGCGCACTATACCTGCGGAGGCGTCATCACCGACCTGCACGGCGCCACCGACCTTCCCGGCCTGTACGCAATCGGGGAAGTCGCCTGCACCGGCATGCACGGTGCCAACCGCATGGCCAGCAACTCGCTGCTGGAATGCCTGGTCTTCGGCGCCGCTGCCGCCCGGCACATTGCCGCCACCCTCGCGGACGCGCCGGAACCGCCGGCCCTGCCGCCCTGGGACGAATCGCGGGTGCGGGATTCGGATGAAGAAGTCGTGGTCAGCCACAACTGGGATGAGTTGCGCCGCTGCATGTGGAACTACGTGGGCATCGTCCGCACCGACAAGCGCCTGCAGCGTGCGCGGCGGCGACTCGAGCTGCTGCAGCAGGAAATCCAGGAGTACTATGCCAACTTCACCGTTTCCAACGACCTGCTGGAACTGCGTAACCTCGCCGAGGTCGCCGCCCTCATCATCCGCTCGGCGCAGCATCGCAAGGAAAGTCGAGGGCTGCACTACACGCTGGATTACCCGGAACCCGATACCAGCAAGCCGCCATCCGATACCATTCTCGTTCCGCCGCTGCCGAAAGAATTCGACATCTCCATGTAGCGGGTACAGGGCAAAGCCCGGCTAATCACCGGACAGCAAACCCCTGGAAGGTCTCCTCCGCGCAGGGTTCACATTCCAGGGTGGTGACCACGGCCTGCGATGGTCCTTCCTGCAGCCAGCGCCGCAAGGCCGCGAGATCCGCTTCCTCGCCACTGGCGGTCACCTGCACCCGGCCGTCCGGCAGGTTGCTGACCCAGCCACCCAGACCGAGTGCCCGCGCCCTGTCACGCGTCGAGGCCCGGAAAAACACCCCCTGCACCCGACCCGAGACGTAGCAGCGCATGGTGGGCATGGTAGAACCGGGGCTAGGGCGTGCCGGTGCCGGCTGGTTCCGCTGCCGCGCTGCCCTGCACCCCGCGTTTGCGCGCCAGGTAGGACTCGATGGCTTCCCGGGTTACCGGCCCCTCCTGGCGGGCGATGCGCTCACCTTCGGGGGAAATAATATACGTGGTCGGCAATCCCAGCACCGGGCCCAGCGGCGTCACCGGCAGCGGCTCGGAACGCAGCACCGGGTAAGAAATGAAGTGGGTGTCGACGAAGCTTTTCAGGTACTCGGTATTGACCTCTTCGAAGTCAATGCCCAGCACCACGAGCGTGTCGCGGTTGTCTTCATAGAGCTGCACCAGGTCGGGGATTTCCTCGAGACAGGGTGGACACCAGGTGGCCCAGTAGTTGACGATGACCCACTTGCCGCGAAAATCCGACAGTGACACCGGCTCCCCGTCCAGGTTATCCAGGGTGAAATCGACCGGCTCCGCGGCGAGCGGCACTGCCGTGAGCAGCGCCGTTAATAAAACCAGTAAACGCATTCCAGACTCCTTTTAGCGAAAGGGAATTATACCCACCTTGCGGGTTATTGCAGGCATATTCCCGCCGTGACGGCGCCGCGACTCCGGATTAGGACTTATAATCACAGCCAATGTTCCCGCGACCGGACACGCCATGATCACTATCCGCAAGGAAGACTTCATCTCCAGCCTGCGCGACGCGCTGCAGTATATCGCCTGTTATCACCCGCCGGACTTCATCCAGGCAATGCACAGCGCCTGGCAGCGCGAGGCCTCCCCGGCCGCGCGGGACGCCATGGCACAGATACTCGTCAACTCGCGCATGTGCGCCGAGGGCCGGCGCCCGATCTGCCAGGACACCGGCATCGTCAATGTATTCCTCAAGGTCGGCATGGATGTTCGCTGGGACAGCGATACCGGCATCGATGCCATGGTGAACGCGGCAGTCCACCAGGCCTACACGGACCCGGACAACCCCCTGCGCGCCTCGGTCGTCAGCGACCCGGCAGGCAGGAGGCTCAATACCGGTGACAATACCCCCGCGGTCATCCACAAGGACATCGTGCCCGGCAACCGGCTGGAGGTCACGGTGGCCGCCAAGGGCGGCGGTTCCGAGAACAAGGCGCGCTTTGCCGTCCTCAACCCCGGCGCCGACCTGGTGGAATGGGTGCTGCAGCAGGTCCCGACCATGGGGGCCGGCTGGTGTCCGCCAGGCATCCTCGGCATCGGCATCGGCGGCACCGCGGAGAAGGCGATGCTCATGGCGAAGGAATCCCTGCTGGAGCCAATCTCCATCCACGAACTGCTGGCACGCGGACCGGCAAGCCGGCTGGAAGAACTGCGCCTGGAACTGTTCGACAAGGTGAATGCCCTGGGCATCGGGGCGCAGGGCCTCGGCGGGCTCACCACTGTCCTCGATGTAAAGCTCCGGGACTACCCGACGCATGCGGCATCCATGCCGGTCGCCCTGATTCCAAACTGCGCAGCCACGCGTCATCTGCATTTCACCCTCGACGGCAGCGGTCCGCTAGAGCTGCAGCCACCACAGGCAACTGACTGGCCGGAAGTTACCTTGGCGGCCACGGCAAGCACGCGCCGGGTGCAGCTCGACGGACTGACACATGCCGACATCGGCCAGTGGCGGCCGGGCGAGACGCTGTTGCTCAGTGGCCGCATGCTCACTGGCCGGGATGCCGCCCACAAGCGCATCGTCGAACTGCTCGCACGCGGCGAGTCGCTGCCGGACGGCCTCGACTTCAACGGCCGCTTTATCTACTACGTCGGCCCGGTCGACCCGGTGCGCGACGAGGTCGTGGGCCCGGCCGGTCCCACGACGGCGACCCGCATGGATCCGTATACCGATACCATGCTGGAACGCACCGGGCTGCTGGGCATGATCGGCAAGGCCGAGCGTGGTCCACAGGCGATTGCCGCAATTGCCCGGCACGGCTCCGTCTACCTGATCGCCACCGGCGGCGCCGCCTACCTGGTTTCGAAGGCCATCCGCGCCGCCCGGGTGGTGGCCTTTCCGGAGCTTGGCATGGAGGCGGTCTACGAGTTCGAGGTGGAGGACATGCCGGTCACGGTGGCGGTCGACAGCCGCGGCGACTCCGTGCACAGCAGCGGACCGCGGGAGTGGCGCATGCGCATCGGCAAGATCCCGGTGGTGACCGAATGACCCGGGATTGATTCACGCCCGGCCCTGACGTAGGGTGCAGCCCGCCCAACCACCGCTTCACACGACACTCACAGGAAGACCCGGAATGACTGGCGAAGTTACCATCTACCACAACCCGCGCTGCAGCAAGTCGCGCGCCACGCTCGAACTACTGCGCGAACAGGGCATCGAACCGACCATCGTCGAATACCTGAAGACGCCCCCGTCACAGGCCGAACTTGCCGGGCTGCTGGGCCTGCTCGGGATGCAGCCGCGCGAACTCATGCGCCGCAAGGAGGCCGAGTACCGGGAGCAGAACCTCGACAACCCGAACCTGAAGCAGAAAGACCTCGTCAAGGCCATGCACGACACCCCGAAACTGATCGAGCGCCCGATTGTTGTTGCCAACGGCAAGGCCGCCCTCGGCCGGCCGCCGGAACAGGTACTGGAAATTCTTGATTAGTTGATAATTGATATGATGGCCACGGAATCCACGGAAGAACACGGAAAAATAACATCTAATAAGGAAACTCTGCAGAATTCGTCACCCCGGCGAAGGCCGGGGTCCAGCTTGTTGTTTTCCCTGGATTACGGCATGCGCCGTAATGACGAAAGATATGTTAATCAGCATCCTGGTTATGGGTATTATTTCTTTCCGTGTTCTTCCGTGGATTCCGTGGCCATAGAGATATACCGGAAGTCTGCCTAAGCGGCCAATACAGGTAACCACGACATGAACGAAATACTCGTCCTCTACTACAGCCGTTACGGTGCAACCGCGGATATGGCGCAGCGCATCGCTTTCGGCATCGAATCCGTGGCCGGCTGCCAGGCACGCATCCGTACCGTGCCGCCGGTTTCAACGGTATGCGAAGCCAGCGCGGATGAAATTCCGGATGCGGGTCCGCCCTATGCCAGCCTCGATGACCTGCGGGAATGTGCCGGCCTGGCCCTGGGCAGTCCCACCCGCTTTGGCAACATGGCCGCCCCGCTGAAATATTTTCTCGATTCGACCAGCAGCCTGTGGCTGGCCGGCGCCCTGATCGGCAAGCCCGCTGCGGTGTTCACCTCAACCTCCAGCCTGCATGGCGGCCAGGAGACCACCCTGCTGTCGATGATGCTGCCGCTGCTGCACCACGGCATGCTCATCCTCGGCCTGCCCTACTCGGAGACCGAACTACTCAGCACCCGCAGCGGCGGCACACCCTATGGCCCCAGCCACACGGCCGGGATCGACAGCAAACTGCCCCTGTCCGACGAGGAAAAACATCTCTGCACCGCCCTTGGCAAGCGCCTTGCGGAAACTGTCACCGCACTGCGGAACAGCTGATCCGCCAGAAGGAATCGTCACATGCCCGGCGCACGTTTTTTCTACAGCCTGACCCTCCTCGGTTACCTGGGCACACTCGCCCTGCTGCTGGCCTGGTACGGCTGGCTGGCACCCTCTACCCATATTCCCAAATCGATGGCCCTGGCGCTGCTGCTCCTGCCGCTGCTGTTTCCGCTGCGCGGGTTGCTGCACGGGCGCCGCTACACCTTCTCCTGGAGCTGCTTCCTCTCCCTGCTGTATTTCATTCACGGGGTTGTGGAAGCCTACACGTCCAGCGTCACTTTCCATCTCGGCCTGCTGGAGGTCTGCCTCACCAGCCTCTGGTTCATCTCCGCCATGAGCTACGTGCGGGCCACAGCAGGTCACCCCGACACCCAGAAACCGGCCCGCTAACCGGCCGGGACTGACCAGGCCCTGCCTGCCGCCTGCCACACGAACGGATCCCCTGGCGGCAACCACCGGCTGCGAGGCCGCCTGAGCCACCTGAATTCCGCCATCGCCGGCCTATTTCACTCTGGCCGTCGATTGCAGTACACTCCGTGTGGGGGCAGTAAATAAGAATCAGTCGTATGCTTACTTTTAGTCACAAGTTTACCTTTGGGCTTTGTGTGTCAGTGGTCGCACTGACGGCAGTCGTTGTCGCGTCCGTAACGCTGATGCTTTACAAGCAGCAGGACAACGCCCTGCTGCTGCAGCACATCAACACCTTGAAGACGGAAAATGCCGCACTGCGGGAACAGGTCCGCCAGTTCACGACCGCACAGGACACCCCGCACCAGGACCTGATGCAGCCTGCAGCCGTGGATTCAGCGCCGACAAACAGCGGACTGGCATCGGGCTCCTGACCCGACAGACCAACCCGGTTACGACTTGCCGTCCAGCACCGATTTGACGAACGGGATGGTCAGGCGGCGCTGCTCTACCAGCGAAGCAAAATCCAGGGTATCGAACAGCGCAAACAGCGTGGGCAGGTCGCGCGGAAACCGCCGCAGCAGGAACTGCGCGGTTTCGATGGGCAGTTCCAGGCCACGTCCGCGCGCCCGGTATGCCAGTGCAGCCATGATATCCGCTTCCGCCATGGGCCTGAGCACGTAGCTCACGCCCCAGCCCAGCCGCGATACCAGGTCTGGCAGACCGAAACCGGCCGCATCCGGTCGCAGCAATGCGGTCACCAGCAGGGTGCGCCCGGCATCGCGCAGCCGGTTGAACAGGTCGAACAACCCCTTCTCCCGCAACGGATCGCCGGCGATTGCATCGACATCATCGAGGCATACCAGCTCAAGCTGTTCCAGCCCTTCAAACACCGCTGCAGACGCATGCCGCAGTTCACCCAGCGGCAGGTAGCCCGCCGTACGCCCGGATTCACCTGCCGTGTGGCAGGCCGCCTGCAGCAGGTGGGTCTTGCCCAGTCCCGCGGGTGCGGCGATGTAGACCAGGGGCTCGCCCGTGCCCTGCGCTGCCGCCTGCAGGCTGGCAACGGCCTCCCGGTTCTGCCCGGGGAAAAAGCTGTCAAACCGGGCGCTGTCGCGCAGCGCCAGACCAAGCGGTAACTGGGGATTGTTCATGGAATCTGTCGCGATCTGGTTTCCGTGCCTTGCGGATGGGTGCAGGCAGTCATTCAAGCTTCCAGGCCGCCTGCGGCCCGTCTCAGTGCGCACCCTTTTGCCAGGCCCGCCGGCCCCAGCACCAGACATAGTCAAAACCACTCCAGAGCGTCGTCACCAGCACGCTGTAGAGCAGCACGTCCATCCACAGGTAAGGCAGCGTCTGTACCGCCGCTGAAAACATGACGGCCAGCACCAGCAGGATCTGGGCAACGGTATTCAACTTGCTCACCATACTGGGTTCTGCTTCCAGGCGTTCGATCCGGAAATTGTAGACCAGCGCTCCGCCCACGATGACCAGATCACGCAGGATCACCACGCCAACCAGCCACAGTGGAATCAGGTTGAGCCAGCCCAGCGTGATAAAGCTTGAGACCAGCAACAGCTTGTCGGCCAGGGGATCCATCAGGGCACCGAGGCGACTGGTCCAGTTGAAGCGCTTGGCAAGGTAGCCGTCCAGCCCATCCGAGAAACCCGCCACGCCGAACATCAGCAGCGCCAGGCCAAACCGCTCATCCAGCAGCAGCAGAACGACCGGCGGCACCAGCAGAAAACGGAAGACCGTGATGATATTGGGAATATCGCCAGGCTTCACTGTCGGATCCGGAAGCTGCCGGGCATCTCGCCTGCGGCAGGCTCGAGTACACTGCCGATTGACACGGTTCGCGTCAGGTCCTGCAGGCTGCCGTTGAGCTGCAGGGTGTACTGCAGGGTCGGGCCGCTGACCTGTGTCAACTGCAGATCGGTCACCGAGGTCAGCGCCTCCAGGTAGGCATCGATGCGCGCGTAGTCGGCCAGCGAATTCACGCCGCGAACCTCGATGGTCGCCCTGTTGCTGCCGCCGGTGCCACCACTGGAGACTGCGAACTGCGAGGCAAGGATATCAGCGGCGGTATCGATCCCCTGTTGCGACAGCAGCGCGAGATCGTTGCGGCTGTCGGTCCAGGCCCCGGGCTTGCCGCCAACCTGCAGATGCCAGCGGGATGACCAGCCCCCCGAGGCGCTGCGGTTCAGGCGCCCGATCAATACCGCCTGCGGGTGGTAGCGTTGCGAAGCCAGCAGCACATTGTCAAAGAAACCACCCCAGATGTCGGTGAACCGCGCCCGGGACTGGTCTTCCAGATCCATCAGCGGAAACACGATTGGCACACCGCGCTGCCGCGCGGCCAGTTCGATCTGCCGGTGCACGTCAGAATCATCGTCCGCCGCCACCACGTAGCGCCGGCCGCGGTCCTCGACGGCCAGCCAGACCAGAGTATCGGGGCGCTCCTGGCCCCAGTAGGACACGCCCTGCTGCTGTAGTCCCTGGCGGATGCTGGCCTCGTCAAACCGCACCCACATCACCAGCACCGGCGGCTCACTCCCCGGACGGGTGTAATAGCGATACTGCTGCACCAGTTTTCCCGGGTCCTCGAGCAGTGCCCGGGCCGGATCGGTATCGAGCACATTATTCCGACCCGCCACCCTGACCAGCACCTCGGCCAGCGCCGTGCGCAATGCACTGCTGCGTTCGGCGGGTGACTGGCTCGAGACCACGACCTCGGATTCGAACAGGCTGGCAGCCGCCGCAGCGGAGACCATCGGCGCAATCCAGAGCAGACACCCCAGGATGACCGGCCACCACATCCTTTGTTGATAATTATCCATGCGTTATCAGGCCACGTTCAGAGTCTGTGCGAAGCATACGGGTATCCACGGAATTTGACCACAGCCGGCAACCATGCGGCAAACCGTGCCCTCGGGTTTACACCGGTCACGGCCGACCGCTACCATAGCGCACCTGCATCAACCCGGAGTGCGCCAGTGAGCGAAAAACCAGAGACCGCCACCGGCGGCGCCAGCCTCAGCTACCGCGATTCCGGCGTCGATATCGAGGCGGGAAACCGGCTGATCGAACGCATCAAGCCGGCGGTTGCCAGGACCCAGCGCCCCGGCGTGCTCGGCGGCCTGGGCGGCTTCGGCGCCCTGTTTGAATTGCCGCTGGATCGCTACCGCCAACCCGTGCTGGTCTCCGGAACCGATGGCGTCGGCACCAAGCTCAAGCTGGCCGTGGAGGCCGGTCTGCATGACACGCATCGGTATCGACCTCGTCGCCATGTGTGTCAATGACATCGTGGTGCAGGGCGCCGAACCGCTGTTTTTCCTCGACTACTACGCCACCGGCAAACTCGACCTGGATGTCGCCAGCGCAGTCATCAGCGGGATTGCGCGCGGCTGTGAACTCGCCGGGGCGGCCCTGGTCGGCGGTGAAACCGCGGAAATGCCCGGCATGTACGCCGAGCGGCGACTACGACCTGGCCGGATTCAGTGTCGGCGTCGTGGAGAAAAGCGCCATCATCGACGGCAGCGCGGTGCAGGCCGGCGACGCCCTGATCGGCCTCGGCCTCATCCGGGCCGCATTCCAACGGCTATTCCCTGATACGCAAGATCATCGAGGTCAGCGGCAGCAGCCTGACCGACATGCTGGAGGGCCGCAGCCTCGCGGACTGGCTGCTGGCGCCGACGCGTATCTACGTCAAACCACTGTTGTCGCTCTGCAGTCAACTCCCGGTGCACGCCCTCGCCCACATCACCGGCGGCGGTCTGACGGAAAACCTGCCGCGCGTGCTGCCCGCCGATACGCAGGCCGTGGTCGACACCTCCAGCTGGCAGCAACCGGCAATCTTCGACTGGCTGCAGCGCAACGGCAACGTGGCGGATGCCGAGATGTTCCGCACCTTCAACTGCGGCATCGGCATGGTGGTCTGCGTCGCGGCCGATGATGCGCTGGCCGCGATCGAACACCTGGCTGCACAGGGTGAGGATGCCCGGCTCATCGGGCATATCGAGCCGGCCAGCGGTGCCCCGGAAGTCAGACTGGTCACGTGAGCCCTGCGGGCGCACAGCCTGGCGGAGTCCGGGCATGACCGCCGCGACTCCCGGCCGTCTCCCCATCGTGGTCCTGATCTCGGGCCGGGGCAGCAACCTCAACGCCATTATCGAAGCCATGGAGTCGGGTGAACTGCCCGTCGAGATACGTGCCGTTATCAGCAACCGTCCGGAAGCCGCGGGGCTGCAGCGCGCCGCCCTCGCGGGCATCCGCACGATCGTCATCGACCATGCCTGTCACCAGGACCGTGCCGCGTTTGACCGCGCCCTGGGCACGACCATCGACGCCCTGCAGCCGGCGCTGGTCGTACTTGCCGGTTTCATGCGCATCCTGACGCCGGAGTTCGTGGAACATTTCCGCGGCCGGCTGCTGAACATACATCCCTCGCTGCTGCCGGCCTTCCCCGGCCTGCAAACCCATCAGCGCGCCATTGATGCTGGCTGCGACGAGCATGGCGCCAGCGTGCATTTCGTCACCGCCACGGTCGATGGCGGCCCGGTGATCGCGCAGGTCCGGGTGCCGGTACACGCCAATGACACGGCCGCAACCCTGGCGGATCGGGTACTGCAGCAGGAACATCGCCTCTACCCGATGGTCATACACTGGTATGTGGAGCAGCGTCTTGAGCTGACTCCGGACGGGCGGGTACTGCTCGATGGCACGCCCCTTGATGAACCCCGGCAACTGGAACCCGCAACCCCATGCTGAAAACCGGACTGACACTGATCTGCCTGTTACTGGCCGCCTGCTCCGGCGGGGTGTTGCTTGCCGCACCCTTGCCGGACTTCAACGCCAGTTATGAACTCCGCCTCGGCAGCCTGCGAATCGGCAGCTCGACCATCAGCCTCGAGAACGGCGCCGATGGCAGCTACGTGTACGAATCGCGCAGCACACCCATAAAGCTGGTTTCCTGGCTGTTCAAGGACAAGCTGCATGAAACCAGTAGTGGAACCATTGGCGAGGCCGGCGTCCGCCCCGACAAGTATCTCTACAGTCGCAGCGGCGGCAGCAGGGAACGCAAGGAAGAGCTGAGCTTCGACTGG
This sequence comes from uncultured Gammaproteobacteria bacterium, assembly GCA_963701455.1. Lineage (GTDB taxonomy): Bacteria > Pseudomonadota > Gammaproteobacteria > UBA9214 > UBA9214 > UBA9214. Next base: position 162,953 of record CAVPAE010000009.1, read on the forward strand.
CAGGCAATGCGCGTCAGCAACCTTGTCGAGGACAGCAGCTGGGAAATGGACATTCCCGCCGGCACCCTCGACAAGCTGGCCTCGCAGCTGGCCATGATGCTGGCCCTGCGCGACGGCGAGACCGACGTCAACTTCAATATTGCAGACGACGGCAAGCTCAAGGAATACCGTTTCCGTGTGGTCGGGGAGGAAACGCTGGAACTGCCGGCCGGCACCTTCGACACCGTGAAGATTACCAAGCTGCGCGACAACAAGAAGCGCGAGACCTATATCTGGTGCGCCCCCGCGCTCGACTACCTGCCGGTGCGCATCTGGCAGCGGGAGAAGGACGATACCGAGTACCAGAGCGACCTGACGGAATTCAGTGAATCATTGCGGGCCGCAACGACGCCAATTAGCCTGTAATGACTGTACCAGGATCGAGACATACAGCTGTTCAAGGGAGTTCGGAATGAATTTTGAAACATTGCAGCAAGTTGCGGACCAGTGGACCCGCGCGCACAGTCGTGACTGGAACAAGTTCGAGGTCCTGGCGCGACTCACCGGGGATCTCGGGGAAGTCGCCACGACGCTGCAGCATGCCGAAGGCCTGCGCAGCGGCCGGGAGAAGCTGGAACTGGCGGATGAAATCGGCGACCTGCTGTTCACCCTTGCCGCGTTCGCCAATGCCAACGGCCTGCGACTGGGTGATTGCATCAACGGCGTACTGGAGAAGTACCAGACCCGCGACAGCACGGAGTGGTAGCCAGCAGCCTGATTATTGAACCCTGCCTGACGGTGTGATGAACCTGTAGCCCGGCAGGAGCAACGTGGAATCCGGGAATGCCAGCGACCTGGCAGGTTTCAATAGTCAGGTCTTCGGCAGGGTCACGCCCCTCTGCCCCTGGTACTTGCCGCCGCGATCCTTGTAGGAGATCTCGCAGACTTCATCTGACTCCAGGAACAGCACCTGCGCCACGCCTTCGTTGGCGTAGATCTTCGCGGGCAGCGGCGTGGTATTGGAAAACTCCAGCGTCACGTGACCTTCCCACTCGGGTTCGAACGGGGTGACGTTGACGATGATGCCGCAGCGCGCATAGGTGGACTTGCCGAGGCAGATCGTCAGCACGTTGCGCGGGATCCGGAAGTATTCAACGGTGCGCGCCAGCGCGAACGAATTCGGCGGGATGATGCAGACATCCGACTTGACGTCGACGAAGCTGTTGGCGTCGAAGTTCTTCGGGTCGACGATGGCCGAGTTGATGTTCGTGAATATCTTGAATTCATCGGAACAGCGGATGTCGTAGCCGTAGCTCGAGGTACCGTAGGAGACGATACGGCCGTTGCCGTTCTCCCGCACCTGGCCGGCCTCGAACGGCTCGATCATGCCGTGTTCCTGCGCCATGCGGCGAATCCACTTGTCAGACTTGATGGACATTAGTAACGATCACCTTAAGAAAATTACCCGGGCGTCCTGCAACGCCACCCTTCACCCCCGGAGAGGTGTCGCAAAACGCGGTTCTCTGCAGGTTGGTTGAGGTACGAAGCCCAACAGGTTTGTTTGATCAGGCACCTGTTGTTGGGCTTCATGCTTCAGCCCAACCTACAATAGACTTTTACGACACCCTCCCGAGTGAGAAGGAACGCTCTGTTTAAATGCTGCAACAGACTCCAGAGCCGGGTCTCAATCATTCTGAATGACGATCTGCGGGAAACGCGCGGCGTAGTCCTTGGTCTTCAGCGACAGCTTGGCCGCGGTGCGGCGGGCGATCTCGCGGTAGATCTGGGAGATGCGCGCTTCCGGCTCCGCCACCACGGTAGGCTTGCCGGAGTCGGTTTCCTCGCGAATACGCTTGTCCAGCGGCAGCGCGCCGAGGAAGTCGACGTTGTTCTCTTCGGACATGCGCTCACCACCGCCCTCACCGAAGATATGCTCTTCGTGACCGCACTCGCTGCAGATGTGGATGCTCATGTTCTCGATGATGCCCAGCACCGGCACTTCGACCTTCTCGAACATCTTGAGGCCCTTGCGGGCATCCAGCAGGGCGATGTCCTGCGGCGTGGTGACGATCACGGCGCCACTGACCGGCACCTGCTGCGCCAGGGTCAGCTGGATGTCGCCGGTACCCGGCGGCAGGTCGATGATCAGGTAGTCGAGGTCCTTCCAGTTGGTGTCGTTCAGCAGTTGCTGCAGGGCCTGGGTGACCATCGGGCCGCGCCAGATCATCGGCGTCTCTTCATCGACCAGGAAGCCGATGGACATGGCCTGCAGGTGGTAGCTGTTCATGGGCTCCAGCGTCTTGCCGTCCAGTGACTCCGGCTTGCCATGCACACCCAGCATGCGCGGCTGGCTGGGGCCATAGATATCGGCATCCAGCATACCCACGTTGGCACCCTCGGCCGACAGCGCCAGCGCCAGGTTGACGGCGGTGGTGGATTTGCCGACACCGCCCTTGCCGGAGGCGACGGCAATGATGTTCTTGATGTTCTCCATGTGCTTGACGCCCTTCTGCGCGGAATGCGCGGCGATCTTGCTGCTGACGTCGACATTCACGGTCGCGATACCGTCGATGGACTCGACCAGGGCCTTCAGCTTCGCGGCGAGTTCGCCCCGGTAGCCGCCTGCCGGAAATCCCAGCACCACCTTGACCGTCACCTTGTCGCCATCAACCGTGATCTCCTTGACGCACTTGGTGGAGACCAGGTCACGTTCCAGATACGGGTCTATATAGGTTGCCAGTTTTTCTTCAACCTGGGCTTGAGTCACATCAGACATTATTCGCTCCTAAAGGGAATCCGGATACCGGCAGCCATGCGACCGGGAAAATTGACCGCGAATTGTACACGAACTCGCCGGCATCTTCCTTACCGCCACCCATGCGGGATACCGCATGACCGGCAGGTCTATGGCATACTTGGCACCCGAATTATTCACAATTGTTTCATGGTTTTAATCCGGATACCGGAAATATGAGTCAGGAAATCCGCAAAATCCTGGTCACCAGCGCCCTGCCCTATGCCAACGGGCCGATCCACCTCGGCCACCTGGTGGAATACATCCAGACCGATATCTGGGTGCGCTTTCAGAAATTACAAGGCCATGACTGCATCTATGTGTGCGCCGATGACGCCCACGGCACCCCGATCATGCTGCGCGCGCAGCAGGAAGGCATCACGCCGGAACAGCTGATCGAGGCCGTAGGCCAGGAACACCGCGCCGATTTCGCCGACTTCCACGTCGGCTTCGACAACTACCACAGCACCCACTCGACCGGAAAACCGGGAATTCGCGGAACTGGTGTACCTGCGCAACCAGGCGGCCGGCCATATCAGCACGCGCACCATCACCCAGGCCTATGACCCGGAAAAGGAGATGTTCCTGCCGGACCGCTTCATCAAGGGCGAGTGCCCGCGTTGCGGCACCGCCGACCAGTACGGCGACAACTGCGAGGCCTGCGGCGCCACCTACTCTCCCACCGAGCTGAAGAACGCGGTCTCCGCCATGTCCGGCGCCACGCCGATCGAAAAGGAATCCCTGCATTACTTCTTCAAGCTGGCGGACTTCGAAGCCATGCTGCGCGCCTGGACCACGGCGGGCCACCTGCAACCGGAAGTCGCCAACAAGCTGGACGAATGGTTCGAGGAAGGTCTGCGCGAATGGGATATCTCCCGCGACGCACCCTACTTCGGCTTCGAGATCCCGGACACCGAGACAAGTACTTCTATGTCTGGCTGGATGCGCCCATCGGCTACATGGCAAGCTTCCGCAACCTCTGTGAGCGCAGCGGCTGCGACTTCGATGCCTACTGGGGCAAGGACAGCCGCGCCGAGCTGTACCACTTCATCGGCAAGGACATTATCTATTTCCACGCGCTGTTCTGGCCGGCCATGCTGGCGGGCGCCGGCATGCGCACGCCGACCGCGATCTTCGCGCATGGCTTCCTTACCGTGGACGGCCAGAAGATGTCCAAGTCGCGCGGCACCTTTATCAAGGCACGCACCTACCTGGACCACCTGAACCCGGAATACCTGCGCTACTACTTCGCCGCCAAGCTCGGCAGCGGCGTGGATGACATCGATCTCAACCTCGAGGACTTCGTGGCGCGCGTCAACAGCGACCTGGTGGGCAAGGTGGTCAACATCGCCAGCCGCTGCGCCGGTTTCATCAACAAGCGTTACGCCGGCCGGCTCGCCGACAGCTGCAGCGAGCCCGATTTGTACGCGGAGTTCGTGGCCGCGGGCGACGACATTGCGGCGGACTACGAGCAGCGCGAGTACAGCCATGCCCTGCGCAAGATCATGGCACTGGCCGACCGCGCCAACCAGTACATCGATGCCAACAAGCCCTGGGTGCTGGCCAAACAGGAAGGCCAGGAACAGGCCGTGCAGGATGTCTGCAGCGTCGGCCTGAACCTGTTCCGGGTACTGCTGACCTACCTGCAGCCGGTGCTGCCGGCGATGGCAGCCGCTGCGGAAAGCTTCCTCAATATCGAACCGCTGACGTGGGACGCCATCGCCACACCGCTGACCGGCCATACCATCAACCAATTCCAGCCGCTGATGACCCGGGTGGAACAGGAGAAAATCGACGCCATGCTGAACGACTCCAGGGACAGCCTCGGCAGCCAGCCGGCCGCCGCACCTGCAGCAAGCGGCCCGCTGCAGTCGGACCCCATCGCAGCCCCCATCGACTTCGACGACTTCGCGAAAATCGACCTGCGCATCGCCCGCATCAGCAAGGCGGAACATGTCGAGGGCGCCGACAAGCTGCTGCCCTGACGCTGGACCTCGGCGGCGAAACCCGCAACGTATTTGCCGGCATCAAGTCCGCCTATGACCCGGCAGATCTGGAAGGTAAACTCACCGTGATGGTCGCCAACCTCGCCCCGCGCAAGATGCGCTTCGGCGTCTCCGAGGGCATGGTGCTGGCGGCCGGACCCGGCGGCAAGGACCTGTTTATCCTGCATCCCGACAGCGGCGCGCAGCCGGGAATGCGGGTTAAGTGAGAAGTGAACCCGACAGGTGATTTATCCACCCTGCAGGAGCGCCGTCCTCCGGCGCGATCGCGGCCAGAAGGCCGCTCCTACAGCAGGATTCTTGTATCGAACCGGGTGAACTGTAATAAAGATGTGGATTCTTAACGAGCACACGAACCCATGACAGAACTGGCCCTCATCCTCGTCAGCACCGTGCTGGTTAACAACTTCGTGCTGGTGAAGTTCCTCGGCCTGTGCCCGTTCATGGGCGTGTCGCGCAATGTCGATACCGCGACGGGCATGGCGCTGGCGACGACCTTCGTGCTGACCCTGTCCTCCATCTGCAGCTACCTCGCCAACGAATACCTGCTGGTGCCGCTGGGGCTGGAGTACCTGCGCACCATCACCTTTATCCTGGTGATCGCGGCCGTGGTGCAGTTCACCGAGATGGTGGTCCACAAGACCAGCCCGCTGCTGTACAAGGTGCTGGGTATCTTCCTGCCCCTGATCACGACCAACTGCGCCGTGCTGGGCGTGGCGCTGCTGAACGTGCAGCAACACCTCAACTTCATCGAGTCGGCCGTCTACGGCTTCGGTGCGGCGGTCGGTTTTTCCATGGTGCTCATCCTGTTCTCCGCGATCCGGGAACGGGTGGCGGCCGCCGATGTGCCGTTGCCGTTTCGCGGCTCGGCCATTGCACTGGTTACCGCCGGGCTCATGTCGCTGGCCTTCATGGGCTTTTCCGGGCTGATCAGGGGATAGGCGGCGCACGCCAGGCTGGATCCGGATTATGCTGACGGCATTGCTTGCACTGGGAATTCTCGCCGCACTTATCGGACTGGTGCTGGGCTATGCCGCCATTCGTTTCCGGGTGGAGAGCGACCCGATCGTGGACCAGATCGATGCCCTGCTGCCGCAGACCCAGTGCGGGCAGTGCACCTACGCCGGCTGCCGCCCCTATGCCGAGGCCATCGCGGCCGGTGAGGCGGAAATCAACCAGTGCCCGCCGGGCGGCGAGGCCACCATCCAGGCGCTGGCCGACCTGCTCGGCCAGGATCCCAAGCCGCTGAATCCCGAACATGGCGTGCACACCGAAAAGACCGTGGTGGTCATCGACGAACAGGTCTGCATCGGCTGCACCCTGTGCATCCAGGCCTGCCCGGTGGATGCCATCGTCGGCGCCGCCAAGCAAATGCACACGGTGATTGCCAGCGAGTGCACCGGCTGCAACCTGTGCATTCCGCCCTGCCCGGTGGAATGCATCCACATCGTGCCCGTCAAGGCAAACATCCTGACCTGGATCTGGCCCAAACCCGCTGACAGCAGCACCCCGGTGGCGAACCATGGCTGAACGCGCCGGCAAGCAAAATCCTGCGCAGCGGACATTCGACCGCCGCTACCGGTTCCACGGCGGCCTGCTGCTGCCCGGCCGGCGCGAACTCACGGCAACGCGCCCATCACCCCGGCCGGCATCCCGCCCCTGCTGGTGCTGCCACTGCAGCAGCACATCGGCGACACCGGCGGAAGCCCTGGTAAAGCCGGGCGACACGGTGCACACGGGTGAACAGATCGCCCGTGCGGTCGGCACGATCAGCGCCCCGGTGCATGCCTCCAGTTCCGGCACGGTGGTCGCCATCGAACCACGACCGGTGCCGCACCCCTCCGGCCTGCCGGCAGACTGCATCGTCATCGAGACCGACGGCCGGGATGCGTGGCCGGAAACCACAGGCGGGCTGCCCGATTACCGCAGCGTGGAACCGCAGGTGCTGCTGGAGCACATCCGCGAGGCGGGCATCGTCGGCCTGGGCGGCGCCGGTTTCCCCACCCAGGTGAAACTGGCTTCCGGCAAGCAAACGATCGAGACGCTGATCATCAACGGCGTCGAGTGCGAACCGTACATCACCTGCGACAACCGGCTGCTGCAGGAACGTGCCGCCGAGGTCATCGAGGGCGTCAGGATCCTGCAGCACATCGTGCGGCCGGGAGCCTGCATCATTGCGGTCGAGGACAGCATGCCGGCAGCCGAAACCGCCCTGCGGGATGCCCTGGAGGCGCTGCAGGAAACCGGCATCAGCATGACGCGCGTCCCCACCATCTACCCGACCGGCGGCGAGCGCCAGCTCATCAAGGTACTGACCGGACAGGAAGTACCCAGCCAGGGACTGCCTGCCGACATCGGCATCATCTGCCAGAACGTCGGCACGGCCGCCGCGGTCTACCGGGCGGTCTGCAGGGGGGAGCCGCTGCTGTCACGCATCGTCACGGTGACCGGCAGGGGCATCCTGTCGCCGCAGAACCTCGAGGTGCGCATCGGCACACCGCTCGAGTTACCTGGTCAGCGCCTGCGGCGGCTATACGCAGGACGTCGAGCGACTGCTGATCGGCGGCCCGATGATGGGCTATGCGGTCAACAGCGATGCCGTGCCGGTCATCAAGACCACCAATTGCATTCTCGCCGTCACCCGCGAGGAGATGCCCGCGCCGCCGCCGGCGCAGCCCTGCATCCGCTGCGGCAAATGCACCGAGGTCTGCCCCGCCGACCTGTTGCCGCAGCAGCTTTACTGGTACGCGCGCAGCGGCAACTACGATGCCGCACAGGACTACGACCTGTTCGACTGCATCGAATGCGGCTGCTGCGCCTACGTCTGCCCGAGCCACATCCCGCTGGTGCAGCACTACCGCCATGCCAAGACGGAAATCTGGGCACAGGAAAAACAGCGCAAGAAATCCGATCTTGCACGCCAGCGCCACGAGGCGCGCCTGGCACGCCTGGAGCGCATCCAGCAGGAACGGGCCGAAAAAATGGCGAAGAAAAAGCAGGCACTGGCGCCGGATGGTGGCGGCGGCCCGGACCCCAGGCAGGCCGCGATCCAGGCGGCGCTGGAACGCGTGAAACGCAAGAAGGAAGCGGCCGGGGTCAGCCCCGGGAATACTGACAATCTGACGGCCGAACAGCGCCAGCAGATTGCCGCGGCGGACCAGCGGCGGGCCGCGCAGAAAAACGGCGACAGGCAGGCGGAATAATGGAATTCAGGACCTACAGTTCACCGCACCTGCCGGCAACCGGCAGCGTGTCCCGGATGATGCGCTTCGTGCTGCTGGCCCTGCTGCCCGGCAGCCTGTGCGCCGGCTGGCTGTTCGGCTGGGGCGTACTGGTCAATATCCTGCTGGCCGGTCTCGCGGCCAGCGTCGCTGAAGCGGCAATGCTGGCGGCGCGCAAGCGGCCGGTGCGGCCCACGCTGCAGGACGGCAGCGCCCTGCTGACCGGGGTGCTGCTGGCTCTGGCACTGCCGCCGCTGGCACCCTGGTGGATTCCGGTCATCGGCGGCCTGTTTGCGATTGTCATCGCGAAACAGCTTTACGGCGGCCTCGGTTACAACCCCTTCAACCCGGCCATGGCCGGCTACGTGGTACTGCTGATTTCCTTTCCGCTGGAGCTCAGCCTGTGGCCCGCGACCGGCCGGGTGCTGGACCTGCAGGAAACCCTGCTGCTGGTGTTTTCCGGCAGCCTGCCGGACACGCTGACGCTCGATGCCATCACCATGGCCACGCCGCTGGATGCCGTCAAGACGCGGCTGGGCCTCAGCGAAACCCTCACGGAAATACAGGAAACCGGGGTGTTCGGCAGCTTTGCCGGCGCCGGCTGGGAGTGGCTCAACCTGTGGTTCCTGCTCGGCGGCCTGTGGCTGCTGCAGCAAAGGATCATCAGCTGGCAGATCCCGGCAGGCATGCTGGCAGGACTGTCGCTGACGGCGCTGCTGTTCTACGCCTGGAATCCGGACGTCTATGCCTCGCCGCTGTTTCACGTCTTCAGCGGCGCCGCCATGCTGGGGGCGTTCTTTATCGCAACCGACCCGGTTTCCGCCTGCACCACCCCGCGCGGGCGACTGTATTTCGGACTCGGCATCGGTGTCCTGACCTACGTGATTCGGACCTGGGGGGGCTACCCGGATGGCGTCGCCTTTGCCGTACTGCTGATGAACATGGCAGCGCCGACCATCGACTACTACACCCGGCCGCGCGTGTTCGGCCACGACGACAGCTGAATGAACTACCGCCAGAGCCTGATTACCGCCGCCATCCTGCTGCTGTTTGCCCTCGTCGGCACGGCCATGGTGGCCTATACCTACGACAGCACGCGCGAACGGATTGCCGAGAACGAACGCGCCACGCTGCTGCGCAAGCTGCACCGCCTGATCCCGCCGGAAAGCCATGACAACGTGCTGCTGCAGGACACCCTGCAGGTGCAGAACCAGACCCTGCTGGGAAGCGCCAAACCGGTAACCGTTTACCGCGCCCGGATGCAGGGCGAGCCGGTCGCGCTGGTCATCGAGGCGCTGGCACCCGACGGTTACAGCGGCACGATCCGGCTGCTGGTGGGCATCAATATCGACGGCAGCCTGGGCGGGGTACGCGTGGTCTCGCATCGCGAAACCCCCGGACTCGGCGACGCCATCGAGGAAGAACGCTCCGACTGGATTCTCGGCTTCACCGGCAAATCGCTGCAGGAACCGGCACTGCAGAAGTGGGCGGTGAAAAAGGACGGCGGTGCATTTGACCAGCTGACTGGCGCGACCATTACCCCGCGCGCCGTGGTGAAGGCCGTGCGCCAGGCCCTGCTATACTATCGCGACCAGAAGGAGGCCCTGTTCGCCCAGGGCGAAACCACAGACCAGCCATGAGTGAACCGACTTACCACAGGATCATCGCCGACGGCCTCTGGCAGAATAATCCCGGCACGGTGCAGTTACTCGGGCTGTGCCCGCTGCTGGCGGTCACCACCACGGTGACCAATGGCCTGGGCCTGGGACTGGCCACCACCCTGACGCTGGTCGCATCCAACATTATCGTTTCCCTGATTCGCCGGCTGGTACGCCCCGAGGTGCGCATTCCCGTGTTCGTGCTGGTGATTGCCTCCGTCGTCACCGTTATCGAACTGGCCATGAACGCCTGGCTGCATGAACTGCACATGATCCTCGGCATTTTCATCCCGCTGATCGTCACCAACTGCTCCATCATCGGCCGGGCCGAGTCGTTCGCCTCGCGCCACAGCGTCGACCGGGCGCTGCTGGACGGGCTGGCGATGGGCATCGGCTTCACCCTGGTGCTGGTCACCCTGGGCGGCCTGCGCGAACTCGTCGGCCAGGGCACCCTGCTGGCGCAGGCCCACCTGATGTTCGGTGAATTCGGGCGCCACCTGACCCTGACCGTGATTCCCGACTATCGCGGCTTCCTGCTGGCCATCCTGCCGCCGGGCGCCTTCATGGGGCTGGGTTTCCTGATTGCCGGGATGAACGTCATCAACGCGCGCCGCGAGCAGCGGGCCACGGCACGGGTGCCGGCACTCGGCCAGGCCAGCGAAGCCTGAATCCGGCGGCGCGGCGGTGAATCGCGGCAAGCGCCAGGAAATCTTCGAGCGGCTGCGCGCCAATGACCCGCATCCCACCACGGAACTCCACTACGGCAACCCGTTCCAGCTGCTGATCGCGGTCATGCTCTCGGCGCAATCCACCGATGTCGGGGTCAACAAGGCAACGCGCACGCTGTTCAAGAAGGTGAAGACCCCGCGCGCCCTGCTGCAGCTCGGCGAGGCCGGCCTGAAGGAACACATCAAGACCATCGGGCTGTACAACACCAAGGCGCGCAACATCATCAAGGCCTGCAGCATCCTGGTGGAACAGCATCACGGCAAGGTGCCCGAGGACCGCGCCGCGCTGGAAGCACTGCCCGGGGTCGGCCGCAAGACCGCCAACGTGGTACTGAACACCGCCTTCGGCCAGCCGACCATTGCGGTCGACACGCACATCTTCCGCGTCGCCAACCGTACCGGCATCGCGCCCGGCAAGAACGTGAACGAGGTGGAGCAGCGCCTGCTGCGTCTGGTCCCCGACGAGTTCAAACAGGATGCCCATCACTGGCTGATCCTGCACGGGCGCTATACCTGTATCGCCCGCAAGCCCCGCTGCCAGTCCTGCATCATCTCCGACCTGTGCGAATACAGGGACAAGATTCTCGATTAATTACAGCGGGTTGCCGGCTGATATCCGATTGCTCGACAGTGCCGCTGGCGAGTTGTCCGCAGCGCTGGCAATATGCGATATCACAATACGAACGATTATCAGAAACTTTTTACAGGCAGCAGGGTCGGAACGAATGAAGTAAATCAGGTCGTGGCAAACGACCACCAGACAGGTAGGACACCCGTTAATCACAAACAAGATCTATGGAGATTTCAATGTCACAGAAAAACACCCTGAAACCCCTGGCTATCGCAGTTGGTGCCGCCATTGCAACATCCCTGGCCGCAACAACTCCAGCCAATGCAGCGGAAAACCCGTTTGCCATGTCCGAGCTTTCCAGCGGTTACATGGTCGCGGAAATGGCCGAAGGCAAGTGCGGCGCCGGCATGAAGATGGACAAGGAAGGCAAGTGCGGCGCCCAGCAGACGGCGGTCAAGGAAGGCAAGTGCGGTGAAGGCAAGTGCGGCATGAAAATGATGGACGCCGATGGCGATGGATCCGTCACCAAGGAAGAATTCATGCAAGGGCATGATGCCATGTTCGGCAAGATGGATACCAATGGCGACGGCGTGATCGATGCCGATGAGCAAAGCGCTGGCATGAAAAAGATGAAGGAAGGCAAGTGCGGTGAAGGCAAATGCGGCGGCGCCATGGCGACCGACAAGGCCAAGACCATGAAGGAAGGCAAGTGCGGTGAGGGCAAATGCGGCGCTAACAAGTAACCAGCACCCCGCATGAGCGTGTCTGCACACACCTACCCTGTTTCAGGCACTGGACTTGGCCTGCGGCGGACCCTGATGGGTCCGCTGCGGGACAACCCGCCCGGGACAGTTGATTTTTTCGAGGTCGCCCCGGAGAACTGGATCGGCATCGGCGGCAAGCTCGGCAAGCAATTCCGGGATTTCACCGAGCGCTATCCCTTCGCGGCCCATGGCCTGTCGCTCTCGATCGGCAGTCCGGCCCCGCTGGATGAAACCTTTCTGCACCGGCTCAAGCGCCTGCTTGATGAGCACAATTTCCGCTGCTACACCGAACACCTCAGCTACTGCAGTGATGACGGCCACCTCTACGACCTGATGCCCATCCCGTTCACCGAGGAAGCGGTGCACTATGTCGCCGGCCGCATCCGCCGCGTGCAGGATATCCTGGAGCGGCGCATCGCAATGGAGAACGTCTCCTACTACGCGGCACCGGGCAAGGAAATGGAAGAGATCGATTTCATCAACGCCGTGCTCGCGGAAGCCGACTGCGACCTGCTGCTGGACGTCAACAACATCTACGTGAACAGTATCAATCACCGTTACGATGCAGAGGCATTCCTCAAGGCACTGCCTGCGGAACGCATCGTCTACTTCCACATCGCCGGCCATTATGACGAGGCCGAGGATCTGAAAGTCGACACCCACGGCGCACCGGTCATCGACCCGGTGTGGTCGCTGCTGGAAACGGCCTATGCGCATTTTGGCGTGGTCCCGACGCTGCTGGAACGCGACTTCAACATCCCGCCGCTGCCGGAACTGCTGGCAGAGGTCGGACAGATCGCCGCACTGCAGTCGAAGTGGCGCGGTTCGCAAGGCCGGGAGGACATCACCCATGGCATCCATGCCTGAATTCAGCCGCAGGCAGTATGCCTTTGCCGCGAACATTCGCGACCCGCAGAACAATTCCGCGCCGGAAGACATCGAAGACCGGCGCATGCAAATCTACCGCGAGTTGTTCTACAACAACGTGGAAAGCTTTATCAGCGGCACCTTCCCGGTGCTGCGCGAGATCTATAGTGATGCGGACTGGCATGCCCTGGTGCGCGAGTATTTCTCCCGCCACAAATCCCGGACACCGCTGTTCCACGAGATTCCCCGCGAATTCCTCAACTGGCTGGAAAACGAACGCGCCGGCAATCCCGCTGACCCGCCGTTCCTGTTCGAACTGGCTCACTATGAATGGGTCGAACTGGCGCTGTCGATTGCCGAGTCACCCGCCGTCCCCGAGCAGGTGGATCGGGACGGTGACCTGCTGAACGGCATCCCGGTGCTGTCAGCACTCGCCTGGCACCTGGCCTACCAATACCCGGTCCACAGGATCGGGCCGGACTACCAGCCGGATCAGCCCGGTGATAGTCCGACCTGCCTGGTGGTGTACCGCGACCGGGACGATGAAGTCGGTTTCCTGGAAATCAACAGCGTGACCAAGCGCCTGCTGGAACTTATCGACTCAGACGCCAGGCTGACAGGCACCGAACTGCTACAGCGGGTCGCGACAGAGATGGCACATCCGCAACCGGACGTCGTCATCAGGGGCGGCGCTGAAATCATGCACAACCTGCTGCAAAAACAGATACTGACCGGAACGCTGCGGGTTTAAGCCCGTCACCGGTCCGCCAGGCAATCACCCACAACAGGGAGCATCTCATGACCGGTCTTCTGAATAGCCTGCAAGACCTGCTGGACAGAACCCGCGCCATCGATTTCCTCGCACCGCTGGCGTTGCGACTTTACCTGGTGCCGATCTTCTGGATGGCCGGCAGCAAGAAGCTGGAGAATGCCGGGCTGGACTGCCTCGGCAATGACGCGGCTCCCTGCAGCTTCCGGCCGAAGCAGGACATCATCGACTGGTTCGGCAACCCGGAATGGGGCCTGGGACTGCCGCTCCCCGAACTCATGGCCTGGCTGGCAGCCTGGACCGAATACTTCGGCGCCATCCTGCTGCTGGTCGGGCTCGCCGTGCGCTGGATCTCCCTGCCCCTGATGTTCACCATGATCATCGCGGCCGTCACCGTCCACTGGCAAAACGGCTGGCTGGCAATTGCCGAAGGCAGCGGCCTGTTCGCCACCGAACGCACCGCGGGTGCCATTGAACGGCTGGATGTGGCGAAGTCCATCCTGCAGGAACACGGCAACTACGACTGGTTAACCGGGAACGGCAGTTTTGTCGTGCTGAACAACGGCATCGAGTTCGCCGCCACCTATTTCATCATGCTGCTGGTCCTGTTCTTCGCGGGCGCTGGCAACTACGTCAGCCTGGATTACTGGATCGCCCGCCGCTGGCGCCGCCACCACGCCGGGGAGTGAAGCAGCGGCAAAAGATGCGTAGCCCGGATTCCCTGTCCGCCCCGCCTGTGCCACCTGAAATCTTGACAAAGTCTAAATCCGGGCAAACACTGCCCTTATAAAGATGCACTATTCACGGGGCAAACTGCTCCGCTGAAAAATATCGATATCGGGGGATATCACACCATGCCAGCAAACAGCACGCGGCTGCTTCGCGCCTTCGTGGCCTCTATCATGCTGGCCTTTACCTCCACGGCAGTCTGGTCGGCGACCGCGACCATCTTCCCCAGCCAGGACAACACCCTGGCCGAGGAACTCCCGGACAACAGCTCCGGTACCTGCGATTCCCTCTTCGCCGGCATGACGGACAACAATGTCGCGCGGCGGGCCGTGCTGCAATTCGACCTCTCCAGTATCCCGCCCGGCTCCACCATCAACAGCGTTTCGCTCGGCATGAGCGTCACCCGCGGCAGCAACCACGCGGCTACCCCGATGTCGCTGCACCGGATCACCACGGCCTGGGGCGAAGGCATCAACGGCTGCGGGGTACGCGGCGGCGGCCAGGGTGAGCCCGCTGCCACGGGTGCGGCCACCTGGAATTCCGCGCTGCACAACACGACAACCTGGAGCACTCCCGGGGGTGACTACAACGCGACCGCCAGCGGCAGTACGCTGGTCAATGACACGGCACCGGTCTGGCCCAGCACCCAGCAGATGGTCGACGACGTGCAGGGCTGGCTGGACGGCAACCTTCCCAACCATGGCTGGATCCTGATTGATGCCGAGACCAGTTCCACCACGGCACGCCGCTTCGACAGCCGTGAAGGGGTTTCCAGGCCGGCACTGGTCGTGGATTTTACGCCGACCGGCCCCGTAGAAGCATGCTGTGAGGCCGACGGCGACTGCTCGCTCACGGTTGCTGGCCAGTGCTCGGACACCCCGTTGCCCGGCGTCACTTCCTGTGAACCCAACCTCTGCCCGCAGCCCAGCGGCGCCTGCTGCAACCTCGATGAAAGCTGCTCCGACAATATCGACCGGCTGGTCTGCGAAACCGCCGGCGGTACTTTCCAGGGCGCCAGCAGCGGCTGCAGCAACGGCAACGTTGACTGCGGTCTGACGCCGTTCGTCGAGCCGCTGCCGATCCCGCCGATTTTGTCATCGACCGGCACCCGTGCCGACGGCGTGCCGCAGTACACCGTCTCGGTCGAGGAAACGACACAGAGCGTGCATCCCGAACTGCCGTCCACCACACTCTGGACCTACAACGGCGCCTGGCCCGCCTCCACTATCGTCGCCGTCAAGGACCAGCCCATCGAGGTCACCTACGTCAACAACCTGCCTGCGGGCGGCGGCGGTAACCGTGGCAACAACCTGCTGGAAGTGGATACCTGCGCCCACGGCCCGAACGACTGGGGCAAGTCCAAGCGCGTCGTCACCCACCTGCACGGCGGCCACGTGCCGGCCCGCGTCGACGGCCAGCCCGAGTACCACATCCTGCCGGGCGAGACCGACGTCTACGAGTATCCCAACAACCAGGATGCCGCCACCGTCTGGTACCACGACCACGCGCTGGGCATCACCCGGCTGAACGTTTACGGCGGCATGGCCGGCTTCTACCTGATCGCAGACGGCGAGGACACCCTGGGTCCGGGCAATGCCTTCGGCCTGCCCAGCGGCCCGTACGAGATCGGCATGGCGATCCAGGACCGCAGCTTCAACGAGGACGGCTCGCTGTTCTACAACGCCCAGCTGGAGGATGCCTTCAAGGGCGACAAGATCGTGGTCAACGGCAAGGTCTGGCCCTACCTCAACGTGGACCAGGGCAAGTACCGCTTCCGCCTGCTGAATGGCTCGCAGTCGCGCGAGTACAGCCTGCGGATGGAGAACATCACCCAGCCAGGCAACGATCCGGGCTTCACGCTGGTCGGCACCGACCTTGGCCTGATCGATGGCCCCGTCAACCTCGGTAACAGCATCGGCATCCAGGCCCCGGCCGAGCGCATGGACGTGGTGGTCGATTTCGCCGGGTTCCCGGCCGGTACGGAGATCATCCTGCGCAACGACGAACCGACACCGCCGCGACTGCCGAACGTCATGAAGTTCATCGTGACCGGCCAGACCGGCTACACCGGCAACGTGTCACCCGTGCTGCGCCCGGTCACGCCGCTGCCGGAGAGTTCGGCACACGGCACCCGCCACTTCCGCCTGGCCAAGGTCACGGCATCCTGCTCCAACGACCCGGGGCGCAGCATCAAC
The DNA here is from genome assembly GCA_963701455.1 of uncultured Gammaproteobacteria bacterium. Taxonomy (GTDB): domain Bacteria; phylum Pseudomonadota; class Gammaproteobacteria; order UBA9214; family UBA9214; genus UBA9214. The sequence goes on from CAVPAE010000009.1 coordinate 179,231, forward strand.
GAGTGGCTGGTCCAGTCCCTGGACGGCCCTGATGGCAACGTGATCGGCGAGCACTGGGATGACCTGTCCGAATTCCCGGTCCTCGGCACCCGCGAGATCTGGGAGTTCGAGAACCCCACCAACTCCATGCACCCGATGCACGTGCACCTGGTCAAGTTCCAGATCCTCGACAAGACCGACCTGACCACCGGCCAGCCGATCCCGCTGGAGCCGTGGGAGATCAATACCTGGAAGGACATCGTGCGAATTCCGGCCAATGCCAAGGCCCGCATCATCATGGACTTCGAGGATTACCTCGGGCGCTTCCCGCAGCACTGCCACCTCCTCGATCACGAGGATCACGAAATGATGCGGCAGTTCCAGGCCACCAACGACCCGGCGCACTGTACGGTCAACGGGAGCTGCGACCCGGGCGAGGACTGCATCAGCTGCCCGGCCGACTGCGGGCAGTCAAGCGGCGCCCTGTGCGGCAACGGCCTGTGCGAGGGCGGCGATGGCGAGAACTGCCTGACCTGCCCGGCCGACTGCGCCGGCAAGCAAAGCGGTTCCGCAGGCAAGCAGTTCTGCTGCGGTGCCACCGGTGGCACCAACAACATCGGCTGTGGTACCGACGTGAGCGACAACCGCTGTATCGACTCCAGCGCCAACCGGTTCTGCCGGGTCACCGCGCGGGTCTCGGCCTGCTGCGGCGACAAGCTCTGCGAGGGCGCGGAGACTCCCGCCAGCTGCTACATCGACTGTGACCCGTCTGCCTGCACGCCAACGGAACCGGGTGTCGAATACAGCTGTGCCGACGGCGAGGACAATGACTGTGACGCCCTGATCGATAGCAACGACCCCGACTGCCTCGACAGCGACGGCGACGGCCTGACCGATGCCTGGGAGATCAACGTGCTTGGCACCAGCCACACCAGCGTCGACACCGACGGCGACGGCCTGGTCGACGGCAGCAGCGGCGTCGTGAGCACCGCCACCTATCCCCAGGGCGTGGACAGCGACATGGACGGATTCGTCGATGGCGAGCAAACCCTTGGCACCAACGCCACCCTGGCGGACAGTGACGGCGACCTGCTCCCGGACGGCCTTGAAGTGGCCAACGGTGCCGACCCCAAAGACCCGGCCAGCTGGCCGCTCCTGGCAGACGGCGACGTGGCGCCCTATGGCGCCCCGGACGGCATGCTCAATGCGGGTGACCTGACGGTCGCGATACGCCTGGCGCTCGGACTGGAAACGACGCGGGCACTGGAACTGGCGCACTGCGACCTGGGCACGCCTGACGGCCTTATCAATGCCCGCGACATCAGCCTGCTGATCCAGATGCTGCTATCACCATAGGGATATTCCGTCTGCGTACAGCGGGACGAAATCCCCGCCAAGTCAAGGTATCTGTCCCTGGATGCTGTGCCGGGAACCCGCACTGCGGATGACTCTCCGGCACAGCTATGCTATTTTTCCCGATTGAATCGTGACCCCCTACCGGGCTGCCTGACTGTACCCGCTGAGCCCACCTGGACCCGGTAGCAACGTTTCCATACCGGGTTCTATTGAAAGCATGCCATGCACCTGCTGACATCGCTGTTGCTGCTGCCGGCGTTTGGCGCCATCGTGATCGCCCTGCTGCCGGCGCATCTCGCACGCGCCATCCGCACGGTTGCCCTGTGCGCCGCCGCGGCAGCCCTGTGCTATTCCTGGGGCCTGTTGACGATCTTTGACAGCGGCACCGCGGCATTGCAATTCGTCGAGGAAACCCCGTGGAACCCCCGCCTGGGGACATCCTTTTCCCTCGGCGTCGATGGTATTTCCTTCCCGCTGGTGCTGCTGGCCACCCTGCTGACCTTCATCGCGATTCTTGCCTCGGCGAACATCCGCGACCGGGCCAAGTGGTACTACGTGCTGGTGCTGCTGCTGGAAACCGCCATGCTCGGCGTGTTCATGGCCCAGGACTGGACCCTGTTCTACCTGCTCTGGGAACTGACCCTGATTCCGCTGTTTTTTCTCATCGGCGGCTGGGGCGGACGCCGCCGCCACCAGGCCTCGCTGAACTTCGTGCTCTATACCATGGGCGGCTCGGTCTTCATGCTGATCAGCCTGCTGATGCTGTTTGACGTCACCCCGGGACACTCCTTCGCCATGGCCTCGATGGCCAGCGGCGCCAGGGAACTGCCGGTACACACCCAGGTCGTGATCTTCCTCGGCTTCCTGCTGGGCTTCGGGGTGAAGATGCCGATTTTCCCGCTGCATGGCTGGCTGCCGCTGGCGCATGTCGAGGCCCCCAGCCCGATCTCCATCCTGCTCTCCGGCATCCTGCTGAAGATGGGCTCCTACGGACTGATTCGTGCCGCCACCCTGCTGCCGGATGCCATCCTGGCGCTGCAGCCGCTGCTTGCCGGACTGGCCCTGTTCAGCCTGATCTACGGCGGTATGCTGGCCTGGCGCCAGACCGATCTGAAGGCCATGATCGCGTATTCCTCGATCAGCCACATGGGAATCGTGCTGCTGGGTATCGCCGCGCTCAACATCGCCGGCCTCACCGGCGCGTTGATGCAAATGCTGGCCCACGGACTGGTCGCCGGATCCCTGTTCCTGCTGATCGGCCTGCTGTACGAGCGCACCCATACGCGCGACGTGAATGACTACAGTTCACTGGTACAGGTCACACCGCGCTTCGCCTTTTTCACCTCGCTGGCACTGCTCGCCGGCATGGCAATCCCGGGCACCGCCGGCTTCATCGCGGAACTGCACGCCATCATCGGCACCTACGAGACCTGGGGCTGGCTCGTCCTGCTGGTGAGTGTCGGCATGCTGATCACGGCGGCCTACTCGGTACGCACCATCGGCCGGCTGTTTACCGGGCCGGTGCACAACCGCATGCGGGACCTGCAGGACCTGCAGCCGATGGAACTGACGGCCGCCGGCGTGCTCGCCGCCGGCATCGTGCTGCTCGGCATCATTCCGCGGCCGGCGCTTGACCTGATGGCCGCTTCCATCGCGCACCTGAGCAGCGCCATCAGCGGGATTCCGGGGAGCTGACCCGCATGAGCGACACACGGCAGACACCATCCCCGGACATGCACGCGCGCCTGCGCGCGGCAATTGCGCATTTTGAACACGTCCTGCCCGGGCAGGCCGCGATCCGGGATTTCGTGCATCACAACACCCTGCACGGATTCCAGCACCTGCCGTTTCCCGAGGCTGTAGCGGCAGCACACCGGGTGACGGGCGCCTACGGCTACCTGCCGGCGGAAGCGTTTCGCGACTGCTACCGGAACGGGCGCGTCACGCGCGCCGATCTCGAGCAGGTTCTGGATGCCGACCCCGCGCTGCAGGCCGGTGAAGTGCTGTTCACCACCACCGCCGGCGCCGACGTATACCGGCGCGATGTCCTCCTGAACGCCCTGGTGCACCCGATCGGGCCGGTGACCGGTTGTCAGCTCAACTGGCAGATCGAGGAAGGCGCCGCCCTGGCCGCGTTCCAGCCGGACGTGGACGCGGCCAGTCGTGAGCGCCTGCTGCAGGCCGCACGGGAACAGGGACAACCCGACGCGCCCGGCGCGATCGGCGACCTGTGGACCACCTGCCTGCACGTGCTGGGGCTGGATCACTTTCTGCTGCATCCGGAGGAACTGCTGGACCTGCCCCCGGAAAAGGCCGAGGCGCTGTTGTCACAGGTTGTAACGGAAGAGGAACACAGCGGGACCGGCCAGCTGCTGATGGACCGCCTGGTCGACCGCGAAGCGGGCAAGCTGCTGGATGAATTGTTCGAACAGACCGGGGGGCAGCTGACTCTCGCCGGCCTCCTCAGGATGGTAAGCGGCGAAGACCTGATGGAGGCCATGCGGCCGCTGCTCATCCGCCACGTCGGCGCATTCCTCGACCAGGGCGTCGCGGCCTGGACCCCGCCGGACCGGGAGCACGGCTTCTATGCCGTGTGGCGTGAGAGCGCGATGCGGGACCTGGCCTGGGTGTTCGACGATTTGCCGGACTGGCAGGACAACATCGACGCCCTGCCGGACGATCCACTGGACACCGTCGTCATCGAACTCAAGTGGCTGGGCCTGCCCGAGGACCAGTGGGAAGCCTACCTGGAACGGCTGGCACTGGAACTGCCCGGCTGGTCAGGGATGTTCCTGTGGCGACATAACCGCCCGGGCTACGCCGGACTCGACCAGGTACGGGTCGACATGACGGACTACCTGGCGGTGCGGCTGGTGCTGGAACATCTGTTTGCACAGCGCCTCTGCCGCCGCCTGTGGATGATCGAGGCGAGCTTCGATGTCATCCGCTGGTACTTCCGCCACAACCACGCCGAATTCCTGGTGCGCTACATGGTGTACAACCGGCACCTGCCGGAGTACCTGGTGACCCAGGCGCAGCGCCTGCTCAACTGTTCCACCCTGTGCGGCACCGACCCGGCACAGTGGCTGCACCTGGCCCACATGATCATTACCTGGCGTCACAGTGTCGCCATCGACGGCCCCGGCAGCTTCAATGTCTATGACCATGGCTGGCGACTGTTCCGGCTGGCACAGCACCTTGGCGTGTGCGGCGCCGACCTGCGCGGCCTGGACCGTGCCACGCTGCACCGCGTGTTCGCCTGCCTCGACCAGCTCGACGCGGAGCGGTCCGGCTTCCTCTGGCTGCAGGCCTACGAGAACCACTATCGCGACCAGCTGTTCAATGCCCTGGTCAACAACCAGGGTCGCGGCCGCTGGGAGATCCGCGACAGCCGCCCGGAAAGCCAGGTAGTGTTCTGCATGGATGACCGCGAGGAAGGCTTTCGCCGGCACCTGGAGGAACACAACCCGCGCATCGAAACCCTGGGCGCTGCCGGCTTCTTCGGGGTCCCGATCTACTGGCGCGGCCTGGATGACAGCGAGGTAACACTGCTGTGCCCGGTCGTCGTGACCCCGTCCCACGAAATTCGCGAGCAGGCTGCCCCGGATCAGGCGGCGCCTGCGGCGCGCCACGGCGCGCGACGCCGCAGGCGCCTCGCCGTGAAAGGCCTGCTGCACCAGGAAACCCGCCGCAACCTGCTGGTCTCCGGGATGCTGATCCTGCTGGCGGCACCGGCCACACTGGCAGTACTGGTTGCAAAAGTGCTGGCGCCGCTGCAGATGGGTCGGCTGGCGGAGAAGCTGCGCCGCGGCTATGACCTGGAAGTCCCCACCCGGCTGACGCTGACCAGCCAGGACGACACCCCGGCCACGCCGGAACAGCCGCGCCTCGGCTTCACGGACACCGAGCAGGCCGACCGGGTGTACGGCTTCCTGCGGACCATTGGGCTGCAATCCGGATTCGCGCCGCTGGTCGTCATGATGGGGCATGGTTCCGGCAGCCAGAACAACCCGCACCTGGCAGCCTATGACTGCGGCGCCTGCAGCGGCCGCCACGGGGGACCGAATGCGCGGGTGTTCGCCGCCATGGCCAACCGTCCGGAAATCCGCGCCGCCCTGAAAGAACGCGGCGTCGAGATCCCGGCCGATACCTGGTTCCTCGGCGCGGAACACAACACCTGCGACGAAGCCATCACCTGGTACGACACGGAGGCAGTGCCGCCGTCGCTGGCACCGGACTTCGAGCAGCTGCGCCGGGACCTCGATATCGCGGTGCTCGGCTCGGCGCACGAACGTGCGCGGCGGCTGGCCTCCGCGCCCAGGAATCCCACGCCGCAACGCGCCCTGCGCCACATCATCGGTCGCGCCTTCGACTTCAGCCAGGCGCGCCCGGAACTGGGACATGCCACCAATGCCGCCGCCCTGATCGGGCGGCGCTCCGTCACCCGGGGCGCCTTCTTCGACCGGCGGGTATTCCTGATTTCCTACGACCCGACCCGGGACCCGGAGGGTGAAGTCCTGGAGGCCATCCTGCTGGCGGCCGGACCGGTCGGTGCCGGCATCAACCTGGAGTACTACTTCTCCACGGTGAACAACGAGCAGTACGGCTGCGGCAGCAAGGTCACCCACAATGTCACCGGCCTGTTCGGCGTCATGGAAGGCACCGGCTCCGACCTGCGCACGGGACTGCCGAAGCAGATGATCGAGATCCACGAGGCGATGCGCCTGCAGGTCGTGGTCGAGGCCAGCACCGAGATTCTCACCCGGATCTACGAGCGCCAGCCGCCGCTGCAGGAACTCATCGGCAACGGCTGGCTGCTGCTGGCTGCCAAGGACCCGCAGAGTGATGCCATCCATATCTTCAAACCGGGTGTCGGCTTCATACCCTGGCAGGGCGAACGCTCCGGGCTGCCCACGGTGGCCCGCTCCCCCGACTGGTACCGGGGCCACTCGGAGCCGCTGACGCCTGCCCTGATCGAGACCGGAGGCACCCATGGATAGCTTTGCCTGGCTGGTCCCCGCACTGCCGCTGCTGGCCGCTGCCGGCATCGGCCTGGGGTACATCAGCGGCTGGAACCGGGGTGAGGCCGGAGAACGCTTCACCGCCGGCCTCGCCAGCACCGCGGCGGTGCTGGCGCTGCTGTTGCTGCTGGGCATCGACGGGTTCGCCCTGCTGCACGGCGTCCCCGGCCAGATCAGCCATGGCATCTGGCTGCACAGCGGCGACTATGTGGTGCAGCTGTCTTTCAACCTGGATGCACTCGGGCTGTCGCTGGCCACACTGGTGGCACTGATTTCCCTGCTGACGCTGCGCTTCTCGATCAATTACCTGCATCGCGAGGCCGGCTTCCAGCGCTTCTTCATGCTGCTGTGCCTGTTCATGTCCGCCATGCTACTGATCGTGCTGGCCGGCAACGCCGTGTTTACCTTTATTGGCTGGGAGCTGGCCGGCGTCAGCTCCTACCTGCTGATCGCGTTCGCACTGGATCGCCCGGTGGCAACGGTGAATGCCAGCCGCGCCTTCGTCACCAACCGCATCGGTGACGCGGGGTTCATCATCGCGCTGTCACTGTCCCTGTTCTGGCTTAACAGTGTTGAATGGCCGGCCATCCTCGCCTGCAGCAATAACCTGGAAATGCTGCAGGTCGGGCTGATCGTGGCGACCTTCCTGCTACCGGCGCTGGTCAAGTCGGCGCAGGTTCCCTTCACCCCGTGGATCACCCGGGCGCTGGAGGGACCCACCCCGTCCAGCGCGGTTTTCTACGGCGCCCTGATGGTGCATGCCGGGGTTTACCTGGTGATAAGACTGGAACCGCTGCTGCAGCAGGTCCCGGTACTGATGATGACCCTGGTGCTGCTCGGCGGCGCCACGGCCCTGTACGGTTTTCTTGCCAGCCTGGTGCAGACGGACGTCAAGAGTGCCCTGATGTTCGCGACCATCGGCCAAACCGGCCTGATGTTCCTGGCCTGCGGCCTGGGCTGGTTCACGTTCGCGGCCTGGCACCTGGCGGCGCACGCGTCCTGGCGCGCCTACCAGTTCCTCAGCGCCCCCGCCCTGATGCACCTCACGGATGGCCGCCCGTCGCGTGCCGTACCCGGCTGGCTGCGGCGGCAGAAGTGGCTGTATACGGCGACGCTGCAACGTTTCTGGCTGGACAACGTGGCGGACTGGCTGCTGGTCAGGCCGACCCGCCAGCTGGCGCAGGACACGCAGGCATTCGACCAGCAGGTGGTAAACCGGCTGGTCGGCCTGCCCGGCTCGGCCAGCGCGGTATCCTCGCTGGCACAGTGGGAAGCCTTCCGCCACGGGCGAACCGGGCGGGTAGTCGGCGACAGCGGCGATGTCGGTCACGGGCGCGGCGCTATCGGCCGCCTGCTGGAAGCGGTCGCCGCACTGCTGCACTGGTTCGAGGAACACCTGGTGCTGAAAGGCGGGGATGTCGGCGTTTTCAACCTGGTGCAACGACTCGGCACGGTCCTGGCCAAGGTCGAGGTGCTGCTGAGCGAACCCCGCTACCTGATCCTGCTCATCGTCATCACCTTTATCGTGATCCTGTGACATGAACATAAGCGAACTCCACTGGACAGCGCAGGCGGGCTACCCCGTGCTGGCGACACTGCAGTTGCTGCCGCTGGCAGCGGTCCTGCTGCTGACACTGCTGCGCGGCAAACGCCTGCTGTATCCGGTCGCCATCGGCCTGTCGCTGGCCGAGTTCCTGCTGGCCTGTGACCTGTACCGGCTGTTCGATGCCACCAACGCATCCCTGCAACTGGCCGAGCGCCTGCCGTTGCTGCCGTTCCTGGATTATCACGCCGCCGTGGATGGCATGAGCGTGCTGTTCATGCTGTTGACGGCGGTCATCTCGCTGCTGGTCGTGCTGTATGCACAGGTACGGCAGCTGGCGAATTCTTCCGCCTTCCTGGCCATGGTGTTTGCCATCCAGGCCACGCTGCAGGGCATGTTCGTGACCCAGGATCTGCTGTGGTTCACCCTGCTGTCCGCCGTGGAACTGGTGCTGATTGCCTACCTGCTGCAGCGCTGGGCCAAGGCGCCGCAGGATGAATCAGCCATGCAGCGCTACCTGCAGTTCATGGGAATCGGCCTGCTGTTGTTGCTGGCGGGCACCTTCATGCTGGGCTGGAACCATGCGGACGCCAGCGGCGGGCAGTGGAGTTTTGACCTGCATGAACTGTCGCTGCAGACGGTGCCACTGGAAATCCAGAGCGTCATCTTTTTCCTGCTGTTCTACGGCCTGGGAATTCGCATTCCGCTGTTTCCCCTGCACGGCTGGCTGCCCCTGGTTGCAGAACACGGCACCATCGCCGTCGCCGGCGTCTTCCTGCTCGGCCTCAAAACCGGCGTGTATGCCCTGGTACGGTTCGTGTTTCCACTGCTGCCGGACGCGGTCCTGCGCTGGCATGAATGGGTGGCAGCCTTTGCCCTTACCGGTATTTTCTACGCGGCGACGCTGGCGCTGATGCAGGTCAACCTGCGGCGGCTGCTGGCCTTTGCCGTCATCAGCCATACCAGCGTGCTGGTGATCGGCCTGTTCAGTCTCAGCCAGACCGCGCTGCAGGGCAGTATCCTGCTGTCCACCACCTTCGGCACCGCAACCGCAGGGCTGCTGTTCATGTCCGGCTTCGTGTTTCGCCGCACCCGCACCCTCATTCTGCCACGCCTGGGCGGACTGTTTGGAAACCTCCCGGTCATCGGCATCGCCTTCCTGGTAGCTGGCCTGTCCATCATCGGCATGCCGGGAACACCCGGCTTCGACGCCGTGCACCTGATGCTGGAAGCCGCCATCCTGGAATTCGGCGCCATGGTCACCATTGCCGCGGCGCTCGGTAACGTGGTCGCAGCGGCCTTCCTGCTGTGGGCCTTCCAGCGCGCCTTCCTGGCGCCCGTGCCGGAGAGTGAGGCCGGCCGTGAAATCGAACCGCCGACGCGCATGGAACGCAGCATCGCGGGACTGATCATCCTGGTCCTGCTGGGGACGGGGTTCTACTCGCATCCCTGGCTTGGCCTGCTGGAGCATTCCTTTGACGGGCTGGTGGAACTGTACGCCGGCGACCTGCACAACGGCGGCATGCCAGCGAACACGCATTGATGCTTATGTCTGAAACCGAACTTCCACTGCTGAGCCTGATGATCATGACCCTGCCGATCGGCGCCGGGCTGATCTGGCTGGCGCCGAATCCGGCCAGGGCCCGCTGGATCGCCCTGCTGACGGCGCTGCTCGACCTGGCATTCACCCTGTTGATCGTCATCCGCTTCGACCATACCTCCGGCGATTTCCAGTTTGTCGAGCAGCACTCATGGATTCCCTCCCTGAACATCGAATACCTGATCGGCGTGGACGGCATGTCCGTGCTGTTCCTGCCGCTGACCGTGCTGCTGTTCATCGGTGTCATCCTCGCGTCCTGGACCAGCGTGCGCACCCTGCCCCGGCTCTACTACACCCTGCTGCTGATCCTGGAAAGCGCGACGCTGGGCATCTTCTGTTCGCTGGACACCATCCTGTTCTTCCTGTTCTGGGAACTGACGCTGATACCGACCTTTTTCCTGATCAGCCTCTGGGGGATCGGCCCGCACCGCCGTTACGCCGCGGTCAAGTACACCCTGATGATGCTGACGGGCGGCGTGCCGCTGCTGTTCGGCTTCCTGCTGCTGGCCTTCAACCACGCCGACACGGCCGCCGGGGCCATGACCGGCACGTTGATGTTCTCCTATCCCGAGCTGCTTGCCGCCCCCCTGCCTGCGGAGCTGCAGACCACCGTATTTTTCCTGCTGCTGCTGGGCTTCGCCGTCAAGGCACCGGTATTCCCGCTGCATACCTGGCTGCCGACGGTCGCCATGGAGGGACCTGCGTCCATCGCGGCGATCATGACCGGCCTGAAGCTGGGCGTGTACGGCCTGATCCGTTTCGCGGTGCCGCTGGCACCGGCAGCGGCGCAGGAATTCCACTGGCTGCTCGCCGGGCTGGGCGTCGTCGGCATCCTCTACGGGGCATTGATGGCACTCAGCCAGACCAACCTGCGCCGCATGCTGGCCTTCTCCAGCCTCAGCCATGTCGGGCTGGTGTTGCTGGGGATCTCTGCCTTCACCCTGCAGGGCATCCAGGGCGCACTGTTCCAGCTGCTGAATTTCACCATCGTGGCCGGCGGCATCTTTCTGCTGGCCGGTTTCCTGCATCACCGCGTGGGGTCAACCGACATCGTCAGCCTTGGCGGCGTGGCGCAGCGCATGCCGCTGCTTGCTGCCGGATTTTTCCTGTTCGGACTGGCCGGCATGGGGGTCCCGGGCACCAGCGGTTTTCCGGCAGAGTTCCTGCTGATCCTGAGCGCGCTGGATACCCATACCGGTGCAGGGCTCGCCGCCCTTGCCGGCGTGGTGCTGGGTGCCGCCTATTTTCTTGGGATGTTTCGCCGCGCCTTCCTCGGCCCCATGCATAACACGGCCGTGATCGAGGCCGTCGACCTGCGCCGGCGCGAACTCGCGGTCATACTGGTACTGGGAACACTGATACTGGCGGGCGGGCTATTCCCGAACGCGGTACTGGAACTGACCCGCATCACCAGCGAAAGCTGGATCGACAGCCTGGCCCCGCATCAGGGAAATACTGAACAAGTCGTCACCCCGGCGGAAGCCGGGGACCAGGTTGTCGATCTTTATGGATTCCGGCTTTCGCCGGAATGACGAACCGGGACTTGTTCCGGGTTTCCCTGGCCGGAACAGGCTGGCGCATCGCACAGCAGGCCTTGTCAGTCGACAGCGTCCTGCCAGCGGATTGCCATGACCCCCGGAAGCGTGACAGGGGTCCCGGTTTGATTCTGGCTGCAGCGCAATACTGGTGTTGACAGCGCGGGAGGCCGGGCTGGCATGTCACACATTGCACACCCCTGACACAGTGACACGAATCATCCGGCCCCCTAGCGCTGTTTTTGCAGGGCGCGCAGCGCATCCAGGATTTCACTGTCATCCCAGGCACGCCCGCCGATGGCGCGATACGCAATGCTGCCATCCGGTGCAATGATGTAGGTCGTCGGCAGACCCTTCACCGGCCACTCGGCGATCACCGCGCCATCACGATCCAGCAGCAGCGGAAACTCCGCCGGGTAATCCGCGGTAAACACAAAAATCGTGTCCTCGTCCTCGCCCATGTTGATAGCCAGCATGACCACGTCTTCCTGTTGCAGCTGCTGCCAGGCGCGGTTCATGGACGGGATCTCTTCCCGGCAGGGCGGACACCAGGTGGTCCAGAAGTTGAGGATGACCGTCTTGCCGCGATAATCCGAGAGGCGATGCAGCTTGCCATCGGTATCCGGCAACACAAAGTCAGGCGCAGGCACGGCGTCCGGCAGCGGCGTCAGGCGCTGGCCTGCCTGCAGCGTGCCGGCAATGAACAGCAGCAGCACGCAACCCAGCAGCCGCTGCAGGCTCGCGGGCATCATCGCAACCGCTCCACGTCCGGCGCACACTCGATTGCTTCAATGCGCGCGCTGTGCGCCTTGCCGCTCACCTGCCAGGCGAGGTCGAGGTCAAAAATCGCACCCGGCGGCAGGCCGAAGGCAGTCATGCCCCAGTTATAGTCGTCAGCCAGGAACTCCTGCTGCGTCGGGAACAGCGCCCACTGAAATGCCAGCCGCGATGCCTCGCCGACCGTGCCCTCGGGCCAGGACGCCATCCACGGCTCCTTCAGCCTGACGCCCTGTTCCCCGCCTGCATGGAGGATGCGCCACTGCGCCAGATCGATGCCGATCATCCCGCCAGCATCCGGCCCACCAGTATTGCGAATGATCGTCTGGAAGATGCAGCTGACGGCGATCTCTTCGGCAATCGCGGCGGAAAACCCGCGCGCCATGAAAAAGCCCCGCGTCTGGTCCGGCAGGCGCTGCACCAGCTCGATCTCCAGGTTGCCCTCCAGCAGCTGCCACTTGCGCAGCCCGGTCTCCTCGTTGGTACCCTGGACGACGTCCGCCGCAAGCGGCATGCCCGACACGAACAACGTCAGCAGCAACAGCTGCGGGATTTTCATCAGGTTCATCAGCATCTGCGGATTTCCGGTTGCCTGCGGTGAAGGGCAACGTTACCCCGCGTTCGGCTGCAGGTGAAGCCACGTAGCATTATGCCCGGTAGCAGGACGCACATCGCCACGCTCACTCCGGCCGATACCGGAATGGCGTTTGCAGGCCGTTCCCCTGCCCTGGCATGCCACAATCCAGGCAGTCCACCTTGACGCTGATCTGGCGAATCTCGCTGCCTTGCGCCGAGACGCTGCGACCCAACCCGCCCTGGCTGTCGTCAGCCCGGGTATCGATCCCGCCCAGTTGCAGCCATTCGCCCAGCCTGCCGCGCACCACCGTCCCGGTGCTTTGCGTGTTCACCACACCCCGCGCCCGGCCCAGGCGGTCGTCATGCTGCAGGATTTCCAGCATGACACTGTCTCCCTGCAGTCGCGGGACGACGTAGAAACCGCCGCTGACATCCTGTAGTTGCGTGGTCCGCCGCTCGTAGGGAACGCCATTATGAAAATAGCGCTCCACCCCGGACACCGGCACCCGCATGCCGCTGCTGATATAGGCAGGCCGGCCTTCCAGCGTCTGCACCTGGTAGCTGGCCGTACTGGAACGCTGCGCCGTGCGGTCGTGCAGGCGGATACGCGCGCGGGTTTCATCGACGGGTCTTCCCGGCGAATTGATACTGATCTGGCCATCCCCGACCTGGATGTCGGCGCTGCTGTCATAACCCCGCGAACTGCGCGCAACATCACCCTGGTTGCCGACCGTTATCAGCAGGCGCTGCGGTGGCCGATCGAGTTGCACCAGCAGTTGCCGGATCTGCAGGATAGTCCCGGGCGGTGCCTTCAGGACCAGGTGGTTTCCCATGCCGGTCACGCTGTCGTTTGCGCCCAGCAGTGGCCGGATCACGGGAATGACCTCTTCCAGGGTACGGGACTGCAGTTCAATGACCTCAATGGGATAGTCGGCATACAGCGGCCTGCCGCAGGCAAGCCCCAGCAGGACCACAAGCGCATAGATAACAGGCTGATTCTTCACGGTTGCTCCTTGCCGCCATTGCCTGTGTGACACGGCAGCCGAATTGACAGTGCGGGTAGCTATCATTATATGCTTCACAGCTCATCTTCAGTCCAGCCAGAGGAAACCACGCAAGATGACGACAATCGGCACCCCCCTGAGTCCGTCGGCAACCCGGGTGCTGCTTTGCGGCGGCGGCGAACTCGGCAAGGAGGTCGTGATCGAACTGCAACGGCTGGGCGTGGAAGTCATCGTCGTGGACCGCTACGCCAATGCCCCTGCCATGCAGGTCGCGCATCGCAGCCACACGCTGTCGATGCTGGACGGTGCGGCATTGCGGCGCGTGATCGAGCAGGAAAGGCCGCATTACATCGTGCCGGAAATCGAGGCCATCGCGACCGACACCCTGGTCGAACTGGAGGCTGAAGGCTACCCCGTCATCCCGACCGCGCGGGCCGCGCGCCTGACCATGAACCGGGAAGGCATTCGCCGCCTGGCGGCCGAGGAACTCGGCATCCCGACCTCGCCCTACCGCTTTGCCGCCAGCCGCGCGGAATTCGACCGGGCCATCACCGAAATCGGCTTGCCCTGCGTGGTTAAACCCATCATGAGTTCATCCGGCAAGGGGCAAAGCACCGTCAAACAGCCGGCCGACATCGAACCTGCCTGGGCGTATGCACAGGCAGGCGGCCGCAGCGGTGCCGGCAAGGTGATCGTCGAGGGTTTCGTGGACTTCGATTATGAAATCACCCAGCTGACGGTGCGCCATGCCGGCGGGACCGCCTTCTGTGAACCGATCGGACATGTGCAGGTTGAGGGCGATTACCGCCAGTCCTGGCAACCGCAGGCCATGAGCGACACCGCGCTGCGCGTTGCCAGGGATATCGCCACCCGTATCACCACGGCACTGGGTGGGCGCGGCATTTTCGGCGTGGAACTGTTCATCAAGGGAGACACGGTAATCTTCAGCGAGGTCTCACCCCGCCCGCACGACACCGGCATGGTCACCATGATTTCCCAGGACCTGTCGCAATTTGCGCTGCATGCGCGGGCGATCCTGGGCTTGCCGATTCCCAATATCCGGCAGCATGGCCCGGCAGCATCCAGCGTGATCCTGGTCAACGCCAGCTCCTCGCAGGTGAGTTTCGAAAACCTGGAACTGGCCCTGCAGGAACCGGATACGCAACTGCGCCTGTTCGGCAAGCCGGATGTCGATGGCCAGCGCCGCATGGGGGTTGCGCTCGCCCGGGGAACAACCATCGACGCCGCCCTGCAGAAGGCCGGGCAGGCAGCCGCGGCTGTTTCCATAAAGCCATAAACTCATGAGGATTCAACAAGATATGAACAACACAGAGCTGGATGTCCGGGTTGAATCACTGGAAGCCCGCCTGATGCACCAGGAAGCGGCGATAGATGAACTGACCCGTACCCTGCTGCAGCAGGAGCAACGCGTCAACCGGCAGGCCGCGACCATCGAACGCCTCGAGGCGCAGTTGCGCTCCCTGTTTGCCGCGAACATCAACCCGCCAGGTGAGGACGGGCCACCCCCCCACTACTGAAACTCGCCAGCGACTGCAGCCCGCGGGAAAGTGTGACACGGGTACAGATCAGCCGTGCTGACAATCGCTGGTTGCAGCAGCCACCCTCAAGTCACCGCTGAAAGCGCCGATGGGCTGATTGATATAAAGCCCGGCGCAACACTTGCCGTAACCCGATAACAAATCAATCCGGAATGTAACCATGGACCAATTGCCCCTGCTGACCCAACTGTCCGGCATCCTGACATTACTGGCGCTGTTATGGCTCAGCATCCGCGCATTCAGGAAACATGCAGTCTGGGGCTTGCTGGTGCTGCTGCTTTCACCCATCGGCGCATCCCTCTTCGGCGTCCGGCACTGGGCAGACGAAAAGAAACCGTTTCTCGCCTATATGACGACGTTCACACTCAGCTTGTCACTAGCCCTGCTCCTGTTCAGCAGCTGGGGCGGCTGGGAACTGGTACAGGCCTACAGCCGTGTCCAGCAGGGGATGGAATCCCAAAGCCTGAGCAAGAAAGAGGCCACGGCATTCATCCACACCAGCCTGAGCTTCAGTGAAAAAGCAGGCCTGAACCCGGAAGATCAGCAGCAATACAACGTCGTGCGCAGACACCTGGCCCAGCTGGAAGAAGCGGAGCTGGCTGCCGCCGAGAAGAAAGCGGCCGCAGAAGCCGAGGCCCGCGCCGCTGAAGAGCTTAGCCGGTCGACAATCAGCAAAAAGGTACAGCCGCAACAGGAACGTTACCGGCTGGAGTACAAACCCATCCCGCTGGCGGATGCGAAAAACTATGTCGGCTCCACCGTCAAGATCCTCCGCAAGGGCGTGCTGGAAAAGGAGTACCGGCTCACCGGCGCAAGCGCGAACCGGCTCCAGCTGGCGCAGCGCAACACCCACGGCACGTATTCGTTCAGTTACAACACCCGCGATATTGAAAAGATCCGCGTGCTGGTCAAGGAGCCATACTGAACCGGACCAACAGCCCCCGGGGCTTGACCTGCCCCGCACGTATCTGAAACACTCCCCCGCATGAACCGCTATTCTGATCTTCACCTCATGGCTACCGTGTGCCGACTGCGAGTATGGGCGCAGTCGCCCGCACCTGTGGCCGGAATGAATATCAGATAGTTCGTTAATCCCTAACAACAGCTATTTTTCCAAAGGCCGCACGGTGCAAACCCTGCGGCCTTTTTCGTTGCAGCCAGAGGTAATGACATGTCGATCCCGTTAGCCTATGTGGGAGTGATCCTGATCTGGTCAACCACGCCGCTCGCCATTCAATGGAGTGGCCAGGAAGTCGGCTTCCTGTTCGGTATTACCAGCCGCATGCTGCTCGGTGTCATGGCGGGGCTGGTGGTCGCCCTGGTCATGGGAATCAGGCTGCCCTGGCATGCCGCTGCACGCCGCACCTATCTGGCCGCCGGTATCGGACTGTTCTTTGCCATGCTGTCCGTGTACTGGGCATCCCAATACATTCCTTCCGGCTGGATTTCGGTACTGTTCGGCATGGCACCGATTGTGACCGGCATCATGGCCAGTACCTGGCTGGACGAACAGGCGCTGACCCCCACGCGCATCGCGGGCATACTGCTGGGCGTCGCCGGGCTTGCCATCATGCTGCTGGGTGCCCAATCCCTGGGCGCGGCCGCCCCGCTCGGCATTGCCGGAATGCTGTTCTCGGTGACGGCCTATTCCGCCAGCGCCGTCGCCATCAAGCGGATAGGCGCGGACATCCCTGCCCTGGCAACGACCATCGGCGGACTGGCCGTATCAGTGCCGCTGCTGCTTGCCGTGTACTACCTGTCGGGCACACCCCTGCCGCATGCGATACCGGCCCGCACCGCAGCGTCGATCATTTATCTGGGCATCATAGGTTCCGTGCTCGGATTTGCGCTGTACTACTACGTCCTGCGGCACGTGGAAGCGACCCGGGTCGCCCTGATCACCCTCGTCACGCCGGTCATTGCGCTGCTGCTGGGACATGGCCTCAATGGAGAACCGGTGCAGGCAGAGGTATGGGCTGGCGCCACGGCGATTCTGTCCGGCCTGCTGCTGTTCGAATACGGCCAGTACATGAACGGCTGGCTGGGTCGCCTGCTCGCCATGATGTCACCGGAATAAGCCTGCTGTGCCGCTTCCACTGCCAGCAACTGCCCGGCACGGCCTGTTTCGCCATAGATTTCAACAGGTAGGCCCGGCCCCAGCACGCAAGGATAAATGCCGCGCCGCCACACCGGTTGAAACAAGCGCCGATTTTGGGAATGATGGCGGGAATTTCCATGCGCAAGCATATTGCCAGAGGCGGTTATGGGTAGTACGGCGACAGAGGACGCACTGGCCGGTGCGCCGGACGAGGGCAAGGCCGGGACGGTGAAGCAGGCTGCAACCCGAAAACCCGCCGCAAAAAAGAAGGCCGCGAGTAAAAAGGCCGGATCGCGGAACAGGCAGGCAGCCGGGAGCGGCTCGACAAAGCCGCGTGGCAAGCCTGCGAAAAACAGCCGTAGCAAAGCGCCGGCGGCCGACGGGAAAACCGCTCAGCCCAAACAGGTTGAGTCCCCGGCCGGGAACAAGGCGACCGCTGCAGACACCGCTGCCGCCGCTGCCTTGTTCCCGGAGGAGGCGAACCAGACAGGCGCAGACCCGCGCTCGATCTCATGGATGTCCGCGCAGGCCGTCAGTGCACTGAAAGCCGTCAAGGCCAACCAGGCCAGAAAAGCAGAATCCCTGCTGGCCAGGGTGGAAAAGCCCGTACCGGGAAGGCCCGCCATCACCGAACTCCCGGAACAAACCAGCGACGACCTGCTCGAGGAACTCCCCGAAATGGAGGCGCCTGCAGTGACGGCAACGCCGCAGGCAAGCACGCCAACTTCACCGGCCGCCGCTGGCGGTGAACCCACGATCACGAAGGAAGCAAACGTTATGCAGGATAAACCAGGCGAACAGGAAACCACCGCGACAGAAATCGAAACCAGCCCGGCACAGCCTGCCGCTGAGAATGCGCAAGCACCCGTCGAGGCACCAGCAGACGCGACAGAAACCGCAACGGCAAGCACCGGGGCTGTCGTTGCTGCACAGGCACAGCAGCGTGGCCTGCCGGTGCGGCCCATCGTGATGACGGTGTTTCTGGCCCTGCTGGCATACAGCGGTTACCGTTACTGGCAGGATAACCGCGACACCTACTTTGCGGCGCCACCGGTGGCCGACAGTTACCGTGAAAGCGCCCAAAGTGCCGGCTGGGATGACATCCCGCAACAGGAAGCCATCGCCGTTGTCGGTGAAAAACCAGGCAACCCGTCAGCGCCTGCTGCCACCGCACCCGGGGTTGAAAACGAAGTTGCCACACAGGGCGACACAACTGCCGGTGACGAACTTGCCCCCGCCACGCCGACGCAACCCGCCGGGACCACTGCCGCACCTGCCTCCTGGGAGCCTGACTTCAGCACTGCGCCAGCAGCGACAGACTCAGTACCCGTGCCGGCAGCGCAGGCAGAGATGGAAACGCCGGAACCCGCAGACATAACGGCTACCGAACCGGCGCAGCCGGAACCCGCGGCCGTGGTTGCGCCGCCGGCCCAACCGGCCCAGCCGCAACCACCCTATGGTGCACCCGGTTACGGTTACTACCCGCAGCAGCCCAACTGGCAGCAACCCTACTACCGACCCGCGTACCCGCCGCAATACCCGGCACGCTAGCAGCGCTCGGCAGTACCCGATAGCTGCATAAACAAGAGCATCGCGGTCAGGTGACCGCTCCTACACCCATGAGTTGCACCTGTAGGAGTACCCTAAAGGGCATAAACGCCGTCCTTCGGCGCGATTGCCTGATGACGACATCGCGGTCGGGTGACCGCTCCTACACCCATGAGTTGCACCTGTAGGAGCGCCGTCCTTCGGCGCGATTGCCTGATGACGACATCGCGGTCGGGTGACCGCTCCTACACCCATGAGTTGCACCTGTAGGAGTACCCTAAAGGGCATAAATACCCCAGTGGGCACAAGCGCCATCCTTCGGCGCGACAGGTTGAAAACGGCATCGCAAACGGGGCTGCAGCTCAGTAGCGAATTGCCGGCGTCTCGATCTTCAGGCCGTTGCTGCGCGCACTCATGTAGACCTCGAGTGCCGTGTATTCGTCTGACCCCGCGGGGTATGGCTCCGCGCGCAGGTTCGTCAGGCATTCCGTGATGCGCTCCGGCAGGCCGACGGTTTGGCCCGAGGTAAAGCGGTACGCCGGGAACCCGTTGGACTGCCCCTGGGTCATGACCTGGCCACGGAAGGTACGCCCGGCATGGTAATCGTGGCACTGGTGGCAGGCGATATCGACCTGGCCCCAGCGCGTGCGGTACAGCTTTTCACCCGCATCGTAGTACGGCTGCATATCTGCATCGATCTCGACGGCGACCGTTTCTCCGCGTGCCCGGTAGCGCACGAAGGCTTCCAGCTGCAGGGCACGTTCATCGGCATAGTCCAGCGGAGCGTTTCCCAGTCGCTCAGTCCAGCATTGCAGCACCTGGCCGCGCAGCGTCAGCGGCCGATCCTGGCGCGTGTCGTAAACCGGGTAACTGGCAATCCGCTTGCTGTCCAGGTCGACACCGTCATCTCCGTGACAACTGCTGCAGGACTGGCCGTTGGCCCCGGCAGCCGCAAACAGGATTCGCCCCTGGTCGACTGTCAGCAGGCCCGGGTTGCCAAAATCATCCTCCTGCAGCGCCTGCATTTCCGGCGTCAGGTAAGCGTAGCCGGACAGCGTTTCAGCAACAGCGGCAGGTTGCAAGCCAGCCACGAGCACTGCAAGCAGCAGCCCTGCGATACCCGGCCTCATTGCCCCGCCTCCACGCGCAGCGTTGCCAGCCAGGCGACCACGTCCTCGATCTGCTGCGCGGTCAGATAAGTGTGTCCCTGAAATTTCTCCGCGACGCGGTTGAGTTGTTCAAAACGGCGGTAATAGCCGGGCATGACAGTTTCGGGATTGAAGCGCGTCTGGTCCACCACGTGCAGCCGAATCATACCCAGCGACTGGCGCGAGGCGATGCCGGCCAGCGGTGGCCCGAGGTCGCCGTAGAATTCATCGGCATCGAGCGGCAGCACGTGGCAGGCATAACAGTTGCCCGCATGCTGGTCGCTGGCGATGCGCGCACCCCGCTCGGGCACCCCGACCAGGCCGCCCAGCGGTTCCCTGATTTCGAAATCCTCGACCTGCCAGTCGTAGTAGGGCTCCGGCGCCGCCTTGCTGCCGCCTGTGTCAGCAGCGTGCGCGGCCAGGGGCGCCGCTGCCAGGGAAATCGCCGCGAGGAATCGCGGCAGCCGGTGTATACAATCTTTCACTGTCATCATGCAGGAATCATCCATCCAGAAATCCAGGTTACGGCGACACAAAAGTAACACGGCCAGCCTCCGCAGTATTGCCGTACTACTGTTTATGCCACCGGGTTGCGCAGTTCGCCCACGCCGGTAATGTCTACAACCACCTCATCCCCGGGCTGCAGGTACTTCGGTGGCCGGAAACCCATGCCGACACCGGCCGGCGTGCCGGTTGCAATGATATCACCCGGCAGCAGGCTCATCCCGGAGGATAGCACCGCGATGATCTCCGGCACTGCGAAGATCAGCTGATCAAAGGTCGCCGCCTGGCGTTGTTCACCGTTGACGAAACATTTTATCTCGATGTCTGCCGCTGCCGGCATGGCGCTGTGATGTACCACACAGGGTCCCATGGGCGCGAAGCCATCGAGGCTCTTCGCGCGAAACCATTGCATGTGGTCTTTCTGCAGGTCACGCGCCGAGATATCGTTGATCGCGGTATAGCCGAACACGTGATCCCAGGCATCGTCTGGCTGGATATTCACCCCGCCCTTGCCGATGATCAGCGCCAGTTCCGCCTCGTAGTCCAGTTTTTGCGTCAGGTTCTGCCAGGCGGGAATGCTGTCACCCGGACCGATCACGGCCGTGGTCGCCTTGGTGAAGATGATCGGTTTCGCGGGCGGCTCGCCCGAGCTCTGCATTTTCGCGGCCACTTCCTGCGCGTGCTCGAGATAGTTCTTGCCGAGACACAGGATATTGCGCCGCGGCAGCGGAATGGGCGCCCGCGGCCGGGCCTCTGCATACGCGCGACAGGCGACACCTGCGGCCTTTGCCTGCAGCGCCAGTTCATGAACGCGGGTGGCAGCTGCATCGCCGGCATCGATCAACGCCTGCAGCGTCGCCGCGGGAGAAGCCGCGGACAGCGCATCCGCCGCCGTAGCCACGTCGACAACGGTGTCATCGAGCAGCACACCGAGTTGTCCGTCTTCCAGGGTTAGAAATTTCATTACACCAGCTTCCATAAAATGTTCATGTTGCGAAACGGCGAGTCTCGACCATCGCTGCGCCGGGGTATCTGCCTGCCACGGCGCACTTACAGGAGTTACGAGTCGAAGGTATTACAACGCTCGAAGTCGCCGCTTTCAATACCGCGTTTGAACCATTCCACCCGCTGCCGGGACGACCCGTGGGTAAACGATTCAGGCACCACGTAGCCCTGCGCTTCCTGTTGCAGCCGGTCGTCGCCAATGGCCGTGGCGGCATCCAGGGCCTCTTCGATATCACCCTGTTCCAGCACCTCGCGGCTGCGATCGGCATGGTTGCCCCACAACCCGGCAAAGCAGTCCGCCTGCAGTTCCTGCTGCACGGACAGGGCATTGGCTTCCGCCTTGCCGAGTCCCTGCTGCGCGGACCTGACCTGGTTACTGATGCCGAGCAGGGTCTGCACATGGTGGCCGACCTCGTGCGCGATCACATAGGCCTGGGCGAAATCGCCCGGTGCGCCGTGCCGCCGTCTGAGGTCCTCAAAAAAGGCCAGGTCGATGTAGACCTTGCGATCGGCCGGGCAGTAAAACGGCCCCATCGCGGCGCTGGCCATGCCGCATGCCGACTTGACGGAACCGGAAAACAGCACCAGGGTCGGTTCTTCGTAGGTGCGCCCGGACTGCCGGAAAATCTCCCGCCAGGTATCCTCGGTATCCGCCAGCACCACCGAGACGAAATCCGCCAGTTGCTGCTCCTGCGGCGTGGGTTGGTAGTCTTCCACCACCACCGTCTGCCCGCCTCCCTGCTGCAGCTGCAGCAGGACCTGCGGATCGATGCCGAGAAAATAGGCCAGCGCCAGGGTCAGCACGATGGTCCCTACCCCGCCCTTGAACGCGGTTCCGCCGGCTATACGCCGACCGCGGCGGTCCTCGATATTCGAACTTCTGCGTCCCGTCTTCCAACGCATGGTAATCCCCCGGTTATGGCGAGGCCGTGATTATAGAACAATTCCGGCCGTTCCCCCTGACACCGGCCGCAGTACGCAGGCCGGTCTCACGGTTTACTGCCCCCGGCTTTTCAGTCACTATTGCCCGATGAATACGGAAACCACGGTTAACGCGCCGGAAAAGCGTCATCTCAGCGGCATGCAAATCTTCCTGATCGTGCTTGCCACCATCGTCGTGACCGTGGGGGTAACCTACTGGGCGCTGCGCACCTACATCTTCCCGGCGGAGTTCAGACCGGTGGAACTCTCCGCGAAAGAAGAACAGGTCCTGAACGCCAAGCTGGAGCGATTCGATACGCTGCAGGCACGCCGGACCCGCGGCGCGAGCAAGATGGCGCGCCAGAATGCAGCGGAAGCCGCCGAGGTCCTGGAACCGGAGGCCTACAGCGAGGCAGGCGCGGACCGCACCATTACCCTGTCCGAGCGTGAACTCAACGGCCTGCTGGCGAAGAATACCGACCTCGCCCGCAAACTCGCCATCGACCTGTCGGAAAACCTGCTGAGCGCCAAGCTGCTGGTGCCGGTAGACGAGGACTTCCCGATCCTCGGCGGCCAGACCCTGAAGGTCCGTGCAGGACTGGAACTCGCCTACCGTGACAGCCGCCCCATCGTTGTCCTGAAGGGTGTCAGCATCATGGGCGTGCCGGTCCCCAACGCCTGGCTGGGCGGCATGAAAAACATCGATCTGGTGGAATACTATGGCAATGAGACCGGCTTCTGGAAGGCCTTTGCCGACGGCGTGGATAATATTCACATCGTCGACGGCAATATCAGTATGGAACTGAAAGAATAGCGGTCACCTCCAGCAAAGGCTCTCTCCCATGCGACTGATGACATTCGGCTCCGCGCTGCTGGTCACGCTCATCGGCTTCGTGATTGCCTGGCAGTTCGTCAACCCCGCGCCACCGCGCACCATTGTCATCGCCACCGGCCATGCAGACGGCGCGTACTACCTTTACGCCCGGCGCTACCAGGAGATACTGGCGCGCAACGGCATCGAGCTGCAGATCCGCACAACCGCAGGCTCCATCGAAAACCTTGCCCTGCTGC
Source organism: uncultured Gammaproteobacteria bacterium (assembly GCA_963701455.1). GTDB lineage: Bacteria > Pseudomonadota > Gammaproteobacteria > UBA9214 > UBA9214 > UBA9214. The sequence goes on from CAVPAE010000009.1 coordinate 202,476, forward strand.
AGGATGACGGCAGCAACGTCAGTCTGGCGTTCGTACAGGGCGGCAGCAGCACGGCAGCGGATCCCGGCAAGCTCACCAGTCTCGGCAGCCTCTATTACGAACCGCTGTGGATCTTCTACCGTGGCGCACCCATCCTGACCCGGCTGACCGAACTGCAAAACCGGCGCATCGCCATTGGCGAGCATGGCAGCGGCACGCACGCCATCGCCAGCATGCTGCTGGCTGACAATTTCATCGATGCCGGCAGCGATAATATTCAGGCCATCGGCGGTGACGATGCCGCACAGGCCCTGCTGCAGGGCCAGGTTGATGTCATGTTCATGGTCGCCTCGCCGCAGGCGCCGCTGCTGCAGCAACTGCTGCACCGGGATGACGTCCGGCTGCTGTCGCTGGCCCGCACAGCTGCCTACACGCGCCTGCACCATTTCCTGTCCGCAGTCACCCTGCCCGAGGGGGTGATCGACCTGCAGGCAAACATTCCGCCGGCCGATACGCAACTGCTGGCGGCAACGGCAAACCTCGTGGCCCGTCAGGATATCCACCCGGCACTGGTCAGCCTGCTGTTGCAGGCCGCCACGCTGGTACAGGGACCCGGCGGGCTGTTCGAGGCGCCTGGCGATTTTCCCAACAGCAGCAACCTGGAATTCCCGCTGGACAAGGATGCGCGCCGCTATTACAGAAACGGGCCGCCCTTGCTGCAACGCTACCTGCCCTTCTGGACGGCCAATTTGATCGACCGCCTCAAGGTCATGCTGGTGCCGTTGCTGACGTTGCTGCTGCCGCTGATCAAGATCATGCCGCCGACCTACCGCTGGCAGGTGCGCAAGAAAATCTACCGCTGGTACCGGGAACTGCAGGCACTGGATACCGCCCCGGTTGAAAGGCATTCACGCGAACGCCTGCAGTCACTGCTGCAAAGACTGGATGCGCTGGAAGAAGAGGTTCGCAAGGTCAGCGTACCCCTGTCCTATGCCGACGAGCTTTACAGCCTGCGCCAGCATATCGGGCTGGTCCGTGACAAGTTGCTGAATTACCGTGAACGGGGCCCGGTTTCCCCTGATTCCGGGCAATAACGCTACGCCGCACCCGCACCTGCGTGGAGAGTGGTGCTGCGCTCCGCAATAAACTACGATGACCGGCAGCAGTCGGGAACAGCCACGCACAACGATTCCAGGGGGGCATCATGATCCGCACACTCATGTATGACACAGTCAGCGGCCATCTCGAAGAAGGCGAACGGGAACTTGTCAAACACTGGAAGCAGGATGAAAACAAACTGCTCTGGCTCGACCTTGCCGATGAGTCCGAGGAGGTTGCGAAAAAGTTGCTGTGCGGCGACCTGGACCTTCACCCGCTGGCGGTACAGGATGCCTTGCGCGACCGGCATCCGCCGAAAGTCGAGGATTTCGGGGACTATTCCTTTCTGCTTTTCAAGGGGCTTTCCAGCGTCAGCGAATCACTCGACTTCACCACGCTGCAACTGGCGTTGTTCGTCGGCAAACGCCTGCTGGTCACACGGCGTTCGGCTGAGTCGAGAAGCGTCAACCAGCTCTGGGAGGAAATCCGGCAGAACGCCACCCGCATGGCGAGCGGGCCTTCCATACTGGCACTGCAGGTGACCCGGATCATGGTTGAGCACTACCTGCAGCTTATTCTCGGGCTGGAACCGCGACTGGAGGAACTGGAAGAGGAAATCCTGGCCCGGCCGCGTGACGAGATCCTCGGAGAACTGAGCGGGTACAAGACGGAACTCAAGAAACTGCGACGTATTTTTGTCTATCACCAGCAGGTACTTTCCATGCTCAAGGCCTATACCTTTGCCGGTTTCGACGAAAATATTGCGCATGAACTGAACGATGTCTACGAACAACAGGAACGTGCCGGCAGCCTGAGCGAGCTTTACTACGAGCTTGCCTCGGACCTGATTGACAGTTACATATCGATAGCCTCGCATCATCTGAACCAGATTATGAAGGTACTGACGATCATCACGGCCATCTTCGTGCCGCTGAGCTTCCTGGCCGGTATCTACGGCATGAATTTCGAGCACATGCCGGAGTTGCACACACCCTCCGGCTACTTCATTTTACTGGGGGTCATGCTGAGTATCGCGACAGTACTGCTGCTGGTGTTCAGGAAAAAACGCTGGCTGTGAGGGACGGGGCCGGGTTGCACAGCAGGCTTTTCTCCCTCCTGCATGAACCGGCCAGGGGAAAACACTGCTTGCCATTCACACCCCTGACGGCTACGCTTGGCAGCATCGGACGGCAAGCCGTTAAAATAACAGCATGAGCACAAGGCTCTGCCGGGGTATTTCCTGTAACTCACCTTTATCGAGACCTGCGACCGGTTCGCAGTTGCTTTCCACAAGCGTGTTTACAGCCCCGCTGTAGTCCTCTGAACCAGCAACAACACGGCCGCAAGTAACGGGCCGTCAGGCCAGAATCGGCAAAGAAACCCCGCCCGGCGGGGTTCTTTTTTCCCGCAGCCGGCGACACCTGCCCGGCCCAACGAGGTAATTCACATGAAAAAGATGTACATCGGCAACCTGCCCCCTGAAGCCAGCGAAGAATCCGTACGCGAGATGTTTGCCAGCTTCGGCACCGTGCGTTCCATCAGCGTGGCATCCGATATCTTCACCGGCAAATGCAGGGGCTTCGGCAGCGTGGAAATGGAAGGCCACGAGGCCCGGGCCGCACAGGCCGCACTGGACGGCAACCTGATCGGCAGCGGCGAACGCTCGCTGCGAGTGCGCTTCGAAGACCCGCGCGCCATGCGCGGCGGTCGCAAGCGTCGCTAGCGCTTCAGCAAGAGTACGGCCACCGCAGCCGTACCCGCTGGATATACCGCAACGAGACTTACGCCGAGCGTGAAGGCGCCGTGCGGCGGCGCGCTTTACCCGCATAGGCACGGCCGGCGCCCGCAGCATTCTGTTGCTGACCGCGGCCAGCGGATGCACCCGAACGCGGGCCGTTCCCGCCACCACGCCGTTTCCCGGAACCATTGTTTCCCCCGGGTTTTGCCCCCTGGCGTGAATTGCTGCGTTGCATGATCGGCTCGGCGCGGATAGACGGGTCCGGTTCGTAACCCGGAATCACGATTTTTGAAAGGTCGCGTTTCAGCAGGCGCTCGATATCACCGAGCAGCTTGCGCTCGTCCACACAGACCAGCGACACCGCCTGCCCCTCGTTACCGGCACGACCGGTGCGGCCGATGCGGTGCACATAGTCTTCCGGCACGTTCGGCAGTTCAAAGTTCACCACATGCGGCAACTGGTCGATGTCCAGGCCGCGTGCGGCGATGTCGGTGGCAACCAGTACCCGCACTTCGCCACGCTTGAAGTCCGCCAGCGCCCGGGTGCGTGCACCCTGGCTTTTGTTGCCGTGTATTGCCGCGCTGCTGATGCCGTCCTTTTCCAGCTGCTGCGAGAGACGGTTGGCGCCGTGCTTGGTGCGGGTAAACACCAGCACCTGGCGCCAGTTCTGCGAACCGACCATAAAGGACAACAGCTCGCGCTTGCGCTCCCGGTCCACCGGATGAACCACCTGCGAAACCAGTTCGGTCGGCGTGTTGCGGAGCGCCACATCGATCAGTGCGGGTGCATCCAGCAGCGTGTCGGCGAGCTTCCTGATTTCCTCGGTATAGGTAGCGGAGAACAGCAGGTTCTGGCGCTGTTTTGGCAGCAGGGCGAGAATCTTGCGGATGTCACGAATGAACCCCATGTCCAGCATGCGGTCGGCCTCGTCCAGCACCAGGATCTCGACACTGGAAAGGTCCAGGGTTTTCTGTGACACGTGGTCCAGCAGTCGTCCCGGTGTCGCCACCACGATATCCACGCCACGCTGCAGCTTCTGGATCTGGGGATTGATCTTGACCCCGCCGAAGATCACCGTCGAAGTCAGCGGCAAGTGCCTGCCGTAGGTTGCGACGCTTTCGCCCACCTGGGCTGCCAGTTCCCGCGTCGGGGTAAGAATCAGCGCGCGCACCGGGCGACGGCCCTTGCCTTGCAGCGGGTTCTCGTTGAGGCGCTGCAGCAGCGGCAGGGTGAAGCCGGCGGTCTTGCCGGTACCGGTTTGCGCACCGGCCAGCATGTCCCGCCCCTGGAGAACAACGGGAATGGCCTGCTGCTGTACCGGGGTGGGTTCGCTGTAGCCCTGTTCGGCGACAGCACGAAGAAGTTCGGCCGACAGGCCGAGGGTATCAAATGACATTTATGAAAAGCTCCTGCATCGGCCTACCGGCGACACAGGTCCCGGACGGTCTAGGCGGAATACGGTTGTTGGTGTTCGAGGTTTTCCGGAAGGGGTTACCGCGAGGACTCGGGTGCAGACCGAAGTGCACCGGACTTGGCGGCCACTATACCGGAGGCATCTGCATAAAGCGAAGCATTTGCCGGACAGCGAACAGGACGCTAGACGTGTAATGCCAGGTGGTGGTGCCGATCGACGGGAAGCATGACAGGCACACCCGCCACAGGGACCCGTGTTCCTGCAGACCGGTCAATCATGCAGGCAACCGATCTGTGACCGGCTACGCATCAGGACAAAAGAGCAGCAACGAATCAAGCCCGACTGGATGACCTCTTACCCTTCTTGTACAGGGTACGTACAAGCAACCAACCTCCTGGAATCCCTCGACAATCACGGCACGCGCTGAATTCCTGCCAGATTCCGCTTGACATGTACAATTATTGTATTATTATTCTTAACCGTAATCAGGATTAAATAGCATTTTTGTATAGCTTTACTAATATCACCCGGATCGCCACGGATCCTGAAGGAGGAAGAAAACCATGAACACTCAGACAGTTGCATTCTGGAAAGTGATACCGCTTGCGTTTGTACTGCTGGCTTTCACCGCCACGACCAATGCCGGGGACAAGGCCCGCTCGAAGCTGCCGACCATCACCGACATCGCCGAGACCACGGAAGGCTTTGACATTCTCTATGCCGCACTGCAGGCCGCCGGGCTGGATGAGACCTTCGACGGCAAGCGTCATTTCACGGTCTTTGCCCCCACGGACGAGGCCTTTGTTGACTTGCTGGTGGCGCTTGGCATGACGGCGGACCAGTTGCTGGCAGACACGGCGTTGCTGAACACCGTTCTCACATACCACGTTACCCGCGGCGATCGCTACTCGGGGAGTGTGCTGGCCGCCGGCGCACTCAAGATGCTCGACCGCAATACCACATCCATCAGCGTGACCGAGGATGGCCCAATGATCGAAGATGCCGTTATTACGGCAGTCGATATCAGGGCCAGCAATGGCGTGGTGCATATCATCGACAAGGTCATCATTCCACCCGGCCTGTTATAGAGAGGCAACACTTTTCCGGCTGGTCGCTCCGTTTGCCCCCCCTTCACACCCATCGGGGCGACCAGTCTTCTTACAGAGTGAAACGGACCAGCAGCCAATGACAAGACCCGACCCAAAACCGGCAGAGGAAGAATATTTTCCGATGAGAACGGTCTCGTCCATTACGGGTGTGAATGCGGTAACGCTGCGAGCCTGGGAACGGCGCTACGGTCTGATCAGACCGATCCGCACACCCAAGGGCCATCGAATTTACAGCCAGAAAGACATCGAGTTGATAAATCAAATTGTCCGGTTGCTGGACCGGGGCATTTCCATCGGCCAGGTTAGCCACAGTCTCAAGGCCCGTTTTGCCGAACACGCTGAAGACCGGCAGCAGGAATACAGCCCGTGGCTTGCATACCAGGAGCACGCCATCGACGCGATTCTGCGTTTTGACGAGAATCAACTCGACACCCTTTACAACCAGGCACTGGCCCTGTACCCGATTGACATTGTGACCGAGCGCCTGCTGGTCCCCGTGCTGGTGACCCTGGGCAAGCGCTGGGAAAGCACCGAGGGCAGCATATCCGAGGAACATTTCTTCGGTGCCTTTATGCGCAACAAACTCGGCGCACGTTTCCACCACCGGAACAAAAAGACCGGCGGAAAGAAACTGCTGGTATGTTGCCTGCCGGGAGAACACCACGAGGTTGGCATAATGCTGTTCTCGCTGGCTGCCCATGATCACGGCTACCGCATTGTGTACCTTGGCCCCAACATGCCTCTCCGGGAACTGGCACTGACGGCAAGGCACGCCGGCTGCGACGCCATTGTCCTCTCAGGCTCGGTCACGCCCCATGACGATCTGCTGACACGCGAACTGCCCTGGCTGGCTGGCCATGCCGACTGCCCCGTTTTCGTGGGCGGAACGAGTTCAGTGCGCTGCAGCGACGCCATTGAACGTGCCGGTGCCCTGCCCCTCGGCACAGACATCAGAACCTCGATGAGGCACATCGGGCAGGCCTTCGAAAACGTTCAACAACCTGTACGCCGCTGGGAAACCGCCGCGATTGCCACCACCCCGGGCCTGAAATACGTGAACGGCACCCATGACGATATTTCCGAAGATCCAGTTACCAGGCGCATCAACCAGGCGAAGTATCGCCACAACACCAAGGAGAAGACCCATGAGCAACTATGAAATGCAAATACGCAAGACCGGTCAGTTCTATGACGAAGCCATCCGTGCTGCAGAACTTGAAGGAATCGAGATCCTTAATTCTGTTGTGCCGGGAAGCAAGCTGCATGAAATCATCAACAACCCGATAGACAGCGGCATCGACGAAGGCTAGTAAGCCAGCCTGCCCACTGCCTTCCAACCGCCACAGCGGGATGGACACACACGACACAGTACCGGGATGGCTGTAAACACCATCCCGGTACTGTGCCCCCAGGCAACGAGCAAAGCCCCGTGACTGCAACCATAGTGGAAAAGAAGACCGGCACGCAGACACCTGCCAGGCTATCACACCCTCGCGACCACAACCGCCTGCCGTGCCGCGGCTGCACACGCGACTGCAGCAATTACCCGCACTGCAACGCCAGGCCCTGGCGCCTGTAGTCAGAACCAACCAGACCCCGGACTGCCTATACCCGGCGACTGCTATTGACAGCGCGAACGCAGCGCTGATACTGGTTCGACATGGCCCCGCCCCGTAACCCTGCACACAAATCGCACCAGCCAGCGACAATCACCGGCATCGTAGCCTTGCCGGAAGCCTAACGCGTGAACAGAAAACCCCTGCCCGCTGCAGACGCACCCCGCCCCCTGCCGGCACCGCACGCCATGCCGGCGGCGGAGGTATTGGCCAGTCTGCACAGTTCACCGAACGGCCTTGGCCATGGCGAGGCCGCTGCACGCTTGCAGCGCTACGGGCGCAACGCCCTGCCTGCGGCTGAACCGCCGGGCATTGGCGTTGTTTTCCTGCATCAATTTACCAGCCCGCTGATCTACGTACTGCTGGCAGCCGCACTGGTATCACTGGCAATCCAGGAATGGTCTGATGCCGGGTTCATCTGCGCGGTACTGTTGCTGAATGCCATTATCGGTACCGCCCAGGAATACTCCGCCCAGCGCGCCGCGACCGCGCTGCAGCAGCTGGTAACCACGCGCAGCCGGGTATTGCGCGAGGGCGATGCCGATGAACGCGATGCGGAAGAGCTGGTGCCCGGGGATATCGTGCTGCTCGAATCCGGGGAACGGGTCCCGGCCGATATGCGCCTGCTTGCCAGCCACGACCTGGAAATAGACGAGTCCCTGCTGACCGGTGAATCCAGCGCGGTATTCAAGCAGGCGGACGAACTGCTGCCAGCGGACAGCCCGCCCGGCGACCGGGTCAACATGACCTTTGCCGGCACGCTGGTCAACCGCGGCCGCGGCCGCGGCGTCGTAACGGGCACAGCGCTGCACACGGAACTTGGACGCATCGCCACCGCTGTACTCGGCAAACCACCCGCCAGGGCCCCGCTGCTGATCCGGATGGAACGCTTTACCCGCCGGGTGGCGATTCTGATCGGGGTGGCTGCCGTACTGATGGCGAGCGTCGCGCTGGCGCAGGGCATGCCGCTGGAAGAAATCTTCATGCTTGCCGTCGCACTGGCGGTATCGGCCATACCGGAAGGGCTACCGGTTGCACTCACGGTGGCCCTCGCCATCAGCATGCGGCGCATGGCCAGGCGGCATGTGATTGTCAGGCGGCTGCTGGCGGTGGAAGCGCTCGGCTCCTGTACTTTCATCGCCACCGACAAGACCGGCACCCTGACCGTCAACCAGCTCACGGCACGCCTGGTTGTCTTCCCCGGCCAGCAGCCATGGGAGATTACCGGTGACAGCCTGGCACCGGAAGGCAGCATTCTCACCCCGCGCGGCGCCCCGCTGCCGGAAGAGGAAAGCATGCTGTGCTGGTTGTGCCAGGCGGCGGTGCTGGCCAACGAGGGTTTTCTGGCGCATCGCAATCACGACTGGGTCCGGCACGGCGACGCCGTTGACGTCGCCTTGCTGGTGATGGCGCACAAGGTCGGCATCACCCAGGCGGAGGCCGGCAACGCGATGCCCGAGATCGCGACCATCCCGTTTGAATCGGAACGCCTGTTCGCGGCAAGCCTGAACGCGAAAGACGGCGGGCAGCATGCCTTTGCCAAGGGGGCGCTGGAACGCCTGCTGCCGATGTGCAGCAGCATGGCGGCGCCCGGCGGCCCCGTGGCGCTGGACCGCGCCGTACTGGAATCCCGGGCCCAGGCGCTGGCCAGCCAGGGCTACCGGGTCATGGCGCTGGCAGGCGGCAACATCGAACTCGGGCCACAGGAGGTATTTTCCGAGGAGCACCTGCAACAGCTGACGCTGATCGGCCTGGTTGGCCTGATCGACCCGCTGCGCCCCGAGGCAAAGGCAGCCGTGACCGCTTGCCGGTCGGCCGGCATCCGGGTCGCGATGCTGACCGGTGACCACCCGGCAACGGCCTATGCCATCGCGAGCGAGCTGGAACTGGTGAAAGACCCGGCGGATGTTGTCACCGGACCGCAGCTGAAACAGGCAACGGATGCCGCCAGCATGGACAGACTGACCGCGCAGGCGCATGTGTTTGCCCGGGTGGGACCGCAACAGAAACTCGACATCGTCCGATCGCTGCAGCGCAATGGTCACTACGTCGCCGTCAGCGGCGACGGCGCCAACGATGCACCGGCATTGCATGCGGCCCAGGTCGGCGTAGCCATGGGCAAGAGCGGTACCGACGTGGCGCGCGAGACGGCCGACCTGATTATCACCGATGACAACTTTGCCTCGATCGTGGCCGGCGTCGAGGAAGGACGCATCGCCTACGCCAATGCGCGCAAGGTAATTTTCCTGCTCATCTCGACCGGGGCTGCGGAACTGGTGCTGTTTACCCTGGCACTGCTCACCGGTCTGCCGCTGCCGCTGCTGGCAGTGCAGCTGCTGTGGCTGAACCTGGTGACCAACGGCATCCAGGACGTGGCGCTGGCTTTCGAGCCGGGAGAAGGCGATGAATTGCGCTGCCCGCCGCGACCACCGCGGGAATCAATATTCAACCGCATCATGATCGAACGCGTGGTCATTTCGGCGCTGGCAATTGGCTGCGTTGCCTTCGTGCTGTTCCAGTGGTTGCTTGCGCACGGTTTCTCGCTGGACGAGGCTCGCAACGGGACCCTGATGCTGATGGTGCTGTTCGAGAACATCCACGTCTTCAACAGTCGCTCGGAAAGTCGCTCGGCCTTCCGCCACAACCCGCTGCGTAACCCGCTGCTGCTGTTCGGGACGCTGGCGGCACAGCTGATCCACATCGGCGCCATGTACACGCCGTGGATCAGTGATGTACTGCAGATCAAGCCGATCTCGCCGCAGCAATGGGCCGTGCTGCTGAGTCTGGCGCTGTCCGTGCTGGTCGTCATGGAATTGCACAAGGTGCTGGTACGGCGGCTGGCGGCACGCCGCAAACCCGACTGCCTGGCGGGTTGAGCCGGCGGCATTTCCCTGGCCGCAGGAAGTCATCGGCAGTGCACCGCGCGGAAATGGCGCGTGCAATAACCGCCCCCGGGGAGTAGGCTTGACGGACACCCCGCAACCCCGCACGCACGACCAGGAGCACCCCGCTTGGAAGGTATCAGTGACATCAGGATCGTTGGCATCGACATAAACCGCCCGCCCCTGATCCGCAAGGAACCCTATATCGACCTCTTCTTCAGGCTTTCCCACAAGGCCCCGCAAGACTGGTGCGAGGAATTCAACAAGATCACCAAGGATCTGGTTCCGCAGGTCAAGATCGACAAGACCGAGGGCCTGTTCATCGACGCCTACGTGAGGAACATGGACCACATCCCGGAGCATCTGGAAAAGATCAAGCAGAAAATCAGCGAATGCAACAAGCAGTACATCGAAAACATCAGACTGAAAGAGCTGGCTGCCGCCGCAAAGAATGCCTCCCTGGTCGCCGCAGCGGGAGATCAGGCCAGACTGAACGCGATTGTCGCCGCGCTGCAGTTTGAGGATTGACCCGCCACCGCGCTGCGGCCTTACCCGCTGGAAAACAGCTACGACTTCCTGCCGATCAGCTCGATCGGGTAGCCGTCGGGATCCTCGATAAAGGCAATGATGGTGGTGCCGGCATTCATGGGACCGGCATCGCGGATAACCTTGCCGCCGCGACCGCGCAACTCTTCCACTGCCGCGTAGACGTCCTCCACCTCGATCGCGATGTGGCCGTAACCGGTGCCCAGGTCGTAGTGGTCGGTATCCCAGTTGCAGGTGAGCTCGATGACGGTGTTGTCGGTCTCGTCGCCGTAGCCGACGAAGGCCAGGGTGAACTTGCCGTCCGGGTAGTCCTTCTGGCGCAGCAGGCGCATACCGAGGACCTGGGTATAGAAATCGATGGAGCGCTGCAGATTGCCAACGCGCAGCATGGTATGGAGCAGTCTCATGGTGTTCGCTACCTCAGCCAGTCAGGTTTGATGACGCACCGGTTTGCGCAGTAACCGCAGGCATTATGCTCAGCAGGTTTCACGGCTCTCCGTGAAGAATGACGCCGAGGCCGACAGGTCGACGAAACGGCGCTGGTAGGCCTGCATTTCCTGCATCAGGGCCTTGCGTTCCTCGCTGTTGAACAGTTCATCGAAGTGCGCGGCGTCATGCCACCAGAACTCGATAATGCCGTCAAACGGCTCGGCCATGCCACGTTCCTGCATCAGCAGCACATTGGCCTCGACACTCAGCGTCAGGTTCTTCGCACAGCGTTCGGCGCCAGTCAGCGCCACGATGCGTGCAATCAGTTCATCAAAGGCAGTATCCGTCCAGTAGCGGCGGAATTCCTCCGCCGACATGTCATCACGCCGTTTCAGGCAGGTAATCAATCTGATCATGCAAAGCCCCCATGTACTTTAACGCTTAAAGTAGCCCGGGTGCAGGTCCGCAGGACCAGAACCCGGGGAAATTTCACAGCGGCCCCGGATTCCGCGATGCTCCATCCGGGCTACACACATACAGCTGTGCAGCGCGAGTGCCTACTTCCTGCGCCGGTCGAGTGTTTTCTGGCGCGCGGCAATCCGCATGCGCAATGCGTTCAGGCGGATAAAGCCCTCGGCATCCTTCTGGTTGTAGGCACCGGCGTCATCCTCGAAGGTGGCGATGCGCTCGTCGAACAGGCTGTCCGTCTCGGAACGGCGACCTGCCATGATGACGTTGCCCTTGTAGAGCTTCAGACGCACGCTACCGTTGACGTGTTCCTGCGAGGCATCGATCAACTCCTGCAGCAGGCGACGTTCCGGACTCCACCAGTAGCCGTTGTAGACCAGCGAGGCGTAGCGCGGCATCAGTTCGTCTTTCAGGTGGGCCGCTTCCCGATCCAGCGTGAGCGATTCGACAGCACGATGCGCCTTCAGCAGGATGGTGCCGGCCGGCGTTTCATAGCAGCCACGGGACTTCATGCCGACGTAGCGGTTCTCGACGATGTCGGTGCGGCCGATGCCGTTGGCACCGCCCAGCTTGTTCAGCATCTCCATCACCATGCCGGGACTGGTCGACTTGCCGTTGATGGCGACGGGGTCTCCACGCTCGAAGGTGATTTCAACATAGGTCGGCTCGTCCGGCGCCTTCTCGGGCGACACCGTCCACAACCACATGGCCTCTTCAGGCTCGGCCCAGGGATCCTCCAGGATGCCGCCCTCGTAGGAGATGTGCAGGGAATTGGCGTCCATGGAATACGGCGACTTCTTGCCCAGTTTCTGCTCCACGGGAATACCGTGTTTCTCGGCGTAGGCCATCAGGGTCTCGCGCGAAGTCAGGTCCCATTCGCGCCACGGCGCAATGATCTTGATGTCCGGGTTGAGTGCGTAGGCACCCAGTTCGAAGCGCACCTGGTCGTTGCCCTTGCCGGTCGCGCCGTGGGCGATGGCATCGGCGCCGGTCTCCCGTGCGATCTCCACCAGTCGCTTGGCGATCAGCGGCCGCGCGATCGAGGTGCCGAGGAGGTACTCGCCCTCGTAGATGGTATTGGCACGGAACATCGGGAACACGTAGTCGCGCGCGAATTCCTCCTTGAGGGTTTCGATGTAGATTTCCTTGACACCCATGGCCTGTGCCTTGGCGCGCGCCGGTTCGATTTCCTCGCCCTGGCCGACGTCGGCGGTGAAGGTCACCACCTCGCAGTCGTAGACCTCCTCCAGCCACTTGAGGATGACGGAGGTATCGAGACCGCCGGAATATGCGAGTACGACTTTTTTGATATCGGACATGTTTATGCCTTTGTGGTTTTACGGCTGCGGCGCAGGCGCGACAGCAGTCGCCTCGCCATGTCGCCGAACAGCTCGGTTTGGGTTGGATGCGGATGGATGGCCTCGCCCACCTGCTCCAGGGTCATGTTGCCGGACACCATCATCACGGCTTCGCCGATCAGGGTGTCCGCGTGGTCGGCCAGGAAATGCACACCGACGATGCGGTGGGTGGCCTTGTCGGCCACGATCTTGATCATGCCGTGGGTCTCGTTGTTGATCATTGCCTTGGCATCGATGTTCATCGGCACCTTGACCTCGACCGCGTCGATGCCGCCGGCTTTTGCCTGTTCTACTGACAAGCCGACGAAGGCCGCCTGCGGCCGCGAGAAGATCACGCCGCAATCCTTGTCCTGATCGTAGCGCAGGTTCTCGCCCAGGATGGTCGCGGCACAAACCCGGCCCTGCTGGGCGGCGGTGTGCGCCAGCATCAGGCCGCCGATGACATCGCCAACCGCAAAGATGTGCGGCACGCTGCTGCGGCAACGGCTGTCGGCCTTGACGATACTGCGCTCGCTGGCGACACCCGCGCCTTCCAGGTTGAGGCCGTCCAGCACCGGGCGCTTGCCGGTGGCCATGATGACGTAGTCCACCGAGAGGTTGTGTTTCTTGCCTTCGGCGTCGCTCCAGGCGACCTTCATGGCCCCCGGCTCGCCGCTGATGCGGGTGACCGCCGCCGAGGTATGTACATCGAGGCGCGGCTCGTCATCCAGAATACCCGACAGGGTCCGGGCGATCTCCGGCTCGACCTCGGCCAGGATACGTTCCTGCGCTTCCAGCAGGGTCACGCGCGCACCGAAGTCCTGGAAGATCTGCGCCATTTCCACGCCGATGGCGCCGGCGCCGACCACGGCCAGTTTCTTCGGCGGCGCTGCCAGTGCCCACACGGTATCCGAGGTCAGTACCCCGCCAGCTGCAAGGCCTTCCTGCGCCCCCGGAATCGGCGGTACGAACGGCGGTGCACCGGTCGCGATCACGGCACAGCCAAAAGTGACGCTCTTTGCCGCCTTGCCGGCAGGCAGCACCGCACGGGTATGCGGGTCGTCCTGGTTGCTGGCAGTATGGATGGCCAGGGTATGGGCATCGATAAAGCTGCCAAAGCCCTGCATGTAGTCGATGCGCACACCCTTGTCTGTCTTCAGCGCCATTTCGCCGCGCGTTTCCAGCACCTTGCGGCGATGCGCCTCCAGGTCCGCCCACACCAGCCTGGCCTTGCTGGTGCCGGTCACGCCCAGGTGGGCATCCTCGGCGCGATCGCGGATGCGGTCCGCCGCCGCACGCCACGCCTTGGACGGGATGCAGCCGCGCCACAGGCACTCGCCGCCGGGGAACGGGGAATCGTTGACCAGCGCCACCTTCAGCTTGTGGGCCACCAGGTCGCGGGCACAGTCCTCGCCGCCGGGGCCACCGCCGATGACGACCACGTCGTAATCCCAGTCGCCCTCGGGAATGGCCGGGCCACCCGGTCCCATCCAGTCGAACGGCTGCTCGATCAGCCCCTTCAGGGAATACAGGAACTTCGCCACGTCCGCGCCATTGACGACGCGGTGGTCGGCAGTGATGGTAAAGGCACTGCCCTGCCCGGTGTTCGAGGAGATGGCGAGAATCGCCGCCAGACCCGGGGTGGCGATGGCGTCGAAGTAACTGACGTCGAACATGCCCATGTTGGAAATCTGGAAAGTGGCACCGCTGAATTCTTCAATCTGCAGGTGACGGGTGCGGGCACGCGCCACCAGGTCCTTCCAGTCATTGCCGAGTTCAGCCAGTTCGCGGCTCTCGCAACCACGCAGGATCGGCACCACCAGCCCGCCGTCATCCGCAGCCACCGCCATGCCGATATCAACCTGGTCGCGTTCGATGAGCTTGTCGTCCGGCTGGTAGCACCAGTTCATCTTCGGGTGCTCGCGCATCGCCAGGCCACAGGCCTTCGCGATGGCCACGGTCACCGAAATGCCGGCCGACTTGGCCGCACGCATCAGGGTTTCCAGGCGGATGTGCGAACTCACCCGGAAGGTCGGCATGGAGATCGAGGACGCCATGGCGCGTGCAATCGCCTTTTCCATGGACTTCATGGGACGGCCGTTGCCCGGGACCGACACCTCGAAAGGTGCCGGTGCACGCTGGATATCGGCCGCCGTCACTACGCCGCCGGGGCCGGAGCCGCTGATGCGATCGAGATCGGTCCCCTGCTGCGCTGCCAGCCTGCGCGCCAGCGGCGAGGCCTTGCCCGCCTGCGGGCGCGGGGCCGGTGCGGCACCTGGTGCAACAACCGGCTTCGATGCGGCCACTGCGGCAGTTGCCGGCTGCGCCGCTGGTGCTGCAGCAGGTGCGGGTGCGGCGGCAGGTGCCGGCGCGGACGCCTCGGCCTGGCTGTCGTTGACCTCGTCCTTGCTGTCGACCAGGTAGCCGATGGCATGCGTGACGGGAACCACGGCATCGACAGGTGCGATCGGCCCGGACAGGTAACCGTCACGGAAGACTTCCACGTCCATGACGGCCTTGTCGGTTTCCACGGTGGCGACGATATCGCCGCGCGACACCTTGTCGCCGATTTTCTTTTCCCAGCTGACCATGACCCCTTCGGTCATGGTGTCGGAGAGCTGGGGCATCTTGATAATGTAGGGTTCAGACATAGTCATCCAGGTGTTGGGGAGTTACCACCACAGGGGAAACAGGGTTAACTGGAATTCAGCACACCCTGTGACCACTGCGGCTAACGGATTCGCGTTGACGGAGCTACACGCCGAACATGTTGCGCACAGCCGCAACCACATCTTGCGGGTTCGGCAGGGCCGCCTTCTCAAGTCCGTGGTTATAGGGAATCGGTACATTCAGCGCAGACACTCTGACCGGCGCGGCATCCAGCTCGAAGAAACATTCCTCGTTGATGATCGCCATGACTTCCGCGCCCACGCCGACGGCGGGCTCGGCTTCCTCCACGATCACGGCACGGTGCGTCCTGCTAACCGAATCGCGAATGCCGGCGCGGTCCAGCGGACTGAGCGCGAACAGGTCGACGACCTCGGCCTCGATGCCGTGGTGCTTTGCCAGCTCCCCGGCCGCCTGCAGGCACCAGTGCACGGAAATGTTGTAGCCGAACAGGGTTACGTCGCGGCCCGGCCGCACCACCTCGGAACCTTCCAGCGGGTGGAAATATTCCTCGTCCGGGACCTCGCCCTTCATGTTGTACATCAGCTCGTGTTCGTTGATGAACACCGGATCGTTGCAGCGCACCGCGGATTTCAGCATGCCGTAGGCCTGGCGCGGGTTCGAGGGTGTCACCACGCGCAACCCGGCAATACCCATGAACACCTTTTCCATGCGCGCCGAGTGCTGCGAACCCAGCTGGTGCGCGGTACCGCCGGGCGAACGAATCACCACCGGCGCCTCCAGCTGCCCGCCGGACATGTAGCGAACCTTGGCCGCGGTATTGAACATCTGATCCATGGCCAGCCAGGCGAAGTTCACCGACATGATCTCGATGATCGGACGCACCCCCAGGAAGGAGGCACCGATGCCGAGGCCGGTATAGCCGTTTTCGGAGATCGGCGTGTCGATCACCCGCGCCTCGCCGTACTTCTTGTACAGGCCGGAGGTCGCCTTGTAGGTACCGCCGGCGACACCGATATCCTCGCCCATGACGATGACCATCGGGTCGTTGGCAAGCTCTTCATCGTGGGCGCGGCGCAGGGCCTCCCAGTACATCATCTCGCTCATGACGCCACCCCGCCCCTGACCCAGGGGTCATTCTCTGCCAGTACGTATTTTTCCACTTCCGAGACATCGGGTTCCGGCGATTCCGTCGCGAAGCGGATCACTTCGCCCTCGATTTCGTCCAGTATCTCGGTATCCATGTCCTGGTACTCTTCCAGCGTCAGCTTGCCGTCCTTGATGAGGCGGTCGCGCAGCATGATGACCGGATCGCGGCCGCTCCACATGCGCTCCTCTTTCTTGGCACGATAGGCATTCGAGTCGGACATGGAATGCCCGCGGTAGCGGTAGGTCATCAGCTCCAGGAAGTACGGCCCCTTGCCGGAGCGCACGTGCTTGATGGCCTTCGTCGCGGCCTTGTAGACCAGCTCCACGTCCTGGCCGTCTTCCTGGGCCGAGGGAATGTTGTAGCCGGAAACCCGTTTGTACTGGTCGAGCACGGCGGTGGAACGATCGATGCGCGTGCCGATGCCGTAGAGGTTGTTCTCGCAGACATACAGCACCGGCAGGTTCCAGAGCTTGGCCATGTTGAGCGACTCGTGGAAGGTGCCCTGGTTATTGGCGGCATCTCCCAGGAAGCAGATGCAGATCTCGTCGCCACCCTGCATCTGGATGCCCTTGGCGATGCCGGCGGCCAGCGGGAACGGCCCACCGACCAGCGCGTAGCCGCCCATGAAGCGATGCTTCACGTCGAAGATGTGCATGGATCCGCCACGGCCCTTGCTGACGCCGGTCTCTTTGGCGAACAGCTCGGCCATGACTTCCTTCGGATCGGAGCCGGACTTGATGGCGTGCACATGGTCGCGGTAGCTGGTGATCACGTAATCGTGCCCCACCCGCGCGGCCTCCAGCACGCCGAAGGCGCAGGCCTCCTCGCCAGGGTAGAGGTGCAGGAAGCCGCCTATGCTGCGCTCTACGTAGGCCTCGTAGCAGCGCTCTTCAAAGCGGCGCGCAAACAGCATTTCGCGCAACAGGCGTTTCTTATCGGCGTCTTTCATAAGGTTCCAGGTCGTTGGCTATGCCGGGCATAGACAGTTGATCTCCACGGAATTCCCCGGCAGCCGCCCGGGACCGGGCCTGAATGCCGCCAGGATTCGCCATCTCCCTGAATTGACTGGGAAACAGCGGTATCCGAAATATGACAAGCGCGTTATGATCTGTGTTTTGCGGCAACAGGTCAAGGCAAAAAGCATGCAAATCCCCTATCGACACATAGAAAAAATCAAGATAAATCAACACACAAAGACCCCGACTGCCGCAAGGCTCGACGCATTCCCCGTGGCGATCTGCATCCTGCCGGAAAAACCTGCAGCAACGCACTGGGCGCAACTGCCCGGCGCCGACATCCTGAAACCACGCTTTCAGCAACTGCACCGCCGCGATAAAAAGGCCGACCGCCTTGCAACCGATCTGCCCGGCAAGGCCGCCACCCATGTCATCGTGCAAACGCTGGATCCCGGAGCCAGTACCTTCGAGCTGCTGACCCGGGGGCGGGAGCTCGCCGCCGCGGTGCGCACCCGTAACCCCGCCGCCGTCTCGCTGCAGTTCGCGGGATTTGACCCGGAAACAACCGCGCGGCTGGTAGAGATAGTGATCGCCGCCCTGCTGGCGGCCACCTGCCCCATGCCGAGCTTCAAGTCGGAGCCGGATAAACCGGCGGCACTGAAGCGTATCGAAATCCATGGCCTGCCGGCGCGCGTCGATCTGGCGCAGGTGCAGGCCGAAACCATCGGCAATCACCTGGCGCGCTGGCTGTCCGCCCTGCCCGGCAACGAACTCACCCCGGGCCATTACCGTAAATTCGTCGCCCGGCTGGCGAAGGCGGAAGGCTGGGAAATGTCCTTCCTCAACACCCGCAACCTGGCACGCAAGCAGGCAGGCGCCTTCCTGGCCGTCACCCAGGGCAGCCCGGTCGATGATGCCGGCATCATCCACCTGCGCTACCGCCCGGGGACGAAGGCCCGCGGCAAAAAGCTCGCGCTGGTCGGCAAGGGGATCTGTTTCGATACCGGCGGCGTCAACGTGAAGCCGGCGAAATACATGAACGGCATGCACGAGGACATGCAGGGCAGCGCCGTCGCGCTGGGAACCCTGCTGGCCCTGTCGCGTCTCAAGGCAAAGTTCCCGGTTGACTGCTGGCTGGCGCTGGCGCAGAACCACATCGGCAGCCGCGCCTACAAGCCCAACGATGTCGTTACCGCCTGCAACGGCACCACCATCGAGGTCAAGCACACGGACGCCGAGGGCCGCATGGTGCTGGCCGACACCCTGGTGCTGGCAAGCCGCGAAAAGCCGCAGCTGCTGATTGACTACGCCACCCTCACCGGCGCCTGTGTCTACTCGCTGTCATCGCGCTACAGCGGCGTCTTCAGCAACCGCGAAGCACTCCACGCCAGCCTGACGACGGCGGGACGCGACAGCGGCGAACGCGTCTGGCCGTTTCCGCTGGACAAGGATTTCGACGATGCGCTCAAGTCAGACATCGCCGACACTCTGCAGTGCAGCCTCGAAGGCGAGGCTGACCATATCCTGGCAACGCGCTTCCTGAACCGCTTCGTCGATGACAAAATCAACTGGGTGCACGTGGACCTCGCCGCCAGCAACCACAAGGGTGGACTCGGTCACATCCCGACAGACACCACCGGCTTCGGCGTCCGCTACACCCTCAACCTGCTGCTGCAGCAATCCATCATGGACGGCACATGGAGCTGACACTTACCCGCCCCGACGACTGGCACCTGCACGTCCGGGACGGCGCGGCCCTGCGCGACGTGCTGGCGCATACTGCACGGCAGTTTGCCCGCGCCATCATCATGCCAAACCTGCAGCCGCCGGTAACCACCACCGCGCAGGCGCTGGCCTACCGCGAACGCATCCTGGCAGCGCTGCCCGCAAACAGCGAGTTCCAGCCACTGATGACGCTGTACCTGACAGATAAAACCTCGGCGGCGGACATCAGCGAGGCCGCGGACAGCGGCATGGTGCAGGCCGTCAAGCTGTACCCGGCCGGTGCGACCACCCATTCCGATGCCGGCGTCACGGATATACGCAACACCTACCCGGCGCTGGAGGCAATGCAGGAACACGGCATGCCGCTGCTGGTGCACGCGGAGGTCACCGACCCGGAGGTGGATGTCTTCGATCGCGAACGGGTCTTCATCAACCGCATACTGGAACCGCTGACGGTCCGTTACCCCGGTCTCAAGGTCGTGCTGGAACATGTCACCACCCGCGAAGGTATCTATTTCGTCGAGTCAGCCGCGGACACGGTCGCGGCCACCATTACCGCGCACCACCTGCTGCTGAACCGCAACGCGATGTTCCGCGGCGGCCTGCAGCCGCATGCCTACTGTCTGCCGGTACTGAAACGCGAGACCCACCGCGAGGCCCTGCTGGAAGCTGCCACCAGCGGCAACTGCAAGTTCTTCCTCGGCACCGACAGTGCGCCGCATGCGCGCGAGCGCAAGGAAACCGCCTGCGGCTGCGCCGGCATCTACACCGCGCATGCCGCGCTGGAACTCTACGCACAGGCCTTTGAGGATGCCGGCGCACTGCACCGGCTGGAGGATTTTGCCAGCCACTTCGGCCCCGACTTTTACGGAATGCCGCGCAACACGACCCGCATCACGCTGGAAAAGGCCAACTGGCAGGTACCGGACAGCTATGCCCTCGGAGACTCGACCCTGGTACCGATGCATGCCGGGCAGACACTGCACTGGCGCATCCGGGACTGACTATCCCTTCTCCCCCGGCAGTCTTCGGATCGCCCTGATCACACTTGCATTGATACCCATACCATAAAAGCAGCTCCTGCTTCTCTCATGCCGAAGATAATGTGATTGTAATCACGCATATTATCTTCAAGACCGCCTAGCAGTACCCACTGCAACGTCACGACTCACTGACAATTGGTGCTGCGCACAAGGGAATTCGGAAACGAACAACCGCGCACTCACCGACGAACCAGTACCGTTTCATCTGAAGTGGCAACAATCTTCAGCACTCAAATGATGGAGAAGAGAGCATGAAAAAGATATTCAGGATAGTGGTAATGACAATCGGAACATTGTTGATTACGACAGGGAACTCATGGGCAACTACTGTAGTTTACGAGAAGGTAGGGCTCTTCAAGACAGAGACGTTCTTCATCGACGAGTTTGAAATCTCCGAAGCAGGTAGCTACATGGCAACCCTGACAAACTTCGACTTCCCGGCGGTCATGATCGACACCGGTATGAACGTCTTTACAGCAACACACATGCTGGGCCGCACGCTGGTAGCTGGATCTTTTACTTTCGACGCCACACCGGGCATGTACTCTGTAGGCTTCTTTGGCATCGCCGATCCGGAGACAGGTTCACAGCTCGGACAGTACGGCATGCAAATCAGTCAGATACCGGTTCCGGCAGCAGTGCGGCTGTTTGGTTCTGGCCTGCTGGGGCTGGCCGTAATATCCAGATACAAGAAAGCAGCTTGACCGTCACGGCATTCACAACAGCGGATCACTCTGTGGCAGTTTTGGTCGGTTCTGTATGCCCTTTGGCCGTTATATGTCCTTCACGGTAACAGAATCAATTTTTATGAGTAAGCAGATTCCCCAATAGAAGGCCCTGTGAATACTCCACCGGCTTTAGCCGGTGGAGTATTCACAGGGCGGTGTAGGGATGTTTAATTATCAGCCCTTTTCTCACCCAGATGATTTTCACGTACACTACACAACAACAGACTATCCAACACATCATCAAGGAGGTGAACCCATGTCTATTGATATAGCCCAGCGCCAGAGATTTGGCATGCAGGCGATAGTCCCGACGTTGGCACTACTGATACTACTGTCCGCCGGTTGCACGGAAAAGGATGCCACTGCCCCAGAGGAAGCTGTGCCGGCTCAGGCGCCATCCCCACAGATCATGGAACCGGAGGCAACGCCGAGTGCTGAAGCACATGAACCAGCCGTCGAGCCTGATGAACCTCAGGCTGCCTCTGCGGACGGACAGAAAATTTATCAAGCATCCTGCCAAGCCTGCCACGCTGTCGGAGTAGCAGGTGCACCAAAGACGGGGGATAAAGAGGCTTGGGCACTGCGCATAGCCAAGGGTAATGATGCTCTGCTTTCATCAGTCATGAACGGTCTTAACGCCATGCCACCGAAGGGTGCCTGCATGAGTTGCACCGAAGAAGAGCTGCAAGCTGCCATAGCATACCTGGTCGAACAGGGCTCCTGATCGTTGCCACGGAGACGGATTATTTCCGTCTCCGTGATACATAAAGCGCAATGCACCTGCTGAGGCAAGTGCTGAATATTTTGGCTGAACGCATACCTTCGAGCGAAATTTATTGTGTAGAGTTTAACCACCCAAATAGTTACAACTCTCCAATATGAATGTATTCTCACGTCCACGAAAAAACCAGAGATGCGGCACAGAACGCATCAAAGGGGAGCTCGAATAATCAAAAATGAACATGTCGCGCTATTGTCCTGGCAAGCCTGCACTGCGCCTTGTCAAAGGAAAGAAGCATTGTGAACAATGTGGCACTAAGCACATAAATGGATTCTATTTCCGCGGTGATCTGTTCGGATTTGATTCGATTGGAAATTCGATATACGGCTACGGCGCTATTGCACTAGAGACCGCCCGAATTTGCAAAATGCCCTATGAACAGTTGGAATTTCTCGGGTCGTCAATTCCTCATCTGCAAAAGATGATTACTACACTACTCGCAAGCAAGCTGAATCAAGCCAATAACATGCTGAGCGATAGTCGGTATCTGGGCGCAGATAAACGTTTATTGTTATTCCTTAAAGGCCTTTGCGAACGCAATCGCATACAGAGCCAGAACAGAAAAGCTAGAATTCATCTACCCATGTCCAAGTCAGATATTGCCAGTCGGGGTTTGTTTTTCCAAACAGGAGAAGGCTTGTGAAAGATATAGTTTGGAGCCACATACTAAGTGTCGAGGTCGATGAGATCGATGAAGATCACCGTAAACTGGTGAATATTTTTAATATTCTCAATCATTCTGTAATGGAAGGGGAATCTCCAGATTATCTTGCGGCGGTGTTGGAAGAGCTGATCAATTGTACGGTCTGGCACTTCAGTCATGAGGAGCGGTTGATGCTGAAGTATGGTTACGAGGAAATGGATGAACACAAGGCGGAGCACCAGGAATTAATTAAGAGCGCCAAGGAGCTGCAGCAGGAGATCCTTCAGGCGGACAAACCTGTGGCGGATAAACATATCGAGTTTCTGGAGCGGTGGTTAACTGAGCATATCCTCACGGCTGATATGCGATTGGGGTCTTATCTTTCTCAAGTGATGTAGGCGGCGCTTACGAAAACCTTTCGATTCCGAAAGTTATAAACTCATTCAGATACCAAAACACAAGAAGAGGCCTGGCGGGCATTGGCAACGATGTCCTCCACACAAAGTTTGCGATTGGCAAGTTGCCGCCTGCATTTTCACCGTTCGCAATCCGTCCGGGAACGGTATTTGTTGGCCGTACCCGGTACTACAACGAACCATAATAAAATCGTTAGCCGTCTTTCCCGAATGTCCGCTTTGCTCCCGGCAATTGCCCTTTAGCGTGCGAAAGATACTGACAATAAATCCTGCGCCACTGCTGTACCCTGGCTATCTGCTTCTTACCGGCCCTCTGTGCGTAGCCCGGATACAGCAAAGCATAATCCGGGGAGAACCGGAATCATTCCCGGATTACGGCCTGACGGCCTTCATCCAGGCTACCTATATCGAATAACCGGGGATATTCATTGAACACTCACAAACGATTGCACCAGAGCCATGGAATCTCCTGCAGGAGAATATCTGCAATGCCGTGCTTAACAGGCGCTAATAAATCACCCGGACCCTGTAGCCGCGCTGTTCCAGCAGGTTCAGCAGACCGGTTTCACCGGGCAGGTGCAGGGCGCCGACAGCGATAAACACCTTGCCTTCCTTGAGATACTGCTGCAGACGCTCGGCCATCAGCCGGTTGCGCCTGTCGATCAGGTTCTCCTGGAATTCTGCCGCCAGCTGCCGGTCACCCGTCTGCAACGCGGCGGCATTGATTGCCTGCAGCGCGCCGAGGTCACGCTGCTTCCAGGCGTCGATCAGTTCCCTGTGCATGTTGTCGATCTCAGAGAAATTCTCGACTGCATCCCGCAGCAGAATAAGTTGCTCCTGCTCGGGCATGTCATCAAAGATCGCCAGTTGCTCGCGA
Source organism: uncultured Gammaproteobacteria bacterium (assembly GCA_963701455.1). Classification (GTDB taxonomy): domain Bacteria; phylum Pseudomonadota; class Gammaproteobacteria; order UBA9214; family UBA9214; genus UBA9214. The sequence goes on from CAVPAE010000009.1 coordinate 226,039, forward strand.
ACGCTTTCCAGCCCGAACACCTGCTTGCCGGCCTGCAATGCCCGTTGATACAGCAGCATATCGAGCACTTCCCCCGTTTCCGGCGCCGGCATGGACAGCGTGACAGCCGCCGCCCAGGGTTTCATGCGTTCCAGCACGATTTCCGGGATACCCCGGCGTCTCGATTGCCCTGGAGGTTTGCTCGAACAGGGATTTCCCCGTGATCTCCGATAACAGGCGGTCATCGCCCAGCAGCATGACCTTGCTGGAATACATCATGGCATCCAGGTCCAGCAGCACTTCAAGCACCACGCTGTCCGCCGCATCAAACGCCTGCTCTACCTGCGCCGGCAGCGCCAGCACTGCCGGTTCCTCGGAATGAATGGTGCCGAACAGGTAGCTGGGCGACTGGCCGGGTGCACTGATCTCCCACAGCAGGCCCTGCTGCCGGTCACTCCCTGCCAGCGTGAGCGGCGCTTGCAGGAACGCCAGCAACAGCAGCAGTATGCATGGCTGGTCGTGCGGATCGTGAAGTACCGGTGGCGCATTATGTTTCTCCTGTTGCCGGCGGCACCGGCATTCATCAGAGGGCATTCTAAACCTTACAGCCGGCGCCACCAGTCACCGCGGCCTGGACATGACATCGCCAAACTGCACCGGATTGGGTATGCTTGCCGCATGACAGACAGCAAGGACAAGGCGCCGATTGCGCAGCGCTTCCGTGGTTTTCTCCCGGTCGTTATCGATCTCGAAACAGCAGGGTTCAACGCCAGGCGTGATGCCCTGCTGGAAATCGCGGCGGTGACACTGGAGATGGACACTGAAGGTTTTATCTACCGCAAGGAAACCTTCGCCTGCCACGTGGAACCGTTTCCCGGCGCCAACCTGGATTCGGAGTCGCTGGAATTTACCGGTATCGATCCCTACAACCCGTTCCGCATGGCCAAGCCGGAGCACGACGCACTGGAGCTGATTTTCAAGCCGGTGCGCCGCGCCATCAAGGAAAGTGGCTGCAAGCGCGCCGTGCTGGTCGGCCACAATGCCTCCTTCGACCTGTCATTCCTGAATGCAGCGGTGGCCCGCACCGGCATCAAGCGCAACCCGTTCCATCCGTTCAGCACCTTTGACACCGTGACCCTGGCGGGTCTTGCCTACGGCCAGACCGTGCTGGCCCGCGCGGTACAGGCAGCCGGTTTCGAATGGAACAGCGAGAAGGCGCATTCCGCCATTTATGATACGGAGCGGACTGCCGACCTGTTTTGCACCATCATCAACCGCTGGAACGAACTCAGCCTTGCGCAGGCTGACACTCTGACACCCGTAACGGCAACAACAAGGTAACCCACGACATGCCACAACCAGACACCACAGAGCAGATCCTGCAATCCCACTCGGGGCTAATTCATCGTGTCGTCATGTACTGCAACAATCCCGGCAGCGTCCCGGATATGGACCAGGTCCTGCACCAGGCCGAACAAAATGACTGGCAGCAACTGGTTACGGCGATCCGCGCCATCATGGCGGGCAACCGCGAGGAATCCGTCATGCTGGGGCTGGATGATGAGGACCGCGTCATCGTGGAAGCGATCCTGCGCGGACTGCAGGACCCCGCCACCCTGCCCGACCTGAAGGGGGATTTCGACTCCAGCATGGCGGCCCCGGGCATCGCCGGACTGGTGCACGCCGCCCGCGGCGGCAACCTGCAGGCACTGCAGATCGTTGGCAACATGGCCAAGCAGATGCTGTCCGCCGGCGGCGACATGAGCATACTCGCCGGGCGCATCCGGCCGCTGGTGGAAGGCGAGCGGGATGCCGATAAACTCACCGAGAAGATGGGCGAGAAGGGGCAGAAACTGATGCTGGATATTATCGAGGAATTGCTGAAGCTCGAGGCGAACTAAGTCCTATGGAGCACCTGATTTATTCATGTATCGCGTCATTGCGAGCGCAGCGGAAGCAATCTCGTAACCAGTAAACCAACCACTGTAACAGATTGCTTCGATCACTGTGTTCCTCGCAATGACGGAACATAAATCAGGGGCTCAGTAGAAAACAAGCGGCCCGCACCATCCGGTGCGGGCCGCGTTACGTTTATCACACCGACGGGTGCAGCGGGCCCTACTCCTGCGATCCGGCCGCCTCGACCATCTTCTTTAACTCACCCTTCTGGTACAGATCCAGAGTGATATCACAGCCGCCGATCAACTCGCCGTTGATATAGATCTGCGGGAAAGTCGGCCAGTTGGCATAACGCGGCAGGTTCTCGAAAACCTCCGGATCGGCCAGCACGTTCACATGTGCAAACTCGCGACCGCAGGCAGCCAGCGCCTGCGCAGCACGGCTGGAATAGCCGCACTGCGGAATCTGCGGCGAACCTTTCATGAAGATCACCACGGGGTTGTCTTTTACTGCCTTGTCGATTCTTTCCATTACATCCATGCTACTGCCCTCGATTGAATTGGTTGTGCTGCGGGTTTGAATTTAGACCTAGTTTAATACGCTGGCCGGACGTCAGAAAAGTACTAATCAGTGGGGTTTATCAATGTTGCGCTGCAGCCAGAACTCCAGCAACGCAAGATGCCAGACCTTGTTGCCGAGTATCGGCGTATGCGCCTGTTCCGGGTGTTCCAGCAAGCCGTCCACGTAACCACGCTGAAACAGGCCGCGCTGCAGGCAGGCGGACGAATGCAGCATATCGCGCATGAATTCCAGCGTTTCTCCGCGAACAAACTTCAGGGCGGGCACCGGGAAATAGCCCTTGGGGCGGTCTATCACGCTGTCCGGCAGCAGCCCGCGCGCCAGCATTTTCAGCGGGTACTTGCCATCACCCTTCAGCTTCAGCGCTGCCGGCATGCAGATCGCCAGCTCCACCAGTTCCTGGTCCAGGAACGGCACACGCGCCTCCAGGCCCCAGGCCATGGTCATGTTGTCCACGCGCTTTACCGGGTCGTCGACGATCAGGGTGGTGACGTCATAGCCCAGCACCCGGTTGACGAAATCGGCAGCACCGGTGGCGGCCAGCCCCTGCGCGACCCGCGGCGAGGTGTAGTCCGGTCCCTGGTACGCGGGCGCAAGCAGCTGCTGCATTTCGTCCTGCGTGCGGTCGAAGTACAACGGCCGGAAGCGCTCGATATCGCTGCCCGCGGCCGCCTGCATTTGCGGGTACCAGAAATATCCGCCGAATACCTCGTCCGCGCCCTGCCCGCTCTGCACGACCTTCACATCCTGCGAGACGCGCTCACCCAGCAGGTAGAACGCCACGGCATCCTGCCCGACCATCGGCTCCGCCATGTTGTCGACCGCCTCCGGCAGGCGCGCCAGCACCTCGCTGTTCGGTATCGTGAAGCGGTGGTGTTGGGTGGCGTACATCTCGGCGACCGGGTCGGAGTACTCGAATTCATTGCCGCGCTCCTCCGGGGCATCCTCAAAGCCGACCGAGAAAGTGAGCATTTGCCCGCCTCCCGCTTCGGCCAGCAGTGCCACCAGCAGGCTGGAATCGAGACCGCCCGACAACAGGATGCCCACCGGCACATCGGCGATGGCGCGGCGGCGCTCCACGGCCTTGCGCAGGCTGGTGTGCACGGCATCCAGCCATTCCCATTCGCTCATGTCCCGGCTGCAGCCTGCCGCATCCAGCTGCCAGTAGCGTTGCAGGGATTTCCTGCCGTCCGGGGTAAACGTCATGGCGTGCGCCGGCGGCAGCTTGCGCACACCGCGCAGTACGGTGCGCGGCGCCGGAACGACCGCGTGCAGCGTCAGGTGGTGATGCAGGGCAACCGGGTCCAGCGCCGTATCCACGTCACCGCCCGCCAGCAGGGCCTGGGTGGTGGATGCGAAGCGTACGCAGCCGCGCGTAATGCTGTAATACAGCGGCTTGATGCCGAAACGGTCGCGCGCCAGGAACAGCCGCTGGCGGCGGCTGTCCCAGACAGCAAAGGCAAACATGCCATGCAGATGCGTGGTGCAGTCCTCGCCCCATTCGGCATAGGCCTTGAGAATGACCTCGCTGTCCCCGCTGGAAAAAAACCGGTAGCCGCGACCGCGCAACTGCTCCCGCAATTCGGGATAGTTGTAGATGGTGCCGTTGAAGACCAGCACCAGTCCCAGCTCGGTATCGACCATGGGCTGGTTGGCACGCTCGGACAGGTCAATGACGGAGAGGCGCCGGTGCCCCAGCGCCAGCGGACCGGAAAAATACTCGCCGCTGGCATCCGGACCGCGCCGCGCCAACTGCGCGGTCATCGCACGCAGCACCCCCGCATCCGGTGAGCGCCCGTCGAAACGCAATTCTCCACACAGTCCGCACATCCTCAGCCTTTCTCCTCTCAAGCCGCGTCATGGTTCCGCCGCGCCCCAGCCGCCGCCGCCGGGCGTACACAGCGTCAGCCGTTCGCCCGCCGCCAGTTCCAGGCTGACCTTGCCGGGCAACTGCTGCTGGCCACGCCAGTTTGCACCAGGCTTGCCGGGCAAACCACCCGCCAGTCCCCAGGGCCGGTGCCGGCGCCGTTCCGTCAGCAGCGTCACCTGCGCCGGCTGCAGGAATTCATATTCCCTCACCAGGCCGTCACCGCCCCTGTGCTTGCCACTGCCGCCGGAGCCACTGCGCAGCTGGTAGCGCCACACGCGCAGCGGGAATTCCATTTCGAGCACCTCGATGGGTGTGTTCAGGGTGTTGGTCATGTGCGACTGGACCGCGCTCAGGCCGGCATGCCTGCAGCCGCCGCCCATGCCGCCGCCGATGGTTTCGTAATAATCCCAGGCACGGCTGGCGTCGCGGGAACCCATGGCCAGGTTGTTCATCGTGCCCTGGCTGGCGGCCGGGATACTGTCCGGCACCGCCTGCGCCAGCGCGCCCATGACCACATCAACGATGCGGCTGCTGGTCTCGACATTGCCCGCGGCCACGGCTGCCGGCCGGCAGGCATTCACCAGGCAGCCGGAAGGTGCGGCGATATGGATGTCCCGAAAGCTGCCCTCGCACGCCGGGGTATGGGATGGCATGAGACAGCGGAAAACATACAGCACACCGGCGGCGGCCACCGACAGCGGGCAGTTAATGTTGCCGGCAACCTGCGGCGCCGTACCCGCGAAGTCGACCTCGATACGGCCAGCCGCAACCCGCACCTCGACCTGCAGCACCACATCCTGCTGGCCCATACCGTCGTCGTCCATCACGTCGCGATAGCGGTAACTGCCGTCGGGAATGCCCCGCAATGCTTCCCCCGCCAGCCGCGCGGCATAGTCGTTCATTGCCCGCAGCCCCCGGGCATAACCGGTCGTACCGCGGGCGCTTGCCAGGTCCACCAGGCGCTGCATCCCGGTGCGGTTGGCGCTGATCTGCGCGGCAAGATCACCCGCCATCTGCAGCGGATTGGCGGTGGCCTGCAGGATGCGTTGCATAAATTCGGGCACCGGCTCCCCGGCGCGCAGCAGGTGGGCCGGCGGGATCAGCAGTCCTTCTTCATCCAGGTGCCGGGACACCGGCATCGAACCCGGGGTATTTGCCCCGATATCGGCATGGTGCGCCCGATTGGCGACATAACCGATGCAGTCAGCGTCCAGGATATACCGGCGCAATCAGGGTGACATCCGGCAGGTGGGTCCCCCCCAGGTAGGGATCGTTGACGATCAGCATGTCACCCGGGTGCCCACTCGACACCCTCCACCAGGCCCTGCATGGCATAGGCCATGCTGCCGAGGTGCACCGGGATATGGGCGGCCTGCGCACACAGCTGGCCACGCCGGTCGAACACGGCACAGGAAAAATCCAGCCGGTCCTTGATATTGGTAGAAAAAGCGGCACGCCGCAGCACGGCCCCCATCTCGTCGCAGACGGCCGTTATCTGGCTGATGAACAGGCTCAGTTCTATCGCTTGCATGCCAGGTCCTGTTAACACATCTATGGTCGCCGCGACGGCGCCGACGCCCTCGGGGCGGTTTGTCAGCCTACTCTAACCCAATGCTTTTTTAACAGAAAACTGCAAGCAGGATATATTGCAATATGCATTGTGCTCCCGTATCCTCCCATTCCCGACTATTTTGGTCACCTATTTAATTCGGCCGCCTGGCGCATCAACCACAAGGAGTTTTGAACACATGAATCCGCTTACTTCAATTATGGGAACGATTATTTCCGGCTTTGTGCTGGCAATTATTATCGTGGTTGCCCTGGGCCCGACCGGCGTCAACCCGATAGAAATCGCTGTCTGGGCACACGTCCTGGTCGGCATCACCTGGATCGGCCTGCTGTACTACTTCAATTTCGTTCAGGTCCCCGCCGTTGGCGCTGCGCTGGCCGATGATGGCGGCCCGGGTCCGGCAGCCATCAACAAGTACGTCGCGCCCCGCGCCCTGCTGTGGTTCCGCTGGTCAGCCGTGGCAACCTGGATAACCGGTGCCGCCGCGCTCGGACACATGGGCATCCTGAAATCTTCCTTCACTTTCGAGAACTTCAGCTTCGCCAGCAACGTATCGATTATCGGTATCGGTGCCTGGCTCGGCACCATCATGCTGTTCAATGTCTGGGTGCTGATCTGGCCGAACCAGAAGAAGATTCTCGGCATCGTGCAGGCCAGTGCCGATGAAATCGCCGGTGCCAAGAAGGTTGCCCTGATGGCATCCCGCACCAATACCCTGCTGTCCATCCCGATGCTGCTGTGCATGACCGCCTACGCGCACAATCTGCCTTTCTGACCCGGGCACCAGCGCTCGAGCAGGCACCCGGCTGGGGTCGCCTGCCGGAAGCGCGTAGCAGGTCCAGCAAACCCGGTCACTGGCCGGGTTTGCGCTTTTCAGGCCACTGGCGATAAAATCATAGCCACTCAGTGCCGGCAGTCTGCTACAGACTGCCTTTTCTATTTTGGACTCAGTGAAATATGGCAGATCATCTCATGGCGACCTACAACCGGCTCCCGGTCCAGTTTGTAAAGGGCGAGGGCATCTGGTTGTGGGACGATGAACACCGGCAGTACCTGGACGCAATCAGCGGCATCGCCGTGTGCGGACTCGGGCACGCCCACCCCGCGGTCACAAAAGCCCTGTGCGAACAGGCCGCGACCCTGGTACACACCTCCAACCTCTATGGCATCACCCTGCAGGCGGAACTCGCCGAGCGGCTGTGTGAATTGTCCGGCATGGAGCGGGCGTTCTTCTGCAACTCCGGTGCTGAAGCCAACGAGGCGGCGATCAAGATCGCGCGTCTCTACGGTCACGGCAAGGGCATCAGCTGCCCCGCCATCATCGTCATGGAGCAAAGCTTCCACGGGCGCACCCTGGCGACGCTCACGGCAACCGGCAACCGCCGTATCCAGGCCGGTTTCGAGCCGCTGGTCAGGGGATTTATCCGCGTGCCCTTCAATGACCTGGACGCGATTCGCACCGTGGCCGGCAACAACAGCGACACCGTCGCCGTACTGGTCGAACCGATACAGGGCGAGGGCGGCATCAATGTACCGGACGCCGGTTACCTCGACGGTATCCGGGAAATCTGCGACGCCAACGACTGGCTGATGATGCTGGATGAAATCCAGACCGGCGTCGGCCGCACCGGCGAGTGGTTCGCCTGCCAGCATGGCAACGCCCGGCCCGATGTCATTACGCTGGCCAAGGCACTGGGCAACGGCGTACCGATCGGCGCCTGCCTGGCGCAGGGCGCGGCGGCCGAGGTCATGCAACCCGGCAAGCACGGCACCACCTTCGGCGGTAATCCACTGGCCTGCCGGGCCGCCATTGCTGTACTGGAAACCATCACGCAGGAAGGACTGGTGACGCGGGCCGCTGAGCTCGGGCAACGCATGCGTACAGGTTTTTCCGCCGCACTGGACGGACTGGCGGGCGTCAGCAATATCCGCGGGCTTGGCCTGATGATCGGTATCGAGCTGGACCGTCCCTGTGGCGAACTGGTCGGCAAGGCGTTGCAGCGCGGCCTGCTCATCAACGTGACGGCCGAACGCGTCATCCGCCTGCTGCCGCCGCTGATCCTCACAGACAAGCAGGCCGACATGATCGTCGAACAGGTCAGCGACCTGATTCGGGACTTCCTTGCAGGGTAACGATATGAATCCGAAACACTTCCTGACATTGCTCGACCTGTCGGCAGCGGAGCTGCAACAACTGGTCAGGCGTGCTATCGAGCTCAAGGCACTCAACCGTGCCGGCACCATCCACGAACCGTTCAAGCACAAGGTGCTGGCGATGGTGTTCGAGAAATCTTCCACCCGCACCCGCATGTCTTTCGAGGTCGGCATGGCGCAACTGGGCGGACACGCGATTTTCCTGTCACCACGCGATACCCAGCTGGGGCGCGGCGAGGCCATCGAGGATACCGCCCGGGTGCTGTCACGCATGGCTGATGTCATCATGATCCGCACCTTCGAGCACGAGAAGATCGAGCGTTTTGCGGAATATTCCTCGGTACCGGTCATCAACGCCCTGACCGACCTTTATCACCCGTGCCAGCTGCTCGCCGACATGCAGACCTACCATGAACAGCGCGGCGACATCAGCGGCAAGACCGTCGCCTGGATCGGCGATGGCAACAACATGTGCCACTCCTATATCAATGCCGCGCGCCAGTTCGATTTCACCCTGAAGATCGCCTGCCCGGAAGGCTACCTGCCCGAACCGGACATCCTGGCCGCAGGTGGCAAGAACGCCGTCCTCGCGGATACTGCGCTGGCCGCCGCCGATGGCGCCGACCTGGTGGTCACCGATGTCTGGGCAAGCATGGGCCAGGAGGAAGAACAGGCGAAACGGGAAAAAGCGTTCGCGGACTACCAGGTCGACTCAAACCTCATGCAGGCCGCAGCGGCCGATGCGCTGTTCATGCACTGCCTGCCCGCCCACCGCGGGGAAGAAGTCACCGCCGATGTCATCGACGGGCCGCAGAGCGTCGTCTGGGACGAGGCCGAGAATCGGCTGCATGCCCAGAAGGCATTGCTGGAGATCCTGCTGGCCTGAGCCGGGCGCGCCGATCATGTGCAGACTTGCCGCCTACCTGGGACCTGCCATATCACTGCAACAGTTCCTGATCGACCCGCCGCACAGCCTCTACCGGCAAGCCCGGGAACCCCGCGAGCTGAAGTACGCGAAGCTGAATGCCGACGGCTACGGCTTCGGCTGGTACGACCCGGAAGGCCGGCCGGCCGCGTACACAACCAGCGCGCCGATCTGGGCCGACGGCAACCTGCCGGCACTGGCCAGGAGCCTGCACCAGACGCTCTGGGTCGCGGAGGTACGCAGCGCAACCGACGGCAACCCGGTGCACCCGCTGAACACCCCGCCCTTCTGCGCTGACCGGTGGCTGTTCATCCACAACGGCTTCATTACCGATTTCCATCAACAGGTGCGGCCGCGCATGCTGCGGATGCTCGCCCCCGCCATCACCGCGAACATCCGTGGCAACACGGATTCCGAGTACCTGTTCGCCGGCCTGCGGCAGATCCTGCACGATGACGCCGACCTGCAACCGGTGCCTGCCATACAACGCCTGTACGAACAGGTCGCCGGCATGGTCGGCGATCAGCCGGCCCTGCTGAACCTCGTCATCGCAGATGCCGGATCTATCTATGCCGCCCGCCACGCCCTGAACCACGAGAGCCCGTCCCTCTATTACACCAGCGCCGACCCGGATTTCCCGGACGGACAACTGGTTGCCTCGGAACGATTCTCCGATGATGCCGGATGGCAGACCGTGCCGGAGCACCATGTGCTGGTGCTGCGCAAGGACCAGCCCCCCGAGCTGCTGGCGCTGTGAGTTCGGTGCAATTACTGGATGAACTGCGGCCTGTCTGCCGGGCGGCAGCGAGCAGGTAACCCGGTGGCAACGGAAAACCCGCAAGCGGACAAGGGCCAGCGGCTTGGCAAGGGCATGATTATCGCGGCCTGGGTATTGCTGCTGCTCCTGCTGACCTGGTTTTTCAATGACCGGCTGGACGCACAGCGCAATCCCAACCGGCAGCTCGCGACGGCGACAACGGGTGCGGTTCCCGAAGTACGCCTGGAGCGCAATCGCTTCGGCCATTACGTTGCCAGCGGCACGATCAACGGCCAGCCGGTCGAATTCATGCTGGATACCGGCGCGACCGATGTCTCCATTCCGGCTGCCGTGGCAGACAGAATCGGACTGCAGCGCGGCCGCCGCGCCTGGTACCAGACGGCAAACGGCACGATTGCCGCCTGGCAGACCACGCTGGACGAGGTCCGGCTCGGCCCCCTGCGTCTGGGGCCGGTCGCCGCCAGCATCAACCCGAATAGCGGTGACGACGCCGTACTGCTCGGCATGAGTTTCCTCAGGCAACTGGACTTTAGCCAGCAGGGCAATACACTGACGCTCAAACATGCAACCCGGAACGACTGACCTATGGAATTCTTTGCGCAGCTGACCGCCTGGACCGGACAGCTGTCCGGCCTGCTGTGGAACAATACGTTCACCCTGCTGCTGTTGCTCGGTGCCGGCCTCTACCTGACCCTGCGCATGGGCCTGGTGCAGGTGCGCGGTTTCAGACATGCCGTGGCCCTGTTGTCCGGCAGGTACAGCCGGCCGCAGGACACGGGCGAGGTTTCCCATTTCCAGGCATTGTCCACTGCGCTCTCGGCCACCGTCGGTACCGGGAATATCGCCGGGGTGGCAACGGCGATCTCTCTGGGCGGACCCGGCGCCCTGTTCTGGATGTGGATTACCGCCATCTTCGGCATGGCCACCAAGTTTACCGAGTGCACCCTGTCGCTGCAGTTTCGCCAGGTAGCGCCTGACGGCAAGGTCGCCGGCGGCCCGATGTACACCCTGCTGCATGGCCTGAACATGAACCGCACCGCCGCGGCATTCGCCAGCTTCGCGCTGATTGCCTCCTTCGGCATCGGCAACATGGTGCAGGCAAACTCGGTCATGGACGGCCTGGGTTACGTGTTTCCGGGGCTGAATGACTACAAGTGGTTCGCCGGCTGCTTGCTCGCCATCCTCGTCGGCCTGGTCATTATCGGCGGCGTCAAGCGCATCGCGCGCGTGGCCAGCGCCATCGTCCCCTTCATGGCGATTGGCTATATCACTGCCGCGGTACTGGTGCTGTTGAACCATCTCGGCGACATCCCGGCGGCCATCGCCACCATTCTCAACCACGCACTGAATCCCTGGGCTGTCGGTGGCGCGGCCGTGGGCGAGGCAATTCGCTGGGGTGTTGCACGCGGCCTGTTTTCCAACGAGGCCGGACTGGGTTCCTCGCCGATGGCGCATGCCGCGGCACGCACCAATGAACCGGTACGCGAAGGCCTGGTCGCGATGCTGGAACCCTTCATCGATACCCTGGTGATCTGCACCATGACCGGACTTGTCATCATCGTCACCGGCGCCTGGCAACAGAGCAGCGAGTCACTGATGGGGGCCGCACTGACCGCACATGCCTTCAGCGATTCGCTGGGTGAAGCCGGCGCCTGGGTGGTCGGCGTGTCCCTGAGCCTGTTTGCCTATTCCACCATGATTGCATGGTCCTACTACGGTGACCGGTCAGCGTATTACCTGTTCGGCGAACGTGCCGTCATGCCCTACCGGGTGGTGTTTACCCTGCTGGTCGTGGTCGGTGCCGCGGTGCCCTTGCAACTGGTCTGGAATATCGCGGATATCACCAACATCCTGATGGCCGTACCCAACCTTCTCGGCCTGCTGCTGCTGGCCGGCCTGGTCAGAAAACTGCAGCTCGCCTATTTTTCTGACCCGCAGACGCGCATGCAGGTTACAGCCGGAGAAACGGTTGAATAATGCACGTCCGGAATGCAGTCATCCCATCGTCCCAACAGAGGAATCCAACATGACAGAAACCGTAACCGAATCCGGGCTCCGCTACGAAGACACGAAGACCGGCAGCGGCGAGACCGTGACCGGCAGAGGGCAGACGGTCATCGTGCATTACACCGGCTGGCTCGAGGACGACACCAAGTTCGACTCCAGCAGGGACCGTAACGAGCCGTTCAGCTTCCCCGTGGACTGCAGTTATGTCATCCGGGGCTGGGACGAAGGCGTCAAGGGGATGCAGGTAGGCGGCATTCGCCGACTCGTCATTCCCCCCGAGCTCGGCTACGGTGCCAGCGGTGCCGGCGGCGTCATCCCGCCCAACGCCACGCTGGTCTTTGAAATCGAGCTGCTGGAAATTTCTACCTGAATGCTGCTCGAAGTCCTCGATGAACCGCTGCTGCAAACCGTACGCAGCGCATTGGCGGAAGATGTCGGCAGCGGGGACATCACCGCGCACCTGATCCCGGAGACCCATGGCGCCCGGGCCGTGGTCATCTGCCGCGAGCCCGCGGTGCTGTGCGGCATGGCATGGTTCAACGCGGTATTCGCCGAACTCGATACCCGCATTCAGGTCGACTGGCATGTCCATGACAGGGCGCAGACCGTGGCGGGACAGCGCCTCTGCACCCTGCAGGGTCCGGCGCGTGCCATGCTGACCGGCGAGCGCACCGCCCTGAATTTCCTGCAGACACTCTCCGGTACCGCGACGCTGGCGCGACGCTATGCTGACATCGTGGCCGACCTGCCGGTCAGGATCCTCGATACCCGCAAGACCCTGCCGGGTCTGCGGCTGGCACAGAAATATGCCGTGCGCATCGGCGGCTGCCACAACCATCGCACCGGCCTCTATGACGGCATCCTCATCAAGGAAAACCACATCGTGGCGGCCGGCACCATCCTGCAGGCCGTGCAACAGTCCCGCGCCGAAAATCCCGGCATGCCGGTTGAGGTCGAGGTCGAGAGCGAGACACAGATACGCCAGGCGCTGGAAGCCGGTGCCGACCGGCTGTTGCTGGACAACTTCCCGCTGCCCGCGCTGAAACTCGCGGTGCAACTGGTTGACGGGCGCGCCGAGCTGGAGGCCTCCGGCGGAATCACCCTGGCGAACCTCAGGGAAACCGCGTTGGCGGGCGTGGATTTTATCTCCATCGGCACACTCACGAAGGACGTGCAATCCATTGATTTATCAATGCGATTCGAGGAATCCGGAGCACGATAACCGGCCCCTGCAGGCCTGGGGAGTGTGAGTTGTACCCGCGACAGTATTGACTTCAGTAACCCGCGCCTGATGTCGATAAGGTACCCAGCGCCATCAAGGCCACCTGGACCTTTCCCGAACGGACAGCAGTCGCGATGCATTATAAAAACTGTAGTGGATTCACGCTCCCTGAAATCCTCATCACCCTGGGTATCATCGCCATCATCCTCTCCACGGCAGTGCCGGGCATCAGTTCCATGGTCAAGGACAACCGGCTGGCGACACAGATAAACCGGGTCGTCGCGGATATTCACTTTGCCCGCAGCGAGGCGGCAAAAAGGGATGTACGGGTCATCATGTGCAGAAGTGAAATGCCCACCGCGGGGACACCGTCATGCAGTGGCACCGCCCAGGTGTGGAGCACGGGATATATCATCTTTGCCGATGACGGCAACTACAGCAACAACGTCTACAACAGCGGTACCGATATCCTGTTACGCCGCGGGCAACCGGCATTGCCCGGCGTGAAGATGCGCACGACCTGGAGCTGGAACAACAACCTGGAGATCAATCCGAACGGTTCCACCAACGAAGGTGGTGCTGCGGCGATCATGTCGATCTGTGATGATCGCGGCAGCAAGCAGGGCAGGCAAATCCAGGTAACGGCCAACGGCATTCCAAAGCTGTTCGCTGACAACATTTCCACCTGCACACCCTAGACAGCACCGTGGCAGTAGATCACCGTTTCCTGAATAGCTGGAGTCGATAGCAAGCTTTCAGGGGAAAGGCAGCCGAAGTTGGTCGCCGGCAATTTGACGAACCACCCCCTGCCATCCCGCGCTCGTACCGCCACGCCACCCTGTAAAGACTGCAAAAACAAGGGTCTTATTCAGGATACCCTGCCCGTCCCACTGATTTTCCAGAAAATCCTGCATGCCGATTTATCCCGCAACGCCGGTCCATGTCATTGCGAATGACCATGCTGCTGAAACTCAGGTCAACACTGGAACTGCTAAAACTCTGCCCCGGAATTCTCTCCCGGGTAAGCCCCCGCGTGATCAATACCGATTTCCAGTATGCCATTGGCCTGCGTCGGGTACGTGATGCAGCCAGGGATGAACAACCCAATGTAACCGCTTGCATCATGCTGTATGAGCTCTATGAAAACGGCCGCCTGGGCAGCGCCAACCTGAGTGACGCCGGCAAGCAGGCGCTGCGCGAGACCCGGGAGTACTACCGGAAACTGGACCAAGCACGCCACCAGTGTGTGCTGGATGAAATCAGGGAACGCAGCGGCCTCAGCACGCACAACAGCATCCTGCACGCAATCCGGGAGCACCACGGCACAGGACAATAACGCGGTGCGGTTTTTAGGCACCAGCGGCTCGGACTATTGATTATTTGGTGCCGGAGAGAGGAATTGAACCCCCGACCTTCTCATTACGAGTGAGCTGCTCTACCGACTGAGCTACTCCGGCTTGCGCGGCTGGGGAGTATAAAGCGTTGTGATGAGATTATCTATTCAGATCAGGTCGCTGCTGGCGCGCGGCGAACCCGGATGATGATATCGACACCGGCAGTTACAGTTCCTGCAGGTGTCTCGGGCAGCGTGGTGATTTCCATGCTGCCTGAATCGATATCCGTCAGCTCACCGGTATCGACATTGTAGAAATGATGATGGTTGCTGGTATTCGAATCGTAAAAGACCCTGGCTGGATCAACGATGACTTCCCTGATCAGGCCATGGTTCGCGAAGAGTCCGAGCGTATTGTAGACAGTCGCCTTTGAAACCAGGTGGTGTTCACCATTGACCAGGTGCATGACCTGGTCTGCAGAGAGATGCTGTTGCCGCTCGAGCAGCACTCTCGCGATGAGGAGGCGCTGCTGGGTTGGCAGGATGTCATGTTGCTGTAACAGCACTTCAAGGTTGTCGCCACTAAGTGGTTGTTTGTCAGTCTGATTCACCATGGACACTAGTATAGTACCGGTTTCGTCACCGCGTCTATTCCAGCTACGGACTGGCAGCGCCATCACTGCAGGCGATAGGCATCGAATCCGGTAAAGCTCGCCCGCCCCATCATGCAATCCAGCAGCAACTGCGCGGACGCCGGGGCCAGGATGACGCCATTGCGGAAATGCCCGGTATTCAGATACAACCCCTTGATTTCGGGATGTTCTCCGATTACCGGGATCCCGTCGGTCTTGCCGGGCCTGAGACCGGCCCAGTGGTTGACGATTTCACAATCACCCAGCCCCGGCAAGAGCTGCGTAGCGAAGTCGGCAAGCGATTCCCGCGCCTCCCGGGTGGTTTGCTTTTCAAACCCGGTGTATTCGAGGGTGCTGCCGGCCAGCACCAGGCCATCCCTGCGCGGAATCAGGTAGCGGCCATTGGAGAGCACGATATGCCGCAGCAGCCCGGGGCTGGCCGCATACTGGATCATCTGGCCGCGCACCGGCCTCACCGGCAGCCCCGGCATCAAGTCGCCCAGCAACGTCGCACTCCACGCCCCGGCCGCCACCACCACGCGCTCCGAGCGAAACTCACCCCGGTCAGTCATGACACCCGAGACTGCATTAGCCGCAGTCCGGAAACTGCCGACCCGCACATTCTCGTGGATAGCAACGCCCTGCGCACGCAGGCATGCTGCCAGTGCCTGGCACATCCTGGGATTGCGAATCTGCGCCACGTCCGGCAGCAGCAAGGCCTGTTCCGCAACCGGGGCCAATCCCGGTTCCAGTTGCGGCATCCGCCCCGGTTCTATCTGTTCAATACGGCAGGGATATCTCGCTTGCCAGCGACTGATACCGGGATCCAGCGAAGTAGCCACCATCAGCAGACCGGATTGTTGCCATTCGGGGTCGATACCGCTGTTCTCCTGCAACTCCTTGACCAGCGCGGGGTAGTTCCGCTGGCTCCACTGCACCAGTTCCGAAACCGCGTCAGGATAGTCCCATGGAATCAGCGGAGACAGGATACCGCCGCCGGCCCAGGAGGATTCCCGGCAGAGGTCCCCCTGTTCCAGCAAGGTGACGGCAAGCCCCTCTCGTTTCAGAAACCAGGCCGTCAACATGCCCAGCAGCCCGCCGCCGACCACGATACAATCCCGGCCACCAGCATTCGTCATAGCATCATTTCTTTGCATAAATCACAGAGTTGGCGTATTTACGCCAGTCAAGGTGAACGGTTGCCAGCCGATAATCATGGACCGGTCCCGTACACCATCACCCGAACCCGGCCGACAGCTGTAACCACAAGTAATATAACGGCGGAATGACAATGGCCGACCGGTTCCGCCCATCGGGTAAACTAGGCCGCTTATCTTATAGCGGATGACAGGGATGAGCGAGGTTTGTAAAACATGAATATGGAAAGAGAAAACGGATTTACTCTGGTCGAGTTGCTGATCAGCATCGTAATCGTCACGACGCTGCTGGCCATGGGTGTTCCGTCCATAAAGGATTTCATGAAAAACAATCGATTGAGTGCCCAATCCAATGCGCTGGTTACCGGCCTGCAGGTTGCCCGGAGCGAGGCCGTGAAGCGGGGAGCGGATACCGTCATCTGCGCCAGTTCCAACCAGACATGCCTGCACAGGCAACGGGGACTGGGACAAGGGCTGGATTGTTTTTTCCGACCTGAACTCGAACGGCACCCCTGACGTCGGGGGATCCGCGCCGCTGTGTGAAGATACCGAGGACTGCATGCTGCGCACCAGTGACGCGCTTGTCCGGCAAGCACAAGATCACGACTACCGCCGCCAACCTGCGGTTTTTACCAACCGGGCTGGCAGCCAATGGCGGTTCAACTATCGCCCTGACCCTTGTCGCCGACCAGTGCGAGCGCAACCAGGCACGCCGAATCCAGGTCACGCTGCAAGGACACACCATCGTCACCAAGCAGGCGTGCCCATGATGGCTAACATCCGACATGTATCACAACAATACCCATGGCAGAGGCAGGCAGGCAGGGTTTACGCTGCTCGAGGTCCTGATCGCCCTGCTGGTGCTGTCGATCGGCCTGCTGGGCCTGGCCGCGCTGCAAACCACCGGACTGCGTTCCAACCAGATGGCCAGCATGCGCACCCTGGCAACGCAATTCACCTATGACATCACAGACCGCATGCGCAGTAACCCGGTCGGCGTCGCCAACGGGGAATACGTGGTCGCCCGGGCAACCACGCCCAGCAGCACCCTTGCACCCTGGACGGGGGGCGGCCGTGGCCTGATAGACCTCACCGAATGGCGCGCCAACATCACCACCCGGCTGCCGCAGGGCACCAGCGACATCACCTTGTGCGATGCCGGAACGGTGCCGGCCTGCGCCGATGACACCTATATCGTGACGGTCTACTGGAACGAATCCCGTCGCGACACCAGCAGCGTGCCGGCAACCTTCAATTGTCCGCCACTTAGTGCTGACGATTTTCGCTGTTTCCGCCTGGTCTACTCGGAATGAACATGCCAAGACAATTTCACAGCAGCAGTCTATATAGCCGCAGCAAGGGTTTCAGCCTGGTCGAGTTGATGGTCGCACTGGTGATCACCCTGATCCTGACCGCCGGCATCGCGCAGGTTTTTCTTGGCTCCAAGAAGAGTTTCGTTATCCAGGAAACACTCGGGCGCATGCAGGAAAACGGTCGTTATGCCATCGATGCCATCACCACGGACGTGCGCCGCGCCGGTTACTGGGGCGGCAATGCCGACATCACCGCAATCGAAGACTACACCCCGGGCGGTGTCTCGAACGGCAACAGGATCGCCACCGATGATGGCACCTGTACGGATGTCAACTGGGCGCGCATGCTCACCCACCGCATCTTCGGCAAGAATGACAGCCGCGCCGGTTACACCTGCCTGCCGCCAGATACCACCCATATCGGCGATATCCTGGTCGTCCGTTACGCGGCACCCTGGGTGCTCGGCGGCATCACCACAACCGAGCGCAGTTGGCAAACCACTACTACATCCGCTCATCGCTGTTCGCGGGACGAGCTGTTTCAGGGCAAGGATGATACTGGCCTACACCATTCCGGGTGCGGCAGTCACGCGAACCTCCGAACTGATCTCGCGCGCCTATTTCATGCATATCTCGGACAACAGCGACGCTTCCAAATGCCAGGGCAGCGACGCCGTACCCTCTCTGTACCGCCTTTCCCTGATCAACGGCGCACTGGCATCCGAGGAAATCGCCTATGGCGTCGACAACTTCCAGGTGCAGTACGGACTGGATACCGATGGTGACGACTCGGTCGATAACTACGTCGATGCCCAGGTTGCCACCGACGCCAGCTGGGGCCAGGTCATTGCGGCGCGTGTCTGGCTGTCGGTGCGTGCCGAGTGCCCGGAAAGCGGCTATGACAACACCAACAGCTATGCCATGGCAGGCGGGAACTATACCCCGGGAACCACTGACCGCGACGGCGATGGCAACATCGACGGCGATGTCGATGGCGACGGCACCGATGACTATCGCCGCCAGATTTTCACGACAACCATCCGGCTGAGAAACAACTAGCCTGGAGGCACCCGTATGCACAACAGACAACACGCCCATCGTTCATATACCCGCCGGCAACGCGGCGCCGCCCTGTTCATGGCGCTGATGTTCCTGCTGATCCTCACCATACTCGGGGTTTTCGGCATGAATATTTCACGGCTGGAAAACCTGATGGCCGGCAACACCCAGTTCCAGACCACGGCACTCAACAACGCCGAATACGTCCTGGTCAGGGGAGAGAACGATATCTCGGCCATTGCCGCGAGCAGCGGCAACCCGTACAACCCGGACACGGCCACCGATCACTACCACCCGATAGGCACAACCATTGCCACGGGTACGCCACCCAGCAGGCCGGAAGACCTGGTCTGGACCTTCCCCAGCCAGAAAGTCTCCATCCCGGACTTCAACGGCGACGGCAGCGACACCGATGGTGACGGCACAGCCGACGACGGCGTCGGGTTCTATATCATCGAGGACGCCGGTCTCGACAACAGCGCCGGCGAAGATTCCTCATTCAGCGGCACGGTCAACCCGCTGGCGGGCGCAATCGTGCAGGTATTCCAGGTAACCGCTCAGAGCAGCAGTTCGCGCGGCGCAAAACGCATCGTGCAGTCCGTGCTGGTAACCGACCCGCTGACGCCCTGATTTTCAGGAGAAACATCATGAAAAACCCACTGACAAAACGTTCCTTGAAGCTCATCGCCGTCCTGGCGGCCGGCATCAGTTCGCTGATCTACGCGGTTGCGGTATTTATACCGACCACCACGCCGACCGTACTGCTCGGCCAGTACGCCCTGAAGGACCGGGACCTGTACAACAGCACCGGCACCAAGGCCTACCGCCCCTGGTTCGAGAATGGCGCCTGGCAGGGTGACCTGATCGAATATGCCATTTCCGCAGCCGGCGTACGTTCGACCGACGTGGTCGTGGGCAACAATCCGGCAACCGCCGGCATCAATGGCGGCTGCGGCCGCACCGCGCCATCCGGCTGCTGGAGTGCCCGCGCGACCTTCATCGCCAACGGGGCTGACAGCCCGACCGGCACCTACTGGCAAAGCCGCAACATCTTCACCAACAACAATGGCCAGAAGAACTTTGGCTGGAATCTACTCAGCGCAACCCAGCGTGCCGTACTCGACCCTGACACGGTCGCTGCTCACGCGGCGGACCCGACACTGATCACCAACCCCTACGCCAGCCCCATCCTGAACTACATCCGCGGTGAACGCCTGCACGAGCGCGCCAATGACACCGAAACCGGGTCAACCGGCGACCTGCGCACCCGTTACAGTGTACTCGGCGACATCACCAGCACACCCGCCTACATCGGCCCGCCGCAAGAGTTACTCGGCCGTATGACCGGCTACAACACCTTTGCCACCACCTACGCCAGCCGCGCGGGCCGCATTGCCGTGAATTCAAATGACGGCATGCTGCATGTCTTTGACGCGGCGGACGGCTCCGAGGTCTATGCCTACATCCCGTCCATGGTGATCGACAAGCTCTACC
The DNA here is from genome assembly GCA_963701455.1 of uncultured Gammaproteobacteria bacterium. Classification (GTDB taxonomy): domain Bacteria; phylum Pseudomonadota; class Gammaproteobacteria; order UBA9214; family UBA9214; genus UBA9214. Next base: position 246,010 of record CAVPAE010000009.1, read on the forward strand.
TGCTCGCAGGGCGTGACCAGTCCTATACTCACACCTACTATGTCGACGGCGAGTTGACGACCGGCTCCGCCCTGATACAAAGCAACTGGTATACCCTGCTGGCCAGCGGCGGCGGCGCGGGTTTTGCCGGCCTGTATGCACTCGACGTGACCAACCCTGCCTACACCACTTCAAAGCTCCTGTTTGAAAAGAAAGGCGGCAACTGGGGGTATATCTACGGCAGACCCCGCATCGCCCCGGTTAGCGGCACCAATGCCGTGCCCCACTGGTACCTGATCACCGGCAACGGCTACGCTACCAGCCCCAGCCATGCGACCTCACTGATGATGGTCGACCTGGATGATTACGGCGTTGACGCGCAGGATTTCAGCGTTACGGAAATTCCGGTCACGGTTACCGTTTCCGGCACCCCGGTTCCTGTCACCGGCGGCCTTTCCGCGCCCGTGCTACAGAGCACCGATCTCGACGACATGGTTGAACTGGCATTCGCCGGCGACTTCAACGGCGACCTTTGGATGTTTGTCTTCGACGAGTCGAACCTGGCGAATACCGAGGTCATCAAGGTGTACGACGGCGACCCGGACCAGCCCATATCCAACGCCCCGGCCATCGCAAAACACCCGACCGAGGATGGCTACATTGTTTACTTCGGTACCGGCAGCATCTTCAGCATGGATGATGCCCTCAATGACGGTGAAAGCTCGCCGGGTTCGGGCACCTATACCAAGAAACAGGCCATTCACGGCGTCTGGATCGATACCTCCGACATCAACGCCCTGAAGACCAATCTGCCCTACGACAGTTCCGACCTGCAGTCCCAGAGCGTTTCCACGGTAGCGCAGCTATACCTTCGGCAGCGACCACCGAGACCGTGCGCATCGTACCCAGCGAGAACGCAGTACCCTATAGCTGCCCGATTTCCAACCCGTCCTGCTTCACCAAGAAAGGCTGGAAGACGACTCTGCCGAACTGCGGCGAGCGCCTGGTTGGCGCACCGTTTGTGCGCGCCGGACGGGTACAGTTCGTCACCAACAATCCGACCGGAGCGGTCAACTGCGGCGCGGCCACGTTCCCCGGTGACAGCTGGGTCATGTCCCTGGACTTCCGCACCGGCGGTGACGGCAGCACGGTCCCGAACTCCACGAACATCGTGTACAACCTGAACGGTGATCAGGCGCTGGACAACAACGATGCGGTCCTGCAATCCGGTGTTTACAAGTCGCCGGTCGGTCTGAGCCTCGGCCCCGGCAACATCTCCCAGCCGACATTCACCCGCCTGAAGCTGGGCGTCGACAAGATGTTCATCAATGGCATCCTGCTGCCCTTCCCGAGCGTCCCGACCCCCGGTCCACTGTATGGCGGCCATATGGACGTGACCGTTGACAGCCCCTACGGCGGTGAAATCGCGCCCAACAACGTGTCCAAGCACAGCGAGGGCTACAACGTCCAGACCCAGGACGGCCTGGGCCGCGCGGTCGATGGTCACATCCATGACTACGACACCATGCATGATGTCGATTACGTGGACCTTTTCGAGCTGGAGCCGCGACGCGGCAAAGCCAACCTGGCCGCCACGCTGGCGCCGGTCGCCGCCGTCAGCGGGGCATGCAGCACCGCCGTCAACAGCAAGGCAATCCTGGTGCCCGATCCCAGCTGACCCCAGCGGCAACAGCGACAAGTGCATCGAGGCCATCGAGGGCGAGTTCAACCGTGCCTATGACACCCTGCACACGAATGGCGATGGCGTCATCGACCCGCTGAACGGTACCGATGCGACGGGTGCACCGGCGCCGATCTACCAGTCCGAGGTGAATTCCTCTGGTACCGGGTTCAATGCCACCACGCCGGCTGATTTCACCACGCCGGTTACGGGCAAGCAGTTCATCGTGACCCTGGCCAATGCCGACCGCTCCGTCGGCGGCACGCTGCAGATCGGCTGCCGCACCTGGCCGGTGGTGGAATACCAGGACATGATCACCCAGGATTTGCAGGATGGCAGGACCACTACCTCCGGCCTGGTGGACACTAGCATTCCAAGCGGAGCCAGCCTGGTCCTGACCCTGGCCGGCATCATGTCGGAAAATCCCGATTACTGCCCCGGCGGTGCCAATTCTTCCATCTCTCCGGAAGAGGCAGCAGCCAAGGGACTCAGCGACCACCCGACCCTCCGCGTCGGCTTCGGGCGCCGCTCCATCCTCGACGAGGGACTGCACGCGACCCGCTCGCAGTGCGTGCTGGGCCTGCATGATTACCGGGACGCGGTGTGCTACTCGGATAAGGATGTACTGACAGCGGCTGAAGCGGCGCTGGCCGCGGGGCCAGACCCCACTTTCAGTTACAGCGCCTGCAACAGTTTTGGCAGCACGGTACCCGTCGATTACATTCGGGATCCCGACAGGCAGTTGCATATTACCGAGGCCGCCTCCTCCGAGGGCAAGGGCTATCGCTGGCGCAATGGCGCGCTGACCGTGCAGTTGCTGGATGCCGCAATCAACCCGGCCACGGACCTGCAGGACCCGGCCACCATGCTGAGTGGTGCCGGCACCCACACCCGCGCCTACACGGTGACCAAGGTCAGTGGCAAGAACGTCATCACCGCGACCGACGCCCAGGAGGGTGCTGCGCCGGACGAAAGTGGCCTGCTGTTCGAGGCCACCATGTTCTGGCATTACAGCACCCTGGTGGATGACATCCGCAATGCCGACCCGACCAACAACGCGACGCCGAAGGATGCGGGTTGCTACGGTGGCGCGAGCCTACAGCGGCAAGACCAACATCGATATCGGCGGCCTGAATCCGAGTGATTACATGAAGCTGACCAACCCGCTGATCGCAGACTGCGCCGCCGTTGCCGCGGCCAATGAAGCAAACGGCACCAACGTTATCTGCGACCTCGATCGTTTCGGGGATCTGCTGGAGATCATCGACAACGCCGAGACGGACGACGAGCTCAACCAGGCATTGCTGGACCTCGCCGCCCTGCTGGCCAGTAACCCGGACCTGGCGGCCTATGCCAAGATGCGCGACTACGTCGGCAACAAGATCAAGGAGAGCGACCGTCTCGACATCGACAAGAGCGAGGACGGCGGCGGCGCCGACAACCAGACCGGTACGGATGACGCCACCCCGGCCAGTGTGACGACGATCGAGACCATCGACCTCGAGGCACGCGGACCGAACTACATCTTCGGCCGCCGCAACTGGGTCGATATTCGCCAGTAACCGGCAACAGGCTGCAGGGGTGGCCACAGTGGCCATCCCTGCGGAATCACCACCCAGACAGGATGACAGGATGATGCGAACCAGAACCAGGGGATTCACACTGATTGAACTGATGATCGTGATTTCGGTCATCGGGATCATCGTCGCGTTCGGCTACCCGTCGTACCAGGAGCAGGTCAGAAAGGCGCATCGCGCCGAGGGCATGGGAGAACTACTGGAAATGGCCGACCGCCTGGAACGGCGCTATTCGGATCTCGGAACCTATGGCGGCATCAACGCGGATGCACTCTACGGCATATCCACCGCGGACAACACGCGCCTGACCAGCGACGGGAATTACAAGTTGAGCATTGATGCCGGGGCTGACACCATCCAGTTCACTATCAGAGCAGTGCCCCAGGGCAACCAGACCAAGGACAAATGTCACACCTTCGTGCTTAATTCAGATGGATCAAGATCGGTTACCGGTGGCAGCCTCGACGAGGATAACTGCAAGTGGAAGTAGCATCAGGATAAGCGCTTGCCGCAGCAATGCGGTCGCTGAAATCCCTGGCGTTGCAAACATCCTCCTGTAGGAGTACCCCAAAGGGCATAAACGGCCTTCTGGCCGCGATCGCGGCCAGAAGGCCGCTCCTACACAATCGGGCCGGAACCTCACTCCCGGTTAGAAACCGACCTAGCCGCTCTTCTTCAGCGCGGCCGGTAAAGAAAAGGTCACCGGCTCTTTCCTGCCATCAGCCTCTTCCACCAGCGACGCACCAAGGGAACGCAGCCTTTCAACCACCCCGGCAACCACGAGTTCCGGCGCGGATGCCCCGGCTGTGACACCGATCGTGTCCACGCCCTCCAGCCAGGCCGGCTGTATTTCCTCTGCCGCGTCAATCAGGTAGGCAGGCACGCCCTGGTACTCGGCAATTTCGCGCAGCCGGTTTGAGTTCGAACTGTTGGTGGAACCCACCACCAGGATCACATCACAGCGCGCTGCCAGTGACTTGACCGCATCCTGGCGATTCTGCGTGGCATAGCAGATATCGTCCTTGCGCGGCCCCTGGATCTGCGGGAAACAACGGTTAAGCTCATCAATCACCCGCAGGGTGTCATCGACGGACAAGGTCGTCTGGGTCACAAACGCCAGGTTGTCAGGATCACGCACCTTGAGACTGCGGACATCCGCCGGGGTCTCGACCAGGTACATGGCCCCGCCCAGGGAAGTGTCGTACTGCCCCATGGTGCCCTCGACTTCGGGGTGTCCCTTGTGGCCGATGAGAATGCATTCGCGGCCTGCCCGCGCATGCCGGCTGACCTCGAGGTGTACCTTGGTCACCAGCGGACAGGTGGCATCGAACACGCGCAGCCTGCGACGCTCGCCCTCGGCATGCACGCTGCGCGAAACACCGTGGGCGCTGTATATCACCGTAGCGCCTTCCGGGACTTCATCCAGTTCATCCACGAAGACCGTGCCGCGCGTGCGCAAGCCCTCGACTACGTGGCGATTGTGCACCACCTCGTGACGGACGTAGATCGGGGCGCCAAACAGCTCCAGCGCACGCTCGACGATTTCGATGGCGCGATCGACACCGGCACAGAATCCCCTGGGGTTGGCAAGCAATATCCGCATCAGGCCGGGACCACGTCGATGATCTCGACATCGAAGACAAGTCGGCGCCCGGCCAGCGGGTGGTTCAGGTCGACCTCGACCATCTGCTCATCCAGGGAAAGCAGCGTACCCGCGATTTCCTCACCATCCGGCGTGTCGAACACGATCAGGTTACCGGGCGTCAATTCAATATCCGCGGGCATACCGGCACGTGGCAGGCGATGCACCCGTTCCGGATCGTGCGGACCGAAGGCCTGCTCCGGGTAAAGTGCCAGCCGCTGGGTGTCACCGGGCCGCAAGCCATAGAGTGCCAGTTCCAGGCCATGAACCAGCGAACCATCGCCCATGGTGAAGGTCAGCGGATCATCCTCGAAGGTGCTCTCGGCAACCGTGCCGTCTTCCAGCGTCAGTGCCAGATGCAGGGTAACGGTACTGCCAACGTCGACGGGATGCCGCATGGTTACCGGATCATGACTTTGCAGGCGCATCGCCGTGCCTGCCGGTGAAGGCTTCCAGCAACAGCAGCACGGCACCGGCGGTGATGGCGGAGTCCGCGATATTGAAGGTGGGCCAGTGCCAGCTGCCATAGAAGACATCGATGAAGTCGATGACATGGCCGTAGACCACCCGGTCGACCAGGTTGCCGGCGGCACCCCCGAGAATCAGCGCCAGCGCCAGCGCGGTCCATTTCTGGTCGGCGGGCAGACGCCGCAGCCAGGTGACCAGCAGCGCGATGACACCGATGGCCAGTCCAATAAAGAACCAGCGCTGCCAGCCGGAGGCGTCACCCAGAAAACTGAAGGCCGCGCCGCTGTTATACGCCTTGCGTATCGCCAGCACCGGGTACACCACGATTGACTCGTGCAAAGTCAGCATGGCGTCCGCCAGCAGCTTGGTGCACTGATCCACGATCAGGACCACGGCGGAAACCCACAACCATTTCAACGCTCTGCTCTCCCGTGACCGTGTTCAGGCAAAACGGCGCTGTTCGCCGTTACCCGTGACATTGTCGACACAGCGACCGCAGATCTCCGGGTGCCCGGCGATGGCCCCGACATCCTCGCGATGGTGCCAGCAACGGATACACTTCGGAAACGCGGAAGGCGTTACCCGGATGCTGAAGGACAGATTGGGCACGCTCGCCGGCACTGCGTCCGCGGGTGCGGCCTCCGCCTCATGAATCCGCACCTCGGACGTGATCAGCACAAAGCGCAGCTCGTCACCGATGCCCTGCAACACGTGACGGGTATGCTCATCGGCGTACAGGTCGATCTCGGCATCCAGGGACGAACCGATGGCGCCGGACACCCGCAGCTTCTCCAGTTCCTTGCTGACAGCATCGCGCACCTCGATGATACGCTGCCAGAAATTCGTGCCCATGCGCTGCAGGACTTCGCCCTCGGAATAAAAGGCCGGCGGCAGTTCATACCAGCCGGACAGGAACACGGAATCCTCACGCTCGCCGGGCAGATGCTGCCAGATTTCCTCGGCGGTAAAACTCAGTATCGGCGCCAGCCAGCGCGCCAGAGATTCCACCACGTGATACATGGCGGTCTGGGCGGAACGCCGCGCAATGCTGTTTTCCTGCGTGGTGTACTGGCGGTCCTTGATGATATCCAGGTAGAAGCCGCCCATGTCCACCGCGCAGAAGTTGTGCACCATCTGGAAGATGCGATGGAACTCGTAGCTGTCGTAGGCCTGCCGGATCTGTTCCTGCAGCTGGCGCGTGCGTTCCAGTGTCCAGCGGTCCAGGCAAAGCATCTGCTCGGAATCGAGCTGATGCACAGCGGGATCGAAACCATGCAGATTGGCAAGCAGGAAACGGGCGGTATTGCGCAGGCGGCGATAGGCCTCGGCCGTGCGTTTCAGGATTTCGTCGGAGACACTCATCTCGCCGCGGTAATCGGTCGCGGCAACCCACAGGCGCAGGATATCCGCGCCCATGGCATTGACGACCTTTTGCGGCGCGACGACGTTGCCGCGCGACTTGGACATTTTCTGTCCCTTCGCGTCCACCGTAAAACCGTGTGTCAGCACGGTCCGGTAGGGAGCCTCGCCGCGGATGGCAATGGCGCTGAGCAACGATGACTGGAACCAGCCGCGATGCTGGTCGGAACCCTCCAGGTAGAGATCTGCAGGCAGCCCGAGCTGCGGCAGTCTTTCCAGCACGGCGGCATGGGTGACACCCGAGTCGAACCAGACGTCCAGGGTATCGCCGACCTTGTCATACTGCTCGGCCTCCTCACCGAGCAGCTCCGCGGCATCGAGCCCGAACCAGGCATCGATACCGCCAGCCTCGACCCGCTGCGCGACCGCCTCTATCAGGCGCGGGGTCTCGGCATGCAGTTCACCCGTCTGCCGGTTGACGAACAGCGGGATCGGTACGCCCCAGGTGCGTTGCCGGGAGATGCACCAGTCCGGCCGGTTGTTCACCATGCCCTCGATGCGCGCCGCGCCCCAGTCAGGCATCCACTGCACCGACTTGATGGCCGCCAGCGCCTGCTTGCGCAGGCCCTGTTGCTCCATGCTGATAAACCACTGCGGGGTCGCACGGAAAATGATCGGCGTCTTGTGGCGCCAGCAATGCGGATAGCTGTGCCGCACCATTTCCTCGCGGACGAGCGCGCCCTTGCCCTTCAGAACCTCGATGACATGCTCGTTGGCGGAAAATACGTGCATACCGGCGAACAACTCGGTATCCGGCAGGAAGCAGCCGTTGCCGTCCACCGGGTTGTCGACCGGCAGGCCGTAGCGGCTGCCGACGACGTAGTCGTCCTGGCCATGACCGGGCGCGGTGTGCACCGCACCGGTGCCGGCGTCCGTGGTCACGTGGTCCCCGAGGATGACCGGCACTTCGCGGTCGTAGAAAGGATGCGCCAGCTCCAGACCTTCCAGGTCCGTGCCCTTGCAGTAGGCAATGACCTGGTATTTCCCGGCGCCGTAACGCAGCATGGTGTCCTTGAGCAGTGCCTCCGCAATCACCAGGCGCTCGTGGCCATGGCCGATATCACACTGCACCACGGCGTAATCGAGCCCCGGGTTCAGTGCGACCGCGCGGTTGGCGGGCAGGGTCCAGGGTGTCGTCGTCCAGATAACGACAGAAACCGGTCCCTCGCCGTCATGACCATTCACATGGTGGCAGCGGGCAAACAGTCCTTCTTCATTGGGAACCCGGAAGCGCACGTCGATCGCCGGGGAATTCTTGTCTTCATATTCAACTTCCGCCTCGGCGAGAGCGGAGCGGCAGTCCGTGCACCAGTGCACCGGCTTTGAGCCCTTGTGCAGGTGGCCGTTGTCGATGATCCGTCCGAGGGCACGGATGATGTCCGCCTCGAAACGGTAGTCCATGGTCAGGTAGGGACGCTCCCAGTCGCCCAGCACGCCAAGGCGGATAAAGTCACGGCGCTGGCCGTCAACCTGCTTGCCGGCGTAGTCGCGGCAGGCTTGCCTGAACGTGGCAGCGTCCACCTTGAGCCCCGCCTTGCCGACCTTTTTTTCCACGTTCAGCTCGATCGGCAACCCATGACAATCCCAGCCGGGCACATAGGGTGCATCGAAACCGCTCAGGGTCTTGCTCTTGACGATGATGTCCTTGAGTACCTTGTTGACGGCATGCCCGATATGGATGTCGCCATTGGCATAGGGCGGACCATCATGCAGGACGAAGCGTGGGCGGCCCGCACCCGCCTCCCGCAGCCTGGCGTACAGTCCCATGGACTCCCAGCGCGCCAGTATCTCCGGCTCGCGCACCGGCAGGTTGCCCTTCATGGGAAAGGCCGTCTTGGGAAGATTGAGTGTGTCCTTGTAGTCAGTCATCTTGATATCGCTGTGGTGGTCGCGCGGGAAACGCAAAGTTATAACCCAATAACCGCTTGAATCCCACTAGTCTTTGGTTATGGGGCCATTTATCCGGGACAGGCAGGAGCTGCTTCAGCAGCAGCTATCGAAGTACGCCCGCGCCTGTTCGGAATCCTGAATAATCTGCTGCTGCAGGGCCGCGAATGACTCGAAGCGGCGCTCCGCCCGCAACTTCTTCAGAAAGCTGACCTGCACGTGCACCCCGTAAATATCCCGGTCGAAATCGAACAGGTGAACTTCCAGCAAAGCACGGGTGCCATCCACGGTCGGACGCACGCCGATATTCGCGACACCGTTCACCGGTTCACCCGGAAGCCCGAACACCTCCACGGCAAACACACCCTCGACCGGCGCCACTGCCCGGTGCAGGTGGATATTCGCCGTCGGGAAACCGATTGTCCGGCCACGCTTGTCACCGTGCGCAACACGCCCGCTCATGCGATAGCTACGACCCAGCAAGGCTTCTGCTGTCGAAAAATCTCCCTGCTGCAGCGCTTCCCGGATGCGCGTGCTGCTGACACGGCTGTCGCCGATATTGAAGGTATGCATGTTGACGACGGGGAAGCCATGTTCCTCGCCCGCACGTTGCAGGGTGGAGAAATTCCCGCTGCGGCCCTTGCCGAAATGGAAATCATCGCCAACCACCAGGTAGTTCACGCCGACCCCGTCGAGCAGTATGACCCTGATAAATTCCTCGGCTGACAGGCTCGCAAGGTAGCTGTCGAAACGCAGGCACACGACCCGTTCCATACCGCAGCGCCGCAGGGCCTCCATCTTCTCCCGGAAACGCGTCAGGCGCGGCGGCGCGGATTCCGGCTGGAAGAATTCCCGTGGGTGCGGCTCGAAGGTAATCAGGGTCGCCGGCAGATGCATGGCAGCCGCGCGCTCCGCCAGCTGGCCCAGCACGGCCTGGTGGCCGAGATGCACGCCATCGAAGCTGCCTATTGTGGCCGCGCAACCGCGATGTGCGGGCCGCAGATTGTGTAAACCACGCACCAGTTGCATAACCGGGAAGCACCCCTTACCGTGCAAACGCTGAATTATAAAACATCTGGCAACCGCTGTGTGCCGGGCGGCAGCGACTCAGGTATCGGCATCCAGATGTGCATGCCGCCACAGGCTTTTCAGATCCACACCGCTGATGCGCAGGGTAACAAAGTAGATCCCGGCACCCGCGACCACCCACAGCACAAGGTTGGCAACCCGCAGCCAGGCAGACCACTCCGACCATGCCACGATAGCCGGTACGGCCCAGAGCAACAGCGCACCCAGTGCGCCGGCAGCCAGTGCCAGCTGCAGGAACAGGCGCGGCCAGCCGGCTTGCGGACGGTAAATTTGCCTTTTATGCAGCGTGCGCAGCAGCAGGCCGGCATTCACCCAGGCCGCAATCGAGGTCGCCAGTGCCAGGCCGGCATGTGGTGCCGGAATATCCAGCAGCACCATCGGCACGACAAACACCAGATTCAGCAGCATATTGGTCACGAGTGCCACGATCGCAATTCGCACCGGTGTGCGTGGATCCTTGCGGGAATAGAAGGCCGGGGCCAGCACCTTCACCAGCATGAAGCCCGGCAGGCCAGCGGCATAGGCCATCAGGCTCATTCCGGCCATGTTCACATCTGCGACACCGAAATCACCGTACTGGAACAGGGTCGCAAGCATCGGGCGTGCCAGCAGGAACAACCCGACCGCGGAGGGTATGCCGACCAGGAGGACCAGCCGCAGCCCCCAGTCAACCGTGTGCGAAAACTCCTCGACCGAGTCATTGGCATGACTGCGTGACAGGCTCGGCAGAATCACGGTGGACAGGGCGATGGCGAAAACCCCGAGGGGAAACTCGACCAGGCGATCGGAGTAATACAGCCAGCTGACACTGCCCGCCACCAGGAAAGAGGCGAGCAGGGTATCGAATAACAGGTTGATCTGCGCCACCGAGGAACCCACGATACCCGGCACCATGAGCTTCATGATGCGCCGGACACCGGGATCGCGCAGTCCCCATGACGGCCGCGGCACCAGCCCGATCCGCTTCAGGGATGGCAGCAGGAACAGCACCTGCACCACACCGGCAACGAACACCGCGCCGGCCAGGGCGAATTCCGGCTGCTCCAGGTGTGGCGACACCAGCACGGCGGCAGCGATCAGCACCACGTTCAGCCACACCGACACAAATGACGCCGCGGCAAAGCGGCCATAGGTATTCAGGACACCGGCGGCAAAAGCGACCAGGGAGATAAACAGCAAATACGGGAACGTCATGCGCAGCATCTGCGCCGCCAGCTCGAACTGGAGCGGATCACGGTAGAAAAAACCCGGAGCGAAGATCGTTACCAGTACCGGGCTGGCCAGCACGCCGACAATGCTCAGCGTTAACAGGATACCGCCGAGGGTGCCGGCCACCCGGTTGACCAGCGCCTTGACTGCCGCCTGCGAGCGTTGTTCCCGGTATTCAGAGATGATAGGCACGAACGCCTGGGAGAAAGCACCTTCGGCAAACAGGCGGCGCAGAAAATTCGGTATCTTTAAGGCTACGAAAAAGGCATCCATGGCCGCATCGGCACCGAACCAGCGCGCCAGCACCATGTCGCGCACCAGCCCAAGGACCCTGGAAATCAAGGTCATTCCACCAACAATCGCACTATTTTTCAATAAGTTATGACTCATACGCCAACAGTACCCGGTCCCTTTTGAAGGGAGAATCCATGCCTGGTTCAGAACTTTCTGATATTAAGGGGAAGATGCCTTGGAAACAGAAGCTTATCAGCACCCCTTGATCCGCGCACCGAATACCGGCTCGAAACGCACCCGGTAACTTCCTGCTGATACTGCCGTGCCAGCCACCACGGGGCCAGCCAGCCAGGTGCAGAGGGGATCATTCCCGGCGTTTCCGATATTGACAAAAGCATCCGAAATCCGGATAGTACGCGGTCTTTCGAATGATGTAATGCAGGAGTCGTTCCTTGGCAAATTCAGCACAAGCAATCAAGCGCGCACGGCAGTCCGAAAAACGCCGGCAGCGGAACGCGAGTCAGCGGTCCAGCATGCGCACTTCCATCAAGAAGGTTATCGCCGCCATCAATGCCGGTGATCGTGAGGCTGCCAGCCAGGCTTACACAGCGGCGGTACCCGCCATTGACAGTGCTGTGAGCAAGGGGCTGATCCATGCAAACAAGGCCGCTCGCCACAAGAGCCGTCTCAATCAGCATATCCGCAGCATCTAACGCGCTGCAGCCACAGCATCGAAAAAGCCGGTCATCGACCGGCTTTTTTAATGCCCGTTTTCGGGCACGAGTTGACTGCCGGTGCATTATCTGCAATCGCGACGGAATCCACTGGTCACACCGGAACGGTCCTTCGGGGATATATGAATCGCGATCAAGACGTCACCCCTACGGACACCGGAGTGCAGTTCGTCGATTCATGAAGATCGCGGCAGACGCCGGACCGACTATCTGGTACACTGTGACGCAGCAGCACTTATTAAGATGGTAGAAGACTGCTTTCCGCTGGTCCTTCCGTGGATTCCGTGGCCGATCATATCCGTCGAGGTCAGACATTCTAGACCACCACCAGGTTGTCGCGGTGGATCAACTCGGGTTCGTCGACATACCCGAGCAGCGCCTCGATGCGGCCGCTCGGCTGGCCGATGATCCGGCGCGAGTCACCCGCGCTGTAGTTCACCAGCCCGCGCGCCACTTCCTCGCCATCGGGACTGATGCAGACAACCAGGTCGCCGCGCCCGAAATCACCTTCGACCCGGGTAACCCCGACCGGCAACAGGCTGCGTCCCGACTCGCGCAGCACGCTCACGGCACCCGCATCCAGGACCAGCCGGCCGCGCACCTGCAGGCGCCCGGCAAGCCACCGCTTGCGTGCCGCGAACGGCTTGCAGACCGGATACAGGCGGGTACCCAGCGCCTCGTCCGCCGCAAGGCGCTGCAGAATTCCAGGCTCCCTGCCCGACGCGATCAGGGTCAGCGTACCGGAGCGGGCGGCACGCGCCGCCGCCTTGACCTTGGTCAGCATCCCGCCGCGCCCCAGTGCGCCGCCACTGCCGCTGGCCATGGCCTCGAGCCGGACATCGCCCGCCTGAGCCTCGCTTATGAGGGCAGCCCCGGGATTGCTGCGGGGATCGCTATCCAGCATACCGGTCTGATCCGTGAGGAATACCAGCAGGTCCGCCTCGACCAGGTTGGCAACCAGCGCGGACAGGGTGTCGTTGTCGCCAAAGCGGATCTCCTCCGTGGTGACAGTATCGTTTTCGTTCACCACGGGAATCACTCCCAGTGCCAGCAGGGTGCGCAGGGTACTGCGGGCATTCAGGTAACGCTGGCGGTCAGCCAGGTCCTCGTGCGTCAACAGCACCTGGGCAGTATGCAGGCCGTAGCGCGCAAACCGCGATTCATAGGCCTGCACCAGACCCATCTGCCCGACGGCCGCTGCCGCCTGCAACTCGTGCAGGGCATGCGGGCGCTGTTTCCAGCCCAGCCGGGTCATCCCCTCGGCAACCGCACCGGAAGACACCAGCAGCACCTCGTGTCCCTGTGCACGCAGGCCCGCCATTTGCTCGACCCAGCTGTCAATCGACTCCAGCGCCAGACCCTGGCCATCATTGGTCAACAGGGCACTGCCGATCTTGACGACCCAGCGCCGACACTCGCTAATTTTGACTTTTTCTGCCATCACCCGTTATCACACAGCGAAGCGCCATGTCCTGCCCGCCTCACCGCGCAGGACCATCCTGGCGCAAAGATTAACCCGCATCCGCAGCAGCTTCCACGGCTGCGCGCGTTTCGATGAAATCCATGACCGCCTGAACCAGCCTGTCGGTACCTTCAGCTGCCAGCGCAGAAATTTCAAATACCGGCCCCTGCCAGTGCAGAGCCGTGACCACTTCCCTGCAATGCTGTTCCCGCTCCGCCTCCGGCAGCAGGTCGATCTTGTTCAGCACCAGCCAGCGCTCGCGCGCGGCCAGCTCCGGGCTGAACTGTTCCAGCTCGGAAACAATCGCGGCAACATCCGCCAGCGGGTCACCCAGCGGCCCCATGTCTACCAGGTGCAGCAACAGCCGCGTCCTGGACAGGTGCTTGAGGAACTGCACCCCCAGACCGGCGCCCTCGGCGGCCCCTTCGATCAGGCCCGGGATATCGGCCATCACGAAGCTGCGATGCGTCCCCACCCTGACCACCCCGAGGTTGGGATAGAGGGTCGTGAACGGGTAATCGGCCACCTTGGGGCGTGCGGCGGAGACCGCCCGGATCAGGGTGGACTTGCCGGCATTCGGCAGCCCAAGCAACCCGACATCCGCCAGTAATTTCAACTCCAGCTGCAGACGGCGCACTTCACCCGGCGTACCCGGTTTCGACTGGCGCGGTGTCCGGTTGGTCGAACTCTTGAAACGTGCATTGCCGAGGCCATGAAAACCGCCCCTGGCAACAACCAGGCGCTGACCGTCAGCCACCAGGTCGCCGATCAGTTCACCGGTATCCGCCTCATGCACCAGCGTGCCGACGGGCACCTTGACGACCAGGTCCTCACCGGACTTGCCGGTACAGTTGCGCCCCCGCCCGTTCTCGCCACGTTGCGCCGTGAATTTCCGGTTATGCCGGAAATCCACCAGCGTGTTCACCCCGCTGTCGGCTTCCAGGATAACGCTGCCGCCATCGCCGCCGTCGCCGCCATCGGGACCGCCGTGGGGAATATACTTCTCACGCCGGAAACTGACACAACCATTCCCGCCGTCACCGGCGCGCACGTCTATGCTGGCCTCATCAATGAACTTCATGATTGTCTGACCCTGGAGACTGCGAGATCGGTTAGCGGCATGCGGCTTGTCTGCCGAAGCCTCACACAAAAAACCCCGCACGGTGGCGGGGCTGTCTGGATGCGGAGGGCGGTGGTCTCAGCCGGTAACCACATCGATAAACTTGCGCTTGCGAGGGCCCCGCTGCACAAAGGTGACCGTGCCGTCGGCCTTTGCAAACAGCGTGTGGTCCTTGCCGCAGCCGACATTCGTGCCGGGATGAAAATGCGTGCCGCGCTGCCGTACCAGGATGTTGCCGGCCACCACGTTTTCACCGCCAAAACGCTTGACGCCGAGTCGTTTCGATTCCGAATCGCGGCCGTTACGGGTACTGCCGCCTGCTTTTTTGTGTGCCATTTAATGAATCCTCTGCAACCGGTGATCAGCCAGAAATCCCGGTGATTTCCAATTCTGTGTAATCCTGACGATGCCCCATGCGCTTCATGTGATGCTTGCGCCTGCGGAACTTGATGATCTCGACTTTCTTGCCGCGGCCATGACTCTTGACGGTAGCGGTTACCTTGCCGCCGTCTACAAGCGGCGTACCGATGCGAACATCTGCGCCCTCACCCACCATCAGGACCTCGTCAAAATCAACCGAATCACCGGCACCGGCATCCAGCTTTTCCACCCGCAACGTGTCTCCCTGGGAAACGCGATACTGCTTTCCGCCCGTCTTGATTACCGCATACATGTCAGAAACTCCAAACGCATCAACATCATTGTCGAAAAAGGCCGCTCATTCTAATGATTGCGCCCGGCGAGGTCAATCAAATACCTTCTGGCACAAGACGGTTAACCCCGTTAAACTTGTTTGATCATCAAAACAGGCCTGCGAACCAGCCAAACTCCCGCCCCAGACCCACAGCCATGCTAAAACTCGTTAATAATCATAAGATAAAAGCAAGCATCGAGACGCTGCAAGAGCTGGTCTCCGGGGATTTACAGGACGTCAACGAGCTGATCCGCACCAGCCTGAGCAGTGATGTCGCCCTCATCAACCAGCTGTCCCACTATATAATTAACAGCGGCGGCAAGCGCCTGCGCCCGATACTGGTCCTGCTCGCTGCCAATGCCTGTAATTACCGCGGCAACCAGCACATCAACCTGGCAGCCGTCATCGAGTTCATCCACACCGCCACCCTGCTGCATGACGATGTCGTTGATGCCTCGCAGCTGCGCCGCGGCAATATGACCGCAAACGCGGTCTGGGGCAATGAAGCCAGTGTACTGGTTGGCGATTTTCTCTATTCACGTGCCTTTGAGATGATGGTGAACGCCAACGACATGCGCATCATGGATATCATGTCGCACACCACGAACACCATTGCCGAGGGTGAGGTACTGCAGTTACTTAACTGCCACGATGCGGAAACGACTGAAGCAAGCTACATGGACGTGGTCAGCAGGAAAACCGCCCGGCTGTTTCAGGCCGCCGCCCAGATCGGTGCCATTCTCGGGCAGCAGGACGCAACAATCGAGAAAGCACTGGCCGACTACGGCCTGCACCTCGGGGTCGCCTTCCAGCTGATCGATGACGTGCTGGACTACAGCGCATCTCCCGAGGATACCGGCAAGAATCTGGGCGACGACCTCGCCGAGGGCAAGCCCACGCTGCCGCTGATCCATGCCATTCACAAGGGCACCCCGAGCCAGGCACGCCTGATACGCAAGGCGATCGAAAACGGCGGGCATGACAATATGCAGTCCGTATGTGCGGTTATTGAAACCACGGGGGCCATCCCTTACACTGCGCAGGCTGCAAAACGGGAAGCGGATTCTGCGATAGATGCCTTGAAACCGCTACCGGAGTCAGCATACAAGCAAGCGTTGTACGCCCTTGCGGAATTTTCCGTGAGCCGCACCTATTAAGCGGGCAGTAGCGCAGCCTGGTAGCGCACTTCGTTCGGGACGAAGGGGTCGGAGGTTCAAATCCTCTCTGCCCGACCAAATATCAATAACAACCAGCAACGTGATACGAACTACGTGGCCGTATTTGGAGTTGTGTTCATGTGCGGCATGCACATGGGAACCTAGGTATAGCTATCGGTACCCGAACGTATTATGAACAGTATTCCTCCCGGTGGTGACCGCAGAAATCCGCAGCGCTTCGATCGCCGGCAATCAGCCCAGGTAACAGGCCACCTGGAGCTACTCTCGAAAATGAGCGGCCACCTGGCCGTTACCCTCAATATCGAGGACACGATCCAGAAGGCACTCGACCTGATTGTGCATTTCGTCAAGGCCGAGGGCGGTGCGCTATTCCTGCTGACAGCCAGGGGCAACCGGCTGGTTTGCAAGGCCAGCGCCGGCCCCGTAGATATTCGGGGCATTTCCGTAAAGGCCGGTGAAGGCGTCGTCGGCCAATGCGTCGCCAGCGGCACCAGCCGCATCGTGCGCGATGTCCTGCAGGACCCCGATTTTGATCATTCCGTGGATGACTCGACCGGCTTCCGGACGCGCTCTATCCTGTGTGCGCCGATGACCGTGCAGAACGAAAAACTCGGCGCCATCGAACTGGTCAACAAGGATAATGAAGACGGCCTGTTCTCCGATCCCGATCTGCTGATGCTGCAGACCCTCGCCACCGCCGCCGCACTTGCCATACACAACGCCCACATGGCGGAAGAACTCGTTGAACAGGAACGCGTCACCCGGGAGCTGGAACTGGCGACACAAATGCAACGCAGCCTGCTGCCGGAACCGCGCGGACCCGGTTTCCCCGTGTGCGGCGTCAACCTGCCCGCCTATGAAATGTCCGGTGACTTCTACGACTTCTTCGAACTGGCGGACGGCCGCATCTATTTCGGTCTCGGGGATGTCTCCGGCAAGGGAATGGATGCCGCCCTGCTGATGTCCAAGACCGCCAGCCTGTTTCGCTGTCTCGGCAAGACCATTCATGAACCCAACGTCCTGCTGGCAACCATCAACAGTGAACTCTGTGAAACCGCCATTCATGGCATGTTCGTGACGATGGTCTGCGGGCTGCTCGATCCCGCAACCGGCGAGGTCTGGCTCGCCAATGCCGGTCATGAACCCCTGCAGATTCACCGGCGGGACGGCAGTTTCACGGAGATTGCCGCCAGTTCCCCGCCCCTTGGCATCATACCGCTGGAGGCAGCGGATGACGGCATCCGGGCGGAAGTCTGCCGACTTGACTGCGGCACCCTGTACATCTTCACGGATGGTGTTACCGAAGGCGCCCTGGAAAACGGCAGCCGCCTGAATGTTGAAGGCTTCAAGGCCATGATAAGGGAAAGCGCCGGACTGCCGCCTGCGGCGCGCATCGAGGCCGTGGTGTCAGTACTGCGGGATACCGGCCGCAAGCGCCATGACGACATCACGCTGCTGGCCGTGGATGATTCAGCCCGTTGTTTGTGTGGAGAAAACCCGCTCTGCGAGGATGACCTGGTCGCCCGCTATACCTTCCCGGCACACCCCGAGGAATTGCACGGGGTGCGTGAGGTCGTCGCCCGGGCCTGTACGACCTGCAACTGCGACCAGGCCATATCAACGGATCTGATCATCGCCGTGGGTGAGGCCTGCCAGAATGTCGTACGGCACGCCTACAAGGGCCGGGAAACCGGTGAAGCCACGTTGGAAATATACTGCAAAGACGGCATACTTGAGTTCCACCTGCTGGACTCAGCCCCCCCGGTAGACCGGGACAAAGTCAAACCGAAGTGGCCGGAGGAACTCGCGCCCGGCGGTCTGGGAGTCTGTCTCATTCACGATATCATGGATGAAGTCGAGTACCTCCCCGCCCCCGCCGCCCGGGGTAACCTGCTACGCATGGTGAAACGCATTACAAGAGACACTGCCAATGAAACATGAAATCACGGTAAAACAGGGTACCAACATCGTTGCCTTTAGCGGGGAGATCGATCTGGAAAGTTCGCCTGCCGCCAGAGAGATCCTGCTCAAGTGCTTCGAGATCACCAACAACGTGATTGTTGACCTCTCCGGCGTGACCTACATCGACAGCTCAGGCGTGGCATCACTGGTAGAGGCTTTGCAGGCAGCAAAGAAAAACGGCAGCCAGTTTGCATTGGCCGCAACCAGCGAACCGACCCGGCGGGTACTTGAGCTGGCGCGACTGGACAAGGTATTCACCATGTATGACAGCGTCGATGCCGGCATCAACAGCTGATCCCGGCAGCCTGGACCACCGCTACAATACGCCATGAGACTGTATAGCTGATGCGCAACCTGATCGAGAAAACAGGGAGTGAGTTTCTCTACCTGCTGGAGGTTACCGGACGCATGGGCATGTTCTTCGCCGCGGCCGTTATCAATGTCTTCAGGCCACCCTACTCAATCCATCCGATTGTCAGGCAGGTATACTTTATCGGTGCACGCTCGGTCACCGTAATCATGGTAACCGGCCTGTTTACCGGCATGGTGCTCGGCCTGCAGGGTTACCACAATCTGAAGAAATTCGGCTCGGAGGAACTGCTGGGTTCAGCCGTCGCCCTCAGCCTGATCCAGGAACTGGGGCCGGTGCTGACCGCCCTGATGGTGATTGGCCGCGCCGGCTCGGCAATTTGCGCCGAGATCGGCATTATGCGCCATTCCGAGCAGATCGATGCCCTGGAATGCATGGCCATCGACCCGGTCAAATTCCTGGTTTCGCCCAAGTTCGTCGCCGCCATGATATCGCTGCCGGCACTGGCGTTCATCTTCTGCGTCGTCGGGGTTTTCGGCGGTTACATTGCCGGCGTCGTCATTCTGGACGTTGCCGAGGGCGCCTATTTCCAGGGCATGTACAACAGTGTTGAATGGGCGGATATCAGGTTATGCGGCATCAAGGCCACGGTCTTCGGCCTGTTGATTGTCTGGATTACCACCTTCAAGGGATACTTTCTGCACCTCAGCCGCACCGGCGTGTTCGGCGCGGAAGGCGTCAGCCGGATCACCACGGATGCAGTGGTGCTGGCATCGGTTACCATTCTGGTGTGGGATTACCTGATTGGATCCCTGATACTTTCCTGAAACAAAACCACGCTGCCATCAAATCTGCGCGAATAGGACTGGTTATGAAAAAGATGAATCTGGAGATGATTGTCGGCCTTTTCCTGCTGGCCGGATTTGCCTGCTTTTCCTATCTGGCAGTCAAGATGGGGGACATCAAGATGTTCCAGAATGAAACCTACGCTGTTACCGCACGATTCACCTCCATCAGTGGTCTAAAGGAAGGATCGGTCGTAGAACTGGCCGGCGTCAACGTGGGCAGGGTTTCCCGGGTCGAACTCGACCCGGACGATTACGAAGCGGTCGTGCACCTGGACATCGACAAGACCGTTGAGTTACAGGATGACAGCATCGCGTCAATCCGCACGGCGGGCATCATCGGTGACAAGTTCATCAAGCTCACCCCCGGCGGATCGGATATCATTCTTGGCGCCGGCGATGAAATCGAGGAAACCGAATCCTCGATCAGCCTGGAAGAACTCGTCAGCAAGTACATCTTCGAAGGTGAATAAACCGCAGCCATGGGAAAGCAAATGAAACAGTTACTCGCGGCAGTCCTGGTACTGGTCTTTCCGGTTTGTGGCATCTGTGCGGAGGCGGTAACGGTTGCCTATGCCGGCAGCACCAATATGGTCACACTGGATACCGCGCCTGACAGCAGCTTGCTGCTGGCGGAAGCAGGCATCATGGCTCCTCTGGACACCGATGCAGATGACGACCTGCCGTTCATGGACGACGACGACACGGTTCTTGATGTATATGACCCGCTGGAAACGTTCAACAGGGGTATGTTCTGGTTCAACGACAAGCTGTATTTCTATGTCTTGAAGCCACTTGCCAGGGGCTTTCGCTATGTACCCGAACCCTGGAGAGTGTCGCTGAAGAACTTCTTCAACAACCTGCGCGCCCCCGTGACCATCGTCAACGCCACGCTGCAGGGAAAGTTTACCGACGCCGGCAACGAGCTCACCCGGTTCGCAACCAATACCACCCTGGGAATCGGCGGCCTGTTTGATCCGTCGAAAGAGCACTTCGGGATCCGGGCGAAAGAGGAAGATACCGGCCAGACACTTGGTCATTACGGCGTCGGCCCGGGACCCTATCTGGTACTTCCCTTCCTGGGCCCGTCGAACCTGCGGGACGGCATCGGCCTGTTTGCCGACTCACGCATGGATCTGGCGTACTATATCTGGGGCAAGGACAAGGACAACTATGACTACCTGGGTGCTATCGCCGTCAGGACCATCAATACCCTGTCGCTGGACAAGGACACCTACGAAGGCATCAAGCGGGATGCCCTGGATCCCTACCTGTTTGTAAGGGATGCCTATGCCCAGTATCGCCAGAACCAGATCGATAAATAGCTTCACAAATACCCGGCACGAATACCCGGTCAATGAGGTAATGAACATGCTGAAAAACATACTTATGGTACTGACTCTCGGCACGGTGCTTGCTTTTCCGGTCCATGGAAGCGCCGAGACCTCACCAACGCAGACGGTACAGGAATCCGTTGATGCGATACTCGCCCTTCTCCGGGACGACACACTGGAAGAGGCAGACCTGCGTGCGAAGATCCGCGCCCACATCAATACGCGTTTTGACTTTAGTGCCATGTCGCAGAGTACCCTGGCAACCAACTGGAAGAAGGCCACGGAAGAGGAAAGGCAGCAATTCATCGATCTGTTCTCACAACTTATCGAGAACACCTATATAGGAAAGATCGAGGCCTATACCAATGAAAAGGTCGAGTACCCCGGCGAGAAGGTCAAGGGCAGAAAGGCTATCGTTGAAACCCTGATTATTGCAGCCAGCGCCGACATCCCCGTCGACTACAAGCTTTACAAGAAGGATGATGACTGGCTGGTATATGACGTCATCATCGAGGGCGTCAGCCTGGTCAGCAACTACCGCAGTTCCTACCAGGAAATCGTCAAGAAGGAAGGCTTTGACGGGCTGCTGGCCAAGATGCAGGAAAAGATCGACGAACTCAAGAGCGAACCGGCCACGGAGCCTGCGGATACCGCGACAGCCTCCTAGCGGCCGTATTACAAACCGCCGCTCAACAGCTAGATGTGCCGCCTGCTGCGATCAGCAGTCAGGCGTGCAAGGTATTCCTCTGCATTGACCGCCTCGTCCCTGGGACGTCGATTCAGCATGTCCTGAATCACTTCATTATCGCTTTGCCGAATCTCGTCGACCGTGCCCGTCATCAGAAGTCGCCCGCCGCCGAGTACAGTTATCCTGTCGGCAATCTTGAACGCGCTCTCAAGCTCATGCGTCACCACGACGATGGTGACCTTCATGGCCTGTTTCAGGCGCAGAATCAGCTCATCCAGCTCGGCAGATACTACCGGGTCGAGTCCTGCCGAGGGCTCATCAAAAAACAGCAGACTCGGGTCCATCACAATAGAGCGCGCCAGTGCCGCACGTTTCAGCATGCCGCCTGACAATTCGGACGGCATCAGGCTCTCAAAACCGGCCAGGTTAACCACCTCGAGCTTCATGCGCGACATGATCCGGATAGTGCTCTCGTCAAGGCGCGTGTGCTGTCGAAGCGGCAGTTCTATATTCTCCGCTACCGTCATCGAACCCAGCAACGCCCCTCCCTGGAAGGCCACCCCGATCTTGCGCCGAATATCGTAAAGCTCACGCTTTTTGATCCGGGTGATGTCTTTTCCGAAGATGTGAATGCTTCCGGAGGTTGGTTTGTTCAGGCCCAGCATGTTGCGCATCAGCGTGGTCTTGCCGGAACCACTGCCACCCATGATCACCATAATCTCGCCGGTACGAACGGTCAGGTTGATATCCTGCAGAATGACGCGTTCACCGTAATGGGAAACGAGATTCTGAATCTCGATCACGTTTTCAGCGTTGTCTCTGGAATTGTCTCTTGGCATTGCATTGGTTTCCCGGTCATACGCTTCGGAGAACGGAAGCAGCGGCCCTGGTAGAGCGCCATTTGTACCCGAATACCCGGCAAGACTCAAGGAATCAGGACCAGACCTCAGCGGCTTCCTTCAAGTTCCTTTACCCTGTCCCAGTAGGCATCCAGTGTGTCGAGGTCAGTATCCGCAACCGCCTGACCGGCTTCCGCGCACATGGCCTCGACCCGGCGAAAGCGGCGACTGAATTTCTCGTTGCCCCGGCGTAGCGCGGATTCCGGGTCGATCCCGGCGTGCCTGAGCAGATTGACGGTTGCAAACAGCAGGTCACCTGCTTCCTCCATGATTGCATCCCGGTCCGCGCCCTGGTCAATTTCCCTGCAGAGTTCCTCGAGCTCCTCTTCCACCTTGTCAGAGACCCCGTGAATACTCGGCCAGTCAAAGCCGGCCCGTGACGCCCGTCGTTGCAGTTTGGCCGCACGCGTCAGGGCCGGCAGCGCCAGTGGGACACCATCCAGCAGACTGTCCAGCGGGCCGCGTTCGTTTGCCTTGTGCTGCTCCCAGGCATGCGTCTGGGCGTCGGCAGTCTCGATTATCTCGTCTGCGAACACATGCGGATGCCGGCGAATCATCTTCTCGCAGATACCGTCCAGAACATCGCGGAAGTCGAACAACCCTGCCTCGTCGGCCATTTGCGCATGAAACGCCACCTGAAACAGCAGATCACCCAACTCTTCCCGCAGTCCCGTAAAGTTATCCTGCTCAATGGCATCAGCCACTTCGTAGGCCTCCTCAAGCGTATATGGCGCAATCGACCTGAAATCCTGTTCCAGGTCCCAGGGACAACCGCCATCCGGGTCTCGCAGGCGTTTCATAATATCGAGCAACCTGTCCACGTTTAACGCATCCGCCATCTCTATGGAGCCTCCCCTGTTGATTTCGCCAGCAGCCGTCAGCATGTGTGAAGGCTGGCGCCACACGCCACTGACTGCCTGACCCGGACGGGGTACCGGCACAATGAGCAGCGCAATCATAAGAAAGAAAGTGAGGCAGGAAGACTACCAGACAAATAACATCAACGGTGTTTCCGGAGAGGCGCATGCCTGACCTCTCCGTGGTCATGGGGAGATGCAAGTACTCCGGGCTGAAACTACCAGTTACGGGAGGGACCTACGTCCACATGGATAAAACCGGAACCCGGATAATACCCGA
This sequence comes from uncultured Gammaproteobacteria bacterium, assembly GCA_963701455.1. Taxonomy (GTDB): domain Bacteria; phylum Pseudomonadota; class Gammaproteobacteria; order UBA9214; family UBA9214; genus UBA9214. Next base: position 269,558 of record CAVPAE010000009.1, read on the forward strand.
CCCCGCCAGCCCGCATCACCAGCGCAGCCTGGTGCAGGTTTTCAAGATCACAGCCTGGCAGGCGAACATCGATTGCCTTGCCCTGCATATGGTAACTGCGTTTTGCGACACCCGTGCTCTTTTTACGCAGTGCGGCGTTGGATGCCGGTGAGCGATAGCCTGAAATAATTTCAAAGGTACGCTTGCTTTGAACCTGCGCCTGGAGCAGGTACAGAAGATCCAGCAGGTCCGTATCAATCGGATAGATTTCGTCGGTGCGATGATCGCGCAGGATCTCATTGATTTCCTGCTTCCCGGCAGCCAGGTAGTCACCCTCGGCCCAGTAAACAGCCGCGGTATTCTCTCCGGTGTGGGTATTGTGAAAACTCAGCCTGCGTTCATGCCGGCTTTTTGCCTGCAGCGGCAGCGGTAGCAGCAACAGGCCGGCTGCGATGCCTGTGCCGGCACGAAGAAAGTTACGTCGAGTGCAGGCACGCGGGGCCTGCTGATGGATCTCATCTTTTGACGGAAGCATACCACCGACTCCAATAACCAATGATAACCAGCTGTTTTCAAAAGGTTTATTATCGCCAGCAATATTTGCGCGAAATTATACACGCAAATCGCGGCGAGAAACCACCCGGTTTGGTGGTTAGATCGACATAACCGCAAGCTGCTTGAACATGGGTTGCGCGTCAGACCCAAGGATGTCACGGGCAATGGAAGAAGGCCGTGAAGTATGTCACGGCCCTGATTGGTGCGGCCGGAAAACAGCGCCGCTGCTGTGATGTGCTTTATGTTGTGCGACGGGCGTCCGCACCGTCTAGTGAACACCGCCGTTCATGGCCTTGATAACCTGATCCTCGAGCTGAATCCGGTCGGCAAGACACTCGCCCAGACTGGACAGGTCATGAGCAAGAAATTCAACACTGTTATCCAGAGTCATGGCCTCATACTTGTCGTTGAACCTCAGTATCAGGTCCGTTGTCTCCACGATCCTCGGGTAAAGTTCATCTGCCAGAGAGATCACCGACTGGCGGCGTTCACGATTGTCGGCAAGATAACGGTAGAGCTGGAAATGCGCGCTGGCAGTGTAGTCGATCAGGGCTTCGCAAAATTCGCGCAAGGCCTTTTCCATGGAGGGTTCGGGAGCAAAGGGTTGTTTACCGGCAAGTTCCGTAAGTAATGCCAGTGTTGTCGTGCGCGAGGATACGAGTGCATCCAGCTTGTCACGCGACCTGCGGCGACGGTCCCCACCGCCCGGAAATATAGAACCCATATTATTCTCCTGCCTGTTGATCTGTTTTTATGAGTTGTCGAACCGGTTCATATCCAGAACGCAGCGCCAAACCGACACTATTGTAACAAAGACCTGCCGTGATTCTCCCGAAATTTCATCCTGATGCCGGAAAACTACCGGCATCAGGAGAGACCGAATCTGCCGCCAGGATCCGGGCACCCCTCGGCACGGGAATACCGCGAACCAGCAAAGGATATTCAACTAATACCGCATCACGGCATATCCCAATAAGGGTATAAATAATCCATATCTTACTGTTTTTATTAGTATTGTATAAACTCCGCCATAATATCCTTTCACTCTAATACTTGACTAAAAGACTCGGTTATTACTATTATTACGCTCAAACTCAAACTGAATATCAGTTACCATTTACTGGTAAAGGAACTCTGGAAACGAATACGGCTCAGAGTGACAAGGTATAGACGTACAGATGCACCGTATTCAAAGAGGTCAACTATGAAATTATCTACCAAAGGTCGTCATGCAGTCACCGCGATGATGGAACTGGCACTGCAACACAACAAGGGTCCTGTGACCCTGGCGGACATATCTGCACAGCAGTCCATTTCTATCTCCTACCTTGAGCAGCTTTTCGCTCGCCTGCGGCAACACGGGCTGGTAACCGGTATGCGTGGTCCGGGCGGCGGTTATTGCCTGGCCCGACCGGCCAGCGAGATCAGCATCGCAAACATCCTGTCTACCGTCGATGACATTACGCGACGTCCGGAGCTGCCCCGCAATCATGCAGAAGTACCGGCAGGCGCCCAGATGTGGATGCATCTAAGCAACCGGATTTACGATTACCTCGACAGCATCACCCTTGAAGAGGCAGTCGAATCATCCAGGGATGATTCCCAGGCATCGCTGTTCGGTTCTGGATTCCAGAAGTCGGCAGCATAAACAATCAGGACTAGAAGTTAAGCTGGAGAAACGGAAATGGCTTATAGCGAAAAAGTACTGGATCACTATGAAAACCCGCGGAATGTGGGCTCGTTTGACAAGGGCGACATGCATGTGGGTACCGGCATGGTGGGCGCGCCGGCTTGCGGTGATGTTATGAAGCTGCAGATCAAGGTTAGTGACAGCGGCATCATTGAAGATGCAAAGTTCAAGACATATGGTTGTGGATCAGCGATTGCTTCCAGCTCACTGCTGACCGAGTGGGTGAAAGGCAAGTCACTGGACGAGGCCCGCGAAATCAAGAACACGGACATAGCCGAGGAACTCGCACTGCCGCCGGTGAAGATTCACTGCTCGGTACTCGCCGAGGATGCAATCAAGGCCGCGATCGAGGATTACCAGGGCAAACGCGGCCAGCCTGATCAGGCAGCTGAAGCCTGAAAAACCGGCCATTGCACAGAAACGGGGCCGTACGGCCCCGTTTTTTTTGAACCGGACCAAATTCAACGTGTAAAGGCGACAATCGCCAGATGAACAATCAACACAGGCATGGGTGAAATCATGCAGCTGCCCGTTACCAGGCTCTTTCCCGCACATCAGCAAGACCTGGCCCTTGAAGGCCTGTACCTGGACCACGACCTGTACAGCAAGGGTCGCCCCGGAAAACCGTTCGTCTACAGCAACTTCATTACCTCGCTTGACGGCCGCATCGCTATAGCCTCTGAAGCAAGCGCCACCCACGTTGTGCCGGCGGCAACCGCAAACTCCCGCGACTGGCGGCTCTACCAGGAACTGGCCGGACAGGCGGACCTGCTGGTGACCAGCGGGCGATACTTCAGGCAAAGCCTGCTGGGCGAGGCACAGGACGAACTTCCGCTGGGCTCCCGGCAGGCATTTGACGATATCCGCGAGTGGCGCTTAGCCCGGGGACTGGCATCACAGCCGGATATTGCGATCATGAGCAGCAGTTTGAATATTCCGCTTGCCGCCCTGGAGCCGTACCGAACGCGCAGGATTTACGTTGTGACCGGCGAGGAAGCAGACCCTGACAGGGTCGCAGCCCTGCAGGACACTGGCATAACAGTGATTCGGGCCGGAAGCGGCATCAAGGTTAACGGCAGGCGCATGCTCGACGAACTGGCGCAGCATGAGTACAGAAGCATATACGCAATCGCAGGCCCGGCAGTGTTTCACACCCTGCTGGAGTCAGGCATTGTTGACAGGTTGTACCTGACAATCACCCAGCAGATCCTCGGCGGCAATAGTTACGACACCCTGAGCCGCGGTGATTTGCTGGAGCCGGCACAGGGAATGCGCCTTATCGGACTCTGCCATGACCCGCATGCGCCGCACGCTGCCGGTCAACTGTTCGGGGTTTTCGAACCACAGGACCCGACTACAGATTTGCACCCGGATCCGTAGCCTCAAGACATGCCCTGACCGCCTTGCGGATGCGGGCCACAGATACCACGCGACCACGATTGACACCTTCACAGCGGCGCGCTTCCCGCCGCCAGGCTGCTGCGCTGTTCACCACTTCGGGCCAGAACGGGTAGGTCCTGCACTGCAGCGGGCGCACGGCATAGATTCCGCACTGCCCCCCGGAATCCAGAAAAATACATGCACCGGCATTATCGGCAGCGACCAGATCGCCATCTTCAAGACGTCGCAGGTAATGACGCCTGAACCATTTCCATGTCAATCCCAGGTGCGTGCAGATAGTCCTGGCCTCGCGTTGCAGCAGGTAGACATGGTAGCCCTCCCCGGCACGGCAACAGCGTCCACAACGGGTACAGGAAAAGCGTAACGGCTGCTGTTCAAAATGCGGGCGCATGGAAATCTCCGGTTGCCGTCAACACCACAGAATTTGTATCCAGGCGGATCATAGCTGACACTACAAACTGTTTTCCAATGGGGTATGCACATGACTGATCACGTTGAACCGGTGTACCAGGGCAGGGTAATCCAGCTGGGCATTGAAACCATCACCATGCCCAACGGCGTATCCGTAGAACTTGAAATCGTGCGGCATCCCGGTGGCGCCGCCATCGTCGCCCTGGACAGCGACAACCGGGTATGCCTGCTGCGGCAATACCGGCACGCGGCTGGCGGCTGGTTGTGGGAACTGCCCGCAGGAAAACTGGAACCGGGAGAACCCGCGGAAACAACAGCGGCCCGCGAACTCGCGGAGGAGGCAGGCCTGCAGGCGTCCCGCTGGGAGTCGCTTGGCAGGCTCATCGCTACCCCGGGATTTTGTGACGAGATCATTCAGCTGTTCCTGGCGCGGGACCTTACCGAGGTGAACGTGCAACCGGAAGAGCACGAACTGTTCGAAGTCCACCGGGTCCCGCTTGAAGCCGCTCTCAGGCAGGTATATGACGGCACCATTTATGACGCCAAGACCATGCTCGGCCTGACACTCGCCGCACAGCGTCTGGGCTTATAAAACAGAAAACCGGCCGAAGCCGGTTTTCTGTTCTCCATTAAGACAGTATGGGTCAAAGTGGGGTAATACCACCCGGGTCCGACAGATCGAAATTAGCTTCTGAACCCAGCCCGTCCGGAGGAGTCAGCGTTGCATCAACTTCCTGCTCGCCGATATACGCCAGCGCCTCATCCATGGCCGGATCGTCCGGATCACAGAACAGGGCAACCGTATAGGTTCCGGGATAGAGAGATCCGGTCCGGTAAGCAAACGGCCCGCCAGCGGGACCCTCAACCAGGGCTATATCCAGAGGACGATCACCAGGAGCCAGACCCGGCACACACCCATCATGACAGATGTCATCCGTCACAACCGCAGCCATATCCCCTGCGTAGGTGTAAACCCTGCACGCGGTCGGATCGCCGCCCGCAGGAAGCGTGTCAGTGACGGAGCCCCAGATAAAGGTGCCGGCCAGCTCTGTATCAAGAATCCGCAGCGTGGGGCGCAGCTTGTAGGCATCGTCCGGACGTGGTTTCACAGACTGTGGTAGCTGCAGTGTCAGGGACTTCTGCAGGTCGAAGTCAATCGTAAAGTTGATCCAGCCGCTATTCTCGATGGTAAAGCTTCTGTTCAGCTTGAGGTGACTCTGATCACAGCTGGAGCAATCCAGCAATTTTGGAGGATAAAGTATATCGGGCTCGGAATTGTCTACCTCGTCGGGTTCGCCTACCACGGTTCTTTCAACGATGACGGTATGGGCAGGATCAATATCCAGCCTGATCCAGCTGTAATTACCGGCAGCCAGATCAAACTCTCCCAACAGCATGGTCTTGCCTGCTGTCAGATCCTTTAGATTGATATCTATCCAGGGATTGGTGCCATCAGTCACAGGCTCATCAATATCGTTATTTCCGCCAGACGAATGAATGATGACCCGCGTGAAGCGCACCCAGACCTCGGCAATATCTTCATTCTGAACGGGTGCATCGGTAATATTGAGAGACAGCCCGCTGCTGCCAGCAGATACACCGCCACCGCCACCACCACCACCACATGCGCTCAACACCAGCGCGAAACCTGCCGCCAGCAGAAGTCGACCCAACCTGCATTTGGATATCTTCATATTCATCACCTATAAACCTTTTGGAATTGTCTTGTTTGTAGCGTTCGGGTCGTTACTTACTGTACCACCCGCGCCGGCTGCCCGCGTGACGTGATTCACACCGCCAGCGCCCGGGTACAACCATCACAGGCTACCAATTGTGGCAAAGTCTTAATAAGATACCCATTGTACGAAGGTACCATCACAAATAACCCTCCGGATCCAGGATGATTTATTGCAGCAATTGCGGCACGAAAGTGGTGGAGCGAACACCCGCGGGCGACAATCGCCTGCGCTATGTATGCGATGCCTGCGAAACCATCCACTACCAGAACCCGAAAATCGTTGCCGGCTGCATACCGACCCTGGACAACCGCCTGTTGCTCTGCCAGCGAGCCATCGAGCCACGCTACGGGCTATGGACATTACCGGCGGGCTTCATGGAGAATGGCGAATCGACCGAGCAGGCCGCTGTGCGCGAGACGCAGGAAGAGGCCTGTGCCAGTGTGGAGAGCCTGGAACTGTATGGTGTCTTCAGCATTCCGCATATCAGCCAGGTATATATGATGTTTCGTGCCAGCCTTGCAGCGGATGACTACAGGCCGGGCAGGGAAAGCCTGGATGTCAGGTTATTTCAGGAACACGAGATCCCGTGGGACAAGCTGGCCTTCCCGGTCGTCAAGGCCACACTGGAACATTACTACACGGATCTCCGGAACAACTGTTTCCCGGTCCATGTCGAGAATATTATCCGCCACCCTTCCAGGCAGCGGTAGCCTGAAAACCAGCTCAACGGGAATCCATATGATCCGAGCTACAGCGATAATTGTCACCTGCCTGGCCCTTGCCAGCCAGCCACTCCAGGCAGTCACAATCAACGGGACAGAGATACCTGATTCAGTTTCGCTGCCGGAGAACGGCACACAACTGGTATTGAACGGAGCCGGAGTCCGCGAGAAGTTCTTCGTGGATATTTACATCGGCGCACTCTACCTGCAAAAAAGCATGCATGACGCTGATGCCATCCTGGCAGATAACGGCTATGCCGGCATTCTGATGCACTTCATCTACAGCGAGGTCAACAGGGGAAAAATAACAGCAGGCTGGACTGATGGTCTGACAGCGAATCTCACTGCAGAACGCATGCAGGCTATCAAGCCCAGGCTGGAAGAATTCAACACCCTGTTTCGCACTGTCGTCAAGGGAGATGTCATTCGCATTGAATACGTGCCCGACACTGGCACGCAGGTCCGCATCAATGGTGAATGGCGCGGTTCAGTAGAAGGCAATGACTTCTTCCGTGACCTGCTGCGCATCTGGCTGGGGAAAAACCCGATCAGCAAGTCATTGAAGCGCGACATGCTTGGACTGGACTAGTACCTGCATCCGCATGCGCGGCCTGTTTCTGGACATCGACACGCTGGACCGTGGTGACCTGGACCTTGCCGGCTTGCGAGCGACCCTGCCCGAGTGGACGTTCCGCAAAACCGGCACCGGAAACACGGCTGAACAATGCCGGCAAGCGGACGTCATTATCAGCAACAAGGTGATCCTTGATGCTGACATCATCACCGCTGCCACAAACCTGAAGTTGATCTGCATTGCTGCAACCGGAACCAATAATGTGGATCTCGCGGCCGCTGCGGAAAAAGGGGTTACGGTCTGCAACGTGCGCAGCTATGCCACCGCATCGGTCGTCGAACATGTCTTCTGCCTGGTGCTTTGCCTGAGACGCAGTCTGCCGCAATATCTCCAGGCCGTTGAACATGCCGGATGGCAGGAATCAACCACCTTCTGCATGCTCGATTACCCGATTGTGGAACTTGCAGGACGAACGCTCGGCATTATCGGTTGCGGCGAACTCGGTAGTGCCGTTGCAACGACGGGAAAGGCTTTCGGCATGCAGGTGCTCATGGCAGAACGGCGCGGAGCAACCGTTCGGCACGGCCGCACGCCTTTTGATGAAGTATTGAAGCGCGCCGACATCATCAGCCTGCACTGCCCGCTGAGCGCAGATACACAAAACCTGATCGGCCACGCGGAATTGCTGCGCATGAAACGTGATGCCATTCTGATTAATACCGCACGCGGCGGGATCGTAAACGAGAGCGACCTCGCACAGGCGCTGCTGTCCGGGGAAATAGGCGGCGCTGCCCTCGATGTACTGTCCGAGGAACCACCGCGCAGTGGCAACCCCCTGCTCTCCCTGTCGCTGCCGAACCTGATTGTAACCCCGCACATCGCCTGGGCGAGCAGTGCATCACGACAACGCCTTGTCAATGAGATCGCCGCCAACATTCAGGGTTTTCTGGATGGCAAGCCCCGCAATGCCGTGTGCAACTGACATGAATATCCCGGATCGCTGCGACCATGCATGATTCCTTACCTGACATCAGCGGGAACCTGGAACGCATTCACGCGCGCATCCGCGAGGCAGCAACCGCTGCAGGTCGCGACCCGGGAGAAATTCGCCTGATTGCGGTCTCCAAGTACATGCCTGTCGAATACGTGCGGCAAGCCATACGCTCCGGGCACTATATTTTCGGGGAAAACACGCTACAGGACGCAACCGTAAAGCTGGATGCAATTTCAGACCCCCGGCTTGAATGGCATTTCATCGGGCATCTGCAGTCCAACAAGGCCAGACTCGTTCCCGGAAATTTCCACTGGCTGCATACGCTTGACAGCCTCAAGCTTGCCAGGAAACTTTCGGATGCCTGGAATGATACCTTGCCGCCGTTGCAGGTCCTGCTGCAGGTCAATATCGCCAATGACCCCCGCAAGTACGGCCTGCCCCCGGGATCAACAATACAGTTTGCCGCTGATTTACTGCAGCTGGAATTACCGGGCATTCACCTGCGCGGCCTGATGACAATCGGGCGTGAACACGCGACAGCAAGGGAACGCCGCCATGATTTCATTGCCCTGCGGCAGTTGCGGGATGAGCTGGCGAGCCGTCCGGACGCTGACTGCTGCAGGGAACTGTCGATGGGTATGAGCGATGATTTCGAAATCGCCGTCGCCGAAGGCGCAACGTTGCTGAGAGTCGGCAGTTCAATCTTCGGCCCGCGCCCGGAAAAACCGGCCTGAAGCACCCGGAATTATCTGCACACGCCTGTAATTCAAGACAATTCAGCAAGCACCACGGACACAGGTACAGGCTGTGGGCCGGTATTCATACCCACCTCAATCCAGTACAATGTCGCCCCTGGAAAGCGGGGCAAATACAGGGATCTGCTGATGATCACACTTGACGATACAACATCCATCTGGCTTATCGGTATCCTCGGATTACTGCTGGGTATCATGCTGGGTTCGATAGCCACGTACCTGCTCGTCGCCAGAAACCGCAGAACCCACCAGCTGCAGCTGGAATTGAACCAGCTTACGGAACGCTTCACCGATTACCGCGATCAGGTCACCCAGCACTTTATGCGGACCTCCGAACTGGTCCAGGAGATGACCCGCAGCTACCGCGATGTCTATGAGCATATGGCCAGCGGCGCGCAGCACCTCTGTGGTGACACCGAAGAAAGATGGCAACTTGATCATCAGGAAGCCGAGGACCAACTCGCAGACGAAAGCGACCGGGATTCCGGCCTGGCGTCCGCGGATGAATCAGCTGACTACGATGAACTGGAGGAACTTTCCAGTATCAGGCGGGATCTCGATGAACTCCTCGGCGAATCACCCCGCATCTCGGATCTCGACATCCGTCACAACCTCGAGGACAAGAAACCGCTGCAGCACTAGTCCGGCGTCTGGCAGTCAGTCACCCTGGATTGTCGTGATTACCTGCCGCCGGTGGCCCGCGTGCCGGTGCTCCCAGAGGTAGACACCCTGCCAGGTTCCGAGGCTGCAATACCCGTCGCTCACCGGTAGCGTGAGGTCCGAGTGGGTCAGGACACTCCGGACATGAGCCGGCATGTCATCCGGACCTTCTGCGGTATGCGCAAAAATCTCATCACCATCAGGCACCAGTCGGGACATAAAGCTCTCGAGATCGGTGCGCACATCCGGGTCAGCATTTTCACAAAGCATGAGGGAGGCGCTGGTGTGCTGCAGGAATACATGGCACAGACCGGTTTGAATCCCTGACTCCCGGACCACTTCCTGAATGGCACGGGTTAGCGGATAACTGCCCCGGCCACGGGTCTCCAGCCGGATCGTTTTCTGAAATACCATCAGCTCTTGCAACTGCCCTCATAGGCCGCCATTACGGCTACCAGTTCATCAAGGACGGCTTTCACCTCCTCAGGCGTAAGCCGGGCAAGCTGCGGCAGGTCTTCGCCGGCCTGTAGCAACCTGATGTACTCCGTGACCTTGCCACAACCATCCTGGCACAGTCGCTCGACAAACAGGTCAACCCTGCCCTGCCCTTTTGCCGTCACTGTCATAACAAATGTATTCCAATATTCCGGCCAAAATAGAGAATGATACGTCGGACTGATTCCGGCGTGTGGTTCACAGTATCCACAAGGCGCCTGCTCTAGGCTGGTATCCGCTGACATGCCGCAACCAGGCCCGTGAAGCATCGATGTTTCTGCAGGCCATGGAGTAAACCCGCATGAAAAATCAGACAGTTGCCTGCGTACTTGCGTTCTATATTCTCATTTCGCTGCAAGGTTGTGCAACTCGCGGTGCCGTTGGCGCAGCCGAAGCGGTTGCCGCGGAAGATATCCCGGATGCGAATCCGGCACTCGATCGTTATGTAGCCTGGGTGCCGCGCGACGCTGCACAAACCCCGGCCGTGGCGATAGCACTGACACATATTTCAATGGGTTATGCGAAAGAGCAGGCGGCCCGGCGCTTCTGCGGTAATGACTGGCTGGTGGATGAACCTGTCACGGAGCAAGCCGGCCCCATGGCAACCATGGCACCGGACGCCATCGGCAGCTACCCGGCATGGTATTACCGTATCAGCCTGCAGCCAGGACTGCATGGCTGCGAACAGCGCAGCACCGCGCAACTCTATCGGGCCATCCAGGACAACCTGCCCGAATGGATCAGGCTTGAAACGGCCGTGACCACCTCACCCGACACAGCCATGCTGCGCAAATAGCACCTATTCCCTGACGCTGCCGGCATCCAGGCCCGGGAGGTCACCACCTGACTCCACCAGGTCTTTGACTGTTCGTTCACCCAGCGCCGCCTTGCAGGCTGCGTCGATCTCGTCCATCACCGCATCGACAACAGGTACGGAGATGAGCCGGGACCAGCTGAGAATACGGCTTTCCCTTGCCTTGCGAATATCCCTGATGATGTCGGCCAGGCACATTGACTCGATGGCATGCGGTGGCAGGTAGAACGGCGCATCATCACTGACGATTTCGATCAGATAACCCGCATCAACCAGAACATTGACCATCCTGTGAATCGGTTCCCCGGGTAATCCAAGAAACTCGACAAACTGCTCCAGGGTCCATGGTGGCAGGTTATGACTATGGTTATAGCCGACCAGGTACATGATTTGCAGCCCCATCATTTCCCGCAGGCGGTTACTCAACACGAAACTCACCCGGGTCCTTGTCATGTACTTCGGGTACTGGACATAAAATGCAATCTGTGACCCTACCAGCAGGATCAGCCAGCTCAGGTACATCCAGATAAGCAGCAGGATCAGGATGGCAAAACTCGAGTAAATGGCAGCGTACTTGGACGACGAGGCAATAAAGGCGGCAAACCCCCAACCGGTAATCTTCCACAGGACTCCCGCGATAACCCCGCCGACCAGTGCGGCTGTAAAACGCACCCGCGTATTCGGAATGAAGATATAGATCAGGGTAAATGCCAGGCAGACGAGCAGGTATGGTACAAGCTTGCTGCCATACAGCATCAGGGTCCCGAATGGCTCGATGGCTGCCAGGCGTTGCGCGACCTCCATATTCAGGACGGTAGCGGTAAAACCCACGGCACTGAAGATCAGCACTGGCCCGATCAGGATCACGCTCAGGTAGTTGCTGAAGCGCTGCGACAGGGAGCGCAGGTGATCGATTCGCCAGACATAATTGAACGCCGATTCAATCTTCTGCATCAGCGCGATAACCGTGTAAATCAGCAGGGCAAAACCTACCGAGCCGAGAACTCCGACCTTCACGTTTTCCACGAAGCCGATGATTTTGGCGGTAAGTTCAACGCCGTTGGGACCCAGCGGCAATAGCAGGTTGTACAGCAGCGGCTCAATCCTGTTGTGCACACCGAATCCCTTCAGCACCGAGAAGCTGACCGCCAGCAGCGGCACAATCGACAACAAGGTCGTATAAACCAGGCTCATGGCGCGCAGATTCAGCTGGCCGCCCATCAATTCCCTGGCGAGCACAGACAGGACGCGCGCCATGAATACAGCAATCAGCCGCACCCCGCGCAGTCTGCGCAGGTCGTCATCCCAGACGAGTGAAATGAGCTGAGACAGCCATTTTTGCATTGTCAGGATCATGCTTCCAACCCGTGAGGTTCAGCCATCAAGGCCGTTATCATGCCACGCAGCCGGACCGATATCTGCTGTAAGCAGACCAGCCACGGCGTCCATGCGAGGCATCATACCCGCATCCACCCGGCGTTTCCAAAGTCGCTGAAATCCATCGTAATTTCCGCATCCCGCAAGCATGTAGCAGACGCCGCCCAATCTAAAGTTAGCACCCTGCAAGCCGATAGGCTGGCATAAACCAGCATCGGAGCCCGGGCAGACCAATGAGTGATAACACAGGATCCAGACAACGTTTACTGATTGTGGATGACTCCAAGGTTATCCGGGTAACCGCACGCAAGATCCTGCGCGATCACTTTGAAACCATCGAAGCTGTCGACGGGGAAAACGCCTGGGAAGTCCTCAACAATGAAGGCCCGTTTGCTCTGGTAGTCTCCGACCTGACCATGCCCAACCTGGACGGCTTCGGGTTGCTGGAAAGGATCAGAAGTTCACAGCAACCTGATATCCGCGACATTCCAGTCATTATTATTACCGGCGCAAATGATTCTGAAACAACCAAGTCCCGTGCCTCGCAGGCAGGCGCAACCGATTTCATAGGCAAGCCATTCGATTCAGTACACCTGCTTGCACGTACCCAGGCCCATGCAAGCGCTCGCGCCGTGACCCACGCACTGCAACAGGAAACTTTCACGCTTGAAGAACAGTCCACCACCGACCCGCTCACCGGACTGCCGAACCAGATCGCCTTCATGGATCGCGGCTACCAGCAGCTGTCATATGCGATACGCCACAAGACGTCCCTGTCAATTGCTCTGTTGGAAATCGATAACTACCCGGGGCTTGTCCGGGAGCATAGCAAGGCAGTCATTGAGTCTGTAATCAAGTCAGTTGCCAGTACGCTGCATACCGGGACTCGCCAGGAAGACATGGTGGCCCGTACCGGAACAGCACGCTTTGGTCTGCTGCTACCCGGCATGAACATGGTTGGCCTTCACAACGTCTCGGAACGTATCAACAAGAGCGTCAGCACGTCCCCGGTAAAACAGGACGAGGATCGCGTCGATGTCACGATCAGTATCGGTGTTGCGACTCCAGACATTCGTCGCGACACCCGGCTTGACGACCTGCTGGCTGAGGCAGCGGGGCATCTCTCGCTCGCCAGTTCGCGGGGAGGCAACCAGGCGGTATTCGCTGGTTCAACGGAAGACGCCATTGAAGTACATGCACCCGATTTCGCCGATACAGCCGCGCTGCCGGCCGAGGCCATCATGGAGCTTGCAGGCGGAGCCGACACGACGGAAACAGAACCCGTTACCCCGCTGGCACTCGAGCCATGGGAAAGCCCTGAAAATGAGCTCCCGACGATCGAGTGTCGGGAGATGGCTGAACCCGCCCCCCTGCCAGGCAGGTTTGCCGGGCCGGTTCCGGACAGCCCGGGCGCTGCTCATGCCGGCACGCCTTCGGGAAGCCGCGTGGAAAGCAGGACTCCAGTCAACGGGCTAGCCATCCAGGAACCGGCAGTTCAGCAGGGCAAAGCCGTCTTTGCCATTGATGACAGGGATAATGACCTTGACGAGACCATCGTCATCACGGCTCCATTTGACATTAATTCCCCGGTAACCGCTGATCAAACAACACCAGCAAACTGGCAGCGAGGAGCCAACAGGGCCGCCAATGCAATTCCCGTTGCAACCCCGGCGTCACCGGCCATGCCAGAGAAGGATGCAGCAGCAACCCCGGAAAACAGTCAGGCTGAAGCTGACGAACATGAAAACCACGACGTCGAAACAGAACTGCCACAGCGTGCCGGTCTTTTCAGGCGGCTGCTGGGCGCTATTCGCACACCGTTTGGCAGACGCAAGCGGGCATAACAGCTGTCCTGCACCAGCGTCGTGGCATTCCCCCTGACGCGACTGACCGCCTTCAACAAGACAGGCGTGTTTATCACACGACCCCTCGCGAATATAATGAGGCTGCTGCAAAACGGTCGCTACGCGACCCTGATCCAGGAGCCAGTCCATGCCATCATTTGACATCGTTTCGGAAGTCGACCTGCATGAGGTGAACAATGCAGTTGACCAGACCAATCGTGAAGTCGGGACCCGGTTTGACTTCAAGGGCTCGGACGCAGGCACCGAGCTGGGCAAAGACAACCTGACCCTGCACGCGGAAAACGAATTCCAGGTGAGGCAGGTACTGGATATCCTGCACAAGAAAATGGCGAAACGTGGCATTGATATTGCCTCGCTGAAGGAAGGCCCGGTTCAGACCAGTGGCAACAGGGCCAGCATGGCCATCACCATACGCCAGGGCATCGACCAGGACACAGCGCGCCTGCTGATTAAACAAATCAAGGCAACCAAAATCAGGGTCCAGGCCAGCATCCAGGGAGACCAGGTGCGCGTAACAGGCAAGAAAAGGGATGATTTACAAAGCATAATCAGCGAGTTGCGCGAGTCCTCCTGCGATCTGCCATTGCAGTTCGTCAACTTCCGCGACTGAGAGACCCGGCCCTCGGGATCCCCCGGCCTGCGCCTCCACGGCCGGAACCACCAGCCATGACGTGTTGCCTGCGCGCAGGTTCAGACTTTCCGCAAAGTAGATTAGAATAGCCGATTACACATCCACAGGCCTTGCGAAAAACCAAATGAACCAACCCACCCAGGCGCAACCCCCAATCACGGCTGTCAGAAAAAGCAGTTACACCTACGAGGAACTGCTGGAATGCGGCCATGCCAGGATGTTCGGCAAGGGTAATGCGCAGTTGCCATTGCCGCCCATGCTGATGTTTGACCGCATTACGCATATCAGCAACGAAGGTGGCAAGTATGGCAAGGGGCACATCGTCGCCGAGCTGGATGTCACACCCGAACTGTGGTTTTTTACCTGTCACTTCGAGGGTGACCCGGTAATGCCCGGATGCCTCGGCCTGGATGCCATGTGGCAGCTGGTTGGATTTTATCTGGGCTGGGCCGGCAGCCCCGGCCGCGGCCGTGCACTGGGTGCCGGGGACGTAAAATTCACCGGCCAGGTGACCCCAAAAAATTCACTGATTACCTACCGCATAGACATGAAGCGCGTCATCCAGCGCAAACTCAACATGGGGATTGCGGATGGCTGCATGCATGTCGATGGACGTGAGATATATAATGCGAGCGGCCTGCGAGTAGGTCTGTTTACCTCAACAGAAAGCTTCTAGGAAACCCACCATGCGTCGAGTTGTCATTACCGGAATCGGTATTGTCTCAAGTATCGGAATCAACAAGGAAGAAGTGACCAGCGCCTTGCGCGAGGGACGCTCCGGCATCGAGTATATTCCCGAATACAAGGAACTTGGATTCCGCAGCCATGTTGCCGGCACGGTCAACATCAATCCAGAGGAATTGATTGACCGCAAGCTGTACCGATTCATGGGCGACAGTGCCGCCTATAACTACATCGCCATGAAGGAAGCCGTTGCAGACTCCGGCCTCAGCGAGGAGTTGGTGTCCAACGACCGCACCGGCCTGATCGCCGGCTCCGGCGGCGCTTCCACCCAGAATGTCGCACTCGCTGTCGACACCCTGCGCGAAAAAGGTATTCGCCGGGTCGGTCCATACATGGTGCCGCGCACCATGTCGAGCACCAATTCTGCATGCCTGGCAACACCATTCAAGATTCGCGGTGTGAATTACTCCATCAGCTCGGCCTGCTCTACCAGTGCCCATTGCATCGGAAACGCCGCGGAACTTATCCAGTTCGGCAAACAGGACATCGTATTCGCAGGGGGCGGTGAAGAACTGCACTGGACCCTGACCCTGATGTTTGATGCCATGGGAGCGCTTTCGTCAAAATACAACGACACACCGGAAACCGCATCACGCCCCTATGACGCCACCCGCGACGGTTTCGTGATTGCCGGTGGCGGCGGCATGGTGGTTCTTGAAGAGCTGGAGCATGCACGGGCCCGCGGCGCGAAGATATATGCAGAACTGGTCGGTTACGGTGCAACCTCGGACGGTTACGACATGGTGCAACCTTCCGGAGAAGGCGCGGTGCGCTGCATGCAGCAGGCCATGTCGACCGTGCGCGAGCCCATCGACTATATCAATGCGCACGGTACCAGCACACCGGTTGGTGACATGCGCGAACTGGAAGCTGTGCGCAACGTCTTCGGCGCGAACATCCCCAGAATCAACTCGACCAAATCACTTTCCGGCCATTCCCTGGGAGCAGCCGGGGTGCACGAGGCCATCTATTCACTGTTGATGATGCAGGAAGACTTCCTGTGTGCTTCGGCCAACATCACCGAACTCGACCCCGCCGGCAGCGACTTCCCGATAATCCGCGAGCGCATCGACAATGCCGGGGTTAACGTCATGATGTCAAACAGCTTCGGTTTTGGCGGAACCAACGCGACGCTGGTATTGCGACGCTGGCAGGAGGACTGACGTAACCGGACAGGCTTTTTCCCGCAGGCAGTTCGGTACGACATTCTGCAGCGAAACTGATTGCTGCGTGTTTGTCAGGAACTGCGCATCAAGCCGCACGTAAAGCTGACAGCAGGAGCACCCTAAAGGGCATAAATACCCCAGTGGGCACAAGCGCCTTGCAGGCGCGAATCGCGGCTGAAAGCCGCTCCTACAGCAAGATTTTTTGCAATGATCGGGTAAACAGGCAGGTTTACTTGTAGATCCGCGGGCGGCGTGACTCGCGCCAGCGCTGGAAGGTCGCGTGGTCCCGGTAACCCTCCTCGAGAACGTACTCCAGCACGTTGCGCAAACGATAAAACTGCACGACAGAATCCACGCGGATAATCTCCTCCCCGTTTGGAGCAAAGATGATCAGCGTCGGGGTATAGAACAGCCCCAGCTGGTCGGCCCAGCGTCTTGCGGTGGTGCGTTCACCGGAGGGAGTCACGACAGGGGTGTCCTCCCACAAGGACAATTGCACGCTCTCCAGCTGCTCCATCAGCGCCCTGATTTCCGGGTCGGCGAGGGGTCCGGTATGCAGCACATCGCAGGCATGGCAGTTGCCCTGCTCGAAAAACACAGCCAGCGGCCTTTCAGCCGGGATTCGGCTGCGGTCAAGCATGTAAGGTCCCGGCATGAAAAAAGGTTCATCACTGAGGTCCCCCGGTTCGAATACCAGCGGCACCCCGGCCCGCGCCAGGAAGTCCCGGTATCTTTCCTTCCTGTAATGCCTGTCCGCCACGTACTCGAGGGCGGCACGAAACCGGTACGGCGGGTAGTAGCCGCGCAGGCGCAAAACCTCTTTGCCCTCGTCGTCCAGAAATATGACTGATGGCGTAAAGTTGGTCTTCTCCTGCACCGCGTAACCGGCCTCGTCATATTCATTGCCTGCGGGATCGGTTACCTGGCTATGGCCGTGGATATCGATGCCGACGACATCGAAATGCTCCCGCATGTAGGTCTGGATGTCCTCCCTGTCGAGGTCCTTCTCCAGAAACTGCTGGCAATAGGCACAGTATTTCTGGCCGAAGTACACAATGACTCCCGCCTTGCCCGCCGCTCTTGCATCCTCGATGTCCTCCGTGAGGTCGAGAAAACTCAGCTTGAACCAGTCAGGAAACTCCAGCGGCTCCACCAGCGGCTGGTCATCGAACACGGGGAATTCATCATCATCTTCAAATACGTCAGCGGGCTCTGCAGCGCAGGCCATGCTGCACAGCAGTAACAGTGCATTGATCAGAACCGCAAACCGGGTTACTGACATATTACTGCCCCCCGCACCGCTATCCGGTGCCTTGTCACCAGTGCCGCGGACTCATTCCGGGCGATAACCCGCGTAGCTGCTCTCGGTCTCCCACAGGGTAACATCGGTCACCGGATACCCCTGCCCCTCGAGGTAGTCGAAGATCATCCTTGCGATCACTTCTGCCGTCGGGTTTTCTTCGGTCATCCTGACACGTTCGCCGGCTTCCTGCAGCAATGGCAATACCGGATCATCCCTGTGCAGTAACAGCGTATGGTCGATTTCACGATCAAGCCACGCCCAGACCAGCTGCTTGACTTCACTGAAGTCCATCACCATCCCGCGCTCGTCAAGTTCGCTGCTCTCCAGCGTTATCACGGCGCGTGCGTTGTGGCCATGCAGATGCTGGCACTTGCCCTGGTAATTCAGCAGGCGGTGGCCGTAGCAAAAGGACACAGATTTCGATACGCGGTACATTTACGTTGCTCGTTATCATACGGTTACAGGTAAGACTTGACCCGGCACCTGTGCTTCCGTTTCTAACCGGGAAGCAGCTATCAGTTTTATCAGGCGCCAGAGCCATTCTATGAAGCCTACCCAACAATGGCTATACATAATACAGCCGATGTTATTAGAATGAGCCCTATGTTAATGAATCTGCTGGTATTGACAAACTCCTGATGGCCGGAATGCCGACGTGGACCATCATGGGCGGTGGTTACCAGTCTTATCTGAAAGGAGACTATACGGCAGCCTATGATGAATGGTTACCACTGGCGGAACTGGGGGATGCCGAGGCGCAATTCAATCTCGGGGTTCTCTACGACGAAGGTGCCGGCGTTGAACAAAACCTTTCTACCGCGGCTGGCTGGTATCAGAAGGCGGCCGAACAGGGTTTCATCGATGCCCAGACCAATCTCGGCATCATGTATTACCATGGACTTGGTGTTGAGCGAGATCACGAAACTGCAGCCCACTGGTTCCGACTGGCGGCCGATCAGGGTGACGCGGAAGCCGCGGGTTATCTGCAACGCATCAAGAATGCACGCTAACCGGATGATCGGAAAGCATTTGTCAGCACATACCTTTCACACAAACCACGGCCTGTACACTCAACCACACCGCCCGAACACGGCAAACCAACCCTGAAGGTCGAGGATCATGGTCGAGGCTCCAGCCACACAAACCGGTATCAAGCTGCCGAAAATGGACTACCCCCTGCCCGGAAGCATCGCGCAACCAGCCTATGCCCCGGGTGAACGCAGCAGTCTCATCGCGGAAATCAAGGCCCTCCTGAAAGCAAAGGATGCCGTGCTGGTGGCCCATTACTACACCGACGCGGACCTGCAGATGATCGCCGATGAGACCGGCGGCACGGTCTCCGACTCGCTGGAAATGGCCCGCTTCGGCAACCAGCACCCGGCCAGCACCCTGGTCGTGGCCGGGGTGCGCTTCATGGGGGAAACCGCCAAGATCCTCAACCCCGAAAAGCGGGTGCTGATGCCGACCCTGGCCGCCGAATGTTCACTGGACCTTGGCTGCCCGCCGGAGCTCTTCATCCCGTTCTGCGATGCACACCCCGGGCGCACGGTGGTGGTCTATGCCAACACCTGCGCGGCCGTCAAGGCGAGGGCCGACTGGGTCGTGACCTCCAGCATCGCCGTGGATGTCGTCAACCATCTCAGGGAACAGGGTGAGAAGGTACTCTGGGCGCCGGACCGTTACCTTGGCAGCTATGTACAGCGGGTTACCGGCGCCGACATGCTGTTATGGCAGGCCAGTTGTATCGTGCACGAACGCTTCAAGGCCGAGGCACTGGCGAACCTCGCCCGCAACTACCCGGATGCCGCCATCCTGGTCCATCCCGAGTCACCGGAATCCGTCATCAGCCAGGCCGACGTGGTGGGATCAACCACGCAGCTGATCAAGGCAGCGCAACAACTGCCCAACAAGCGTTTCATTGTCGCCACGGACAACGGCATCTTCTACAAGATGAAACAGGCCGCCCCCGACAAGATCTTCATGGAAGCCCCGTCCGCCGGCGAGGGCGCCACCTGTGAGAGCTGTGCACACTGTCCCTGGATGGCCATGAACCACCTGCGCAATCTCCGCGACGTCCTGAAAACCGGCAGCAACGAAATACATGTGCCCGAAGAAACCCGCAAACTGGCGCTGCGCTCAACCCAGCGCATGGTCGATTTCGCCAGCCAGAAGCGCAACATTGACTAGGCGCCTGCAACAAGCTGCTGCATGACCTGCATGAGACGCGCAGGCAACAGCCTTCGTAGTACAAGCCTCCTGCTGCTGACACTGCTGCTGTGCTGGTCGCTCACCGCCTGCGACGACACCCTCGACCCGATTGCCGGCAGCACGCCAGCCGCACTGGTTTTCGGCCCGCAGCAGCTGGGAGTCATCGTCAACGATGCCGACCCGGCGAGCCGACGCATCGCGGAATACTACATAAACAGGCGACTGATTCCGGTCGGCAACGTCATTCACACAAGCTTCGAGCCCGGCAATAAAGTCATGCGGCCGGAGGACTTCCAGGTACTAAAGAACGAGGTCGACAGGCAAACGCCCGCGACAGTACAGGCCTATGCCCTCACCTGGACGCAGCCCTACCGGGTCGGCTGCATGTCCATTACCACGGCATTTGCCGCGGGCTTTGATGCGGATTTCTGTGCGCTGGGCTGCAAGCCCACCCGCCGCAGCCCCTATTTCAACAGCCGCAGCCGCCGGCCCCACACCGACTTTGGCTGGCGACCCACGATCATGCTTGCGGGCACAAACGTGAGCGACGTCGAGGCCCTGGTCGAGCGCGGCATCGAGGCAGATGCCAGCAGCCCGGCCGGTACCGCATACCTGCTCAGTACCAGTGACAGGCAGAGGAACACGCGCGCCCGCTTCTACCCCGGCATCAAGCTGCTGCAATCCGACCGCTTCAGGGTTGCAATCATCGCGAGCAACGAGCTGCGTCACCGCGATGATGTGATGTTTTATTTCACCGGGCTCACCCGGGTTGCCGGCATCGAGACCAACCGCTTCCTGCCCGGCGCCATCGCCGACCACCTGACGTCAAGCGGGGGGCAATTGACCGACAGCAGCCAGATGAGCAGCCTGCGCTGGCTTGAAGCCGGCGCCACCGGCAGTTACGGCACCGTCGCGGAACCCTGCAACTTCGTGGAAAAGTTCCCTCGCCCCAACCTGGTCATCGACGCCTACCTGAACGGCGAAACACTGATCGAGTCCTACTGGAAAAGTGTTGAGTGGCCGGGCCAGGGTGTTTTCATCGGGGAGCCGCTGGCCACGCCCTTCCCGCCCTGATCCCGGAAGCGTTGCCTTACATGATTTCTTCGCGCGGCCCGGGCACGCCGTAAGCTGCCGCCATGGTCTCGCGATGCGCACTGATCTCGCCGGCCAGTGCCTTTGCGATGGCCTCTTCTACCGCAAGTGCGGTTTCAATTCGCTGCAGGAATACGTAGTCCGCGCCCGCAGCATAAAGTCTTGCGGTGTCCCCGAGCTCGATGGCGTTGGCGATGATAATCGCGCCGGGGTTGATCTGCCGCACCGCCGCGACGATCTTCCGGTTCGTCGTCCCCTTCAGCACGTCATCCGGGATAGTGCAGACAACCACCTTCGCCTTGTCGACCCCGGCATGCAGCAGCGTCTCCGGATTGCACAGGTCACCGTACCTGACGGTCGGCCCGAGGGCCGCGATCCCGGGATGCAGGTTGACATTGAAATCGACGACCAGGGTCCCTGCCAGCAGTTCCGGACGGCTGCGGCCGATTTCATACAGCAGTGAAGATGCGATGCGGTGGAAGCCCAGCAGCGCCAGGCTGTACGACTCATCACCATCGGCTTCACGGCTGGGCGGTTCACGAAAACCAAGGCGTCCCAGTATGCCGGCCAGCCGGTCGTGGACAGCGTGCGCATGGTGAAATAATGCGGGTGTTGCCAGTGCCGTAATAACGAAGGCAAAGATGATGGCGCTGTTCAGACCCGCGCTGATATGACCCAGGTTGACGCCGATGAATCCGATCACCAGGCTGAACTCCGAGACCTGGCTCAGACGCGTGGAAACCACCATGGCATTTCGGCGATCCAGCCCGGTGAAATAAAGCAACGGGAAAAACACCAGGTACCTTGCCAGGACGGCGACCAAAACCAGCAGCAGCGCAACCACCAGCACGGTAGTCCCGTCCGGCATCGGGATACTCATCCCCAAGCCGACGAAGAACAGGGTCACGAAAAAATCCTTCACCACGCTGACCTTTGTCATGATCTCGTTGCTGTAGGGCAGACTGGCGATCGTGGCGCCGGCGATGAGCGCACCCATTTCAGGACCGACAGCCATGTGCAGGTTAACACCGAACAACCACTCACTGAGGTAATCCAGATTGACGCCGATCAGCACCACCAGAAAGCACCAGGAAACGGCAGCGGCGAAAATGACCTCGGGACGCCGCGCCACCCACTTGAACCCGACGGGTATGATGTACCTCGCGATTATCACGGCGATCACGACAAGTACGGCAATACCGGCAAGCGACAGCAGCACCGGGCCGATTTCCGGCGAGTTGAAACTGGGCTGCACCGCGAGCACCGCGATTGCCCAGAAGTCCTGGAAAATCAGCAGACCCAGCGCGGTCCGGCCCGCCTCCGTATCCAGCTGGAAAGATTCCTGGAACAGCTTTACAACCAGCAGTGTCGATGAGGCCGCCACCACGAAACCGATATACAGGGGCACATAACTCCCCTGCAGGAGTTCTCCGCCAACGCCTGCCTGCAGCAGCAGCCAGGTGGCCGCTACGCCGAACAGAATTGACAGCGGGTATTGCAGCAGCCCGGAGACAACCAGGATCCGGCCACTGGCGAACAGCTTGCGGATGTCGATCTCCAGCCCGATCAGGTAGAGCAGCAGGATCAGACCCAGCTCCGAGATCGTTTCGATGTTGGCGGGACTGGTGACCAGCCCGGCACCCACCGGGCCCACGATGACACCGGCGATCAGAAAAGCCGCGATTTCCGGTATTTTCAGGCGGGTGAAGATGATCGCGAGGACGCCGGCCAGCACGACACAGATGCCGATGTCCTGAACCAGCGAAGACAGTGCGCCGCTCGACGCCAGCACCTTGCCCGGCAACAGCAGCAGGAGTCCGGGCAGGCAATGTCGCATACGTAGCATTAGCAGCCCCCTTGAAATTATCCGTTTTTTTTATCAGGCAAACCGGCAGTATTCGGGGACAGTAAGTCAAAGCCTGCAGGACATCAAGCACGCCTGCCTCACTTGCACACTCCCGGTGCAAAACCCATACTCTTGGCGAAGCATATTCACCGGGGGCGGCTGAAAATGATAATAACCTTCTACGGGGTGCGCGGCTCGATCGCTGCGCCGGGCTTCGCTACAGCCAGGTATGGCGGCAATACTTCCTGCGTGTTCATCGAACTGGATAACGGCCAGATACTCATCATGGACGCCGGCACCGGCATCAGGGAACTCGGCAAGCGGCTGCTGGAATCGGATAAAGCCATCAACATCCTGCTGTCACACGGCCACTGGGACCACATCCAGGGCTACCCGTTCTTCCAGCCGATCTACCAGCCCGACAGGCAGATCCGTGTCTATACCAGTACGAGCGGTAATCACGGCCAGCTCTGTGCCCTGTTCAGCCAGATTGACGGCGCGAACTTCCCGCTCAAGGAAAGCGAACTGCCATCGAAGTCCGAGTGCATCATGCAAAACATCGAGCCGATGCTTGCCGCAGACAATATCAACGTGCGCCGCGCGCACCTGAATCATCCCGGCGGCGGCATCGCCTATCGCATCGAGGAAGACGGCGCCTCCGTCGCCTATATCACGGACAACGAACTGCTGCCGCCCGACAACCCGGCAACGACCTATGGCGAGTGGGTGGATTTCTGCCAGGGCGTTGATGTCCTGATACACGACGCCCAGTACCTGGAATCAGACATGCCGCACAAACACGGCTGGGGGCATTCCCTCGTGGCCCAGGTCAGACAACTGGCAGTGGATGCCGGTGTCGGTTGCCTGGCCATGTTTCACCACGACCCGGACCGCACGGACACGGAGATAGATTTTATCCAGCAGGAAAATGACAATTTCTTCCGCGGCATGCGCGCCCCGGCCAGGAGCCTGTGCGCAGCGGAACAGATGCGGATCAGGCTGACCCCGCAGCAGCACGGCGCCTCCCTGATCGAGGTGGATTGAGCCTACGGGACCGAGGTGCAGCCGGACTGGCAGATGGCTGCCATGCGGACCAGGTCCGGCAATGACCCGGCAGCCATTTTCGCCATCACCCTGGCGCGATGCACCTCGACCGTGCGGTTGCTGACACCCAGCTGCTCAGCAATGGCCCGGCTGGACATTCCCTTCACGATGTAATCCATGACTTCTCGCTCTCGCGAGGTCAGGCTCGCGCAGCGCTGCTCGGCCTCGGACTTCTGCTCCCATTCCTTGCGATTACTCGCCGCCTTCCGCAGGGCTTCCCTGATGCTCTGCAGCAGCTCACTGTTGTCAAAAGGCTTCTCCAGGAAATCAACGGCACCGGCCTTCATCGCGGCGACCGACATCTGGATGTCGCCATGTCCGGTGATAAAGATGATGGGCAGGAAAACTCCCAACTTGGCAAGCCGGGTCTGCAATTCCATGCCCGACATGCCAGGCATGCGCTGGTCGAGCAGCAGCACCCCGCCCTGAACAGAGTCGCACGCCTCCAGGAAATCCCTGGCGGATGCATACTCACTGACCTGAAACCCGGCGCCCTCCAGGAACATGCCCAGGGCATGACGCACCGCCGCATCATCATCAACCAGATAAACCTGTTTTTTTCTCGCCATGTCCTGTGTCGCAATTCGGCAGGGTTATCCCGAACTGCGCCCCTCCCTGCTGATATCTGTTGTTCCAGAGCCGGCCACCATGCGCCTCGATGATCGAACGACTGATGGACAGCCCCATGCCCATGCCCGATGCCTTGCCGCTCTGGAAGGGTTCAAAGAGATGGTCCAGCAGTTGCGGAGCAACCCCCGGACCATTGTCGATTACGGTCAACTCGACTGCATTGTCTGGCAGGCGGCGCGTATACACATCAATACGCCCGTCTTGCCGGCCGGACTGAACGATAGCATCAATGCTGTTGCGCAGCAGGTTGATGACCACCTGTTCTATCTGGATCTTGTCGACAAATATCATGCAACGCCGACTGCCCGGGTGTAGCTCAACCGTGATGCCTGTATCGCGCAATTCGCCCCCCAGCAACCCGAGTGAACTCTCGACCAGGCGGACAAGATTGACCCGCCGGCGTTGCTGATCTCCCTTGCAAACGAACTCACGGAAATGCCGGATAATATCGCTGGCGCGATGAGCCTGCTCCATGGCACGGTCGAGCACTGCAACGAGTTTGTCCGGCTGTGAAGGCAGTGCAGCCAGCATGGACTTTGCAGTTCCACAGTAACTGACCAGGGCGGTTAGCGGCTGGTTAAGCTCATGCGCAATGGTTGACGCCATTTCACCCATGGTGCCCAGCCGCATCACATGTGCTGCTTCCTGCAGGTGCCGCCTGGCCTCTTCCTCGGCCAGCCGGCTGTCGGTTATGTCCCGGCCCTCGGGTATGATCAGCACCGGCTTGCCGGCTTCATCAAAGACCGGCTTGAGGGTGAAATCGAGAATTCTCCGGCTGCCGTCCGCCATGGAGACTTCCTCTTCGTAACGGACAGAACTGCCGCCGGCGACATCCTGAATGGCTGTCCTGACGCGTTCCCGCGCACCTGGCGAAAGCCCGCCCCAGACGATCTCCCAAAACGGTCTGCCGATGACATCCGCCGTTTCCATGCCCGCAAAATCCAGCGCCGTCCGGTTGACCTCGAGCACCGTGCCATCCACATCCAGCAAACCGATCAGCTGGTAGGTGGAATTGAAGATTGCCTTGAAGCGCCGTTCACTGTCCGCCAGCGCACGCGCGGCTCGTGCACGTTCCGTGATATCCCGCTGGATGATGAGAAAGGTAGTGAATTCACCGGACTCGTTGGGAACAGCGGTGGCTGAACACTCCATCTGCAATACCCGGCCGTCCTTGCAGACGAATTCGATATCCGCCCGGTTCGAGCCGGTCTCCCTGAGCCCTGGGAAATTGCAGTCGCAAGCATGCTGTGATTCTTCGGTGAAGAATTTCTTGATATTGCTGCCAACGATCTCGCTTTCCGGATACCCCGAGTTCTCGATAGCATGGCGATTCGTGAGCAGGATCTTGCCTTCGGGATCGATGACGAAGATAAACTCCGCCGCCGAATTGAACAGTGTCTGGAAGCGGGTCTCGACCTTCTGCAGCGCCTGCTTTGCCTTCCAGGTATCGGTGATATCTTCTGCGATGCCCAGTAAATAGGCAGGTATCCCGGCATCATCGAGAATCGGCAACTTGGTGGTTCGCAGCATCCGGGTGCCGTGCTGCTTCGTCCTGACTTCCTCTTCGGGTATTGAAACTTCCTTGCCCGTCTGCAGGACTTCCCGATCCTTGCCGGTGAAGAAATCCGCCTGCTCCCTGGTGAAAAAATCGTAGTCGCTGTGTCCCAGCAGTTCCTCGCTTGTGAACCCCAGTATCCGCTCCGCGGCCGGGTTGACGCGAACGAAGCGCAGGTCCCGCGCATCCTTGATGAAAATCATGTCGGGAATATTATCGACGACCGAATTGAGAAAATTTTCAGCCATCAGCGCACGCTCGGTGGCCAGACGTTCGCGTTTCACCACCAGGTAGGCAAAACCCGCGAACAACATGGCAATGAAGATAACCGATAACCGCATCCAGAGTTCGTGTCCGGATGGATGCAGCAGCTGGTACAGCAATTCACCCTCGCGGTAAACATAGACATCAACCAGCGCATCGAGGAAATAGAACGCAGCGCCAAACAGTAAACCCAGCCAGACCAGGGTGCCCGGGAATATCCGGGGCTGGTGATTGTTCAGACGAAGCATATTATCGGCCATGAATTTCCCGTCAGACTGCAACAGCGCGGACATGCCCGATACCGCGCTGTCGTGATCCGTTATGGTGTCGCTGTTATCGGTATTAAAGCATATCGACCACGGTAACTTAACGGAATCTGCTGAATCCTGCCAATTTTACAGTCCTGCTTGTCGACCAGGGCAAAACGCGGCTACGCACACCACAGGATAACAGCCGGGCATCGCCCAACCGGGTACAGCAACGCGTGGTTGTTTGCGGCGTGATGAATATACGTAGTTTCCACAATTACCGGGGCCGGGCGATCGTGTCAGAATACAGCTACCAGTCCGGGAATCCTCATGGGATTCGCGGAAAGGCATTGCAGGGATGCCACACAGACAGGGATGTCACTTCCCCCCCCGACCAATACACCACAGGATTCCTCCACGGCCTGTTTTCCCATTCACACCACGCAGCCTCCCGCCACGTAAACAACGGCACGGAATACGGCACCCGCTCGACCACATGATCCCCACTGCTGCACCAGGCAGCAGTTCAACGGTTTCATGGATCACCGCAGTAGCAAGACATACCGGGATATAAAGTGGCAACGGCCTCAACCCGCCGCATCGACAGGTTGAATACAGCGGCTGTCATCATGCGCCGGCGAGTTTACCCGCGAACTTACCGGGTAGCTGACAAGTTCTCCCGAGCGCTCGGTTTCCAGCGAGCGCAGGATCTCCGGCTTGCCGGTGATGGCATTATCCAGCCAGCCTTCATAGTGCGCCGGAGCGACAATAACCGGCATGCGTGTATGTATCGGCTGCATGCGCGCGCTCGAGGGCATCACGAGTATGCTGCAGCTTTCGAGCACGGCCCCGCCCCCCTCCCAGCGATCCCACAGCCCCGCAAAGGCAAACACACCGCCATCCCGCAACCGGATATATAAGGGCTGCTTTGCCCCGTCCACCGCACGCCACTCGTAAAATCCGTCAGCCGGCACCAGGCAGCGCCGGCGCCGGAATGAGTCGCGATACGCAGGTTTTTCGGCGACGGACTCGATACGGGCATTGATTGTCGAGTATTTGGTTTGCGGCGTCCTGGACCAGTGCGGCACCAGCCCCCAGCGCACCATCACCAGTTCCCGCCCGGCGCCGCTGTCGCGCACGATGGCAACATCCTGGGACGGCGCGATGTTATAGCGCGGCCGCAAGGCACTCCCGGATGACCGCGGTCCCGCCAGGTTCAGGCCCAGGGCTTCCCTTACCAGGGGTTCGGGCGTATGCAGGGTGAATCTGCCGCACATGATGAACCGCACCATAGTACAAATCAGGGCCCGGTTGAAATCGTCAGGCCCCGGCGGGACACATTCGGTTGCCGGGTGCAGGCAACACGACTACACGCCCCGCTTTCGCGGTAAACTGCGGCATCACGTGTCACAGGAGCACCTCCATGAGCAAACCCGGCCAAACAGGCCTGCGCCGAATCTGGAATGCCATGTTCTATTCGTTGCAGGGCATGGTCTCGGCATGGCAGCATGAAGCCGCCTTCAGACAGGAAGCCGCCCTCTGCATCATCATGATTCCATTGGCTTTTATGGTCGGTGAAAGTGCAGTGGAAAAGGCCCTGCTGGCGGGTACCTGCCTGCTGGTGCTGGTGGTTGAACTGCTGAACTCGGCCATTGAAGCGACCATCGACCGCATCGGCACCGAACACCACGAGTTGTCCGGCCGGGCCAAGGATCTCGGTTCCGCTGCTGTCTTTGTCAGTCTTTGCACGGTAGTTCTTACCTGGGCCCTGATCGGCTACGAACGTCTGACAGGCTAGTGCCTCTGACGCAGGCGACTGTGACCAGGCAGCGACAACGTAATTCAATACGTCTCAACAGGTTGACGAATCCCCCTCGATAGCCGTCGTAATGCGGCGACACAATCGACCGCTGGCGGCGATCGCTGCGCGGGAATGCAACCGCATTGACCCCATAAAAAAGGCACTTTGCAGCGCGCCTTGCCATGACGGCACGACTATTGCCTAGTCAGTACGTACAGGGACACCCGTCCCTGACCCTGTGGGGGGGGGCAGAATATGAAAATAATACTGATTTCCGGCTTGAGCCTGCTACTGCCTTTATCTATCGTCGCCAGCCAGTTTCTGGAACTTTCCGGCTCCACCCCGGTGACCTTCGACCAGGCGGACCGCAACCAGAATGGCGTCCTGTCGCGGCAGGAAGCCATCAGTGACAGCTCGCTGTCTGTTACCTTCGATACCGCGGACGCAAACGGGGACGGCTCGCTGGACCCGCATGAATACCTGCAATCCAGGAGACTGGGCGCCACAGGAAACCACAACACCGTCGGCATCTGGTACTGACAGCAGCAGCGCATGTTGCTCCGGAACACAATCCTCCCTGCTGGCATGACGATCCGCGATGCATGCGAGAGCATGCACGGCAATTCCGGCGGCATCGGGGGCAGCGGCTGACACGGCATGTCACCCGGGAGTTACGCTGGTCTAATTGGTGACACCTGCATTTCCGGCCAGATGGAGCGACTCGCAGATTTCGCACAGCGAACAACCAGGCTACCGCGCATGCAATCCTTGCCGACTGCAGATGGCAATCGTTACCGTGAACGGGGCACAGCGGAGAACCGGTTTTCAGCCATCTCGACCAGCCCCCGGCTGACCTCATTCTGGCGGGAAACCGTCCTCGTAGATTTCTTGAAAATATACGCCACAGCGAACCCGGCCATGACCGAGTGCTCGGTTTCCACCAGCGGGCTGTCCTCAAATGCTGCGCCCGACAGGTTGTCATAGCGGATAAAACCACCCATCCAGACACGCTCGAAACGGCGGCTCAGGCTGGCAACAACCAGGCTGCCGCTGTAGCCACCCGAGGCACTGTATGCGGGGCGGGACGGCGTTGCATATCTAGCGGCCACCTCGTAGTAATAGGCATGGTACCTCCTGTTGCCGAACAACGGCCCGATGCTGAGGCCGGCATTCCAGCCCCCGAACACATCCCTGCTGTCCAGGTTGAGGTGCGGGTTAAAGATCCACCCTGCCTGCTCCGTACCGCCGAAATCCGTGGCGATCACTGAACGCACCGGTAGTTTCAGTTTCAGGGTATGTCTGTCCGTGGGCCTTGCGAGCACCACATTCAGGGATGGTCCGATTTCAAGCGTCGGATCGAGATCCGGCATGCCGCTGCGGGCATCACTGTCGTCACTGTTGACCGGAATCGCGCCGTTGACGCTGATATTGATTTCCACGCGGTCCGTATCGAACAACCGGGCCCGCATGCCCTCACGGTCGATGCTCAGAACATCACCGCGATACACCAGGTAGGGGAAGGGCAGCAAATAGTATTGCTGGTCATCGGAACCCCGGTACGCCGGGAATGTGCCGGGGAACACGCCGGCTCCGACCTCCCACAGCGGCAGCTCCCGGGCCATGGCAACCCTGCCTGCAGTGGCCAGACAGACGGCAAGCAGAAGCATTATCCGGGAACAGCGCCTCCGGCAAGATCGAAGACACCTTCTATCTCCAACAGCAACTCCGCCCGGCATAAATCCCCCTGCAAATAAATGATGTCACCCGGAAGGTCCGGCTTACTGTTCAGGATACCGGCGACACTTTCCAGATGGTCCGGATGCCGCAGGTAGACGCGCAGACTGGAAGCCGAAGACCGGCTTGCGTTTGCCTCGCCCGGGTATCGGGCAAAGGCCTCCAGTACCGCAGCAATATTCCTGCAGGTTTCCCCGGCCTGCGCGATCACATCTCCGCCATGCAGGGTCTCATGTCCGACTATACTCGCTGTCCCCGACAGAAAAAGCTGCCGTTCTGCAGCATGCCAGCTCATGCAGGCAGCACGTGAAAACAGTGGACTGCGTGGCCCGTGCACGGGCGGATAATGAAATGCACTGACCTGGCGCGGATTCTCTACCTGCAGCGGCCGGACCTTCCCTGATGCGAAAGAAATCAGCAACCCCGGAACATCTGTCCCGACTGCACTTGCAGCAGGTAGCGCGCGTTCGAAGTCGTGTTGCTCACTCAGCGCAGAATACCTGCCGACACAAAAGGCCTGGTAACGCTCAATACCGTTGTCTACCCGGTTGATGCCCGGGATATAGTGCCAGAAACGAAACACATGAGGATACGCGGATGCATGCAGAAATGTATTGATCTCGGTATAGGCAGCCGCAATCAATTCAGCCAGGTCATCCGCAGCCGTCTCTTCCAGCAGCAGATGACCGAACAGGACATCGCCGTTTTCACTCCAGCTGATACGCCCTTTCCGATGACAGCTGACCGGTCCCGCACCGCGCCAGACTTCAACTGCAGCAGAGGTCCCCAGGGCTCGCAGTCCCGCATGCACCAGCCGCGGATCCTCCCGGTCTATTGCCGTCATCCCGGAAAAATTGACTGTCATCAAAACATCATCCCGCTGCAACAGCGCCGGCAGCTTCGCGGCAGATACCGGCTCGACGCTCAACGGCACCGGAAAATCATGATGATGGAGTACGCTGGAACCCTGTTGCTGCATAAGCTGCCTCTCCTCTACGCGTCCAGATCCTTTAGCAAGGTCTCCTGTGAAAAGGTCTGCTGCATACCCTTGCGCCGGAAGCGCCAGGCAGACAGAACATGACGCCACTCCGTGAGCGCAAACAGGTAGTAAAACGACCTTGAACATGGCCAGCGAATAGCGGACCGGTGATTTCGAGAACACATCACCTGACAGCATGGAGATCACCGCCTGCTCCATGCGAAACCTGTTTGAAGGGTGCATGAACATGCGATGCAGCACCGGCGACGTGAACCGGTAGATGAACCATGACATGGTACGCAGCCCGCGATGCACGGTCTTCTCGTATTGCCGCATCAGGGCAGGTTCCGCGGCCGGATTTCGCAATGCACCATCAACCGCCGCCGCACCCAGGCATGCAGCATTCATCGCCAGGAACACCCCGCTGGAAAACACGGGATCGATAAAGGCCCCGGAGTCACCCACCAGCAGGCAGCCCTTGCGATACAGGTGTTTTGACTTGTAGGAGAAGTTCCCGGTTGCATGTACGTCTCCCTTCGGCCTGGCATCCTGCATGCGTTCGGACACGCCCGGGCACAAGCGTGATCGTCTGTGCGAGGAACTCCGCCAGTGAAGTCCTGCGGGTCTTCAGATACTCCGGCCAGCACACGGCCCCGACGCTCATGGTGCCATCCCGCAACGGGATCATCCAGAACCAGCCATGTTTGAACCAGTAAATGGAAATATTACCCTCGTCTTCACCGCTGCGGCGAACAACACCATCAAAGTGCCCGAAGACGGCGGCGCTGTTGTGCTTGTCGCTCTTTTGCTTCCAGCCCAGCTTCCGGGAAACCAGCGTATCGCGCCCGGAAGCATCCACCACGAAACCGGCCCGCCACTCGCAGGGAACGCTGTCGCTGCCGGTTGCATGGACAATACTTGATCCATCCTCCTGAAAGTCGACATCGTGCACCTGTACCCCCTCGTGCACTTCGACACCTTTTGCGACGCTGTTCTGCAACAGCACATGATCAAACTCGGAGCGGCGTACCTCAAAGGCATACGGATAACGATTATTCATGGCCTTGCTGAAACGAAATACCTGCGGGCGGTCCGGATAACGATCGGAAACGAACTCGGCCGCGTGCTTGATGATACCGATCCTGCGCACCTCTTCCAGCACACCGAGACGTTCCAGTATGGGAAGGTTCATCGGCAACAGCGATTCGCCGATATGAAACCGTGGATGGTGTTCCTTTTCCAGCAGGGTTACCTGCCATCCCTTCTCCACCAGCAGGGTCGCTATCGTTGAGCCCGCCGGGCCTCCTCCCACGACCAGCACATCGCACGATCCTGTATTGTGTTGCTCACTTGTCATGAACAAACCACTTGCAGGAGTCGCATCATCCTGTAAATTAAAGGTAACAAATTGATTTTTCTAACCATTGAACCAGAATACACGACCGGTAGCAGCCGTAGTTTTTTGGCATGGGATTCGTATACTATTGCCTGCCGAATCATTAGACCAGACGCCACTGTTTCCATGGCGCATTGAACGGAATCAACATGTCAGCACAAACGCTTCTGGAACAAGAGGTTGCCCGGCTAATCGTGGACACCCTTAACCTGGAAGATATTGATCCCGGAACCATCAAGCCTGAAGCCCCCCTGTTCAACGAAGGCCTCGGCCTCGACTCCATTGACGCGCTGGAACTCTCACTGGGTATCTCGATGCAATACGGCTTCCAGATAAAGTCGGATGACAGCAACAACACCCGGGTTTTCTCGAGCCTGCGATCGCTCAGCAACCACATTGACAAAACAAAGAACAAAGTAAGTCTGCCGGCATCCGCCCCGGGGCTATATTGTTGTTTGCCCTGCTTATCGCGTATCCCGTCGCGATACATGCCGCCGTCATCAACGGGTATGCCGTTGCGGCCCTGCTGATGTTGTTTGTGGTTCCCGTCTTCCTGACCTTCCGCAACCGGGCAAGAGGGCTGATCGCGGCCCTGGCAGCTGCAGCGGCGATCGCCCTGCTGGCAGCCACATTTGAAAGCAGCGAGCAATTACTGCTCTACCTGACGCCCGTCCTGATCAACGCCACTCTGGCCGTTTTTTTCGGCCGGACCCTGCTACCCGGGGAAACCCCGATTATTACAAGGTTCTCAATCCTGTTGCGCGGCAAGCTGGAGCCAGGGGTTGTCAGATATACACGCCGGGTCACACAAGTGTGGACCCTGTTCTTTATCCTGCTGGCGCTGGAATCACTCCTGCTGGCACTGTTCGCACCGCTGGAAATCTGGTCCCTGTTCGCCAACATCCTGAACTACCTGCTTGCAGGACTGCTGTTTGCCGGAGAATACTTTTTCCGGGTCCATCATCTACGTGACCTGGAACACCCCGGCTTCACCCGCTTTGTGCGCAACCTCTCCCGGGTGGACCCGCGTGTCTTCAACAAGCAATAACCCGCTGCCAGCCGGCAGCGTCGAATACGCGTTGCTGCAGGCGCACGCACCCGGTGACACCATCGCCTGGCACAACGGCAGGGCGATCAGCACGGCAGAATTTCTACGCGATGTGCATGCCGTGGCTTCACGGCTGCCAGCAGATCAATACGCGATCAACCTGTGCGAGGACCGCTACTGGTTCCTTGTCGGTTTTGCCGCGTTGCTCGTCAATAATCAGACCAGCCTGCTGCCACCCAACCGCGCCGGCCGGGTCATTGATGAAATTGCCGCTGATTACCGGAATGCCTTTTGCCTCTGCAACAGCAGCCAGCCCGGCATCGGAGTCCCGCTGTATCGCATAGACGACATGGCACCTCATGACGGCAATGCAACGCATGCAATCCCGCTGATTCCTGGCCGGCATCTTGCCGCCATCGTGTTCACCTCGGGCAGTACCGGCAAACCCCGCCCCAACAAAAAATACTGGCAAGACCTGGTAACCGGCGCCAGGATGAAACAAAAGCGCTTCGGCTTTGGTGAAGGCGGCAACAAACACACCATCATAGCCACGGTGCCTCCCCAGCACATGTATGGCCTGGAGACATCGATCCTGAATCCGCTGATCAACGGCGTCAGTGTCTATACCAACAAGACCTTCTTTCCCGCCGATGTGCATGCCGCGCTGCAGGCCGTGATCGCTCCGCGCGTCCTGATCACGACACCCATGCACCTGAAGTCCTGCCTTGCAGCCGGACTTGAATGGCCCGGGACGGACTTCATCATATCCGCCACGGCGCCGCTCGATCAGGTACTGGCGGGGCAGGCTGAAACAGCATTCGACTGCCCGGTGCTGGAGATATACGGCTGCACCGAGACGGGCTCACTCGCTACCCGCAGGACCCTGACGGACAGCTGCTGGCTGCTTTATGAAGGGCTAACCATCAGAAAGCGCACAACGGGTTATGTCGCCTCAGGCCCCAACCTCACCGGGGAGGTACCGTTGCATGACGTGATTGAACCCGTGAGCGACCGGCAATTCACCCTGCATGGCCGGCATGCGGACATGATCAACATCGCCGGGAAACGCGCTTCACTCGAGGACCTCAATATTCGCCTGCGCAGTATCGAGGGGGTACTGGATGCCGCATTCATTGTCCCTGAATCGAAAAACGATACCACGCAACGACTGGCGGCACTGGTGGTCGCACCGGACCTCGACGCAGCGGCAATCCGCAATAAACTTGCACACCTGATTGATCCTGTATTCCTGCCACGGCCGTTATTCATGGTTGCCTCGCTACCTCGCAACGAGACCGGCAAACTGCCACGCACCGCACTGCTTGACATGCTCAGGACAATGAGGGAAGAGGCTTGAGTTTCATTACCGAACACAGCATTCCCGCCACGCACCCGTCCCTGCCCGGGCATTTTCCGGGAAATCCCGTCGTACCCGGAGTCGTACTGCTTGAAGAAATATTGACGACAGCCATGGCATGGCAGCCGGAATCCCGCATCCGGGGCCTGCAGGCAGTGAAGTTCCTGCAGCCGGTTGCCCCGGACAGCCGTTTCAGCATTGCGCTTGAACTGCTCCCTCCCGGGAAAATCGCCTTCAGGTGCAGCGTCGGACAACAGCTGCTCAACTCCGGAACGATTATTCTGCATGCCCCGCTCGGGGCCCGGGTGAGCCAGGACTGGAACAGGCAGGCAGAGCGCGGCACCCCCTTCATGCTGCACCTGATCCGCTGGATCGCGATGCACCTGGGCCGCCCGCCTGCCAGGCTGATTCTCTACCCGATCACATTCTACTTCCTGCTATTTGCCCCGGCGGCACGGCGGGCATCGCGTGATTTCCTGCAGCGCGCGCTGGCACAACCCGTACACTGGTGGCACGTCGCCAAACATATCCACCATTTTTCGGCCACTATCCTGGATCGTGTTTTTCTGCTGACCGGCAAGTACTCCAGTCTCGACATCCGGACACACAACCTCGAACCGCTGCAGCAGCACCTGGACGCCGGGGCCGGTTGCATTTTGCTCGGCTCCCACATTGGCAGTTTCGAAGTGCTGCGGGCGCTGGGGGTTTGCCACCACCGGATTCCCGTGAAGATCCTGATGCAGGAGGCGCACAACGAAATGATCACCCGCATTCTGCATGCCCTCAATCCGGAGATAAGTGACACGGTCATCCAGTTCGGCCATGCAGATGCGCTGTTGCAGGTGCACGAATACCTGCAACAGGGTTATATCATCGGGATGCTCGGCGACCGGGTTGTCGACAGCCGCAAGACGACGCACTGCGAGGTGCTGGGATCCGGAGCCACCCTGCCCACCGGACCGCTGCTGGCGGCAGCCGTATTGAAGGTGCCGGTCATATTGTTCTTCGGGATATATCAGGGAGGCAACCGCTATGATATTTTCTTCGAGGAGTTCAGCGACAGGATCACGGTAGACCGCAGGCAGCGCGAACACGACCTGCAGCACTGGGTACAGAAATATGCTGACCGGCTGACATACCAGGCACGCACGCATCCCTATAACTGGTTCAACTTTTATGACTTCTGGGAAAATCACAGCTGAACCCCGGCTACTGCTGGCCTTTCTGGTGGTGTTGTTCATCAGCCCGCCTGCCTGGGCTGATTTCTCCCTGGAGATGCTGCTGGAACAATTCACCCGGACAAGCTCGGCGGACGCCCGCTTCAGGGAAGAGAAGCAGCTGGCGTTACTGGAAGCCCCGCTGGTGGTGGAAGGCACCCTCAGTTACCGGGCTCCCGGACTATCTGAGAAAGGAAGTCCAGCAGCCGGAACATTCACTGTTCGAGATCAGCGGTGATTCACTGCTTATCGAGACAGGCAAGGAACAGCGCACGCTATCCCTCGACAGCCACCCGCTGATTCGCGCCTTTGCGGAATCCTACCGGGCAATACTCTCGGGTAACGGGGCGACCCTGGAACAGCACTTCGAGACCGAACTGAGCGGCACCCTGGAGGACTGGACGTTGCGCCTGCTGCCCCGGGACAAGCAGGCACGTGCCTATATCTCAGCGATCATCATCCGGGGCAGCAGCGGCCATATTCATCTCATCCGAGACACTGGAGGCGTCCGGCGACACGACGCTGATGACGATCACGCCGGAAGATGACTAGACAGGCAATCCTGCCGCTGCTTGCCTGGCTGTTGCTGATGAGCGCGGGCATCGCAGCCCTGCGCGGCACACCGGTCACACATGACCTCACGCAGTTCCTGCCGACCGGCGCCACGCCGCAACAGCAACTGGCGGCCAGCCTGGTTCGCAGCGGGCCGGCCAGCCGCCTGATCCTGATCGGGCTGGAAAACGCCAGCCCGGCGGAGTTGGCGCAAATCAGTCGACGCATGGCCGGGGTACTGCAGGCAAGCGGCCTGTTCTCCCAGGTCAACAATGGCATGCAGATCGATATGGACAGGCTGGCGCTGGAATTCCGCTACCGCTACCTGCTCGACCCAGAGCACCACCACGACATCCTTTGACGAGCAGCAGCTGCGTAATGCCTTGCAACAACGGCTCAGCGAGCTCTCCAGCGCACTTCCACTCATGGACCGACAGCACCTGGCTGCCGACCCGACAGCCGCATTTCGTGCGGTACTCGGTAACTGGCAGTCACTGCGGCAACCGCAGATGCTGCATGGCGTCTGGTTCTCGCAGGATGGACGGCAGGCACTGCTGGTTGCGACCACGCGCGCACCCGGTTTTGATTCAGCAGCACAACAGCAGGCAGTCAGCACCATCCACGCGGCATTCACCGCAGCGAATGCCGCACCGGGCACCCGACTGCTGCTCACCGGTTCACCGGTTTTCGCCGACAATGCCCGCAACACCATCCGTTCCAGCCTGCGGACACTGTCGATCACGGCGGCCATCCTCGTCAGTATCTTTCTGCTGTTCGTATACCGGTCGTTTTACCTGCTCATCCTGGGCTGGCTTGCCGATAGT
Organism: uncultured Gammaproteobacteria bacterium; assembly: GCA_963701455.1. Lineage (GTDB taxonomy): Bacteria > Pseudomonadota > Gammaproteobacteria > UBA9214 > UBA9214 > UBA9214. The sequence goes on from CAVPAE010000009.1 coordinate 307,288, forward strand.
GACGGGGCTGCTTGCCGGCAGTCTGGCGACCTCAACCCTGTTCGGCAATATACATGGCATCACCCTGGTATTCGGGATCACGCTGCTGGGCGTCGCTATCGACTACCCGATTCACCTGTTCAGTCACCTGGCACCAGACAAAACCCCGCGGCAGTCCATAACACACATCTGGCCGACCCTCCGGCTGGGTGTCATCACGACGTGCATCGGCTATCTCGCCTTTGCACGGCAGGACTTTCCCGGACTCGCACAGCTTGGGATCTTCACCACCTGCGGCTTGCTCACTGCTGCCGTCATTACCCGCTGGCTGCTGCCCTCACTGCTGGTTTCCGCCAGGCCGCCGAATGTCCGGGGCAGTCCTGACTACCGGCTTGCACTCGTTATTGAATCTGCCGCGGAATATCGCCCGGCTGGTGCTTGCCACAGCAGCTTGTCATGCTTGCGCTGCTAGCGACATTCTCACCACCCGAGTGGGAAACCGACGTGTCGGCCTTGAGCCCGCTTTCCAGCGCAGAGCGCCGGCTCGACAGCAGCCTGCGGCAGGCCATCGGCGCACCTGATGTCAGCCAGCTGATCGTGGTTAGCGGCGCAGACCCGGAAGCGGTACTACTAACCAGCGAACAGGTCGCAGGGAAATTGCAACGCACCGTCGAGCAGGGCCTGCTGACGAGCTTTGATACACCGACCCGTTACCTGCCGAGCAGGGCGACACAAAAACAGCGGCAAGGCGCCCTGCCTGATTCCGCAACGGCAAAACAGCAATTGACTGCCGCGATGCAGGGGCTGCCATTCAGACAGGAAGCCTTTGCGCCGTTCCTGACCGCATTGTCCGAGAGCCGTGACACTACCGCCACTGGGACCCGACGACGTGGAAGGCACACCGACAGGGCTGCGCATTCAGCCGCTGCTATTCAGGGACGAGACCGGCTGGAAGGCCTTGATCCTGCTTTCCGGTATTACCTCGAGCGCCGCCTTCCGGGACTGGTGGCAACAGCAAGACTTGAAGGATGCGCAACTCATCGACCTGAAGCAGGCCTCCGCAACGCTGCTGACTGAATTCCGCAACAGCTCGCTGGAGCGGGTGTTACTCGGCATTACCGCCATCCTGCTGGTCCTGTCGCTGGGTCTGCGATCCTTAACAGCGGCACTCCGGGTCCTGTTACCGATTCTGCTCGCCATCGGCCTGACCAGCGCCTTACTGGGCGCCATGGGGGAACGGCTGACGCTGTTTCACCTGATCGCACTGCTGCTGACCGCCGGGATCGGGATCGACTACAGCCTGTTCTTCCACCGCCGCGAGAGCCAGGGCACGGAGAGATTGCGCATCATGCATGCCCTGCTGGTGTGCGCCGTTTCCACCGTCACCGTCTTCGGCATGCTTGCCGCCTCCCCGATCCCCGTACTGCATTCAATCGGGATGACAGTCACCCTTGGCGTCCCCTTATGCTTCCTGCTTGCACTGGCATCGTCCGGATACCCGGGACCTGGGAAGCGTGAATAACAGCAACTCAACCAGAAACCGCGAGAAGAGACAGGTTCAACCGGCCAGAACGGGGCGGCCAACCTCCGGGAAATTCACTACCGCTGTGGATTACTGAACTGGCGCTGGCGGATGACTGGCATGACAGGGCTCCAGCCTGTTGATTTTTCTTTATTCCTGCATACTCAGGAATAACGTGGCGGGATAGTACAGATTATCCCGCACATGGAACCGAACTCGAATGGATTCCTGTATTATTCGCGATCATGCTGGAAAACACGTTATCAATCACAGCATCCACTTTGACCAACGCGCTGGGACCTGGACAGGCAGCCACCCTGTCCGCACTGCTCGACCAGCGCAACGGCCTGCGCAAGTGTGATTTCGATTTAGCGGACCTGGATACCTGGATAGGGCGGGTAGCCGGCGTCGAGGATGTCGTGCTGCCTGACACCCTGCAGCGTTTCGACTGCCGCAACAACCGGCTGGCGCTACTGGCTCTGGAGCAGGATGCCTTCACTGCTGCGATCGGCAAATGCCGGCAGCGATACGGTGCAGGGCGCATCGGCGTTTTTCTCGGCACCAGCACTTCCGGCATCCAGGCGACTGAACAGGCCTATCGTTTCCGTGATCCGGACTCCGGCAAACTGCCGGACTGGTTCGACCTGCAGAACACCCACCTCATCTACTCGGACGTCGATTTTGTCCGTGAACTGCTGGATATCCGCGGTCCCTCCCTGGCAATCTCGACAGCCTGCTCGTCAAGCGCGAAAGTATTTGCCGCCGCCAGCCGGCACATGCAGGCCGGCCTTTGCGATGCCGCGCTCGTCGGCGGTGTCGACAGCCTGTGTCTGACGACGTTGTATGGCTTCAACGCCCTCCAGCTGGTCTCCACCCGGCCGTGCCGGCCCTGGGACCGGGAACGCAACGGCATCAGCATTGGCGAGGCCGCCGGCTTCGCGCTGCTTGAACGGGGCCATACCGGAAGCGGCAATATCGCCCTCCTTGGCTATGGTGAAAGCAGTGACGCCCACCAGATTGCAACACCGCACCCGCAAGGCACCGGCGCAGCACTGGCTATGCAGCATGCCCTGCAGATGGCAGGACTTGCCAGCCGGGACATCGACTACATCAATCTCCATGGCACGGCGACACCTACCAATGACGCTTCGGAAAACGCGGCGCTGCAACGGGTCTTCGGGCAACCACCTGCATTCAGTTCAACCAAAGGCTGGACCGGACACACCCTGGGTGCAGCCGGCATCACCGAAGCCATCATTGCCTGCCAGGCCATCGAGCATGATTTCGTCCCGGGCACGTTGAATACCACGCATCCCGACAGCGCATTATCCAGTGGACTCGTACTGCAAAGTCGCAAACAGAAGGTCAGCACCGTACTCAGCAACTCATTCGGGTTCGGCGGCAGTAATTGCAGCCTGATATTTGGCGAGCCACGCATATGATCAGTGCCTACCTGCAGTCAGTCGGCGTTGTTGCACCGGGAATAACCGACTGGCCAACGTGCCGGGATATTCTGACCGGACGCCAGGACTACCAGCCCGCGCCGATACCGCGATTCAACCCGGAGACATTACCGGCCAACGAACGCCGGCGTATCACACCGACCATCCGCCTCGCCATGCAGGCTGCCACGGAAGCCATGCAGGGAAGTGCGCTTGACGCGGAAAGCGTTGCGACAGTCTTTGCGACAAGCAACGGTGACCTGGATATCTCGAACCGTATCTGCAATGCCCTGACCCTGCCGGAAAGGCCGGTGTCACCGACCGATTTCCATAATTCGGTACACAATGCGCCTGCCGGGTACTGGAGCATCGGCAGCCACTGCCGCCAGCCTTCAACCAGCCTGTCGGCCGGCGATGCAAGCTTTGCGGCCGGCCTGCTTGAGAGCTTCACGCAGGTGTTATCTGACAGACACCCGGTCATGCTGGTTGCCTATGACCAGCCGCCGCCACAGGCACTCGCCAACACACACACAAGCACCCTGCCCTTTGCAGCCGCCCTGATCCTCACCCGGCAGCAGGGCGAAAACAGCCTCGCGAGGCTGACGCTGACGCCTGCAGAACAAGCGGCGAGCAGCTGCCTGCAATGTGCCGCACTGGAAACTCTCCACCTGGGCAGTCCTGCAGCCCGGGCATTGCCGCTGCTCGAACTGCTTGCGCGGGGGGCAATGGCACAGTGCATCCTGCCTTATCTCGATACACGCGGCCTGGTGGTAGAATACGCGCCATGCTGATAGGGAAGGAGGAGTTATGCAGCCTGATACCCCATGCGGGAAGCATGTGCCTGCTGGAGGGTGTTCTTGACTGGAATGCAGGGGAAATCCGCTGTTCCGCCCTTTCGCATACTGACCCCGCCAACCCGCTGCGCAGCAACGCCGGGCTCGCCTCGGTACACTTGCTGGAATACGGCGCCCAGGCCATGGCCGTGCACGGGGGGCTGCTGGCCCGCGAATCCGGGACCAGGGTATTGCCAGGCTACCTGGCAGCGCTGCGTGACGTTGTCCTGCAGCAGGAATTTATTGATCACATAACAGCGCCCCTGACGATCCACGCACAGATGATCGCAACCCTGGCTGACAGTTTCATGTACCGCTTCAGCGTCATCGCCGGGGATACTGAGCTGGCATGCGCCCGCGCCACGGTTATATCCCGAAAGGATACAGCGCAATGATCCGTGCCCTGGTTACCGGTGGCAGCGGCGATATTGGTGCGGCAATATGCCACAGCCTGGCACAGGCCGGTCTGCAGGTCATCGTGCATGCAAACAACTCCCTGCAACGCGCTGAAACGGTTCAACAGACGATCGTGGAATCAGGCGGAAGCGCCGAGACTACCTGTTTCGATGTAACTGATGCGGACGCCACGGAGGAGGCACTTGAATTATTGCTCTCCGGCGGTGCAATCCAGGTGCTTGTCAACAATGCCGGCATCCACGATGACGCCCCCATGGCCGGCATGAGCCGGGAACAGTGGCAGCGGGTCATCGCTGTCTCGCTTGACGGATTTTTCAATGTCACCCGGCCACTGCTGCTGCCGATGATGCGGACGCGCTGGGGACGGATCATTTCGATCTCGTCCATATCGGGTATGATCGGCAATCGTGGCCAGGCCAACTACGCTGCCGCCAAGGCCGGCATCCATGGAGCGACCCGCAGCCTGGCCCTGGAAGTAGCCTCAAGAGGCATTACAGTCAACGCGGTTGCGCCCGGCATAATTGCGACAACCATGACCGAACAGACCTTTGACGCCGAAAGAATCAGGAATATGGTACCCATGCAGCGCACAGGAACACCCGCCGAGGTTGCCGGTCTGGTCAGGTTCCTGGCCTCGGATGAGGCCGCGTATATCTCCGGCCAGGTGATAGCGATTAACGGAGCCATGGCATAGTGAATCCCGCCTCCCCCACCCGGCCCGCCGTGGTCATCCCGGCCTACAACGAGGCATCTACCATCGCCGACATCGTGCGCCGGGCCGGCCGCTTCGCCGCCCCGGTCATTGTCGTCAACGACGGTTCTACGGATGAAACTGCACGGGTGCTCGAGAAACTGCCGGTTACCCTGCTAAACAACCCGCAGAATCTCGGCAAGGGCAAGAGTCTGCTGCGTGGTGCCCGGCTGGCCCTTGAGCAGGGAGCCACCGCTGTCATAACCCTGGATGGAGATGGCCAGCACCGCCCCGAAGACATCCCCCTGCTGCTGGAGAAGGCCACCGCAAACCCCGACACGATTATCATCGCCGCACGGCTCCACAACAGGAGCAGTGCCCCGCCATTGCGGCGTTTCGCCAACGGTTTTGCTGATTTCTGGATCTCCTGGGCGGCCGGATATCGCATCCGCGACAGTCAATCCGGATTCAGACTATATCCAGCAGCAATATTTCAGCAGTGCCCCACGAAAAGTGACAACTTCGTGTTCGAGAGTGAAATCCTTATCGATGCCGCCCTGCAGGGGATGTACAGCAAGGGCGTGGCAATAGACACGGTCTACCATCAGAACAGCAGGAGCAGTCACTATCGCCCGGCAAGCGACACCTGGGCAATTGTCAGGATGGTCGCCGGAAAGCTCATTCACAGAAGGCTGTATTTAAGCGGCTTGTTGCGCTCACTGGGCATCTGGCCGCACCCGCCGACCAGGCAATCATTAATGTAATTCAGGAAGGCATATGCAGCTGGCTTGCATCCGGTTTACTATCAGTTCCGGTCCATGATGGACCATAACAAGGCATGGAGGATAAACATGAAACTTAGATCACTCGGGACAATCTTTCTGGTTCTGGCCACCCTGCTGTTTACCGGGTGTACAAGCGCGCCTATACACAACGTTTCGGATGCAGCATACACCTCAACCGAGCAGGGAGTCACCCAGCAGGATATCGCCCACGCTATCGAAACCGCCGGCCGCTCGCTGGGGTGGATAATGAAGGAGAAAGAACCAGGGCATATTCTGGCCACCCTGCATCTCCGCACGCATACTGCAGTGGTCGACATCTACTATGACCGATCGAAATACAGTATCACCTACAAGGACAGCACAGGACCTGGATTACGACGGGACCAACATCCACAGGAACTACAATGGCTGGATACAGAATCTCTCCAATGCCATTGATGTGCAGGTATCAAATTTGTAATGGTTTATCGCGGGGCAGGAAGGACTGGCAATCGGCCCTTCCTGCCCCGGCCATGCAGTAACCCGTTAACCCGCGGGGTGTTCATCAAGGTAATTCCGCCTGAACCAGGCAACACTACCGGGCAGCGAGGCTGTCAGCTGATTCGTTCGAGGCTCTTTTTGCTTCGCGTCAGGCGCGACCAGATTGCTCCCGTGTAATACCAGTGAAGATAACAGGCTTCCAGCAATAGCCGTGGCAGTCCTGCTACTTGCAACCGGAATTCGTCTTCTGCACCGCACAAGTCCGGATTCAGACCAAGCCCCTGCGCGATAATCAGGCTACGGGCAAGGTGGTAGCGACTGGAGATCATGGAAAATCTGTCAAAGCCCGTTGACTCCATCAGGGAACGTGCGTTGCGCAAATTCTCCAATGTATGACGGGAAGCCTCCTCTACAAGGATTTGCTCCGCACGCACACCGCGGGAAACCAGGTATTCACTCCCGGCTGCCGCTTCGCTGACGACTGCAGCACCAGTGACGCCCCCAACAATCAGGATATGGCGGCTGTTATCATCACTATAGATCCGCCTGGCTCGTTCCAGTCGCAAGGCATAGTCCCTCGTCACTGTACCGTTAGCAAGGCGCATACCCAGTATTACCAGCATCGAACCGGGGGAAACCGATACCGGTGCGTTGCGTGCCGTGCGCACGACATGCCGCAATGGCCATGCGAGAGACAGGCCCAGTGTTGCCGCCAGGACAATATTTGACAGTAGCAGTGTAAACAGCCCGTCTGCGCCGATAGCACCCAGACGCAACGCTAGCCGACCCACGTTGACACTCCAGAACAATCAGGTATGACCACGACACGCATGCAACTTTTCCCCAAACCCGTCACTACTATCACACAAACCTGACAGGATAGTCTGCCAACCTTTTCCGGGATCCGGGCATGGCAATCACTGCCCCAATAGCCAGCCACCCGATCACCCCCGGAGGAAGGCACATCAAACTGACAACTGCAATAACCGCCAAATCCCATTAACTTGCGACACTTGAACTTGTAGCATCAGGGGCGGATCATTCCGGTATTTTCGCCTTTCCTGCCACCTGGAAACGCTCATGGACATTTAGACCCTGTTGCCACGGAGGACATCCCGATGAAGTCTATTACTTTCCACCTCGCAGTCACAATCGTTGCCGCATTCGCGGCAGGCTGTGCCGGCAATCCGAACAACTCACTCGCGGATCAATGCCACAATGGCCTGAATGCCGCCTATAGTGAACTGGACTACGCCAAGACCATCGGCCTGGAGGGAACCATTGAATATACAAAAGCAGCCAGCCTGCTGGGGGCGGCAAAGATCCAGTATGAATTCGGTAAATATCCCAACTGCATCGACAAGGTCAATCGCGCCAGAACTTTCATAGCAAGGTCAAAATCCACCGGGTCCTAGACATGCGACTGCTAATGACAACTTGAGCTTTTATTCCACCATGAAATTTGAGACCAAATCATGAATACCGGCACATGGCCCAACAGCGGCGGTATATGGATATTTTGCGCCGGCCTGATCTTCATGATCTCCGCGGTCCTCACGGGTAACATCATCCAGCCGGAAGTCGGTAAACTCGGGATGGACGCCTACCTCGCGCAGAATGGTGCCAGCGGCTGGCTCGGTTTCATGCTGTTTGCCTTTGGTTTTCCGCTTGGCCTTTGCATCTGCGCTACCGGCCTGTTCGCCGCATCCGGGGGAAAGGGTGTGGGTCTGTTGCCGTTCGGAATACTGCTGCTGACCGCCGCCTTGCTGCCGGTCCTGGTGCCCCTGCTGCTCGGCAGGCAGCCCATCGCGGCATTCTTCGGCACAGCCGGTTATATCCTGCTGCTGCTGATTGTTGTCACCCTGTGGCTCTGGGGCTTACATCGCAACGGGCTGAAAGCAGCAGAACGCACGGCAGCGGACTTCCAGGGTGCGGGCTATATCTGTTTTGCAATGGCCGCATGGAACCTCTGCGGTGTGGGCGGTATGCCTGCATACGCCCTGACCCCGGCGAGAATGCTGGCAACCGGCTCCCGTGATTTCGCGACCGGCCAGATGAAGACCGTGATGCTACTGCTGTTGCTTGGATGGCTCCTGACACTCTTCGGTTATTACCAGGCTGCCCGCAACCGCAAACATCAGGCCACCCGCACCGAATAATCCTGTTACCAGTATGTCACACCGGATAAGCTGACATCCGGCATGAAAAACATTCTCTACAGTGTATTCCTTACTGCACTGCTGGCGGGCTGCAGCAGAACACAGTTTGTTTATAACCAGCTGGACTGGCTGCTGCCCTATTATCTGGAGACCTATATGGAACTCTCCGACCAGCAGAGCAGCTATCTCGAGCAGCAGGTGGAAAAGCTGCTGGCATGGCACTGCAGCACCCAGGTCGGCGCATACGCGGAGTTGCTGCGAACCGCCAGTACTGATTTTCGCAACAACCGCATGACAACAGAGAAACTTGAGGACTACAGCAACCGCGTAGAGCTGTTCTGGAAGGACATATTGTTGCAGGCCAGTCCGGCTATCGCCGGCCTGCTGCTGGACGCCGACGAGGCGCAACTCAGGGAACTGTTTGAAAACTTCCAGGAACGCAACCAGGAGTGGCTTGCCGAGTATCGCGACACGACACCGGAGGAGATGCGCGAGGACTATACAGAACGCATGGAACGTGAACTCGAGCGCTGGTTCGGACCGTTGCAGCCAGCCCAGCAACAGGCCGTGCTTGAATGGGTTGACCACTTCCGGCCGCTGGGCATGGAGGGACTGCAGACGCGCAAAGTCTGGCAGTCAAGGCTGCAGGAGCTCGTCAGCCACAGGGATGACAAGGCAGCGTTTCAGGCCGGTATCCATGAACTGTTCAGCAGTCCGGAAACATATCGCCCGGCAGCCTATCAGAAACGCCTGGATTACAATCGCAAACAGACCGTCGAACTGGTTTACCATGTCGGAAGTCAGCTCAATGCGGAACAGCGCAACCACCTTGAACACCATGCCGAATCCGTTGCCCGTGACTTCGACACACTGTCCTGTGATGGCGAGGAAACGGGCAGCCGGGCAAATGATGTGATCACGTACTCGCAATAGCGACAGCCGTTGCTTTTCGGCTGGCTGAAAGCCGCCCTGTACACTGGCCGACTCTCCCGGTGTGTGGTTATCAAGCGGTACCCGATCCCAACCAATCCGGATACCGGATCGTGGTGGCGTGCGTCAAAACTGCGGTATTAACCCCTCGATATTGGCTCGAACCAGGTCCGCTGGATTCTGCTGTGAATGTCGCCGAGATCGAGCTGGATGTCATCGAGCAAGGCGTGGAACGTATCCGGGAATACTGCGTGAATATCGGTTTCCCGCACCCGGCGCTCGGCACGCCGCAACGCCCGCAGGGTCGTGGCGTTGCGCGGCAACGTCTTCAGACAGGAGCGGATTTCACCCAGGGTATGCAGGAGTGCGCGCGGGAACATCATGTCGTGCAGCAGGTAGCCCGCCGCCACCGGCCCGCTGACCTGGCGCCGCACGGTCTGCCGGTACATCTGGTGGGCGCTGATCGCCCGCAACAGCCAGGTCCAGAGGCGGTTTTCCAGCCGGGTCAGCTCCGAATCGGCGGCGATCAGGGTAGCCGAACCGACGTCGAGGATGCGCGTGGTCATGTCGGCGCGCTCCAGGTTGCGACCAAGCCGCACGAACTGGTAGGCGGCATCGTGACTCATGGTCCCGGCAAGCAGGCCGGTGATGCCCTGGCAGCGCTGCACGACCTCCGCCAGGAAGTCATACACGTTCTTGTTGGCATTGCGCGAAGCCAGCCGCCGGCGCACGAACAACAGCAATTCGTTGACCTGCTCGAAGCCCTCGCTGGGTACGATATCGCGGGTGGTGCGGACATTCTCGCGCGCCATACTGACACAGGTCAGAATCGAACCGGGGTTGTCGCGCTCGGAGAGCATGAATGCCAGGGTATTGCGCTCGCTGGCGCTGCGGTAATGCGCCGCGAAAATATCCTGGCTGCCGCTGATATCGACCAGCTGCGACCACGACAGTCCGACGCCCCGCGGCAGATCGAGCATCAGCAGGTTGTAGGCGTTGAGCAGGCGCGCGGTATTTTCGGCACGCTCGATGTTGCGCGCCATCCAGTAGAAGCGTTCGGCAACCCGCGACAGCATCAGCGCTTTCCTCCGCTGTCCAGCACCCAGGTATCCTTGCTGCCGCCGCCCTGGCTGGAATTGACGACCAGCGAACCCTTGCGCAGCGCCACCCGCGTGAGGCCGCCCGCCGTGACATAGGTACTGCCGGAACTCAGGATGAAGGGCCGCAGGTCAAGGTGCCGCGGCTCCAGGTGGCGCCCCACCACCGTCGGCGCCGTGGACAGTGCCAGCGCCGGCTGGGCGATATAGTTGCGCGGGCGGCGCTTTACCAGGCCGGCAAATTTCTCGCGTTCCTTCAGCGTCGACTGCGGACCCACCAGCATGCCGTAGCCGCCGGACTCGTTGGCGGGCTTGATCACCATGTCCTTGATATTGGCCAGCACGTGTTCACGCTGCTTCGCGTCATTGCAGCGGTAGGAGGGTACGTTCGGCAGGATGGGATCTTCGTCCAGGTAGTAGCGAATGAAGTCCGGCACGTAAGTGTAGACCACCTTGTCATCGGCCACGCCGCAGCCCGGTGCATTGGCCAGCCCCACGTTGCCCGCCCGCCAGGCACGCAGCAGGCCGGGGCAGCCCAGTATCGAATCCTCGCGGAACGCCTCGGGATCGATGAACTCGTCATTGACGCGACGGTAGATGACATCCACGCGCTGCAGGCCATCGATGGTACGCATGTAGACGCAATCGTCGCTGCCTACCACCAGGTCGCTGCCCTCCACCAGTTCAGCGCCCATCTGCTGTGCCAGGTAGGCATGCTCGAAATAGGCCGAGTTGTAGATGCCCGGCGTCATCACCACGATCTCGGGGTAATCCAGCGGCCGGGGTGACAACGAGGCCAGCATGTCGAACAAGGCCGCGTTGTAGTCGTCCACCGGCAGGATGGTCTGGCGCCGGAACAGCTCCGGGAACACGCGCTTGGCAACGCTGCGGTTCTGGATCATGTAGGACACGCCGGACGGCACCCGCAGGTTGTCCTCCAGCACATACATCGTGCCGTCGCTGTCACGCACCAGGTCGGAGCCGCAGATATGCGCCCAGACGCCGAAGCGCGGGCTGATGCCCTCGCATTGCGGCAGGTAATTCTTCGAGCCGGCCAGCATCGCCCTGGGAAACACCTTGTCCTTGACGATACGGCGGTCGTTGTAGATATCCTCGATGAACAGGTTGAGCGCGGTCATCCGCTGCTTCAGGCCTGCCTCGATCTGCTGCCATTCCTTGAGAGGAATAACCCGCGGAATGATATCGAACGGCCAGGCACGGTCGATGTTCTCGCCCTCGCTGTAGACCGTAAAGGTAATTCCCATTTCCGCGATGGCCAGCTCCGCGGCACGCTGGCGGCGCGCCAGCTGCTGCTCACTGAGCGACTTGAGGTAATTGGCCAGGACCCGCGCGGCCGGACGCGGCTGGCCGGACGCGCCGATCAGTTCGTCGTAGAAATTCCCGGGGTCGTACTGCTTCCAGTCAATATGCATGGGGGGAATATATCGCAAACCATGAACTTGTCTACTGGTTTTCACGGGACATGGATAGCAGCCACGGATGAATAACACTGGACCCGGCAACTGCTGGAAGAGTGCCCGGCTGCAAAGCTTTTCCATAAACCTTGCAGCAAGGTTTATACTCAATACCATCATGGGCAGATACAGCGGAAAGCGGAGAAAGCCATGTTGAGCCGCCTGGCAGACTGGCTGCGTGGCAGGTATGCACGGCTGGACGAGCAGGACATCGAGCGGGCAATCGACATCGTTGTCGAGCAGACCGATCCGCGACTGCGCTTCGTGCGCGGTTTCCGCAGGAAACTCAGAAAGCCCGTCGTCAGGTCGCTGGTATATGTCGACGACCTGGTGACGCGGATTCCCGGCCCGTTCGAAATCAGCCGCAAGACCTACGGCAGCGATCCGCAGGTCAACGCCCTGTTCGGCTCGGCCGACGATATCGCCACCCTGTTTGCCAGCAACAAAATGCTGCAGAACTTCTTCCGCGACACGCCCGACTGCGACCGGGTCTACGTACCGCTCATTATGCTGCGGCGGGAGAAACGCACCCTGGGCATGGCGCTCAGCGGTGACATCGTACGCCGGGATGTCGCCCGTACAGCGGTGAATTTCTCCGAACACCGGCTCGGGATTGTCTGCGCGGAGAGCGAGTCCGGACTGCGCAGCGAACTGAAGTGGCGCGCCATTCACTTCCTTGCCGTGACGGCGCTGGAGAACATCACCCGCCTGAAGACAAGGACCGCAGGCCTCGAGGAAGAGCGCGCCCTGCTGAAGGTGAAGCTGCGCGACGTCCAGGCCCAGCACCGCGGCCTGGATGCGCTCGCCGAGGTGCCGCTGGAAGACTCGCAGGAACAGCAGGCACTCGAACAGCGCCTGCAGGACACCGCGGAAAGGCTCCAGGAAGCACGCACCGGCGTTGCAACGCTGGTCGATTACCTTGACCAGGTATGCCAGGTGCTCAACCACCCGTCACGCCACCTGCGGGTCAGGCGCAACTCGGTCACGGTGGACCGGATGGGGATCAAACTGGACAACATGTCACATGAGCGCGGGGGGGAGGTCTTCAGTGCGACGATCAGCATCGGTGAGAACCCCGCCCTTGAGATGATCCTGGCAGCACTCGACCGAACCGTTATAGAGGCGGCGCCCCGGCCATGATCGATCCTGCCGTCATCGTGCCGGTGTGCCTGCAAACTGCTGACTGCAACACAGCAGCCAACCGGCGCTGAATCCTGCCCTTTGCCGGCTCGTTTCCGTCCGGCAACCGCCAACAAACCGGCGTCGCGAGTTGCAGCACGGATCGTACTGGAACTTGCCGCGCCATTGGCCTATATACAGGGGAGGTTCTCGTAAACGGATAGCAGTTACGGGATTGCACATTTCCTGTAAGGAGGGGGGCTGTGAGAAACATGAGGGTCTCGTCTGGCGACAGACGCAAGGGAAAGCCGATGCCCAGGGTGCCATTCAAGGACAGCGAAGGAGCGACAATCAAGGAAAGTCGCAGGAAAATCCCGGACCGGCGTGCGGGCAATATCCAGGTCAACTGGACCGATATGCGCTCGTGACCGGCTGATTCAACCGGGCGCCGGCAAAGGTTGCCCCTGAAGCGGCGATGTGGACGTTTATGTCAGGTTGCTACTGCCGGGGGGGCCACCCCGGGGTCGCCGGAACATGGTCACCACATCGTAGAGCAGACCCGAGAAGGCATTGAAACGAGTCACCCGGAACACCAGTTCACGGGCGCTCATGGTGCGCCGCACCTGCCGCACCTCGCGCAGCCGCGGCAGGAACAACGCAGCCACCAGGATACGCAGGGTCGCCGAGACGGCAAACACCAGCAGCAACACGCTCGGCAGGGTAAAAATCCGGTCGGCGACAACCCATTCAACGGGTGCCACCCGGCTGAGCAAGGCACCCAGCATGCCGCCCAGAAAAACCCCGATCGCAACAAACACATTATGGAACGCCATGGTTGTGGCACGCCTGCCACCGGGAATCAGGTCATAGAGGAAATTTCCGCCACTGAGGCTGAAGCCGGCCCAGGCAAATCCACTGATCACCTGCACGCCGATGAGGTACCAGAAATTACCGGACACCAGCCACAGCAGCGGCAGAAACGGGATCATGCTGCCGGTTGTCACCAGGATCAGGCGATTGCCGAACACATCACTGATGCGTCCCCAGGTATTCAGCATCAGGAACTGCATCAGCACCGCGGTGCCGATGTTGGCCATGAACTGGATGTAGTTGTAGTGCAGGTCACGCAGCATGTAGACGGCGAAGAACGGTGCGGAAACACCCACCGCTGCCTGCATGCAGACGATATACAGCGAAAAGCGCAGGGCATGGGAGTGGCGCAGCGATTGCAGCCACTGCCGGGAGACACGCATACCGGGCAGCACCGTCCCCTGCCCCTCCGGCTCGTGCATGCACGCAAGGTGATATACCGAAACCAGCCGCGCCAGCCCCGCGACGCCAAACACGACGCCGAAACCAAGCCAGGTATGACCCATGCGGGTAAAGCCGTAGAGGACAGCCCCGGCGGCTACGAGTGAAATAAAACTGGTGATGGTGGCAAGGCGGGTACGCCGCCCGAAAAAACGCCCACGCTTGCGCTCCGGCACCAGGTCGCCCATCAGGCTGGCCCACAGCGGCGCGGCAAGGTTGCTGCCCGCGTAATAAATAACCAGGCAGGCAACCAGCAGCGCAATGGCATGCTGCGGGAACCAGAACGGCAACAGCAGCAGCGGCAGCCAGACCAGCATCTGCAGTACGGCACCGGCCAGGATCACCGGTTTGCGCCGGCCGGACTTATGTCCCAGCCAGGCGGCGAGGAACTGAAAAAATGCGCCGGCCAGCGGCGGCACGGTCGCAACCAGCGCCACCTGGGAGGCACTGGCACGCAGGAACAGTGCAAACGCGGACAGGTAGGTCTCGGCCCCTCCCGTCATCACCGAATATGCCACCCCGTCACGCACGGAGTGCCGCAGCGAGCGGTCAGTGCGCGGGTCGCGGGAATAAGTGAAGCTCATCGGGATAAAGGCAGCAAATGCAAAGCGTGCAATCTGGTGAAGGCTATGGCTGGTCCGAAACCACCGACCATTGCACGCTTGCTACAACCATTCCTGCCGCATATCGGCAAGCTGCAGGTCATGCGTCTCTTCCGCCAACTGGCGGATCCTGGCCATGGTCGCTTCCAGCTTGCGCCGGTCACTGTCTACGATACACACGGCAAGTGTCGCCCTTTGCCACTTGTCCTGACCGCCCACCTCGGCAACCGAGGCGTTGAAACGGGAACGCAGTCGGTCCTTCAGGCCGCGCACGGCACTGCGCCGGTCCTTCAGGGAGTGGGACCAGGGAATCAGCAGTTCCATGGTAAGCAGGGAAATATGAATGGCTGGATCAGACACGCTGGCGACCGGTAGACTCTGGCTGGCACTCTAGCAATGCGCCGCCGGTTTTCCAAGAACAAGACATGCCAGCCCGGAACACCCGGCAACTGTGCGAATTGCACGACAAACTGCTAATCAGCCGACGTTTCCCGTATCCCCGTGACCATTATCGTTTGTTCAGCCAGCCGTAAATCACACCCAGCACCAGCCCATAGACCAGGTGTTCGGATACGGTAACCACTGGCTGCCAGAGGCTCAGCTTCATGCCCAGCGCCCCACCCGCCGCCAGCGGCATGACGGTCCAGATGACCAGCAGGCCGGTAACGATCCCGAACACTGCGCCCTTCACCCAGAAAGCGCGCCCCGGAATAATCTGCTCGACGATCGCGAACCAGCTTCCCCACCACAAGCCACCGATGACAAAGAACCACAGCCAGCCCGCGAACGGCGCCGGCAAGCCACTCCCCTCCAGGACGACCCGGGCTATGCCGATCAGCAGGGTCACGGTTTCAAAACGCGGGGGCAGCCACTGAATCATCATCAGCAGGGAAAGAATGCAGGTCGCCAGCACTCCGGCGAACATGCCGCGGGATATAACCTTGTAGATTTGCATCAGTTTTTCCATCACGTCCAGCAGGGACAGGTCACTGCCGGACGCATGTTGCCAGCGAGAATCAAGGCATTGCACGCTCATCACGGCGTTGCCATTGCACCTGCCTCGCAGAATGCGGAGTATCGATCAGGCGTTAGCCGGGTGCAATGGCCTTCTGGAAGACAGGTGCGTTTGCGCCATTGGGCAGCGGCAGCCGCGGTCCGGGCTGTCAGAATCCGTATAGCCGCGGCAGCAGCCAGCTCAGGGTCAGCCACATAATCAGCGTCAACGGCAGGCCGATGCGCACGAAGTCACCGAAAGTATAACCGCCGGCATTCATCACCAGCAGGTTGGTCTGGTAGGCCATCGGCGTGGCGTAGCTCATGTTGGCGCCAAACAGTACCGCCAGCACGAATGCCTCGGCCGGCAGGCCCAGGCTATTGGCGATCGATATGGCGACCGGCGTACCGATGACAGCCGCGGCATTATTGGAAACGATGTTGGTCAGCAGCGCCATCAGCAGGATCAGCCCGCTCAGGATCAGGTTCGGCGCCAGTCCCGCGGTCAGTGCCAGATAGACATCAGCCAGCCAGGCGGTTGCACCGGTCTTCGTCAGCGCCATGCCCAGCGCCAGGCTGACCACCACGATCATGATTACCGCGGTGCTCAGGGCATTGCCGATATCGCGCCACGCCAGCCCACCGAACAACAGCATCAGCAGGGCACCCGCCACGGCGCTGACCGCGATCGGCAGCAGGCCGACGGCCGCAGTGACGATCACCAGCCCCATGATCAGCAAGGCCAGCGGCGCCTTCTTCATCGTAGGCAGGTCGGCGGTTGCATCCAGCACCAGCAGCTCGCCCGAACGCTTGATTTGTGACAGCTGTTCGCGCGCACCCTGGACCAGCAGGATATCGCCGACCTGCAGGCGGATGTCGCCGATGCCCTTGCGCAGGGTATGCACCGTACGACCGGCCTGGGCCAGGGCAAGCGTGGCCAGCTGGTAGCGGTCGATGAAACGGCTGTTATTCAGGGTGCGATTGACCAGCGGCGAACCCTGGACCACGACGATCTCCGCCAGTTGCTGGTCCTTTGCCTCCAGTGGATGTTCTTCGTCCACCGCACGCTCGCCGGAATACAGCTGGGCGCCAAGCACCTGCTCGTATTCCTTCAGCTGTGCCGGGGTATCCTCGAGGACCAGCTGGTCGCCGGCCCTGAGCGTGACATCGGGCAGCGGCAGCAGCACGCTCTCGCCGCGCTGAATGCGCTTCACTTTCATCTCGCTGCCGGCTTTTTTCAGCAGCTCCGCCAGCGTGCGACCAACGGCGTAACCTTCTTCAGTGATATTGAGCTGGGCGGTAAAAATGCGCGGCGAGGTATCGGTCAACGCGGTCTGGCGCTCCGGCAGCAGGCGCGGCGCGATTAGCCACAGATAGAGAATACCCAGGCTGCCGGCGATGGCTGCGGGCACGAAGAAATCGAACATGCCGAAGCGGCGCAGGCCAAGATCGGCTGCAACACCGACCACCAGCAGGTTGGTGGAGGTGCCAATCGTGGTCGCCGTGCCACCCACCAGCGTAGCCAGCCCCATCGGCATCAGGATGCCGGAGGCGCTGGTGCCGGATCGCAGGGAGACGCTGACCAGGATCGGCAGCAACAGCACCACGATGGGGGTGTTGTTCACGAAGGCGCTCAGCAGACCGGCCAGCACCAGCGTCAGCAGCAAGGTGAGCTGCGGGCTGTGTGACCAGATGCGCTGCAGCAGCCGCCCGACCGGCTCCAGTGCGCCGGTACGCACCAGGCCATGTCCAACGATCATCAGACCACATACCGCCACCAGCGCCTCGTGGCCAAAGCCGCTGAAAAAGTCGATCGTGCGCAGCGGCCCGGCTGCATCCTGATACGGGAACAATTCGAAACCGACAGTCAGCAGCACCAGCACCACCAGGCTGGAGGTTTCCAGCGGGATGCGCTCGCGCGTGAACAGGAACAGCGCAACGACTGTCAGGGCAAGCACGGCGAGTGCGTGCTGATCGGGGAGCGGCGGCATGGCAAAGCCCGGTTATAAAGACAGCGCAAGTATAGCCGAGCCGTGCGGCAACCGTGCCTGCTTCCTTGCCTGACAGCAGGGACTCCGACCCCGAACACGGCGGTGTTAAATCTACAACCCCGGTGAGAGGCGCAGGCGCAACTGCAAGGCAGGAATGCCATGCAGAGCCACGTGCCGTACTGACACCAGCCCGGTTAACCCGGGAGGACAGCACTCCTGCAGGAGGATTTTTGCACCGGGGGCCAGGCTGGCAACGATCCTTTTACGTGACGCAATCAGCGCCGGTGCACACCGGCTTTCTTTACCACTGCTGCTTTCCCGGGTTTCACGACCGTGCTGCTTGCCGCCCACAGCCCTTCGAAAAAATGCCGCGCATTGCTGCCAAGCGTACGCGTACGATAACCACCCTCCTGCACCACCAGCGTGGGTAATTTCATGGCACCAATCAGATGTCCGTTTTGATGAAAATCTTTTGCTGCGAGCTGCCAGCTGCCGGTGGGGTCCGCCTTGGCGGTATCCAGACCCAGCGCGACAACGAGAAACGCCGGTTTAAACTCCGCAATCCGTTTAATGGCCTTCGCCAGCGTGCGATGATAGCGCTCGACAGTGATGCTTTCCGGCAGGGGTATATTCAGGTTGTAACCCTTGCCCGCGCCTTCCCCGGTTTCATCGGCAAACCCCGCAAAGTGCGGATAGGCGAAGTGAGGATCACCGTGAATTGACACGGTCAGCACGTCATCGCGATGATAGAAAATATCCTGTGTCCCGTTGCCATGGTGAAAATCAACATCCAGGATTGCAACACGGCCATAATGGCTCAGGTAGTTGGCGGCTACGGCAGATGAGTTGAAATAACAGAACCCGCCAAACGCACGCCGTTCCGCGTGATGACCCGGCGGTCTCACCAGTGCATAGGCAAGTTTATACCCCTCAAGAATGGCCCTGGCACCGGTGACGGCACAGTCCACTGCGCCTTGCGCAGCCAGGTAGGCATTGCGGTTCAGCGGCGTGAAGGTATCCATACAATAATAACCGACCTGCAATTCAACATCTTTCGGCGGCCGCTGCAGGTTACGAATGGGGAAAATAATGGGAT
The DNA here is from genome assembly GCA_963701455.1 of uncultured Gammaproteobacteria bacterium. Classification (GTDB taxonomy): domain Bacteria; phylum Pseudomonadota; class Gammaproteobacteria; order UBA9214; family UBA9214; genus UBA9214. The sequence continues at coordinate 326,210 of CAVPAE010000009.1, forward strand.
AAATGGATTTTCCCCACGGCAAGCTTGCGCACGCGCGCCGCAGGTAAAGCACGAAAGCCGGATCATGAACCGCCTTGATATACTTGCCGGGCGTGCGCCTGGGCGCAATCCGCGTAAACAACTCGGTCTTGTTCAAATGGTGCAAAATAGCCGAGAGTCTGACCGGCGCCTCGACATAGCCATGATCCTTGACATGGTGAATGTCGTGCCCCTCGTTGACGATTAACGCAATACTTTTTGTATGCGCCGCTGTAGGTTTTATCTTCTTTTTGTTGAGGTAACGCGGCTCACGCAGCTGCACAGGGTCATCCCGAAACGAGTTGACCACCTCGGCAATCTGTTTTTTTGAAATGACGTGCGCGTATTTGCGCTCCAGAATCGCACGCACCACTTTGCGTGCAACTTTCCGGCTCAGGCTGATACCCTGCCCCAGATCATCGTACATCAGGTAATAAAGGTCGCTGTCGTTGGATTCAATCGGTGATGCATAATCGTTATTGATGATCGGCCGTGCGCCATAGCGCTCGTAAAATCTCAGGCGCGCAACATTCTGCTTCAGCGTTTCCGGGGCAATAGCCAGATCGGGATCATCGACACTGCATTCAAAGAATACGCCGTAAACATTGAGCGACAATGCTTCCTCGCGCACGCGTTCATACAGTGCACTGCCGATGCCGCCGCCGGTTCCGCCGGGCGCCGCCGAGACCAGCTCCAGGTATACGATCTCGATGTCAGGAAGATGCAGCAACATCGCAAATCCCTTGACGTTATCCATGCCATCTTCCGCAACCAGCAGTACCGACCTGTATTTGTACTTAAGCGGATCGGTCAGCTGCTGCGGCAACTTCTCAAAATCCCCGGCGTGCGCTTTCGGGAATTGTGAACGCAGGATTTCCAGCACCTGGTCAATGGCCTTGCGATTGCTCGGCGAGATGTTGTCATAGATTTTACGGATACGAAACATACACTTACTACCTGAATCAACGTAGTACAGAACGGGCCGGAAGCATAGCGCACGGATCTCGGAATAATCTACAGAAATAAAGGCCGTCACGGCCGCCCCACCCTGATGCCGGATCCCTGCGACCCGCCTGCCGCAAGGCTGGCCAGGGCTGTGCGGAGCAAATCCCGCTGACCTGCCAGTGTTTTCCACCGGAAACGCTGTGTCCATGCCACAGCGCTGGAACCCGTGGCGTTGCCACATCGTCCCCGGATTCCGCCCGGCAATTGCTGCATGAACAGCCTGACCCCGTCCAGCCGGTTCCGGGTGCAAGCTGGTATGACTACAGGCTTTCAGTGATAATCCCCAGGGCAGGCAAACTGCAGGACCCTGACAAGAGAGGTTTCCCTTCGCATGCGACTTTCCCGATACCTGTTACTGGCACTGCTCGCCCTGGGTACTGCCGCCCTGGCGCAACAGAATACGCCGCCCATCTTGCCGCCGATCACCGACCCGGCCAGCGGAGAATACCTGCCGGGCAAGTTTATCTGGGCGGACCTCTTCAGTAGCGACGTGGAAACATCGCGGAAATTCTATGAACAGGTATTTGGCTGGGAATGGCGCCAGGTCAAGGAACCACCTCAACCCTATGGCCTGTTTTATCTCGATGGCGAACCGGTAGCCGGACTGTCCCACAGGGATGCGCCGGACGGCGGGGATTCGTACGGCAGATGGATTCACTACATCTCGGTGGCAGATGTCAGCGCAACCGAAAAAGCCGTCAGCGAGCAGGGCGGACGCATCCTGTTGAATAACCGCAGCTACGCGGATCGCGGGGAATTCGCCATCCTCACCGATGCGCATCAGGCCCCCTTCGGGATCATGCACTCTTCGAGCGGTGATCCCGGTGATTACCGCGCCGAGCACGGCGAATGGATCTGGCGCGAGTTGTTCACCCGCGACCTCGGCGCCGCGATCTCCTTCTATAGCAAGCACTTTGCCTATGAAGCCGAGAGGGAATACGAATATCCGAAACTTGTCGAGTTCATGCTGGAGAGCGAGGGCTATCTGCGTGCCGGCATTGGCCTGTTGCCAGCCGAGTCCGAGTCTGCCCCCACCTGGCTCGGCTATGTGCGGGTGGATGATGTCGACGCAGCAATGCAGCGCACCCTCGCACATGGCGGCAAGGTACTCTTTGAACCGCAGCCGGAAATCGCTAACGGAGGAGTGGCAATTGTCGCCGACCCCACGGGTGCGACCATCGGGCTGCTGTACTGGGAATACCCTGAAGAAGAGCAGCAGGAGATGCAGCCATGAACAGATATCTCACCGGCTTGTTCATCTCCACGGCGGTATGTGCCTTGTTGCTGTTTGTCAGCGGCTGTGGTTATAACGGCGACACCCGGACCAGCGTCTATTCCGGCTATTATTCGAGCAACTCCTGGCACGACCCCTATTACCGTTACCCCTGCTGCCGCGGTGACACCATTATCGTGACCCCGCCGGGCCACCGGCCACCACCCGGACAGCGCCCGCCGGGGGTACGGCCACCGCCAGGACAGCGCCCGCCGGGGGTACGGCCACCGCCAGGACAGCGTCCACCGGGTGCCCGGCCACCCGCCCAGTTACCTTCTCGACCCAGGCCGACTCCCCGACCCATGCCCAGGGCGCGTGCCCGGTAAACCAACGGGCCGTTGCTGCATTGCATGCAGGCCGGAAGCGTGCTGCGGCATTCCTCCTGACAATCCGGCGAAATGGGCTGGCACTTGCGCACACGAAAACGGCCCCCGAGGGGGCCGTGAGTACGTTCGAATCAAGTGCCTTCCGATGCTATTTACCGAGCGCCCAGAGTCCGGTTTCCTTCAAGGCGGTTTTACAGGCTTCGCTCACGCTGGACTCGTTGGCCTTGATACAGCTGATTATGCGGCCCTCGCCCGGCTCCACATCAAGACAATACTTGTCCGCATCAGCCTCACAGGCACTGATTGAATAATCAAGTGCCGCAGCACCCATCTTGACTGACAGGGCCGCCTCCAGAATACCTTTCTTGCACTCCGCGGTCAGTTGTTCTTCATAGGCCGCGAGACACATGAAGACTTTATCCGCATTATCACCAAGACCATCACAGTGCTGTTGTATATCCTCGTCACATCCTTGCACGGAAGCAGTAATGACGAGATCACCTTCCTGCAACTTCTCAACCAGCGGCTTGCCCGCCTCCTCCGCGAACGAGGAAATTGGCAACAACACGGCCAGCGTTAGCGGGATAGCGGTAATCTTCAAAACAGAATGCATATGATTTCTCCACAGGTTAAATCAGTCAATAACAGAACCGGCACTGGCATAGTTGCATCAGGCAACTCCCGCCAGCCGCGGAATATCACAAAACGCTCACTGCTTTCCCATATTCTCACTCTCCCTCCGGAGGCTGCCTGGCTATCAACTAGTCGAAGCCGCCGACCCGGGTAAGGCGCAACATGAGCTCGAATTTCTTCATGCCTTTCGCCTTGCTGACGCCGACAATCTTGTCGCCCTCGATCTTGCCCTTTGATGTGATCTGTAATTTGCCCGCGAATTTTTTTCCGAATATGGTTCGCAACTGCCCATGTTGCGTCACGACAACCGACATCTCGAAATTATCGCCGTCTACCTTGTAGGTTCCCAGCGAGTAATGGTTGGGCCCGGCTCCCATGTATTCCCCGTTTCTCAGGAAAGACATGGCGATGCGTTCCCAGCCATAAGGACCCTTCATTTCCACTACCCAGACACCGTCGCAACTCATCATGCTCTCCAAGGAAAAGATCAGGACCGTAAATAATACTTGGGTGAGCAGTGGTTATCCATCTGAATAATACAACACAGACCCGGCCCACCAGCCTGGGGCAGGCGGAGAAACACCCGAACAAGCCCTTGCCATTGTTGTGGCCGCGAAAAACGGCCGGGAGAATAGCTGCTGGCATATCAGCAAAATCCAGCGGCTTGTTTTCGCGCAATCAGAACGATTGTGTCGGGCCCAAAAAAGCGCCTTGCAGGTGCGATACGAGCCTGCAAGGCGCTCCTGCAGTAAAGATTTCTTGCTCGGACCCGGAATCACCGGGCAGGTTTACCAACGAGCCGGGCATCACCACCTGGTGATGCCCGGACCCGGCCTCTGGCTCAGTAGATATCGTGAGCCGTGTTGTAGACGTTGAACTTCCCGGTCGGCGTCGTGAGATTCACGAAGCGCCGGATCTCCGTCAGCGTGGTGCTGTCCAGCACGATGACCGCACCATTCGGATCCCAGTCGGACACCCAGACCTCGGAGCCATCCATGTTGAACTCGAAGTGCACCGCCCGGCCGTTCGTGGCCACTTTGAAGCAGCGCTCGAGGGCGCCGGTCGCCTTGGAGATGGCGCAGATGTCCTGCTCATCGCCGGTCGCACTCAGGGTCATGTCCACCAGCACCCATGGAGAGGTCGGGTGCGACTTGATGAACAACGAGCCGGAGGAAGGCAGCGTGATCTCCCGGACGATCTGCCAGGCGACATCCGGACGACCTGCCGGGTCCGCACCGTACACCGTCACCTTGCCCTCACCGATGTGCGAGGTGGCGTTGACCCAGCCATAGACCGGATCCTGCCAGTTCACACCCCGGCCCGGATGGGGAACGGCGCCGGTATCGATGGTCGCCGCCAGGCTCTGGCTCACGAGATCGACGACCACCATCTTGTTGCTGGCGTTCGCGGCCACCAGGAAGAAGTCCCCCGTGTGGTCGAAGCCGCCGTCATGCAGGAACTTCGCGGTCGCGATGTTGGACACGATCGGGAAATTGAGCCCGGCCGGATCGGAGTAGTCGACGATGGAGACATATCCCGCCTCTTTCTGGGAGATCACCCACACCGGATTATTGTGCGAAGCCACGATCGAGGCGACACGGTTCTCGACCAGCGTTGCCCCGTTGATGTCGATCATCGGCAGGTCCACCCGCTGTTTCGGTTCGAGCGTGAGGCCGTCGTACACCACGTACTGCGGCGGCCAGTAGCAGCCCTCGATGATCCAGGTGTCCTCGTAACCCGGGTACTTGCTGGCGTCTACGCTTCTCGCATCGTGGCAGCCCTTCACGTTCGCCACGATGGTCGGTACGGTGCTCCACAGGTCGATCATGGTGACCAGCCCGTCACGGCCAATGGCGTAGAAGTAGCGTCCCGTCGACGAGGAACGCAGGATGTGCACGGCAAAGCCAGTGCTCAGGCGGACGATCTCTTCGTTGGTGTCGCCGTCGAAGATCGCTATCTGGCCCGCATCCCGGAGGATCACGCCCGTAAAGTTCTGCCAGTTGCGCGCGTGTTGCGGTTCCGTCGGGCGGTTGGCCACGGGGACGACAAGATCCCAGCTGGCCTGGATGTCCGCCATCGGCAGCGGTGGTGCATCCGGCGGCGGCAGCTGCAGGTAGGCTGCCAGATTCGTTATCTGCGCGTCGCTGAGGATGCCGGTCTGGCCGAAATTACCCATGCCCGCGGGTGTACCGTAGCGCAGGATGGCGCTGAGGCCGTCGGTGCCGATCGCCTGGGAGCGGGCCGCACCGATATCAGGCCCGGTGGCGCCGGTGCGGTAGAGGCCGTGGCAGCCGGCGCAGAGGTTGAAGTAGTCCTGCCGGCTGGCCTCAAACTGCTCGGGCGTCAGCACGACCGGATCACTGTCGATCATGGGTCCGACATTTTCCTGTGATACCAGGAAGTCCACCATATCCCAGACATCCACAGGCGGGTGGCCGAGATCAGGCATGATGTACTTGTAACCGGCAAGATCGGCGGGATCAACGGCACCGGCCGCGATCATCTCCGCCGGGTAGTCGATCCAGGCACCAAGCCAGGTATCAGAGAAGGCCGTGCTGATGCCCATCAGGTCGGGACCGGGCCGGGGTGGCTCGATGGGCGTGCCGCCGAAGCTGTGGCAGTAGCTGCAGGACTGGCGGTACTGCGCTTCGCCGTTGACCACGTCGCCGTTGCGGGGCAGACGGTCACCGCGCGGTACGCTGGCCAGGTAGGTTTCGATGTCCGCGAGTTCCGCGTTGGTCAGATACGACAGGAAGGCCATCTCCGGCCACTTGCTCATGGCATTGCGGATGCGACTGTCCCGCGCGCCGCGAATGCTGCGATGCGCGTAGCCACCGGCACCGTATTCGCCATGGCACATAATGCATTTTGCCTCGAACAGCGCCTCGCCGACAGGCGGCGGGGTCGTGTCGTTGACGGTAAGCGTCACCGTTGCGGCAGCAGCCGACGGGTCTGTGCCGTCATGGGCAAAGTAGCTGAAGGAATCCTGTCCGGTAAAACCGGCGTTCGGCGTGTAGTTGAAAGAGCCGTCGGCGTTCAGGGTCAGGCTGCCATTCGACACACCGTTTCCAGGCACCGCGCTGAGCGGGTCGCTGTCGGCGTCGGTGTCGTTACCCAGCACACCCGGCGCGGAGACATTCAGGGGCGTATCCTTGTCAGTCGAGTAGCTGTCATTGTTGGCCACCGGCGGGGTGTTGCCGCCGCCCGTGTCGTTGACGGTAATCGTGACCGTTCCGGCGGCAGCCGACGGGTCTGTGCCGTCATGGGCAAAGTAGCTGAAGGAATCCTGACCGGTAAAGCCGGCATTTGGCGTGTAGCTGAAGGAGCCATCGGGATTCAGGGACAGGCTGCCATTCGACGCACCGTTTCCAGGCACCGCGCTGAGCGGGTCGTTGTCGGCGTCCGTGTCGTTGCCCAGCACACCCGGTGCGGCAACATTCAGGGTTGTATCCTTGTCAGTCGAGTAACTGTCATTAACAGCCTGCGGCGGGGTGTTACCGCCACCGCCCGTGACCGTCACGGTGGTGCTGCAACTGGCGCTGCCACCCATGCTGTCAGTCACACCCAGCAGCACGGCAAACGGACCACCCGCTGTGCTGTAGGTAACATTGACATTGTTATCCGTAGAGACAGCGGGCACGCCCGCGCCATCCGAGAAATTCCAGTTGTAGGACTTCTTGCCCTTGCCTCCCTGGGTCATGCCGGAAAACTGGATGGGCACACCCACGGCCGTGGTGCCGTTAGCCGGTGAAATGTTGCAGGACAGCGGCTTGGCGGCCTCCACCCCCAACGGAACAAGTACCAGTAACAGGCTGATGGTTGCAGTGTGCAATGCAGCCCCGCGCAGAAATCGTTGCAGAAAACTTCTCGTCATGATGGTATCCCCCGAATTTGTTGTGTTCAGCTACGGCCGTATCAAGGCTCGTTGAATAGTGAGCGAGATACTGGAAAACTGCCCGACGTGCCGGAAAAAACCTCGTGCGGTTTTGAGTCTGCAGGTTGACCCAACCGGCCAGTGGCGTAAATCGCGCAGGTGCAGTAAATCCCTACCCTGAATGGGTCAGATACGATCAAGGGAACGCGGCAAAGCGTCGGGAAAGCGAAGATTCAGCGGCAACTCACCCATGCCCGGCATGACACAGGCATATGACATAACTGTCTTGCCTAAAGGGGGTGCAGATGACATTTCTGGCAGGATTGTCATGCCAGGTAGTACCGCGCGCCAAAGTTAAACTGCAAAAACAACCGGCTGTGAAATTATGTTAGGTGGTATAATAGTTGCATAGTACTAATGTCAAGTGTCAACCGGCAACGGTCAGGTAGATGGCAAGAACGGGAACCGGTTGAAAAGCTGGCCTGGGCCATGAACCAGTCGGCTCACTTGCAGGATACAGGCGGGGCAGATGATGATGAACACGATAGGCGAGATATTTGCACAGAGTTCGGATGCTGTTTTCAGCATCAACACGACTGGCAGGATTCGCTTCTCCAACAGTCAATTCGAAAGACTGATGGGCTATTCCCGTGACACGTTGTGCGGCAGCTGGTGTGCCGAGGTATTGTGCGGGACCGACATACACGGGCAGCCCTTCTGCGGCAAACAGTGTCCAATCCCGAAAACGGCTCCCGACTCAGGGGCGAATAACGACTTCGATCTTGTGATCAAACGCGCAGACGGGGATCACATCCTGGTCAATATCGGAGTCACCTATGTACCGCCGCAACTGCGCGAGCAGGCCGGGCAGGCGGATGTCTTTTTCAGCATGCGACAGGTAAACCCGCAACGCCTGCTGCAACGCATGGTATCGGCGCCCGATGCAGGATCGGCCCGGACCGGTTCTCGCGAGACTGATCGACTGACATCCCGCGAGAAGGAAGTGCTCAGCCAGGCTGCAATGGGTATGAAAACGACACAGATTGCCCGCCGCCTGTCCATCAGCACCCAGACGGTACGCACCCATTTCAAGAACATCTATCCGAAACTCGGCGTAAACAGCCGTGTCGAAGCAGTCCTCTTCGCCCTGGAACAAAGGCACACCTGAACACACCAGGCTGCAGTCACTTGCAGTGATCAACATACCGACCGGCGGACATCGCCAGAAACCAGCGAACCTGCGACTGCCAGGGTAGCAGATTACCCACCGTCGATACCCTGGCGTTAGCGAAGCAAATCGAGCGGTGCCATCCCCGAATGCAATGCAGCGTTATGAATGCTGGTTACGGTTGGGTTTGAACCACGGGTACCAGCATGGTCATGGGCATTGCCGACCTGTTTTTTATTGTTTTACAGTGCAATCACGGGGGCACCCGGTGCCTGGATTGCATCACATGGCATAGCCGTGCATAACCAGGCCCCGAATAATCCCGTTGTGTTCCTGGAACCTCACGTGACATTATTTATCTAATCACTGCCACCCTATCAACCCGAAAAGACGATATCACTGGCATGCGAACCCTCATATTTTTCGTTTTCCTGCTGCTCGCTTCCCCGGGCATGAGCCATGACCCGTGGCAATCTCTTGCACCCGGAATGGATCTTGGTACATTTACGGCGAGCCAGCCCAGCAAGTCAGGCGACTCACGCATCACCATCCTGCGCATCGACCCGGACCTCTGGTCACTGGAATTCGCCGGACTGAGTCTTGACGGCGGATCGAGCGGACTGACAGCAAGGCAATGGAGCAAGGCACATAATCTCACGGCTGCCATTAATGCGGGGATGTTCGGAACCGACTACAGGACCCATGTCGGACACCTCCGTTTCCGGGACCATCTGAACAACGATAATGTCAACGCCTACCAGTCCGTTGCCGCTTTCGATCCACGCCGGGACGGACTGCCGCACTTCCGTATCTTTGACCTGGACAGCCCTGATGTCAGCATGCAAACAATCCTGCGGGATTATGCATCAGCGATACAGAACCTCAGGCTGATCCAGCGGCCGGGGAAGAACCGCTGGCGCCAGCAGGAGAAGATGTGGAGCGAAGCGGCCCTGGGAGAGGACGAATCCGGCCGGATCCTGTTCATCTTTTGCCGCTCCCCGTACACCATGCATGATTTGAACAATGAACTGCTGGGCCTCGGCATAGGCCTGGTATCCGCCCAGCATCTGGAAGGTGGACCGCAGGCCCAGCTCTACATAAACACCGGGGAAGTGGAATTTGAAATATCCGGCAGCCACGGGTCATCGTTCAGTGATAATGATGCTATTTCAGCGGCATGGCCCATTCCGAATGTTCTGGGCGTACGACCACGGGTAGCGGAAACCAGGTAGCGACTGCCGCTGAGGGCGCTTCAAGCAGTCAGTTAAGGATTGTCCGAACAAATCCCGACGTTATTCCGGTCTTCGCCGGGGTACGACTAATTCGGGACTTCCTTAACAGCAGCTATACGCGCAACTAGAAAATTACCGGGCTGCCTCAGCGGCGCAAAGCCGGTCAAGCTCCGCAGCAATCTCTTCGCTCAGCTGTGCAACAGCCAGGCTGGATGCATTCACTAGAGCCTCATAGCCAGGACCAGACGTGTTTTTGGAAATGGACGACGTTTTCACCATCTCGAGTTTGCCTGATACTTCTGCAAGAATGCTCCATTTCGCATCCAGGGTGACATTCTCGCCTATCTGCCCGTCAAACTGGTTGACCACGATCTCCACCCGATATGCCGGCGCAAAGTGCTCACTGCGACGGTAGTTCACAACAAGTTCGGAGTTCAACAGCCTCGACATATTTTTTATCAGTGTCCGGATAAAGCCATCTTCCAGGGAACCTCCCCAGCGATTGAATTCACTTTCTTCCAGCCTGTTCGCCCCCACACGCGTCACGATACGCGGCTGATCAAGGTACCTTGGCCAACTAACCGGCCCGACACTGATGGCCTGGCTGCTGCAATTGCCCGCCACACCGGTCCGGGGTTTTGCATCTGCGCTCAGCATATAGAAATTCGAGCGGGGTGATTGGCCCGCGCAGCCAGCCAGCAAGATTGCCAGCAGAATTCCAGTAGTACCATTGCGCCATTTCGTCCTGTTTCCCATCATTGTTGTTCCTTGCCACGCAGCAAGGCCTCCGGATGACGTTCAAGGTAGTCTGCCAGAACACGCAGTGAGCGTGCCGCATCACTCAGCTCGCGCAGGGTTGCCTGCAGCTCCTGTGAAATGGGCGAGTCTTTCGCGACCATATTTTCGATCGACTTCAGCGTCCCGTCCGCCTGCACGATTGTTTTATCCAGATTGGCCAATGCCTTCGTCATGTCGGCACCGATCTTGCCAAACGGGAATTCCTTCAGCTTGTCGAGTACGGCAGTGACGCTCCGGGTCATTTCCTCGATCGATGTCGGTATGGTCGGCAGGACCTCGTAGCCTTTTGCTTCACGCAACACCTGCTTTTCTGCATCCGGATAAAAGTCGAGGTCGACATAGAGCTTGCCGGTCAGGAGATTACCGGTCTTGAGCTGCGCCCTTAATCCGTTGGCAATCATTCCCTCCAGGATTTGCCTGCGTTTCTCGGGGGCATAGGCACTCGTACCCCCGCCAAAGCGCTCCGGTTCAAGCTCGATTACCACCGGAATGATAAACTTCTCGGTTTCCACATCGAACTCCAGGTCAACCGACACGACCTTGCCCAGGTTTATCCCCCTGAACTCGACCGGCGCATCCGGCGTCAGGCCGCGCACCGTGCCGTCAAAATAGAGCAGGAATTTCTTCCGCAGGGTAATTTCCTGTTCATAGGCACCAGCACGGTTATCGTTAAGGGTGAACACCGTGTTTTCCGGCACCGCATCACCGGGTGGAGTGTTCGGCGGTAGCCCGAAGGCCAGTCCGCCGGTCAGCAGGCTGACGGTGGATTCCATGTCCACCTTGAAACCAGCGGCTGACAGCGAGACATCAACCCCGCTGGCATTCCAGAAACGGGTGTTCTCCGAGACCTTCAGATGGTGTGGTGCATCGATGAATATCTTGAAGTCGACGGATTGATTGTCTTCGGCCAACTGGTAACTGACAACCTCGCCAACCTTGATCTGGCGAAAATAGATGGGCGCGCCCACATCCAGTGACCCGCGCGTGTCTGCTTTCAGCAGGAAATGCTGTCCGGGCTGATCGGTTGTAACGACCGGCGCCTGTTCCAGGCCGATAAATTTATCCACAAACTTCCCGCCGGAAACCGGGTCGATGGCAATGTAGGCACCACCCAGCAAGGTTCCCAGGCCGGACACGGTGCCTCCACTGATGCGGGCCTTGACCACCCAGAAGCGGGTTTTCTCCGTCAGATAGCCCTTCGAGCCTGCATTCATCTGCACCGTCACCAGGACGTGTTTCAGGTCTTTCTCCAGATCGATGGAATCTACCAGCCCGACATCGACATCCTTGTACTTGACCTTGGTCTTGCCCTCCTCGAGTCCCTCGGCACTTTCGAAACTGATCGTGATCGTCGGCCCGATTTCGGAAAAGGACTTGTAGGCTACCCAGGCACCGATGATGGCCGCAACGATGGGAATGATCCAGACAATGGATATGCCAGCCCGCTTCCTGACAACAGCTTCAGGCATACCCTTTTCCGGCATGCCGCCGGCAGTCTCGTCTGTCATGTGGTTGACTCCATATTGTCCCAGATTTCCCGGGGATCGAAGGTCATGGCGGCAATGATGGTCAACACCACGACCGCGCCAAAGAATATCGCACCGGTGCCTGCCTCAATAGTCGCCAGATTACCCAGATGCACCAGTGCGACCAGGATCGTCACGACATAGATATCCGTCATGGACCAGCGTCCGATGGCCTCGGTGACACGGTACAGGCGGGTGCGCTCTGCCGGTCGCCATTGAGACTTCCGCTGCACGGAGATCAGCAGGTAGATGAGTATGAAGAGTTTTGTCAGTGGCACCACGATACTGGCAATCAGTATCACCAGTCCGATCGGCCATTCGCCATGCTGCAGGAAATAGATGACCCCGCTCATGATGGTGTCCGACTGGGCATTGCCCAGCGAGGTAATGACCGTCATGGGCAGCAGATTGGCGGGGATGTAGCAGATAAACGCGGCAATGACCAAGGCCCAGGTGCGCGCGAGACTGTTGGGCTTGCGCCGGTGCAGGACGGCACCACAACGGGGGCAGGACTATTCCGCATGCTGTCCGGGATGCGCCTCAACCAGCAGGTCGCAACTGTGACAGCCGAGCAGTCCGGCGGCGCCGCCGATGTCATGGTCCTGGAGCTGTCATCGCTGGTATTCCACCCGCTCCCAGACGACCTGGGAGTCCATATTGGCCGCTGCCGCCGCCAAAGTGACAATCAACAGTGCAAATGACCAGAGCGCCAGCCCGGGAATAATCTGCGCCATGCCAACAAGCTTCACAATCGCAACAATAATCCCGATGAGAAAGACTTCCATCATGCTCCACGGGGACAGGCTCTGCGCAATGCGAAACACGGCAGGCCATGTTCCAGGGAACACGATTGAATTTCAGCGGCACAAACACATACAGCAGGATCAGCAACTGGATCAGTGGTACGAGAATCGTGGTCAGCAGGACCAGCACGGCGATTTCCCACTTCCCCGTGTTATACAGGTCCAGCACGCCGGAGATGAGCGTTGCCTGTGTTTCCTGCCCCTGCAGCTTGAAGGCAAGGAACGGGAACGAATTGGCCACCGCAAACAGGATCACACCGGCCAGGGTCAGGGCCAGGGTACGATCAATACTGTTTTCGACACCCCGGTGCAGCAGGGCATTGCAGCGGGGACACCGGGCAACGTAGCTTCCCTGGTGCTCGGGAAGGCGCTGCAGCAAATCACACTCATGGCAGGCAATCAGGTTTTCGGTGCTCATCCAGGCTCTTTCATTGCAAGTCAAAGTCAGTTTGACCGAGTAACTCTACTACACAAAGGCTGGTCTCGCCCCCCCTTTCAGGCTATCCAACCCTTACCCCGCATACAGGACACAGTATCCCTGCATTAAAGTCAGTCAAACCTGTTGACCGACGTTACTCGTCCGGCCGGGGCGTCCAGCCCGTGCACATCCACCCCACAGGGATTTCTGCCAGTCACGTGGCTGGCTCTGAGGTCTTTGAATCCGGATCGAGATGCAGCAGTCGTTCACTACGCCAGACACGCACAACCCTCACATGCTTGGTATCGTGACGGTAAACAATTCGAAACGGCGGATGAATCAACTCCCGGAGGAAGGGTTGCCCAAATTCGTGAACTACCCGACCTATGCCAGGATGATCGACAAGCGTCTCGACCCGATGAAAGATCTCGGCTACCAACCGTTCACCGATATCGGACACGCCCTGCCCCGCATACCAGGCCTTGATCTCCTCGAGATCGCGCAATGCCGACTCTGCGAAGCTGATAACAACCCGCGGCATCGTTCTATTTCAATCCCAGTCGCTTCCTGGCTTTTGCGATGGAAACTTCGCGTCCAGCTTCCAGATCCATCAGACCCTCCACGACTGCACGCATGAAGGCCCGCTCCTCCTCGGTTTGCTCATAATCGGCCAGAGACTGGACCACGGCAACACCGCGGCCGCGGCTGGTAAGAAGTACCGGCCGATGCGCATCCGATACATGTTTCATCACACGACCGGGGTTAGTCTTCAGATCGGTAAGAGGAACCACATCCTCTGAAAATTTCGTACTCATAGCAACCCCGAACAATCCATTAACAGGTCTGATAATAGCACCTGTTAAATACACCAACAACAGGTCTCTTATTGACAGGGCAAGCGCTTGCGTGGCGAATATACGCAGCTTGGATCGCAATGCACAGGCACTGAAGTTGCTAGATCCTTATATAGGTCTGTTACCTTTGCAGAAGGTGCATATAGGGGACTCTGGAACCATATGTAAAAGCTCGTCGCAGGGAAGGCCTCAAGACAGGCACCCTCCGTCGTGATTTGGCAGTTGTAAGGCGTGTACTGAATCTGGCTGCACGGCTATGGCGTGATCAGTACGGTTTAACGTGGCTGGAGACACCACCTCTGATCCAGCTACCAAAGGACACGGATGCGAGGGACACCTATCCACTGTCATGGGACGAACAGCGACTGTTGTTTCCGCTGCTACCTGCCCACCTGGAGCGAATGGCCTTGTTTAAAGTCAACACGGGGTGCCGTGAGCAAGAAGTCTGTGGTCTACGCTGGGACTGGGAAGTCGAGGATGCATCACTTGGATCGTCGTATTTCATCATCCCGCGCGCTACCGTGAAGAACGGCGAGAAACGATTGGTCGTACTGAACCGCATAGCCAAATCGGTAGTTGAAGGGCAACGTAGGAAGCATCCAGATTACGTGTTCCCATATAAAGGGGGCAGGGTAATGAGGATGAACAACAGTGCCTGGAAGAACGCCAGAGGGAAAGCTGCAGCTGGATACCTAAAGGTGTTCGGAAATGAATGTCCGGAGGGATTTCGCAAGATCCGGATACATGACTTGAAGCATACGTTCGGGTACCGGCTCCGATCTGCCGGCGTATCACATGAGGATCGTCAAGACTTGCTCGGACACAAGTCGGTAAGTATCACGTCACACTACTCGGTTGCGGAGAAAAGGAATCTTATCAAGGTTGCAAATAAGACCTGTGGTAAGGACTCCCGCAAAAGTCCCGCACTGTCTGCGGCACCTGCGTAGAAAATGCTACAAGTGCTTGATTTAATGGTGGCTACGGGTGGACTTGAACCACCGACCCCAGCATTATGAGTGGCATTGCTGGCTTTTATCTTATTGTTTTAATTGCAACTTGATGGGGCGCCCGTTGCCTCGATTGCATAACGGTGCATAACCGCGCACAACCGTGTCCCGTAAAAATCCCGAAGGGATTCCCCTTCAAATCTCCGGCCAGAACAGTCTGTAATCTCACCAGCTTGGGATTTTTGGCTTAACCAACCATGCTCCAGTCATGCACAAAATCAGGGTCAGCTCAAAGGTCGATGAGGCCGCCTGGAACGAACTCAAGGTGCTCCCTGCCGACACCACGCGCCAGAACGTGTCCAGCCTCACGGATAACCATACGTGAATACGTCACCCACAAACGCGCTCGGCCGGTGGTGCTGAATCACATCGAGCTGCCCATCGCCGAAAACGAAACACCTGGCAAATGCCTTGCCAGGTGCCGCGTTGCATTCTTGAGCCGGGACGAGGTGCTGGCCATCCACAGCACTCTGCTGGAACGCTTCGGCGGTCATACAAAAAAACGGGGGTCGGCACAACTGGCCCGACCCCCCTTCCCGGCTTGTTTCAGAGTGCTCTGGTAGAACGCCCGAACAAGCGTATGGCTTACATCAGATCAAAGCGATCGTTCTGCATCACCTTGGTCCATGCCGCGACGAAGTCATTGACGAACTTGTCTTGCGCATCATCGGCTGCATAGACTTCTGCAATGGCACGCAGCTCCGAGTTTGAACCGAATACCAGGTCGACCGGCGTTGCCGTCCACTTGACCTTGCCACTGTCACGATCCTTACCGACATACATACCCCCTTCCTTTGAGGATTTCTCCCAGGCTGTGGACATGTCAAGCAGGTTGACAAAGAAGTCATTGTTCAGCGTACCCGGACGAGCGGTGAATACACCGTTGCTGGAGCCATCCGTGTTGGTACCCAGTGCGCGCATTCCACCCACCAGCACGGTCATTTCCGGCACCGTCAGGTTCAGCACATCGGCACGGTCGACCAGCGCATCGGCCGGCGAGAGCCTGGCACCCTTGCCGTAGTAATTGCGGAAGCCATCTGCCTTCGGCTCCAGCAGGGCGAATGCCTGGACATCGGTCTGCTCTTGCGTGGCATCCGTACGACCCGGCTTGAACGGGACCGTGACACTGTGCCCGGCATCGCTGGCGGCCTTCTCGATGGCGGCGGCACCACCCAGCACGATCATGTCGGCCAGTGATACCTGCTGGCCGCCCGCGTGAGCCTTGTTGAAGTTCGTCTGGATCTTCTCGAGAACCTTCAGAACCTTTGCCACCGTCTTCGGGTCATTGACCGCCCAGTCTTTCTCCGGAGCCAGGCGCAGGCGGCCACCATTGGCGCCACCGCGCATGTCGGTACCACGGAAGGAAGCGGCAGCTGCCCAGGCGGTGCGGACCAGATCGGACACGGACAGCCCGGAAGCCAGCACATCCTTCTTCAGGCTGGCAACATCGCTGGCGTCGATCAGCGGGTAATCAACCGCCGGCACCGGATCCTGCCAGATCAGCACCTCGTTCGGGACTTCCGCACCGACATAGCGGGCACTCGGACCCATGTCGCGGTGCGTCAGCTTGAACCAGGCACGGGCAAAGGCGTCATTGAACGCATTCGGATTGTTGGCGAACCGCTCGGAGATCTTGCGATAGGCCGGGTCTTCGCGCAGTGACAGGTCGGTGGTCAGCATCACCACCGGGTTGCGCTTGCCGGCAATGTGGGCATCCGGTGCCAGCTGGTGCAGGGACTCATCCTTCGGTATCCACTGGATGGCACCGGCAGGACTCTTCGTCTGTACCCATTCAAAGGCCAGCAGGTTCTTCAGGAAGATAGTCGTCCACTCGGTAGGCGCCGGCGTCCAGGCGCCCTCGAGCCCGCTGGTGATGGTGTCCTCGGCATTGCCCTTGCCGCACTTGTTGGCCCAACCCAGGTCCTGTTGCTCAATCGGGGCAGCGGCCGGCTCGGGGCCGACGCAGTCAGCGGGATTGCGGGCACCGTGGGTCTTGCCCAGGGTGTGACCACCGGCGATCAGCGCGACGGTCTCCTCGTCATTCATGCCCATGCGGCCAAAGGTGTCGCGGATGTCATGGGCCGCGGCAAGCGGATCACCCTTGTGACCGGTCGGACCTTCCGGGTTGACGTAGATCAGGCCCATCTGCACCGCGGCCAGCGGATTTTCAAGATCACGCTTGCCACTGTAACGCGTGTCGTCAGCCAGCCATTTTTTCTCGGTACCCCAGTACACCTGGTCCGCTTCCCAGTCGTCGACGCGGCCACCGGCGAACCCGTAGGTCTTGAGGCCGGACTTCTCCAGCGCAACGTTACCGGCAAGCACCATCAGGTCACCCCATGACACGTTGCGGCCATATTTTTTCTTCACCGGCCACAGCAGGCGGCGCGCCTTGTCGAGGTTGGCGTTGTCCGGCCAGCTGTTCAGCGGCTCGAAGCGCTGCTGACCACCATCGGCGCCGCCGCGGCCATCCTGACTACGGTAGGTACCGGCACTGTGCCACGCCATGCGGATAAACAGACCGGCGTAGGTACCCCAGTCAGCCGGCCACCAGGCCTGTGACGTGGTCATCTCTTTGGCAATGTCCGCTTTCAGCGCGTTGATGTCGACGCTGGCGAAGGCACTGGCGTAATCAAAATCATCCCCCAGGGGATTGGATTCGGCGGCATGCGCGCGCAGCGGACTCAGGTCGAGCCGGTTCGGCCACCAGAAATCGTTGGTTGTTGCTTCCATTTCGGTGTCGGCGTGTACCGGGCCCATGAACAGCATGGGGGTGGTTGCGACTGCAAATGCCGCAAGCAATGCTACTGATTTTCCTGTTTTCATATGCATCTCCATGTATTTAAAAGCGATGGCACATCGCATTTTCTGCAAATGAGTGTCACAGACCACCGAGCAGGTTCGGTATATCATACTTTAGAATCATTCTAGGCTACGATCGAATTGATTGCTACAATCGATTTGATTGATATTTTCTATTATGAAGGTAGGTGTAAAAGGAGTCAGTATGAACTACCCCTCGCGGCTACTATGACGTCTGCTGACTTCTCGCTCCGGCTCATTACCGTCGCCCTTTCAGGCATAAGGCGAGATCTCCCCAGGTAAGAACGCGATCCTTCACCGCACAACCGCCGGATTTACGCCGCCTGAGCCTTGACCACAAGAGCTTCGCGATTTCATGCCCGCTCACCCCGCTCGGCACCGCCTCGTATCCAGTTCTTATCCATCGGCTCACGGTTTACGCTCCACGCTTCCTCCCCACGATCGGTCACCCTCACGCAGTTGCGCTTCACTTCGTTCGCTGTGGTCCACTCACGGGAGAACTTTCACCTCCAAAATCGCGCCCATGCTGGGCGCACATGAAAAAAGCCCCCGGAGGGGGCTATGGTTACAACCCTGCTAATTTCATCTGCTCCTGGCATTTATCTTCCTGTTCCTGAGTCTTGATGTACTCTCGAATCACCCACTCATCCAAACCCACTGTACTGACGCAATAGCCTCGGGCCCAGAAGTGACGCCCCGTGAACTATTGCCAGAGGAGCTTCTCTGGGTTGAAGATCCAGACACAGGCGAGCGGATGAAAGAGGTTCTCGGCGAACTTCGCAGGCGCGACGTCAAGGTCGATCAGCACATACCCATCAGCCCGGGTGCGCTCGCGCGCTTCCTCAACAAGTTTGAGAGTGCCTATAGCGGCCTGGGCAAAGCAGAGACGATCATCGCAGCGGCATCCGCCCATCACCGGTTACTCTGGATACACCCGTTCCTAGACGGCAATAGCCCGTGTTGCACGACTAATGTCACATGCAATGCTGCTAGACACGCTTGATACCGGCGGAGTCTGGTCTATTGCGCGTGGTCTTGCCGGAAACGTGCGCTCCTACAAGGGCCACTTTGCGGAGTGCGACCTACCTCGTCACAATGACCTTGACTGACGAGGCAATTCTATATCGCGGTGATGTACCGGAGCTACTTGGCGCTAGCGAGCGTCACAGTCGCCGGGTTGTCTCGGCTCTTATCGAACGGGGCGCCGTCGTCTCGGCAAGCACACGCGCACCGCTGCACCTCGCCTTTCCGGCCCAACTGGCCTCCCGCTGGATGCCGGGGCTGTTTCCCGAACAACATTAGAGATGAATCTGCGAGAGTGAGCCCGTGTGGTGAAATAAATGGAACGCATACTTTCAAGCCGCTTCACGATAGTAGAAATTGAGCATACCACCAAGGCGTTCGCGGCATTGAATTGGCTCATCGGTTGAACTGGCCGTGGCAAGTAGTTCCAGCAATCGATTCCCTACACCCTGATGATTACGTTCGGTGTGGTAATGTGCAACATATTCTCTGACTGCCCGGCGAAGGGATACCTCGCCGAAAAGAATCATGCGACCCAAGCATTCGTCTTTTATAGAACGCACAAATCGTTCTGTGAATGCATTACAGTTACCGCCACGGCGTGCGCAACCCGGCACCACGTTGCATCGACGTCTTTATCGTGGACCGTGGTGGCATCGCGGTAGCGATAGCGGCTATCCCAGACAAGCCGCGAAACCGGTGTTGTGAAATAATCAATCACATCATCTGCCATCAAGCGTGCGTGCAACCGCACGCATACGGCAGTGACTGCGGCCTGCAGTCAGAATGCGGGAACCCATGGACTCAATCCAGCAACAGCGCCCATGATTTTATGTTCATTGTGCGGGTGCAAGTGTCCCCGGAGCACGATACGATGAGTTGGACAGGAGTCTCGAATACCGCATGAACGATACAAGCGGCAACCAGGAGCAATACCGCCAGTGGGCACCCTATGTGCTGATCGTGACTTTACTGTTACTGGCGTACCTGACTTTTCAATACACCGCCCCCCCGGAACCGAGCTACGAAATACCGTACACCCGGTTCAAGGACCTGGCCAGCAAGGGCCGCGTGGAGAGCTTGCAGCTGCAGGGTGATATCGCCAGCGGGACGTTAAATCGACCGAGGCAATTGGACCGCGCGGTGAAATCGCACAACGTTTCAGTACACGCCTGCCCGCATTCGGCGACGAGTCCCTGCTGCCACTGATCGAGTCACAGGGCATCGAGCTCAAGGTCAGCAGCGAAGCCGGTAAAAGCGGCCCCCTTGCCATCCTGCTGTCACTGCTTCCCTGGCTGTTCCTGCTGCTGTTTTTCTTCTGGGTCTTCCAGCGGACTTCACGTGCACTGGGCGGCCGACTGGGCGGGCCGGAGGAATTGAAAAAGTTTCTCGAGGCCCCGGCGCAGAATGCGGAACAACCCGAAGTGACCTTTGCCGATGTCGCCGGCCAGGAAAATGCCAAGCATGAAGTGACCGAGCTGGTTGAATTTCTCCAAGCACCCTGAAAACTTTCACCGGCTGGGTGCGGAAATACCGCATGGCGTATTGCTGATGGGCGCTCCCGGTACCGGCAAGACCCTGCTGGCACGGGCACTGGCCGGTGAAGCCGGGGTACCGTTTTTCTCGATATCCGGCTCCCAGTTCATCGAGGTGTTTGTCGGCGTCGGTGCCGCCCGGGTGCGCAATCTGTTCGATGCCGCAAAAAAGAATGCCCCCAGCATCGTCTTTGTCGATGAGCTGGACAGTATCGGCCGTACCCGTGGCACCGGGCTGGGTGGCGGCCATGACGAACGCGAACAGACACTCAACCAGATACTGGCGGAAATGGACGGCTTTTCCGGTCATGAAGCCGTGATCGTGCTGGCGGCTACCAACCGGCCGGACGTGCTCGACCCCGCCCTGCTGCGGCCGGGTCGCTTTGACCGGCATGTGGTACTCGATCTGCCGGATCGCAAGGACCGGGTTGCCATTCTCAAGGTGCATACCCGCAAGATGCCGCTTGGCGAGCATGTCGACCTCGACAAGATCGCGGCCGGCAGCCCCGGCTTCTCGGGCGCCGATATCAAGAACCTGGCCAACGAGGCGGCCATACTCGCCGCCAGAAAGAAACGCAGCGAGGTGCTGATGCAGGATTTCGAGGAGGCGCGCGACAAGGTGCTGCTGGGCACGGTACGCACCCTGGCCATCCAGCCGGAGGAGCACCACCGGCTTGCCGTGCATGAAGCCGGGCACACGCTGGTGGCCTGGTTTCTGCCCCACGCGGATCCGTTGTACAAGGTCACCATCATCCCGCGCGGCCGCGCCCTCGGCGGCACCCAGCAACTGCCGGAAGAGGAACGCCATACATTACCGGAGGAGTACCTCCGCGACAGGCTGGTCGTTATCCTCGGTGGACGCAGTGCCGAGAAGGAGCTGCTGAAGACGATGAGCAGCGGCGCCGAGGACGACATCCACCAGGCCACCACGCTGGCCCGTGCCATGGTGGCACGCTGGGGAATGTCCGACGAGATCGGGCCCGTTGATCTGCGCGAAAGCGAGGAACACCCCTTCCTGGGACGCGAGATCGCCCAGCCGCGCCACTACAGCGAACACTCGGCTGAAGTGGTGGATCACGCGGTACAGACCCTGTTACGGAGGCCGAACAACGCGCACTGGCGGTGATCAGGGAACACCCGGATGAACTGGCACGCCTGATCAGCGCACTCGAGGAACAGGAAACCCTGCACCGCGAACAGATCGAACAGTGTCTCGGACCGGCATCCCGGAGCAAGCCCCAGTTGACTGGTTCAAACTGATCAGACGTTCATTCAGCGTGAAGAGGTCTACTAAATCCGGGCACTGAGTCATGGCTGTAAAATGCCATAACGAAGTGAACGATGACAACAGAAACGAGAAAGAGACAGAACTACACGGAAGACTTCAAACGGGATGCAGTGGCACTGGTTACCGAGCAGGGCTACAAGGCTTCCGAGGCGGCCCGGAATAATCAGGCAACCGTTACTGCGGATGCCAAATAGACATCCTGGATCGCGTTCAACAGGGCCACGCCCTCGTCCATCGGCCGCTGGAACGCCTTGCGACCGGAAATCAGTCCCATGCCACCGGCACGTTTGTTGATGACCGCGGTGCACACCGTCTGATGCAGATCATCCTTGCCCGAGGGGCCACCAGAATTGATCATTCCGACACACCCCATGTAACAATTGGCGACCTGGTAGCGCACCAGGTCGACGGGATGGTCGCTGGTCAGGGACATATTGACACACAGCAAGCAACTTGTTTGCCTTCCTGGATGCATTTTGAGAGATGTTCCGGTCACTGGTCCATGGTTGCGTAAATATCTCTGAGGCGCTGCTGTGATATTTTGATATTGAATCGTACGGCTAACAGCTTTCGTGCCTCTTCCAGTGATCCGGGCGCCGGCGTCAGGCGTTGCAGAAAGCCGGAAATGTCTTCGTTCACCGCCCATGGATAGATCAGCCAACGCCACTTGATGATTTTTCTGGCGTAATAATCCACGGTAAACAGGGTAACCGCTTTATGATGCAGGACAGCAGTACGGATTTCGCCGGGCTGAAATGTCTGCAGGTGTTGCGTTGCGACTTTCAGGGTAGCACCCGTATCATTGACATCATCAACAAGCAGAACCCTCAAACCCCTGATATCGGCCTTGAGCGGATACCGGATGACTGCTTCCTTCTGTCGGTCTGCACCCGCCAGATAATGTTCAATCTTGATACTGGTTAGCCCCATGATATCCAGATAGTCACATAACAGCCGGGCCGGCACGTAACCACCACGGCCGATTGCGATGACCAGGTCAGGGTGGTAATCCGATTCCCTGATCAATCCCGCGAGGCGTTGGCACAGCCGTTCTATCTCTGACCATGAAATCAGTTCACAGCGCAATTTTTCTTGCATATACGAGTCCTGAAAAGCAACGGAGTCACCACTTAGCAAACACCTCAGTAGACTATCACCTGTGGATGATGAGCGCAGCCGGGTTTGGCTGCTATCATTATGTTGCAGCAATGCCTGCGGAGTGTTAACTGAGAACAGGGACTGTAAGGACAGCAAACAGATTGCCAGGAGACCAGAGACAGCCAGCCCATGTCAAATACAAAAAAATCAACACGCGTCCTCATCATGGGTGCAGCCGGTCGTGATTTTCATAATTACAACATGGTCTATCGCGACAATCCTGGCAGCGAGGTGATCGCCTTCACGGCTGCACAAATTCCGGAGATCGCCGGGCGTCGCTATCCTGCATCGCTAGCGGGCCCCCGCTATCCCGATGGCATTCCCATTGTTGATGAAGCGCAACTGGAAGCCCTGTGCCTTGAACAGCACATCGATCAGGTCGTCTTTTCCTACAGCGATGTAGAACACCACCTGGTCATGCACAAGGCCTCCATCGCCCTGGCCACGGGCGCTGATTTCCTGTTGCTGGGACCCGAACGCACCATGCTGCAAGCCCGAGTACCGGTCATCGCCGTCTCCGCCGTCAGGACCGGGTGCGGCAAGTCGCAAACCACTCGTTGGCTGTCGCGCCTGCTGAAAAAACAGGGTTTACAGGTCGCGATCATTCGCCACCCGATGCCGTATGGTGACCTCGAACGCCAGGCCGCGCAGCGTTTCGCGTCGCGGCCCGATCTCGCTGCCGCCAACTGCACCATCGAGGAACGCGAAGAGTACGAACCCCACCTGGCGCTTGGCAATGTCGTTTACGCGGGTATCGATTACGCCGAGATCACACGGCGTGCCGAGACGGAAGCCGACGTGATCCTGTGGGATGGCGGCAATAATGATTTCCCGTTCCTGCGGCCCGACCTGCACATCGTGCTGGTCGATCCGCTGCGCCCGGGCAACGAGACCACCCATCACCCGGGTGAGGCCGTGCTGCGCATGGCCGACATTGTCATCGTGGCCAAGGTGAACTCGGCCTCGGATGCCGACATCCAGCACGTCACCGAAAATGCCCGCCGCATCAATCCCGATGCAACCATTGTGCGCGGCGCCTCACCGGTGCAACTGGAAGATCCCGAGGCGGTACGAGGCAAGCGCGTTCTTGTCGTCGAAGACGGTCCGACCATCACTCACGGCGGCATGCCCTACGGGGCGGGTTACGTGGCCGCCACCGAGGCCGGGGCGGCCGAGATCGTCGATCCGCGCACCAGCGCCGTGGGGGCGATTGCCGCGGTCTACAAGCAGTACCCACACATTGGTGCGGTGCTGCCAGCCGTGGGTTATAACCCGTCGCAACTCCAGGCGCTGGGTGAGACCATCAATGCAGCAACGGCTGATGTAGTGGTCGCAGCCACCACCTGCAAGCTCGAGGCACTAATTGATATCAACAAGCCGGTGGTGTGCGCCCGCTATGAATTTGCCGAAGCCGGTGAACCGGGGCTCGGTAGCCTGGTCGAGGCCTTCCTGAAGAAACAGCGACTGGTCAGCTAATCCCACCAGGTCGTGTCAACCGTGTCCGGGGGTAATCAGTGTCCCCGCCTCACCATCCAATATGGCCCGGGCGTCCCGGAGCGGTCCAATACCGGCGCGACCGCCGGTCTGTTCAACAAACTCACAGGCGGCCGCGACCTTGGGTCCCATGGAGCCGGGGGCGAAGGAAAATTCCCGCATGGCCTGCGGCGTAACGCGCCGCATGCGCCGTGCCTGCGGCTCTCCCCAGTGTACCTGGACGGCATCGACGTCGGTCAACAGAAGTAAAGCATCTGCCTTCAACCCCCGCGCCAGCAGACAACTCGCCATATCCTTGTCGATCACCGCCTCGACACCGGCCAGGCTGCCGTCCGTACGACAGATAACCGGAATCCCCCCGCCGCCGGCACAGATCACGATCACCCCCTGGCTGACCAGCATTTCGATCACACTCAGTTCAAGAATCCGCTGTGGTCGGGGCGACGGCACCACCCGGCGGAAATGTGCGCCGTCCCGGGCAACATGCCAGCCACGTTCCGCAGCCAGCCGTCGCGCCTCGGCTTCTCGGTACACCGGTCCGATCGGCTTGGTCGGATTGTTAAAGGCGGGGTCCTGCGTCCACTTCGATCTGGGTAAGCAAAGTTGCACATTGACGATCAGGTGGTAAAAGGTTAATCAGTTCCTGTTCAATGAGGTAACCGATCATCCCTGCGGTTTCTGCATCAAGAATATCTAAAGGATAACTTTCATCCGGCTGATAAGCTGCACTTTGTAATGCCAACAGCCCGACCTGGGGACCGTTACCGTGGGAAATCACTAATTCATGTTTAGCGGCAAGCGGTGCTAATGCTTCTGCTGCAATCTTAATATTTTGTCGCTGATTATCCGCAGTTAACGGTTCACTACGCTTAAGTAACGCATTTCCACCGAGTGCAGCACAATGCGCATCAGTGTGCCCAGGGTAGCCACCATCACGGCCTTGATCGTATGCATGCGATTCTCCGCCTGCTCAAAAACGATGGAAGCCTCTGACTCAAATACCTCCTCGGTTACCTCCATGGCTTCTAGACCGTATTTCTGAAAAATCTCCTCACCGATCCTGGTCTCGGGATTATGAAATGCCGGCAGGCAGTGCATGAACTTGACAGCGGGATTACCGGCCAGCTCCAGCATCTGCCGGTTCACCTGGTACGGTGTCAGCAGCTGGATTCTCTCTTCCCAGACCGATTCCGGTTCACCCATGGAGACCCAGACATCGGTGTAGAGAAAGTCGACACCTTTGACCGCGCTGACTGGATCTTCGGTCACCTGCAGACGGGCACCGGTCTGCTTTGCGATCGCCTGGCAGGTGGAACCAACCCGGCCTTTGGTTGTAATGCAGCGGGTGTAGCCATTCGAAAATCCATGCCCATCTTTGCCGCACCCACCAGTAGCGAGTCACCCATGTTACTGCGGCCATCACCGAGGTAGCAGAAGGCAATCTCCTTCAATGGCTTGCGGGAATGCTCCAGCATGGTCAGCAGGTCGGCCAGCACCTGGGTCGGGTGATATTCGTTGGTCAGGCCATTCCACACCGGTATCCCGCAGCGGGCCAGCTCCTCGACAGTCTCCTGGTCAAAACCACGGTACTCGATACCGTCATACATGCTTGCCAATACCCGTGCGGTATCTTTCATCGATTCCTTGATGCCGATCTGAGTACCCGTGGGGCCCAGGTAGGTGACATTCGCGCCCTGGTCATAGGCCGCCACTTCAAAAGCACAGCGGGTTCGGGTAGACGTCTTCTCAAAGATCAGTGCAATGTTTTTACCTTGTAATCGTGGTTGTTCGGTACCGGCATATTTAGCGGTTTTTAATTCACTGGACAAGTCCAGCAGATAACGAATCTCTCCGGGCGTGAAGTCGAGTAACTTAAGAAAATTGCGATTTCTGAGATTGAATGTCATGGCATTAACCGATGGAAGGGGATCAGCAGGTCATTCCGGGGTATCCGGTTTGCTGTTGCGTGCCAGGCGTGGCACGCGCTGCGCAATGCGCGTCACGATTTCGTAGTTGATGGTGCCGAGTTTCCCGGCCAGTTCATCCGCTGTCACCTCCGCGTCACCCTGGCGGCCAATCAGGACCACCTCATCGCCGAGTGCAACCCTGCCGCGCAGCGCGGTGACATCGATCAGGCTCTGGTCCATGGTGATGCAGCCGACCTGCGGACAGCGCACCCCGTGCACCAGGACCTCGAAATCGTTGCTCAGGCTGCGGTCGAGTCCATCCCCGTAACCGACCGGCAGCGTGGCGATGAGCGACGCGCGATGCGTGTGAAACCGGTGTCCATAGCTCAATCCCGTACCGGCAGAGACCTCCTTGAGAAAGGTGATGCGGGTCTTCCATTCGAGCACCGGCCGAAGTTCGGCCACCCGTGGATTAGCAATCTCCTGCGAGGGACGCAGGCCGTAGATCGCAATCCCGGGGCGCACCGCATCAAAGCCCGCATCCGGAAGGTCGAAGATCGCCGCACTGTTCGCCATGCTGCAGACCTCGATCCCGTAAGCCCTGCCGGCATCGATGACGCGCCGGAACTGTTCCATGCCGGTGTAAGACAGCGTCTTGTCCGTCTCGTCAGCACAGGGAAAGTGGCTCATCAGGCCCCGCACCCGCACGTTGGGAAACGCCCGGCAGCGCTCCAGAAAACCGCTCACTTCTCCGGCCGTATGCCAATGCGCCCCATGCCGGTATCGACCATCAGCTGGACCTCGGCCTGTTTCCCGGCCCGCTCCGCCGCCCGCGCCAGCGCCGCCACCATGTCGATGGTACACACCACCGGTTCACAGCCACCCGCAATGATCGCCTCACTGTGTTCCGGCAACGTCGCCGAGAGCAGCAGCAAGCGGGCCCTAATACCAGCCGCCAGCAGCGCCTGCGCTTCGGTCACGTGGGCCAGGCAAAGCGTATCGTAGCCGAGACCGACCAGGTGCCGCGCGATAATCTCCAGGCCGTGGCCGTAGGCATTCGCCTTGATGGCCGGCCACAGGGGCCGGTCCCCGGCCAGTTCCTGCAACAGCTGCAGGTTGTGAGTCAGACGATCGAGATGGATACAGGCCCGGGTCAGGTGACGCACGTCGGACAGCATGCCTCAGCCCTCCCCTGCGGCAGGCGCGGATTTTTCCAGGGGGTGCTTCTTCACGTACTCCGACGTCATGGCCGCAAGCAAGGCGCTGTAGTTCAGCGTAAATGCCAGCTTATCGCCAACCTGAAGTTCGCCTGCTACACGACTTGCGTCGACCACCAGATAGCCGCTGGAAGCACCCAGCACAGTCAGGCGTGTATCGAGCGGCACAATCCCGTTGACATCCACATCCTCGCGCCCCACGTTCAGCAGCACCCGCAGCATCTCGCCCCGGTCCTCGAACTGTGGCCGCCGACCGAACGCGTCCTCGCTGCATTTGCCCTGCGGCAGTGACGGCTTCCGCTTCAATTCCAGCACTTCGGCCTGCAGGATAAAGGCATCCTGCCAGGTGCCGGGCCATGGCCTGCGCCGCGTCGTTTCGCGCCCCAGCAGAATGGCCTCACCGATACGTGCATGATTGACCCGCCCGGGCATGTGGCCTGCATCGATGAGTTCGAGCCCGCTGGAATTGATCCCGGAAACCCACTCGAGGCTGAGGCCGAAGCCGCGCTCGATTTCAGCGGCCAGATCCACCAGCCGCTGCATGTTGTCCTTACCGGGCACCACGCCGGCGAAACAGGCAAGATTGGCACCCAGGCCCCGAATGCGAATACCGGGGAGCTTTACTGCCTGCTCCACCAGGGGTGCAAGCTCATGCGGCATAATCCCTTCGCGCAGGTCCCCGAGTTCCACCATCAGTATCACGTCGTGAACCTTGCCCTGCTGCAGGGCCGCCTTTGACAGACCGGACAAAACGGCAAGCTCCGTGTTGAGACTGACATCCACCGTATCGACGACCGCCTCGACACCCGAGAGCGGCGGAATCCGTAGCAGTATCCAGCGTGTCCGCAGACCGGCGGCCTGGAGCCGCTGAATGTTTTCCAGACGCGAGTCCGCAATGGTGCTGACCCCGCCCCGCAACATGGCCCGGGCCACACCGGCATGGCCACAGACGCCCTTGGTCACGCCCGCAACTTCGATACCGCGCTCCTTGCAAAAGCCGACGATGCCGCGGGCATTGTGTTCGATCTTCTCGAGATCGATGGTCAGACAGGGGGAAACCATAGGTCAGCCTGCTTCCCGGGCTTGCAATGTCCGCACCAGAAAACTTGCCACATCCCGTCCGGTTGTGCCTCGCCCGAACCCCGCATCCATGCCGTGCGCGCGGGCCAGGGCATCCGTCACCTGGGCGCCACCGGCAACCAGCACCAGGCGCCGGCGCAGACCGCGCTGCTGCACTGCGTCATGCAGGTGCCGCATGTGCTGCAGGTGCATCTCCGCGTGGGTGACTATGGTCGAGATCAACACAGCCCGGGCCGCGGTCTGCTCGGCCATGTCGAGGAGCCGCTCAATCGATACCGAGGTACCGAGATTATGGCAGTGGAAGCCGTACTTCTCGATGCCGCCATGCTTGATATCAAGGATTTCATGCAAGCCGACCGAGTGCTCATCCTCACCGACGGTGGCGGCGACAACGTGGATGTCACGCGGTCGCACCCAGGCCTCGATGTCCGCTTCGGGCAGGACTGCAACCTGCTCGGGCAGGTGCAGTTCCTTGCTGCTGATCGCGACATCAAGCGTGCCCTTGATTTCAAACACGCTACCTTCGGCCGGGTGCATGACCCGCCGGCTGATGACCTCGGGATTGCCGAGGTTCATATGCCGGGCCATCTCCAGCGCCGCCACTTCGGCCACGGCCGGCTGTTCGGGCACAAACAGCGTCACACACACGATATTGTCGCCGTGCTTCTCGACCTCGGGTCGCAGCAGCCCGGCCGCCCGCTCCGCCATCGGCTGCTGCAGGCGCTGCTCCACGGTATCGGCGAGATCCAGTTCATCAATGTACTGAATCTTCGACGGGTCACACAGGGTGCAGCCACCGTAACCGGCGCACGCTTTGCCCTCGCCCGTGTTATAGCGGTTGTGGCCAAAATGACTGCACACCGGTGCACCGTAACCTGGCTCACGCGGAATCACGCTCCCCGCCCCGTCACCTCCCAGCGGATTGCGTACGATCCCGTCGCCGTTGCGTTCCGGGTAGTAGCCGGAATCGACAAACTGACCCGCTTCCACCGCCGCGTAATAGCCGCCGCCCACAACAATCTCCTCCAGGAACAGCACGGCCCGTTCCTTGAGTTCGCGCGCATTTTCCCGTAGCGGCCCATCCCCCTGCAGCGCGACCAGTTCCCCGAGTCCGTCGAGCCCCATCAGCGTCTGGCGCGCGGTGTTTAACCCCGCGATATTATTGTAATGCCAGGGGATGTTGCGGCCCTCGTCCGGCGTGATGGTGCTCTGGATATCCGCCGAAGTGAGCCGCGAGATCAGGGTATCGAGCACATGAGTCACACTGGCCTCCAGGGTGTCGGCCTCCATGTAGCGGGTGTTCTGCTGGGCCCGGAACCGGTAGCCCTGGAACAGTTCACGCAGCGCCACCGCATAGGGCAGATCAAGCCGCAGCTTCGGCGCCGGCGGCGCGGTTGGCGGCACGGTGGACAAGGCAACCAGTTCTGCCGGCATCCCCGCGGCACGGGAATAGCCGCAATTGATGGCATGCTGGACAAACAGTTCCGGCGTCACCTTCCAGGCCTGCTTGGCCGTGGCATTGGCGTTGTGGGCGCCGTCCAGTTGCAGCAAGCCGGCATCCGCCAGGATCTTTTTTGACTCGGCCGCATCGACGAAGGAGCGGTGCATGTTGATGTCGCGGTAGAGCACATTGTACTGCGGGTCCTGATGCGCGCCGTTGACGCCCTCCTCGGCGAACAACACCGCGATTTCCGGGCCCGCGACCCCGCTCACATAGGAATGCAGGTTGATGGGCCGGCCCACCTCCTCCTCAATCGCATCCAGTGCCTTGCGGGTGGCGCGGATTTGCTTGCGGGTAACCGGAATGCCGCCGACACCTTCCGGTGTTCCCTCGATGAGCCCATCGATATGCGACTGCCCCGTGGTCCGGATCACCATGATGTGATCGGCGCCATGCCAGGCCGCCATGCGCATGCGGCGCAGGTCATCTTCAAAGCGCCCGGAGGCGATCTCCGTGGTGATCACCATGTCACACTGGGGATCGATTCCGTCGAAGTCATGCGCCGCCGGCAGCGGCACCGAGTGCTTGAGGTTTGCGCTCGTATCCCGGTAAACAAAGGGGCCAATGGCCTGGTCCGCAATCCGCCTGCGCCAGGTCCAACCCTTGCGCTTCGGCCGGTATTGATCGAGGTCCCTGAGCACTTCCTCGATATCCAGCTTTTTGTCCGGTGCAAGCTTCATAACGGCAGCGCCTCCCAGTGCTGCCCTGCCAGCAACGCCGTACCGGCCTCGCGGACCGAAAGCTCCTGGGCCCGCGCAAGTTCCAGCACCAGCCGGCCGGCGCCGTGGCCGAGCAGGCCACGCTCGTGCATCCCGGTAACCAGCGCCCCGGCCTCAAGACTGGAGAATCCCATCCGCAGCAGTACCGAGCGCTCGATCGAGGGGCTGGTATGCGTGCGTGCCTCCTCGATCAGCGGCGTGACTATCTTGTCAACGAGCTCCCAAAAGTATGCCTGCAGCTCTGCGTCCGACATCTCCCGCAGCCGGGCGCGGCGCTGCTCGAAGTCATCCGGTCTTTCCATGCCACTCATCGATGCTCTCCTGCACATAGTTCCGACTGGTACGGGTCTCGGCGGCGAGATAGTCAAGATCGACATCACCGAGCGCCGTCCCTGCGGGAAGTGACGCGAGGGCGTGGCGCAGATAGGAATGCCGCACGCGTTCCAGGTCTACCTCCACCACCGCAATCTGTGCCGGGTGCTCCGGCAGCACGATCTGCTGACCGGGCCTGTTATCCCGGGGATCGCCACGACGCACCGTGATACCCATCTGCCTGGCCAGGTTCAACTGGGCCAGGGGATGCTTGCCCGCCCCGGTATATTCGGTCTCCTGGACCACGACAATCCGGTCTTCATCGAGCTCCTGCGCAATGGCAAAGGCCGCGGCCAGCGAGGTATTGCCCGCCGGGCCCCGTTCCAGACCTTCCAGTTCCGCCAGTACCTGGGTGATATAGAACACCTCGCCCTGGGTCACGGTTACGAACCGGTCGATGTAACGCAGCGCGCGGGCCGCGTTGCGGGGCACGTCGGCACGATCGGGCCAGCTGGTAAAGGGCATCGAGAAGCCGGTGTGGCCGGTGGTGAAGGACTTGCGGTTGAAGTCATGGTCCGAGGCCATGTGCAGACCGGCCAGATCGACGCTGGCGGCAACCATCACTGTGTCCGCGGCGCCGGCCTTTGCCAGCCCGCGCGCCGTACCCGTTACATTACCGCCACCTGCATGCGTGGCGATCACCACGTCGGGGAAACAGCCCGCCTGTTCCTGTAGCTGGCAGGCAAGTTCGAAGCCCAGCGTCTCGATACCCAGGATCGAGTACGGGGTGTAGAGCGAGGCATTGAAGTAGCCCGTCTCCTTGAGGACTTTAAGGAAAACGTAAAACAGTTCGGGGCCCACGGAAAGCCGGATGACCTCCGCGCCATAGGCCTCGCAGGCCCGGGTCTTTTCAGCGATCTCCGGTTGCGCGATGCCCGCACTGTCAAAGGCTTCCTGCACCACGATACACCGCAGTCCCGCCCTGGCGGCCTGCGAGGCCACCGCCGCGCCGTAGTTTCCGCTGGTGGCCGCCACTACCCCTGTATAACCGCGCCGCTTTGCCTCGTGCACCGACAGCGAGGCACGTCGGTCCTTGAAGGAACCTGAGGGATTGGCGGCTTCATCCTTGAGCAGAATCCGCGCTCCCTTGCCGGGACGGGATACGCTGCGGACCAGCGCCGTCATGTTTTCGAGTTCGACCAGCGGGGTATTGCCGACCGCGGTGCGGTGCTGCACGGCAGCGGCTGATGCCACGTCATAACCGGTATCGGCGAATAGCCGTTCGTAGTCAAAGGCCAGGGCGCCCGTGGTATAGCGCTCATAATCGATACCGCTGGATGCGCGCAGGATGGCAGCCCGCTGCGCCATGATCTCTGCGTAGGGTGCAGTACTCACTTGATGAGTCCCCGCTCACGCAGGATGGCGCGCACCTCGCCCCCGATACCGGAGAGCTCGGCAAGCGGGGCACCGAAGCCGTGGCTGTAGGCCGGATTGACTTCCATGAGCGTCCCCCGCAGGTGGCGGCCGGCCGGCGTCACGATCTCTGCCGCCTCGCCCGGTGCGGCAGGTGCCAGCAGAAAGCCCTTCACTCGCATCTCCAATGGTACACCCCTGGTATCCTCGGGAACCTGCGGGGCACGCTCACCTGCCGGGAGCACGCAACGGTGAATCTCTACCCAGACGCCCTGACCGGCCCGCTCAGCCATGTGCAGAGTTCCGTTTATCCCGGTGAACCAGCCGCCGGACATCCCCCAGCAGGGCAGCGGGAACCGGCAGGTCCGTCATGGTATGCAAACCCGGCGCGGCATTCAGTACCCGGGGAATCATGTTCACGGCCAGGGCGATGGTTCCCTGCCCGCCCGGGATTTCCGGGCTCCCGGCAAGCCGGATGCTGGGCGTACCGGTAATTTCAATGGCGTCCCCCGTCTCCACCCCCTCCAGCTCGGGGTGCACCTGCTGGGGATGGATGAGCGTAATGACCGGCCTGCCTTCCCGGTAGGCCACTGCCGTATGTCTGCAGCCGGCGACCTGCCCGGGCTCAACGCAAACAAACGGGGTGGTACGCCGGACCCGCGCCACAATGGGTTCCCGGGTTTCCTCGATGCGCGCAATCTCCCAGCCGAGTGCCGTAGCGATCAGGTGGATCGACTCGGCAAAGCCGTAGTGTCCCGCAACCGTCCCCTCCTCCAGACCCCGGTTGAATGCCGCAGTGCTGAGCCCCACGCCCTGACTGGCAAGCACCGTTGGTCCATAGGGCGAGAGATCGTTGACGCGTGTTGCGGTAATTGCCTGAATATCCTCACACACACCGGTCAGGGTGATGACCAGAAGGTCCAGCACAAACCCGGGGTTGATACCGGTCCCGACAACCGCCACGCCCTGTGCAACCGCAAGGCGCTGCAGGGCCTCGGCAAACGCCGGCGAACTGCAGGCAGGGTATGCCAGCTGTTCAGCGATCGAGATAACATGGATACCGTGGCGCACCAGTATTTCCAGTTCGTCCCCGGCATCGGCAAGCGTAGAACAGGTTGCCTGAATCGCGACCTCCGGGCGCGTCTGCCCGATCACTGCAGCAAGGTCATTGCTGATCGGAAGGCCGAGGTCACGCCCGATTCCGATCACCTGCCCCAGGTCCATACCCGCACGTCCGCTCCTTCTGCCGTAGGCGCCGACCAGTTGCAGACCCGGCTTATCGAGCACCAGGCGCGCAATCCCTGACCCCATCTGCCCGGTTCCCAGCACCAGCACCCTGATAAAGTCACGCATAGCATAATACTGGCACATGTGGGTGCGCTTTGCATTTGGGGAATCAAGCCTGCAAGCATCGCATCCTTAGCCTGCCTCAATGTGGCGTGTCGGTGCTCTACATGGCTGTATTCACGGCGAGCAACAACCGCAACCACCTTCCTGCCGAGCAGATCTCGATGCAGACAACGACACTGTCAACGCTCTGCGCTAACATGCGGATATGGCAGCAGCACACCACAACACTGGCAGACCTAATGGTGCTGAAATTACTGCGGAACAGCTCAGCAGGCATGTCAACCACCTCGTTGGCATGATCGGCGAACGCAACGGGTTTCATCCCCGGGCATTGTGGGCAGCTGAGGACGACATCCAGCAGGGCCGGGGCAACCAGGGTTACGAGGTCATTCCACAGGATTACACTGCCAGGGGAGTACGCAGTGCCCACCTGGAGATCACGCGCAGGCCACAGCAAGACCTGCCCCCTCCTGCTGCGTTGCACTTATAATCTTGCGCGGCGGCAATAACTCCACACAACAGCAGAACTGAGAAACATTCGACATGAAGATTGGCGTTCTCAAAGAGATCAAGGAAAATGAAAACCGTGTTGCGTTGACGCCGGCGGGTGCACGCACACTGACCGGCCCCGGTCACATTGTCCGGGTACAGTCAGGTGCCGGGGCCGGGTCCGGTTTCCCGGACACAGACTATGCACAGGCAGGCGCCGACATGGTCGCTGCAGCCGCTGCCTGGGACACGGACCTGATACTGAAGGTCAAGGAACCGCTGGCGCAGGAATACGAGTACCTCGGGGAGCAGGTAGTATTTACCTATTTCCACCTGGCCGGTGTCACGCCAACGCTGACCGCTGCCCTGCTTGCGCACAAGACCACCGCCATCGCCTATGAAACCGTGGAGGACAACCAGGGGAAACTGCCATTACTGGCGCCCATGAGCGCCGTGGCGGGCAATATGGCCGCAACCATGGGGAACTATTATCTCGCCCGCTTCAATAACGGCAAGGGCATGCTGCTGTCACGCATATTTGGTGAACGCTTCGGTAAAATCGTGATCATCGGCGACGGCGTGGTCGGCCGGCACTGCGCCCGCGTGGCAGACAGCATGGGAGCGAACGTGTACATCGTCGGCCGGCATCCCGACAGGGCGCCGGAGCTGCAAGACGACATTTCCCTGGACATTCACTTTGTGCGCTCCACACCGGAAAACATCGCCGCGGAACTGGCAGATGCCGATCTCGTCGTTGGCGCGGTGCTGCGCCGCGGCGCACGCGCCCCGTATGTCGTCACCGAGGCCATGGTACGGGACATGCAACCCGGTTCTGTCATTGTGGATGTGAGCATCGACCAGGGTGGCTGCGTGGAAACATCGAGACCGACGACGCATGGCACGCCCGTCTATGAAAAGCACGGCGTCATTCACTATTGCGTGACCAACATGCCCGGCGCCTATCCGCGGCTTTCCACC
The DNA here is from genome assembly GCA_963701455.1 of uncultured Gammaproteobacteria bacterium. Taxonomy (GTDB): domain Bacteria; phylum Pseudomonadota; class Gammaproteobacteria; order UBA9214; family UBA9214; genus UBA9214. The sequence goes on from CAVPAE010000009.1 coordinate 361,432, forward strand.
ATAGCGCTGACCAATGCGACCTTGCCCTATGTCCTCAAGCTGGCCGATAGCGGCCTCGATGCGCTGCGCACAGACCAGGGATTCGCCCTGGGTGTGAATACACACGGCGGCTACATCACCTGCATGGCTGTTGCCGAGGCCCTGAACCTAATGAGCAAGTTCAGGGAATTTGCCTGAGTTAAAGCGGATATAGTGGAGCGGACGTCTTCCACAAATGCCCGAACATCCATGATCGCGAGAGACAACTGGCTAACAGATCTCAGGTAATTCCAGGTGGGTTTTCTACCGCAACTGCAACTGGCCGGGGGCAACGAAAACTGACCCCATGCCACAAACAGGATCTGCAGAATGCAAAAACGCAGCAAGCGGAAACTCCTGACCATCGATGGCGCTATGGGTGAGGGTGGCGGCCAGATCCTGCGCTCATCGCTGGCCCTTTCGCTGTGCCTGGGCGAACCGTTTCACATGACCAAAGTGCGGGCCACTCGCAAAAACCCCGGCTTGCAACCGCAGCACCTTGCCGCCGTCAAGGCAGCCGCCGGGATCAGTGCGGCAGGGCTGGAGGGCGCCACACTCGGTTCTGGCGAACTGACGTTTGCACCGCATGCAGTGAAACCGGGCCATTACCACTTTGCTACCGGGACTGCGGGGAGTGCAACACTGGTACTGCAAACGGTACTGCCTGCCTTGCTGACCGCCGGTCGGCCGTCACACCTGGAGCTGTCGGGTGGCACGCACAATCCACTCGCACCATCATTCGATTTCATACTGCTTGCATTTCTGCCACTGATTAACCGCATGGGTCCCCGCGTGACGGCTCGCCTGGTACAGCCAGGTTTCTACCCCGCCGGTGGTGGCGTCATGCACGTGGATATTGAGCCAGCGCCGCAGCTCAAGCCGCTGCAGCTACCGGAGCGCGGGCCGGTCCTTGAGCAAACGGCATGTGCCCTGGTATCAAGCCTGCCGTTACATATCGCACACAAGGAATTGCATGTCATCGGCTCGGAACTTGGACTGCCCGGGGAAAACATGCAGGTCCGCGAGATCACATCGGCGCCGGGGCCGGGCAATGTGGTAACCGTGGTGATCAAGAGCCGGCACGTCACGGAAGTGTTCACCGGTTTCGGCGTGCGGGGCGTCAGGGCAGAAACCGTGGCGTCGCAGCTTGTACAATGCGTGCGCCGTTACCTGACCGCAGAGGTACCTGTGGGTGTGCATCTGGCCGACCAGCTGCTACTGCCGCTGGCGCTGTCCGGCGGCGGTAGTTATGTGACGCTGCAGCCCAGCCGGCACACCACCACAAATATCGCCGTGCTGCAGCAGTTCATGGCGCTGAAGATTGATTGCAATGAACTCGGCCCTGATCGCTGGAGTATTGAGCTGCACTGAATCAAGAACTGCATCCCTGGCAGACCATGTTCAGTCACCCCTTACCGGTCGGCAGGAATTGACGGGGAGCGAAGAAACGTCTCCTGACTCGTAGAAGTCAGCTGCTCTGATAAATGACTCCGCAACGGGCCCCTGAACCCCAACACCGTCAGACACCGTTACATCATTCCCATCTCACCCATGCCCCTGCCAATCGGTTCGGCTCCGGGAAGCTCACCAATCATCGCCTCGATGGTTATCATGAGGCCGGCCACAGAGGCCGCATTCTGCAATGCCAAATGCACCACCTTTGCGGGATCGATAATTCCCATTTCCATCATGCCGCCGTACTCGCCTGTCTGGGCGTTATAACCGAATTTTCCTGAACTCTCTTTTACCTTGTTCAGCACCACCGAAGGGTTCAAACCGGCATTGGCAACAATCTCGCGCAGCGGCTGTTCGACTGCCCTCAACACAATGCCTATGCCGATATCCTGAGTTGCTGCTTTCATTCTATAGGTCACGAGGTCACGAGGCCACGAAGCCATAAACCCGGGAAATCAGTGTCCTATTGGAAGAAAGGACGGAAAGAAAGGAGTAAAAAGGAAAGTACAGATCCAGGTGTGAGTGCCGGCAATAACCGTTACCGGGGAATGAGTGGCTCCATTCTTTCAATATTGATCTATCCTTTACATTATCCAAATGAAAAAGTTAATACGATACTGCTGTTACGGATTAGGTGTTATTTTGTTGTGCTGTCCGAAACCGGAAGCTGCCATGGCCGGATCACCCGAGTTCATTTCACTGCCAGAACCGGTAACGTCAGGTGAAAAGCCACTTGAGGCCCTGTTGCAACAGCGCCGCTCGGTGCGCGAGTACCAGGAGGCAGGGCTTGACCTGTCGACTATCGGGCAGTTGCTCTGGGCGGCACAGGGCATTACAGATCCACAGGGTTTCCGCACCGCACCATCGGCCGGGGCCCTGTATCCGCTGGAGTTGTATGTGGTTGCCGGTAATGTGGATGGCCTGTCTCCCGGCGTGTATCACTATCACCCCGACAGGCATCGCCTGCAGCAAACCGAACCCGGTGACCAGCGCCAGATGCTGGCACGCGCTGCGCTTGCGCAGCCGTGGGTTAAAGCGGCCGCAGCCGTGGTGGTCGTTACGGCGATATATGACCGGACCACCGGAAAATACGGCAAGCGGGGAATCCGTTATGTCCACATGGAAGCCGGACATGCGGCGCAGAACCTGCTCTTGCAGGCGGAAGCGCTTGGACTGGCGACGCTTGTGGTTGGCGCCTTTGAGGATGATGCAGTAGCCACGGCATTGAAATTACCGGCTGACGTGCAGCCATTGATGCTGATGCCGGTCGCCAGGAAATAACATCCTTACAGATCACATCCAGCAGCAGTGTGATTCCGTGTATCTGCTAACATTGTTATCAGGTACCCGGTATTCCCAGATTTGAGACAGGACTTCAGCTTATGACCGAGCGCGATCCATTCACCGTCAGCACCCGCTACTGGCACAAGCTGGAAGATGGCCGGGTACAGTGCGACCTCTGTCCGCGATTCTGCAAGCTGCACGCGGGCCAGCGCGGTCTCTGCTTCGTGCGGGAAAACCTGGATGACGAGATTGTACTCACCACCTACGGCCGCTCGAGCGGCTATTGCATCGACCCCATAGAAAAGAAACCGCTGAATCACTTTCTGCCCGGCACGCCGGTATTGTCATTTGGCACGGCAGGCTGCAACCTCGCCTGCAAGTTCTGCCAGAACTGGGACATCAGCAAGTCGCGCGAGACCCATACCCTGACCGATGAGGCCTCACCGGAGCTCATCGCCCGTGCGGCGGAGAAACTCAACTGCCGCAGCGTGGCGTACACCTACAACGACCCGGTAATTTTTCACGAGTATGCGATTGATGTAGCCCGGGCCTGTCATGAAAAAGGCATCAAGTCGGTTGCCGTAACCGCCGGGTATGTCTGTCCTGAACCACGCAAGGAATTCTACCAGTACATGGATGCCGCCAACGTGGATCTCAAGGCGTTTACCGAGGACTTCTATCACAAGATTACCGGCTCGCACCTGGCACCGGTCCTGGAAACCCTGGAATACATCAAGCACGAAACCAGCGTCTGGCTGGAACTGACCACCCTGCTGATACCTGGCAAGAATGACTCGGAAAAAGAGCTTGATGAAATGACCCGTTGGGTCGTGGACAAACTGGGTCCGGATGTACCGATGCATTTCTCTGCATTCCACCCGGACTGGAAGATGATGGATGTCCCGTCGACGCCGAAGGAGACGCTCATCCGTGCCCGTGAAATTGCCATGGGGAACGGCGTACGTTACGCCTATACCGGTAATGTCCACAATGAAGCCGGTGACAGCACCTATTGCCACCACTGTGGTGAAACACTGATTGGTCGTGACTGGTATGTAATGACCGCCTGGAATCTGACCGCGGACGGGAAGTGTGCCTCCTGCGGCACACCCTGTGCCGGTGTATTTGAAGCCGGTCACGGCAACTGGGGCGCAAGAAGACAGCCGGTCCGGCTGCGCGACTTTGCCGCCTGACTGCTTCGATTGCTACCGGCTGATGCAATATACGGGTTAACTGTTCCTGTAAAGGATGCCACGACGCACCAGCCACTTTTCAATCTCTACTGCAAACAACACAAGTGAAGAAAGTACCAGACAGACCACAAGGTCGAACATCGGGAGTGGCTGGGTATGAAATACGGGATTAAGTGCGGGCACATAGATCACCGCCATCTGCAACAGGACAGTAAGGACTACCGCACCCAGCATAGGCAGGTTACTGAACAAGCCGATTGTAAAAAGTGACGCGGTTTCACTACGCACCGCCAGCGAGTGAAACAGCTGTGACACGGTAAGGACGGTAAACACCACCGTCTGCCAGTATTCAACGCTTCGTGAAACTGCCCAGGCCTGGGAAGCAATCGATATCCCGCCAACAAAGAGCCCCACCCAGACGATATGCTGCCACATTCCGTGAGCAAAAATACTCTCCTCTGGCGGGCGTGGTGCACGGCACATAATGTCCGGTTCGGCTGGTTCAGCGGTAAAGGCCAGCCCTGGCAGACCGTCAGTAACCAGATTGATCCAGAGGATATGGATGGGCAGCAATGGAATCGGCAGTCCGAGAAACGGGGCGAGAAACAGTGTCCAGATCTCACCTGAATTCGAGCTCATAGTATCTTTGATGAACTTGCGGATGTTATCGAAGATGCGGCGCCCGGCCTGTACAGCCCTGACAATGGTGGAAAAATCATCGTCCATCAATACCATGTCCGCTGCCTCGCGGGCCACATCGGTGCCCTTCTGCCCCATGGCCACGCCAATTCCGGCGCGTTTCAGAGCCGGCGCATCATTCACACCATCGCCCGTCATGGCGACAAACTCACCATTTACCTGCAAGGCCTTGACGATACGTAACTTCTGTTCTGGACTGACCCGGGCATAGACTCGTACCGACTCTACGATACGGGCAAATGCATCATCGGACATCTCCGCCAGTTCGTTCCCTGCTAGTACAGTTTTGTCGTTATCCGTAATACCGAGGCGCCTGGCGATTGCCATCGCGGTACCCGGATGGTCACCGGTGATCATTACGGGAGTAATTCCCGCAGTCAGACAATCCGCCACAGCCTGTTGCACTTCAGGTCGCGGTGGATCAATCAGGGCCACCAGTCCCAGAAACGTCAAATCCTGTTCGATCTTTTCAGGTATCAGCGGTTCCGGCAGCACTGTAAATTCGCGTTTTGCCAGCGCCAGCACCCGGTAACCTTCATTGGCTAACTGCTCCGCTTCGGCCAATACAGCCTCGGGCTCAAACACCTCTGGCGCATCATTACTCACCGCCTTGCTGCACTGCGCCAGTACCCGTTCCGGTGCGCCCTTGATATACGCGATCACACCTTCTGGTGACTGGTGCAGCGTGGTCATCTGCTTTCGTTTGCTATCAAACGCAATGGCGGCCAGCCGTGGTTTCGCTTGTTCCAGCGCAGCCTTGTCAAAACCGGCCTTGTGTGCAGCTTCAAACAACGCCAGTTCAGTAGGTTCACCGGCAGGCTTGCCATCCTTTTCCGCCACATCGTTGTTCAGAGCCAGGGCCTGTCCCAGTTCTGCCCAATGTACCCTGGCCCCTGGGTCCGGCAATGACACATGCCGCTCCCCGGCGGCAAAGAACAACTCAACGGTCATGCGGTTCTGTGTCAAGGTGCCGGTCTTGTCGGCACAGATATAGGTCACCGAGCCAAGGGTCTCCACCGCAGGCAGGTTACGTACCAGGGCGTTGTGCCGGATCAGTTTGTACGCACCGAGGGCAAGTGAGATCGTCACCACAGCCGGCAGTGCTTCCGGTATCGCGGCGACTGCCAGACTCACGGCAGTTAGCAACATCAGCAATACCGGCTGGCCTTGCAGCAATCCGGCCGTAAACACCACGACACAAATAGCCAGGATGGCAAGGGCAAGGTAACGACCGAAGCGGGTCAGTCGTACCTGAAGTGGAGTCTTTACACTTGCCTCACCACGCAGCAGTTCTGCAATACGGCCAATTTCCGTGTCCAGACCGGTTGCGACCACCACTCCCTTGCCACGCCCGCGAGTAATCAAGCTGCTCTTGAAGGCAAGATTTTTGCGATCACCGATTGGCAAGTCGATTTTGGTTAATCGCACCTGCTGCTTGTCAACGGGATGGGATTCACCGGTAAGGGCTGACTCATCGGCCTGCATCTCTTCCACTTCAAGAAGCCGCAGATCGGCCGGCACCACGTTGCCCGCTTCGAGCAACACCACATCGCCAGGCACCAGTTCCGATGCCACCAGGGTGACCGCCTGACCATCGCGTAACACTTGTGTCTCTGGTGCCGCCATTTGCCGTAGCGCTGCCACGGCGCGCTCCGCACGGAACTCCTGCACAGCACCGATGATGGCATTAAGTAGCACGATCACCAGGATGGCAATGGTGTCCTGGGGTTCACCGATGATGCCGGAAATGAGTGCTGCCACCAGCAACACCACAATCATGAAATCGGCAAACTGCCACAGCAGCATGACCAGCAGGGAACGGCGCCGTTTTTCGGGGATGGCATTCGGGCCGTGTCCGGCCAAACGCTGTTGCGCGTCTGCTGTCGTCAGGCCTGTTGCTGACGACCCAAGGCGCTGCAGTGCTTCATCCGTCTCAATACTGTACCAGTCAGCCAGCTGCATCATAATATCCTGCAAACAGGTAAATGAGTGCGGTGGTTACCACATTGATATTGCAATCAACAGCGGTAGCCATCGCGATGACTCCCCATGCGCACTTTCCTGGAGATCACTCATCATCATCTCCTCCAGATTTCCCGGACTAATGGAATAGTCAAGTCGAGACCTTCTTTCTGCAAGCGCATTATTATCATGCTGAAAGTCCTGGTTTGACCTGGTGTGTTGAAAAACGCTATATCAGGTGTAAGCAGTATTCGCTAGTATGAAATGCCGTTGTTACTGTTGGCGGGAGTTTCTTCCTGCAAGGGAACAAAGGCGACTCCGAGAATATTACGGGCATGTATTTCCCCTTCATCGTCTTTTTCCACCAGCATCAGTTCCTGATGCATGTCCGGCAACCCCACCGGTATGACCAGTCTGCCCCCGGACTTGAGTTGCTCTATGAGCGCCTGCGGGATATGCGAGGCGGCTGCCGTAACGATAATGGCATCATAGGGTGCGTGCTCCGGCCAGCCGTCATAGCCGTTACCGGTACGGCATTCGATATTGCTGTATCCCAGTGACTTCAGGAGCGCCGCCGAGGCGTCGCCAAGTGCCGGTATCCGTTCAATCGTGAAGACCTTCTTCGCCAGTTGTGATAAAACGGCTGCCTGATAGCCGGAACCCGTGCCGACTTCCAGCACGACGTGGTCCGGCTCAAGCTGCAACAGATCGGTCATCAGTGCAACGATGTACGGCTGGGAGATGGTCTGCCCGTAACCGATGGGCAGTGGGCCGTTGTCATAGGCAAAGCGTATCAGATCCGGCGATACAAACGCTTCGCGTGACACCTTGCCAATCGCCGCCATCACCCGGGGGTCAAGCTTGCTCTTGCCAATCAGACTGCTCGTGTATGCGACCTCCCCTTCAATCTCGGCGAGCATGCGTTTAATGGATGATTTCATGGCGTGCGCATCTGTGTCATCAGGTGCCTTCCTGCCAGGAGGAGAGATAGCGTACCTGTTCATCTGTGAGCGCATCGATCCTGAGATTCATCGCGGCCAGCTTTAGCCGGGCCACTTCCTGATCGATTTCGGGCGGAACGTTGTGTACGCTGTTATCCAGCTTGTCACGCCGGCTAGCCAGGTAGATGGCGCACAGCACCTGGTTCGCAAAACTCATATCCATGACCGCCGAGGGGTGTCCCTCGGCGGCGACCAGATTAACCAGCCGCCCCTCGGCCAGCAGACAAATCCGCCGGCCATCGGCGAGGGTGTACTCATCAACCGAAACCCGCGGCCGTTGTTTGCTGACAGCCATGGCCTCGAGTGCAGGGATGTTGATTTCCACGTTGAAATGTCCCGAATTGGCCAGCACGCAGCCGTCCTTCATGGCCTCCATGTGCGCCTGGTCAATCACATGCTTGTCACCGGTAGCCGTGATAATAAAATCGGATTGCGGGGCCGCCTCGACAAGCGGCATAACACGGTAACCGTCCATGGCCGCCTCCAGTGCCCGCAACGGATCGACCTCGGTAATAATGACATTGGCGCCGTGGCCCTTGGCACGCATCGCGATGCCACGGCCGCACCAGCCATAACCAACCACCGTCAGGTTTTTTCCGGCAAGCAGGATATTGGTGGCGCGAATCACGCCATCCAGGGTGCTCTGGCCGGTGCCATAGCGGTTATCAAACAAATGCTTGGTCATGGCATCATTGACGGCAATGACCGGGAATTTGAGCGCGCCTTCCCGGTCCATGGCGCGCAGGCGGATCACGCCGGTCGTGGTTTCCTCGGTACCACCGAGCATCGATGCCAACAGCCCGGTGTGTGTCTTGTGAATCTCGCTAACCAGGTCGGCACCATCATCCATGGTGATTACCGGGCGGTGATCCAGTGCGGCATTGATATGCCGGTAGTAGTCTGATGTCGACTCACCGTGAATGGCATAGACAGGAATTTCATGGCGCACCACTAAGGCAGCGGCCACATCATCCTGGGTACTGAGCGGGTTGCTCGCACACAGTACCAGATCAGCCCCTGCCGCCTTGAGGGTCAGTGCGAGGTTGGCGGTTTCGGTAGTAATGTGCAGGCAGCCACTCATCCTGATGCCCTGCAATGGCCTTTCTTGTGAGAAACGTGCCGCGAGTTCCCGCAACACGGGCATTTCCTGCAAGGCCCACTCGATACGCCGCTCTCCCTGTCCGGCCAAGGCGGGGTCCCTGATGTCGTAACCGGTTCTGTTCATAATACCCTGCCACCTCCAGTCCGGGCTCTGCAAGCAGTTTTCCCGGTGGCTGTGCTCTTTTCAGTTACTGTTCCATAAAGGCGTATATATCCATGAGGTGCTGTGTTGATATTTTTATAGGGTAGCTCAACCAACGCCTGCGGGTGGCGAATTCGCAATTATTGCCTGAAACCGACAACTTAGACAGTCTTGTTACTGAAGGCAACCTTCCCTACCCTGCCATGAAGAACCTGCTGGTACTCTTCGCACATCTTTTGACCACAATCTCCAAATTCCCGGGGACCCGGCGGAAGGATAAACTATTGCGCAACACCCCGGGCATTTTAACAACGCGAACCAACTAACTCTCCTGCTGACAACACTCTCTCGTTTTCATCGCATTCAGGAATTTATTGAAACCTTCTGGCTGGAACCCGATCATCGATCCGTAAAACCCTGGCTGGAACACGCAGATATTAATAACGTCATGCTGGTTACCAGCCTGGAACCCGATGGGTATTTGCAATTATAGAACCAGTTATATCCAGCCAATTCCCGCCTGTAAACCAGATTCCGCAGCCTGCGGGTGGCGAATTTGTAATTATTAGCTGAGAACGATGAATTAGACATTCGCTATAGAACGCCGGATTAAATAACATGCCTTGGTTTTTATGTGGTCCTGTAGACGTCAATGGGTGTTTGCTACCCCTTGAGAAGTCCATAAGACACCAGGGATTGTCTACAAGACTGTGGGAAGCCAACCCTACTTGCCTTGATTGACTCATTGGCCACTCCTAAGCATACACACTCAACCAACGAGATAGATCAACCCCACCGTCACCAATGCTACCGCCAAACTCTGCAGACCGCTCCAGAGCCAAAAGGTACCGCCTATTCGTCCGAGAAAGATGCCGAGGAGGAAGATGATCACCAGTGCCACAGCCATCGCCGCCGGTAGAGGTCCGAGCGCCAGCACCATACCACTGCGTGCGAGCCACAGCGGTACGATGATGATCAGGGCAGTCAGCAGCGGGGCGATACCGTTGACCAGGGCAACCAGCCAAGGGATCCAAATTGCCGCCCGAGTGTGGTGGCTCTCATTGAGCGGGGTCACCATCGCCTTTTCGAGTTGCGCCAAGGTACGGCGACGCTCCGCTGCCTCACTGATGTAAGCGCTGGATATCCCGCTCATGCCGAGGGCCAGCGCCGTAGCAAGGCAGGATGTGATCACCACCGCAAGGTCGACACGATCACTGATGTAGAAGCCCATAATTAATCCGAGCATTGTCAAGGCACCATCAAAGCCATTCACGACAAAGTAGCGCCGCATGATTTCCGCGGAGCGGGAGATCTCCAACAGTATTTTGATCTGTTTCAACGCCATCGCTGCCGCCGATCGCTCCTGCATGCCATTTGGAGTATCACTTGCCGACGACAGAAACCTCGTCGATGCTGTGAATGGAGGCCCCGATTTCACTGATAGCACCGCTGATACGCTCAAAATCAAGCTCGTCACCCTCGATCTCCACCTGCAGTGTCTCGGTCTGCTCATCCACCCCTACCACACGGATATCGATCCGGTAGTCCTCCCCTAACGCAGCAATTGCACGGGCAAATTCTAGGACATTGGGCTGGTGCGGTTTGAGTACATCGAGAACGAGACGTTGAACACTGGCCATCGAAATTTCCTTAACTTTGAGAGAGAAATCAGGCCCTAGTGTCACCCAGCACTCAGCGGCTGGCAAGTCACTTGGGCTTCCCGTAACGTAGCAAACTCCTGTGGGTGTCGAATTCGTAATTATTACCTGAAAACGATAACTCTGACAGTCTTGTTCCTGAACGCAACCTTCCCTACTGTACTTCCCGAAAACTTATATCACACATTATCAAGCCGCCACCCGTTCGTAATGGTGATATAAACCACCTACCTCTGGTTGTGTATTACGTTTCCAACGTGCTGGCAGCTGCACCGATCGCGATTCAGGAGCATCCATCCCCGGCAACGAATGCGTGCGCCAGCGTTGATTATCTCTCCCTTGATCTGGAACTGGAATCCAGCACCTGCTATTTCTGGTATAAGGTTCATTTAATCAAGACGGCCTGGCGTTCAGGTTGCCAAGGCAAAACCAGGTATCGGATATTAGTGCATGAACCCTGTAAAGACTGAAAGCCCTCCGGACCTGACCGCAGAAATCCTGTTACGGTTAATACATGCGCTTGTTGCCGAAGTCCATCCACAGCGGCAGTCTACGGAAGTCATCAGCCTGGACAGCCGGTTTGAAAAGGATCTTGGTCTTGACAGCCTAACCCGCGTCGAACTGATTGCCCGGGTTGAAAGACATTTTGAACTGGCCCTGCCGGAGCGCAGCTTTTCCGAAGTCGAAACCGCCCGCGACCTGTTACGCGCCATACAGGGAGCCGGATCACCCCGTTCAACCTTGGCTGATTCAGCAATAAAAACGGTGACACTGGGACAGGTAGAGGCTGCACCGACAGAAGCAAAAACACTGCTGGAAGTTCTGGACTGGCACGTCGAACAACACCCCGAGCGGCCACATATCCTGTTTTACCAGGATGCAGATGAGGGTGAAAGCCTCAACTACCGTCAGTTGAAAACAGGCGCCGCAAAAGTTGCCGCAGGCCTGCAACAGGCAGGACTCCAACCCGCCGAGCCGGTCGCCATCATGTTGCCTAGCGGTGCGGATTATTTTTACAGTTTTTTCGGCATCCTGATGTCCGGTGGCATACCGGTCCCGGTTTACCCGCCCGCGCGGCCCTCACAACTGGAAGATCATATGCTCAGGCATGCGCGTATACTGGCCAACTGCCTTGCCGTCACGCTTATAACCGTTCCTGAAGCCAGGAAAGTAGCACGCATCCTCAAGTCACATGTGCCAGGTTTAAAACACATCGTGACGGTTTCAGAACTGATGACGTCCAGCATGATTGCGTCATTCCCCAGCCTGAACAGCAGCGATATCGCCTTTATTCAATACACGTCAGGCAGTACTGGACATCCCAAGGGCGTGGTCCTGACACATGCCAACCTGCTCGCCAACATCCGTGCCATGGGCCAGACCGTCAAAGCGGGACCGGAAGATGTCTTTGTCAGCTGGCTGCCGCTTTATCACGATATGGGCCTGATCGGTGCATGGCTGGGGAGTCTCTATTATGCGATGTTACTGGTCGTCATGTCGCCCCTGAGCTTTCTGGCCAGGCCGGAACGCTGGTTGTGGGCCATTCACCGTTATCGTGGCACCCTTTCGGCGTCTCCGAACTTTGGTTTCGAATATTGCCTGAAGCGCCTTAAGGATGAAGACCTGCAAGGCCTGGACCTGAATTGCTGGCGTGCCGCCTTTAACGGCGCCGAGGCCATCAGTCCGGAAACCCTGCAACAATTCGAATCCCGCCTCACCAACTACGGATTTCATGCGGATGCCATGATGCCGGTTTACGGGCTGGCCGAGTCTTCCGTCGGCCTGGCGTTTCCACCGTTGAACAGGGGGCCGGTGATCGATCAAATCGAACGTGCCGCTTTCATGCATTCCGGACAGGCAATTCCGGAACAGGGTTCAGGACAGCATCCCTTGCGCTTTGTTTCCAGTGGCTCGCCTTTGCCCGGGCACCAGATCAGGATCATAGACCACGCGGGGCACGAGTTACCCGAACGCCAGGAAGGACGGCTGGAGTTCCGCGGCCCCTCCACCACCAGCGGTTATTACCGCGACGCCGACAACACCCGAAAGCTTTTCCGCCAGGGCTGGCTCGACTCCGGAGACCTGGCCTACATAGCCAATGGCGAGATCTATATTACCGGTCGTATCAAGGACATCATCATTCGTGCAGGACGCAACATCTACCCCCACGAACTGGAAGAAGCCGTTGGTAATATTCCCGGAATCCGCACGGGCCGTGTTGCCGTATTTGGCAGTGTGGATTCCAGGACAGCGACGGAACAGCTCATTGTGCTGGCAGAAACCCGCAGCAAGGATGCCGGGGAACGGGAAAATCTGCGCACCGCCATCAACACGCTCGCCACAGATCTGGTCGGTGCGCCACCGGATGAAGTCATACTGGCGCCGCCCGGTACCGTGCTGAAAACATCGAGCGGAAAAATACGCCGCGCGGCCAGCCGTGAACTTTTCGAAAAGGGCGAAATCGGCAAGCGTCAACGCAGCGTACCCTGGCAAGTCACACGTCTGGCGCTGGCTGGTATGCTGCCGCAGATCCGGCGTGCGTTGAATGCCCTGTCAGCAAAGGCGTACGCTATTTACTGCTGGCTGGTGTTTGCTGTACTGGCCCCGATTGTCTGGCTCTCCGTCACCTTGCTTCCTGATCATTCCCTGCGCTGGTCTGTCATGCGCAGCTGCACCCGCTTGCTGGCAAAAGCCACCGCAACCCCTGTCAGGGTCATTGGCCTTGAAAACCTGCCTGCATACGGAAATGCCTATGTACTGGTCGCCAATCACGCCAGCTATCTCGATAGTTATGCACTGGTCGCCAGCTTGCCCGGGATGTTCCGATTTATCGGGAAAGCAGAACTGGCAAAAGCCTTTTTCGTTCGTAAACCACTGGAAAACATTCACACCGAATTTGTTGAACGTTTCGACATCAGCAAGAGTGTCAGCGGCAGCCGGCATCTTTCAGACGTTTTACAGGCGGGACATGCATTGATGTTTTTTGCCGAAGGCACCTTTACCCGTATACCGGGCCTGATGCCCTTTCACCTCGGCGCTTTCACGGTAGCTGCAGAAGCTGGTGTACCGGTCATTCCCGTAGCCATCCGCGGTACGCGTTCGATACTGCGGGCTGACAACTGGTTGCCCCGGCGCGGATCGATACACATCGACATCGGACAAGCAATACATCCCCACGACATCGAGAAACAAGCCGGCAAGGACGACTGGAAAGTCGCCATTGCCTTGCGGGAGCGCTGCCGCAAATTCATCCTGCGACACTGCGGGGAACCCGATCTTGCATAAGACTCATGCGATTCTTCGCGTACCGCGTGCAGACCTCCTTCCTGCAGAATGAGGAAATAGCGCATGGATTGTGTTGGGTTATAAATGTAATCAGCGCACAATGTAACCGGGTCGTTGGCCCTGCAGTGGCAGTCTGGACGACGGCTGGGTGATGGTGCCGCCATCCCCTTTAACAGGCTTGTACACTGGAGGTACACCATGCACTTGTCCCTGCCGCGCTGCATGGCAACCTTAATGCTGCTGACCGTGCACGTGTATGGCACCACGGGTTATGCAGGGCAACAGTCGTCCAACCTGGAGCAATCGATCTGCGGGCTCAAGGAGCCGTTTATCTTCTGGCTGTGGAGCTCTGCCGCGGGAGGGGCCAGTGCCGCACGGCTGGCACAGGTCGCCAATGTCGAAGACGTCGCCATTACCAGCAGCGATGGCCGCATCCTGCGCGGTTACAAACTCAAGGCCACCCATGCCCAAGCCGGTAAGGACCTGCCCAGGGGCTACCTGCTGGTGGTCCAGGGAAATGCCATGCTGGCGGACCAGATCATCACGCATTTTGACCAGTTTGCCAGGCTGGGCTATGACGTCTATATCTTCGATTACCGTGGCTATGGCAGATCAGAGGGCAAGCGCCGGCTGAAGGCGATACTCAATGACTATCGCCAGATCATCCAGCAGCTGGGCACACAGCCGTATCAGAGGCGGGCCTTCTACGGCATGTCGTTTGGGGGTGTGGTGCTGCTGGACGCATTGCGAAAACAAACGGGCGAAATGAAGGTGATCATCGATTCGACGCCGAGCCGCTTGTCCGACTATGGCTGTCCCGCCGCGCACGATCCAGTCAACAACCTGCCCCGGGATACCGGCAACTTGCTGGTCATTGCCGGCGCCAGGGACCAAGTCGTCAAACCGGGAACCTCCAGGGAATTGCTGAAGCTGGCAGAAGACCGCGGTGCAACGGTGCTCCGGGACCCCGCCTGGGGCCATCCCTTCATGGACAGCCATACTCAGCGCCGGCTGGAAGCCGTGCGCCGGTTCCTGTTACAGGAGTAACTACAGGTACACTCCATATACCAGCCACAGTGTAGCCCTGCCTGGCTGTTGCCAGGAGTCTGTCGTGTTCAGGTGATCGTAGTGAGCATAGTGAGAGAGCACCGCAGGGAACAGTTGCCGAGTAGATTGATCCCTGGCCCGACAGACTCCCAGGCAACATGCACTATACTTTTCATTGGGTCAGAAGATCTTTTAAATTACGCATAAGGAGATAGAAGATGGCAATTGCAGAGACCGTTCAGCGTTTTCTTGAGCTACATTCAGTTGAGTACGACCTGGTACCACATCCGCACACTGGATCCAGTCACGAAACAGCCGAAGCCGCTCATGTGAATGAAGATCATATCGCCAAGGCAGTCATCGTTAAGGATGCGGCCGGCTATGCCATGGTTGTGGTTCCAGCCAGTAACTGGGTTGAGATAGAGCATCTGCGAAAGGAACTCAACCGGGACTTTCACCTTGCCACTGAGGCCGAGCTTGCAAAACTGTTCAACGATTGCGAGGCAGGGGCTGTTCCGCCGCTAGGTCTTGCTTACAGTATCGAGACGTTCCTCGATGAGGCGCTGACCAGTCTTGCCAATGTCTATTTTGAGGCGGGTGACCATGAGCAACTGGTGCACACGGCGGGGGAGGCTTTTCGAACCTTGCTGGGCGGTGTGCGACACGGCTACTACAGTCATAATGATTGAGCGGTGAATGCCATGACTGACCGCCCTGTGTGATGCGACGCAGGCCAGGAATATACAGAAGCCTCAGCTATGCGCTGGTCCTGGCACTCATGCTGGTCGGGGGAATCCTGCACATGACACACATGCCCGGAAAATCCTGGTCCGGTGTCCTGCCGCCGCTCACCATGGAGCAGGCACGGCTTGCAGATCGTCTCGGAAAACACATCACGGTGCTGAGCGAAGAGATCGGTGAACGCAACCTGTGGCGCGACGGGACACTTGATGCGACGGCCGACTATATCGAAGAGACCCTCCATTCTATGGGTTATGCGGTGTCTTCACAGGTCTATACGGTGCAGGCAACAAGCGTACGTAACCTGGAAGCGGTGCATGGTGGCACATCACTGGCGGAAGAAATCGTTCTGATCGGCGCCCATTACGACACCTTCAGTGATTCGCCGGGCGCCAATGACAACGCCAGCGGCGTTGCTGCACTGATCGAGGTCGCGCGTCTGCTCGCTGCAACGCCGCTGGCGCGCAGTGTGCGCTTTGTGGCCTTTGTCAATGAAGAGGCGCCCTTCTTCTACACGTGGAAGATGGGTAGCCACCGTTATGCCCGTCGAGCACACGAGCGTGGTGATAACATCACCGCCATGCTCTCCCTGGAAACCATCGGCTACTACTCCGACGCTGATGGCAGCCAGCAGTACCCCAACCCGGTGTATGCCTGGCTATATCCGAACACCGGAAATTTCATCGGTTTCGTGGGCAACCTCGCATCACGCAAACTGGTGCGGCAATGCCTCGGGTCCTTCCGTCGCCACAGCACCTTTCCCTCCGAGGGTATCGCCGCGTCGGGAAGGATGATGGGCATCCACTGGTCGGATCACTGGTCTTTCTGGCAGGAAGATTACGCCGCAGTGATGGTGACGGACACGGCGTTGTTCCGCTACCCGCATTACCATGCCAGTACGGACCTGCCGGACAGGATCGACTACGAACGTCTCGCCAGAGTTGTAGAGGGCCTTGCTAAGGTGACTGTGGACCTGGCGCAGCAGCAGTGATAGCTATGCGGATTGTTAAACATACGGGATGGACTACCCGTCCCCTAAACGGCATCCAGGTGCCAGACTTGGAGTGTTACCCACCAGTCACGAGAGAGTATGAGTCCACCATGAACAAGCGTGCAGGTAGCGCAGCCTCATATCAGGGAGGGTGGAGACCATGCGACTGGTATGGACCTCATTATCTGTTTCAGGGGCGGCGCCGATGCCTGATTTTCAGCGACAGTAATTCCACGCGTCTCCAGAGCCACTCAAGCGCACGTGGATGCCAGCCTCGCTGTTCCCATTCCTCGACGGTAACTTCGAGACTGTTAGTGAAATCGTCCGTAAACATGTCAGCTATGATTGCTGCCATGTTCTCATCGTCGATCTCCTGGTTTGCCTCCAGGTTCCATTGCAGGTTCCAGCGATCATGATTGCAGGAGCCTATGGTTACCCAGTTATCGCATAGCACCGTCTTTGCGTGAAAAAAACGTGGTGCGTATTCGTAAATCCGGATTCTGTTTTTCAACAGCCTGCCGTAGTAGCGGCGACTGGCATAACGCGCCCCCGGGTGATCGGTAACGGGTCCAGGTAGCAGCAGGCGTACATCAACCCCTGATCGGGCAGCACGTTTCAGTCTTTTTCGAATACTCCAGGAAGGTATAAAATACGCCGTAGCGAACCAGATTCGATGCTTGGCTGCCTTTATATGTTTGAGTAATGACCGTTGTATGCCCGCTCTGCGACGGGCTTCATTAACGGTAACCCGGCCTTGCTGGCCATTCGCAAAGGTAACCGGCGTAACAGGCGGTAATGTCAGCGTCTGTTTGGCATATTTGTTCCAGCTTTCTGTGAAAAGTTGCTGCCAGTCACCAAGTATCGGTCCCTGGATTTCAACCATGGTTTCGCGCCACCGCATCCCGGGTGCCCGGGGTGAATCAACCTCGTCGGTTAACCCGGCGCCCCCTGCAAAGGCAATCCTGCCATCGACCAGTAACAATTTACGATGATTGCGATACAGGCCGCGATTAATGCGTTGCCAGACTATCCTGTACAGGTTGTGCAAGGTGCTGGTTGAGTGAAGCGGGTTGTAATAAACGGTTTTAATGTTCCGGTGTACCAGTCGCTCGCGATCGCGCAATGCCAGTTCCAGGGCCCCATAATCGTCGAACAGCAGAAAAATACGTACGTCTCGTTCAGCTGCCGCAAGCAAGGCACTGATAAATCGATCAGCGACTGCGCCGGATGCGACAAGATACATCTCCAGCAACAGGTACTGCCGGGCAGAATCGATGGCCGCAAGCATGTGCGGAAAGAATTCTGTGCTATCGACGAGGCTTGCAAAGTGATTGCCTTGCCGCCACGGAAATTTATAGCTTTTGTATGGGGGCATGTTTTAAGTCGATATAACCGGGGACTGAGGTGTCTCTGCTTGTTATCATATCACCACATCTCGCGCCCCCGCGGGTGGCAGCGGATACCCATGACGTTGATTGCCATGATTGCACCATGAATGCCAGCCCATCACCTCTGGGTTATGTTGTCAGTCACCCGGGACGTTTCCTGCTTGATGTATTAAGGGGTTTCAGAGACAACCAGGGGTTGCTGCTGGCCGGAGCGGTTGCCTATGACACGCTACTCTCAATCATCCCGGTGTTTGCACTGGTGTTGATCGTGTTTTCCCGGTTCCTTGAGCAGCAATTACTGCTTGATACTGTATCGGCAATTCTGGCAATGGCAACCCCGATTAGAACCGAGGTTCTTTCAATGTATCTGGAGGCATTGCTGTCACACTTGAAGGTGATCGGCACGATGGGGCTATTGTTTCTGCTGTTCTTAAGCACACTGGCATTCGCGGTACTGGAGAATTCCATGTCGATGATCTTCTTTCATCGTAAACTCGCTCAACGCCGTCATTACCTGACCTCGGTGACGTTCCATTCAGCCAAAATGTCAGGACGGCAACTGAAGCAGGACCTTCAGGTTTAGGCGGCTATCGGATGCCATCGATCCGAGTGCAGCGCATAGATATTTAACAAAAACGTACGGGGCCTAAGAAGCTCGAATGGTAATTGCAAGCAAAACCTTATTACATACACTTGGCCAAGATACTATCCATATCTTCCTTGGTAAATGCGCGAAGCGTGTGGGTGCGAACATTACCAAGGGATTCGAGGCATAGAAATGCAGCCATTGCTGTTTCGGCATCCAGTGCCTCCATCATCAGCACGATATCGTAAGCACCCTGTGTCCAGTATACATCCTTGATGGTAACGTCGTGTTTCTCCAAGGCCCAGTAGACCTCATAGTGTGACTGCCCCATCTTCTCTGCGAATTCTTTGAATTCTCCCGCCCGCTCGGTCGTATGCCCTACACTGCGGATGCCTTGATCGGTGTAACTTAAAAGACCAATAAATGTGGCCATGCGTGTCCTCCAGATTGTATATTTCTGCTCTCATCGCCTAGCTTGGTAAGCGGTAGGCTTGAAAAGTGAGCTGTATCATAGTGTAGGAGGTAGCCTACTGGCTACCTCCTCCCCAACATCCAACACCCCATAGCACTTACCCGGCACTTCCAAAATAACCGGCACATGGCCGGGAGCATAAACATCAAGCAGGTCTGGTACCCTTGCACTTCGGGTATCTAGAACATCCCCAGAAATCACTTCCTGCAGTCTTTCCACGTCTCGCAGTACGCATGACCATAGGACTCTGGCATACGGGACATGCCATATTGTTCACTACAGGCTTTAATGTTTCAGATTTCTGGGTATCACCAACTAGGCTGGGCTGTATTTTTGGCGATTTCTGTGCACCACCAATAAGACGAGATAGAGCTGCACCATCAACGAGGGTGATAGGTTTATCTTTGGCGAATTCAACAGCGTCATTTGTATACTGGCCTGAGCAGACAACAATGCCCTCAGTGGCACCCTCTGCCGTCATAACACCGAACAGCTCCCTAACTATTGAGACACCGACCTTGCTGGATCTCCAATTTTTACATTGAACCAAGATCCGTTCGCCACCTTTACTCAGCACCAGGTCGACTCCGCCATCAGCGCCACCACCAGTATTCTCCTGCACTGAGTATCCTTTCCTGCGATATGCCTCACTGACAAGATATTCGAAATCTTTCCAGGAAACTGCTTTTATTGATTTGACGCTGGTCTGCCGATCAAGCAGCTCTCCCCTCCTCCACGCGTGGAAGGCAGACAAAGTCGCTGTGAAGACGAAGATGCTTGCGAATATGCCAGCCTGGTTGGGCAGTGCCGTACCGATACCTTTAAAAAATGGATTCTTGAACTCAATGGTCGGCAGAAAATATTTGAGACCAACGTAGACAACTGCGGCTAGAGCCAGGTTGAACCACCATGGGAGGGTCATCAGGTCATCAAGCAGGGAATTCCTTTTCGGCATGCCAGTAATCCATTGTTAGTAAGAATATGTGGATAGCGGCAAATTACTCTGATCATCTGACTATTTCCCTTGCCTCATGGAACTTACCCGGCACTACAAACAAAAAACCGGCACAGGCCGGCTTTGTAAGTCGCTGATTTGTGTCTCAGGGCGTCATCAATAACACCCTGAATTGTTTGTTAAATGGTGGCTACGGGTGGACTTGAACCACCGACCCCAGCATTATGAGTGCTGTGCTCTAACCAGCTGAGCTACGTAGCCTTTGAAAGGGGGCGCTAGATTACCCGATTTTGGCGCCCCGGGACAAGCTCTCCTGGCATTACTGCCGTCCTGCCCGCCGGGCCCGATCAGACGTTGAAGCGGAAGTGCATGACATCGCCGTCCTGCACGATGTAGTCCTTGCCCTCGAGGCGCATTTTACCGGCATCCTTCGCGCCGTGCTCGCCGTTGCAGGCGATGAAGTCGTCGTAGTGGATGACCTCGGCACGGATGAAGCCTTTCTCGAAGTCGGTATGGATCTCGCCGGCCGCCTGCGGCGCGGTGGCGCCGATATGCGTGGTCCAGGCGCGCACTTCCTTCTCCCCGGCCGTGAAATAGGTCTGCAGGCCAAGCAACTGGTAGCCTGCGCGGATGACGCGGTTCAGGCCCGGCTCGTCGAAGCCGAGTTCATCCAGGTATTCCTTGCGTTCCTCCGCATCCAGTTCCACCAGCTCCGCCTCGATCGCCGCGCACACGGCAACGACCTGGTGGCCGCCCTCTTCTTCCGCGTGCTTTACAACGGCATCGAGGTAGGGATTGTTGTCGAAGCCATCCTCCTTGACGTTGGCGACGTACATCACCGGCTTGGCGGTAAGCAGGTGCAGCTCGTACAGCGCGGCCTGCTGTTCGGCGTCCAGCCCCATGCCGATCACCAGGCCGCCCGCATCCAGGTGTGCGCGCACGGCCTCGAACAGCACCAGCCGGGACTTCGCTTCCTTGTCGCCGCTCTTGGCGATCTTGGTGGCGCGTTGAATGCCCTTTTCCACGGTCTCCAGGTCCGCCAGCCCCAGCTCGGTATTGATGACGTCGATATCGCGCAGCGGATCGACGCTGCCACTGACATGCACGACGTTGTCGTCGTCGAAGCAGCGCACCACCATGCAGATGGCGTCGGTCTCGCGGATGTTGGCGAGGAACTTGTTGCCCAGGCCCTCGCCCTTGGACGCGCCGGCGACCAGCCCGGCGATGTCGACGAACTCCATAGTGGTGTTGATCACCTTCTGCGGCTTCACGATGGCCGCCAGCCGGTCGAGCCGCGGGTCCGGCACCGGCACGATGCCGACGTTGGGATCGATGGTGCAGAAGGGATAGTTTTCCGCCTGGATGCCCGCCTCGGTGAGGGCATTGAACAGGGTGGACTTGCCGACGTTGGGCAGGCCAACGATGCCGCATTTAACGCTCATGATTCATTATCTCTTGGTGCCAGCATGCTGGAGGTCTCCGCCATGTCCGGCTGCTGATTTGTTCGTGATCTGCTCACGTTAAGCAAGGCATGCAGTCCATGTCATATCCGGTCTGTTTGTTGCGTTGTGCTCGCAATGAACTGTGCCTGCAGTCAACTCCGCAGGTTGGGCTGGGCCTGCGATGCCCAACGAACGGGAATACCGTCGATCACGCCATGCCGGGCTTCACTTTGTTCAACCCAATCTACGACCTGCCTACTTATTTCGCGGTGTGCAATTCCTTCATGGCCGCATCCAGGTTGCCGCAGATAATATCCGGCAGCACCCTGACCGCCGCTGCGATCGCGTCCTCGATGGCTGCGCGATCTTCCCGCGACGCTGCCTTCAGTACGTAACCCACCACGTCATCGCGATGGCCGGGATGCCCGATACCGATACGCAGGCGCAGAAAGTCCTTGCCGCCCAGCGCGGGAATCAGGTCACGCAGACCGTTGTGTCCGCCGTGGCCGCCGTCGCGCTTCAGCCGAATACTGCCGGGCGGCAGGTCCAGGTCGTCATGTACCACCAGGATGCCGCTGCGGGGGATGCGGTAAAACGCAGCCAGTGCCGCCACCGGGCGGCCGCTGCGATTCATGAAGTCCTGCGGCTTCTGCAGGCGACAATCGTTGCCGGCGATATTGCAGCGCGCGACTTCACTGCTGTACTTGCTCTCCGCTTTGAACGGCGCGCCGCAGTCGCGGGCCACCGCGTCCACAAACCAGAACCCGGCGTTATGCCGGGTCTGTTCGTACTGTGCGCCGGGGTTTCCCAGGCCGGCGACAAGCTGTATGGCAGCCAAAGCCTGAGCCGCCTAGCTTTCCTCGCCTTCATCCTCGCCGGCTTCCTCGACGCCCTTGACTTCAGCCTCTGCCTCTGTCACTGCCTCTTCCTCTTCCTCTTCGACGCGCTTGGCATGGACGCTTGCAACGCTCTGGTCATGATCTTCGCCACGCGCGAGTTCCAGCAGGGTGACCCCGTCGGGAACCTTGAGATCGGAAAGGTGGACCGTGTCGCCGATGTCCAGCGCAGACATATCGACCTCGATGTATTCCGGCAGGTCTTTCGGGAAACATTCGACCTCGACCTCGGTCAGCTCATGCATCACCAGGCCGCCCGCCTTGACGCCCGGACATAAGTCCTCGCCGATGAAGTGCACCGGAACGCTGGTCCTGAGCTCTTCATCCGCGCTGACGCGCTGCAGGTCGACGTGCATGATGACGGGCTTGCTCGGGTGCCGCTGCAGATCGCGCAGAATCGCGCTAGTGGTACCGCCGCCGATCTTGATCGTCAGGATGTGTGAATAGAACGCCTCGTGTTCGAGATTGCGAAGCAGTTCGTTGTGCGACAGGGTCAGCGCCTCGGGATCCCTGGTGCCGCCATAGATGATGGCAGGAACCTTGCCCGCATGACGCAGGCGGCGGCTCGCACCCTTACCCATGTCAGTACGCGACTCTGCATTGAGTTCAAAACTAATAGCCATGTGACTTCTCCAGATTTAATGCACCTTGCGGTGCGGTGTCATCTCTCCCGCGACCAGGAGAGACAGTTGCAACCGAACGCCATGGCGATCGGCTGCGTGAAACAAGCACGTAGCCCGGATGAAGCGTACGCCTACATGGATGCAGGCGGTAGGGCAATGCAGGAGCAATTGCCGAGCGTAATCCGGGGCCTTGTTCACAACAAGTTCCCCGGATCACGGCCTGTCGGCCTTCATCCGGGCTACGCCGTTACCAACTAGTCCATATACAGCGAACTGACCGACTCTTCCATGCTGATGCGGCGCATGGTCTCGGCCAGCATGGTGGCGACGCTCAGTTGCCGGATGCGGCTGCAGGCCCGGGCCTGCTCGCTCAGCGGGATGGTATCCGTCACCACCAGTTCGTCCAGTTCCGATGCCTCGATATTATCGACCGCCTTGCCTGACAGCACCGGGTGGGTACAGTAGGCCAGCACCTTTGCGGCACCCTCGTTCTTCAGGGCCAGGGCCGCCAGGCACAGGGTGCCGGCAGTGTCGACAAGGTCGTCCACCAGGATGCAGGTGCGGCCTTCGACTTCACCGATAATATTCATTACCCGCGCCTCGTTCGGGCGCGGCCGGCGCTTGTCGATGATCGCCAGTTCCGCGTCATCCAGGCGTTTCGCCAGGGCGCGTGCCCGCACCACGCCGCCGACGTCAGGTGACACGACCACCATGTTCGGGTACTTCTGCCGCCAGATTTCGCCGAGCAATATCGGCGAGGCATATACGTTGTCCACCGGGATATCGAAGAATCCCTGGATCTGGTCGGCATGCAGATCCACGGTCAGTACCCGGTCTGCCTTGACGTTGCCGATCATCTGCGCCACCACCTTGGCGGTGATCGGCACCCGCGCGGAACGTGGCCGCCGGTCCTGCCTGGCATAACCGAAATACGGAATCACCGCGGTGATCCGGTCGGCCGAGGAACGCCGCAGGGCATCGATCATCACCAGCAATTCCATCAGGTGGTCGTTGGTCGGTGCGCAGGTGGGCTGCACCACGAAAACGTCCTTGCCGCGGACGTTCTCCATAATTTCCACCTGGACTTCACCGTCACTGAAACTGCTGACATGCGCCTTGCCAAGGTTCAGTCGCAGATGGCCGACGATGTCCTCCGCCAGTTGCGGATTGGCGGTGCCGGTAAACACCATCATCTGGCTTTCCAGTCTGTTTTCGGTAGAACCGTTCATCTGTATGCCTTCCTCGGACTGAACCTTGAGGTTCTCATTCTGCCGAAACCACGCCCGCGACGCCGGCCTTGTATGGCTGGGACGGCAGGACTCGAACCTGCGAATGCGGGGATCAAAACCCCGTGCCTTACCACTTGGCGACGTCCCAATAAACCTTCTACTAACCGCAAGACGTTATCTGTCTCATCATCCTGCAACCGCGGGACGGCAGGATTACTCGTACCATTCCTGCTCAGGGCATTCAGCCCCTCGCACCCTGCGGGCCGGTGCCGCTGCGCGGCCCCGTTCTCTCGCGCTGCGCGCTCGAGTCGAACCTGCGAATGCGGGGATCAAGCCCCCATGTCTTACTGTCTGGCGAAGCCGGTATCACCGTTTCCCGACAGGTGCGCAAAACCGTCCGAATTACTCCATTGCAGCCAGCAGAGGTGACCTGTTCACGCCCCGTGCCACGAAGCCGGACCATGTTTGCGGTATTTGCCTGGCAACCGCCTGTGCATCCGCTTCTGTTGCGAAGCTCGCAAATACACAGGCACCCGTGCCGGTCATCCTGGAGGGAGAAAACCTGTTAAGCCAATCGAGTGCCGCCGCCACCTCCGGGTATCGGCGGCGCACAACTGCCTCGCAATCATTACGTCCACCCCCCGAAATAAGGTCGGCTATTTTCGTTCGGGGCGTGTCCCGTGTCAATTCCGGGTCGGAGAAAATATCGGCGGTAGAAATGCTTACCGGCGGCACCAGCACCAGGAACCAGGTCTCAGGCGGGCTGGCGGGCGTCAGCACTTCGCCCACACCCTCGGCCCAGGCCGAGTGGCCGTGGATGAACACCGGCACATCCGCGCCCAGCCGCAGCCCAAGCCCTGACAACTCATTGATATTAATATCTAATTCCCACAAGCGATTGAGCACCAGCAGGGTCGTGGCAGCATCCGAGCTGCCTCCGCCCAAACCACCGCCCATGGGCAGGCACTTGTCGTTGTAGATGGTGACCCCGCGGGTGGCCCCGCTCACCTCCTGCAGCAGACGTGCCGCACGCACGCACAGATCGGCTTCCGCGGGCACCCCGGCTGGACGTCCGGCAAGCCTTACCCCTTGCGGGCCGCTCACATCGAAATACAGCCAGTCGCAGCGGGTCAGGAACTGGAACAGGGTCTGCAGCTCGTGGTAACCGTCTGCGCGCCGCCCGGTAATATGCAACAACAGGTTGAGCTTGCCCGGTGCCGGCCAGGGCCCACTGGCGGCGGCGGGAACCCCCTGCAGCATCACGGGGCCGGGATATCAGCCGGGTTCAGCAGCCATTCATCGATAACCAGCCGCACGGCGATGTCATCCCGTTCCAGTCGCAGCCTGCCCGGCAGGCTCAGGCCTGCAACGGACTGGTAACGGTCGTAGCTGATCTCCCAGCCGGACTGCTCCAGGCGTGTCATCAGGCCCGCAGCATCGCGCTGGACCTGTGCCGCCACATCGGGAGCAGCCAGTCCGCGCACCCAGTAATGCATCCCGCTCACCGGCAGGACCCAGCCGGTGACATGCTGCACCAGGGCATCGGCATTGCGCGCCGTAAAGGTCCGGCTATCGGCATCCACCAACATGACTCCGGCGGCGTCACCGTTTAGTTCAAAGGCACCCTGGCCCAGCGGCCCGGCCACCCGGAGACTGTACGTTCCGGCCTGCTCGCGCCACACCAGCCCGGCATGCCAGCCGGTTTCCCCGCGGGTCAGCGACACCCGGCCATTGAACGCCCAGCTATCGAGCTCCGCCGCGGCTTGCGGATGTTGTGAGGTCGCAGGAGGCTGGGCCGCACAACCGGCCAGCATCAGCGCGAACAATAACGCTGCTAGTCTTTTCACGGATTAAAGCGTTCGATGGTTTCCTGCAACACGGTATTATCCGGCGCGAGTTCGCTGGCCTTTTCCCAGACCTGGCGTGCCGCATCATGCTCACCCTGCTGCCACATGACTTCCCCCAGGTGGGCCCCGATCTCGCTGTCCAGCGTCATTTCCCAGGCTTGCTGCAGATACTGCCGCGCAATATCGAGATTGCCCATGCGGTACTGCACCCAGCCCATACTGTCGATGATCGCCGGATCTTCCGGGCTTTTCTCATAGGCGCTGATAATGTAGGCAAGCGCCTCCTCGTAGCGGTCCGTCTTGTCCGCCAGGGTATAGCCCAGCGCGTTCATCGTGCGGACATTGTCCGGGTCGCTGGCCAGGATCCTGCGCATATCCTGCTCGGCGGCGTCCAGGTCCCCGAGCTTCTCCGCGGTCAGGGCACGCGCATACAGCAGGTCCTCACTGTCCGGGCTCGATACCAGCGCCGACGTGTAGAGCTCGTAGGCCGACTGCGTGAGACCGGCATCAGACAATACCTGGCCTTCGAGAAGATAGAACTGGTCGGCCTGGGCAGGATTCTTCTGTCGCAGCACCCGCATGTGGTCCTGCATCTCGTCGAGCCTGTCCTGCTTGATGAGAATCTCGGCCAGGCGCAGCTGCGCCTGGCTCCAGTAATCGCCGGATTCGACCTTGCGGTACCATGCCAGCGCCGCGGCGTCGTCACCCTGCTCGCGCGCCGAATAACCCAGGTAGTAGTAGGCGTTCTGCTCCCGTTCATTCAGCTCCAGCAACTGCTTGAGGTGCTTCTCTCCGGACTTGAACTGCCGGGTCTCCAGCTCCAGCAGGGCGAGCGAGTACAGGCCGTCTATATTCTCCGGCTCCAGCCTGACCACTTCGGCAAACTGCGCCCGGGCCAGCTCGAGCTCATCGCCATCCAGCAGCATGCGGCCGTAGGCGAAATGCAGATCGGCGGCGTCGGGATGCGCGGCAACAGCCTGGCGCAGTACCGCGGTGGCGTCCGCCTTGCGATCCAGCCTGACAAGCACCTGTGCCTTGAGAATGATCGCCGCCGGCAGCCCGGGAGCATATACCAGCGCCTGGTCAGCAGCTTCCAGCGCCTGATCGAGTTCGTCAGCCAGCACCGCCATGCGGCACAGCGCCATCCAGGCATAGGGGTTTTTCGGATGATGCTCGACCATGCGCCGCATAACGCCAAGCGCCGCCTGTTTGTCCGTGTCATGCACCAGCACCGCCGTTGCCAGGCGATAACCTTCTTCAGGATCCGTGGAAATCGACAGCAGGTAGTCAACCTGGCTGACCACCTCATCCATGTCCCCGACCTGCAGCGCCAGTGCCGTAAGCCCCTTGCGCGCCTCGATATTGTCGCCATCGAGTTCGACCCAGCGCCTGGCGGCCTGCAGGGCGATATCGTACTGCTTGGCAAAGGAAGCGATCTGCATGGCGCGCTCGGCCACGCGGGGGTCCCGTGATTCTTCGGCGGCCCGCAGGTAATGCGGCACCGCGACATCCATGACACCACGCTGGCCGGCAATCTCCGCCAGCAGGATGTCGTACATCATGTCGTCAGTCAGCGCCTGACTGGGCAGTTCGGTGTCCGCGGGAGCCGGAGTACTCTCGGCCTGCGGTTTCCCGGCTGCAGGCGCAGCCAGCCGGTCGCCCGAGACCGCGCACGAAACCAGCGTGGCCGTCATCAGCAGAACGAGTCCGGCACGCTGCACTATTATATCCAGTCCTGTCATTGCTTCCTCCATCCGTAGCATTCTAACAGTCTCACCGATTCCCTTGTTAGCACTATGGACCCTAAATCAGGCAATCGGTTGTATATCCGGCCGGGATGCCGCAGGATTCGCTCCCGGCTTGTAAAAACCTGAGTCGCAATGCAAAATTTTGTATTTGCCGCGCCATTTTCCATGAAAATAACATGTACCTGACCGTCCTTGGCATCAACCACCGCACCGCTCCGGTCGAGATCCGCGGTCAGGTCGCCTTTCCGCCCGAGCAACTGCACCGGGCGCTGCAGGAACTCACCGAACTGGAAGGGGTGCACGAGGCGGCCATCCTGTCGACCTGCAATCGCACCGAGTTGTATTGCAGCCGTGACGACACCTCGCCGCAGTTGCTGGAAGCCTGGCTGTGTCACTTCCACCAGCTCAGACCGGACAGCCTGCAGCCGCATATCTATAATCACCTGGACGAAGCCGCCGTGCGCCATATCCTGCGCGTCGCGGCCGGGCTCGACTCCATGATTCTCGGTGAGCCGCAGATCCTGGGGCAGATGAAGGCCTCCTACCAGCAGGCCCTGGCAAGCCACAGTATCGACACCCTGGTGAACCGCCTGTTCCAGCACACCTTCTCGGTGGCCAAGCAGATTCGTACCGATACCGCCATCGGCGCCAGCCCGGTCTCGGTTGCCTTCGCCGCGGTCAGCCTGGCACGGCAGATCTTCGGGGACCTGCGACAGCAGACGGCGCTGCTGATAGGTGCCGGCGAGACCATCGAGCTGGCTGCCCGTCATCTGCATGAACAGGGCACCGCCAAGCTGATTATCGCCAACCGCACCGTCAGCCGCGCCCATGAACTGGCCGCGCAATTCGACGGCTATGGCATTGAACTCGATGAAATACCCGCGCACCTGGCCGAGGCCGACATCGTGATTACGTCCACCGGCAGCAGCGAACCGCTGTTGAACCAGGCCATGGTGCGTACCGCGCTGCGCGGACGCAAGCACCGGCCCGTGCTGATGGTCGATATCGCTGTCCCGCCGGACATCAGCGCCGATGTCGGCGAACTGGATGATGTCTACCTTTACACCGTCGACGACCTCACCCAGGTCATCGCGGAAAACCTGCGCTCCCGCCAGGAGGCGGCATGCCAGGCGGAGGAAATCATCGACGTCCAGGTGGAACGCTTCATGGCCTGGACCCGCTCGCTGGACGCCGTGCCCACCCTGTGCGCCTTCCGGGAACACGCACAGCAGATCGGGGAAGTGGAACTGGCGCGGGCCGTCCGCCAGCTCGAGGGCGGCAAGCCGCCGCAGCAGGTCATCGAAATACTGACGCACAACCTGGTCCGCAAGCTGACCCATGAACCCAGCGTCAACCTGCGTTCCGCAGTTGCCGAGGGGGAAACCGGGATTCTCGACGCGGTACGCACGCTGTTCCGGCTCAAGGGAAAAGAGCGGCCCTGACCATGCAGCCCAGCATTATTCGAAAACTCGAGCAGATTGTGGAGCGGCACGAGGAGGTCAGCGCCCTGCTCTCCGATGCGGAAACCATTGCCGACCAGGACCGCTATCGCAACCTGTCTGTTGAGTACGCACAGCTCACCCCGATCGTCGATACCTTCACCGCCTGGCAGCAGACGCTTGCAGACCTGGACTCCGCCGCGGAGATGCTGCGCGACCCGGACCCCGAGATGCAACAGATGGCCGAGGAGGAAAGTGCCGGCGCGCGCAGCCGCGGCGCACAGCTGGAACTGGATCTGCAAAAACTGTTGCTGCCGAAAGACCCGCACGACAACAGCAATATATTCCTGGAAATACGCGCCGGCACCGGCGGCGACGAGGCCGCGTTGTTTGCCGGGGACCTGTTCCGCATGTACGCGCGTTACGCCGAGCAGCGCAACTGGCAGGTGGAGGTTCTCAGCGAGAGCCTGGGCGAACACGGCGGCTACAAGGAAATCATCGCGCGCATCGTCGGCCAGGGCGCCTATTCAAGACTGAAGTTCGAGTCCGGCGCACACCGGGTACAGCGTGTTCCGGAAACCGAATCCCAGGGCCGCATCCACACCTCGGCCGCAACCGTGGCGATACTGCCGGAGGCCGACGAGATCGACCCGGTCGAGATCAACCCGGCAGACCTCAAGGTCGACACGTTCCGCGCCTCCGGTGCCGGGGGCCAGCATGTCAACAAGACGGATTCCGCCATCCGCCTGACGCACCTGCCTTCCGGCATCGTCGTCGAGTGCCAGGATGAACGTTCCCAGCACAAGAACCGCGCCCGCGCCATGTCGCTGCTGGCGGCAAAACTGCTGAACACGCAGCAGGAAAAGCAAAAGGCGGAGGAAAGCGAAGCGCGCCGTAACCTGGTGGGCAGCGGTGACCGCTCCGAACGCATCCGCACCTACAATTTCCCGCAGGGACGCATAACCGATCACCGCATCAATCTCACCCTCTACAAGCTGGACGAGTTCCTCGCCGGCAACCTCGATCTGGCGGTGGACCCGCTGACAAACGAGTACCAGGCGGACCAGCTCACCGCGCTGAACCAGCAGCAGAACTGAACCCGCCGCAATCGCGGCACCGGCAATCGATGTCAACTGAACCCGCCACCATCCGCACACTGCTCGCGCAGGCAGCGGAACTGCTCGCAACGGATTCACCGCGCCTGGATGCGGAATTGCTGCTGGCCGGCGCCCTCGAAAAAAGCCGCAGCTACCTGTTTGCCTGGCCGGAAGCCATCCCGCCGGCTGAAACCCGGGCACGCTTCCGCGACCTGCTGGTGCGCCGCGCAGCCGGCGAACCGGTCGCCTACCTGCTGGGGCAGCGTGAATTCTGGTCTCTGACGCTGAGCGTGACACCGGCCACACTGATCCCGCGCCCGGAGACCGAAACCCTGGTCGCGCTGGCATTGCAGCGCATCCCCACGGATGCGGATGCCTGCATTGCCGACCTCGGCACCGGCAGCGGCGCCATCGCCCTGGCGATTGCCCGGGAGCGCCCGCACTGCCGGATTATCGCGACCGACATCTCGCCAGCCGCGCTGGCGGTGGCTGCGGCCAATGCGGAACAACTGGGTATTTCAAGCGTGCAATGGGTGGCCGGGGACTGGTGCGCCGCGCTGCCCGATACGCCGTTCGACCTGATCGTGAGCAACCCGCCCTACATCCCGAAGGACGACGTCCACCTCACCCGGGGGGATGTGCGCTTCGAACCGCGCAACGCGCTTGCCGCGGGACCGCAGGGCATGGATGCCCTGCAGCAGATCGCCCGTTGCGCCATCACACGGCTGCGCCCGCACGGCTGGCTGCTGCTGGAACACGGCTACGACCAGTCAGAACCAGCAACCCGCCTGCTGCAAGCATGCGGCTATGAGGCGGTGCAGGATTACCCGGACGACGCCGGCCACGGCAGGGTCGCCGCCGGTCGGCGGCCCGCACTGGCGGGACATCCCTGAAACGAATCAATCGGTTAATGGGCGGTTGAACACGATTGCAGGAGCGGCCAGCTGGCCGCGATGCTTGTCTCAGATAATCGCGCCGATGGACGGCTCCTACAGGTGCGTCGAGCCGGGTAGGAGCGCTCTCCTGAGCGCGATACCGCCTTCAGGCAATCGCGCCGAAGGCCGGCGCTCCTACAGGAGGGATATTGCAACGACGGGGGGTATTCACGGGAACCGCGCCAGGCGCTTGCTATTTCACCCGACGACGCTAGGATGATAGTGTGTTAGAGAAAATCAAACAGCGCAGCATTCGGCTTACCGGTCCGCAGCAGGGCCCGGTCTCCGTTGAGTCGGCAGTCGTGCTGCTGCGTGATGTCAGGGGCGTCCTGCGGGTGCGCGTGACCGGCACGAACCGCCTGGTCGTCAGCTACAATGTCCGCCAGATCACCATGCAAATCATCGAGGCACTGCTGACCGAATTCGGCTACCGCCTGCATCCCGGGGTCTTCTGCCGCGTCATGCGCGGCCTCTGCTACTACATTGAAGATATCGAATGCAGCAACTGCCGCCCTGACCAGGCGGAATGCACGCGGGATGCCTTCATCACCCGCTACCTGCGGCGCCCGCACGGCTGCCGCGACCAGCGACCTGAATACCTGCGGCGCTATCTTTAGAAAGTAATAAGTAAAAAGTGAGAAGTGATGGTGAAGACTTATCACTTGTTATTTTTCCGTGTCCTTCCGTGGATTCCGTGGCCATCATTCTTTTTACCTTTCACTTCTAACTTTTCACTATTTTTTAACTTTTAACTTCTCACTTTTCACCTTTTACGTTTCCCCACCATGAATGATGACCAGTTACTCCGCTACAGCCGGCAGATCATGCTGCCGCAGGTCGATGTGGCCGGCCAGGAAAAACTGCTGGCGTCCCGCGCGCTCATCATCGGGGCGGGCGGACTGGGATCGCCGGCGGCCATGTACCTCGCGGCCGCGGGCGTGGGGCACCTGGTTATCGCCGACCATGACGTGGTGGAACTGTCCAATCTGCAGCGCCAGTTGCTGCACCAGGACAGCGACATTGGCAGGCCCAAGGCGACCTCGGCGAGCGACACCCTGCGCGCGATCAACCCGGATGTGAAGGTTACCCCGATCGGAGCCCGCTTACAGGGTGAACAGCTTGACGCGGAAGTGCGGCAGTCCCGGGTGGTGCTCGACTGCAGCGACAATTTCGACACCCGCTTTGCCGTCAATGCCGCCTGCGTCAGGCACCGGATCCCGTTGGTCTCCGGCGCCGCGATACGCCTGGAAGGCCAGGTCGCGGTGTTCGACGCCGGCAAGGCAGACAGCCCCTGCTACCAGTGTCTTTACCGGGATGGCGAAGATACGGAACAAACCTGCGCGGAAAACGGCGTGCTGGCGCCGCTGGTCGGGATTATCGGTTCGCTGCAGGCGCTGGAGGCACTCAAGGTCCTGCTCTCCCTGGGTGACACCCTCACCGGCCGCCTGGTGGTGTTCGACGCGCTGACGCATGAATGGCGGACTTTGAAGCTGAATCGTGACCCGGCGTGTCCGACCTGCGGCAGCGCAGGCTCGGCAAAGCCCCGAGCCACGTAGCCCGTATGGAGCAACGCGGAATCCGGAATGGTGGTTGAACCTCCGACCGAAAAGCCCGGAGTCCGCTACGCTGCATCCGGCTACGGGATCAACCTGTCACGCAGAATCCCAGCGTGGCCAGTACCCGTGCCAGCTCCCCATCCGGATCACCGGTCGTAATGCTTGCCTGCGGAAATTCGCGCCGCACCGGGTACTCCTTGCGCAGGCGGTCGAAACGGCCGGGGCGCCCGGCGGCCGGCAACGCCGCCAGTTCACGCAGGCTGGCATCATCATGGCGAATGTCATAGCAGGCGAACACGGCCGCCTGCAGCTGCGTCAGCAACGGCGCCGCCCGCAGCTCGCGCAGATCCAGTGATAACCCGGCAGGCAGGTCATCCGCCGCCTGCCACTGCAGCGGCCGACCGAAATGCGCGCAGGCTGCGCGGTAGATCATTTCAGTACCGCGCAACTTGCCGTCCAGGCTGTAACCCGCAATGTGCGCCGTGCCCAGCTGCACTTTTTCCAGCAGGGACATACTGATGTCCGGCTCGCCTTCCCAGACATCCAGCACCACGGACAGGTCGGAACGGCTTTCCAGCAATGCATCCAGCGCGGCATTGTCGGCAACGGCGCCGCGGGCGGTATTGATGAACACCGCCCCGGGCCGCAGCCGCGCCAGGAAGGCCGCATCGACCAGGTGGTGCGTCGGGTATGGCCCCTCCCGGGTATAGGGCACATGCACCGTGATGACATCGGCCTGCAGCACCGTGTCCAGATCAACGAAATCATCATGGCCACCCTGTGCCTGCAGTGGCGGATCGTTCACCAGGCAGTGCATGCCCAGCGCCGCAAGCTTGTGCCGCACCCGCGAGCCGACATTGCCGCAGCCGATAATACCGAGCGTCTTGCCTGACGGATCAAACCCCTGCTGCGCAGCCAGCGCCAGTAGCGCGCTGACGACATACTCGGCCGCGGAAGTGGCATTGCTGCCCGGCGCCGTGGAGAAACCGATGCCCTGCTGCTGCAGGTATGCACGGTCGACATGATCGAAACCGATGGTGGCCGAACCGACGAACTGCACGTTTGACCCGGCAAGCAAGTGCGCATCGACGCGCGTCACCGAGCGCACCAGCAGGATGTCTGCGTCATGCACCTGGCTTGCCTGCATGCCGCGTCCCGACAGCAGCGTCACCTCGCCCAGCGAGGCAAACGCCTTCGCCACGCAGGGAATATTTTCATCGGCGATGATTCGCATCGTTCAGTCGTTTCCGGGGAATGGTTCAGTCCGGTAGCCCGGATGGAGCGAACGCCTACAGGGATGTAGGTGGTAGAGCAATGCAGGAGCAATTGCCGAGCGCAATCCGGGGATGATCACAGATTTCCCCGGGTTCTGTCCCTTCGGGCCTGCACCCGGGCTACTCGCGCCAGGCAATTTTCAGTTACCCATCCAGCTTTTTCCTGAGCAGTTCGTTGACCTGGTTCGGGTTTGCCTTGCCCTGGGTGGCTTTCATGACCTGGCCGACAAAATAGCCCAGCAACTTGGTCTGACCATTGCGGTACTGCTCGATCTGCTTGGGACTGCTCGCCAGCACCTCCGCGATAATGCCCTCGATGGCGGAGGCATCGGAGATCTGCTGCAGGCCCTGCTGCTCAATGACCTCGTCGGCACTGCCGGCGCCGTTCCACATCGCCTCGAATACCTGCTTGGCCAGCTTGCCGGAGACCGTACCGTCCTCAATGCGCTGCAGCAGGCCGCCGAGAGCGGCGGCACTCACCGGTGAGTCGACGATGTCCCGGCCGTCGCGGTTGAGGGCCGCGGAAAACTCGCCCATCACCCAGTTGGCGGCCAGCTTGCCCTGCCCGCCTGCCGCCGCCACCACGGCCTCGTAGTAGTCGGCCAGTTCCCGCGAGGCGGTCAGCACGCTCGCATCGTAGTCGGACAGCCCGTAGTCGGCGACACAGCGCGCTTTCCGGGCATCCGGAAGTTCCGGCAGGCTTTGCCGCACGGACTCGATGAACGCCGCATCCAGTTCCACCGGCAGCAGGTCCGGGTCCGGGAAGTAGCGATAGTCGTTCGCCTCCTCCTTGCTGCGCATGGAGCGGGTCTCGTACCTGTCGGGATCGAACAGCCGGGTTTCCTGCACCACCTTGCCACCGCCCTCGAGGATCATGATCTGGCGCTCGACCTCGTAGTTGATCGCCTGCTCCACAAAGCGGAAGGAGTTGATGTTCTTCAGCTCGGCACGGGTGCCGAACTCGGCCTGGCCAACGGGGCGCATCGACACATTGGCGTCACAGCGGAACGAGCCTTCCTGCATGTTGCCGTCGCTGATGCCGAGATAGCGCACCAGCGAGTGGATCTTTTTCATGTAGGCCACCGCCTCTTTCGCCGAGCGCATGTCCGGCTCGGAGACGATTTCCAGCAGCGGCGTGCCGGCGCGGTTCAGGTCGATCCCGGTCATGCCGTGGAAGTCCTCGTGCAGCGACTTGCCGGCGTCCTCCTCGAGGTGCGCGCGGGTGATGCCAATGCGCTTGACTGTCCCGTCCTCCAGTTCGATGTCCAGGTAACCGTCGTGCACGATGGGCAGCTCGAACTGGCTGATCTGGTAGCCCTTGGGCAGGTCCGGGTAGAAATAGTTCTTGCGCGCGAACACCGAGCGCGGTGCGACCGTCGAGTGCGTGGCGAGTCCGAACATCGCCGCCATGCGCACCACTTCCGCGTTCAGCACCGGCAGTACGCCCGGCAGGCCGAGGTCGACCGCGCAGGCCTGGGTATTGGGCTCCGCACCATAGGTGGTCGAGGCGCCGGAGAAGATCTTGCTGTTCGTGGCCAGCTGGGTGTGTATCTCCAGCCCGATGACGGTTTCCCATTGCATAGTCAGCTATACCTGAAAACAGGTAGCCCGGATGCAGGCCACGCGGGCCGTAATCCGGGGATATGCATAGCATTTCCCGGATTCCGCCGTGCTCCATCCGGGCTACGTCTGCCCCTTGTTTCGCGACACAAAAACATACTACTCATACCCTGCCGGACAACGCGTGTGCCAGTCCGTTACCTGCTGGTACTGGTGGCCCGCGTTCAGCAGGCGTCCCTCGGCAAAGTAGTTGCCCACCAGGTGCAGGCCAACCGGCATCCCGTCGACGAAGCCCGCCGGGATCGACAGTGCGGGCAGGCCGGCAAGGTTCGCGGCAATAGTATAGATATCGGAGAGATACATGCTCACCGGGTCATCCGCCTTCTCGCCCAGCCGGAAGGCCACCGAGGGCGCGGTCGGGCCCATGATGACGTCCACGTCGTCGAAGGCACGCATGAAATCCTCGCGGATCAGGCGCCGCACCTGCTGCGCTTTCAGGTAATAGGCGTCGTAGTATCCGGCTGACAACGCGTAGGTGCCGATCAGGATGCGGCGCTTCACTTCCGCGCCGAAGCCCTCGCCGCGCGAGCGCTCGTATAAATCGGTCAGGTCTTCCGGATCCGCCGCGCGGTGACCGAAACGCACGCCATCGAATCGGGACAGGTTGGAGGAGCATTCCGCCGGTGCCACCACGTAGTAGGCCGGCACCGCGAGGTGGGTGTGCGGCAGGCTGATCTCGCTCACCACGGCCCCGAGCCTGCGGTATTCCGCCAGCGCGGCCTCGATGGCGTCAGCCACGGCGCTATCGAGACCGGCGCTGAAGTATTCCTGCGGCACCCCGATTCTCAGCCCCTGCAGGGGCTCGTTCAGGGAGGCCGCGTAATCCTCCACCGGCCGCTCGACGCTGGTGGAATCGCGCGCGTCGAAACCGGCCATGGCGGCCAGCATGAGGGCGGCATCCTCGGCCGTGCGGGTGAACGGCCCGCCCTGGTCGAGACTGGAGGCAAACGCGATCATGCCATAGCGCGAGACGCGCCCGTAGGTCGGCTTCAGGCCGGTGATGCCGCAGAGCGCGGCCGGCTGGCGGATGGAACCGCCGGTGTCCGTCCCGGTACTGACCGGCACCAGGCGCGCGGCGACGGCCGCGGCCGAACCACCGGAAGAACCGCCGGGAACCCTCGCGGTATCCCAGGGATTGCGCACCGGCCCGTACCAGCTGGTCTCGTTGGATGACCCCATGGCGAACTCGTCCATGTTGGTCTTGCCCAGCATCACGGCACCGGCATCCAGCAGCTTGCGGGTAACGGTGGCGTCATAGGGAGCGATGAAATTGTCCAGCATGCGCGAGCCACAGCTGGTTCTGACCCCACGGGTGCAGAAGATATCCTTGTGGGCGAAGGGAATCCCGGTCAATGGCCCGGCCTCGCCGGAGCGGATGCGCGCATCGGCCGCCTGCGCCGCCGCCAGGGCCTCGGCCTCGGTGACGCTGATGAAGCTGTTCAGTTCGCCATCGAAGCGCCGGATCCGTTCCAGGCAGGCGCGCGTCAGCTCCTCACTCGAGAATTGACCATTCCGCAAGCCGGCGGCAAGTTCAACAAGGCTTTTCTGGTGCATGGGACTGGATACCGGGATTTCGTGCTGTAATCTGGAATACGTGCCGCGGCGTCAGGTGCTATTCGATCACCTTCGGCACGAGGTAGAGGCCGGCCTCGGTTTGCGGCGCAACCTGCTGGAAGTTTTCGCGATTATCCGTTTCCGTCACGACGTCGGGGCGCAGTCGCTGGGTGGCTTCCAGGGGATGCGCCAGCGGTTCTACACCCGTGGTGTCCACCGCATTCAATTGCTCCACGAAGGCCAGGATATCCGACAGGCTGCGACAATAATCGGGAATATCCCCGGCATCGACACCCAGCCGGGCGAGGTGGGCGATTTTTTCAACATCCGCGGCATCAAGCGCCATGACAGTTTCCGTTCGGGGTTGCTCGGCCAGAATCAGGGCGCAAAGGTAGCACATAAAAAAACCGCATGACACCACGCATCACACCCCGCAATGGCGGTTTTCGCACCCTTGCCGGGTGTTTTCCTTGCCCCGGACGCCACCCGTTGATAGATTACCCGCTTTATTTTTGCCAGACTTTCACGGACCGGAGCCAGATGCTACTCAAAAGCCTGTTTGGGATATTCTCGAATGACCTGTCCATTGATCTGGGCACCGCCAACACACTTATCTACGTGCGCGGCCAGGGCATTGTGCTGAACGAACCCTCCGTGGTGGCCATTCGCCAGGACCGTGGGCCGGGCGGACCCAAGAGCATTGCGGCCGTGGGTGGCGAGGCCAAACTGATGCTCGGGCGCACCCCCGGCAACATCACCGCCATCCGGCCACTGAAGGACGGCGTGATCGCCGACTTCACCATTACCGAGAAGATGCTGCAGCACTTCATCCACAAGGTTCACGAGGCACGCTTCTTCAAGCCCAGCCCGCGGGTACTGATCTGCGTACCCTGCGGCTCCACCCAGGTGGAACGCCGCGCCATTCGCGAATCCGCGGCCGGCGCCGGTGCGCGTGAGGTCTACCTGATCGAGGAACCCATGGCGGCAGCCATCGGCGCCGGCATGCCGGTGGACGAGGCGCGCGGTTCAATGGTCCTGGACATCGGCGGCGGCACCTCGGAGGTCGCGGTTATCTCCCTGAACGGCATCGTGTATTCCTCCTCGGTACGCATCGGCGGTGACCGTTTCGACGACGCCATCATCAATTATGTGCGCCGCAACTACGGCACCCTTATCGGCGAAGCGACCGCCGAACGCATCAAGCATGAAATCGGCTCCGCCTACCCCGGCAAGGAAGTGAGGGAAATCGAGGTCAAGGGACGCAACCTGTCACAGGGCATTCCGCGCAGCTTCACCCTCAACAGCAATGAAATCCTCGAGGCCCTGCAGGAACCGCTGGCCGGCATCGTCGGTGCGGTCAAGACCGCGCTGGAACAGACCCCGCCGGAACTGGGCGCCGATGTCGCCGAGCGCGGCATCGTGCTGACCGGCGGCGGCGCACTGCTGCGCGACCTCGACAAGTTGCTGATGGAGGAGACCGGCCTGCCGGTTGTGGTGGCCGACGACCCGCTCACCTGCGTCGCCCGTGGCGGCGGCCGCGCACTCGAACTGTTCGACGAGCGCGGCGGAGACGTCTTTACCGTAGAATAATCATCACCCGCCCGGGTGCAGCAGCCCGCATTCCTCACCGGGCGGCGTTGGAATACCACATTCTGTTAAGGTGTAGAGATAATGGTGCGCAACCAGAAAACAGTGTCTATACCGGAGATGCCTATCCCGGCCCTGGCTGGTCCTCGTGCACCTGTACTTGCTGTTCACTCAGATGGTAGCTACGGCTGCCATCTTCGCTCCACAGCGGCGTCCAGGCACACGAGTCCTGCGCCAGCATCCGGGATCCCGGTGAGAAATCCGGGCTAGAATACGTCCCGGAAGCGGCAGGACACCTGCCCGTTAATATCATTGCAAGACGGGGTGCCCGATCAAGCTCATCTTTACACAAGGACCCTCCATCACGGCACGCCTGATCGTGTTCGCGGCGCTGTCAGCCGTGCTGATGGTCATGGACCACAAGTACAAGAGCCTGGAATCGGTGCGCGCCGGCCTGTCGGTCGCGATCTATCCCATCCAGCTGCTGGTCGAGGTACCCGACACCATTTCCGACTGGTTCAGTGAATCACTGGCGACCCGGCGCCATCTGCAGGAAGAGAATGACAGCCTGCACACCCAGCTTTTCATGCAAAAGGCACAGATGCAGAAGCTGGCCGCACTGGAATCGGAAAACATTCGTCTGCGGGAACTGCTGGACTCGTCCTTTGAGGTCGGCGAGAAGGTAATCATCGCGGAACTGCTATCGGTCAACCTCGACCCCTACAAACACCAGATCGTCATCAACAAGGGGCAACTGGACGACATTTACGCGGGCCAGCCACTGCTGGATGCCGAGGGCGTCATGGGCCAGATCGTGCATGCCGGCCCCTATACCTCCACGGCCGTGCTGATCACCGACACCGCGCACGCCATCCCGGTGCAGGTCAACCGCAACGGGCTGCGTTCCATTGCACTGGGCAGCGGCACCATCAACCGGCTTGACCTCCCCTACATACCCAACAGCGCCGACATCCAGCCAGGCGACCTGCTGATCACCTCCGGACTGGGCGGCCGGTTTCCGCCCGGTTACCCGGTCGCGGTCGTCAGCGCCGTGCAGCACGATCCCGGACGGACCTTTTCCCAGGTCGTGGCCACGCCGCTGGCGCAACTGAACCGCAGCCGGGAAGTCCTGCTGGTGTGGCCGGGAGAAACCACCATACTGGAAGCCACCGAACTGGCACCGCCGGAAGCCCCCGCCGACACAGTCAGCGACACTGCTGAAACTGATACTGCTGACAGTGACGACGCCGCTGCAACCGCCACTACGCCGGAAGCCGGGGCGACAACGCCATGACCCTGGTCAGGCATCACGGCGGCGGCGTCATCCTGTTCACGTTTATCGCGGCACTGGTACTGACTGTCATTCCGCTGCCGGAATGGGGGCGCTACCTGCGTCCGGACTGGGCTGGCCTGGTGCTGATCTACTGGTGCCTGGCACTGCCTGACCGGGTTGGCGTCAGCAGCGGCTGGCTGCTGGGTCTGGCGGTCGACATGCTCACCGGCTCACTGCTGGGCCAGCACGCCGTGTCACTGGCGTTCGTGGCTTACCTGACGCTGAAATTCCACCAGCGCGTGCGACTGTTTCCGGTCTGGCAGCAGGCCCTGACCGTGCTGGTGCTGCTGATGCTGCACCAGCTGCTGACGCTCTGGATCAGCCGCATGATCGGCCGGCCCGGCGCCCCCTGGTTTTTCTGGGCGCCGTCGCTGCTGGGCATGCTGATCTGGCCACTGGTGTACGGGATCCTGCGCAGCCTGCGGCGTGGCTTCCGCGTGAACTAGGTACTGTCGCATGCCGAATCCCGCGACGCTCAAGGACTATTTTTTCGAATCCCGGTTAATCATGAACCGGGCGATCGTGATGCTGGTATTCAGCGGCATCCTGGTGCTGGTCCTGTTCGCACGGCTGTTCTACCTGCAGGTTATCGCGCACGAACACTTCACCACCCTGTCGGAGGACAACCGCGTCAAGCTGCAGCCGATACCCCCCAACCGCGGGCTGATCTTTGACCGCAACGGCATCGTGCTCGCGGAAAACCTGCCTTCCTACCGCCTGGAGATCACGCCGGAACAGGTGGATGACATGGACGCCACCCTCAGCGCGCTGGAGGAGATCCTCGAAATTCGCGAGGTCGACCGTAGCCGCTTTGACAAGCTGCGCAAGCGCAAGCCGGGCTTCGAGGCGGTGCCGCTGCTGTTCCACCTCGACGACGTGCAGGTGGCGCGCTTCTCGGCCAACCGCCATCGCTTTCCGGGCGTGGACATCACCGCGGGCCTGGCGCGGCATTACCCGCGGGGGGAACTGGCGGTGCACGCGCTGGGTTACGTCGGGCGCATCGATGAACGCGCCCTGAAAGACCTCGACACGTCGAACTACCGCGGCACCACCCACATCGGCAAGAACGGCATAGAAAAGAGCTACGAGGATCTGCTCCACGGCAAGGTCGGCCTGCAGCAGGTCGAGACCACGGCCCAGGGCCGGGTACTGCGGGTGCTCAACCGCGTAGCACCGGTATCGGGCCACAATCTCTACCTGACGCTCGACTCGCGCGTCCAGGCAGCGGCGGAACGCGCCTTTGGTGATTTCTCCGGCTCGGCAATTGCCATCGACCCGAACAATGGTGATGTGCTGGCCTTTGTCAGCCTGCCGACCTATGACCCGAATCCGTTCGTGAACGGCATTGAGTACGGCGACTACGCGGCCTTGCGGGATGACGAGAAACAACCCCTGTTCAACCGTGCCCTGCGCGGCCAGTACCCGCCCGGCTCCACGGTCAAGCCGTTCATGGGCCTGGCCGGCCTGGAGCAGGGCATCACCGGGATTCATTCCAAGAACTACTGCCCGGGTTTCTATATGCTGCCCGGCAACAGTCGCAAGTACCGTGACTGGAAGCGAACCGGGCATGGCACCGTGGACCTGCACGACGCCATCGTGCAGTCCTGTGACGTGTATTTCTATGACCTGGCGCTGTCGCTCGGAATCGGCCGCATCCATGACTACCTGAGCCACTTCGGCTTCGGCCACAGGACCGGCATCGACATCCTTGGCGAACGGCCGGGCCTGCTGCCGTCACAGGCCTGGAAGCGCAAGGACCGCGACCAGCCATGGTTTCCCGGGGAAACCATCATTACCGGCATCGGCCAGGGATTTTTCCTGACCACGCCGATCCAGCTGGCAACCGCAACCGCCGCGCTGGCAAATGGCGGCCGCATACTGCAACCCAATATCGTGATGGCGGAACAGGTGGCAGGCAGCAACGAGTTGCAGCCACACCACCCGCGCCTGCTGGAAACCATTACCATTAACGAACAGACGCACTGGGATGTGGTGATCAAGTCCATGCTCGACGTGGTGCACAGCGCCCGTGGTACCGCCCGCAAAATCGGTGTCGACAGCCCTTACAAGATCGCCGGCAAGACCGGCACGGCCCAGGTATTCGGTCTGAAGCAGGAAGAAAAGTACGACGCCGAGGCGATCGAGGAAAAATTGCGCGACCATGCCCTGTTCATCGCCTTTGCCCCGGTGGAACAACCGCAAATTGCGGTTGCCGTCATCGTGGAAAACGGCGGCGGCGGCGGTTCGGTTGCCGCGCCGATTGCGCGCGCCATCCTGGACGCCTACCTGCAGGATACCTCGCCATGAACGGCGCCCTGACGCGCCACCGCGAGGATGCCAGCCAGCGCGGCTGGCAATACCGTGCACACCTGGATGCACCGCTGCTGGTCACCCTGGTCACGCTCTCGGCCATGGGCCTGATCGTGCTCTACAGTGCAGGCGGCGGCGACATGGCATTGATCGAGCGGCAACTGGTGCGCCTCGGCATCGCCTATACCGGCATGTTCGTCATTGCCCAGTTCCCGCCGCGGGTGTTGCTGCGTCTCACGCCCTGGCTGTTCGTTGTCGGGGTCCTGCTGCTGCTGGCGGTGCTGCTCACCGGGGAGATCAGCGGTGGCGCACAACGCTGGCTGAACCTGTATTTCGTGCGTTTCCAGCCCTCGGAAATGATGAAACTGGCGGTCCCCATGATGGTCGCCTGGTATCTTGCGGATATCCGCCTGCCGCCGGACCACTGGCAGCTGCTGACCGCCGCCGTGCTGATCGCCGTTCCCATGCTGATGATCGCCAAGCAGCCCGACCTGGGCACAGCGTTGCTAATTGCGTGCTCCGGTTTTTTCGTGGTCTTTCTGGCGGGCCTGCAATGGCGGCTGCTGGCCTTTTTCAGTGTGCTGGTCACTGCCGCCGCACCGCTGATCTGGCATTACATGCACGACTACCAGCGCCAGCGCGTCATCACCTTCCTGAGCCCCGAGCAGGACCCGCTGGGCTCCGGCTACCACATCATCCAGTCGAAAATCGCCATTGGCTCCGGCGGCCTGTACGGCAAGGGCTGGATGAACGGCACCCAGTCGCAGCTGGACTTTCTTCCGGAGCGCTCCACGGATTTTATCTTCGCGGTACTCGGCGAGGAGTTCGGCTTCCTCGGCATCCTGGTGCTGTTCACGCTCTACAGCATCATCGTAATCCGCGGCATCATGATCGCCATCCAGGCGCAGGACACCTACACGCGGCTGCTGGCGGGCAGTCTCGCCATGACCTTCTTTGTTTATTTCATCGTCAACACCGGCATGGTGACCGGGCTGTTGCCGGTGGTCGGACTGCCACTGCCGATGATCAGTTACGGCGGCACCTCGATCGTTACGCTGATGGCAGGTTTCGGCATCCTGATGTCGATCCAGACGCATCGCAAACTCCTCGCAACCTAGGCTCCGATCAATGCTAGAATGCGCACAATCAGCTACCCCGGGGGACAGGTATTGATGCGGTCAAGCACCCTGAAAACAGGATTATTTACGTGCCTGCTGGCACTGACAGGCACGGCCGCCCAGGCCGAATACGGCAGCGAGCCACAGGTGCAGGAATTCATCGCCGTCATGGTCGAAAAGCATGACTTCAACCGCGCTGAACTGCTGGACGTGCTCGCCCAGGCGGAACGCCGCGACGATATTATCGAGTTGATGAGCAAGCCGGCGGAGAAGCGGCTGGCCTGGTACGAATACCGCAAGATCTTCCTGACCGCCAGCCGCATCGAAGGCGGGGTTGCGTTCTGGAAGCAGCATGCGGATATCCTGGCAAAGGCAGAGAAGGCCTTCGGCGTCGACCCGCAAGTCGTGGTTGCCATCATCGGGGTCGAAACCCGCTACGGCAGCAACACCGGGCGCCACCGGGTGCTGGATGCGCTGGCCACCCTGGCCTTCGACTACCCGCCACGCAGTAAATTTTTCACCAGTGAACTGGAACAGTTCCTGCTGCTCGCCCGCGAGGAGGACATCGACCTGCTCAGCGCAACCGGCTCCTATGCCGGCGCCATGGGCTACGGCCAGTTCATCCCCAGCAGCTACCGTAATTACGCAGTCGATTTCGACGCCAGCGGCAAACGCGACCTGTGGGGCAGCCCGATGGACATCATCGGCAGCGTCGCCAACTATTTTCACAGGCATGGCTGGGAACAGGGCGCGCCGGTCACGGTACGCGCCGAGGTTAGCGGCGATGCTTACCAGCCCCTGCTGGACCTTGGCTACAAGCCGAACACCGTACTGCATGCCATGCGCCACGATGGCGTCACCCCGATCACCGAAATGCCGGACGACCTGGAGGCCGCCCTGATCGCCTTCGAGCAGCAGGACGGCCCCGAATACTGGCTGGGCTTCAACAACTTCTACGTGATCACCCGCTATAATCACAGCCCGCTGTATGCCATGGCGGTCTACCAGCTAAGTGAAGATATTCGTGCAGCCTATGAAGCCAGCCTGTCGCAGAATGACTAGCCCCGGCAACGGGAAATCGATCAGGATATTTTCAGCAACAGGTTCCGGGAGAACCCGTGTGCAGGAGTCCAGCGCCATGAAGACATCGCTCCGTATTGCCGCAATGACCATGCTAGCCGTCTGCTTCGCAGGCTGCTCGACCACCAGCAAAATAACCGAACCGCAGG
Organism: uncultured Gammaproteobacteria bacterium; assembly: GCA_963701455.1. Lineage (GTDB taxonomy): Bacteria > Pseudomonadota > Gammaproteobacteria > UBA9214 > UBA9214 > UBA9214. The sequence continues at coordinate 406,247 of CAVPAE010000009.1, forward strand.
ACGCGGCTCCCGCCAACCCGATCGATGTCTCGGCAATCCCGGACGCCATCCCCAGGGCGGAACCCCGCAGCCGCTACGGCAATCCGGAGTCCTACGTGGTGTACGGCCAGCGCTATTACACCCTGCCCTCCAGCAAGGGCTACAGCGAACGCGGCAAGGCCTCCTGGTACGGCACCAAGTTCCATGGCAAGCGCACCTCCAGCGGCGAACCCTACGACCTCTACGGCATGACCGCGGCGCACAAAACCCTGCCGTTGCCGACCTATGTCGAGGTCACCAATCTGCAGAACGGCCGGACCATCATCGTCAAGGTAAATGACCGCGGGCCATTTCACGACGACCGTATCATCGACCTGTCCTACAGCGCCGCGGCCAAGCTGGGCATCCTCGGCAAGGGCACGGGCAAGGTGGAGGTCAGGGCCATCGACACGGAAAGCGACGGCACCCGGCAACTGGCGGCCGTCACCCCGGCAGCGCCTGCAACATCGACAACCACTGTCGCAGAAAACCTGTACCTGCAGGTCGGGGCCTTCAGCAGCCCGGAAAATGCCGAACGTCTCCGCAACGAGATCCTGGAACAGCAGATCGGCGATGTCCGCGTCGTGGAAACAACCGGTACGACGGGCACTTTCTACAAGGTACAGGTCGGACCACTCACCAATACCACCGAGGCGGACCGGGTAGCACGCGCACTCAAGCCACTGGGGATCAACGAAAGCCGTTCCATAGTTCAATAGCCAGCGACGGGCGTTGCAAACGGCCGCCCACATACGGACAATGCAGGCAGCCTGAAGAACCACTAACGCCAATAGGACGAACATGCGCAAGTTATTGTTTATATTAGTTATCCTGACATATTCAAGCCTCTTTTCGGGCGCCGCCCGGACAGCCGACCTGCCAATCCCGAAAGCCCCCTCCACCGGCGCCAAGTCCTTCGTCATCCAGGACTTTCACAGCGGCAGGATCATCGCCGAGGAGAATGCCGACGCCCCGGTGGAACCGGCCAGCATCACCAAGATGATGACTGCCCACATCGTCTTCAACGAACTGGCTTCCGGCAACCTGGCGCTCAGCGACATGGTCACCATCAGTGAAAAGGCCTGGCGCACACCGGGTTCGCGCATGTTCGTCGAGGTGGGCAAGCAGGTTTCGGTAGAGGACCTGCTGCTCGGCCTGATCATCCAGTCCGGCAATGACGCGACCGTGGCGCTGGCCGAGCACATCGCCGGCAGCGAGGAGACCTTCGCCGCGTTGATGAACCGGCACGCCGAGGAAATCGGGCTGACCGGCAGCCATTTCATGAACTCCACGGGACTGCCGGACGAGCAGCACTACATGACCGCCCGGGACATTGCCAGGCTCGCCGCGCTGACCATCGAGCAGTACCCGGAATACTACAAGTGGTACTCGCAAAAGGAGTTCACCTTCAACGAGATCACCCAGTACAACCGCAACAAGCTGTTGTGGCAGGATGAGAGTGTGGATGGCATCAAGACCGGCCACACGGAGTCTGCCGGCTACTGCCTGGTAACCTCAGCCCTCAAGGACGGCATGCGGCTGATCACCGTGGTGCTGGGCACCAGCAGTGAAAATGCACGCATCGAGGCCAGCCAGGCCCTGCTGAATTACGGTTTCCGTTTCTTTGAAACCCACAAGCTGTACGATGCCGGCACCAAATTGACCACCTCGCGCATCTGGAAGGGATCAACCGACACCGCCATCCTCGGACTCGCCAGGGCGCTCTACGTGACCATCCCGCGCGGCCAGTACAAGTCACTGGATGCCTCCATGAGCATCAACAACCTCATCATCGCCCCGGTCGCCGCAGGCCAGGACCTGGGCACCGTCCAGGTCAAACTCGGGGACGAGATCATTGCCGAACAACCGCTGGTCAGCCTGCATGCTGTCGGCGAAGGCTCCTTCTGGCAGCGGATCACGGATGAAGCCCTGCTGTACTTCGAATAGCGCCGGCACGCAGACATGACGACAGCCTATCTGAACGGCGGCTTCCTGCCGCTGGAAGACGCCTGTGTCCCCGTCATGGACCGCGGCTTCCTGTTCGGCGACGGCGTCTACGAGGTCATCCCGGTTTACGGCGGCAGGCTGTTTCGCCTGACACATCACCTGCAACGCCTGCAGAACAGCCTCGATGGCGTGCGCATCGGCAACCCGCTGACGGCGGATGCATGGCGCGACCTGTTAGAGGAACTCGTCAGCCGCAATGCGGGCAGTGACCAGGCGGTGTACCTGCAGGTCACGCGCGGCGTGGCCCCGAAACGCGATCACGCCTTTCCGGAAGCCACCCGGCCAACGGTATTCGCGATGAGCAACCCGCTGCCCGAGCCACGTGATATTGCCGCGGAAGCGGGTATCCACGCGATCACCCTGCCCGACATCCGCTGGCTGCACTGCAACATCAAGGCGATCACCCTGCTGCCCAATGTGATGCTGCGGCAGCAGGCACTCGAGGCCGATACTGCCGAGGCCATCCTGATCAGGGACGGCTATGCCACCGAGGGCGCCGCCAGCAATATCTTCATCATAAGCAACGGGGTGCTGGTCACGCCGCCCAAGGGTCCGACACTGCTGCCCGGCGTCACCCGCGACCTGATCCTCGAACTCGCCGCCGGCAATGCCGTACCCTACCGTGAAGCGGGCATTTCCGCAGCGGAACTGCGCACCGCCAGCGAAATCTGGCTGACCAGTTCCACCCGCGAAATTTCGCCGGTAGTGCGGCTGGATGACACCGTGGTGGGTGATGGCAAACCCGGACCGGTGTGGAAGACAATGATCACCCTGTTCCAGGCATACAAGGATGCGGTCCGCCGGGGTACGGCTGCCTGACAGCGCCCGCCGGGATTGCCAGCGGACGTGCCGATTCTGGCGAACTCCCGGAAACTGCTTTAGTCTAGTAGCTGTCGTCACTCCCGATACTACTTAAAGAGGTAATGTAGCGATGTCTAGCAAACCCTGGCTGGCTGCCATCCTGCTGGCAGGATGCCTGTTACCGGCACAGGCATCCGACTGGAGTTCCAGGCTGCAGGATGGCAGTACCGTAACCGTCGATCCTGACAGCAACCGCGCCACCGTCAACCGCGACGGTGTCACGATACCGCTCTGGAACGGTGTCCACCGCATGCAGGACGGTTCCTCGCTGATCGTCAATCACGGAGTTGCCGTCCCCACCGAGAACATCATCGAATCACGCCGTCTGCCGCCGCCGGAAACCGGGGAATGGGAAGGCGTCAATATCGTCGGCTACTCACCCTGCGAGAAACTGGTACGCCAGGTCTGCGGCCAGCAGGACCAGTGTGCCAGCGCGGAAGCCTGCGACCCCGCCCACCAGTTGCTGGAGATGGAACAGCAGGAACGCAACGACAGCAGCAACCGCAACCTGATGACCTATACCAGCGGGCAATGCCTGAATGCCATGAAGGACAGGGAATATTTCGGTATTTGCCCTTCTCCCGAAAACAACTAGCGCGGAGAGACGCTATCCATGGACATGAAAGTCCTGCTGACGGTCTTTGCTGCCGTCTTTATCGCCGAACTGGGTGACAAGACCCAACTTGCCACCCTGCTGTTCGCAGCCGACAAGGAGGTCAGCAAGTGGACGGTATTTCTCGGCGCCTCGCTGGCGCTTGTCGTTGCCTCGGGCATCGGCGTGCTCGCCGGCGGCCTTGTCTCCCAGTATGTCAGCGAGAAGCACCTGCACTATATTGCCGGCATCGGTTTCATCGGCATCGGCGCATGGACGCTGCTCAAGGCCTGAACCGGCAGTACCCCGGATAACAGCACACACAACCCAGGAGATGCAAAGTGCGAGGGAAGCTGGAAGTGAATTATGATTTTGTCGCCATGGTCGTGATCAGCCTTGCATTGTCAGTTGGTTTCAATCTCTACCAGCGCTATCAATACAATGAGCTGCTCACCGAGCATACCGCGCTGCAATGGGAGGCGCAGGACCTGGAGATCAACCAGCGGCTGAACCTGCGCAAGCTGGAAGCCTGCAATAACCTGACGGCTCGATAGCAACTTCCCCGGAGGTCAATCCCAGGCCGCGCCAGCCAGCCGGTCACCCCTGCCGTTGAACAGGTAAAGCATCCTGCCGTCCTCATCGACATCCACCCCGAGACGCAGACTGCTGCCGGAGACTGCCTGACCCCGGCATGGCGGTCGGAACAGGACGCACAGTACCCTGCCCTGCATGGCGGCTTTCTGCAGACGCTTGTCCATCAATTCGGTGTCGCATCCCGGCCAGGCCATGACGACGCCGCAATCTCCTGATCGCAACAGGGATTCAACCGTCCACAGGGCACTGCGACCGGGATGGGGATTGACCTGCATCACCCTGACGGCGTTCACGGCCGTGTCGGTAAAGACGCGTTTGCGGGCTGCAAATGGCGGCGCAACCAGCACCAGACCACGTCCCTGGTGAGTAATTCGTGCCACAGCCGGCATGAATAACTCTATCGCATCGGCGCGGTCACCGGGTTCCGTCACTTCCACCACGCCGGCCTTTGGCCAGCCACCATCCGGCAGCATGTCATCGAGCACCGTTATGCCGGTGGGTGTCAAACGCGATGCGCATCTGGTTGTCCTGTTGTCCCCGGCGTTGCGATGGTGCAGTTTTCCGACGCAGTTCATTAGCCGATCTCCTTGCGCAGTATGCCGACGGCAAGACCCTCGATAACCAGGGTCTGCTCGCGCAGGTCCACACGTATGGGTTCATAGTCAGGATTTTCCGGCAGCAGGCGGACGATGGCCCCACGCTGCCGAAAACGCTTCACCGTCACATCATCGTCAAGACGCGCCACCACGACCTGGCCATTCTCGGCACGCCGTGTCCGGTGCACGGCCAGCAGATCACCATCCTGAATGCCGATATCCCGCATGCTGTCACCGCGGACACGCAGCAGATAATCGGCGCGCGGGTGGAACGTAGCCGGGTCCAGCTGGCAGTAGTCCTCTATGTGCTGCTCCGCAAGTATCGGCTCGCCCGCGGCGACGCGTCCGACCACGGGAAGGCCGGCCTCATCCTCCACCAGTCGGATACCACGCGAGGTGCCGGGCACCAGTTCAATAACCCCCTTGCGCTCCAGCGCGCGCAGATGGTCCTCAGCTGCGTTCGCGGAACGAAACCCGAGTATCGCGGCAATCTCCGCGCGGGTGGGCGGACAGCCTTCCTCGGTAATATAGCTGCGGATCAGTTCAAGAATTTCCGCTTGCCGCCTGGTCAGTGATTCTTCGGTCATGGCATCATACTGGTTGTTTATACAGTACCTGTGATTGTATACAGTATCAGGGATCTCGCAAGCAATATTTATCTATATGATATATATGGTTTATTTTTACCCTGCCTCGATATCACACCGGGGAATGTCATAACCTGTCGCATGCATCTCCGCCGTACACCACAACAGGCACCCCTGTTATCCATGTGCTGACGGTGTAAATGATTTTTCGCCTGGCTGGTACAATACCTGCCCGGCCAACCAGCAATGAAACGCAGCCATGAGCACTTCCTCCCCAGTTCCCGTAACCCGCCACAGCATCGCCGTCAGCGTCGGCAAGGTCGTGATTGGCGGCAGCGCCCCGGTCGTGGTGCAGTCCATGACCAACACCGACACGGCCGACGTCACAGCCACGGTCACGCAGATAAGGGAACTTGCCGCAGCCGGCTCCGAACTGGTCCGCATCACGGTCAATTCTGAAGCCGCCGCCGCTGCGGTACCGGAAATCTGCGCAGCACTGGCAGCATCGGGTGAGGATATTCCGCTGGTCGGCGACTTCCATTTCAATGGCCACAAGCTGCTGGCGAAGTACCCGGACTGCGCGCAGCTACTGGCCAAATACCGGATCAATCCCGGCAATGTGGGACGCGGCAAGAAACGTGACGAACAGTATGCCGCAATGATCGAAACCGCCTGCCGCAATGACAAGCCGGTGCGTATCGGGGTGAACTGGGGCAGCCTCGACCAGGCACTGGTTGCACGCCTCATGGATGAGAATTCGAGGCGACCGGATCCCAAGGATGCCCGCGAGATCATGCACGAGATCATGGTGACTTCGGCACTGGAAAGCGCCGCCCAGGCAGAAGCACTCGGCCTGCCGCGCGACCACATCATTCTGTCTGCGAAGATGAGCGGCGTGCAGGACCTGATCGCTGTTTACCGGGAGCTTGCCGCACGGTGCGACTACGCCCTGCATCTCGGCCTGACCGAGGCCGGCATGGGTTCCAGGGGAATCGTCGCCTCGACCGCGGCACTGGCCGTGCTGTTGCAGGACGGGATCGGCGACACCATCCGGATCTCGCTGACACCGGAGCCCGGTGGTGACCGCACCCGCGAGGTCATCGTCGCGCAGGAACTGCTGCAATCCATGGGCCTGCGGCATTTCACCCCGGCCGTGGTTGCCTGCCCGGGCTGCGGCCGCACCACCAGCAGCTACTTTCAGCAGCTGGCGCAATCCATCCAGGAACACCTGCACTCACAGATGCCAGAGTGGCGCAAGCACTACCCAGGAGTTGAGGAAATGACCGTGGCGGTGATGGGCTGCGTCGTCAACGGCCCCGGTGAAAGCAAGCATGCGAATATCGGCATCAGCCTGCCGGGTACGGGTGAGAACCCGGTTGCCCCGGTCTATGTTGATGGCATCAAGACAGTCACGTTGAAAGGCGAGACAATTGCTGCAGACTTCCAGCAACTGGTGGATGACTACGTGCAACGACGCTATAGCTGAGGAAACCGCCTGCCCGGGGAAAACCGGTATTTCAGTCGTGCTGCGCGTGGCGCGGAATGAAATCGGATTGTGTACCCCGGTTTTCAGCCATCAGTGCACCCTGAGACCGCAGCAGGCGCAAGTCTCCCGCCTGATCCCTGCCATCATCGGCGCTCGTAGAGGAAATAGTCGTCAGCAGAACCGCAACACAGACAAGCAACGCAATAAATCCGAATGAGTTGAATGCCCTGGTCCAGATCGATTCCACTCCTGTCCACCTCGTAGATATTTGGTTACACAGACATACCCGACTGACACCGGCTTATCGGCCCCGCACCTGAACTCGTTAGGAAAGCACACTGTTTTTGTGATCACGGTCACCGCTGCCCCTTGCATAAAGCTGTATGGATGCAATCAATGCAGGGATGCCGGACTCAAGAATCATTACCCACAGCCGCTACCCCGGTTATGTCAGGTTCCATTTTCGGGGATAACAGGGGGGTAACTCATGAGACACTCTAAAGACAGACGGGATCCTGACTCGATAGCCAGCATTCCCCTGGAAGACAACGACCGGGAAAGGGTATACGCCGAACGTCGCAAGCAGCGTGAACGCCGTCTCGACAACATGGAAGAAGATGAACGTCAGCTGTTGCTATCCGAAATGCCCGCACCATGTTCCGGCAGCCGTTCCCACTGAGACCGCCATCGAGTAGAGGTCCTGCATAATCCACACCCGGCGCGCACTTTTTACAACCCTGAAAACCGGAATATTCTGCGCGATTTTTCAGGCAACCCTGTCCCTATCCGTCTTGCGAAAAACAGGGTGTTCGCCCGAATAATCGTGTAATATGGCGTTGCCCTCGAGGTTACGTCAGGATCCAGTTCCATGCACACCCGGTGGCGTCAGTCTCAGTTGCAAATGAATCAGGTTATATCGGAAGTCCAGCGTTGCACCTCCTGTAAAATACCGTTCACGATCTGCGATTGAATACTCGTTAATTTTTTACCAGAGGTATGTTTAATGGCTACAGGTACTGTCAAGTGGTTCAACGAATCCAAGGGATTTGGTTTTATCGCCCCCGCTGACGGCGGCGAAGATGTCTTCGTACACTTTTCCGCAATCGCAGGCGACGGGTTCAAGACGCTCGCAGAAGGACAAAGCGTCAAGTTCGACGTCGAGCAGGGCCCGAAAGGCCTGCAGGCAAGCAACGTGACACCTGCCTGACAGGCTCACGACTTCCAGCAACACCGAACCCCGCCAACCGGCGGGGTTTTTTTATGCCATCAGAGCCCCGGAGACAACGACTGTTTTTCAGGGGATACTGCGATATGGTTAATGTCAAAAAAAAGCGACCAGATGGTCGCTTTCCAGACTGAAAGATGGAGCCGGCGAGAGGATTTGAACCCCCGACATCCTCATTACAAGTGAGGCGCTCTACCAACTGAGCTACGCCGGCCAGATGCCCCTGCGGGCAAGGCGCCCTATTCTAGAGAAATGCCCGGCGTGCTGCAATTCACGGGCAGGCGGTGTCCTGCAATTTCAACCCGGGGCGGTCCTGCAGGATGGCCTCCAGAACGTCCGCTGCGAGCACTTGCTCGTCGAGATCAAGCCAGTGTTCAGTGGACGTTTCGTAACGTGCTTCCAGTATCGGATCAAATCCCAGCTTGCGGGTCTCCTCGAGACGGATTTCCGCCCGGGATATCTCGTCGAATGTTCCCAGGGCGAGGAAGTTTCCCTTGCCGACATAGTATTCCCGGTCCCGGTTTTCCTCGAGCTTCTTGACCGCCTGCAGCACCTCCTCACGCTCCATCGCCGGCAGGTAAACCCAGAAGCCGTTGGGCTTTTGTATCTCGGCAGTACGTTGTCTTGTCTGCAACCCGTGGTTTTGCAATTCCCCGGAAACCGCCTGCAAGTCCTCCACCGCGAGAAACGGACCGATTGCCTGACAGGCAAGCGCCATACCCGCACCCGGCGGCTGTGAAGCAGTCAGCGCCTCTACCTCCGAGACATCTTCCGCCTGTTCCTGTTGCTGCTCCAGTTCGTGGAGCGTTACCAGCGGCTTTGCACCGGCTGGTAAAGGCGGCAGTTCACGCACAACCTCGCCCGCAGCCCGGTCCTGATACAAGTGCCAGCCCAGGTAGCCAACATTCGCAAGCAGCAGCAGGTAAACAAGATATCTCATCAATTTTCTCCCGCAAGCAAGGCAATCCCCCTGAGTACCAGGTCCGGATCTTGATGGGCGGCAGCATGCAGCAAGGGCAAGACACGCCCGGCATCCCCGCCCGTTATAACGATATCGATATTTACACCCTGCTCCGCACCCATGTCGGCGACGCTGCGCTCGATCGCGGCGACCACGATATAAACGGCGCCACTGTAGATCCCAGCACTGGTATTATCCGCCAGCGGCGTTGCTGCCGGTGGCTTTCCCGACAAGCGCAGCTGCGCCGTGTTCCGCAGCAGCATCTGCTGCAGCATCTCGATGCCGGGCAGTATCAGCCCGCCACGATGCTCGCCTGCAGCCGTGACCATGTCCAGGGTGACAGCCGTTCCGCAGTCCACCACACACACGGCACCCGGATATCCGTGATGCGCCGCGATCAGCGCTGCCCAGCGATCAATGCCCAGGCTTGCCGGATCGGGATAGGCATTGGTCACGCCACATGCATGCGCCGCCGCGAGCAGGTAAACAGGCCGAAGCTGCCAGCGAGCCGCGCACCATGCGGTCAGTGCGACTTCCATATCCTTGCCCGCGACATTGGCAACCAGCACCTTGCCCGGCGGCGGCAACCCCGACCAGGCGGCATCTGCCAGCGCCGCGAAATTTCCCTCGCGGTGCACGAAACGCCCCGCGACGCCCGGCCTGTCGTCAGCGAAACACGCCCACTTGACCGCCGTGTTGCCGACATCAAGCAACAGGTTCATGAGGTAATGCGCACGCTGACCTCACCGGAAGTAAAGCGCCGGCGCCCGCCTGCCGTCTCCACCAGCAGTGCGCCACCGGCATCAATCCCACAGGCCGTGCCACTGACGACTCCATTTGCCAACTGCAAATCGACCGGTCGGCCCTGCACGATATCGTAGCGCTGCCATTCCGCCATGAACGGCTGCAGACCCTGCGCCTCGAACTCGGCTATCGCCGGCAGCAGTTGGTCGAGCAGGCAGGCAGCCAGCCGGTTCCTGGAAATATCGTCCTGGCCGGTCAGGGAACCCAGATCGGTCCATGGCTGGTCAATACCCGCGGCAGCACTCTGTGGCATGCGCACATTCACCCCGACACCGATAACCACGGCACAGGGCCCCGTCGATTCACCCACGACATCGATCAGGATGCCGGCCAGTTTCGCGTTATGCACCAGGATGTCGTTCGGCCATTTCAGGCCGGCAGCCTCGATTCCGAAGCAGCGCAGGCCACGCGCCACGGCAATGCCTGTTACCAGGCTAAGACCACCCAGGGCCATGGCACCGGCCGAGATCCGCCATAACAGGGAAAAATACAGGTTCGCCGCGAATGGCGAGACCCAGTCGCGGCCGCGCCGACCGCGCCCACCCTGTTGCTGCTCCGCGAGACAAACCGACCCGGAGGGCGCACCCTGAAGTGCCTGTGTCCGCAAATGATTATTGGTCGAGTCAATCTCCAGCATTACCTCGATGGATTCCAGCCCCGCCCTGGTTGCAGGTGTAACCGCGCGGCGAATCAGTTCGTGATCCAGCAGTTCCACGGCAACCGGCAGTCGATAGCCCTTGCCGTGCAGGGTCTGCAGTTCAACGCCCGCCTCGCGCAGGGCCTTGATCTGCTTCCAGACGGCCATCCGGCTGATGCCCAGCGCCTGGCCCAGTGTTTCACCGGAGTGATATTCACCATCAGAAAGGAGTTGCAATAACTGCCGACGTGACTGCATGGCGAGAGCTTAACAGACCCGTGAGCGGCTTCAATAGCACAGCAGGTGGTCGTAGCAAAGGCTGATGGAAGTGCCGGTTTGTCGGCGCACAAGCGGTCATTTACCCACAATTCGACGGGGATATCGCCGCAGGGCAGTGCCGCCACAGCGCGCCCCGGGCATGGCTGCGGTTACTTGCAGGCCGGGCGCTTGCCCTGTTGCCGCGCCCGGGACTGCAATTGCAGCGCAACCGGCATGTGCCCGGTCAGGTCACTGATGCGGCTGCCGTGGGAGGGGTGCGTGGACAGGAATTCAGGCGGCTGACCGCCTCCGGCGCGACTCATGTTGACCCACAGTTTGGTACTCTCGCGCGGATTGAAGCCCGCCTTGGCCATGAGATCAAGCCCCAGGATATCTGCCTCGCTTTCCTGAATGCGTGAATAAGGCATCAACACCCCGTACTGCGCTCCCACGCCCAGTAAACCCATCAGTGTCTGGCCGGTACCGGACTGGGGATTGGCTATTGCATTGATAAGACTCAGTCCCTGCTCCACCGCAAACTTCTGCGAGACACGTTCGTTGGAATGGTGCGCCAGCACATGCGCCACCTCGTGCCCGATGACGGTGGCCAGCTGGTCCTGGTTTTCGGCCACTTTCAGCAAGCCGGTATAAACGCCTATTTTGCCGCCAGGCAGGGCGAAGGCGTTGGCGTCAGTATCATCGAAGACCACCACCTCCCAGTTGCCGCCAACCTCACGGGTGATGGCCTGTGCCACGCACTGCACGTAACGATTGGTGACGGTACTGCGATCGACCTTGGTTTCCTTCTTGATGGTGGTGAATGCCTGCAGTCCCATCTGGTTTATCTCGCTTTCCGGCAGCAGTACCAGCTGGGAACGGCCGGTCGGCGAGGTTGCACAGCCGGCCAGTAGCGTCAGGCCGGTGATCAGCATAAATATGCGAATGAACATGAATTCTCTCCTTTGCAACCGGGTCAATCGTTTCCAGCGACAGCGGCCGGGCTTCAGCTGCAACTCACGCCGGTGCCACCCAGCCCGCAATAGCCGCCGGGGTTTTTCGCCAGGTACTGCTGATGATAGTCCTCGGCATAGTAAAACTCGGGGGCGGCGATTATTTCCGTTGTAATCTCGCCGCGGCCACTGGCAGCAAGGCGCACCTGGTAGCGCTCCCTCGAAGCCTGCGCCTCCGCCCGTTGCGCCTCACTGGTGCAGTAGATGCCGGAACGGTACTGCGTGCCCCTGTCGTTGCCCTGGCGCATGCCCTGGGTCGGATCATGTGCTTCCCAGAAAACCCGCAACAACGCCGCGTAACTGATGACTGCCGGATCAAACACGACCAGCACGACCTCGTTGTGCCCGGTCATGCCGCTGCAGACTTCCTTGTAGGTCGGGTTGGGCGTATAGCCGCCGGCATAACCAACCGCCGTGGAATAGACCCCGTTGAGCTGCCAGAGTTTCCGTTCGGCTCCCCAGAAACAGCCCAGCCCGAACACCGCGGTCTGCATGTCCTGCGGGAACGGCGGCACCAGTGAATGGCCATTCACGTAATGGCGCTCGGGCACCGGCATCTTTTCACTGCGTCCCGGCAAGGCCTCGTCCGGATCAGGCAGTGTCGACATTTTTTCCAGCCCGTACATATCCAGCTCCTGTGCTGCCGGGTTCAGGCGTGCAAATATTGCACGCCCATTCGCAGTCTTCAAACAGGGATCCTGATTTCCTTTTCCCTGCCCATTTTGCCGATGGCATCTTCCAGGTCAATCTGGTCCGGGTTCTCCGTGCTCTGTTCATCGAGGCGGGCAATGATCTCCACCTGTTCCAGTGTTTGATGGTTGCCGTTTTCATCCTGAATAAATGCCGCCCAGGGAACGCACTTGGTCAGGGGGAAAATCTGCCCTTCACGCGGCGAGATATCGATATTGAGGCAGGAAATAAACACCAGCCGCCGGCCGTGATACCCGTGCTCCTTGACGATGGTACGGAAGGCACGGTCAAACTCGGCCTGGGTGTTGACCTGTGCACCGACCAGCAGGGGCGAATGCGAGGTCACGATCCATGGCATCGGGTTCAGCAGATTCTGCTCAAGATGACTGCGACCTTCGACATCACCGATGATATTGCGTTTGAAACTGAACAGCTCGGGCACCAGGTACTGGCCGATGGCACGCTTGCCGTCGTCAGGCCAGCTGTCGTCGGGCAACATCGCGACCAGGTCTGCTGATGCCCGGTAGGAACGCGCCGTACTGAAGGTCTGCACCAGCTGTGGATTGCCGTTATCCATCTGCACCAGCCGCTCAAGCTGCAGGAACAACCCCTCGCCGCGGCCCTCGTTCAGCAGCTGGTTGTCGATGGTCACGATGCAGTCGCCATTGCGCCTGCCGAGAAAGATGTTCTCGCGTGCAAAAGTATATTCATCCAGATACCAGCTGAGCACGCCGCCGATCTTGCCGCAGGAATCGGAGCATTCATGCGCCTCGGCCTGCAACCTGCGGTAGGTGCCGAATGTCTGCGTATCCGGGTCGTAGCCGACATGGCTGGCCTGGATAATCACCAGGTCCTTGCCATGCTCCGCATGCGGGCCGTGACGATCGGTTGCGACGATCCCGCCCACCATGCCGTGATTGAAGGGGAAGGTCCCGAAATGCTTGGTTATCAGGATGATCGGGAAGCCCTGGCTTTCATCGGAACAAAAAGCACGTGACGGCATGATCTTGCCGGCCTCGAATCCGAGTGACTTGCACAGGTTGTAGAGGCGCGGCACGAACACGCTGTAGCGCATCATCCTGTCAAGATGAAAGTCACCGATCACGGCCTTGAGGTTAGACTGGGTAGAGAACATTGTGACTCCGGCGTCCTGACCATACTATTGGGGCATTATACCGCGAGACAAATTGAGAGACAGCGCCAGATGGATACACCCGCCAACAAAACCCCACCCGATGCACTGTTGTTGCTCGGCACCCGCTGCCCGCACTGCCCGACCGTCCTGAACGCGCTCTCGGCGATGGTCAAGGCAGGAGTCATCGGCACATTCCGGGCCGTCAATATCGAGCAGCGCCCGGATATCGCGCAGGAACTGGGTGTCCGCAGCGTACCCTGGGTCCGCATCGGCCCCTTTGAGCTGGAAGGATTGCGCTCGGAAACGGAATTGCGCGGCTGGGCGGAAAAGGCCGGTACAACAGCCGGGCTGGGCGGCTGGCTGGAGGAACTGCTGTCAACCGGCAAGATCACGCGGGCGCTGGCGCTGGTTCAGTCAGAACCGGATGCACTCGAAGCCCTGCTGCAGTTGTTTACGAACCCCGAAACGCCGCTCAATATCCGCATCGGCATCAGTGCCATCATGGAGGACCTTGCCGGTTCTGACCGGTTGCGGGATCTGGTTGGGCGTCTGGGCGAGCTGACGCGCCACGAGGAAGCACGCATCCGCGGGGATGCCTGTCACTATCTGGAACTTGCGGGCGACCCCGCTGCCGTTGTCTATCTCAAGCCGCGACTGGATGACCCGGACACCGAGGTGCGGGAAGTCGCGCGGGAAGCCCTGCAGCGGCTGCAGGGTTAAGTAGTCGCACGACAAACAGTAACGCCGCGGCGACTACTGGAAACCGCAGCTGCCGCCCCCGCAACAGGGGCCACTGGCGCAGGGCGGCGCGGCACCGTCCCCCAGGCTGGAACTGCGCACCACCTGGCCACCGGTAATCAGGCGCTCGACCGGCGAATCCGGCGGCGTTGCACCCGGCTCCAGGCCGGCCAGCGCGCACAGTTCACCCCAGGTCGTCAGCCGTTCACTCATGCTGTGCCTGACCTCGACCACCTGGCCGTTGGCATCACAACGATAATCATATGTCGGCATACTCACCTCCGCTGTAACATGCGGCGAATTATACCCCAGCCACCCGGTTGCGAATCAATCAGGTGGCGCGGACTACCGACCGGTCGACAAGGCCATGCCGGATGATATCGCCTGACAGCAGGTAGATCACATCCTCGGCGATGTTGGCCGCATGATCGCCGATGCGTTCCAGCTGGCGGCAGGCGGTAATAACCATCAACCGTTGCTCGGTTTCCTCGGGATTGCCGCGTATCAGCTCGATCTGCCCCGGCATGGTGGCCTTGCACAGGGCATCGACTTCTTCATCCATGCGCAGCACCGTCTCGGCCAGGGTGCTGTCGGCCTCCACGAAGGCAAGCAGGCTCTTGCGCAGCATCAGCTTTGCCTGCTGGTAGATCGTTTGCATGCTTTGCGGTACTTCGATATGCGGGAGTTCCGCAAGCCGAATGGCTATCCTGGAAATATGCGCGGCATGATCACCGATACGTTCGAGGTCCATATTGATCTTGAGCATGGAGACGATCAGGCGCAGATCCACCGCGACCGGTTGATACAGGGCCAGCAACTTGAGGCACTCCTCCTCCAGTTGCACCTCTTCACTGTCGACCTCCTCGTCCTGGCGGATCACCCGCTGCGCTGCAGGCACATCGAGCTTGCACAATGCCTCGTAGGCATCGTTGACCTGTTTTTCAACACTACCCCCAACAGCGATAAGCTGCTGGTTGATACGATCCATTTCTCGGAGAAAATGCAGGGCCACGTCGTCAGTCCTCGAATACCGGGTTAACCGAAACGTCCGGTGATGTAGTCACGGGTACGGCCGTCCCGGGGATTCTGGAATATTTTCTCGGTGGTGCCAACCTCTACCAGATCACCGAGATGGAAAAATCCGGTCCGCTGGGAAACTCGGGCGGCCTGCTGCATGGAGTGGGTCACGATAATGATCGAATAGTTTTCCTTCAGCTCCCACATCAGGTCCTCGATACGCGCCGTGGCAATCGGATCCAGCGCCGAGCAGGGTTCATCCATCAGGACCACCTCGGGGTTGATGGATATGGTGCGGGCGATACACAGGCGCTGCTGCTGGCCTCCCGACAGTCCGGTGGCCGGCGCATGCATGCGGTCCTTGACCTCGTCGAACAGTCCGGCCTTCTTCAGGCTGTTGACCACGATTTCCTCCAGGTCGGTACGGTGCTCCGCGAGACCATGAATCTTCGGCCCGTAGGCGACATTCTCAAAGATCGACTTCGGAAACGGGTTCGGTTTCTGGAAAACCATGCCGATGCGGCTGCGCAGTGCCACGACGTCGACGTCCGCGGCGTAGATATCCTTGCCATCGAGTTCGATACTGCCGCTGACCCGGCAACCGTCGACCACGTCGTTCATGCGGTTCAGGCAGCGCAGGAAAGTCGACTTGCCGCACCCCGAGGGTCCGATCAGGGCCGTGATCTGCTGGCTGTATACGTCCAGCGTTACGTCATGCAGGGCATGGGTATCCCCGTAATAGACATTGACCTTGTTCGCGGAAACCTTGGTTGACGTAACACTGCGTGTACTGGTGCTTGCCTCGCTTCTGTCGATCAGGCCATTGGCAGTCGTCGCATCATTCATTGTATATACCGTATTCATAACACCCCTTATTCAACCTTTATCTGTGTCTTTGACCTGATTATGACCGCGATGAGATTCATCAGGATGAGGAAGGTCATGATGACCATGATCGCGGCCGCCGTCTTCTCCACGAATCCGCGCTCGGCACTTTCGGCCCACAGGTAAATCTGCACCGGCAGGGCTGCGGCGGAATCCAGGGGCGTCGCCGGCACATTGGCGATAAAGGCCACCATCCCGATCATCAGCAGGGGTGCGGTCTCGCCGAGCGCCTGGGCCAGCCCGATAATGGTGCCGGTCAGGGTGCCGGGCATCGCCGCAGGCAGCACCTGGTGGAACGTGACCTGTATCGGAGATGCACCCATGGCAAGCGCACCCTGGCGAATACCGGGCGACACGGCACGCAGGGATGAACGACAGGAGATGATAATGGTCGGCAGGGTCATCAGCGCCAGCACCATGCCGCCCACCAGCGGCGTACCGCGCGGCAGGCCGAAGAAGTTGAGCATCACCGCCAGCCCCAGCAGCCCGAAAATTACCGAGGGAACCGCCGCCAGGTTATTGATATTTGCCTCGATGATGCGGGTCAGACGGGTGTCTTTCGAAAATTCTTCCAGGTAAACCGCAGCAGCGATTCCCAGAGGAAAGGACAGCAGGAAACAGACCATCAGGGCATGGAAGGAACCGGCAACCGCGCCGCCGATACCCGCCAGTTCGGGGTAGCGGGAATCGCCGCCGAGAAGAAAGCCCGGGTTGAAAGTGTAATGTATCCTGCCATCGGCAACGAGGGCATCAAACCATGCCATCTGCTCCCGGGTGAGGCGGGTATGTTCACCGGTACGCGGCAAATTTCCCTTGTATAACTGGTCGAAATCAGAAGAGACTGGCACGACGAGTGTAATGATCTTGCCGATCTCATCCGGATTCTGAAGGAGATGGTCGCGCAGCTTGAGCTCGGCACCGGGGCTGAGTATTGCCGCCAGCGCGCGCCGCGCGGCGCGCCCCGTCACCTCCGGGAACAGCCGGTACAGGCTCTTCTTGACGGTCGTGTAGTAGCTGCCGTGCATCAGCCCGTCTTTCGTATAGGGCGCGGAAACCCCCATCGTTTCCGGATCGAGTTCCAGTTCCAGGCTCAGCGTGGTGTTGAAAAACGCAGAATGACCTGAAGAGACGATGGTCGATACCAGCAAAGTCAGCACGCTACCGGCAAACAGCAATGCCAGTATGCCGTATAACCTGAAGCGCCTTTCAGCCCAGGCGCGCTTGCGCAGTTTCCTGGTGTCCTGTTGCAGCATGCTCGGGTCCTGGGGCCTAGTCGTATTGTTCGCGGTAATGCCGGACGATATGCAGCGCGATGAAGTTCAGGGTCAGGGTGACAAAAAACAGCGTCAGGCCGAGGGCAAAAGCCGCCAGCGTCTTCGGACTGTCGAATTCCTGGTCGCCGACCAGAATCGTAACGATCTGGGTGGTTACCGTGGTCACGCTTTCGAGCGGATTGGCGGTCAGGTTCGCGGCCAGGCCGGCCGCCATCACCACGATCATGGTCTCCCCGATAGCCCGGGATACCGCCAGCAACAGGGCACCGGCAATCCCCGGCAACGCCGCCGGCAGGATCACCTTGCGAATGGTTTCCGACTTGGTCGCACCCATGGCCAGGGACCCGTCGCGCAGGGAATACGGTACTGAATTGATGACATCGTCCGACAGCGAGGAGATAAACGGAATAATCATGACCCCCATGACCAGGCCTGCCGCGAGCGCGCTTTCGGAGGAGGCTTCCAGCCCTATCCTGGCCCCGAACTGAACAAGCATCGGAGCCACCGTCAGCGCCGCGAAGAATCCGTAAACCACCGTGGGAATCCCGGCGAGAATCTCCAGCAGCGGTTTCAGCACATGACGCACGGCAGGACGCGCATATTCAGCCAGGTAAATGGCCGAAAACAGGCCGACAGGGACCGCCACCACCATCGCAATGAAGGCGATCAGCAGGGTGCCGGTAAACAGCGGCACCGCGCCAAAGGCCCCGGAACTGCCGACCTGGTCTGCGCGTATGGCGACCTGCGGACTCCATTTCACCCCGAACAGAAACTCGGTCAGGGGAACGCTCTGGAAAAAGCGATACGTTTCAAAAGCCAGCGCCAGGAC
This sequence comes from uncultured Gammaproteobacteria bacterium, assembly GCA_963701455.1. Lineage (GTDB taxonomy): Bacteria > Pseudomonadota > Gammaproteobacteria > UBA9214 > UBA9214 > UBA9214. Next base: position 424,451 of record CAVPAE010000009.1, read on the forward strand.
GATACTGATTGTTGTCAGGATGGCGAGGGATGAACTGGCCAGCAGAAAAACCCGCACGAATAGTTCGACCTTCTCACGCGCAGGAAACCTGTGCCCGATACGCCGGTACCCCAGGTACAGCCCTGCCAGGCCGGCAGTAAGGAACAACAAGGTCAGGGATACACCGGATAACTGCCTGAGTTCCCGGTAACGCTCAACCGCATGCAGAACCGGCTGTTCAACAAATTCTGACGGCAGCACGCCCTCTGCAATGTTCCTGATTTCAAGGAACCTGAATGCATTCACTTGCTGGGGATCTACGCCGCTCAGCGTGAGCTCGTTCAGCACCAGCGGCTGTATGATCCAGGGCTCCACCGCCAGCCAGGCAAGCATCACGACCAGCATGGGCAAGGCACACCACAGGGCATTGTAGACACCGTGATACACGGCCCGGGAGCGGGGCCGTGGCCCGCCGGCGGTTTGCGGTATGCGTATACGCCGCCACCCGAGCACCCCCGACGTCGCCACCAGGATGCAGAACAGAATCGTGAGTTGTGGAAAGGTCATGGTCAATTACGAAACAGGCCCCGCCAGTCCGCAATGGAGACTGGCAGGGCATTGCATTAACGGAATCGAAGCACAAAACAACCGGTCACTTCTGCATCGTTGTCAGGTTCTTCCCATCAGACCTGACCTTTGCCCGCGACTCGTCATCCAGCGGCACCAGGCCGGCGTCGATCAGGTAACCTTCCGGCCCGATCGCATCTTCACTGGTGAATTCCAGCAGGTATTCCTGCAGGCCGGGAATCACGCCGATGTGTGCCTTCTTCACGTAGAAGTACAGGGGGCGGGAGATCGGGTAGCTGTAATCCTGGATTGATTCAAGGTTGATAGCCACACCCTCGATGGCTGCCGCCTGGATCTTGTCCATGTTGTTCTCCAGGTAGCTGAAGCCGAAGATACCGAATGCCCTGGGATTGGCTTCCAGCTTCTGCACGATCAGGGTGTCGTTCTCGCCAGCCTCGACAGCAGCGCCGTCCTCACGCAACATCTCGCAGTCCTTCTTGTTCTTTTCCTTGACTTCATCAGGGCAGCCCTTCTTCATCACCAGCGAATTCCAGGCATCGCGGGTACCCGATGTCGGGGGCGGCACCATCACGGTAATCTTCGCATCCGGCAGCGACGGATCGATCTCGTTCCATTTTTCCGGCTTCGGGCCATGCTCCGCCAGCGCCAACCAGAGTTGCTTGCGTGTCAGTTTCAGCTTCGGACCCTTGACGCTGTTGGCGAAGGCAATACCGTCATTGCCAAAAGCCACTTCAATGATGTCGGTCACGCCAGCCGTCTGGCAGTTGTCCCACTCGGAGGACTTCATGGCGCGGGAGGCATTGGATATGTCGGGGTGATTGCTGCCGACGCCCTGGCAGAACAGCTTCATGCCGCCACCGGTACCGGTGCTCTCGATGACGGGTGTCTTGAAGTCGCCCTTGTTGCCGAAGCGTTCGGCGACAATGGTTGAGAAAGGATAGACGGTGGACGAACCGACAACCTGGATCTGGTCGCGGGCACATGCAGCACCGGAGTAAATAACAGTTGCAGCCAGACCGACAGACGTCAGCACACCCTTGAGTACACCGGAATTCTTAAACATGTCTTGCTCCATTGATGATTGAATCTGGAGCAGATACTAGAGTCGACTTGTTAACCTATTGTTAGCGACACAAGAGGATTGCATTCACCCGGGGTGCCTTGCTCAGGACTGTCCCTGCCTGGGGAGACGGATGATAAAAGTACTGCCGGTACCAACCTTGCTGATCACGTCGACCTCGCCCTGGTGGACATTGGCAATGTGCTTGACGATCGCCAGGCCCAGGCCGGTACCGCCCAGCTTGCGGCTGCGCGCCTTGTCCGCCCGGTAGAATCGCTCAAACAGCCGTGACAGGTGGATATCCTGAATACCCGGCCCCTCGTCCGTGACGGTAATCAGGATATGGTTTGCATCCATCGATGCCTGCAGGGTGACGCTTGTCCGTTCCTGGCTGTACTTGATGGCATTGTCGATCAGATTAACGATGGCCTGCGTCAGCAGCGAGTTATCGACCAGCACCGGCGTCGGTTTGCTGCATTTCACATGGATCACGATCTGCTTCTCCTCCGCACGGGCATGGCAGATCTCCTCGCAGGAGTTCAGGATATGACAGAGGTCATGCCAGTCCAGTGCGAGAACCTCGCTGCGGGGCGCACTCTCCAGTCGGGACAGCGTCAGCAGATCATCGATGATCGCTGCGAGACGATCGGTTTGTCGGGAGATGATCTCAAGAAACCTGTCGAGATCCTCCGGGTCCGCCTTGGCCCCCTCGATCAGCGTCTCGGTAAATCCCTTGATCGTAGTGACCGGTGTCTTGAGTTCATGCGACACGTTGGCAACGAACTCCCTGCGCAGGTTTTCCAGCCCTTCCAGCTGGGTTGCCATCCGGTTCAGGGTTTTCGCCAGCTGGTCAATCTCCAGAATCTGGTAATCGGGCAGTTTGCGCTCGAACTGGCCATGCGCGAAACGCTCCGCGCCACGACGAATTTCATAGAGTGGTGGATTGATCTTGCGGAAGATGAAGAAACCGACCAGCGACACGGCCGCGCACAACAGCAATGTGACCCCCAGCAGCTTCTGAAACACTTCTCGCAGGAGCCCGTCGATCGATGCCAGCGGTATGGCCGTACGCACGATCCAGTGATCACTGTCCGGGATATTCAGGGGAACCGCGACGTACAGTAACTGGGACTTGACCGTGGTGCTGAAGCGGATTATCGACCCGGCGCCACTCTCAAGCGCCTGGAGAATCTCCGGGCGCCGGCCATGATTTTCCATGTGACTGGCATCAGCCATGGAATCGCATAACACCACGCCGGTATTATCGACAATCGTCACCCGCAGCCGCGGCTCCGTATGCTTGTAGCGAATACAGTAATCCGCTATTTGCGTCCGATAGTCGGCATTATCCTGAATTTCATTTGCCAGGCCACGGGCGCGCTCTTCCAGGGTGGTGCGCTGGTGGTCAACGAAAAAGGTACGG
>CAVPAE010000009.1:435000-501170 GCA_963701455.1 uncultured Gammaproteobacteria bacterium
ATAGAGAAACTCGTGGATGGCAATAGGCTGATTGCTGGCATAGCGTTTGCTGAAGTCATCCCGCTCCAGCATTCGGGCCACCGTATGCTTCGCTGCCACATGAATCAGATCGGCAGCACTCATCTCGCCCATCCACTGGGAATTGAACATGATCGTGGTCTTTTCGGGGTCCAGTATCTTGTATATCTGGTGCTCATATGTCGCCGCGTTCTGCAACACATCCTCACGTGTCAGCGGCTTGCGGGTAACGTTCTTTCCCGTTGGATCGCCGATCATGCCGGTGAAATCACCGATCAGGAACAGCACCTCGTGCCCCATTTCCTGGAACTGCCGCAACTTGTTGATCAGCACCGTATGCCCAAGATGCAAATCGGGCGCCGTCGGATCAAACCCGGCCTTCACCCGCAGCGGCCTGCCCGTCTCCAGTCGCTGCACCAGCTCGGTCTCTACCAGAAGTTCCTCTGCACCGCGCTTGATTTGCGCCAACTGCTCCGCAATTGTCATCTGCCTGCTTCTCCTGCTTAAATGGCCGGGCAGAAGATTAACATACTGCCAGCAACTGAAAACGCACCACCAGCAGCAGCACAGGACTCAAGAAACCCGCTCGTAATGACGATAGACAAAGGAATAAACTGTTGACCCGGCGACCCGCAATCGTTAATTTATGCCAAACTTTTACAAGGACTTATAGTGAAGTATCAGTCCATCATCAATCGCGACGTCAAGTTGCATGAAATATCGTCAGTCGCGCATCTGCCGCGCTTGCGCCCCGCCTATCTGGTTTTCGCCGGTCTGGCCACCATCATCTCGCTTGCCCTGTGGATCAGCAATCCGGGGCCGGCCAGCGCCACGCGCCATGTAAACCTGGACCTGGGCAACCACGACACCACACCATCCACGGGTACGTTTGCTCCTGTCACCGATGCCGATTTCAACCCGCAGGCACTCGCCAGCCCCGCCGCCGGACCTGCCCCGGCGTCAGCCCCTCAGACAACAGAGACTGAGGACGACTGGCACGAGATCACGGTTAAATCAGGCGACAGTCTGGCTGCCATCTTTTCCCGCGTAGGCATATCGGCAGGAGAATTACATGCCCTGCTGGCACAGGGTGGCGCGACCCACAACCTGAAAAAGATCTACCCTGGCCAAACCCTGCGCCTGATGACCAATGCCGATCAGCAACTGGTTCGCCTGACCTACAAGGTCGATGAACTGAGCACACTGGATATCAGTCGCGCCGGTGATGAATTCGAGATCAGCACCACGCACCGCACGCCGGAACGCCGGGTTAAAAACGCCAGCGGCAGCATCGACAACTCCCTGTTTGTCTCGGCCCAGACAGCCGGACTGTCTGACAGCATGACCATGGAACTGGCAGGCATATTCGGCTGGGATATCGATTTCGTACTGGATATCCGCAAGGGTGACCAGTTCACCGTCCTCTATGAGGAACTCTACCTCGATGGTGAGCGTATCGGGAACGGTGACATTCTGGCGGCGGAATTCATCAACCAGGGAAGACATTACCAGGCGGTCCGCTATACCGATGCCAGCGGCAAAACGGACTACTACTCACTGGATGGCAAGAGCATGCGCAAGGCATTTCTGCGCACCCCGGTGGAATTCAGCCGTATCAGCTCGGGTTTCAGCCTTGGCCGGAAACACCCGATCCTGAACAAGATTCGCGCCCACAAGGGTGTCGACTACGCCGCGTCCACAGGCACGCCCATCAAGGCGACCAGTAATGGCAAGATCGTACATCGCGGCAAGAAAGGCGGCTATGGCAACACCATCATCATCCAGCATGGCACCAAATACAGCACGCTGTATGCACACATGTCGAAGTTCCGCGGAGGTCTGAAAACCGGCAGTCGCGTCAAGCAAGGACAGGTTATCGGCTATATCGGCAGCAGCGGACTGGCCACCGGTCCACACTTGCACTATGAATTCAGGGTAGACGGCGTCCACCGTGACCCACTCAAGGTAAAACTCCCCGGGGCGGAACCTCTCGACAGCAAGTATCTTGCTGATTTCAGCCGCAAGGCCGAATCATTACTGGCCCAGCTTGACCTGGTACGCAACGTTCAGGTTGCCGTCAACAGCAACTGAACCCCACATTCCGCACCTGCCGGACTGGCTTAAGCCTCAGCCGCGACCCTCAATAGGCATGTAGTCTCGCGGTTCATAGCCCTCGTAAATCTGTGTCGGCCTGAAAATCCGGTTTTCCTTCACCTGCTCACGCCAGTGGGCGAGCCAGCCTGCGGTACGGGCAATGGCAAACATCGAGGTGAACTGGTCGGGTGGTATCCCCATTTCCTGGTAGAGGATCCCGGAGTAGAAGTCCACATTCGGGTACACTCCCTTGGGTGCGAGCGCTTCTTCGCAGGCCTCCTCCAGTGCCAGGGCCGTCTCGAACATCGGGCTGATTTCCCCGCGGGATACAGCGAGTTCTTTCATCAACTCCTGCAACAGGCTGGCACGCGGGTCCTTTACCTTGTACTCGCGGTGTCCCATACCCCAGATTGTCTCTTTAGAAGCCAGTTTTTTGTCCAGCCAGGGACGCACATTCTCCGGGCTGCCGATTTCACGCAGCATCTGTATGACCTTTTCATTGGCGCCGCCGTGTAATGGCCCGGCCAGGGTACCAATCGCGGCCGCGATAACGTACGACGGCGTGGCCAGCGTTGAACCTGTCACCATCGCGGCGAAGGTGGATGCATTGATGGTGTGTTCGGCATGCAGGATGAAACAGACATCCATGATGCGAGCCACCAGCGGGTCCGGCTCATCGCCGTTGAACATGTACAGGAAGTTCGCCGCGTAGCTGAGATCTCTACGCGGGCGCACAGGGTAGTTACCCAGGCGCAACTGCTGCCACATGGCCACCAGTGTGGCCATCCGTGCAAGTATCCTGATCGACTGGCCATGGACGTACTGCTCACTTTCATCGCCCGGGCTGCGAACCTGCACGGGTACGTCATTGGGATAAAACATGCCGAGGCTGGCAACCGCAGTTTGCAGCATTGCCATCGGGTGGCCGGTCACCGGCAGCGTTTTCATGATGTCGTGGATGTTGTACTTGACCCGCCGGTGCACACGCAGTTGCGTATCAAAGCGTTCAAGCTGCTCTACAGTCGGCAACTCGCCGTCGATCAGCAGATAGGCAGTTTCCTCGTAAGTGCTGTGCCGGGCGAGATCGACGATGCGATAGCCGCGGTACGTGAGTATGCCCTGCTTGCCATCCAGGTAGGAGATCCTGGACCTGGTTGCGGGTACACCTTCCAGTCCTGGTTGATAGTCACTCACATCATGCCCTCTGCCAGTTAAAAGTTTTTGTTGAACTCACTGCATCGTGTACGACAACGCCGCTGGTCGCCTGCCGGCTGCTGCGTCTGCCAGCCGGCTGAAAGATTCAGAAAACGGAAGATACAGCATGCAGCCTGACCACAACCTGTTTGGACGGGTGCAGTCTGCCACCCGTCACAGGCTAACGGGTATCAGACCGAAAATGAAGAACCGCAACCGCAGGTCGTCGTGGCATTCGGATTGCGCACAATGAACTGGGAACCTTCCAGACCCTCGGTGTAGTCCACCTCGGCACCAACAAGGTACTGATAACTCATGGGATCAATGACAAGCGCCACATCGCCGTTGACCACGGTGACATCGCCCTCGCCAACATTCTCGTCAAACTGGAAACCATACTGGAAACCGGAGCATCCGCCGCCGGATATATAGATCCGCAGCTTCAGGTTCGGGTTATTTTCCTCCGCAATCAGTCGCTTGACCTTGTTTGCGGCCGCATCACTGAAGGTGACATCTGTACTCGTCGCAGTTGCTGTCTCGTTCATCGGATTACCGCCTCTTGCCTTGCTCAGCTTGTTTCTGGGTGAAAAATTATGTCATTTCCCGAGTAAAACGGTCAAGTATTAGTCGGCCGCCTGTCCATTATCCGCCAACTCGCGATCAAAATTCACCACGGAGGATTCGCTCTCGCCACCATGAACCAGGCTGCCATTGACCGCAGCGCCCATCGCCATTTCGATCAGCTGATAATAGACGTTGCCGTTTACCTTCGCCCTGGCCGCCAGTTCGATCCGCTCCTCGGAGTGGACATCACCGGTCACCGTGCCGTTGAGTATCACCGTCGGCACCCGCACATCACCCTCGATATCCCCGTGCTCGCTCACCGTAAGTACCGAGGCGGAGCCATCAGCGGCGATGATACTCCCCTTGATCCTGCCATCCACGTGCAGTCCGCCGCTGAAATGCACGTCACCCTCGATGCGGGTTTGCTGACCGATGATGGTATCCACCTTGGCGCTTGCGGATTTCGATTTCTTGCCCTGTCCCAGCATAATTTCCTCTCCCTCGTTAGGGCCCGCGATCAGGCCAGTCATATTCCTGTTCGACAGGCTGCGGATTGCCTTTACCCTCGGGCTTGATACTCAGGACCACCTGCTTCGCCTCGAAGTCATCCGGCAGATACACGGTACCGGCAAGGTCCTGAAAGTAACGAAATTTGAACTTCAGTTGCTGCACCGCTGGCCGGGTCACATCCACGAGTCCGAGCTCAACGGGTTCCCCGTTGGCTGTACCGGCAATTTTCCATTCAACCACTCCGCTGACATGGCGATCATTGTGTTTCAACTGCGTCAATACCAGGTCGTAGCGGTATTCGCCTGCCGCCATGCCGTCAACCAGCTGGAACCGGTGTATTCGCAGGCCGGGTTTGACATCCCCCGGAGAGACGATGCCACGATAGAACTCGATCTCCTCGCGAGCGGCCTGCAGCTCCTCCTCAAGCGTCGCAAGGTCCGCCTTGACGCCCAGCGCGGCCTGCCGGTCGATCTGGCTGGAGCGCTGCAATATCGCCACCTTTTCCCGCAACTCCCGGTTTTCACCGAGCACCTTGCCGTGACGCTTTTCCAGTACCGCGTGACGGGTCCGCAGTGATTTGAGTTCATCGGCCCCGTGCAGCTTGCCCAGATCATACAGCCACCAGCCGGCCGCAATCAGTGCGAGCCCACCGAGTACCAGTGCCGTGCGTATCAGGAAGCTGCGCAGCATGGCGGGCAACGGGTATTTACCGCATAAGCATGGCACAACGCGGCGAGTGCGACGGGATGCGGATCACAAAAAGACATCAGGCAACGGCATGTCAGGGCAACAGCGCAATACCCTGCAAACCGGTCTCTTCCGCAATTCCAAACATGATATTCATGTTCTGCACCGCCTGTCCGGCTGCACCCTTGACGAGGTTGTCGATGACGGACAGTACCACGACAATGTCGCCCTGCTGCGGGCGGTGCACCGCGATCCGGCAGTGATTGGCACCGCGCACAGTCCGGGTCTCCGGATGCGCCCCGGCGGGCAGGACATCGACAAACCGCTCTTCACTGAAACGTGCCTCGTAAAGCGCCTGCAGGTCACGGTCCGTATCACGCAACCGGGCGTACAGGGTCGCATGGATACCACGTATCATCGGGGTCAGGTGCGGCACGAAGGTCAACCCGACCGGATGCCCGGAGACCAGTTCCAGTCCCTGGCGAATTTCCGGAAGGTGACGGTGGCCGGGCACGGCATAGGCCTTGAAATTCTCGCTGGCCTCGCTCAGCAGGCTGGCGGTCGCCGCCTTCCTGCCGGCACCGCTGACCCCGGACTTGGCATCGGCAATCAGGTAATCCAGGTCAACCATGCCCTCTTCAATCAGGGGTAGAAATCCCAGCTGCACCGCGGTCGGATAGCAGCCGGGATTGGCCACCAGCCGGGCCTGGGCAATCGCATCACGGTTGATTTCGGGCAGACCGTACACGGCACGTTGCAGATAATCCGGGCACGCATGCGGCATGCCGTACCACTGCGCCCATTCATCCGCCTGCCGCAGCCGGAAATCGGCAGCCAGATCAATCACCCGCACCCCGGCTGCGAGCAACTCGGGCACCATGGTCATCGCGATACCATTCGGTGTCGCGAAAAACACCAGGTCACAGGATTGCAGCACTGCCGGATCGGGCTCGGTAAACGCGATATCGAGACTGCCGCGCAGGTTCGGGAACATATCCGCCACCGGCTGCCCGGCCTCCGAGCGGGAAGTGATCACGACCAGCTCCGCCCCGGGATGCGCGGCCAGCAACCGCAGTAATTCCACACCGGTATAGCCGGTACCCCCAACCACGCCAACCTTCACCATGTCCACGCCACCTGTTGCATGCAGATTCAAATCAAGTGAGCGAATAGTACACCATCCGCAGGACGGATCATTCTACAATAGCGGGCATACGCCCCAGCCCGCCCTGCGCATTAAGACTGCACAGGGCCGGGTACATGCAAACTCCGGGAGAAGTGCACTTGATCTCGCAACGCTGGAACCAGTGGCTGGACAAACTCGGACTACGCGTCGCCAGTCTCGATTCCCTCCTGCATCTTGCCATGCTCGCCATCCCTGTCGGGCTGCTGTCGGGCGGTGTGATCATCGGTTTTCGCCTGCTGATCGAGTCCAGCCAGGGCCTGCTGTTGCCGAACGGTGCAATCGAAAATTACGAGGCGCTGTCGTGGCCGGTCAGGCTGCTGCTGGCAAGCGGCGGCGGGCTGCTGATCGGGTTGATGTGGCAATTCCTGCGCGAGCCGGACCGCCAGGTCGGCATCGTGCATGTAATGGAACGCCTGGCCTATCACCAGGGCAGGCTGCCCTGGCAAAATGCACTGGCACAGTTCATCGGTGCCGCGGCAAGCATCATCAGCGGCCATTCCGTCGGGCGCGAGGGCCCCAGCGTGCACCTCGGCGCCAGCAGCGGCAGTCTGCTCGGACAGTGGCTGCAGCTGCCAAACAACAGCAACCGGACACTGGCAGGCTGCGGCATAGCAGCGGCGATCGCCGCTTCCTTCAACACGCCGCTGGCGGGCGTTATCTTCTCCATGGAAGTGGTCATGATGGAATACTCCCTGGTGAGCTTCGCGCCGGTGATCCTCGCGGCCGTGACCGCAACCACGTTGTCCCAGGCCGTGTTCGGGGATGCGCGGGTGTTTTCCATCGCGGAGATTCACCTCGGTTCCTTGCAGGAACTGCCCTACGTCGTCCTGATGGGATGCCTCCTCGGCTGCCTGGCGGCACTGTTCATCCACCTGCTGCAGCACTCGACCCGGATCAGCGCCGCCTGGCCGGTATGGTTACGCTGCACGCTTGGCGGGTGTTGTGTCGGCGTCATTGCGACCATCGCCCCGGAAGTCATGGGCCTTGGCTACGATACCGTGAGCCAGGCGCTGCTGGGGGAACTGGGGCTTGGACTGCTGCTTGGCATTTGTGCGGCCAAGCTGCTGGCAACCGCGCTGGGACTTGGACTGGGGCTGCCCGGTGGCCTGATCGGCCCGACCCTGGTGATCGGCGCCCTGGGCGGCGGCGCCATGGGCATTATTGCCGACACCTGGCTGCCGGGTGATCTTGGCAACACCGCGTTTTATGCCCTGATCGGGATGGGCACCATGATGGGCGCCACGCTGCAGGCACCCCTCGCCGCGCTGACGGCCATGCTGGAACTGACGGCAAACCCGCACATCATCTTGCCCGGCATGCTGGCCCTGATTACCGCCGGCCTGATCAGTCGCGAACTGTTCGGCAAGGAGTCCGTCTATCTGGTGCTGCTGAAAGTCCGTGGCCGCGACTACCGTGACACCCCCCTCACGCAGGCACTGCGCCGCATCGGCGTGGCCAGCGTGATGGAAAAAAGGTTCGAGACAGTACCGCAGGATGCGGACAGGGAAACCATCATGACGGCCCTGGCAAACGTGCCACGCTGGATTGTCATCCTCGACGGGAAAGCACCGCTGTCCCTGATGCCCGCGGCGGACCTCGCGATTCATATCGCAGAGCATCCGGAGACCGGGTCATTCAAGCTCACCGAGATCCCTGCCAAACGCCTGGAAATCACGGCAATCGACTTCCAGGCCACGCTCGATGAAGCCTACGGCATGCTCAATGCCTCGAGTGCGGAAGCACTCTTTGTAATCCGGCGCACCGTACCGGGCATCGCGCGCATCTACGGCGTCCTTACCCGGCGCGATATCGAGCAAAGTTACAGCATACCGGCACCCTGAGCCCTGCCGGTTCCTGGCCGGCCCGGCTCAGGTACGGATCAGCCGGAGAAACTCGGAGCGTGTACGGTCATCGGTGCGGAACGAGCCCAGCATCATCGACGTGGTCATCATGGAGTTCTGCTTTTCCACCCCCCGCATCATCATGCACAGGTGCCTGGCCTCGATGATCACGCCAACCCCGGCCGGTGCAATCGCGGTCATCAGGGTGTCGGCAATTTCCTTGGTCAGGTTCTCCTGGATCTGCAGGCGGCGCGCAAACATGTCGACGATGCGCGCGATTTTTGACAGACCGATCACCTTGCCGGTCGGAATATAGGCCACGTGACACTTGCCGATGAAAGGCAGCAGGTGATGCTCGCAGAGTGAATACAGTTCAATGTTCTTCACCAGGATCATTTCGTCGTTGTCAGATTCGAAAATGGCATTGTTCACGACTTCATCGATTGTCTGACGATAACCCCGCGTGAGATATTGCATGGCCCTGGCGGCACGCTCCGGCGTCTTCTGCAGACCTTCCCGCGACGGGTCCTCGCCTATGCCTTCCAGTATCTGCGTATACAGATGATCAAGCTCTTTATCCATCCAGTCCTCCTCCGCGGGTTACGGGCATCCCCGCTTATCGATAGCGAACATCCCCATGCAGGATCCAGCCTCCCTGCAGGCGACTATCGGGGTCATGGTGTGTCCAGTGCACGACACCACCACGCTCATTCCACTCGTAGCGCCCCCGCAGCACCACCCGGTCATTACGCGCCAGGGGAAGGCGGCTTGCCAGGTCGATGTTGTGCGCCACCAGCAGCGTGTGCCCGCTGTCGAGTTCGAGGATGAAACGTTGATGGCGCGAACCGTCATCGTCATCTGCCAGCAGGCGCACCACCCTGCCGCTTGCCTCGACCCATTGGCCCGAACGTTGTGCAGCGTAGGCCGCCTCCACCGCGCCACTGTCGCTGCCGATGCTGCCGGAATCAACATCGGTGCCGGTATGGAAATGCTGCCAGGCAAGCAGCGCCAGCACGACCAGCAGCGGCAGTACCCGGTTTCGGAACAGTTGCTGCTGCCTGTTCACCAGTTGCGAAGTGTGCGCATGCTAACGCTTCAGAATTGACCCCAGGATACCGCGGGATATCTGCCGGCCCAGCGAACTGCCGATCGAGCGCACGACACTCTTGATCATGGCCTCCATCACGCCCTGCCGGTTGCTGCGCCGGCTGCTGCCGGAGCTGGCCTTTTCCCGCGCGGCGGTTTCGGCCTGTTTCGCATCCTCGGCAACCGCCTTGTCCGCGCGCTCTTTCAGGGTCTCATAGGCCGACTTGCGGTCAATGGCCTGGTCGTAGCGGCTGCCCAGCATGCTCTGCTGAATGACTGCCTGGCGTTCCGCCGCGGTCGCCGGCCCCAGTCGCGAGGCGGGCGGACGAATCAGGGTACGCTCCACGATACCGGGCGTGCCCTTGCCGCCGAGCATGGAAACCAGCGCCTCGCCCACGCCCAGTTCCTTGATGGCCTCGGCTGCGTCAAAGGCGGGATTGGCACGAAAGGTCGTGGCAGCAGCGCGGACAGCCTTCTGGTCCCGCGGCGTGAAGGCACGCAGGGCATGCTGAATGCGATTACCGAGCTGCCCCAGAATGGCATCCGGAATATCCAGCGGGTTCTGGGTGACGAAATACACCCCCACCCCCTTGGAACGGATCAGGCGCACGACCTGCTCAACCTTGTCGACGAGCGCCTTCGGCGCGTCGTCAAACAGGAGGTGCGCCTCGTCGAAAAAGAACACCAGCCGCGGCTTGTCAGGATCGCCGACTTCCGGCAATTCCTCGAACAGTTCGGCAAGCAGCCACAACAGGAAAGTGGCGTACAGCTTCGGGTACTGCATGAGCGTGTCCGCCGCCAGGATGTTGATATTGCCGTAGCCGTTCGCGCCGGTGCGCATGAAGTCGAACAGGTCCAGCGCCGGCTCACCCAGAAACTGCCTGGCGCCTTCCTGCTCCAGCACCAGCAGGCGCCGCTGGATGGCACCCACCGAGGCGCGCGGGATATTGCCATACTCCAGCGTCAGCTCCCTTGCATTCTCGCCGGCAAATGCCAGCAGCGCCCGCAGGTCCTTGAGGTCGAGCAGCAGCAGCCCCTGGTCATCGGCCATCTTGAACACGGCATACAACACGCCCTCCTGGGTTTCATTCAGACCCAGCAGGCGTGCCAGCAACAGCGGCCCCATCTCGGACACGGTGGCACGCACACGGTGCCCCTTCTTGCCGAACAGGTCCCAGTAAACCACCGGGAACCCCTCGAATTCATAGTCCTCCAGGCCGATCTGTTGCGCACGCTCCTGCAGCTTCGGGTGTTCCTTGCCGGGCTGACTGATACCGGAAAGGTCACCCTTCACGTCTGCCATGAATACCGGAACGCCGCGGCGCGAGAATGCCTCGGCCAGTATCTGCAGTGAGACAGTCTTGCCGGTACCCGTGGCTCCCGCAATCAGGCCATGACGATTGGCCAGTCGCGGCGCCAGATACACCGGCACTGTTCCCTTGCCGACAAATATCCCCGGATCTTCTGTCATTGCTTTCCTCGTCTGTGTATTTTTCAATCCGGCGGCCGCCCGGCAACAGTCGCGAGCCGTGCCACCGTCCTGGCATACTCACGGCCCAGCGCCTTCAACGCTTCCAGTTCCAGCATGGAGGCTGGCTGGCGCGATGCCTTGATGGCACGCTGTATTTTCCGCATGCGCCTGATGATTTCTTCCAGACGCTCGTGATCGTCTTCTGGCAACCGGGCCTTGCTCATCATGCACCCCCAACCGGTCTGTGCAAGTCGCGTTGCCGGCAACTTCCAGCGGGCTGGCCAGACTGGCATGCACGGGAATCGGCAACAAGCGGGAATGATACTGGAAACGCTGCATGGCGACACGCCGCCTGCAATTACCGGATCAGCGCAGACGCAGGGGATGCGGCGCAAACCTTGATTCAGCGTCTCCGTGGCAGGTTTAATCCCGATACTGTGATGCAAGCGGCAAGACTACGCGCCGCTCACAGGCACATCACAGCTACCGGCTGAATCCAGCCGTCACTACGAGGAGAACTGTTGCATGGGGTACAAGATCGAGGAAATCGAGGGCATCGGTCCGGTTTATGCGGAGAAGCTGGGCACGGCGGGTATTGGCACGACCGCTGATCTGCTCAAGCTGTGCTGCGATGCCAGGGGCCGCAAGACCACTGCCGAAAAAACCGGGCTCAGCGAGAGTCAACTGCTGAAATGGGCCAACATGGCGGACCTGATGCGGATATCCGGGGTTGGCCAGGAATACTCGGAACTGCTGGAGGCGGCCGGCGTGGATACTGTCAAGGAACTGCGCAACCGCAACGCGGAGAACCTTGCTGCCAGGATGGCGGAAGTCAACGCCAGCAAGAAACTGACGCGCACCGTGCCTTCAGAAAAAGCCGTGGCCGGCTGGGTTGAACAGGCCAGGACACTGGACCCGCTGATCACTCACTAGGTCGCTCCCGTTCCGCCGGACCTTCAGTCGGCTCCGGCGGAACAGCGGCAGCCGGTGGCGCCTGCCTCCGGGCGGGTGGCAGGAAGTGCCTGCGCATGCGCCGCCTGCCGAGGTAATCACCAAGTCCGCCGATAATGGCAGCCAGCAGTGCACCGCCCAGCAGCGACAGCACCAGGTAATGCGCGTTCCAGAGATAAACGAACGACATATCGATATAACCGGCTTTCAGCATATCGAAGGCAGTCTGGAAATTATCCAGCATGCCGCCACCGGGTTCCGGCATGCGAAACTGCCGCGCATCCGGCTTGTCGATCCAGAACCAGGCAATCCAGCCGGCGATGAAAACCAGAAATGTGCTTCTCAACATGGGATCGGCATCCTGAATGAAAAAGGCCGGGTATGAGACCCGGCCTTTGCTGTTGCAGTTTTCCCTGCGGTTACTGGCCCATTGCAGAACCGGCAGCATCATCTGCTCGCCAGCCGCATCCTCAGCCGCTTCGACCGCCGCATCGGCAGCATTCTGGGCAGCTTCTGCTGCTTGCTCGGCTGCTTCGTCCGCCATCTCGGCCACCTCTGCAGCAGCCTCTGATTCAGCAGCCGCCTCGACCGCCTCCTCTGCAGCCTCCATGGCAGCATCGCGCGGCAGGTTCTTCAATCATGATCTCTTCAACGACTGCTCCGGTATCAGCATCATCCTTGTCACTGCATCCACCCAGCACCATCACGGCCACCGCGGCCATTACCAATATCTTTTTCATGTCTACACTCCTGTGGGTTACCGCTTGTAAAAAAACGAAACGTTGATCTCCGCAACTGACGCAAATCTTTCTGGTAGCTGCGCCGGCGACCGCCAGAAACTGCCCGCGCGAGTGGCACGACATCGACGTCGCGTAGTGCATTGGAATAAAGCAGAATTATCTCGCCTGATCGCACAGCGACAGCTTGAAAAGCCAGTGGCGTTATTAGACCTTGGCAGGCAATTGATGTAAACATCTGCAAACCAGGCAACAACCAGCCAGGTAGCACAGGAATATCAGACCGTTACATGACTTTTCTTGATAATCACTATGAATAATCGCCCTACATTCAGCATGCAGCCTTGCCCGAATTGCTAGAATTCACGCATCGCAGCCACAGAGCAACCCGGTATTCACCATGGACATCACCCAAACCATTGCCCTCACGCTTGGCTCTGCCTGGGCCAGCGGCATTAACCTGTATGCCGCGATCCTGATGCTGGGTTACCTGGGGACAACCGGCAGCCTGGACTTGCCGCCCGACCTGCAGATCCTGAGCCACCCGCTGGTCATGCTCTCCGCAGGCGTCATGTACTGCATTGAGTTCTTTGCCGACAAGGTGCCGGGGATCGACACGGGCTGGGACGGACTGTCGACCTTCATCCGGATCCCGGCCGGTGCCATTCTCGCCGCCGGCGCGGTGGGCGAAGTGGGAACCGCGGCACACCTTGCAGCCGCGATCGCCGGCGGCACGCTCGCGGCAGGCAGCCATGCGACCAAGGCGGGAACCCGGGTTCTGATCAACACCTCGCCGGAACCGGTCAGCAACTGGTTCGCCTCGGTGGGCGAGGATGTCGCGGTCATTGCCGGACTCTGGACGGCACTGCACTACCCGGTGCTGTTCATCATCCTGCTGGTCATGTTTATCCTGCTGATGATCTGGCTGCTACCGAAGCTGTGGCGCGGCATCCGGCGCACCTTCGGATTTATCGGCAGGTCGCTCGGTAGCGGCAAAACCGAACCTTCATCCGACACCCCGCCGCGGGAATAGCATGGGCACCCGCACACTGGTCATGACCCTGCTGGTGCTGCTGCTCATCGCGGCAGCCGGGTATTACCGCTTCATGCCGCCCCGGCTGGACCATGTACCGGATATCAGCCTGCTGTCAGTCGATGGCGCGGAACTGCAACTGGCCGCCTACCGGGGCAGACCGTTGCTCGTGACCTTCTGGTCTGTCACCTGCCCGAGCTGCGTCAGGGAAATCCCGCACCTGATCGAACTCTACCGGGAACTGGCGCCGCAGGGCCTGGAGATTATTGGTATCGCCACGGCCTACGATCCCCCGAACCAGGTGCTGGAGATGCGCAAATCACGCGGCATGCCGTACCCGATCAGCCTCGATATCCATGCCGATGCGGCGCGCGCCTTTGGCGACGTCAGGGTGACACCGACTTCCTTCCTGATTGCGCCCGACGGCCGGGTCGTCCAGCGCAAGATCGGCAGGCTGGACATGACAGGGCTGCGCCGGGAAATTCTTGCTATGCTTGCGCAACAACAGGGCTCCATGCCGGTGCCCGCAACCCCTGCCCCCTGATCAACACGTACGGCAAGCGACACATGCTCTGGATAAAAGCACTGCATATCATCTTCATGGTCACCTGGTTCGCCGGACTTTTCTATCTGCCGCGCCTGTTCGTCTACCACGCGGATGCCCGTGATGAAATCAGTCACGCCCGCTTCCTGGTGATGGAACGCAAGCTGTACATCATCATGACCATCGGCGCCGTGCTGACAGCGATATTCGGCATCTGGATGCTGGCAGCCTATGCCTGGACGGCCTACCGCGAGACGGGCTGGCTGATCGCCAAGCTGCTGCTGGTGGCAGGCCTGATCGCCTACCATCTCTACTGCTGGAAACTGGTGCATGAATTCCGCAACGGTACCGCCAGCCACAGCCACGTGTTCTATCGCTGGATCAATGAAGTCCCTGCGCTGCTGCTGATTGCGATCGTGCTGCTCGCCGTGGTGAAACCTTTCTGATCATCCGGAAAAGGGACGCACAAATATAAATCGGGTTACAATACCCGGCGTACCGGAACCTGGAATGGAGCAAGCCCGCATGAGCCGTATAGTGAATTGTGTCGTCCTCAAACGTGAAGCAGAGGGTCTGGAAGCACCGCCCCATCCCGGCTCTCTCGGTCAGCGGATCTATGAGAACGTTTCCGCGGAAGGCTGGAAGCAGTGGGTGGAACGGCTCACCATGATCATCAATGAGAACGGACTCAACACGGCCGACAAGGACAGCATCGAAGTCATTGAGAAGCACATGATCGGCTTCCTGTTCGGCGAGGGCGACTTCGGCTCCGTGCCCGCCGGATTCAAGGCCCCGGGCGCGAAGAAGTAGTCAGGTAAAAAGTGAGAAGTAATAAGTGAAAAGTAGTGAATTCGTCAGCACCTGAAACGCCACATTTACATCTTACTTCTCACATTTTGCCTCTAGTGCTTTTTCAACTTGATAGTGGCGGATATTATGGCCACGGAATCCACGGAAAAACACGGAAATAAATAACGCCTATTAGTAACTTTTCCGTGTCATTCCGTGGATTCCGTGGCTATAGAGAAATACTGATACTCAGCGTGAGTTGTCAGCATCCGTTATTTTCAAAATCAAAGAATACTAGCGTCTGTCCTCAATCCGCAGCAGCGGCGCCGTCACCACCTTCAGGCAGGCATGCGCCGTACGCAGCGCGATTTCTGCCTGCGCGGGAGTCGGCGCACGGGAAAACATGAAACCCAGGTAGCTGTTGCCTTCCGGTAATGGCACCAGTTCGTAGCCGTCACGCCGGCTGATCAGGATATCCTCGATCCAGGGAACCGCACGCGCCGCCGTGATGCCCTCAATACGGCGCAGGATGCCGGCCCGGGGAATCGGCAGCATCAGGACACCCGCCCCGCCCGGCTGCGGCTCGAACTCCAGCGGCCTGGCGATGGCATGCGAGATCACCAGCGCCTCCAGGCTGTGTCCGGTTCCGAAGTCCAGCAGCCGCGCACATTCCCCGCCAATGGTCCTGGCTGCGACCTCCATGATGACGCAACTCTCCGGCGGCAGTCTCGCTTCCGCATGCACCGGGCCTTCCCGCAGGCCGTGCGCGGCACAAGCTGCCTGCACGCAGGCAATCAGGCGCTGTTGTGCGGCGCCGGGATGCCGTGACGGGGTGATGTAATAGGTCTCCTCGAAATACGGCCCATCCAGCGGATCGGGCTTGTCGAAAATGGCCAGCACTTCCAGCCGTCCATGGTGCAGCAGTCCTTCCAGCGCCACCTCCGGCCCCGGGACGAACTGCTCGACCAGTACGTGCGAGTCTGCAAACGGATCCTTGCCTGCGGCTTCCGCAGCAGCGCCTGCACCCGGGTGCAGGCCGCTGTCGCTGCCGCCGGGTCGTCGGCTCGAATAACACCCCGACTGGCGGACATCGCCAGGGGTTTTATCACGCAGGGGAATTCGATGTCCTGTAATTGCGCTGATAGCGGCTCAGCGAGGTCAAGCAGGCGAAATCCCGGGATCGGCACGCCCGCCTGCTGCAGCGCCTGCCGCGACAGGTCCTTGCGGCGCGACAATTTTGCAGCATGCGGAGAGTTGTGCGGCAGATCGAGCGCCTGCGCGATCCTGCTTGCCAGCTCGACGCTGGCATCGTCAGTCGCGACCACGCCGCTGAACGCTCGCTCGGCGTTTGCCTGCAGCAGGACCTGGAGCGCATTCGGGTTGTGCAGATCGATGTGCAGTCCGGCGGCGATTTCACTCACCAGGGAATACTTGCCCTCGGACGCGACCAGCACATCCACGCCCAGGTCACGGGCGGTTTCCAGGTAGGCTACAGTCCGGTAACTGCCGGGTGGCGCAATCAGCAGGAGGCGCGGGCGCGCCTCCTGATTACTTTGTATCAGGCACAACCTCCGCCGGCAGCGCCACAGGCACCGCAGGTGCCCGAACCGCCCGTTATGGCAAAGGCATTGTTGAAGATGAAGCTGGCCCCGGTAGGACGCTCGACGTAGTCGATCTCCACGCCCCGCAGGAAATTCAGGGCCACGGCATCGACATAGATTTCAAAACCGTCTTCCTTGCGCACGCAGTCATATTCCGTGCGGCTGTCGGTAAAGGTCATGCCGTAACCCATGCCACCGCAGCCCCCGCCGGAGACGAACACACGAATCGCCTTGAGGTCATCATCCTCGACCTGGTTGAAAAGCTCGATCATCTTCTCGCGGGCGGCAGCCGTCAGGGCCACGTCGCTTTCCGCCAGTTCCATCCTGAAATCAGTCGCAACCTGTGTCATATCCCACTCCGTCAGTTTCTTCTTGCAGGGAGAATTCCCGCATGACGTCAATATAAGGGCAGAAGAAGCCCGTTACCAGTCTTCCTGATTGGGGATGCGCAACCCCACCTTCTATATGTAATTTAAGCTTGATTACAAGGACTTGGGGTCAACACAGGGGTGATGTTGCGCCCGCCTTACAGGACCCTGCCTTATTACTAAATACGAATGGTTTGTATTTGCGTTCGCGTTTCGTATAATGCTCACCAGTTCAGTAATCACTTGCTAACCGGAGATTCCGATGAAACATCCACTTTCCTCCCTGCTATTGGCAGGCCTGCTGTCATACGCCCTGCCGGCATTTCCGGAGACCACACCCGCCCCGACGATCGAACAGCTCTGGGAGATCATCCAGGCGCAGCAGGCGGAAATCGATGCCCTGAAACAGCAGCAGGCGGAAACCGCCAAAACGGCAACCGACGCCGATGAAAAGGCAGAAGCCGCGGTCGTTGCCGTGGAAGAAACTGCCAGCCAGGGCAGCTGGGCCGACAGGACCAGCATCGGCGGTTATGGTGAACTGCATTACAACAACGGCATCAAGGACAATTCGGGTGACGACTACAATGAAATCGACCTGCACCGCTTTGTCCTCACTGTCGGCCATGAATTCACCGACAGTATACGGTTTTTCTCAGAAGTCGAATTCGAGCACGACGGGGAGGAGGTAGAGGTTGAACAGGCTTATGTCGAGTTCGACCTGAAAGACAATCTGCAGGCACGCGGCGGCGTCTTCCTGCTGCCCGTCGGGATTATCAACGAGACGCATGAACCGACGACATTTTATGGCGTGGAACGCAACGACGTCGAAAGCATCATCATCCCCGCAACCTGGTGGGCGGGCGGCGCCGGAGTCAATGGTTACTTCGACAACGGCATCAGCTGGGACCTGGCCGTGACCGAGGGCCTCAAGATGGAAACCACCGGCAGCAATGCCTTCCGGGTCCGCAGCGGCCGGCAAAAAACTTCCGAGGCGGTGGCCAACGACCTCGCCTACACGGGGCGTCTGAAATACACGGGCATCCCCGGCCTGGAACTTGCGGCAAGCATCAATTACCAGACCGATGCCTCGCAGGAGGGCGGCGACGGTCTGGGCGCGGGCATCCTCTACGAGACGCACGCGGTTTACCAGAAGGGTCCGTTTGCACTGCGTGCCCTGTATGCACAGTGGGATTTCGACGGCTCGGCTGTCAAGGCTAACGGCAATGATGATCAGAGCGGCTGGTACATAGAACCCAGCTACAAGCCCTGGGAGAAGCTTGGCGTGTACGCCCGTTATGAGGATGTCGATGCCGAACTCAATTCGAGCCGGAATCAGCGGTTCGAACAATGGGAAGTCGGCGCCAACTACTGGCCCCTCGAAGACGTGGTGCTGAAGGTCGACTACCGCAGCCGTAACTATGACAGTACGAGCATCGCCGTTTCCCCGGAATACAGTAATTTCGATGCCTTTGATCTGGGCATTGGCTACCAGTTCTGAACGGCATCCGAAATCCTGCAGGGAATGCTGCACCACTCTGGTGAGCTATTCAGCCATGTTTATCAGGAACCTGGTATTGCTGGCTCTGCTGGCAGCTGCACAGCCGAGTACGGCTGAAAGCTACCAGTCACCCGACGAGTTCCTGCAGGAAGTCTTTGCGACGACGTCCCCTTCGCCACAGGTTCTGTGGCTGAAGGGGGAGATCAAGGAAACGGCTGCGGCGATTCTCGGGCACCCCTACCCCGGCCTGCGCATTCGCTACTGGACGTCAGCCGGGCGGACAGCCTGGATACTGGAGGAGATCGGCAAGGAGAAACCAATCACCGTGGGCATGGTCATCGGAGCTGCCGGAATGGAACTGCTGCGGGTGCTGGAATTCCGGGAAAGCCGTGGCTGGGAAGTGCGCTATCCCTTCTTCACCGACCAGTTCGACGGCATCGGTCTGACCGCGGACCGGGGCCTGGACCGGAACATCGACGGTATCTCGGGGGCCACGCTGTCGGTCCGTGCACTGAAGAAACTGGCACGCCTCGCCCTGTATCTGAATCAACAAACGCAAGCCGCCAGTGACCCGCCACCCCAAAAATAAATCCCGTGGCAGGCTGCTGCGTTCGCTGTATATCTGGCACCGTTATTTCGGCCTGGCTACGGCACTGTTCGTGGTCGTCCTGAGCATCACCGGGCTTGCCCTCAACCACACCGAAGAACTGCACCTGGATGCCAGACATGTCCGGTCGGACATCCTGCTCGACTGGTACGGAATCCATGCGCCGGACAAGATCGTCAGCTATCGTGTCGGAGCCCACGCAATCTCGCAGCTGGGGGAACACGTCTACTGGAACCTGCAACCCGTGCCCGCAGCTGCAGGGGCACTTGCGGGTGCCGTGGACTATGCCGGCCTGACCGTCGCCGGCTTTGCGGGAGGCCTGCTGCTGTTTACCGCGGAAGGGGAGTTAATTGAACGGCTTGGTCCCGCGGCCGGTGTGCCTGCAGACATCCAGGCAGTCGGCACCGACACCACCGCCGGCTATCTCGTTGTCAAAACGTCTCTGGGTGATTACCGCACCGACGAAAATTTCATCGAGTGGACAGCACGACGGAAAGCGGCGTAAGCTGGGCCACAGCCGCGCCCCCGGACCAGGAACTGGCGCGGGCCTTGCGCAACACCTGGCGCGGCACCGGCCTGCCGCTGGAACGCGTCCTGCTCGACCTGCACAGCGGCAGAATACTCGGTGAAGCGGGTGTCTGGCTGGTCGATGCCGCCGCCCTGCTGTTCCTGCTGCTGGCCGCCAGCGGCCTCTGGTTATGGGGACGACGGCGGGCCAGTGCCCGCGCCCACGAGCGCAACATCCATTCCCGCAGCAAGCAGTCCTAGCAGCAGCTCAGAATACGGACAGCTGCGGGCGGGAACAAAAAAACGCGCACGCCCGCGGCCCCTCTCAGGCAGCCGCAATGGCGTGCGCGCTGGTTTCAACCGCGCACCGCTGTGCCGGGGCTCAGTTGATGATCGAGCGTCCCGGTGTCGGCGGCAGCTGTGGCATGGGCTGCTGCGGGAACTCACCGGTCAGCGCACCCAGGAATGCCACCAGGTCCGCGGTCTGCTCATCCGTCAGGTCCTGGTTCAGCTGCAGCCTGGCCATGACGCGCACTGCCTCATCCAGCGTCTTCACGGAGCCGTTGTGGAAATACGGCGCCGTCAGGGCAATGTTGCGCAGCGTTGGCACCTTCCACATGTGCTTGTCCGCGACGTTGGTGGTTACCGCCATGCGTCCCTCGTCCGCGGTGAAGTCGTATTGCTTCACGTAGTCGTTGTCGGTAAAGGTCGGGAACTTCGCGAAGAAGCCGGTACCGGGGCTCATCGCGGGTCCGCTGAATGCTGCACCCGAGTGGCAGGCGGTGCAGCCGACGCTGGCAAAGGTATTCATGCCACGCACCTGCTGTTCCGTCATGGCCTCCTTGTCACCCTTGACGTAGCGGTCATAGGCACTGCCGGGGGTAATCAGGGTGCGCTCGTAGGCGGCAACGGCCTTGGCCGCATTGTCGACCGTCAGCGGATTGTCCGTGCCGAAAGCCGCCTCGAAGTAAGGCCGGTAGCCGGGGATGTCACGCACCCGGTTCATGGCCGCTTCAACATCGCTCATGCCCATCTCGATGGGATTTGCCACCGGCCCCTTGGCCTGGTCTTCCAGGGTGGCTGCCCGGCCGTCCCAGAACTGCGATGAATTGAACGCGGAGTTCCACACGGTCGGGGCGCTGCGCCCGCCGGTCTTGCCATGCACGCCCATGGACACGGAACGGTTATCTTCACCACCCAGCATCACGTTGTGACAGGAGTTGCAGGAAACCGTCCCGGTCGAGGAAAACCGCGGATCCAGGTAGAGCATGCGGCCCAGTTCGACCTTCTCCGGGGTCGTCGGGTTATCTGCGGGTGCCGGCGCCTGCTCCGGCAATGCCTGCCAGTCAGCAGCGCCTGCAGGGAAAGCTGCAACACCCAGAAATACAACAAGAAATCCACTCGCCATCCGGAACATAATAATCCCTCCATTTAATAATATAAGCAATTTCTGGAATTACTCTAAAACAGTCAGGCGCCAAGGACAATCAGCCGATGGTGATATTCCCGGGACTGCAGAAGCAAGGTCAGGCGAATTGCTGGAGTTCGCCACGACGAAGGCCGGCAACGCTATCCTGTCTGTTGCATTTTCAGCTAGATGCTGACGAAGATTATGGCCACGGAATCCACGGAAAAACACGGAAAGAATGATCATCGAATAATTCATTCCGTGTTTTTCCGTGGATTCCGTGGCTATTAAATACTGGCGCCCGGCCTGACTTGTCAGTGGCTATTTTTCAATTTGAAAGAATGCTAGTTGCCTGCCCTGACCAGGCCGCCCAGGCCGCCCTGCTCCAGGACGCTGTTGTACATCTCGCGGATGGCGCGCGGCTCTTCCAGCTGCAGGGCCTGCTCCAGCAGATCCCTGGCCTCCGCCCGGGCAAAGCTGCGAATCACCCATTTCACCCTGGCGATATTACTGACACTCATGCTCAGGCTGTCGACATCCAGTCCCAGCAGCGCCAGCACCGCGGCCGGATCACCGGCCATTTCGCCACAGACGCTGACCGGCTTGCCGAAACGATGCGCCTGCCTGGACGACCTGCCTGATGGCACACAGCACCGCCGGGTGCAGCGACTGGTAGAGGCTGGCAACGCGGGAATTGTTGCGGTCCACCGCCAGCAGGTACTGGGTCAGGTCATTGGTGCCAATGGAAAAGAAATCCACCCGCCTGGCCATCGCACCGGTCTGGTAAACCGCCGAGGGCACCTCGATCATGATGCCGATCGGCGGGCGCAGTACCGCCTCGCCTTCCTCTAGCAACTCTCCCTGCGCCTGGTTTATCAGGGTCAGGGCGATATCCACTTCGGTGACCGTGGACACCATCGGCAGCATGATGGTCAGGTTGTTCAGGCCGACGCTGGCGCGCAGCATGGCGCGCAGCTGGGTGAGGAATATCTCCGGGTGATCCAGCGAGATGCGAATCCCCCGCCAGCCGAGGAAGGGGTTCTCTTCCTGCACCGGAAAGTAGGAAAGCATCTTGTCGCCGCCCACGTCCAGGGTGCGCAGGGTGACCGGCCGTGGCGCAAACGCCTCCAGCGCCTTGCGATAAATCCGCATCTGTTCATCTTCACCCGGGAAGTGCTCGCGCATCAGGAACGGTATTTCCGTGCGATACAGGCCGACACCGTCGCCCTCGCTGTGGAGTTCCGTTTCCACGCCCGACACCAGGCCGATATTCAGATACAGGGGAATGGACACTCCATCCGGTGTCACGGAAGGCTGATTCGAGATCTCCCGCAACTTCTCGGTCAGTGCCGATTCCTGCGACTGCAGGCGCTGGAATTCCCTGCGCACCAGTGCCGAGGGGTTGATGTAGATACTGCCCCGGTAACCGTCTGCGATTACCATCTGGCCCTCGAGCCGGCCTACCGGGATATCCTGCACACCCATGACCGCCGGAACCCCCAGCGCCTGGGCAAGGATTGCCACGTGAGATGAACTGGAACCACTGGCGGAAACGATACCCGCGAGATTTTCCAGCGGGATCTCCGCCAGTTGTCCGGCACTGATGTCCTCGCCGACCAGCACCGTTTGCGGATAAATCACCCCGCCGCTGGGCCGGTCAGTTTGCAGGCGCGTCAGGATACGGCGTCCAAGGTCACGGATATCGCTGGCCCGCTCGCGCAGGTAACTGTCTTCCATGGCCTCGAAGACACTCACGTGCTCCCCGATGGTTTCCCGCAAGGCGCCCTGCGCCCAGTTTCCTGCGCGAATCCGCTCGATGGTTTCGCCGACCAGGCTGTCACCACCGAGCATCAGCAGCCAGGCATCGAACAGTGCGAGTTCCTCGGCCGGCAGCACCGCGGACATGCGCCTGGCATAGTCCCGCAAATCATCCCGCACCGCATCAACCGCCGCCAGGAATGTCTGCTCCTCGTGCCCGGTGTCCGTCACCACGCGGTCCGGTATCACTTCGAGATTGGCCGGCGGGTAAACCACCATCGCCTGCCCGATCGCGACACCCGGCGCACCGGGAATCCCCTGCAGGGCGGTGGTTACCGATTGCGGGGCCAGCAGGGCGTGAGCAACCTGTCCTGATGCACCGGCATGCGTGATGGCGCCCGCCAGCTGTGCCGCCAGCGTAACCAGAAAGGCCTCTTCCTCGTCACCAAAGCGGCGTAATTCCTTCTGCCTGATGACCAGCACGCCAAGGACCTTGCCGTGCTGAATAATGGGGACACCCAGGAAACCGTGAAACACGCTGCTCGCCGGTCTCGCTGGCAAAACGGTAGCGGGGGTGGGTCGATGCATCCTCGAGATTCACCGGCTCCTCGCGTTCACCGACCATGCCGACAATGCCTTCATGCAGGTAGAAACGCACGTTGCCGACGGCACTCCTTGTGCAGCCCCTGCGTTGCTCGCAGGACATACTGGCCACGCTCGGCATCCTTCAGGTAAACCGATGCCACATCAACACCGACAGAATCGCACACCCGCTGCACGATAATCTGCAACGCCTGTTCGAGGTCGGGTGCGGAATTAACTTCCTGGACTATCCGCCGCAGGATCTCAAGCATAGCCGGGGACCAGTGACCGCGCGTTAGCTATCCGTTTCATGGTCTGCGGTCTGGAGACCATGTCGTTATTGTGTCTGGGCTTGCCTGGGAAGACGGTTGTTTTTCAGTTGCTCCGGAATACCATCCGGGAAGAGCAAGGGTGCCAGTTCATGCAGTGCCTTGCGGTAGACGCGGCGCTTGAAAGCCACGACTTCGTCCAGCGGCTGCCAGTAATCCACCCAGCGCCAGTGATCGAATTCCGGTTTCTCGGAATGGTTCAGGCAGACCGCCTTGTCGGAACACAGCATGCGCAGCAGGAACCACACCTGCTTCTGGCCGATGCACAGCGGCTTGCTGGTGCGGCGAATGAACTGGCGCGGCAGACGATAGCGCAGCCAGCCCCGGGTCGCACCGATGATTTCAACCTGCTCGGGCCGCAGGCCGACTTCCTCGGCCAGTTCGCGGTACATCGCCTCGGCGGGTGTTTCATCGGAACGCATGCCGCCCTGGGGAAACTGCCAGGCATCCTGCCCCACGCGGCGCGCCCACAGCAGACGTCCCTCCGGATTGGAGAGTATGATGCCTACATTTGGCCTAAATCCATCTGGATCAATCACTTGCAATACCCAGGTCGCATATCCGCTTGTCGATCATTCTCCCATAGGCAGTGACCGGGAGCAAACACCAATGGCATGCCACGGGCTGCCCGCGGGAGCGTTTCGTGTATGCTTTGCGGCGTTTCAATCAGGATGGATGCAGCACTGTGGGCATAGCCTTATTCGATCTCGACAACACCCTGATCGCCGGGGACAGCGACTACCTGTGGGGCTGCTTCCTGGTGGAGCAGGGAATCGTCGACGGGGAAACCTACGAGCGTGAGAACCTCCGCTTCTATGACCAGTACAAGCTCGGGGAACTGGATATCTACGAATTCCTCGACTTCCAGCTCAGGCCCCTGGCCGAGCACGACATGGAAACGCTGCAGCGCTGGCGCCGGCAGTATATCGAGGAAAAAATCACCCCCATTCTGCTGCCCAGGGCACACGCCCTGCTCGACAGGCACCGGCAGCAGGACGACACCCTGGTCATCATTACCGCGACCAACCGCTTTATCACCGGACCGATCGCCACGCTCTACGGCATCGACCACCTGCTGGCGACGGAACCGGAAACCCGCAACGACCGCTACACCGGGAAGATCACGGGAGTCCCCTGCTTCCAGGACGGCAAGGTCGCGTGGCTGGAGGGCTGGCTGGCAGAACACGGGCAGACACTGCAGGACAGCTGGTTCTACAGTGACTCGCATAATGACCTGCCCCTGCTGGGCAAGGTAGCCCACCCGGTGGCCGTGGACCCGGACGAAATTCTCAGGCAGCACGCCGACAAGCACGGCTGGCCGGTCATCAGCCTGCGATGAACCTGCCCGGCCATCACGCTTACCGATGACCGGACGACCGCGACTGCTGCTGCCTGCCCTGTTGCTGCTGGCCCTGCTCAGCCTGTTGCTGAGCCTGACCAGCGGCACCGTCAGCACCGGCTGGCATGACCTGCTGGCGTTGTACCGTGGCGACGCCGACACCATCACAGCACAGGTAATCCTGGATCTGCGCTGGCCGCGCAGCGCCGCGGCCTTTACCACCGGCGGGCTGCTGGCACTGGCCGGTGCGCTGATGCAGGTACTGCTGCGCAACCCGCTGGCGGACCCCTACGTGCTGGGCGTGTCGGGCGGGGCAGCCAGTGGCGCCCTGCTGGCACTGCTGTTCGGGCTGGGTGGTTTGTGGCTGCAGGGCGCCGCCTTCAGCGGCGCATTGCTCTCCATGCTGCTGGTGTTCGGCCTGTCACACGGCAGCGGCAGCTGGACCACCAGCCGGCTGCTGCTGACCGGCGTGGTCATCGCGGCCGGCTGGGGCGCGGTCATCGGTTTCCTGCTGGCGCTCAGCCCGGAACAGGGCCTGCGCAACATGGTTTTCTGGCTGATGGGCGACCTGTCGCATGCGAACCTGCCGACGACCGGATTCGTGATCCTGCTGGGCGGACTGCTGGCGGCCACCGCCATGGGACGCTCGCTCAACATCCTCATTCACGGTGACCTGACCGCCGGCGCCCTCGGGATAACGGTCCTGCCGCTGCGCCGCCTGATCTATCTGCTGGCATCACTGCTGACCGCCACCGCCGTCACCCTCGCCGGCAGCATCGGCTTTGTCGGCCTGATCGTGCCACACATGCTGCGCCTGCTGGGCATCCGCGACCACCGCCTGTTGCTGCCGGCCGCGGTACTGCTGGGCGGCAGCCTGCTGGTCATCGCCGACACCCTGGCCCGTACCCTGCTCGCCCCGCGCCAGCTGCCCGTGGGCATCCTCACCGCCATGATCGGCGTTCCCCTGTTCCTGTTGCTGCTGCATCACGGCCGCACGCTGCATGGCCCGGAGAATCGCTAGCCCATGACGCTGCTGGAAACACGCGCACTGCAGGTGGTGATCGGGGACACAACGGTGTGCCGCGACCTCGACCTGAGGATCAATGCCGGCGAACGCTGGTGCATCCTGGGACGCAACGGCAGCGGCAAGACCACCCTGCTGCTGACCCTGGCCGGGCTGCGCCTGCCGTGCTCCGGCCAGATAGCACTGCAGCAGCAGGCCATATCGTCCTTGCCGCGCCGGCAGATCGCGCGCCAGCTCGGCATCCTGTTCCAGGATCAGACAGACGCCTTCCCCGCAAATGTACTCGACACGGTATTGACCGGCCGGCATCCGTGGCTGGGACCGCTGCAATGGGAGACCGATGCCGACCTGGAAAAGGCCCGTGCCGCCCTGCGGGCCGTCGACCTGGCCGACATCGAACAGCGCATCGTTACCACACTGTCGGGCGGCGAGCGCCGCAGGCTGGGCATCGCGACGCTGCTGGTCCAGGACACGCAACTGCTGCTGCTGGACGAACCGACCAACCACCTCGATATCCATCAGCAAATCCAGATCCTGCAACTGGTAAGCGACCTTGCAGCAAAAGACAACCGGGCCATGCTGCTGGTTATGCACGACCTCAATCTCGCGGCGCGTTATTGCAACCGCTTCCTGTTGCTGTTCGGCGATGGAGAGACCACGCAGGGCGATGCCGCCGAGGTACTGACCCGACCGAACCTGGAGCGCCTCTACCAGCATCCGCTGCTGCCGCTGCAGGGACCGCAGGGACCCGTCTGGTTACCGCAATAAGCGCAACACAGACGAACGCATGAACATCTTCATCGAGGGTCCCCGCTGGGCCGGCATGTGGACCGAGATCATTGCCGCTTCCCTGCAGCAGCTCGGCCACCGGGTCGAGTATCTGCATCACAATGTCAGGCTGCCCGCTGACCGCGTCTTCCTGGCCGGGCGCAGCTGGCTGCACGGCGAGGACCGTGGCACGGCCTGGGCACGGCGATTCCGGCAGCGCCTGCTCGAACGCATGCGTGGCCGGGACTGGCAGGTACTGCTCAGCATCCAGGGCAAGGTCGATGCTGCGACCGTGCAGCAACTGCGGCAGGACTCGCCCGGCCTGCGGGTGATCTACTGGTGGGGCGACATCCTCAGCGACCCGGCGCTTGCCCGTATCCAGACTGCAGCCGGCTGCGCAGACCGCATCCTGGTCTCCTATGCCGGCAGTCATGCAAGGCTCGAAAAAATGTACGGGGACCGGGTGGTCTATTTCCCCTTCGGGGTCGCGCCGGCGTTTCACTGCGTCGCTACCCCGACCGCGCGGCAGCAGCGCCGCTTCGGCGCCGATGTTGCCTTCGTCGGCACCTGTTACCCGGAACGCTGTGAACTGCTGCGCCACCTGAACAGCCAGCTGGACTCGCCGGTCGCCGTCTGGGGACGCGGCTGGCGCCACTGCTCCGGCGTACGGGGACGCGGCGCACTGGCATTGCACGAAAGCCAGTTAGTGCATGCCTGCGCAAAAATCTCTCTCAACCTGCATCATGCCGGCACTGACGACGGTGGCAACATGAAGTACTGGGAAATCCCCGCAGCCGGAGGCTTCCAGATCTGCGACTGGCAGCCCGCACTGGCGGCAACCGCGCACGGCAAGCACACCCTCTTCTGCCGTTCCCTGCCCGAGTTTGCGGAAAGCACCCGTTACTACCTGGCACATGCGGATGAACGCCGGCAGCTTGCCCATGCGGCCCACGAGGCAGTCCTGGAAACGGCCGGTTATACGCCGCGCCTGGCCGCGTTGTTGCAGGACCTGCCCTGACCACAGGCACCCGCCCGGTAGCCTGGATGGAGCAAGGCGGAATCGGGGAAGGCACTAGTCTTCCCCGGTTTCCGCCTTGACAGCCATCACCGCCGGTCTTAGAGTCGCCACAGCTTAGTTTCAGGTGTCCCGAGAACTTTCGTTCCAGGGATGAAACGGGAAGCCGGTGCGTCACCATGACAATTCCGGCGCTGCCCCCGCAACGGTAAGCGAGTCAAGGTGAACCGATATGCCACTGCGCAC
This sequence comes from uncultured Gammaproteobacteria bacterium, assembly GCA_963701455.1. Lineage (GTDB taxonomy): Bacteria > Pseudomonadota > Gammaproteobacteria > UBA9214 > UBA9214 > UBA9214. Next base: position 462,756 of record CAVPAE010000009.1, read on the forward strand.
AGCGCGGGAAGGCGGTTCACCGGGGATTATCCCGCTCGCAAGCCCGGAGACCGGCCTGGGAATATGACTAGACGTATCGCGGGGGGCGATGCAGACAGACGCATCAGTTTCCACCCTGTCTCTCTTCCTCTGCGCCCGATTAGCGGCGGCGCGGGTGTGCGCTGCATACACGAGGAAGACACCATGCCAACCAGTCTCTTGCCAGGCGCAATCATCCTGGCCACCCTGGCCACTCCCGCGCTGGCTGTTGCAGCCGCGGGGGATGGACAGGACAACATCATTGTCACCGCGACCCGCATCCCTACACCCTCCAGCCGTATCGGCAGCAGCGTCAGCGTGATCACGGCGGAAGATATCGCGAACCACCAGTATCGTTCCGCGACCGAGGCTCTGCAGTCCATTCCCTCCCTGAGCATTATTCGCAACGGCGGTCCGGGCAAGCTGACATCCATTTTCAGCCGCGGCACCAATGCCAACCATACCCTGGTGATGATTGACGGCATCGAGATCAACGACCCAGGCAATACCGACGGGCGCATCGACCTGTCCCACCTCTACATCGGCGATGTTGAAAGGATCGAGGTCCTGCACGGCCCGCAAAGCACGCTGTACGGCTCGGACGCCATCGGTGCCGTCATCCAGATTTTCACCAAAAAGGGCAGCGGGGAAACCAGGCTGAGCGGCACGCTGGAGGGCGGCTCATTCAACACGCTCAACGAATATGCCTACCTCAGCGGTTCCACGCGGCAGTTGTCCTACACCTTCAATGTCCAGCACACCGACACCGACGGGGTCTCGGCGTTGTCCAGTGATTTCCGCCAGCCCAACGGGAAGCTCGATGACGACGGCAACGAGGGCCTGACCCTCTCCAGCCGCCTTGTCTACAGCCTCACGGACATACTCGAGTTCGACTTCAGCGGGCGCTACACGAAGACCGACAATGACCTGGACCTGAATGTCTTCCCGGTACAGGACGACTCGGACAGCGACAACACCACCGAGCAGGTCATCCTGGGCCTGAATACCCGGCTGAACCTCTTCGAGGGGCGCACGGAGCACCGCTTCGGCATCAACTACACCGACATCGACCGCCGCGACCGCGACGATTACGATCCCGTCAACTCCCTGGATTACCTGCGGGCGACCAACAAGGGCAAGAAACTCAAGTTTGACCTGCAGAACGATGTCTATCTTTCCGAGGCACACACCCTCACTCTCGGCATCGAAACCGAGGAAGATAAAATCGACGCCAGCCTGGACTCGCAAAGTGCGTTCGGGCCCTACATCTCCGACGCCAATGCCGACCAGCGCAATAACGCCGTCTACTTCCAGGACCAGTTCAACGCCACTGAAAATCTTTCCGGAACAGCGGGCGTCCGTTACGACGACAACGAGGACTTCGACGGCAAAACCACCTGGCGGCTGGCCGCCTCCTACAACCTGCCGACCAGCGGCACCCGCCTGAAGGGTTCATACGCCACCGGATTCAAGGCCCCCACCCTGACCCAGCTGTACGGCGTACTCCGTGAGTTCCTTTGGTCCATTCACGGGCAACCCGGACCTCGACCCGGAAACCAGCAAGGGCTGGGAACTGGGATTTGAACAGGCACTGCAGCGTATCAACTCGCAATTCGGGGCAACCTACTACCGCAACGACATCGAGGACCTGATCACCTTCGACGACACCTTCACCACCAACATCAACCGGAAAGAGGTAAAGACCTACGGCGTCGAGGCCTTTCTGAAAACGGAATTCTCCAGCCAGCTGAACAGCAGTCTCAGCTACAGCTACAGCCGTGCCGTGGACCAGCAGACCGACCAGAACCTGCAGCGGCGGCCCCTGCGAAAGGCCGTGCTGAACCTGGCCTATACGCCGCGCGCTGACCTCGGCGTGTACGTCGAGAACATTCTCATCGGCAACCGCTACGACATTGACCCGGTTACCGGCGCCCGCATCCGGCGCGGCAGCTACTTCGTCAGCAACCTCGCAACATCCTTCAACGTCAACCGGCACTGGGAACTGTTCGGGCGGGTGGAAAACCTGTTCGACCGGAATTACGAAGAACCCGCCGGATTCGAGCAGCCGGGCAGAGGCGTTTACGTCGGCATCAAGGCAAGCACACGCTAGCGCCCATGCTCCGTCCCTGCCTCAGTCACTTTCTTGCTATCTCGCTGGCCGTGCATGCAGCGGCACTGCTACTGGTACGCCACGACGCACCGGCGAGGAACTGGCTGGCGGGTCCCGTTATCGTCAGGCTGGTGACACTAGCCGGGAATCCGGGGGAAAGCCGCCCGGCCACCACCGAAAAGGCAGCAACTGCAGACAAGCCCAGGCAGGCTGCCGCAAGCCATGAAACAGCGCCCGCGAAGAACAACCCGCCGCAGCGTCGCCCGGCAAGGATTCCCGCGGCACTGCCTGCAGCGGCGGAAAACCTGCCCGACACCGACACCTCCACCGACCCTGCACAGTGGCAGGCAGCGGAGGTCGCAAACCCTGCCGCAGAACGCGAACAACGACTGCTCGACAGCCTGCACACCGCATTAATGCCGCATTTCAGTTACCCGCTGCTGGCACGCCGGCGTGGCTGGGAAGGCATTGTGCGTGTCGGTGTGCGCATCGAGGCCAATGGCAGCCTGACACGGCTGCACCTGGTAGAACCCTCGCCATACGACGTGCTGAATACCGCCGCCATCAACAGCCTGTCACGGCTCGCGCGGCTGCCGAACGCCGGCAACTGGCTGCAAGGCAGACATGTTGACCTGGTGCTTCCTGTTGAATACCGCCTGCTGGAGGGCTGATATGGGCAACCGCCTCACGAAGATCTATACCCGCACCGGCGACGCTGGCAGCACCGGTTTATCCGATGGTGCACGCATCGCCAAGGACCACCCCAGAGTCGAGGCAATCGGCGCAGTCGATGAGCTCAACAGTGCCATCGGGGTGTTACTCGCAGCAGGCGCCGCCGGCATCCATCGACAGCATGCTCACGGACATCCAGCACTCACTGTTTGACCTCGGTGGGGAACTCAGCATGCCGGAAACCGCCTGCATCACCGGGGAGCAGGTCACCCGGCTGGAACAGTGGCTGGATACGCTCAATGCAAACCTGCCGCCGCTGCAGGAATTCATCCTGCCCGGCGGCTGCCCTGCTGCAGCCAGCTGTCACCTGGCACGGGCCATCTGCCGGCGGGCGGAACGCCGCCTGTACACCCTGGCGCAGCAGGACCCCGTCAACCCGGCCACGTTCAGCTACCTGAACCGCCTTTCCGATCTGCTGTTCGTCATCGCCCGGGAACTCAACCGGGCAGCCGGAAAACCGGATGTCTTCTGGCGGCATGAAAAGAAGTGAAAAGTGAGAGGTGAAAAGTGAAGCCACGGAAGAACACGGAAAGACAAATGAAAAATCATGCATCTTCTTCCAGTGATTTCATCGTCATTGCGAGGAACGTAGTGACGAAGCAATCTGTGAGCAGTTGAATCAACTGGTTACGAGATTGCTTCGTCACTGCGTTCCTCGCAATGACGTGAAACATGAATTAATCACGGAAGTTGCCTAATTTTTCCGTGTTCACATTTCACTTTTCACATTACACGTTCCATTCATTATCTTCCCGTTGTCTCTTCCGTGTTCTTCCGTGGATTCCGTGGCCATTCTTCTTTTCACCTCTCACTTCTTCACTTCTCACTTTCTCCAGTATCCCGCACACCTGTTCGGCACCATCCAGAATTCGTGGACTGTGCCGCACCAGCAGTTCCCGCTGCACCCCGTAGAGGTGGCCCCGCGCCACCGCCGCCAGCATCGGCCAGCGCATCCAGTCCTGCAACTCGGCAGTTTCACTGGTGCCTCCGGTGCCGACAATAATCACCGCCGGGTCGGCAGCCAGCACCGCCTCGATGTCGATCTGCGGTGCAAGCACCGGCAGATCGCTGAACACGTTGCGCCCGCCGCACAGGCGAATGACGTCGCTGATCAGATGTTCACCGTTGATGGTCATCAGCGGCTGCCGCCAGACCTGGTAGAAGACAGCGACGCCGGGGCGTCCGGAATAGCGCTGCTGCAATTCCCGGTAGCGCGCCTCAAAGGCATGGGCCGCGGCCTGCGCAACCGGCTCCTGGCCCGCCAGTTTCCCCAGCCGGACAAGCGTCCCCGGCACATCGAGCAGCTGCCGCGGCTCGGACAGGAACAGCGGCATCCCGAGCGTCTGCAGACGTTCCAGCGTGCCGGCAGGGTTGCCGCTTTGCCAGGCCACCACGAGGTCCGGCTGCAGGGCAATGATTGCCTCGATGTCCAGGCCAGTGCCGCCACCGACCCGGGGAATGTCACGGGCTGCCGCGGGATAATCGCTGTATTCGGAGGTACCCACGATCGCGTCACCGGCACCGGCCGCATACAGCAATTCGGTCAGGTACGGTGCCAGGCTCACAATGCGCCGCGCCGGGGCTTTCAGCACGACCACGTGACCGGCATCATCAGGCACCCGTATCAGGGGGTCCGCGAGCACCGGCGAGCCCGGCAACAGCAGCCCGCAAGCGGCGTGGATTGCGAACAGCCACAGGAAGCGTGTTCTCATGGTGCGCTATACTCTCGCGTCAACCCACTGGAAACAAGCAGGAATACCGGCAGATGAAGACTCCCGTTGTTGTGATCGGCATTGGTGAAATGGGCGGCGTGTTTGCACGCGGCCTGCTGCGCACGGGGCACCCTGTTTACCCGCTCACACGCGGCGCGGACCTGGCGGAGGCCGCCAGGGAACTGCCCGCACCGGAGCTCGTGCTGGTAGCTGTCGCAGAGAACGACCTGCACGCCGTGCTGGAGCAGTTGCCCCCTGCATGGCAGTCGCGCACCGCCCTGCTGCAGAACGAACTCCTGCCGCGCGACTGGGAACAATACGGCCTGACGCAGCCAACCGTGATATCCGTCTGGTTCGAGAAAAAACCGGGGCAGGACGCCAAAGTGCTCATCCCGTCACCCGTGTATGGCCCGCACGCCGACATCCTGCAGGCCAGCCTGGCGGCCATCGGTATTCCGGCCCGGGTGCTCGCAGATGCAACCGGGCTGCTGTTCGAACTGGTCCTGAAGAATGTCTACATCGTCACGACCAATTGCGCCGGCCTGGTCACGGGCGGCAGCGTCAGCGAACTCTGGTCACAGCACCGGGAACTTGCCGATGCGGTGGCCCGGGAGGTGATCAGCATCCAGGCAGCATTGACGGGCCGGGCGTTCGACGCCGACGCCCTGATCCAGGGCATGCTGACGGCCTTTGACGGCGACCCCGACCACAAGTGCATGGGGCGCAGTGCGCCGGCACGTCTCGCGCGCGCCCTGCAGCAGGCCGATGCAGCGGGACTGGCGGTGCCGCGTCTCAGGGAAATCGCGGCACGGCAGTCAGGCTGAATCCAGGCGGATTCCCGCAACGACTGTAACCGCCACGCTCATAACCAGGCGGCACCCCTGACGCCACTGGAATCCCCGTATTTCGCCGGCACCAGGCGGGTCTCAACCGAGTCTGAAAAAACGTAGCGCCCCCAGCGCGCAGGCACCGCCGCGTAAAGCAGCGCAGTGTTGGACAGGCCGCCGCCAAGCACGATGCTGTCGGGATCGAGGATATTGATGACACCGGCCAGCGCCCGGGCAAGCCTGTCGACGTAGCGGTCCACCGTTGCCTGCGCCACGACATCGCCCGACCCGGCGGCCTCGATAATCGCCGGCGCCGCCAGGTCGCGCGCACTGTTTTCCCGGTAATCCTGCTCCAGCCCCGGTCCCGACAGCCAGGTCTCGATGCACCCCGGCTTGCCGCAATAGCACGCCCGGCCCGGCAGTTCATCCGCCTGTGGCCACGGCAGCGGATTATGACCCCACTCTCCGGTAATCGCGTTGGGGCCAGCCAGCAACTTGCCGTCCACGCAGATGCCGCCCCCGGTTCCGGTACCGAGAATCACGCCAAACACCACCGCGGCGTGGCGTGCCGCACCGTCCGTGGCCTCGGACAGGGTGAAACAGTCGGCATCGTTGGCGAAGCGCAGCGGTCGCTGCAGCAGCGTCTCCAGGTCCTGGCGCAACGGCTGACCGTTGAGACAGACGGAATTCGAATTCTTGACCCGTCCGGTTACACGCGAGAAGGCACCCGGCATCCCGATACCGACACGACAGCGGCAACCGACCCGTGCTTCGAGCCGGCCGACCAGGTCAGCCAGGGTCTGCAGCGTTGCCGGATAGTCGCCGGCCGGTGTGGCGACGCGCTCCCGAACCAGCTCGGTACCTTCGCCATCCAGGACCAGCCCCTCGATCTTGGTGCCGCCCAGGTCGATGCCCAGGCGCAGGCTGCTGCTGTTCGTACCTTGCCGTCTACCTGCCTGAGTCACCATGTGTGTTGTGCTGGATACCCTGTATTAATTGCTACGTTGAGTCAGCTGACGTCGCTTACCCTGGTTCGCCTTGTAAGTAGTTTTACGAATAGCGATACCCTCCGCTGCTGGTCTATTCTACCCGTCACATTGGGGGGAGGTTACGGCGGAACGTGAACCGCCGTTTTTTTTGCCCGCAATACCCTGCAGATTATCGTTGTGCGCACCTCAAGGGGCGCAGTGCGAGACCAGGGTGAAGCCGCGTTCCCGGTCGGTGCGAATCCGCGTCAGGCCGGCATTTGCCACGTGGATGCGGTACATCACGGCAGGCGGTATACCCAGCACCTGCGCCATGACGGTACGAATGACGCCCGCGTGGGCAACCAGCAGCACCCGCTGCCCTGCGTACGCCTGCAGGACATCACCCAGACCTGCCTGCACGCGGCTGGTAAAGTCATCCAGCAGCTCCGCACCCGGCGGACGATTGCCGACCGGATCCTGCAAAAACCGCCTCACCTGCCCCGGCGTCTCTGCCTCAAGCTCCTGCCTTGTCCTGCCTTCCCAGCTGCCGAAACCGACTTCTGCAAAACGCGCATCAACCGTTACCGGCAGTCCGTGTCGCTCGCCCAGCGCCACGGCAAAGGTACGGCAGCGCAGCAGGGGCGAGGTGACGATCTGCTGCCAGTCGGCACGCGCTCCGACTGCATGCCACATTTGCTGCCAGCCCTTTTCACTCAGGGCATCGTCCAGCTTGCCGCGGTAGCGCCGCCCGCCAACCGGCTCGCCGTGGCGCAGCAGCTCGATCTCGGTTTCCCTTTGTTCCGGCGCTGCCATGTTTACCCGACCTGCCGTGCCTGCAGCGCCGCAAGCCGCTGCCGCAGAACGCTCCAGTCAAAGGCCGGCCCGGGGTCCGTCTTGCGCCCGGGTGCAATGTCACTGTGTCCCGCAACCCGCCCGGCTGACAGGCGCGGAAAGGTCTCTATCAGGGCATGCAGAACAGCCGCCAGCTGCTGGTACTGCACGGCGGTGTAGGCCTCATGGTCCTGGCCTTCGAGTTCGATACCGATGGAAAAATCATTACAGGCGCTGCAGCCGTCATAACAGGATTCGCCGGCATGCCAGGCACGCAGGTTAAACGGCACATACTGCACCAGTTCGCCATCCCGGCGGATCAGCAGGTGGGTAGAGACCTTGAGACCGGCGATGGCGGCGAAGTATGGATGCGCAGCGGCATCCAGCCGGTTGCTAAACAGCTGGTCGATTTCCGGGCCGCCATAGTGACCCGGCGGCAGGCTGATACCATGAATGACGACCAGGGATATTTCACTGCCGGGGGGGCGCGCGTCACAGTTGGGTGACGCCACCTGGCGGGCTTCCAGCAGTCGCTCTCCGGCGGGATCAATATTCACTTCAGAGGTTATCCGTTAGCTCGGTAATGGCCGGATAATACCCTGATATCGTGCCCTGTTGACAGGCAACCCCGTTATTTTTCCAGTGCTTACCCGAACCCCGGGGCAACGCCCGCGCCGGGCACCCATCAACCGCTCCAATCGGCTAGAATAACGGCCTTATTTCCGGACAGAGGTAATGGAGCCGTCGTGAAAAACGCAATCATCCTGGTCATTCTCTCACTGCTGGTCAGCGGCACCGCCCTTGCCGAGACCCGCTATGTCAGCGACAACCTCGAAATCACCATGCGCAGTGGCAAGGGCACCAGCTACGGAATCACCCGCATGTTGCGCAGCGGCACAGCGGTCGAAGTGCTCGAGGAAGACAAGGACGCCGGCTATACCCAGGTCCGCATCAAGGGCGGCAAGGAAGGCTGGGTCCTGTCACGTTTCCTGATGAAGGGCCAGGCGGCGCGCGACCGCCTTGCCGCGGCTGAAAAGAACCTCGCGGAGCTGGAACTGGAAAACCGCAAGATGGAAACCAGCATGACCGCACTCACCGAAGAGAAGTCGGCCCTGGAAAAACAACTGGCGGCACTGGATGGACAAACCCGCAACGTCAGCCAGGAACTTGCGGAAATCAAGCGCACCGCCTCCAGCGCCCTGGCGATCGACTCGGAGAACAAGGACCTGAAAGGCCGGGTGGTGTCACTGGAAAGACAACTGCAAACCCTGCAACAGGAAAACGAGGGACTCAGGGACCGCACGGCCCGCGACTGGTTCATGGTCGGGGCCGGCGTCGTTCTGCTGGGTATCATCGTCGGCCTGATCATCCCGCGGATCCGCTTGCGCAAGAAGTCCAGCTGGGACACCTTCTAGGGCTCTTAACAATCGCCAGCCCGGACAAACCGGGCTGGCGACGTTCAACAGCGTCGCTTACTCGTCCGTGACGCAGCCTTCCGATGCATTGCGTACCCGCTGGATGTACTTGTACAGCGTGCCGCGCTGCGCCTTGTAGGGCGGCATCTGCCAGTCACGGCGGCGCTGTTCCAGTTCCGCATCGCTGACTGCAACCGAGAGGGTTTTCTGCTCGGCATCGATGCTGATGACGTCACCGTCCCGCAGCAAACCGAGCGGCCCGCCTTCCTGCGCCTCGGGAACGATATGCCCGATAATGAAACCGTGCGACCCACCCGAGAAACGCCCGTCCGTCAACAGGGCCACATCCTTGCCGAGTCCCGCACCCATGATGGCCGAGGTCGGCGTCAGCATTTCCGGCATGCCGGGGCCACCCTTGGGACCTTCGTAGCGAATCACCACCACGTCACCCTTGCTGATCCGGCCTTCTTCCAGCGCCGCGAGCATGGCTTCCTCGGCATCGAATACCTTTGCCGGCCCCGTGAACTGCAGGCCCTCCTTGCCGGTGATCTTCGCCACCGAACCACCCGGTGCGAGGTTGCCCTTGAGAATCTGGATATGGCCGGTCTGCTTGATCGGGTCACTCAGGGGCCGGAACACCTCCTGCCCCGCCGCCAGCCCCGGCAGCGCCTGCAGGTTCTCGGCCAGCGTGTTGCCGGTCACCGTCAGGCAGTCGCCCGTCATCAATCCCTCGGCCAGCAGGTACTTCATCACCGCCGGGGTACCACCCACGTTGTGCAGGTCCTCCATGACATATTTGCCACTGGGCTTGAGATCGGCCAGGAACGGGGTACGGTCGCTGACCGCCTGGAAGTCATCGATGGTCAGCGGCACATCGACCGCACGCGCCATGGCAATCAGGTGCAGCACGGCATTGGTCGATCCACCGAGTGCCATGATGATGACCATGGCATTTTCAAACGCCTCCCGCGTCATGATGTCGCGCGGCTTGATGTCTTTTTCCAGCAGGTTGCGAATCGCCTGCCCGGCGTTGAAGCACTCCGCCAGCTTGGCCGGGTCCACTGCCGGCGTTGATGAACTGTAGGGCAGCGACATGCCCAGCGCCTCGATCGCCGACGCCATGGTGTTGGCCGTATACATGCCGCCGCAGGCACCGGCGCCGGGACAGGCATGGTTGACGATGCCGCGGCGGGTTTCTTCATCGATCTTGCCGGCGATGAATTCACCATAACTCTGGAATGCCGACACGATATCCAGCGTCTGCTCATGGTAATGCCCCGGCTTGATGGTGCCGCCGTAGACCATCAGCGCGGGTCGGTTCAACCGGCCCATGGCGATCAGGCAGCCAGGCATGTTCTTGTCGCAGCCGGGAAGCGAGATATTGGCGTCGTACCACTGCGCCGACATCACGGTCTCGATCGAGTCCGCAATCAGATCGCGGGACTGCAGCGAGTAGCTCATGCCATCGGTTCCCATGGAGATACCGTCGCTCACCCCGATGGTATTGAAGCGCATGCCGACCAGGCCGGCGGCGCGCACGCCCTCACGCACCTTCGCGGCCAGGTCATTGAGATGCATATTGCAGGTATTGCCCTCGTACCAGACACTGGATATGCCGACCTGCGCCTTGTCCATATCCTCCGCCGTGAGACCCGTGCCGTAGAGCATGGCCTGCGAGGCCCCCTGTGACTTGGGCTGCGTGATACGGGAACTGTAGCGATTCAGCTTGTTACTCATGTTTTTCTCCAGTGGCGGCACCCTGCAAGAAGCCGCGAAAATGCAGTGGGCTGGCTATTGTACAGAGTGGTCCTGCAGTCCTGAACCGTCTTTAGCAGCCATGAAACCTCGCAAGCCCGACCAGCCGAAATCACTAACTACATGTTTTATATGAATTAACCTGGCTGACGGAATAATGACGCCAATTAGTTTGATTTACTACCTATATTTCAACCAGTTAACAAAGAATCTCGGCAAAAGAAAATCTTGACAAATATCAACGCAAGACTAGTATATAAGCGTATTCTTAAGTATTTAATTATCAGGAATATATCGCATTTCACGGCTGTAGCAACGCAACACGGTGGATGGTGCAATGGAAATTCGGCAACTCTTCGATCCAGACAGCTCGACCTACACCTACCTCGTGTGGGACGCCCGCAGCCGCGAAGCCGCGCTGATCGACCCGGTCCGGCACCAGGTCGGCAGGGATATCCGGCTGGTGCGGCAATTGGGATTGCGGCTGAAATACACACTGGAAACCCATATCCACGCCGACCATATCACGGGTGCCGGCGCGATCAGGAACATCCTGAATTCCATCGTTCTGGTCCACGAGAACAGCCGCTCGAAATGCGCCGATGTCCTGGTCAAGGATGGTGATTTCGTCCCCCTGGGTACGGAAAAGATTCACATCATGCATACGCCCGGCCATACCGACAGCGATGTCTGCTACCTGATTGACGGGGCCGTATTTACCGGGGACACCCTGCTGATACAGGGCTGCGGCCGCACCGATTTCCAGTCCGGTGACGCCGGCACGCTCTACGATTCAATTACCCGGCAGCTGTTTGCCCTGCCTGGTGAGACCCGGATGTATCCGGGCCATGATTACAATGGCCGGACCCATTCAACAATCGCGGAAGAACGGCTGAAAAACCCGCGCATCCATAAGGGCATTGGCCGCGATGAATTCATCGCCATCATGAGCCAGCTGGAACTTGACCCCCCGCAGCAAATCCACGAGGCATGGCCATCCAATCTGCGCTGCGGCACCCCGGACTATAGCCCCGGACAAATGGCCGGCTGCGCCCTCTAGAACACCCGGAACTCCTGACCGTTTTACCCGCGACTGGCGTGTTGTGCGCAGGCTTGCCGGCGCGCCCCGCCCGACACCGCGGTCGGTCGGTCGAGTGGCCCGCCAGTCATCAAGTCCTCTCTTCCCATGCCGATGGGATACCTGATGAACCTCCAGACAACCCACAGGTCGCAGGATGTCCCCTGCGCCTGACATTCAACCCCGGATCAGCGGCGGACTTCAATGAAAGACGGGGTAACCATACCGCTAACCACGATAGCGCTGGGCGTAGTCGCCCTGCTGGTCATGCTGATCAGTATCCCGCTGGTACAGAACGGGGCGCTGCACAGGGGCATGGAAAACCTGGTTGAAACCACCTCCCGCAAGACGGCTGCAATCAGCGCAATGCGCAATGCGCTCTGGGTCAGGACAGCCGGCCTGCAACGCATGCAGCAGGCAGAAACTGCTGCAGAGCGCCACAGGATTTACCGTCGCTTTAATGAAGATTCCGCCAGCTTCGTCGCAGCCGCCAGCCATCTTGCCCGCCAGGGAACACTGGGAGATGAAGCCGCCACCCATACGCAATTGCAGCAACAGGCCAGATTCTCCCAGCCATACTACGACAGTGCCGCAAAGCTGCTTCTGGGTACCGCATCAACCAGTCTCGTCACGGCCGCCATGCGGGACATCGCGACACACCAGGAAGCCATGGCCGCATCACTGGACAGACTCGCGGAAATGCAGCGTACCCGTGCAACACGGGCACTCGCTGCCAGCCGGCAACAGACCACATTCAGCCGCAAACTGCTCCCGGGCATCGCGCTATTCATGCTGGTGCTGCTCGGAGCAGGAGCCCGGATTGTTTTCCGGCACCTGTCCGAGAAAAATCGGCAGCTGGCATATCACTGCACGTACGATCCGCTTACCGGCCTGATCAACAGACGCGAGTTCGAATCACGCCTCGACCGCCTGGTGCTGCAAACCAGGACAAAGCCGGCGATACATGCACTGCTCTACATGGACCTGGATCAATTCAAGCTGGTCAACGACAGCTGCAGTCACGCCGCCGGTGATGAATTGCTCAGACAGGTTACGCAGCTGCTGCTCGGGGAAATCCGGCAACGCGACACACTGGGTCGCCTGGGCGGCGATGAATTCGGGCTGCTGCTGGAGAACTGCCCGCTTGGCAAGGCCGTTGAAATTGCCGCCAGGATCCAGAAAACCCTGGACGGGTTTCAGTACACGCGAGGCGAAAAGACTTTCAGCCCTGGCGCCAGCATCGGCGTCGTCCTGATAGACGAGAATACCACCGGCATCGCCAGTGTCATGAGTGCCGCCGATGCGGCCTGCTATATCGCCAAGGAATCCGGACGCAACCGGGTACAGATCGCACACCTGGGTGATCGCCGCATGCAACAGCGCCAGGGTGAAATGCAATGGGTAACACGGCTGAAAAAAGCCCTGGCAGATGACCGCTTTACGCTGTACTACCAGCCAATCGTCCCCTGCGCGGGGGGCAGCAGCCGGGAGCGGCATATCGAAATCCTGCTGCGCATGATTGACGAGGACGGGACCCTGATAAGGCCCGGCACGTTTCTGCCGGCCGCGGAAAAATACAACCTCTCGGCACAAATTGACCGCTGGGTCATCTCCCGTGTCATTGCATGGCAGGCACAACATCTCATGGCGGCGCACCCGCCACCGACACTTACCATCAACCTGTCGGCACAGACATTGCGCAGCCCTGAAATGCTGAAATTCATTATCGACCACACGGAAAGTTCCGGCATCTCTCCCGGGCACATAATCTTCGAGATCCCGGAATCAAAAGCGATTGCCAGCATGCCGTCAACAACAAATTTCATGCTCACCCTGCGGGGCTGCGGTTTTCGCTTCTCACTGGACAAGTTTGGCAGCGGCCTCTCGACTTTCACCTACCTCAAGAAGTTGCCAATTGATTTTCTCAAGATAGACGGCACCTATGTCCGCGACATCCTCGCCGATCCGGTCGACTATGCCATGGTGCGCTCGTTCAACGAGCTCGGGCAGCTGCTGGGCAAGGAAACCATTGCCGAGTTTGTCGAGTCACTGGATATTGCCGACGAACTCCGCAAGATGGGCGTTAACTACGCACAGGGCTGCGCGTATGCAACCCCGGCACCACTGACCAGTTTCGTGCATGCGGTTGCACCGCGCCTCGTCGTGGTGTCTTCCTAGGGACTGTTAACACTTAGTGATCGCCGCGCATATATAAACCGGCTGTTTACTGCGCTATATTCCAGTCTCTGCAGCAGAACCGGGGCCGAACCCGGCACCACAGGAATAATCTGATGAGCAGGATCCCCGCACTGCTGGACATGATCTCCGGCCTCATCGCCACCCCGTCCATCAGCAGCGTAAACCCGGCACTGGACCAGGGAAACCTCGCCGTCATCGAACTGCTGGCAACCTGGCTGGAAGATACCGGCTTCGATATAGAGATCATGCGCCTCCCCGGGGAGCCGGCAAAGGCCAACCTGATCGCCACGCTTGGCAGCGGCAGCGGCGGCCTGGTGCTCGCGGGACATACCGACACGGTTCCGTATGACGAGGACAAATGGCGCCACGACCCTTTTCGGCTCACCAGCAGCGACCAGAAACTCTACGGCCTGGGGACTTCCGACATGAAGTCCTTTCTGGCGCTGGCGCTGGAGGCTGGGCCGGGAACTGCGCGCAGGCGATCTGCAGGAGCCCCTGATCCTGCTGGCTACCGCCGACGAGGAAACTTCGATGGCGGGCGCCAGGGCGCTGGTTGAACACAAGCGGCCGCAGGCACGCCACGCGCTCATTGGCGAGCCGACAGGGCTGCGCCCGGTGCGCATGCACAAGGGCATCCTTATGGAAGCCATCCGCCTCAACGGTCAGTCGGGGCATTCAAGCGACCCCGCCCTGGGAAACAGCGCTCTGGAGGCGATGCATACCGTGCTGGGCACCCTCATAGGCTGGCGCAGGGAACTGCAGTCCAGGCACCGTGACCCGTTCTTCGCCGTGCCGGTGCCGACCCTGAACCTGGGGCACATTCACGGCGGCGACAATCCCAACCGGATCTGTGCCAGCTGTGAACTGCATATCGATTTGAGACCACTGCCGGGCATGGACCTGCAGGAACTGCGCGGGGAGTTGCGGAACCGGGTACTCACCGTGCTGCAGGATACCGGCATCGAGGCGGATTTTGAGTCGCTGTTTGAAGGCATACCCGCCATGGAGACAGCGGCAAATGCAGAGATCGTGCAGCTTGCCGAACAGCTCACCGGGCACACACCGGAAGCCGTGGCCTTTGGAACCGAAGCGCCCTACCTGGGCCAGCTGGGTATGGAAACCGTCATCCTGGGTCCGGGCGACATCGCCCAGGCCCACCAGCCGGATGAATTTATCAGGCTGGACCGTCTGACACCGACCGTCGACCTGCTGAAATCGCTGATCAATACGGTTTGTATCAAGGGCTGACGCTTGTTATAACAGCGTGCAGGGGAAACCTGACCATGAACAGCAAGAACAACGACAAACGGTTTATCGAGAGCTTCAGGCACTCTGCACCCTATATTCACGCGCACCGTGACCGGACCGTGGTGCTGGTTTTCGGCGGTGAGGCCGTCGCCTCCGACAGGTTTGCCGACCTGGTGCATGACATTGCGCTGCTCCACAGCCTCGGAATCCGTCTGGTACTGGTACACGGCGCACGTCCGCAAATCGAGGCCAAACTCAAGGCAGCGGGCACCAAACTGGAATACGCCGGCGGTCTGCGCGTCACCGATGACGCGGCACTGGTGTGCGTCAAGGAAGCGGCCGGCACGGTACGCGTGGAAATTGAGGCACTGCTGTCCATGGGACTCGCCAACACCCCCATGTCAGGAGCACGCATCGGTGTGACATCAGGCAACTTTGTTACCGCCCGCCCCCTGGGTGTGCGTGACGGTATTGACTACTGTCACACCGGCGAGGTCCGCCGCATAGACAGCGCCGCCATCCGGCAGCACCTTGCCGAGCGCCGTATCGTGCTGCTGTCTCCCCTGGGCTATTCCCCGACCGGCGAGGTATTCAACCTCAGCGCCGAAGAGGTGGCTACCGTAGCCGCGAGTGAACTGCACGCAGACAAGCTGATCTTCATGACGGAAGGTCACAGCATCAGGGATGCGCGCAGGAGCAGGATTTACCAGTTGACATTACAGGCCGCGAAAACGCTGCTGGATACACGCAAGCGCATCGGCACTACGACCAGGAAATACCTGCAGCATGCGATCCAGGCTTGCAGCGGGGGCGTTCGGCGGGTGCATCTGCTCGACCGGGAAACTGACGGCGTATTACTGCTGGAACTGTTCACGCGAGACGGGCACGGCACACTGATCACCGCGGAGACCTATGAAGGCCTGAGGCCCGCGGACATTGAGGATGTCGGCGGTGTCCTGGAACTCATCAAACCCCTGGAGGACGATGGCATTCTGGTAAAACGTTCGCGCGAATTGCTGGAAATCGAAATCAGTCACTTCATGGTCATTGAACGCGACGGCACGATTATCGGCTGCGCGGCACTCTACCCGAGCAAGGACGAAAAGCTCGCCGAGCTCGCCTGCCTCGCCGTACACCCGGAATACCACAACGCCGGGCGTGGCGAGGCACTCCTGCAGGCAATCGAGGCCCGGGCAATCCAGGAAGGCATCGAAAAGCTGGTGGTGCTCACCACACGCACCGCACACTGGTTTCGCGAACGCGGCTTCCTGGCTGGCGACATGGCACATCTACCCGACGGGAAAAAGGCACTCTACAACTACAAGCGCAACTCCAAGGTGTTCTACAAGATCCTCGGCTGAGAGCCAGTTCCGGTCAGTCCTTTTTCGCAGGGCTATCCCGCGTTAATCACGGGGAAAGGCGCCAGCATCCGCAGGATCGCAGAACTTCAGTATCGCCCGGGGCATCCGATAGTATTGACTCACAGAGAATCAGAAAATTGCTCTCTGGACAGCGTGCAAGTGAATTTTTCTGCAATTTTGTGAATATTCAATTTATCGGGGCGGTATTTTGATTATTCTCGATATTCTGCCGACTGTATTAATGCAATCGACAACGAGGTGTGCGAGGCATGCCGGAGTAACGGTACAGGGAAACAAACCCACGACTTGGCTACAGATATGAAGATAATCACCGAGCATCCCGGGGCCAGGCAGGTGATCAAGGTCCTGCAAATCACTGACACCCACCTGTTTGCCGAGAGCCATGGCTGCCTGCTGGGCCTGAATACGGAGCAATCCCTGCAGGCGGTAATAGCGCAAATCAGCGCGAACAGACACACTGCCGACCTGATTCTTGCAACCGGCGACCTCGTTCACGACGGAACGCCTGCCGCCTATCAGCGCATCTTTTCACACCTTGGCAGTTTTGATCTGCCGGTTTACTGCCTCCCCGGCAACCACGACGAGGCCCGGACACTGCGGCACACACTGCGGGATGGCCACATCAAGTACGTCGAACATGCATACCATGGCAACTGGCACTTCATATTTCTCGATTCAACCATAGCGCACAGTGAAGGCGCCCATCTGACACAAGCCACACTGAATGCCCTGGAATCACATCTGCAGGAAGCGCCTGATACCCATACGCTGGTTTGCCTGCATCACCAGCCCATCGCCATGGGCAGCCACTGGCTGGACACCATGGCCGTGGACAACCCGGATGCATTCTTTGCCATAACCGACCGGCACCCGCAAATACGCGGCATACTCTGGGGACACGTACACCAGCAGTTTGACGGCATGCGCAATGACGTCAGGTTGATGTCGACGCCGTCAACCTGTATCCAGTTCCTGCCAAGGAGCAGGAACTTCGCGCTGGACCCTGCCACACCCGGCTATCGCTGGCTCGACCTGCATCCCGACGGCCGCATCGAGACCGCCGTTGAACGCATCGCCGCAGTCACCGGCAAGGTGGACATGGCTTCCAACGGGTACTGAGTACGGACGAAACGTAGCCCGGATGGAGCGTTAGCGGAATCCGGGGAGAAGACGCCCTCGATACGAATGGCGCTTACTTAGGCCCAATTAGTAAGTAAGGCCGTCATTCCCGCGAAGGCGGGAATCCAGAATGTGCGGGAGTTGAGCAAACTGGATTCCGGGTCTCCACTTCGTTCCGCCCGGAATGACGAGGTTTTTGGCTTAAGCAAGTACCATTCGCCCTCGATAGATATATACCCCGGGCTACTGGACCAGCTGGTTCAGATCAAAAATCGGCAGCAGGATTGCCAGCACAATAATCAGGACCACGCCGCCCATCAGCAGAATCAGCAGCGGCTCGAACAATCCCAGCACCGCTGCGATCAGGGTCTCGATTTCACGCTCCTGGTTGATGGCAGCACGTTCCAGCATTTCCTCCAGCTTGCCACTGGCTTCACCACTGGCTATCAGATGCACCGTCATGGGCGGAAAATAGCCACCCTTCTCCAGCGCAGCCGCGATACCCGCGCCTTCGCGAACACGGGCGTTCGCCTCGTCCACCGATTCGCGCATGGGAATGTTGGACACCACCTGGGAAGAAATACGCAAGGCTTCCAGCACTGTCACACCGCTGGCCGTCAGGATGCTGAAGGTGCGCGCAAAGCGACCGGTATTCAGACCGCGCTCGAGCCTGCCTACCAGTGGAATGGCAAGCAGCAGGCGATGGAATCTGCGGCGGTTGTCGATGTTGCGCAACAGGTAGTGAACAATGACGCCCGCGAGCACCAATAGCACGATCATCAGCAGGCCGTACTCGCGCATAAAGTCACTGACGGCAATCAGGCCCCGGGTAAGCGGCGGCAGGTCCTCGCCGATATTCTCGAACACCTGCACGACCTGCGGTACCACGTATGTCATCAGGCCGCCCACGACCAGTATCGCGACGATGGTAAGCAGTGCCGGGTAGAATACCGCGAGCTGGATCTTCTGCCGCATCTGCTGGCGGTTTTCGGTGTAATCGGCAAGGCGCTCCAGGACCCGCTCGAGGTGTCCCGACTGTTCCCCCGCCTCCACCGTCGTACGGTACAGTTCGGGGAAAATATGGCTGAAGTCGGACAGCCCCGCTGCCAGCGTATGGCCCTCCATGACCCGCGAGCGCACCGCCAGCAACATGCTCTTCAGGCGCGAGCGGTCGGTCTGCTGGGCCACTGCCCGCAGGCATTCCTCCAGCGGCAGTGCGGCACGCACCAGCGTCGCAAGCTGCCGGGTAATGAGTGCCAGGTCGGTCGCGCTGATCCCGCGCCGCGGCATGGAAAAACGCCTGCGGCTGCGCGTTTCACGCTGGGCAACTTCCTGGACTTCGAGCGGGATCCACCCCTGGTCACGCAACTGCTGGCGAACCTGGCGCGGCGCATCACCCTCGATGACACCTTTCTTCTCGCGTCCGGCTTTATCCAGTGCGGTGTATTCGAAAGCGCCCATGATCAGGAAAGACTGGCCTTATCCATAACAGAGAATGCAATCCGGTTTATGCTGCGATCCTTGCAGGAGATGACACGTCAGTCGCCCTGGGTCACGCGCAGTACTTCCTCGACGGTCGTCACACCTTCCAGCACCTTGCGCCAGCCATCCTGACGGATGCTGGGCGATACCTTGCGGGCCTCGCGCTCCAGCTCGATTTCGCCGTCACCATCATGAATCATGGCGCGCATGGCGTCATTGATCTCGACCAGTTCGTAGATTCCCGTGCGGCCGCGATAACCGAGCTGGTTGCAACTGGCACAGCCCCGTGCCCGGTAAAGCGTGCGGGTTTCATCCACCTCAATCCCCAGTGCCTCGCAGTCCGTCGGACTGGCCTTGTAAGACTCCCTGCACTCGGTGCACAGCATGCGCACCAGACGTTGCGCCAGCACGCCAAGCAGACTTGAGGACAGCAGAAACGGTTCGACGCCCATGTCCCGCAGGCGGGTCACGGCACCGACAGCACTGTTCGTGTGCAAGGTTGAAAACACCAGATGTCCGGTCAGGCTCGCCTGCACGGCAATCTCGGCTGTTTCCAGGTCGCGGATCTCGCCGACCATAACGACATCGGGGTCCTGTCGCAGGATTGCCCGCAGGCCGCGGGCGAAGCTGAGATCGACCTTGGTGTTGACCTGCGTCTGGCCGATGCCGTCCAGGTAATATTCAATCGGGTCCTCGACCGTCATGATATTCCTGCGCTTGTTGTTGAGGCGCCCCAGCGCTGCATACAGCGTGGTCGTCTTGCCGGAACCGGTCGGCCCGGTCACCAGGATGATGCCATGCGGCTTGTTGATCAGGACATCTATCAACTTGCGGGAATGTGCGGCCATGCCAAGATGCTCAAGATCCAGCCGGCCGGCCTGCTTGTCGAGGAGGCGCAGCACCACCCGCTCACCATTGCCCGAAGGCAGGGTGGAAACTCGCACGTCCACTGCCCTGCCGGCAACTCGCAGGGAGATGCGACCGTCCTGTGGCAGGCGTTTCTCGGCAATATCCAGGCGCGCCATGACCTTGATGCGGGACACCAGCAGGGGCGCAAGGACACGCTGCGGCTCCAGCACCTCGCGCAGCACGCCATCGCAGCGGAAGCGCACTACCAGGCGATTCTCGAACGGTTCAATATGGATATCGGAGGCATTTTCCTTCACTGCCTCGGTCAGGAGCGCATTGATGAGCCGGATGATAGGCGCGTCGTCCTCGCTCTCCAGCAGGTCTTCCGGTTCAGGCAGATGCTGGGCGATTTGCATCAGGTCCATGTCCTCGCCCAGATCACCCATCATGAGCATGGCCTCGTTGGAATCCTGCTCGTAGGTCATCGCGAGCAGGCTGTCGAACTGTTCCTTGTCGACCTCCTGCAGCTTCAGCGGCTTGCCCATGAAACGGCGCAACTCAACAACAGCGGCTGGCTCGATACCGGGCGTATGCAGCACCACGACCTTGCCCTCCTCCTCGCCGGTAACCAGTACACCATGTCGCTTGGCGAACAGGAATGTCGGCCGACGCGGCCTGGCGGCCAATACTTCTGTGGCCATCCCGGAATCCTGCGGGGACATCTCAGTTACCCTGGAAGCTGTCGTTCACCACCGCACCGGACTCCTCTGCCGCACCAGGCGCTGCGGTCCCGGCGGATGGCTCGACGGCTGATCCGGATGACGCCGAGGGAGGAACCGGGACACCGGAAAAACTCTTCCACGGGTGGCAGGGCCGGATGATGACGGTCCGGCATCAGGTTGACGCCGTCCTCATCCTGGCCAAGCTGCATCGAGCGCAGATCATTGTACTTGTTGTTCGTATAGTAATTGGTGACGGCGGCGTCACGCAGAATTACCGGGTGGATGAACACCATCAGGTTGGTTTTCTGAATATCACCAGTGGTTGACCTGAACAGGGCGCCCAGCACCGGAATATCGCCAAGCAGCGGTACCTTTTGCTTGCTTTCCCGAACATTTTCCTCGATCAGGCCACCCAGCACGACCAACTGGCCGTCATCCACGATGACGTTGGTCTTGATAGAGCGCTTGTTGGTAACCAGGTCCGAGGCACCGGCCACACTGTCAGCTATGCTGGAAACCTCCTGCTCGATCTCCAGGCGCAGTGCATCGCCCTCGTTGATCTGTGGCTTGATCTTCAGCGTCAGACCCACGTCCTCTCGCTGAATGGTCTGGAACGGGTTGGTCGCGCCATCGGAGGCACCGGTACTCGTGAATGAGCCGGTCACGAACGGAACATTCTCGCCAATGACGATCTCGGCCTCCTCGTTGTCCAGCGTCACCAGTGTCGGTGTCGCCAGGATATTGGTATTGGCATCGGACGCCAGCGCGTTCATGACAGCGACGTAGTTGAAGCTCCCGCTGGTCTTGCCAAAGCCAAGCAGCGCATTGTCCAGAATCGAGGGGAAGGTTCCGCCATCTGCCACGGACGCGGCCCCGTTGATCACGTCCGCCACCGGGCTGCCCGAGTTGGTGAAGTTAACCACGCCGACCGGGCCTTCACCGTCCCTGGCGCCGGAAAATATCCACTGCACACCCAGTTCGCGGGAGGTGTCAGCTGACACCTCGGCAATCACCGCCTCGACCAGCACCTGTGCCCGGCGAATATCCAGCTGGCTGATGACGCGTTTCAGGGTTCGCATGATATCGGGTGGCGCGGTAATCACCAGGGCGTTCGTCGACTCGTCCGCCTGGATGTCGAATGCGCCGCCCCGGGTTGTCGTCGTCTTGCCCTGCTGCTGCTCCCGCTCCTCGACTTTGCCAACTCCCAGCAGGGTGTCGACGATTTCGGCGGCATCGGCATAGCGCAGGTAGATCACATCGGTGTTGCCGCCGCTGTCCAGCGGGGTATCGAGGTGGGAAATAATGGCGCGCATGCGCAGTCGATCCGCATGGTCACCGCCGAGCAGAACGCTGTTGGTGCGCTCATCGGCAACCAGTATCGGGCCAGCAGCGGCCGCCCCCGCCTGCGCACCGGGCGCCGAACGATTCAGGCTGGTCAGTACCCGCACCACTTCCGCAGCAGAGGCATGTTCGAGTGGAATCACCTCGATTTCGCTGTCGCTGACCTGGTCAATACGGCGGATGATACTCACCAGGCGCTCCACGTTGTTGGCCCGGTCGGAGATGATCAGCACATTGGTCGCGGGATAGGCTGCAAGATGTCCCTGCTGCGGGACCAGGGGACGCAGAATCGGTACCAGCTGTGCGGCCGTGACGTTGTCGACCTGGATGACCCGGGTGACCATCTCGTCGCCGCGTCCCGGCGCAGCATCACTCGTCGTTGGAATACCGTCCTGCTTGGCATTGACGTCGGGCACGATCTTGATGACCTCGCCGCTGGGTACGGCGGCGAAACCGTGAACCTTCAGAATCGAGAGAAAGACCTGGTAGACCTCGTCACTGTTCATCGGCCGGGTGGAAATCACGGTCACCTTGCCCTTCACCCGGGGATCGACGATGAAGTTGCGCTCGGTGACATCGGCAACCGTACTGATCAGGGCACCGATATCAGCGTCCTTGAGATTCAGGGTAACTTCCTCGGCATGCAGTGGCAGCGCAAACACCAGCCACGCCAGCAGCAACCATCCAATCTTGACCGGAGTTTTCATTCTGTATCCCACCGTGTAGGTTTTGCCCTGATATAGCCCATCAAACATACAGCCGAAAAAATTTTAACCGGCTGATTCCATTGTATATTTATTCTCCCGGCAGACTGAAACTCATCACTTGCTCCTGCCCGTCGCGCAGGACAGTCATGGTCACCTCCTGCCCATTTTGCACGCTCTTGAGTGCTTGTGCACTGTTGGCCGCATTATCCAGCTTGAGATCGTTGATCTGAACAACCACATCACCGGCCTCCAGCCCGAGGTGATCAAAGAGTTCCCGGTCACGGCCAGGCTGCAGAATGTAGCCGATAATGTTGCCTTCCTCATCCTGCTTCGGCACCGGCCGCACGACTTCGTAGAGCGATACCGGATTCTGCTGCACCCGCTGGCTGATGGCTTGCAGACGCTGCGCGGGGCTGCTACCCGCCCGGGGTCGCGCGGCTGAACGCAGCGAGGTATTCACTGCTGACACCGTATTCGTCTTCTGCTGCCGGTCCTGCGGCAGGCGCAGGGTCTCGTAACGGCCATTGCGTTTCAGAATGACCCGGTCCGGATGAATCTCGCTTAACTCGGCATTCCCGGGCAGGTTGTCGCCAATGGCGTACTGTTCTTCCTTGCCGCGCGGGTCGGCGATGATGGCACGGGCATGGTCGGGGTCATCCGATGACAGCGCCCCTCGCAGCACCAGCTTGAGACGCGTGTCCGGCGCCTCTATGGGAACCACCGCCTTGACCGGCGCCGCCGGCTGACTGACGACACCCATGAGGTGCCAGTCGGGTATCTGGCGGATCAATGCCAGTTCCTCATTGCGCCGTACCGGGGCCGCTGCAGTTTCTACCACAGGCGCCGCCTCTTCAGCGGGAGAAAAGAACCCCCACGTCAGACTTGCCAGCTGGCTCGCAATCCAGATGACCAGCAGCAGGTTGACCACCAGGATAACCCGCCGCATCTGCGGGCTTTGCATCAGCCTGACAATATCTACCTGTTGCATTGAAGCGATTGTCTGCATAAGCGTTTCTGATTCCGGCGACCGGGCTACCGCGCCTGGTTATGCGCCCGGCGTTCACGATTTCGCCCGCCACCGCGCTTGCCTGCCGCCGGTTTACCCGGCCGGCCGCGTCCGCCATCCGGGCGGGGTGCACGCTTGATTTTGACAGGCGGCTTGAGTTCGGCAACATAACCCTCCGGGACTGGCTCCACGGGTATCTTGTGCCCGATATAGGCCTCGATCTCGGGCAGGGAATAGACAAAGTTCTCGCAGGCAAAACTGACGGCATCACCGTCCTTGCCGACACGCGCCGTGCGGCCGATACGATGCACATAGTCCTCGGCGTCCTGGGGCAGGTCGTAGTTGAACACATGACTCACATCCGGAATGTGCAGCCCCCTGGCAGCAACATCGGTTGCAATCAGCACCGGCAGTTCCCCGTTCTGGAATTCCCGCAGCAGGCGCTGGCGTTTTGTCTGCGGCACGTCACCCGAAAGCACGGCGCACTTGAAACCATTGCCTTCAAGGTAGGACCACACCCGCTCGGCATTGCGCTTGGTATTGACGAAGACGATGCTGCGATGAGGATCGACATGGTTCAGTATGCCCACCAGCAACGGTATCTTTTCTTCATTCGCGGTATGGTACAGGACCTGCCTGACCTTTTCCGCCGTGACTCTCTCTGGCTCAATATCGATATGCACAGGGTTGTTCATATGCTCATAGGCCAACTCCTGGACACGGTGCGAGAGCGTTGCCGAGAACAACAGGCCGAGGCGTTCTTCCGGCGGCGGACAACGACGCATCAGGTAGCGAATATCCTTGATGAAACCGAGATCGAACATGCGGTCCGCTTCGTCCAGCACCAGCGCCTGAATCATTTTCAGATCGAACACGTGCTGCTTGAAATAATCGATCAGGCGTCCCGGCGTACCAATCAGAATATCCACACCGGCGGTAATATCATCGCGCTGCTGTTCATAACCGGTGCCGCCGTAGGCCAGGGCCAGCCGCAACCCGGTGTGCTTCCCGATAACCAGCGCATCATCACGAATCTGTCTCGCCAGTTCCCGCGTTGGCGCCAGTATCAGCGCCCGCGGCTGGTTGGGCTTGCGCTGGTTGCTGGCCGCATGGGTAAGCAGGTGATGATAGACGGCCACCAGAAAAGCAGCCGTCTTGCCGGTGCCGGTTTGCGCCTGCCCGGCGACATCGCGCCCCTGCAGTGCCACGGGCAGCGTTTCCGCCTGGATCGGCGTGCACATTGAAAAACCCGCCTCTTCAATGCCTTGCATCAACTCCGCCGGCAGGGCAAAACTGCTGAAGGCCGTTTCCGTCAAATGGGTTTCAGACATAGCTACCTTTTTGTCGGCGTCTTGCCGCCGACCTGATGAAAAACAATTTCGTATTATATTTCAGAAGCTTGTTAATATGCTAATGATTGTTTTGTGACGCGCCCGCGCGACCGCCCCGACAGAAACCGGTGGCGCATGGCACACCCCCTCGAACTGGCCGCCAACGTGGCTTGCACACCGACTCCAGAGACATATCAGGCAGCCGCGCACCAGGCGAGAGGGATCCGGTAAATGCACCGGAAAATATATCAGTCGGACTTGTAAATTGGCCTGATTTAGGCTGAAATACCACCTGACTGAGTGTAGAGCGGCAAACAGCACGTATCAACACGCCTTACAAGTCCTGCTCAGGCAGACCAATCCAGGGCAGAACCCCGACATACCGCGCAGCGGATTTCCTTTCGTATGAGAAAAGCACGGCGTCAGCCCGGCCACCTGCTTTGCAGCAACAGGGAAATCGTTTTTTCTTAACAGGAGAATTTGAACAGTGAGCGAGAAAATCTTGTACCTGACAGACGACACCTTCGAGGATGAAGTCCTGAAATCCTCCGCTCCCGTGCTGGTCGACTACTGGGCGGAATGGTGTGGCCCCTGCAAGATGATAGCTCCCATCCTGGACGAGATCGCCAGCGAATACACCGGCAAGATCAAGGTTGCCAAACTCAACATCGATGACAACCCGCAGACACCGCCCAAATACGGTATTCGCGGCATCCCGACACTGATGCTGTTCAAGGACGGCAACGTCGAGGCGACCAAGGTCGGCGCGCTGTCCAAGTCGCAGCTCACAGCATTTATCGACAGCAACATCTGAATACCGGGCAACAACCGGACAACCCGTACCGCAGACACATGTTGCCGGATACGGCCATTGTCGAACAACAGACACACCGGCGTTTTGCAGACTGAATGCCTGCCGGTTTTTTAACCAATCATTATCTTCTTATCGGGCCCTTGCGGCCGACCCCACCAAACTAAAGAGAAACACACTAGAGAAGGCCATCTATGAACCTTTCCGAACTCAAGCTGAAACCAGCCTCCGAGCTGATTGAAATCGCCCAGGAGATGGGCATCGAGGGAACCGCACGCTCCCGCAAGCAGGACATCATCTTTTCCATCCTCAAGTCGCACGCCAAGAAAGGCGAGGACATTTTCGGGAACGGTGTCCTGGAAATCCTCCAGGACGGCTTCGGGTTCCTGCGTTCAGCCGACAGTTCCTACCTGGCAGGTCCGGACGATATCTATGTGTCGCCCAGCCAGATACGGCGTTTCAGCCTGCGCACCGGCGACACGGTGGACGGCAAGATCCGCCCGCCCAAGGACAGCGAGCGCTATTTTGCGCTGCTCAAGGTTAGCGAGATCAATTATGAAAAGCCGGAGAACGCGAAGAACAAGGTAGCCTTCGAAAACCTCACGCCGCTGCACCCCAATGAACGCCTTACCCTGGAACGCGGCAACGGCAGCACGGAAGACATCACCGCACGCATCATCGACATGGTGGCACCGCTGGGCAAGGGTACGCGCGGCCTGATCGTCTCGCCGCCCAAGGCGGGCAAGACCATGCTGCTGCAGAACGTCGCCCAGTCGATCACCTCCAATTACCCGGAGTGTTACCTGATCGTACTGCTGATCGATGAGCGGCCCGAGGAAGTCACCGAGATGTCACGTTCGGTAAATGGCGAAGTTGTCTCGAGCACCTTCGACGAACCCGCCAGCCGGCACGTGCAGGTCGCCGAGATGGTCATCGAGAAGGCACGCCGCCTGGTCGAGCACAAGCGCGACGTCGTTATCCTGCTTGATTCCATTACCCGTCTCGGGCGCGCCTACAACACGGTCGTGCCGTCATCCGGCAAGGTCCTGACCGGCGGTGTTGACGCCAACGCCCTGCAACGCCCGAAGCGCTTCTTCGGCGCCGCCCGCAATATCGAGGAAGGCGGCAGCCTGACCATCCTGGCCACCGCGCTGGTTGATACCGGCTCACGCATGGACGATGTCATCTACGAAGAGTTCAAGGGCACCGGCAACCACGAAATCCACCTGGACCGGAAGATTGCCGAGAAACGCGTCTACCCGGCGATCAACATCAACCGCTCCGGCACCCGCCGCGAGGAGTTGCTGACCGATCCCAAGGAACTGCAGAAGATGTGGATCCTGCGCAAGTTGCTGCACCCGATGGATGAACTCGCCGCCATGGAGTTCATGCTCGACAAGTTGAAGGCCACCAAGAACAATGCAGAATTCTTTGATTCGATGAAGCGGTAAAAGGCGAAGTGAAAATTCATACCCTCCTGTAGGAGCGGCCTTCTGGCCGCGATCGCGCCGGAGGACGGCGCTCCTGCAGGAAAACCAGAACCTCACGTCTCACCTTAGTCGTTCCCCAGGTTTCGCAAGCGGTTGATCCGCAACTCCAGCGGCGGATGGGTCGCGTAAAGCCGACTGCTGTTTTCCCTGAAGTTCCTGAAGGGATTCACAATAAACATGTGCTGGGTGGCGCGGTTGGCCCCCTTGAAGGGCTTCGCGCCGGTGCCAAGCTTCTCCAGCGCCGATATCAAACCCTGCGGATGACGTGTCAGGCGCACACTGGTTGCATCCGCGAGGAATTCACGCTGCCTTGATACCGCCATCTGCACCAGGAAAGCGAACACCGGCGCCAGCGCCGCAAAGGCAACCAGCACCAGCAGGATTACCGCTGATCCGGCCCCGGCCTTGCCCGAGTTGCGCGACCGACCGGAGAAATACAGCGACCGCAGGGCGCCATCGCTGACGAGCGCAACCAGTCCGACGATGACCCCCACCGCGGTGGCATAGCGGATATCCCAGTTCACGATGTGGCCCATCTCGTGACCGATGACACCCTGCAACTCTTCACGATCCAGCGCATCCAGCAGGCCGCGCGTGACCCCGATGGCCGAGCGCGCCGGACTCATGCCGGTCGCGAAGGCATTCAGCGCATCGGTTTCCATAACGTAAATCCGCGGCTGCCTGATACCCGCGGCCAGCGCCATCTCCTGCACCACGTTATGCAACACCGGCTCATCTTCCGGCGTCACCGGCTGTGCACCCGTCACCCGCAGCACGATCCGGTCTCCCTGGCTGAAACGCGATCCATGACCAGACACTGCCGATTGCGAACAACAGCAGCGCCGCAAGCACGCCCCAGCGGCTCACGAACCAGGCTGTCTCCACATCGGGCGGCAGGTTACCGCTGGCAAGCTGCGCACTCCAGCCAATGAGATAGCCCAGCACGCCCAGCATCAGCAGCAGCAGCATCACCAGCCGCCGGGTTGCCGCCTGGTTGGCACGGGCGGCCGCCATGAAGTCGGTACGCCGCAGGACCTTGTTACGCATCCGCCGACTCTGCTGCCAGTCGGCGGCAAGCGGGGTGCCGCACTGGCGACAGCTCCTGGCATGCGCACGATTGTGCGCACCGCACTCCGGACAACGGTTATCGCCTGAGGCCTGCATCAGTAGCTGGTGTTAAGGAAATTCTGAACAATTCGTCTCCCCGGCGAAAGCCGGGGTCCAGATTGTTGATCTCTGGATTCCGGCATACGCCGGAATGACGAACGACGATATAATCAGACCCACCTTAATTTTCATGTGAGGAGAAAAAACACTGCGCCAGCGCGGCTCACGGCAGACATTTCCAGGATGGCTCAAGCGCCGGAATCTTTCGAGTGCTGCCGCAGAAGGTCATGCAGGCCGCCGGGACAGTCGCTAGCGCAGGTCCACCTTCGGCGTCGCGGTCTCGGTTTCCGGGACCTCGAAATAGGTCGCCGCCGTGAACCGGAACATGCCGGCAACGATATTGGAGGGAAATTCCTGCACCGCATTGTTCAGCGACATGACGCTGTCGTTGTAGAACTGCCGCGAGAACGAGATCTTGTTTTCAGTCGCGCTCAACTCTTCCATCAGGCGCGAGACATTTTCATTGGCCTTGAGGTCCGGGTAGTTTTCCATCAGCGCAAACAGCTTGCCCATGGCGCCTCCCAGAATGCCTTCGGCGGCGATCGCGGCTTCCGGGGTGCTGGCGCTGACCGCCTGGTTGCGCGCCTGGATCACTTTCTCCAGGGTTTCCTGCTCGTAGGACATGTAGTCCTTGACGACCTCCACCAGGTTCGGGATCAGGTCATGGCGCCGTTTCAGCTGCACATCGATCTGGCGCCACGCATTCTTGACCTGGTTGCGCAAACCGACCAGGCGGTTGTAGAGGGCGACGCCCCACAAGGGGATAGCGACGATGAGTGCAACGATGACCCAACCGAAAATTTCCATTTTCAAACTCCTTGAAAAAGGTAAGAAGTGAAAAGTAAAGAAGCATAACGGCAGGAGTCCATTTTTTCGTCATTCCGGCGCAGGCCGGAATCCATGAATTTACCGCGGATGCAGGTTCTGGATCCCGGCCTGCGCCGGGATGACGGGGGCTATAGGCTTAACTTAGCGCCATTCTGCCATGATTCACTTTTCACTTCTCACCTTTTACTTCTTCACTTATTTACTTCTCCCGGGCAATTGCCCGGTACCCGATATCCGTACGGTAATACACATCCGGCCAGTGGATCCGGCCGGCACAGGCATAGGCCTGTTGCTGCGCCGCTGCAATCGTATCACCCAGTGCGCAGACACACAGCACGCGTCCGCCGCTGGTCAGCACCGCGTCACCCCGGGCGGTCGTTCCGGCATGAAAAACCTTGCAGTCTGTGTCGTCAAGCGGGGGCAAACCTTCAATGACATCCCCCTTGCGATAGGCATCGGGATAGCCGCCGGCCGCCAGCACCACGCCCAGTGACGTACGCGCGTCCCACTCGGCCGTCACGCTGTCCAGGCGCCCATCCAGCGCCGCCAGGCACAGCGCCACGAGGTCGGAGCGCAGGCGCAGCATGATCGGCTGGGTTTCCGGGTCACCGAAGCGGACATTGTATTCCAGCACCTTGGGCGTGCCGTCCGCGGCGATCATCAGGCCGGCATAGAGAAAACCGGTGAAGGGACTGCCTTCCGCGGCCATGCCGCGCACGGTCGGCAGAATCACCTCCCGCATCGCCCGCTCGTGAATGGCCGGCGTCACCACCGGTGCCGGGGAGTAGGCCCCCATGCCGCCGGTGTTCGGTCCGGTATCGCCATTATCGCGCGCCTTGTGGTCCTGCGAAGTCGCCAGCGGCAGGCAGTGCTCGCCATCGACCATGACGATAAAGCTGGCCTCCTCGCCCTGCAGGAATTCCTCGATGACGACCCGGTGACCGGCCTCGCCAAACGCGTTGCCGGCCAGCATATCCTCGACGGCCGCGATGGCCTCCGCCTCGGTCTGCGCCAGGATCACGCCCTTGCCGGCCGCCAGGCCGTCGGCCTTCACCACGATCGGCGCACCCTGCCGGCGGATATAATCGGCGGCCGCGGCAATGTCGGTGAAGGTCGCATAGGCCGCGGTAGGAATCCCGTGCCGCGCCAGGAAATCCTTGGAAAATGTCTTGGAGCCTTCCAGCCGGGCAGCGGCCTGTGACGGACCGAAACAACGCAGACCGGCGGCACTGAAGCGGTCGACGACCCCGGCCACCAGCGGCACCTCGGGACCCACGATGGTCAGACCGATGTCCTGTTCCTGCGCAAAAGCCAGCAGCGCATCGATGTCAGCAGCATCGATGGCGACATTTTCCAGACCGGGTTCCTGCGCAGTACCCGCGTTGCCGGGCGCGACAAAGACGCGCTGTGCCTGCGGTGACTGCGCCACCTTCCAGGCCAGTGCATGCTCGCGCCCGCCACCGCCGATGATAAGGATGTTCATGATACATCCTTGCTAGAAATGATATTAGCCAGGGAACACACGGAAGATACACGGCAAAATTGCTTTAAGTCTTCATCATTCCGTGTAATTCCGTGTCTTCCGTGTTCTGCTCGCCGATCGCGATTCATGAGGCCACTCCTACATCTCACTTCTCACCTGACGTGCATCAGTGCCGGAAATGCCGCATACCGGTAAACACCATGGCCATGCCGTGCTCGTCGGCCGCGGCAATGACTTCATCATCGCGCATGGAGCCACCGGGCTCGATGACTGCCGCGATACCGGCTTCCGCAGCCTGGTCGATGCCGTCACGGAACGGGAAAAAGGCATCCGAGGCCATCACCGAGCCGCGCACTTCCAGACCCTCGTCGGCGGCCTTGAGCGCGGCCACCCTGGCGCTGTAGACGCGGCTCATCTGGCCGGCGCCGACACCGATGGTCATGGCGTCGCGGCAATAGACGATGGCGTTCGACTTGACGAACTTCGCCACCCGCCACGCGAACAGCAGGTCCTGCAGTTCCTGGTCGGTGGGCGCCCGTTTGGTTACGACCTTGAGATCCGCCGCGGTAATCCGCCCCAGGTCCCGGTCCTGCACCAGCAGCCCGCCGTTCACCCGCTTGAAGTCCAGCCCGGGCATTGGCAGCTCCGGCCAGTTGCCGCATTCCAGCACGCGGACATTCTTCTTGGTCGCCAGCACCGGCAGGGCGGCCGGCTCGACGACCGGCGCAATGATGACCTCGACGAACTGGCGCTCGATAATGGCGCCGGCCGTCGCCGCGTCCAGCGGCCGGTTGAAGGCGATGATGCCGCCGAAGGCCGACGTCGGGTCCGTCCGGAATGCCCGGTCATAGGCTTCCAGCTGGGTGGCGCCCAGCGCGACACCGCAGGGATTGGCATGTTTCACGATCACGCAGGCCGGCGACTCGGCGAAGGTTTTCACGCATTCCAGCGCGGCATCGGTGTCCGCCACGTTGTTGTAGGACAGTTCCTTGCCCTGCAGCTGGCGCGCCGTGGCGACCGAGGCCTCGGCCGGTGCATGCTCAACGAAAAACGCGGCCCGCTGGTGCGGGTTTTCCCCGTAGCGCATGGTCTGGACCTGGCGGTACTGCAGGTTGATGGTGTTCGGGAAATCCGCGTGTTCGCCGGACAGGCCGGTCGCACCGAGGTAGTTGGCAATGGCGCCGTCGTAGCGCGCCGTGTGCTCGAAGGTCTTCACCGCCAGCCGGTAGCGGGTGGCGTCGGACACCTGGTTATCCTGCTGCTGCAGTTCCTCGAGCACCGCGGCGTAGTCGGCGCTGTCGACGACCACGGTGACGGCCGCATGGTTCTTGGCGGCCGCCCGCAGCATCGTGGGGCCGCCGATATCGATATTCTCGATGGCAAGCGCCAGGTCGCAGTCATCCCGGGCCACCGTCTGTTCAAAGGGATACAGGTTGACCACCACGAGGTCGATCGGGCCGATGGCATTCGCGGCCATGACCGCTTCGTCAACGCCGCGCCGCGCCAGGATGCCGCCATGGATTTTCGGATGCAGGGTCTTGACGCGCCCGTCCATCATTTCCGGGAACCCGGTGTAGTCGGAAACCTCGATGACCGGTATCCCGGCATCGGCGAGCAGGCGCGCGGTACCGCCCGTCGACAGGATTTCTATCCCCCGCTGCTGCAGGTCCCGGGCGAATTCCGCAATCCCGGTCTTGTCCGATACGCTGATCAGTGCGCGGCTAACTCGTGTCATGGTGCTGTTGTCCTGTATGCCCGCAATTGATACGGGGAAATGAAATTGAAATATGCTTACCGTTCAGGCAGTCAACCAGTCCGCAGTAATCCTCACCAAAGAAATGCGCAACTGACTGAACAAACCCCGGCGTGAAAAATTTCTCCTGTAGGAGCGCCGTCCTTCGGCGCGATCGCGGTCAGAAGACCGCTCCTACAGATACGTAGCCCGGATGAAGGCCGTCAGGCCGGAATCCGGGACCGAGGCCCGTTTTCCCCGGATTCCGCTTCGCTGCATCCGGGCTACGCGCTGAACAATCCCCGGCGTTAAAAATTTCTCCTGTAGGAGCGCCGTTCTTCGGCGCGATCGCGGTCAGAAGACCGCTCCTACAGATACGTAGCCCGGATGAAGGCCGTCAGGCCGGAATCCGGGATCGAGGCCCGTTTCCCGGATTCCGCTGCGCTGCATCCGGGCTACGCGCTGAACAATCCCGGCGTTAAAAATTCTCCTGTAGGAGCGCGTCCGACGCGATCGCGCAGAACGGAGCCAGAAGTCACTCCGGCATCCGGATCAATGCACAGCATGCAATCAGTTGGCATCCAACCCGTACAGCTTGAGCTTCTTGCGCAGGGTGCTGCGACTGATGCCGAGCACCTCCGCCGCATGGCTCTGGTTGCCATCAACGTAATCCATGACGACGTTGAGGATGGCCGGCTCGACCTCGCTGAGAACCACGTGGTAGAGATCGTTGACTTCATGCCCGTTCATGTCACCCAGGTAGAGTTCCAGCGCCGAGGTCACGCTGCGCCGGATCGGCTGCTTGCGGCGCTCGCGCTGCGTTGGAACATTCATGCCGCCAGCCCCTGCTGTTCACCGAGCCGGTCGAAATATTCACGCACACACTGCAGTTGCTCTGCTGACGACTCGAGCCGGTAGATTTGTTCACGGAAGGCATTACCGTCACGCTGCCCCTTGCTGTACCAGGCAATGTGCTTGCGCGCCACGCGCACGCCGGAATATTCGCCGTAGAAGGAATAAAGATTATCCAGATGTCCTGTCAGGATCCGGCAGATTTCCCGCGGCCCCGGGTCAGGCAGATGCTTGCCGGTTTCCAGGTAATGGTTGATATCACGGAACAGCCACGGCCGTCCCTGGGCAGCACGGCCAATCATCACTGCGTCGGCAGCGGTGTACTGCAACACGGCCTGCGCCGTTTCGGCGGAATCGATATCACCGTTGGCGATCACCGGAATGTTGACCGCGGCCTTGATGGCCCGAGTCGTGGCGTGTTCGGCGCTGGCCGCGAAATGCGCAGGCACGGGTACGCCCGTGCACCGTCAGCGCCTGTATCCCGGCCTGCTCGGCGATCCGTGCGATGGCAAGGCCGTTCCTGTTGTCGGGATCCCAGCCGGTGCGGATCTTCAGCGTCACCGGGACATCCACCGCATTGACCACGGCTTCGAGTATGCGGCCCACCAGAGACTCATCGCGCAGCAGCGCGGAGCCAGCCATGACATTGCAGACCTTCCTGGCCGGGCAGCCCATGTTGATATCGATGATCTGCGCGCCCTGCTCGACATTGAAGCGCGCCGCCGCCGCCATTTGCACGGGATCGGCACCGGCAATCTGCAC
The DNA here is from genome assembly GCA_963701455.1 of uncultured Gammaproteobacteria bacterium. GTDB lineage: Bacteria > Pseudomonadota > Gammaproteobacteria > UBA9214 > UBA9214 > UBA9214. The sequence goes on from CAVPAE010000009.1 coordinate 496,713, forward strand.
CGACACAGGCGCAGCCTCCCCGGCATGATCGATACGGCGGCGGGTCTTGCGGCTGCCCCAGAGCAGCGCGTTGGAAGACACCATTTCGGATACCGCCAGGCCGGCACCCTGGTTGCGGCACAACTGCCGGAACGGGCGATCGGTAACCCCGGCCATCGGCGCCAGTATCAGGTTGTTAGGAAGTTTGTAGGGGCCTATTTTCACCGAACTTATAGCAGCTCTATCGGTTTTCGCAGGGTTGAGGACGGGAGATGATACCCCTATCCGCCAGCCGGATAAAGCTCGTCGGTGGAGCTACGCCAAGTCCCGGAAATTAAAGAAAACCGAACTGGAAGGAGACGGCCTCGTCGCCCGGATCCTGTATTTCCAGCACAATCTGTACCGGCAAATCCGGCGTCATACCAGCGGCCGCATCGCTGCCTGCATCCAGGTACTCACCGGGAAGAAACCGGCGCATCGCGACCGGCTTGCCCGCGACATCGGAAAAACTGAGTTCGAATACCGGGTAGGGCTGGGTGAAACCTGCACGATTTGCGATGCTTGCGTTGATCAGCAGGGCGGCATCCGCCTGCGGGTGCTTGCGGACATCGCGATCGATGATCTCCAGCTGCGCCAGGTCCACGCGCAGCGGTAACTGGCATTGCAGCACGCTGCAAAAACGCTCCAGCGCCGGTCGCATACTGGCATCGCGGGCCAGGGTGTCGCGATTGAAATAAACCCACTGCAGTCCCAGCAACAACAGCAGCAACCCGATCGCCACACCACTGACCATGTCTTTCGGGGTAATGCCTTGTCCGGTCCAGCCTTCACCGGGCAACGACCGGTGCAGCGTACCGGCTACAGCGGTCTCAGGCACGACTTCCTCCGCAACGTGCGGCGGCGTTTCCTTCCCGGCAACGGGCAGCGCCTGCCCGGTATTGAGTAGCGCTGCATGTCGTGCCGTGACCGCATCGTCATAGAGACAATCAACGGCATTGAAAACCCGGTCACACTTGCCGCAATGGACCTGCCCGCCAGCCGCGCTGACAGTCTCAGCGGTAATCCTGAAAATGGCAGCGCAACCGGGACAGTAGGTATACATGCCGGTGATTCTAACCCCAATCACGCCGGGTTTCGAATGCCGCTGCGTTAGTACGATTATGGCTCCGTCCTGTAGGAGCGGTCTCCTGACCGCGATGCGTTATCAGACAATCGCGCCGAAGGCCGGCGCTCCTACAGGTGGATTTTTGCAACGATGGGTATTACCGTCGAACTCCCGCCAGCAGCACCCACTCCTCGCGCTGCACGGGTGCGCTGAAATCGAACCACTGTCGATACGCAGCCAGCACCTCTTCGGACTGCTCCGCCAGGATGCCGGTCAGCGCGATGTGCCCGCCCGGCTTCACCAGCCCGGCAAGCGATGCAGCATGCTCGATCAGCGGTTTTGCCAGAATGTTGGCAAGTACGCTATCGACCGGCTTATTCTCAAGATCCTGCGGGAACATCACGGAGAGTCGCGCGTTGACCTGGTTGCGCGCGGCATTTTCGCGGGTTGCCTGCAGCGCCTGGGGATCGATATCCACCGCAACGACGTCTTCGGCCCCGAGCTTGATTGCGGCGATGGCCAGAATGCCCGAACCACAGCCGTAGTCGATGACGGACTGACCGGCCGGCGGATGCGCATCAAGCCACTCCAGGCACAGGGCCGTGGTCGCATGCGTGCCGGTACCGAATGCCAGCCCCGGGTCCAGGTGCACGACCACCGCATCCGGCTGCCCGGGATCTTCCCCTACCGGGCACACCCAGAGGCGCCTGCCGAAACGCATGGCGCCGAAGGTGTCACGCCAGGTGGTGGACCAGTCCCGGTCATCGAGTTGCTCGACCTGCAGCTGCAACGCTGGCAATTCAAGCATGTCCCGCAGGGTTTGCTGCAGGGGCAACGGATCGGTGCCGGATTCGAACAGGGCGACGACCCGGGTGCTCTTCCACAGCGGGGTCTCGCCCGGCAGCGGCTCCAGCAGCGGCTCATCGGCAGCATCGAGAATGGTGACGGACAGGGCACCCGCGTCATCGAGAACCTTCGAGACCGCCTCCGCCTGATCACCGGGGACATCGAGGGAGAATTGTAGCCAGGGCATGATTCAAACTATCAGCAGGAGAATTTCATTATGGCAAGCCAACCAGCGGGAACACCGAGGCAAACCCTTGACGTCGTCACCCCGGCGAATGCCGGGGTCCAGACTGTTGATCCTTCTGGATTCCGCTGTACAGCGGAATGACGGAATTGGATTTATTCAGATCATCCCAAGGAAACTCGGTCGTTGCAAAAATCTTCCTGTAGGAGCGGCCTTCTGGCCGCGATCGCGCCGGAGGACGGCGCTCCTACAGAGTGGAGCACCAGCTACAGCCCCAGCTTCTTCTCCAGGTAGTGAATATCCGCACCGCCTTCGATAAAGGCACAGTCGGTGATGATATCGCGATGCAGCGGCACGTTGGTCTTGATGCCCTCGATGACGATTTCATTCAGTGCCACGCGCATGCGTGCCAGGGCCGATTCCCGCGTTTCCCCGTAGGCAATCAGCTTGCCGATCATGGAGTCATAATACGGCGGCACGAAGTAGCCATTGTAGATATGGGTATCCATGCGAATACCCGGGCCACCCGGTGCGTGATAGCTCTTGATGGTGCCGGGTGACGGCATGAAGGTCTTCGGGTCTTCCGCGTTGATGCGGCACTCGATGGCATGCCCGCGCAGCCGGATATCTTCCTGCTTGTGCGACAAACCCAGGCCGGCTGCAATAAACAGCTGTTCCTTGACGATATCCACACCGGTGATCATCTCGGTGACCGGGTGCTCGACCTGCACCCGCGTATTCATTTCAATGAAATAGAACTCACCGTTCTCGTAGAGAAACTCGAAAGTACCCGCCCCCCGGTAGTGCAGCTTGGCACAGGCCTCGACACAACGCTGCCCGATCGCCTGTCGCTGCTCCTCGGTAATGCCCGGCGCCGGGGCCTCTTCCACCACTTTCTGGTGGCGCCGCTGCATGGAACAGTCACGCTCGCCCAGGTGGATGGCATTGCCCTCACCGTCGCCCAGCACCTGGAACTCGATATGCCGCGGCTTTTCGAGGATACTTTTCCATGTACACGACGCTGTTATTAAAGGCGTTCTGCGCTTCCGTCCGGGTCAGCGAGATCGCGCCCGGCAGGGCCGCCTCGGCATGCACCACGCGCATGCCACGGCCACCGCCGCCACCGGCGGCCTTGATAATGATCGGGTAGCCGATCTTTTTGGCCAGCTTGATATTCAGTGCGTCGTCATCCGTCAGCGGACCATCCGAACCCGGCACACAGGGCACACCCGCTTCCTTCATGGCGCGGATGGCAGCCACCTTGTCACCCATGGTGCGGATGGTATCCGGGCGCGGCCCGATGAAGATAAAACCGCTGCGCTCCACCTGCTCGGCAAAGTCGTCGTTCTCCGACAGAAAGCCGTAACCGGGATGAATGGCACTGGCATCGGTCACCTCGGCCGCACTGATAATGGCGGGGATATTCAGATAACTGTCAACGGACGAGGCCGGCCCGATACAGACACTCTCATCGGCCAGCAGGACATGCTTCAGGTCCCGGTCGGCCTCGGAATGCACGGCCACGGTGCTGATACCGAGTTCCTGGCAGGAACGCAGGATACGCAGGGCGATCTCGCCCCGATTGGCAATGACAACCTTGTCCAGCATCAGCTGATCACGAACAGGGACTGACCGAACTCGACCGGCTGACCGTTCTCGACCAGCCGGGCGGAAATCGTGCCCGCCTTGTCCGCCTCGATCTGGTTGAGCATCTTCATGGCCTCGATGATGCACAGGGTATCGCCGACGTTGACCTGCTGGCCAATCTCGACAAACGGCTTGGAACCGGGCGACGAGGCCTCGTAAAAGGTACCGACCATGGGCGAGGTGACCGTATGACCTTCCGGCTTGGCCGGTTCAGCAGGCGCAGCTACCGCGGCTGCGGCGGCGCAGCCGGTGCCGGCGCCGCATAGGCAACAGGCGCCGCTAGCCACCGGCGCAGCGGCCTGCAGCCGACTGATGCGGACCGATTCCTCACCCTCATGAATCTCGATCTCGGCGATCTGCGACTCTTCCAGCAGTTCAATCAGTTTTTTGACTTTGCGTATGTCCATATCAAACCCTGTTTATGTAGGAGCGGCTTGCAGCCGCGATCTGCGACTTCTTCACTTGTTACGTATCACTTCCTACTTTTCACTTTTTCCAGATAATCTCACTGCCGCCCGCAGCGCCAACTCATAACCAATCGGCCCCAACCCCGAAATCACCCCCACCGCAATATCCGAGAAAAACGACTCCTTGCGGAATGCCTCGCGGGCATGAATATTCGACAGGTGGATCTCGATGAACGGGATGCCCACCGCCTGCAGGGCATCCCGCAAGCCGACGCTGGTATGGGTCAGGG
>CAVPAE010000010.1:0-290629 GCA_963701455.1 uncultured Gammaproteobacteria bacterium
GTGGTCTTTTCCGGACTGGTGGCGCTCACCCTGTCGCCGGCACTGGCGGCCATCCTGATCAAGCCCGGGCACGGTGAAAAGCATGGCTTCTTCAAGTGGTTCGAGAAAACCCTGGAGCGCGCAACCAACGGTTACGTGAACGGCGCCCGCTGGATCATGCGCCACACGCTGGTGGCATTCGGTGCATTTGGCGCGGTAGTGGTCGCAGCGGCCTGGCTGTTCTCGGTGTGGCCGGGAGCGTTTGTGCCCGAGGAAGACCAGGGCTACCTGTTCGTGCCCTACATGCTGCCGGATGCGGCCAGCCTGGATCGAACCGAAGCCGTCGGGGAACGTGCGGCCGCGTTCCTGATGAAGCATCCGGCCGTTGAAAACGTCACCCAGTTCGACGGTTACAGCCTGATCGACCAGCAGATGAAGACCAACCGCGGCCTGTTGTTCGTGTCGCTGAAGGACTTCGAGGAACGCAAGGACGAGGAACTCTCGGCGCACGCCGTTATCCAGGCGGCGGCCCGGGATTATGCCGGCATCAAGGAGGGGCTGGTGATTCCGCTCAATCCGCCGTCCATCCCGGGGCTCGGTGTCACGGCGGGCTTCGAGATGTGGGTCCAGCAGCGCGGCAGTGGCGACTACGGCCAGCTTGCCGGCTACGTGCAGCAGATTGTCGCCAGGGCCAAACAGGATCCGCGGCTGGCGCGTGTCAGCACGACGGTGAGCGCCGAAAACCGCCAGCTGCTGACCGAACTGGACCGCGAGAAGGCCGAGACCCTGGGCGTACCGGTTTCCGATGTGTACGACACGCTGCAGACCCTGTTCGGCTCGCTGTACGTCAACCAGTTCCCGAAGAATTCACGCCTCTGGCAGGTGATCCTGCAGGCCGAGCCCGAGTACCGGCTGGAGCCGGGCGATATCGATCATATCTATGTGCGCAGTGATACCGGCAGCATGGTGCCGCTGTCGGCGCTGGTCAGTACCCGCTGGTCGACCGGTCCGGATCTCGTCATCGCGCTTCAACAACTACCCGGCCGCCAAGATCACCGGCGGTCCGGCGCCCGGCGTGAGTTCCGGCCAGGCCCTGGAGATCATGGAACAGATTGCCAGCGAGGTACTACCGGGCGATTACGGCTTTGCCTGGTCCGGCGAGGCGCGCGAGGAGAAGATGGCGGGCGGCACTTCGGCCATTGCCTTCATCTTCGGGCTGATCTTCGTGTTCCTGATTCTCGCCGCGCAGTACGAGAGCTGGACGCTGCCGTTTGGCGTCATCATGGCAGTGCCCTTCGCCCTGCTGGGGGCGTTGCTGGCGATCGTGCTGCGGGACATACCGAACGATGTGTACTTCCAGATCGGCCTGCTGACCCTGATTGCGCTGGCCGCGAAGAACGCCATCCTCATTGTCGAGTTCGCGGTGGAACTGCACCACGGCGGCAAGTCGCTGTATGACTCGGCGGTCGAGGCGGCAAAGCTGCGCTTCCGGCCGATCGTGATGACCTCCTTTGCCTTCATCCTCGGCGTGGTGCCGCTCGCCATCGCCACCGGCGCCTCGGCCAACAGCCGGCACTCCATCGGCACCGGCGTCATCGGCGGCATGCTGGGCGCCACGGCCATCGCCATCTTTTTCGTGCCGATGTTTTTCCTGGTGCTGGAGAAACTCGGCGGCAAGGACGCGACGCGAGCGAGGCAGCCGGCAGCCATGACAGATGAATCCGGGAGCACCCGGCGGCGCTGCCGTGCCGCCGCAGGCACCCCAGGCACCACCCGAGGGGAAATCCGAAAATCGAGTAAAGTGACGCGCAGTGGGATTTTGTCGCTGGTTGCTGTTCTCCCTGTTCGGTTGCACGGTGGTGGGCCCTGACTACGTACCTCCGACGGTCGACAGTCCGGAGGACTGGCGCGTTGACTATGCGGCAGCGGCCGATGTCGCCAATACCCGCTGGTGGGAACAGTTCGACGACCCGGTGCTCAACCAGTTGATCGACACCGCGTTGCGGGAAAACAAGGATGTGCGCATTGCCGCTGCACGCGTCGAGGAATTCGCGGCACGTGTGGATATCAGCCGCTCCGGTTTCTACCCGCAGATCGGCTATGGCGGCCAGGCCAGCCGCAACCAGGCTTCACGCGAAAACTTTGGCGGCGTTCCCTCGGGAAGCGACCGTACTTACAGCGATTACGGCGCCACCCTGAACGCCGGCTGGGAGATCGACCTGTGGGGCCGGATTCGCCGCGCCACCGAAGCCAGCCGTGCCGAACTGCTGGCGCAGGAAGAAAACCGGCGCACGGTGATCCTCAGCCTGGTATCCGCAGTCGCCAATACCTATGTCACGCTGCGCCAGTTCGACCGCCAGCTCGAAGTCTCGCAGGAAACACTGGCTACACGCGCCGAAGCCCTGCGCCTGTTCGAAATCAAGTTCAAGGGCGGGGTCATATCCGAACTGGAACTGGCGCAGGTGAAGGTCGAATACGAGCAGGCGGCCGCGGCCATTCCGACAATCGAACAGCAGATCGCGCTGACCGAGAACGCCTTGTCGGTACTGCTCGGGCATAACCCGGGGGGCATTCCCCGCGGCAAGAGCATCGACGCACTGGTACTGCCCGCGGTGCCCGCGGGTGCGCCCTCCTCGCTGCTGGCAAACCGCCCGGACATCCTCGCCGCGGAGCAGAACCTGGTGGCTGCCAATGCGCGCATCGGCGTGGCGCGGTCACAGTACTTCCCCACCATCTCGCTGACCGGCCTGTTCGGCTATGTCAGCGAGGAACTCGACAACCTGCTGCAGAACTCCGCCAACGTGTGGAGCCTCGGCGGCGGCGCACTGGGGCCGATCTTTACCGGCGGTGCCATCGCCGGACAGGTGCGCGCGAGTGAAGCCGTGCAGCGCCAGACCCTGACAGCTTACCTGCAAACCGTGCAGGCGGCCTTCCGGGACGTGGATGACGCACTGATCAGCGTACAGAAGTCGCGCGAACGGCTTGCTGCCGAGGGGCGCCGGGTGCAGGCGCTTGACGACTATGCGCGTCTTGCGAAACTGCGCTACGACGAGGGCTATGCCTCCTACATCGAGGTGCTGGATGCCCAGCGCTCCCTGTTCGATGCCGAACTGCAGTACGTCAGCGTGCGGGGCGATGTCTACACCTCCCTGGTCAACACCTACAAGGCCATGGGTGGCGGCTGGATCATCCAGGCGCAGGCAACTGCCAACGAGACCGATTTTCCGTCGCAATAAACGTTGTGTGAGGCGGATGCATAATCGCCTAAGGAACTTCTGATTAATTCATGCACCCCGTCATTGCGAGCGCGATGTACCGGGATGTACAAGTGCCGCGGGAGGCATGGATGCCGGGAGCGGCCAGCGAAGCAATCTCGTAACCAGTGAATCAGTGAGGACAGATTGCTTCGTCACTTCGTTCCTCGGTAACTGCTCCTGCGTCGCCTAAAGGCGCCTGCTTTTGGCACCCTACCTCCTCGGCAACTACGTCCCTGCAGTCGTCACAATGACGGATTAATCAGAGTCCCCCTAAATATGATAGCGGGATGTTAACATCCAAAATTGCGCCGCTGTCATTCGTAAGCATGTATCATTCTTGGCGTATGAGGTCGCCGGGATGATATTCAGGGCCATCGCAATAAATTTCGAAAGATCCATCAAGAATAGGAAAGATGGGAATAGGAAACAGTAGAGGAATTAAAGTGAACAGAAGCTCATATAAGACAAGAAGAACCACCTGGGAAAAAACATGAATGACAGGTATCGACACTTCGGGGATTACCAGAGACTCCTGACCGCAGGGCACAACGAAGTCAGCCTCAATGACCTCATTCCCGAACTCGAACGGGATGCCGAGGGCAAGCTCATCCCCTGCCCGCCGCGGCGCATCAAGCTGAATCCCGTTGAGGCGCTCAGGCTGCTCCGGCCCTATGTATCCGTGCGTTTCATGGACCAGGTCAGGGCGGTTGTCCCGCTGGCGCTGTACCTGGCCCTGTTTCAGATCCTGTTCCTGCAGCGCACGGTGGGCGATGACTCCTGGATCATCACCGGCGGCCTGTTTGCCGTCATTGCAGGACTGATGTTCTTCATGGAGGGACTCCAGCTCGGGCTGATGCCCTTCGGCACGGTCATCGGCAACCAGCTGCCGCGCAAATCACCCCTGCCGCTGGTGTTGTTGATCGCCCTGCTGCTGGGCATCGGCGTGACCTTTGCCGAACCGGCCATCGGTGCACTGAAGGCCGCCGGCGGGAATGTTGCAGTGGAGCGGGCACCCTACCTGTATGCGATGCTCAATGACTGGTCTGAAGTGCTGGTACTGGTGGTGGGTGCCAGTGTCGGCCTGGCGGTGGTGGTCGGCACCTTGCGATTCCTGTATGGCTGGAGCCTGAAACCCCTGGTCTATGCCGCCCTGACGCCGGTGCTCGCCCTCACGGTATTTGCTGCGTTTGATCCGGAACTGCAGAAGGTACTCGGGCTGGCCTGGGATTGCGGCGCGGTCACCACGGGACCGGTGACCGTGCCACTGGTGCTGTCACTCGGAATCGGCATTGCCGCCGCGGCCGGCAAGGGCGACTCGGGGCTGTCGGGTTTCGGCATCGTGACCCTGGCTTCCCTGTTTCCCGTCACTGGCGTGCTGCTGCTTTCCCTGTACGTTTCGTACAGTGTGACGCCGGACCAGATTATCGAGGCCGCCAGGCAGGCCGCCGCGTTGCCACAGGCCGTGGAACTGGCCTGGTATGAACGCAGTCCCGGCGTGGAGATCGTTCTCGGGGTTCGCGCCATCGTGCCGCTGGTGCTGTTCCTGTTCGTGGTCCTCAAACTGGTCTTGAAGGAAAAACTCGAGAACCAGGGCGAGATAATCTATGGAATCCTGCTTACCATCATCGGCATGTGTATCTTCAATGTCGGACTCACCTATGGCCTTTCGGCACTCGGCGCCAATGCAGGCAGCCTGGTGCCGACGGCGTTTATGGAAGTCTCCGGCGTGCCGGCATCTCCGCTCTATGCCTATGCGGTAGGACTGGGCCTGATACTGGCCTTTGCCTGGTTTCTGGGATTTGGCGCGACGCTGGCGGAGCCGGCCCTGAATGCCCTGGGCATTACCACCGAGAAGCTCACCAACGGGGTCTTCAAGAAGAAGACCCTGATCAATGCAGTCTCCATCGGGGTCGCGTTCGGCATCGCCATCGGTGTGGCCAAGCTGATATTCGATCTGCCGCTGGTCTGGCTGATCCTGCCCGGCTATCTGCTGGCCATTGTGCTGACGTTTTTATCCAGCGAGGAATTCGTGAACGTGGCCTGGGACAGCGCCGGTGTCACCACGGGACCCATTACCGTTCCCCTGGTGCTGGCCATGGGGCTGGGGCTCGGCAACGCCACCCATGCCGTGGAAGGCTTCGGGATTCTTTGCATGGCCTCTGTCGGCCCTATCATCACGGTAATGCTCACCGGTTTGTGGGCACGCTACAAGGTGAAGGCGCAAACCGAAGCGGCCACCCGGACAATCGCAGAGACACATGAACAGGAGGCCGAGGCCATCTTATGAGCAATCAGAATATTACCTACCTAACCGATGTGTCCCTGCTCACCTGCGTGGTGCAAAGCGGACTCAGCGAAGTGATCCTCAAGGCGGCACGGGATGTGGGCGCCATGGCAGGCGCCATCAGTCATCACGCCAGGGGGATCGGGGTGCGTGAGCGCCTGGGCATACTGGGCGTTGCCGTGGAGACCGAGAAGGAGGTCATCAGCATCCTGGTCTCGTCCGAGCAACGGGACCTGGTGTATGACACTCTCTACCGGGCCGCCAATCTGGATGTGCCTGGCAGAGGTTTCATCTACCTCACTCCACTGGAGAAGGCCTCGACCTACATTCCGGAGAGCATGCTCGAACCACTGGATAAAAGTGAGTGAAGCGGAGGCTATGCATGAACGACAAACGGCATACTGATCAGCCCGTACCGCGTGAAGCCTGCAAACTTGTCACCTGTGTATTGCCCGATGACGGTACTGACAGGAAACTGATACGTGCCCTGCGTGACGAGAAGCAGATCACCCGGGCCAACAGTACCAACTGCCTGGGCCTGGCGATACTGGCAAAAGCCAGGACCAAATTCAGTGCATTGCCCGAGCCCAGGCTGACAAGAAAAGTCGAGGTGATCGTGCCGGAAGCCGATGCCGATGACTTGTACGACTATATCTTCGAGAAAGCGCAGATCGGCCGTCCCCAGGGTGGGGTCATATGGCTGGGTGCGCTGCACCTTGCATCACCTTTTCCCATACCCGGGGATGTGCCTGTGGAAGACTCTTAGGGAAGTTCTGAACAAGTCGTCACCCCGGCGAAGGCCGGGGTCCAGTCTGCTGATTTTCCTGGATGATTCGCTTCGCTCACCCACCCTGCGGGCCGCCCTCCAGGCGTTCAACGCGCCTTGCGCTTTTGTCCGGCCTTCGTCGGAATGACGGATAAGGACTTGTTCAGAGTTTCCTTGGTATCGGAACACCTGAAAAGCTTCAGGCAAAAGCCAGGACTTTCTCTACGGCAGCTGCCCGCGCTGGAAGCGCTCAATGATGATTATGCGGGCTAGAAGCCTATCTTGAATTGTGCATTCTGCGGGCGATCATCAAGGCCCGAACCTGTGTCCAGACTGAAATCGTTACCCCTTGCTTTCATCTCTTCGTAGGCTGAATCGTAGCCAAACTGGATTCGACTCTGCTGCTGTTGTTGTTCCGGTCGCCATTCACTCTCAAACTCGGGAGGTTTTCGCCAGCCAGTGGCACTGTTGTAGATCTCATCCGCCTGCCGTTCGTCGCCATAGGCCGGCGAAATATCGAGCCGGTCGGCATTCTCGGCCAAAACGACGAGCGAAAATAACATCACTGGCAGCCCTATCAACCATCGGTTGCCGTTGCCTGCCTCCGTTGCTGGATCCATCGCCAGTATCATTGCTTTGATTCCTTTTTCCACTTCAAGGATTGGAACCAGTGTTTATGGGTCGCGGGCAGCCACATATCCGCCTCCCGGGCGGTCACCCAGGCGTTGAGGAAATTCAGCCACTCCTGCTCCCCTTTTTTGATGCCAAATCCCGCCTTGTAGGGCATGACCGGTTTTGCCAGGGGCAAGTCCACCTTCTCGGGGTGTTGCAGCGCCAGGAATTCCGGTTGCGGCATGGAGGCCAGCAGGGCGTGGACCTCGTCGTTAAGGATGGCCTGCTCCGCTTCTTTAGCGGTATCAAATACCTTGATGGTGCTCTTGTTGAACAGGCGCGGAGCCAGCTCGTTGGATGCCGTCTTTGAAACCACCGCTATGGTTACAGCTTTCTGATTCAGTTCTTCCAGTCGCGTTATGTCGCGGGTCTTCCCGGTGTTGGTTGCCAGAGAGATACCCGAATCGGCATAGGGCCGGGAGAAGTTGATCTTGAGCGCACGTTCCGGGGTGATGGCCATCCCCCCGGCAATAATATCAATCTCCCCTTTCATGACAGCAGGGATAATATCCTCCCAGACGTAGAGCTTGTATTCCGGCTTAACGCCCATGTCCTCGGCAAGCTTGTTCGCCACATCAATCTCGTAGCCGGAGAGCTCACCTGCTTTGTCCTGCATTGTCCATGGCACGAACAGTGATACACCTACCCGCAGGCTGCCCCTTTCCAGAATATCCTCCAGGACATCCGCCTGCGCATTGGCGGCGACAAGTATCAGGGTGGTGATGAACAAGCGAAAAAAACTTTTTACTATCGTAAACATATTCAGATCTCACGGTGATTGTAGATTTGACGATCCAGACTATCTGTCGTGGTGATTCCCTGATAGAAGAACACACGGTGTTTCCTGCAAATTGCATACTTGATCGATCTGATCCGGGATAACAGTCCAGTATGGCCGGTACTTCTGCCCGGGACTAGATAAGGATCAGGCCAAAGACTGGAAAATTATACCGGAATTGTGGAGGCAATGGCGCATTACAAGGCTGCTGCGTCCATTCCCGCCACTTTCCGATAGCGCCCTTGAGAAGACCGCCCACGCCACCTTTCTCTTTACTCCGGACTGGGCTGTTCCGCTTCAACGGTGCTGGCGCTGGTTGGCGCGACCTGCTCGTCCGCTGGTGCCGACGGGTTCATCCATTCCGCCAGTAGTGAGAAGCCTATCGCCAGGATCACCGGCCCCAGGAACACGCCGATAAAGCCGAACGTTATCAGGCCACCCAGCACGCCCATGAACACCAGCAGCAACGGTAACGACCCGCCGCGGCTGATCAGGTAGGGTTTGACGACATTGTCGATGCTGCTGATCACCACCAGTGCCGTATACCAGCAGGAAAATCGCCCAGACGGTCTCGTCCTGGAAATAAAGCCAGATCGTGGCCGGAATCCACACCAGCGGCGGTCCCATGGGGATGATGGAGAGAAAGAAGGTCAACAGGCCCAGCAGCATGGCGCCCGGGACACCCGCGATCCAGAAACCGATCAGCGCCAGGACCGACTGCGCCAGCGCCGTACCCAGAATGCCGTTCACCACCCGCGACACGGTACCTGCAGTGACTTCGATCAGATACTTGGCCCGGTGGCCGGCGAGGTGCTCCATTACTGCCTGCAGGCGCCCGGTGATTGCCGGCCCGTCGCGATAGAAGAAAAAACAGATCAGCACGCTGAAGGTGATCAGTACGACACCCTGACCAAGTGCACCACCCGCCGTGATGGCCCAGTTCTTGAGTGGCAGTTGCAGCAGGTATTGCTTGATCTGGAGCAGCAGTGCGCCCTCTTCCTCCTGCATCAGGAGAAGCCATTTACCCTTGAGGTAGGCCCCGAGTAAGCGGGAAGTGATCCAGCCACAGCGGCGGTTCCGGCAATGGCCGGTTCAGGGACTCGCGCAACAGCCGCAACAGCTCTACCGCGTTGTCCACCAGGCTCACTGCCATGATCGCGAACGGGGTCACCAGCGTGAGCAACAGCAGCACCGTCATGAGCGTGGCCGCGCGCCCGGTACGCTCATGCAGGCGCTCCAGCAGCCATTCGTACACCGGCCAGCTGGCATAGGCGAACACGGCCGCCAGGATCAGCGGAATGATAAAGGGGCGCAGCACCAGCACGGTGCCAATGACAAGCAGCCCGAGCAGGGCCACGGCTGCCATCATTTCCAGGCGACGGGTCGAATACATGAGACTGCCTTTTCCATGGGGTTAAGGGGTGTCAACGCTATCTCCAGCATCAGCCTGTGCTTGCGGTGACCTGCCCGGTACGCAGTGAAGGATAACCTACGTATCTCACCGGAACCACCGATCCCAAACCGATGTTCGGCATTTGCACCGCCCTGTGTCAGCTGTCTGTGGAGAAGCAGACGTTGTCAATAATAACTTTACCAATAACAGTTCGGCCAAAGCAGCCCGGGTATCTGTTTACAAATCCCGGTGCGATTCAGTCAAGCGGAAGTGAGTAGCGAAACTTGCTTCTTGCGCAAGCTCGCCGCTTTTTGATTCTCCCGTCATTGGGCGGGCGTGGTGTCGCTCCAGCGTTGGAATGCGCTCGTACGTGTTGTTGACCGACATTTTGCTGATTCTGTTAAATACCCATAACATGCCATGTGGAGGCGGAATATACTGGTCTCAATCGGGCCTGCCTTGATTGGCAGCGTAAGTATGGGGACAGACCGGAATGGCTCTTACTTAAGCCATAACCCCGTCATTCCGGGCGGAACGTAGTGGAGACCCGGAATCCAGTTTGCTTAACTCCCGCACATTCTGGATTCCCGCCTTCGCGGGAATGACGATATTCTCAACTTTTTAACTTAGAGCAAGTGCCATTCGTGACAGACTACGCTTGAGCGAGAGTGGTCATCAGAACACGTGCACACAATCGCCTTGCGGGTAGATATGTCAATGCAGTTACAGAGGTGAGCATTCTTGAACAGCGCGGATAAACAAGGAAAGATCCTTCAATTTGCCCATCACTTTATGCCGGGCCTCGAGGTCTTTACCCGCTATGAGCGCTCCTGGTTGCGCAGTGATCTGGGAGCAGGTCTGTCTGTGGCGGCTATTGCGCTTCCTGTTGGTATCGCCTATGCGGACCTGGCAGGTGTTCCGGCGGTATTCGGCATGTACTCAGCCATCTTCCCGCTGCTGGCCTACGCGCTGTTTGGATCCTCACGTCAACTGATGACCGGTCCTGATGCAGCGACCTGTATCATCGTTGCTGCGAGTCTCGGGCCATTGGCTGGCGGCGATCCCGAGCGGTATCTCGCCCTGATGGTGGTCCTGACCCTGATGACAGGCATATTGTACGTCGTTGCCGGGCTCTCGCGACTGGGATTTATCGCCAACTTCCTGTCACTACCGATTCTCACTGGCTACCTGAATGGCATTGCGCTCATTATCGTGGCAGGTCAACTCCAGAAGCTGTTCGGCTATACCGGCGAAGCAAAGGAGTTTTTTCCGAAACTGCTTGAATTTATCGAGAAGCTCGATCAATCACATCTACCGACATTGATTCTGGGGGTCGGCCTTCTCACACTCCTGGTCATACTTCGTCGTATTGCCCCGAAACTGCCTGCTGCCTTTGTCGTCGTGGTCGTCGGGATCGTCGCGGTGGTGCTGTTGGGCCTGGATAAACAGGGTGTGGCGGTACTCGGGAGTGTGCCCGCGGGGCTGCCTTCCCTGCATATTGCCGTTTTTGATCACGCGGTGTTCAAGGAGCTTTTCGCCGACGCGGCCGGCATCGCGCTGGTCAGCTTCACCAGCGGTGTGCTGACGGCCAAGAGTTTCGCACGCCGTAATCGCTATGAGATCGATGCCAACCAGGAACTGATTGCCTTTGGTGCCTGCAATATTGCTTCCGGACTGGCGCAGGGCTTCCCCGTAACCGGCGCTGATTCCCGTACTGCGGTTAATAATGCCATGGGCGGCAAGACCCAGCTGGTGGGGATAGTGGCCGCTGGTTCCATGCTGCTTATCCTGTTCTTTTTGACCCAGCCGCTCGGTTATGTGCCCACAGCTGCGCTGGCCGCAGTGATCATGGTGTCAGCCGTGGGCCTGTTCGACTTTGCGGAACTGCGCAGCCTGTACGAAATAAGCCAGCCGTGAGCTGCTGCTCTCGGTTGGAACCACGCTGGGAGTATTGATACTTGGCGTGCTTCCCGGTGTGTTGCTTGCCGTAGCCTTGTCTCTGTTCTGGTTGTTGACAGTGGTGTCCAGACCACACGACGGGGTACTGGGAAGGGTGAAGGGAATTAAAGGATTTCATAACATCGCGGACTTCCCTGAAGCCACCACCATACCGGGTCTCATTCTGTACAGATTCGAAGCAAACCTGGTGTTTTTCAATGCTGATCACTTCAGGGATCGAGTGCGTGCAATAATCGCTGCGGCTGAAACCCCCGTGGAATGGGTCGTCATAGATGCAAGCTCGATTAATGTCGTTGATGTAACCTCACTGCATAAAATCGATGAGCTTCGGGAGGAACTGGCTGCCCGGGGCATTGTGCTTGCCAGTGCTCGTGTGAAGCGTAATCTGGGGAAATATTTTAATCACGACTGGAGTGCGAAGCGCCGCGACCTTTATGCGAAGTATCGCTTTGACACCATCAAGTCAGCCGTTCACGCCTTCAATAACCGTGCCAATGAGGTGGTATCCCCGGCGCCGGATTCCGGTAAGCGTTTAGAGTCTCGAACAGGGGGGCAGTAAAATCCCTTGCCTTCCGGCGGCAAGTCGTCATGCCGGCGCAGGCCGGCATCCAGAGAAATCACCACCACGGGTGGGTCTGGATTGCGGCCTGCGCCGCAATGACGAGGTCATGTAGATCGTGTATCGGCGAGAGCAGTGCACAGAGATGGTGGAATGCCATCGGAGGTGGATATCGAGGCAATCGGCCGAAGGGCCGATCAATCCGGCTTTTAGCCGTAACCCGAAGCCACCGGCTTTAGCCGGTGGAGTATTCACAACCACCGGACTGCTGAACCGGACATACACAGATGATCTGGTACGTGCGATGGCCGCTCTGGCATAATGACGCAGTTATTTTTTGAGTTCATCAAGGAGTATTAGCATGTCAGTATTAAAACCCCTTTTAGTCACGGTCATGATCAGCGCCCTGATGGCTGCCTGTTCTTCCGCCGAGAGACGAGCCGAAAGGAGCCAGGCTGAAGTCAACAAAAGTCAGGTTGAGTTGAATGAGCTCAAGTTGGAAATCGTCGAGGATTACCAAAAATGTGTTGATAAAAGCAGCACTGAAGCAGAGCTTTCCAAATGTGAGGCGCAGCTCAAGGCTGCAGAGGGGCTCTAGTCTATGCCTGTATCCGGGACGTGCTGCCGATCTTGCAGCATGTTCCGGACTTCACCACATGTTAGGTTTTGGCACAGTTATGTAGGAGCATCCTAAAGGGCATAAATACCCCAGTGGTCACAAGCGCCTTGCAGGCGCGAATCGCGGCTGCAAGGCGCTCCTACAGTAGATTTCACGGGACGTCTCAAGCAGTAATGTAGTACGTCCCTTTTGGGACGATCTCGCAAGGGCCGTCAAGGACAGGGCCCCGAGGTCAGGCTTACTGCTTTGCTGAATATTCCGTTTTGGTAATTTGCATCCAGTCTGTTTCCTCGCCGACTACAAACCGGTACGTCTCGATCGTAAACCCCGCATCATTCTGGCTTATAACATAACGGTTAAACACTTTTTTCCCGTCCGCCACATTAAATGATTCCTTGCCATTAGTCAGTTCAAGTTTTCCTGACCGGGGTTTGCCCGTGTAAACATCCAGCAAGCCCGTCGAATAATCCATGACAACAGCCCGGTACATGTCTTGAAACGGGTCCCAGGAAATTATTATCTGGAACTGATCATCCTGCTGTTGAATATCTGCAGTAATAAACTTGCCACTGCCCGCCATATAAAAAGTCACGTTTCTCTCGTCGGCCCTCACCCAGTTATTGCGCGGGTCTTTGAAGTATCGAGCCGCTTGCCAGTCGCCCGCCATGAAGCTCAGGCTGTCAATGCCGGATCCGGTAATTTCCGCCCTGATATTGATCGAGCACAGCAAGAGTATGAGTAAGGTAATCCGGACAGGAAATGCCATATTTTTCTCTCTTTTCCAATTTGCAAACATCAGGGCTTCCTTGGCAATTAACCGGCCAAATGGTATCAAAGATAGTGAATGTTCTGAACAAGTTCCGGTCCGTCATTCGGAATAAGCAGCCTTGACCCCGGCATTCGCCGGGGCGGTGACCTGTTAAGGATTTTCTCTGACCTTCTCCCGAAGATGCAGGAATTTCATCCAGATTAACCCTGTATACGTAACTGTACGTATATTTTCCTCGGATTTCATGCCGATATCTACTCAAGGAATCATTCACATGGAGAAGTGACATGATTGAGATGTTATTCAGGATGGTAAGGCTATGCACAAAGTGGAAGCCTGATTGGCTGTATGAGTCGATGCCTTATGTTTATGCGGTAACAGGACTTGCTGCCATTTTCCATTTTGACATGCCAATTGGATATGGATCAGGCGCCCTGCTACTGGTTGCTGCCGTTATCATCTTGTTGATGCGGGTTGAATACAGGGTTTTCAAGCATATCAACACAACAACCGCGGTTTGCAAGAAGACTGTCGTGTAGTTGAATCAGCCGGATTATTTGCTGTCACGCAACAATGAACAAGGATCGTAACCATAACGAAACATTTTGATTTAGGCACGAGGTATTTATGTTCGCATTCAGCACGGAAGAACTGCAAACGGTCCTGTTGCAACTGGATCAGGCTATCTACAATCACGAGCAATGGTCCAAGGGGCTGGACCGGACGCTGATCTGCAAATCCCATTGCGACCAGCGCGATGTGAGTCCGGAAGCTCACAAGCAATGCCAGTTCGGTCAATGGTACTACACTTATGCCTCGACCAAGCTGCAACAGTTGCCGGCCTTCGTTGCGATCGAGGCAGAACATTTACGCATGCATCAACTGGCTGCGCGCCTGTTAATAGCTGTCGCAGCCGGAAAGAACATCTCGCCATACGAGTACGATAATTTCTCCCAGACCCTGGAACGTCTGCGCCTGCAACTGCATACCCTCAAACGCGAACTGAACGAGCAACTCTACAACCGCGATCCGCTCACTGGCGCCAATACCCGTATCGGCCTGCTCACGGAACTGCGGGAACAACATGAACTGGTAAAGCGCAGGGTGCAGTCTTGCGGCCTGGTGATGATGGATCTGGATTATTTCAAGGCGGTCAACGACGGCCATGGTCACGCAGCCGGAGACAAGGTACTGGTCGAAACAGCAGCCTTTTTGATGAAGCACCTGCGTCCCTATGACAAGGTATTCCGCTACGGTGGCGAGGAGTTCCTCATATGTCTGCCCAATATGGATGCGGTGGTTAGCATGGGTGTGGTGGAGCGCCTGCGCAAGAAGCTGGCGAAAATGACCTTCTCTCTTGCAGAGGGAGCCACCATACAGGTTACGGCTTCATTCGGCGTGTCGGAGCTGGATCCCGCTCTGCCGGTGGAGGCAACACTGAATCAAGCCGACAAGGCACTATATTCGGCCAAGGATGCTGGCAGGAATTGCGCACAGGCCTGGGAACCAGCGGTGTCAACCAAGCCATCTATTAATTGCGCTATTTGTAGCTGAATCACTGGAAATGGCCTGGCCTTCGGCATTAACCTGCCGTTGAATGGTCTTCAGTGACTGGCGGGAGTTGGCGTGCGAACCCGGATGTGCGGTACACCATCAGATTGGCACTGACGGGTATTTGAGTATGTCCTTTTTATCCCGGCATGCCTCATGCAGCAGTTAACAGCATACACAAGCCCCTGTCTCAGGTGCGTATGCCATGTCCCTTGCGCAGCAGGTACAAACTGAACAGGTACAGGACGACAATAAAACCGATGCTGATGGCGTAGGACAAAACCAGGCTGATATCGCTGACGCCCAGAAAGCCGTAGCGGAACGCGTTCACCATGTACAGGATCGGGTTTACCAGCGAGGCTTTTTGCCAGAACTCCGGCAGCAGGCTGATGGAATAGAAAATGCCACCCAGGTAGGTCAGCGGAGTCAGTACGAAAGTCGGAACGATCGATATGTCATCGAAGCTCCTGGCATAGACGCCATTGATGAGCCCGGCCAGGGAGAACAGGATGGACGTGAGCAGGATCATGCTGAACATCACCCAGAGGTTATGGATGTTCAGCGGGTTGAACACCAGCGACACAATGGTCACCGCAACGCCCACCGTCAGGCCGCGTGCCACACCGCCGCCGACAAAGCCGATCAGGATGATGTAATTGGGAACCGGTGAAATCAGCATCTCCTCGATGTGCCGCTGGAACTTGGAGCCGTAGAACGAGGAAACCACGTTGGCATAGGAGTTGGTGATCACCGCCATCATGATCAGTCCCGGTATGATGAACTCCATGTAGTCGAAGCCTTCCATGGGGCCGATGCGCGGGCCGATCAGGTTGCCGAAGATGATGAAGTACAGCGCGGTCGTGATCACGGGCGGCAGTACGGTCTGTATCCAGATGCGGGCAAACCGCAGCACCTCCTTGGTCAGGATGGTCTGGAAGGCGATCAGTTTGGCGCGTGGCTTCACGGGGTGCGCCTCCCTTCGGTGCCGCTTTCCACCAGGTTCATGAACAGTTCCTCCAGCCGGTTGGTCTTGTTACGCATGCTGGTGACGCGGATGCCGTGGCTGCTGAGATCGGCAAACAGTTCATTGAGGGAATCGCCGCGGAAGATCTCGGCCTCCAGGGTCTGCTCGTCGATCCGGTTGAGCTTCTGCTTTCCAAGGTCGGGCAACTCGCCGAGCGGGGCCTCAAGGTCGAGTACGAAGGTTTCCATGTGCAGGGTATTCAGCAACTGCCGCGTGCTGGTGTTTTCGATCAACACGCCTTCGTCGATGATGGCGATATTGCGGCACAGGCTCTCGGCCTCTTCCAGGTAATGGGTGGTGAGAATGATGGTGGTGCCGGATGCGTTGATCTTTTTCAGGAACTGCCACATGGAACGGCGGATCTCGATGTCGACGCCCGCAGTGGGTTCGTCGAGTATCAGCAGTTTCGGGTCATGCACCAGCGCCCGTGCGACCATCAGGCGGCGCTTCATGCCACCGGACAGGTTGCGCGCCATGACGCGGCGCTTGTCCCACAGGTCGAGGTGGCGGAGATATTTTTCGGCGCGTTCGAAGGCCTCACGGCGCTCGATGCCGTAGTAGCCGGCCTGGTTGGCGACCACCTCGACGACCGGCTCGAACATGTTGAAGTTGAATTCCTGCGGCACCAGCCCGATGCAGGCCTTGGCGCTTGCCGGGTCCTGGTCCAGGTCGTGGCCGAAGATGGAAACCGAGCCGCCGCTCTTGTTTACCAGCGAGGCGATGATGCCGATGATGGTGGTCTTGCCGGCGCCGTTGGGCCCCAGCAGCGCGAAGAAGTCTCCCTCGCTGACGTCCAGGCTGACGCCCTTGAGGGCCTCGTGGCCGCCTTTGTAGGTTTTCCGCAGGTCGCTTATGGATAATGCGGTCGTCACGGCGTCACACCATCATGATCAGGAAGACGACGAACGCGACGACCAGCAACAGCGGCAGCAGCAGTCCGGCCCAGTCACGGCTTTCCGCCTTGCGGCTCTGCTCCAGCATGACCTTGACGCCCGGCCCGGCCCAGATCAGCACGCCGAGGGCGATCGCACCCAGCAGGACCATTTCCCATGTGGACATGTTTTCCATGATTTTTGCTACCCAGAAACCACTTTAATTGGGGTTGATTGCGGCCGTTCTCAAGGCGTGCGCGCGGCGGCGCCTGCGTTATGATAGGACCACGTTCAGGTTGAGCATGGTACCGTAAATGCCGCAGGGTTTTATAGCCGTTTCACAGCGCAGCGAATTGCTGCCGGGATTGACGCAATGCGTTGCCGGCTATGGTCGCCCGGGTTATACCCGCCTCGTCTGGGGTGTGCCGGCATGAGCCGCTGGGTCGAGGGCAAGGTCGTCAGCTTGCAGCCGTGGACAGACAAGCTGTACTCGATCCGGGTGGAGGCGGAAATCGCCCCGTTTGCCGCCGGCCAGTTCACGCGCCTGGCGCTGGAGATCGACGGCGAAGTGGTTGGCCGCCCCTACTCCTTTCTCAACAGCCCGGCGGATCCGCTGCATGAATTCTATTTCGTCACCGTGCCCGGCGGGCCCCTGACAAGCCGGCTGATTACGCTGGCGCCCGGTGATCCGATCCTGGTTGCTCCCGGGGCGGCGGGTTTTTTCACCCTGGGTGAACTGCCGGATGCGAAGGTGCTGTGGATGCTGTCCACCGGGACGGCCATCGGGCCGTTCCTGTCGATCCTTGCGGACGGCGAGGTCTGGCAGCGATTTTCCCGGGTCGTGCTGGTGCATGCCGTGCGCACGGCGGACGAACTCAGTTACCGGGAGCGCATCCAGGCATGTCTGCAGCAGCACCCGGAGCAATTGCAGTACATTCCCTTTGTCAGCCGCGAGCAGACCGAATTCGCCATCAAGGGCCGGGTGCCGGCAGCAATCGAGACAGGGGAACTGGAGCGCCGCGCCGGTCTGAACATCGCTGCCGACAATAGCCAGGTGATGATCTGCGGCAACCCGGCCATGGTGCACGATACCGTTGAGATATTGCAGGTTCGTGGCCTGAAAAAGAACCGCCGCCGCGAGCCGGGTCACATCACCACCGAGCAGTACTGGAAGACCTAGCGGGGCAATCGCGCCGAAGGGCCAGGTGCTTCTATTGCGTGTAGGAGCGGTCACCTGACCGCGATGCGGTTTTCAAGCAATCACGCCGAAGGACGGCGCTCCTGCAGGTGCTTCTATTACGTGTAGGAGCGGTCTCCTGACCGCGATGCGGTTTTCAAGCAATCACGCCGAAGGACGGTGCTCCTACAGGTGCTTCTATTGCGTGTAGGAGCGGTCTTCTGACCGCGATGCGGTTTTCAAGCAATCGCGCCGAAGGACGGCGCTCCTGCAGGTGCTTCTATTACGTGTAGGAGCGGTCACCTGACCGCGATGCGGTTTTCAAGCAATCGCGCCGAAGGACGGTGCTCCTACAGGTGCTTCTATTGCGTGTAGGAGCGGTCTTCTGACCGCGATGCGGTTTTCAAGCAATCGCGCCGAAGGACGGCGCTCCTACAGGTGCTTCTATTATGTGTAGGAGCGGTCACCTGACCGCGATGCGGTTTTCAAGCAATCGCGCCGAAGGACGGTGCTCCTGCAGGTGCTTCTATTGCGTGTAGGAGCGGTCACCTGACCGCGATGCGGTTTTCAAGCAATCACGCCGAAGGACGGCGCTCCTGCAGGTGCTTCTATTGCGTGTAGGAGCGGTCACCTGACCGCGATGCGGTTTTCAAGCAATCGCGCCGAAGGACGGTGCTCCTGCAGGTGCTTCTATTGCGTGTAGGAGCGGTCACCTGACCGCGATGCGGTTTTCAAGCAATCGCGCCGAAGGACGGTGCTCCTGCAGGTGCTTCTATTGCGTGTAGGAGCGGTCTTCTGACCGCGATGCGGTTTTCAAGCAATCGCGCCGAAGGACGGCGCTCCTGCAGGTGCTTCTATTACGTGTAGGAGCGGTCTCCTGACCGCGATTCCGGTCTACAGAAACAGCGCCAGCACCCCGGTGTAGCCATACAGGCGGTTGTGTGAAATCTCGCCGTTGGCGAAGAAGCCGACCAGCGGGAAGTCGCCCAGTTCATCACGGATGAGCTTCAGTTCCTCGGAGTTTTCACCGAACTGGTTGCGGCCGCGTCCCAGGCAGGAGAAATACACGCCGCCCTTGATCGGTGTCCTGGCTCGCTTGCCCAGGTCGCGCAGCATGCGCAGCATATCCACGCGCGCCGAGTCGCCGTCGCGGCGGCAGAAAATGAGCGGGGCGTCATCCTCGAGAATGTCGCCGATGGCCAGCAGTTTTTCGTTGGGATCGATGCCGACCAGGTTGCGCACCAGGTAGTCCCCGGTATCGGAACCGGGCACCGGCAGGCCGGCGAAGATATAGCCCGCCACGCGTGACAGGTCCTTGGACAGGACTTCGCCGACATCTTCCTTGAAGACATCGAGTGCCGGGCGGCCGTCGAGTTCCGCCAGCAGGTTGCCGTCGCAGCGGGTAATGACATGCTTGTTGGGTAACGGTGTGCAACCCTGGGTCACGCCGCTGATGACCGGTACCTCGGCGGATATCAGGACGCCGGAAAGGCCGCCCTGGCAGACATCGCCGGAAATCTGCAGCAGGTAATTGTCGTCGTCCGCCGAGGTCAGGCCGCCGACCAGGAAGCCGGGATCGAGTTCCGCCGACAGGGACTCGATGATCTGCGGTGTGTGGCCGTTGCGGGGATCGCCATGCACGATCCCGAAATGCGCAGCATGCTCGGCAATCCAGTTCTTGTTGTCCATCAGCATGTCACTGAGTGCCTCGATCCCTGGCGGGATCAGGCGGTAACTGTCTTCCGGCAACGTGGCCAGCATGACGGCTGCGGCCGGCTCATCATAGATTTCCCTCGCGGTGTAACAAATGCCGCTGCCGACGGTGCCGACCCAGTCCTTTACACCGGTACCGGCACGCAGTTTGTCCAGCAGGTTGCTCAGGTAAGGCGCCAGGGAACCGGTAACGTACAGCAGGCCCAGGTTGGCGCCGGCGGGTTCACCGTCGAGGTCTGCGAGGCAGTCCGCCGCGATGCGTTGCCAGTCGTTTCCGGTAGCGCAGGCAGCCTTGAATGTGGTGGGATTCATGCGCTGATTGTACTCACATCGGCCCAGGAGAGCAGAGAAAATTTCCGTTGCCAGCAGCGTCAGTGGTCTGCGCGTCCGGGCTGTCTGCGGCAGGGTGCGGGGGCTGGCGGAGCATGCGCATGACTCCAGGACAATGGCCATAGCCACCGGATTCTGGCGTGAAAACCCAACAGATTGGCACTTCCGGCCAATCCCTCCTGGCATGAATCCGGGTACGCTCACACCCGTAATGGAGACAATTGCAGGCAGGGGGCGCATGGCATGTTTCAGCGTAAAAAAACCGATCTGGAGCCGGAATACGACAACAGCATGGCCGTTGCCGGCTGGCTGGTGATCAGTCTGGTTTTGTGGGGAGTGCTGCTGCTGTTGCTGATTTAAACGGGAATTTGGGTACCAAGGAGACGGACTATGTTGATACTCACGAGAAAGGTCGGGGAATCGCTGATGATCAGTGATGACATGAAAGTCACCGTCCTGGGGATCAAGGGAAACCAGATCAGGATAGGCGTGTCTGCTCCGCGGGAGGTGGGCGTTCACCGGGAAGAAATCTACAACCGGATTCTCCGTGAACGCGAGCAGGGTGATACGGACAAGGGATGATCTGACTTATTTGTCTTGCGTCATTCCGGCGCAGGCCGGACAAAAGCGCAAGGCGCATTGAACGCCCGATTGGCGGCCCGCAGGGTGAGCGAAGCGAATCATCCAGTAAGCCTCACTACGTCCGGAATTCACCCGGCCTGCACCCCCCCGGATTTTGCTATGCTTTCAAGACTAGCAAACCGGGGTCATGCCATGGCAATCCAGCACGCCGAGGTCACTACACTGGGCAGCGTTGCCGCTCTGCTGGCGCATGCACTGCGTAGCCGCGACCGTGATCCTGCCCCCCTGTTTGCCGCCGCCGGTATCGACATGCAGGATGCCCTTGTTCCCGGTGCCCGGATACCCACCACGCGCATGCAGACCCTGTGGGGCCTGGCTGTCGAAGCCACCGGTGATCCCTGCCTGGGCCTGGTCGCGGCCCGGCACTTCCAGCCGGCCGCCCTGCATGGTCTCGGCTTCGCCTGGCTGGCCAGCGACACCCTGCATGACGCCCTGCGCCGGCTGGTGCGTTACTCGCGATTCATCAATACGGCCACCGATTTCAGCCTGGAGGAGACCGCGAACGCGGTTGAACTGGTCATCCATATCGCGCACGAGGAGTGGCCGAAGTTCGCCTTTGCAGGGGCGGACCTGGCGATGGCGGCGTTTCTGCGCATGTGCCAGATTACGGCCGGCAGTGCCGTCATGCCGACGCGCGTCAGCTTGCAGCGCCCGCCACCACCCTGCGCGAAAGACTTCAGGAATATATTCGGCCCGAATATCCGCTACGCTGCGCCAGACAACCGGCTGTGTTTTGACAAGGCGCTTGTCGATGCGCCGCTGTCGATGGCAAACCCGGAACTGGCCCGCCTCAACGACCAGACCGTTATCGATTACCTGGCGCGCTGTGAGAGTGCCAGTATCACCATGCAGGTCCGGTCGAGGATCATTGAACTGTTGCCGGACGGGCGGCCCGGCCAGGAAGCCATCGCGGAGTCGTTGCACCTGAGCCTGCGCAGCCTGCAGCGCAAGCTGCAGCAAGAAAACACCAGCTTTACAACGTTGCTGAACGAAACCCAGCAGCAACTTGCCATGCAGTATATCTGTGATTCGCAGCGCAGCATCGGTGAAATCACCTACCTGCTCGGCTATGCGGAACCCGGCAGTTTTACCCGGGCATTCAGGCGCTGGACCGGCAAATCACCGCTGCAGTTTCGCGGCCACAGGCAGGCGCCGCATCCTGCCTGGCAGCGGATCTGACACGCAGGCGGGAACCGGACTCAGCTCTCGGCCTTGAAGCCGAAGGCCCTGTCGTGCACGTAGACCAGTTTGCAATCCTCAAGATAACTGGCGTCATGGATGCGCCCGGCACGGATATAACCCGACTCCCCCTGGTTGAGGATGACCGGCTCGCCGTCGGGAACGAGTCCGGCATCACCTTTTGTGAAAAACTGGATCGACATTTTTCCCTCGACCACGACGGTCATGTCATCTCCAGGGTGTGAGTGCGGCGGTTCCGCGCTGCCCGCCTGCCATTGCTCCAGCATGACCTCCGCACCATCCGGGTTGGTCGGATAGGTTGTCCTGACGGTGAAGCCCGCCGGCGTGTCGGGGACGGTGATATGGTGCTGCCAGATGGCGCTGGTCGCCGAGGTAGACGTGTTGTCCTGGGACATGGGGTTTCTCCTTCCGGGAATTGAATGAGAGCCTGCATGACAGGCAGTATATTTCTCAAAGTGACGATGATGAATATTATGGCCACGGAATCCACGGAATAACACGGAAAGAAATAACGCTCATAAGAAGTTTTCCGTGTTATTCCGTGGATTCCGTGGCTATAGAGAAATACTGGCACTTACTGATTTATCAGCATTGCTTATCTTCAAGTTAAAACACTATCAGGCGGCAGCGTAGACCAGGAAGCAGCCAAAGGCCAGCCCCGCCAGCGACCACAGGCGTATGCCCAGGGACGAACGCCGGGACCACCAGTCGAGCAGCCGCCCGATGCGGTCGCGCCCGACAAATGGAATGAGCAGCGCGGCCACGATGGCAACCCACCCCAGTATTTCGAAGGCCAGCGGGAAGCGACTGTGCGGCGCTGCAAGGACCAGCAGCACGCCGACCGTGAAACGTACCACGACCGCAACGAACAGGGCCGCGCGATACTGCCAGGCGGCCTTGACGGCATGCAGCAGCTGGGCCGGCAGAATCACGCCTGTCAGGCAGATCAGGGCGATGATCGCCCCGATCCCGATAATCGCGGCTTGCAGTGAGTTGAGCAGCATGTCAGGGGCCTGTGTTCGTTTTCAGGTGCATCAAGCGGTTGTAGGAGCGGTCATCTGACCGCGATGCCGTCATTAAACAATCGCGCCGAAGGGCGGCGCTCCTACAGGTGCTTCTAGTAGTGTAGGAGCGGTCATCTGACCGCGATGCCGTCGTTAAACAATCGTGCCGAAGGGCGGCGCTCCTACAGGTGCTTCTAGTAGTGTAGGAGCGGTCATCTGACCGCGATGCCGTCATTAAACAATCGCGCCGAAGGGCGGCGCTCCTGCAGGTGCTTCTAGTAGTGTAGGAGCGGTCATCTGACCGCGATGCCGTCGTCAAACAATCGCGCCGAAGGGCGGCGATCCTACAGGTGCTTCTAGTAGTGTAGGAGCGATCTTCTGACCGCGATGCCGTCATTAAACAATCGCGCCGAAGGGCGGCGCTCCTACAGGTGCTTCTAGTAGTGTAGGAGCGGTCTTCTGACCGCGATGCCGTCGTCAAACAACCGCGCCGAAAATATTGTTATATGCGACTGTCGCCATTGATGACCTGCAATTATACACCTTGGAAAATACATAAAACGTCCTGTGGTCACGTGCCGGGGCGGAAGCTGTTGCGGCGGCTCACGTTTATTAAACGACCTGGTATTTACCGACAGGGATGCCTTCCAGCGACCAGTCACCGACCCGGTAGCGGATCAGGCGCAGCGTGGGATAGCCGATGTGTGCCGTCATGCGGCGCACCTGGCGGTTGCGGCCCTCGCTGATGGTCAGGTCCAGCCAGCTGGTGGGGATTTCCCTGCGTTCGCGGATCGGGGGTTCCCGCGGCCAGATATCGGGCGGGGGAATCAATGCAACCCTTGCCGGACGTGTCATGCCGTCCTTGAGCTGCACGCCCTTGCGCAGTTTTTCCAGGTCGTTTTCAGACGGCTTCCCCTCGACCTGTACCCAGTAGCTCTTCTCCTTGCCGTAGCGGGGGTTGGCGATGCGCTGCTGCAGGTGGCCATCATCCGTCAGGATCAGCAGGCCTTCGCTGTCGTAGTCCAGCCGGCCGGCGCAGTAGATGCCCGGGATATCGATGTAATCAGCCAGCACGGCCTTGTCGCCCTCGGTGGTGAACTGCGACAGCACCCGGAAGGGCTTGTTGAACAGGACGATCACCGGACCGGAAACTCCGCTAATGAAGCTCCGATGCTGACCTCGACGTCCTGTGCACGTCACGGCACCGGTTTCCTCACTGAGCGCAGTGATCTCGCGCTGCGCCAGGGTCATTTCGCCGTGTAGCTGAACTTCTGGCCACCAATGCTCGCTTCGTACATCAACCCGCCCTTGGCCACCGTGAACACGGCCATGCCCTTGTAGTAGCCGGCACTCTTGGTGGTGGCATCATGCTTGCCACCGCTGGCACCGGCAGAGCTGCCGGTCGTCGTGGATGTGGCTGAGGCACCGGCCGTAATGGCAACGGCGGAGGCGGTTGCACTGAACTCGAAGTTGCCGCCGGTGAATTCCGTGAAGGCGCGCTTGTCCTCGAAGAAAATGATCTGGCTGTAGGCCTCGCCACCGAGCTGGAAACCAATGGTGAGCTGCGTCATCGAGGTATCGCCGACATACTTGTCGCCGGTATACACCCTGCCCTTGCCGTAGGCCCCGCCGATGCCGATGCCGCCCTTGCCGATCGTCGGGAATACCGCGTAGCCGTAGCTGTTGTAGAAAAAGTCACCGCTCTCGCCTGCATTTCTGAAGATACTGATCGTATCCGCATACTCGTCTGCCCACGCATGGGTTAACGGGACAATCAGCAGCAGGAAAAGCGCAACCAAACGATTTTGATACTTCATGGGGGGTTCCTCATTTAATGTGGTGGTGCAAGTAAGGTATAGCATGTCTGATGGCATGCAGGAGGATTAGATTTAATAACCCAGCACCGGCGCCAGCCAGCGCTCCGCCTCGTTCATGTCCATGCCCTTCCGTTGTGCGTAATCCTCCACCTGGTCGCGGCCGATCTTGCCGGTGCCGAAATAGGCCGAGCGCGGGTGCGAGAAGTAGAAGCCAGAGACGGAAGCGGTCGGCAGCATGGCGAAGCTTTCGGTGATGCTGATACCGGCATTGTTTTCCGGGTCGAGCAGCTGCCAGAGTGTTGCCTTTTCAGTGTGATCGGGACAGGCCGGATAGCCGGGTGCCGGGCGTATGCCGCGGTATTCCTCCTTGACCAGTTCCTCGTTGCTGAGGCTTTCCCCGGGCGCGTAGCCCCAGAATTCCTGGCGCACCCGTTCATGCATGCGTTCGGCGAAGGCCTCGGCCAGGCGGTCGGCAAGCGCTTTCAGCATAATGCTGTTGTAGTCGTCGTGGTCGGCCTCGAATTCGGCAATCCGGGTCTCGATGCCGATGCCGGTGGTGACCGCGAATGCACCGAGGTAGTCGGGCACCCCGCTCTCCCCTGGTGCGACGAAATCCGCAAGGCAGAGGTTGGGCGCCTCGCGGCGCTTCTGCATTTGCTGGCGCAGGAAGTGGAAGCGGGTCAGCACCTGCGTGCGCGACTCGTCCGTATACAGCTCGATGTCATCGCCGACACTGTTCGCCGGGAAGAAGCCGATCACGGCCTTCGCCGTCAGCCAGTGTTCCCTGACGATATTCTCCAGCATCGCCTGGGCGTCGTCGTACAGTTGCCGCGCATGTTCACCGACGACTGCGTCATCGAGGATCTTCGGATATTTCCCGGAAAGTTCCCAGGTCTTGAAGAACGGGGTCCAGTCGATGCGACTGACCAGTTCGGCCAGCGGGTAGTCCTCGAATATTCGCGTGCCCGTGAATTCCGGGACTTCCGGGCGGTAGGATGACCAGTCGATGGCGACCCGGTTGGCGCGTGCCTCGGCCAGCGAGGCCAGCTGGCGCGTCTGCTGCTGGCCCTCCCGCTGTTCCCGCAGTTCGCGATAACGGGTCTTGATCCCGGCGGTGTAACCGGCGCGGTTGGTCTCGCTCAGCAGCTTGCTGGCAACGCCCACGGCCCGCGAGGCGTCCGGCACGTAGACCACGGCCTGTGCGTAGGTCGGGTCGATCTTCACTGCCGTGTGGATCTGCGAGGTGGTCGCACCGCCGATCAGCAACGGCAGCTCGAAGCCCTGGCGCTGCATTTCCTTGCCGAGGTGCACCATCTCATCGAGCGAGGGCGTGATCAGCCCGGACAGACCGATGATGTCGACATCCCGTTCGCGCGCGGTCTGCAGGATTGTCTCTGCCGCGACCATGACACCGAGGTCGATGACCTCGTAGTTGTTGCACTGCAGCACCACGCCCACGATGTTCTTGCCGATGTCGTGCACGTCGCCCTTCACCGTGGCCATCAGAATGCGGCCTTTGTGCCGCGTGCTTGCGTCCTTCTCCGCCTCCATGTATGGCATGAGGTAGGCGACGGCCTTCTTCATCACGCGTGCGGACTTGACCACCTGCGGCAGGAACATCTTGCCGGCGCCGAACAGGTCGCCGACGTGGTTCATGCCGTCCATCAGCGGACCCTCGATGACGTGCAGCGGGCGTTCCGCCTGCTGCATTGCTTCCTCGGTGTCTGCGTCAATATAGTCGGTGATGCCCTTGACCAGCGCATGCTCGAGGCGCTTGTTGACCGGCCAGCTGCGCCACTCGAGGTCTTCCTTGCGTACGATGCCGCCACCATCACCGCGAAAGCGGTCGGCGATTTCCAGCAGGCGCTCGGTCGCATCGTCGCGGCGGTTGAGGATGACGTCCTCGACGCGTTCGCGCAGTTCCTCGGGAATGTCCTCGTAGATCGCCAGCTGCCCGGCGTTGACGATGCCCATGTCCATGCCCGCCTGGATAGCGTGGTACAGGAACACGGCGTGGATGGCCTCGCGCACCGGGTTGTTGCCGCGAAACGAGAACGACACGTTGGAAACGCCGCCGGAGACCAGCACGTGCGGCAGGGTCTGCTTGATGACGCGGGTCGCCTCGATGAAGTCATTGCCGTAGTTGTTGTGTTCCTCCAGGCCGGTGGCGACCGCGAAGATATTGGGGTCGAAGATGATGTCCTCGGCCGGAAAGCCGACCTGCTCCGTGAGCAACCGGTAGGCGCGCGTGCAGATCTCGATCTTGCGCGCCTCGGTGTCAGCTTGCCCCTGTTCATCGAAGGCCATGACGATGACGGCCGCGCCGTAGCGGCGCAGCAGGTGGGCGTGGCGCAGGAATTCCGCCTCACCTTCCTTCATGCTGATGGAATTGACGACACCCTTGCCCTGCAGGCACTTCAGGCCGGCCTCGATCACGTGCCACTTTGACGAGTCCAGCATCACCGGCACGCGGGCGATGTCCGGTTCCGCCGAGATCAGGCTGAGGAACCGCACCATGGCGGCCTCGGCATCCAGCATGCCCTCGTCCATGTTGATGTCGATGATCTGTGCACCGTTCTCGACCTGCTGGCGCGCAACATCGATGGCGGTCTCGTAGTCGCCGGCCATGATGAGGCGCTTGAAGATCGCCGAGCCGGTCACGTTGGTGCGCTCGCCGACATTGACGAACAGCGAGTCTGCAGTGATGTTGCAAGGCTCCAGACCGGACAGGCGCAGGCAGGCGCAATATCCGGCAGCTGGCGCGGCGGGTGCCGACTCACGGCCTCGACGATGGCGCGGATGTGGTCCGGCGTGGTACCGCAGCAGCCGCCGACGATGTTGATGAAGCCGCTGGCGGCCCAGTCGGCGAGTTCGGCGGCGATCTCGTCCGGGGTTTCGTCGTATTCGCCGAATTCGTTCGGCAGGCCGGCATTCGGGTGCGCGGAAACATTCACATTCGCGATGCCGGAGAGTTCCTCAACGTACTGGCGCAACTGTTTTGCGCCCAGTGCACAGTTCAGGCCGATGGACAGTGGCCGTGCGTGGCGCAGCGAGTTCCAGAAGGCCTCGGTCACCTGGCCGGATAGCGTGCGGCCCGAGGCGTCGGTGATCGTACCGGAGATCATCACCGGCAGGCGTATGCCGCCTTCCTCGAAAACCTGCTCGACGGCAAACACCGCCGCCTTGGCATTCAGGGTGTCGAACACGGTCTCGATCAGGATGATGTCGGCGCCACCCTCGATCAGAGCCTGCGTGGCCTCGCTGTAGGCCGCGACCAGTTCGTCGAAGTGGATGTTGCGAAAGCCCGGGTCGTTGACGTCAGGCGAGATGGAGGCAGTGCGGTTGGTCGGCCCCAGCACGCCGGCGACGAAACGCGGCTTGTCCGGATCGGACGCCGTGGCGGCATCGGCAACCTCGCGCGCCAGTTGTGCCGCGGTGCGGTTGAGCTCCGTTACCAGTTCCTCCATGCCGTAGTCGGCCATGGCCACCCGGGTTGAGTTGAAGGTGTTGGTTTCGATGATGTCGGCGCCGGCGGCCAGGTATGCGGCGTGGATTTCGCGGATGATGTCCGGCTGCGTCAGCACCAGCAGGTCATTGTTGCCTTTCAGGTCCGACGGCCAGTCGGCGAAGCGCGTGCCGCGGTAGTCGGCTTCTTCCAGCTTGTGGCGCTGGATCATGGTGCCCATGGCACCATCCAGGAACAGGATGCGTTCACCCAGAATTTTTGTGATTTTTTCCATCTTTATCAGCTAAATAGGAATAAACGACGGAGTCTAGCATGAAGAATGTTCTTGATTACATGATCCGGCTGTAAAAAATACAGTGAATGCGGCCGACTTCTGCTATAGACACTATATGGAAGACCCTGTTCAGATTACTAAATATCGTATTGTTTTGGAAACAAAACCCCATATATAGTAATATCCGCCGGAATCTGGCGGGGAGGCCGATTAACCGATTGCCGGGAAACCAGGGTCGGGAACTGTTCATGCCATGAAAAACAAGCGCGCCATCGCAGTCCTGCTGTGTGCCCTGTTGCTGCCGGCACCGCCTGCTGCGCTGGCGTCGGACGATATCTTCAGCATCATGTTCCGCATGATGCTCACCATGATGAACGTCATGTCGAACTCCATGAACAATAACAACAGCTTCAATAACCGGGCCGGCAACAACTGGGGTATGAACAACGGTTGGGGCAACGGCATGGGCATGGCCGGGTTCCCGATGATGAGCGGCCTCGGCGGCATGGGGGGCTGGCCCGGCATGAGCCCGTGGTCAGGCATGAATCCCTGGTCCGGCTACGGCGGCATGCCGGGCAATGGCATGGGGATGTCGCCATGGTCCTACTCGCAGGGTGCCAGCCCCTGGAGCAACGCCCGGGGTAATCCCTTTATGAACGGGGTGAATCACGGTGCCCCGTATAAGCCCTACCCCGGTGTCGGCTACGGGGGTTACCCGGAAGACTATAGCGATACGGCGCTGCTGGAGGGACGCTGGTTCGGGGTTGCCGGTGATGTTCTGGAGATCCGTGGCAATCGCTTCCGCCTGCAGGCGAATCAACTTGGAGTCACGGGTATGGTGCGCGTCGACAACAATATCATCAGCCTGTACAGCCCGGACACCGACACGCTGACCCAGTACACCTTTGTGAGAAACCAGACGGAGTTGCTGCTGCAGGATGTAACCGGTGAAGTGCTGGCCTACCGGCGTTACCCCTTCGGCTATGTTTTCTGAATAACCCTGACATTACAAAAATGCTTACTGTAGGAGCACCCTGAAGGGCATAAATACCCCAGTGGGCACAAGCGGCTTGCAACCGCGATTCGCGCCTGCAAGGCGCTCCTGCAAGACTGCACCAGAAGCTCTCCAGCGGTGAATTCAGAAACAGGGCGAAAGAGTCGTACGCTACATCCTGGCTACATTGCTACCGAACCAGGTTCGTCTATGGCGCGTTCCGCGCCCGGCACATCACAGCCGCGTTTTGCTATCCTTTTCCCGGCAAGGTAGCCTGAGCTGCATATTTCGATTTACGGGGGTTTGGATGGGAATCAGGAAGGTGTTCATCGGGTGCTGTCTCTGTCTGGCGGCGGCGTCAGGGTTTTCCGGCCAGTCGGACAACAGCCCGGAGTACCGGCAATGGATTGTGGAAATGAAGACCTTGCCGCGCGGGCCCTTCAAGGAACTGCGCTGGTTCTGCAAGGACGGCACTCTCTTCCCTCCAAAAGAGTATGCCTGCCGCGATCATGGCGGCGGCTACCAGCATGGTGTCTGGAGTGAAAAGACCGTAACACTGCGCGATGCCGGTTATCTCATCGCCAACCTGCTGGCCGGTTTCGATCCGGAAGCTGAACTCAGCCAGCCGGGCTTCCCTGATTTCTACAACCAGCTGCTGATCGAGAAGTTTCTGCTCGCGGCGGATGACGGCTGGATTCTGCGCAAGGCCATGTTTTACCGCGGCGCCATCCAGGAAGAGGACGAGCGCGCCGGTGCGCGTGCGCTGCTGATTGCGCTGAGCGCCGAACCGGAGTG
Source organism: uncultured Gammaproteobacteria bacterium (assembly GCA_963701455.1). Classification (GTDB taxonomy): domain Bacteria; phylum Pseudomonadota; class Gammaproteobacteria; order UBA9214; family UBA9214; genus UBA9214. Next base: position 29,895 of record CAVPAE010000010.1, read on the forward strand.
GATCGGGCTGCGCTACCCTGCCCTGCGCATTGGCAGTCGCTTGCTGTCGCACGGTGAGAACACTGCCTCGGTGCAGAAAGTCAGGCAGGTGTCCTCGTCACTGTCCGATCTCGATCCCGGCTTCAAGACATTGCGCGGCAAGATTCACGGTGCGCCGGAAGCCAGTGATGCAGGCCGCGTGCGTGATTATGCGGCAAAGGTGACGGATCCGGAGCTGAAGAAAAAATATGCGGATCTGGCCAGTGAGATCGATGCGATCTACGCGGCCGTGCCTCTGCCTTTGAAACTTGAAAGCAGCGCAAGGATTTTCTCGGGCGGCCCCTGGCTGCAGGAGATTCTGAATACGGCCGCCGCTGCGCTACAGGCCGACGACTCGCCGCGACATCAATACCAGGTGACGGCGCAGCTGCTGGCGGATCTGCGCGACGCCCTGCCACGGGTTAACAATTCATCCGCCCGGCTGCGGGTGCTGGACCTGGGGCTGGCGGTGGAGACCGCGAATTTCGCAGCCACGTCGCAACTGCGAGAACAACTGCCGGACATGACGCGGCGCGAGCGTCTTGACCTGCTGACCGCTGCCATCGAGGCAGCCTACGGCACCGGTATGATCAACCCGCGCGGCAGGGATGCCTTGCTGCAATCGCTGGCGGAGCTGGACGCGAACCCGGTGACGCTGGCGAGTTACATGCAAACCCTCGGCTATCTTGCGCGCGTCCCCGGCTGGGCTACGCAGGGACTGCGCTTTCAGTTTTACGAGTCCATGCTGAAACTGGCGCAAGTAGAGCCACTGGCGCTGCACTTTATCCAGGACCAGCTGCGTGGCAGCCCGCTGCTGTTTTTCTCGCAACTACTGGACGGCCTGCTGCAGGATGCCAATCGCATCGCGGGTGTCCGCCACAAGTTGTTTGGCAGGGAGGTCGGTGTCGGCTTCCGGGCGTTGAACCCGGGACTCGCGCGGGGCGTGCTGCATGCCGATCCGTCGCTCGATGAACATGCCGCGTTCGTTGCGAACGGCATCTACCTCTTGCCGGAAACCATCTCGGACCTGCCACCGGTTGCCGGCATCATGACCGCGGGGGAAGGCAACCCGCTGTCGCACGTGCAGCTGCTGGCGCGCAACCTGGGGATACCCAATGTCGGCGTGGACGAGAGCCTGCTGGGTGAGATTCGCCGTCATGACGGCGAAGCGGTGGTGCTGGCCGTGAGTCCCGCAGGCCTGGTCGAACTGTCCGCCGCGGAACCCCGCTGGGAGGCTGTTTTCGGAGAGGACAAGGCCGAACCCGGTGCCGTGATCCGGCCCGACCTGGACAAGCTGGACCTGGGCGTGCGGAGCATCCTCGATCTGGACGAACTGCGTGCCGACGATTCCGGACGTACGGTGGGACCCAAGGCGGCCAAGCTGGGCGAGCTGCGGCATCAATATCCCGATGCCGTTGCAGCGGGAGTGGCAATCCCCTTTGGCGTGTTCCGCGAGCAGGTGCTGGACAAGCCCTACGCCGATACGGGCATGACCGTGTTCGAGTGGATGGTGGAACAGTATGGCCGCCAGCGCAGCCTGCCGGAAAACAGTCCGCAGCGACAGGCCATGAGCGAGGCATTTCGCGCCGAGTTATATGACCTGATTGCCGGCACCCGCCTGAGCGCCCAATTCCGCGAGGCGTTGCGCCAGGCACTGACGGCGGCCTTCGGGCCGGGTGAGGATTATGGTGTGTTCATCCGCTCCGACACCAACGTCGAGGATCTGCCCGGGTTTACCGGTGCGGGTCTCAACCTGACCCTGCCGAACGTGACCGGGTTCGATGCGATCGTCGCCGGCATTCCGCAGGTCTGGGCATCACCGTTCACGGCGCGTGCTTTTGCCTGGCGTCAGTCGCACATGGAGCATCCCGAGCATGTCTATCCGGCAGTCCTGCTGCTGCGCTCGGTACCCAACGAGAAATCGGGTGTCATGGTCACACAGGACATCGACAGCGGTGACCGTGCCGTGATATCCGTGGCCGTCAACGAAGGCGTCGGCGGTGCAGTCGACGGCCAGTCCGCCGAGTCATTACGCATCGACACCCGGGACGGTTCGGTCCGGGTACTGGCGATGGCAACGGCCCCCTGGCGACGCATGCCGGTGCCCGGCGGTGGAGTTGTGAAGCTGCCGGTGAGTGGCAATGACAGCGTGCTGCAGCCCGACGAGATCCGCCAGCTCATCACGCTTGCAAAGGAGTTGCCGCAACGCTTCCCGGCGATAACCGATGATGCCGGCAACCCGGCGCCCGCTGACATCGAGTTCGGGTTTCTCGACGGCAAGCTGCAGTTGTTCCAGCTGCGACCTTTCCTGGAGAGTCGCCAGGCCCGTGGCAGCAGTTATCTGAATCAAATGGACCAGTCGCTGGCAGGCAGCCTGGAGACAAGCATCAACCTGCTGGAGGTACCGAAATGACACACTTGAAACGAGTATTGCTACTGGTGCTGTTGTGGCTGCCGGGTGCCGGGAACAGCTACCCGCTGGACGGTTATGCGGAAAGCGGCATTCGCCGGGTGGAAGGCGCACGGCTGGCGGTCGAGGGCGTCGTTAAAGGGACCAAGCAACCCCCGGGTGCACTGAAACCGCTGGCGGAGGTGGACCTGCGGCTGCTGGATCATCGCGATCTGGACCTGCCGGCACCCGACCCGGATTTCACCTGCGCAGGTCGTGCGCCTGCTGGGAGACCAGGCGGACAGGTACGGGGTGGCGGTGCTGGATCTGAGCAACCCGGCGCAGCCACGCTACGCGGAGCACCGCGGCGAAGTGCGCCAGAATGTCGGGAGCGTGGGCAAGCTGGTTGTCGCCCTGGGCATCTTCCAGGCGCTTGCGGATATCTGGCCCGATGACATCGGGAAACGCACGCAGGTTTTGCGCAGCACGGTAGTTACCGCCGATTCATTTATTCTTACCGACCATCACAAGGTGCGCCTGTTCGACGTGGCGGATCGCAAGCTGGACAAGCGCCCGCTGCGCGAGGGTGACCAGGGTTCACTCTGGGAGTACCTGGACTGGATGCTGTCGGCGAGTTCCAATGCCGCCGCCGCGATGTGTATGCGCGAGGCCATGCTGCTGCGCCACTACGGCAAGGACTATCCCCCGCCGCAGGCGGAAATCGAACGCTTTTTCAATGACACGCCAAAGCAGGAACTCACCGAGCTGTTCGTCAGCACTTTTTTCGAACCCGTTACCCGCAATGGTCTGGACCTGGAACAACTGCGCCAGGGGAGCTTTTTCACGCATACCGGCAAGCGCCGGGCCCCCGGTGGGGGCAGCAGCTATGGTACCGCCCGGGAGCTGATGAAATTCCTGCTGCGCATGGAACAGGGTCGGCTGGTGGACGAGTATTCCAGTCGCGAAATCAAGCGCCTCCTCTACATGACCGAGTGGCGGATTCGTTATGCCTCATCGCCGGCGTTGCGGGAATCCGCCGTGTACTTCAAGTCCGGTTCGCTCTACCAGTGCAAGCAGGAACCGGATTTCAAGTGCGGCAAGTACATGGGCAACGTCAAGAATTACATGAACTCAGTGGCCATTGTGGAAACGGACAGCGGCGGCTGGCAGCTCGATTACATGGCGACGCTGATTTCCAACGTGCTGCGCAAGAACTCGGCCGTCGAACACCAGACCCTGGCGACACGCATTCACCGTCTCATCGAGAAGGCGAACCCCGTGCAGGTCGCGGCGCCGGCGGCACTGGTAGAATCCGTGGAATCTGCAGAAGCAGTTGAGTCTGTGGAACCCGTTGACCCACCTGATTCCGGCGACAGCCAGTGAATCATGCTGGCAGTATCAGTAGCGCCGCCTTTCGGAGCGATTGCTGGAAGACCGCATCGCGGTCAGGATGACCGCTCCTACACCCACTAGTAGCAGCTGTAGGAGCGCCGCCCTTCGGCGCGATTGTTTAGTGCTGCATTGCGGTCAGTAAGAACGGGCATAACGAGACCGCTCCTGTACCTGCTAGTCCGAGTGCGACAGGTGCGGCAGGTGGGACTTCAGTTCCCTGATGATGTCCCCCGGGGAGCGCTGACCGTAGCGGCCTTCATGAGTTGATCCGAGGTGTGTCAGCAGGGCCTGGTACATGTCCGCCGGTAGTACATTTTCGAGGTATTCCAGGGCGGTGCCGCGCAGGTTGATGTCTTTGCTGAGTGTCGCCTGCATCGCCAGGTACACGGCGTCAGGGTCGAGGATCAGCGCCAGCAGGGTAAAGACATGTTCCAGTCCGCGGTCGACCTGGGGGACGGCTGGTTCTGCATCCGGGCCATCTACCTGCAGGGCGCGGTTGCGTGCCGCCCACTCCTCCGGGCTGGCTGCCAGTTCCTGGTGTATTGCGGCGAATACCTGCTGCCGCGGGATCTTCAGCTGCCGGTTTCTGCCACGCATGCGCGCCAGTGAACGCGCGCAGCTGTAACGGACATTGAAACTCTGGTCCACCATGCCGCGCAGCAGGCCGTTGATGGCGCGCGGGTTGTGGCTGGCCTCGAGCACGCCCGGGAGGCGCTGGCGGGCGCGCAGCGGAATGTCCGGGTCCAGCATGGCGTCGGTCAGCTGACCGGTGATGCGTGGCACCATCCAGCGGAGTTCCGTGCGCACGTCGTTGGTGATTTCATCATTCGCCAGCAGCGGTATGACGCAGGGGATCAGGCGGATGTCCATCGCGGAGCTGCCAAGCGCCCTGTAGATGCGGTCGGTATCGCCTGAACACAGGTCACTGACGGTGTTCGCGAATTGCAGCGAGGCGTCGAGTTCACTGTCAGGCAGTGCCGAACGATCCTGCATGAGCGCAAGCTTCGAGAGCAGGAATTCCCTTTCGGAATAGGCATTCGACTCGGCCAGGATCTGCTGGGTCGTGGCATCCACGATATCGCTTTCCTGGATGTTGACCGCGCCGCTGCGCAGGCTGCGCGCCAGCTGATCGATGTAGCCCCGGTTCAGCCGGGTGATGACAAACAGTGCCGCCAGAGCGATCAGCACCGCACACCCGGTCACCACGGCGGTGGGTAGTTGCGGCGCGATGAACAGCAGCAACAGCAGCAGGCCACTGCCTACCAGATCACCGAGGCGGTCGCTGGCGACGTCGATAATGGCCTTGGTCGGACGCTTCTTGTGCGGCGGCAACGGTGTGTACAACAGCTCGAAGGCCGAGCGGTACAGGGAGTTTACGAGCACCGATTGACCGCCGCGCAGCAGCACCATCGACCACAGCCGCGTGAACACGGTGCCGATCGTGCCGAATATGGCGATGGCAGCCGGCAGGATGGCCAGCGTGGTACCGATGCCGAAGTGCTGCAGGATGCGCCGCCCCAGCAGGGTCTGCAGCCCGAAGCCGACGACACCGGCGATGGCATAGAAGGATGCAAAGAATGCGACCAGGGACTCGCTGTCCTGGAAGCGGGCCGAGGCCTCTGCCTTGAGCGCGTAATCGACCAGCGCTGCCATAACGGCCACCAGTATCAGCAGGGCCGCCATCCATTGCAGGTAACGTGTGTGTGCGATGACGGTAAATGCAGAGCGCGCCCTGACTGCCTCGTCTGCGGGTGCGCTGCGTGTCGGGGTGCCGATTGCGCGCGTGGAGAACAGGCAGACCACGTGCATGCCGCTGAGGAACAGCAGCATGCTGCGCACGTCCATGAGTGCGCTGACGCGTGCCGCCAGTACCCCGCCGATCACGCCCCCGAGGGCCGCGGCGGCCGCGATCCGCGCGACGCGCTGCTTGGCTGAGTGCGGATCAAAGCGCTCGTTGATGATCGACCAGAAGCCGCTGATCAGGATTGCGCCGAATACCGCCATGTGCAGATAAAGAACGATGGACGCGATCCGCGGCTGGTAGTCGAGCAGCAGCCATTCCCCCAGGAACAGGACCGCGCTCAGGCCGAAGACCAGCGGGATCAGCCGGAACGGACCGATGCGTGCCAGCAGTCGTGACATGATCAGCACGGCGGCCAGCGAGGCAATGGCTGCGGCGATCACCACCTTGGGCAGGTTGGTGACATCGAAGTTGGAGAGAAACAGCGCGTCCCGGGTCGCCTTGCCGGCCACCTGGTGGGCGATCATGACGATTGCAGCCAGCAGTGCAAATGCCATTGCCGTCGAATCCGAGCGTTGGGCTATCACCATCGAATGTCTTGCGGGTTGTTGTCAGACCTGGCGCGCACTATTGCCCGCGATGCAGCATGCTTGCTGTCGATGCCTTGCGATGTTCGCGCACCAGCATAATGCCGAATATCAGCCACAGCACTACGAGTGACACGTTAAAGATAAAGAATTGCCGGGTTGCCAGCGAGAGGAACTGAACGCCGATCAGTACCGTGAGGGCTGCAAGGCCGTCACCCAGTCTGACATAGAGGGTGTCGATGGCGGGTTTTCCGCGGAACTTCATGATCGAGTCGACCGGGAGCCAGAGTACATGGCGGGATGTGTTGTTGATCGAGTAGTCAGTTGCATTTTCCGCAATCTTCATCATTTTCACGATGGCCAGGATCGGCAGCAGTGCCATGGTAGTGTAGGACACCATCGCAATAACGGGAAGTATCAGCAGGATGGCTGCGAAGCCACCGTACTTCAGCAGTCGCGAGGCCACCAGCGACTGCAGCAGCAGGGCAATGATGTTCACCCAGAAGTAAAAGTTTCCATAAAATGCCGTCGTGCCGTTTCGTGTAAAGTCGAGTATGGCCTGGGGTTCAGTCACACCCTGGTCGATGGCCTGTGCCGCCAGGGCATCCTGGACAACCCGAAACAGCAGGTTCTCACCGTTGGTGTTTACCCAGTTGGTCAGTAGCGTGACCAGCGCGGCTGCCAGCATGAAACGACTGATGAGGACAAGCCTGGCGCCGCTAAAGAGAAAGCCTAGACCCTTCTCCTCCGCCACGGTTGCCGGCATCACCGGTTTGTCGTCAGGTGCCGGGGCGTCGCTGCTGTAGCGCGCATCAACGAAACGGGTCAGCATGATTGATGCAAGCAGCGGCAGGATCGCAACCAGCAGCAGCGCCTCCGCGGGCACGATACCCGAGTCCACCAGCAGATCGACAATCCATGAGCCTGCTGCAGCGCCGGAAGTTGCCCCGATGGCGATCATGGGCAACATCCGTCTGCCACCTTCGTCGGTGTAGATATCCGCACAGTATGTCCAGAACTGCGCAACCACGAAGACGCCGAACATGCCGACCCAGAGATAGAAAATGATGCCTGAAGCCGGCAGGCGCTCGAAGAAAAAACCGGGCTGGAGGAACCAGAAAATTATCATGTTCGAAATGCAGAACAGGGTTGCCCGGGTAATCAGCACGGAACGCTTCCAGCGACTTGCAAGATGCCCGTACCAGCCGACAACGAACAGCAGAAGTACGCTCTGGGCAAAGCTTGAGTAGGCCTTGACCTCCATCTTCGACAGACCGGAGATATCCGAAATTGCGATCCAGCCCTCTCGCAGCGGCTTGATGAAGTAATAGGCGCAGAGGATGAGGAAGATGTTGGCGAACATCAGTAAGGCCCTGGGACCCTCACCCGGCCGTATTTCGGTGAAGATCTGCAGTATTCGCTCAGTCTTGGAAAGCCGCATTCCGGTCATCGGGTTGACTGCCTGATTTTGTCCATGGAACAGTGCACGATAGTTCATCGTGAAGTCACGCAATAGAGGCTAAATGATTACATGATCGCGATCGAGCTGCGTTTGCACCACCAGCATATCGTCCGGCAGCGAAAAAACCGTGCTTTGCCTGCGGGGTGGCGCTACATGGTTCGGCGCGAGTCTTGCAAGGCAATGCCGAGGCGCATTGTTGCAGATATCACCCGGGGTGGGTCCGGCATGGCGCGGTTGCGGGTTTTATACGCCAGGGAATAACAGCAGATGTACTTATGGAAATCTGTGCCGATGTATGAGCAGCGGATTGTTATTTGCGCCGGACAACTGACTCAATATTGAACGAATGGCCAATAGGCAGCGAGTTATTCAACTGTGATAATGATTAAAACAAGTCAAAACAAGTCGGTAGCTGTGTTTGTAGATGGAATGTCATTGTTTTGACTGTGACCGCCATCATAGAATATTTCTTCTATTAATGTTTTGATAAATACTGAACTTTTGATAGAATCGCGCGCCATGATTGCAATACGTGCAGCAGTATTCAGTTTACTGACACTCCTGGTAGCGACACCGGTATTTGCCGATGCGCTTGATGGATTCCCCTCCCTCTGGGACAGCTACGATCCCGGCCTGCAGGCGAAGCTTGATAAAACCCTGAAGAAGCTTGGACTCAATGACGCGGTGCGTGACGGCAAACTCGGTGTCGCGCTGGTCGATATCACCGACCTTGATGAACCCCGTGTCGCTTCCGTCAATGGCGACGAGATGATCTACGCAGCAAGCCTGCCCAAGATAGCAATCCTGTTGGGCGCCTTTGTCGAGATTGAACAGGGCAACATGCAGCTTGACGAGGATACCCGGGCATCCCTGACCCGGATGATCCGTAACTCATCCAATGCCGATGCCACCGCCATGCTGAACCGGGTCGGCAAGCAGCGACTGCTGGAGATCCTGCAATCGGAAGAATATCATCTGTATGACCCGCAGGTGAACGGCGGCCTCTGGGTGGGAAAGGAATACGGCAAGTCGGCCGCCTACAAGCGCGATCCCCTGCACAATCTTTCGCACGGTGCCACGGCGCTGCAGGCGGCACGCTTCTACTACCTGCTGGAAACCGGGCAACTGGTGGGCACAAAACTGAGCGCTGAAATGAAGGGCATGCTCGGGAACCCCGGTATCAATCACAAGTTCGTCAAGGGGCTGGCTGCTCATCCCGATGCGAAAATCTACCGCAAGTCGGGTTCATGGAACAAATGGCATGCTGACAGTGCCATTGTGGAGGCGGCAGGCCACAAGTATATCCTGGTCGCACTGGCCGAGAATCCCGACGGTGGCCGCTGGTTGAGCAACATGATCAAGCCCATCCACGAATTCATGGTACCGCGCAGGCTTGCCAGCAACGTGCACCGCTAGTCAGCAGTATCCCGGCAGCCTTAATGGCTGCCTTATTACAACTCCCCTTCTTTTTCTTGCGCCTTCACCTCCTGGTGCTCATCGGCTGCATGTGCCTCGACTAACTCATGCAGCCTGGTGGCCAGTGCCCGGTGCTGCAGCGCTGCATCCTTGCCCAGCCGGTTTGTATGCAGGCTCACGAAATAGTAATGCTGCGGCGCATCCGCGGGTGATTCCACAATCGCGACAGAATTCATGGTGTTGATCCGGTCGCCCCTGAATGGCGGGCAGGCACCCTTTTGCCCTGCTGTGCAGGCATACAGAGACCCCGATTTGTAATAGACGGCAGCGTCGTGCAAGGCGGGGGACGCCGCGTAACGCACCCTTTGTTCCGTGATATACAGCAGGCGTTTCAGTTCGCGGCTGGAAAATTCGTCGACAATCCTGCCCTGCTCCAGCCGGAGCAGGAACGTGACCAGTTCGCGATCGTTTGCATGGCTGCCGCTGCCTGGTAACTGTGCCTTCCCTGCCTGCGTATACAAGCTCCCCTGGCTGAGTTGTCTCGTGTCGATACCGCTGCGTTGCATCGTCCCCTGCAGGCTGCGCCGCAGCAAGCTGCCCAGTTCCTGCCTGGGTGTCTCCTCCAGGAAGCGTCGTGCCTCTGCATCCGCTACCGGGTATTGCCTGCCGAAATGTGCCAGTAACAGGGTCTGCTGCATGCAGACGGAGGCCGCGGCATTGGAGCTTGCCGAGAGCATCCAGTCCAGCCAGTTCCAGAGTGTCGCACTGTCACCAACGCGTAGCGGACGGCGTGTCAGTGTCCGGGTTTCAGGGTCCCACAGTCTTACCTTGTGTTCGTCGCCGATAACGAGTTCATTTGCTTCGATAACAGTTTCGCGCAAGATGGCGAGGCGCTTTTCGATGTTGTCCGGCCAGGCGTCGGCCAGTGCCTGAAACAGGGCAGCGGCGGCAACGAGTTTGCCGATACTGCCCGGGCTGTAGGCGATGGTGTCGCGATGTCCGGCATAGCGCGGTTTGTCCGGATCTGACAAATCCAGTACGGCGATGCTGACGGTGTCAGCATCGGCACCCAGCAATGCCCTGACTTCTGCTGTAAATCCGGGATCGGGTGCCGGCAGTTCCAGCGCCCGTTCCTGCAACAGGCGCAGGTCAACGGCATCCAGTGGCAGCAGTTCGCCGGCCACTTTTTGCCGCCCGGGGATGCTGCCCTCGTGCGCGAGTCGTGCCTGCTGCAGGCGCAGGATACCCCGGTCCTCACTGCCATACAGGGGGTAGCCCGCTGCATTGCAACTCCAGCCCAGCAGGACCGGTGTCAACAGGATAAGCATGCGTTGCAGAGTCATGGCATGGAATGGTAGCGGATTTTGCGATGTGGCAGGCGGCCTTGTACACTCACGGGCAACAAATACCGACCAGGTAACAAACTTCCCGGTAGTGACCGGGGATCAGCCAGGAATGCAATGAGCATACACCTCCATCCCGTCGCCTGGTTGTCATCCCGCCTTTGCATAGTGGCTGCAAGCCTGTCTTTCGTGGTACTTGCCGGTTGTGCGCAGCCGCCAGTCGATCTGACGGCACACGAAATGCTGAATGCCACGCTGTGGCAGCACACCTCCGCCGAATACGAATGCGCGGTGCAGCAAGCCTATCGGCTGGCGCAGGAAAACCTCGACAAGGCACTCGTGGATGATCAATGGAGTGCCGCGCTGGAGCAGCAGGGCAATGCCGCTACCCTGCCTCCGGCCATCCTGCTCGACCTGGACGAGACCGTACTCGACAACACCGAGTACGAGGTCCGCATCATTCGTGAACTGGGCCAATATACACCGGAGAGTTTCGCCCAGTGGTGCGAGTCGGCGGCCGCACCGGCAATCAGTGGTGCCACTGAATTCCTGGAATACGCAGCGAACCGGCAGGTGGCCGTGTTTTATTACAGTGCGCGCAAGGAGTCCTTGCGTGGCTGTACTACGCGGAATCTGCTGGCGCTGGGATTGCCTTTCACCGATGATTCGCGCCTGCTGCTGGATGATGGCACATCCAAGTCTGAATACCGTGCCATGATTGCCTCGAGGTACCGGTTGCTGCTGCTGGTGGGTGACAACCTGGAAGACTTCGTTGCAGGGTCGAAGTCACAGTCCGGGTTGCGGCGGGAGCTGGCACAACGTTACGCCAGCCGCTGGGGCCGGGAATGGATCATCCTGCCGAATCCCATGTACGGCCACTGGGAATCGACCACCTATGACTTTGACTACCGCCTGCCACGCGACCAGCAATTGCAGCGCAAGCGGGACGCGCTACAGTAGGGTTGGCTACGGTTACGGACTTTGCGGGTCCGGTTGAGATGTATCCACTGTAGCCTCCGTTTCCGCCTCCGCATCAGGCTGCGTCAACTCCAGGGTCTTGTCCCAGGCCTTGGCACTGCCTTCCTTGGTGGCATCCCAGACATCGCCGGAAACTTCCTTCGTGGTGTCCCAGGCTTTTGCGCTGCCTTCTTTCGTGGCGTCCCAGGCATCACCGGAGACTTCCTTGGTCTTGTCCCAGGCTTTTGCGCTGCCCTCTTTCGTGGCATCCCATACCTCACCGGAGACTTCCTTGGTCTTGTCCCAGGTGCCAGGGCTGGATTCGGTTGCGGGTGCTTCCAGTTCACCGCTTGTGACCGTTTCTTCGCCTGGTGGATCTGCGGCGATTACCGGGCCGGGTATCAGGGTTGCTGACAGTAACAACAGGGTTGCTGAATAGAGCAGTGTCATGGAATTCGATGATTGCATCGGGTTACCTCGCATGGTTTTCGTTCTGAATGTCATTATCGCCGGGTGACGGATTTGCATGGACAAATCACTTCCCGATTACGGCCACGTCTCCCATGTAGCCCTGCAGCACTTCGGGTACCCGAATCGAGCCGTCGGCCTGCTGGAAGTTTTCCATGATGGCGACCAGGGTACGCCCGACGGCGAGACCGGAGCCGTTGAGCGTGTGCAACAGCTCCGGTTTGCCGGTTTCCGGATTGCGCCAGCGCGCCTGCATGCGGCGTGCCTGGAAGGCCTCGAAATTGCTGCAGGAGGAGATCTCCCGGTACTTCTGCTGGCCCGGCAGCCATACCTCCAGGTCGTAGGTTTTCGCAGCGGAAAAACCGATGTCGCCGGTACACAGTGTCACGACACGGTACGGCAGTTCCAGGGCCTGCAGGATCGCTTCCGCATGACCGGTCAGTTCCTCGAGTGCGGTATAGGAATCCTGTGGACGTACCATCTGCACCATCTCGACTTTCTCGAACTGGTGCTGGCGAATCATGCCGCGTGTGTCCTTGCCGTAGGAGCCTGCCTCGGAGCGGAAACAGGGGGTATGTGCCGTGTAGCGCAGTGGCAGGTCATCGGCCTCGACGATGACATCCCGTACCAGGTTGGTGACCGGGACCTCCGCCGTCGGGATCAGGTAATACTCCGGATCGCTGCCGGCCTTGAACAGGTCGGCCTCGAACTTGGGCAATTGCCCGGTCCCGCGCAGGCTGTCGGCATTTACCAGGTAGGGTACATAGAGTTCACGGTAACCGTGCCTGCGGGTGTGCGTGTCCAGCATGAACTGGATGAGTGCGCGATGCAGGCGCGCCAGCGGGCCATGGATAACGCTGAAGCGTGAACCGGTGAGCTTGGCCGCGGTCTCGAAATCCAGCAGTCCCAGCTGTTCACCCAGGTCGACATGGTCCCTGGGCTCGAAGTCGAAGACGGGCAATTCGCCCCAGCGCCTGAGTTCCTGGTTGTCGTCTTCCCCGCTGCCTTCCGGCACCGAGTCGTGCGGCAGGTTGGGAATGCCCATCAGAATGGCGCTCAACTCAGCTTGCAGCGTGAGCAGTTCGTCTTCCTTTGCCTTGAGCTGCTCGCCGAGTCCCTCGACCTCCTGCAGCAAGGGGGCAATATCCTCGCCGGCGGCCTTGGCCTTGCCAATACCTTTGGAACGGCTGTTGCGCTCCGCCTGCAACTGCTGGGTCGCAACCTGGATGTCCTTGCGCCGCTCATCCAGCTGCTGCAGGGTGGCGGTATCGAGGGTATAGCCGCGCCGCGCAAGCTGCGCCGCGACCTGGTTGATATCACTGCGGAGGAGTTTCGGATCGAGCATGGTTTTCTCTGTGTGCTGTTGAATATTACCGGGCTAGACCAGTAGCGTTGCCGGCCAGCTAACAATATGACAGGGCTCGACATCCGTGCAGATGTGTTCGAGGATTTTTTCCACCTTGTCCGGTGTATCGAAGAATTCGATAACGATCGGCAGGTCCAGCGACAGGTCCAGCAGCGAGGAGGAATGCATTTCTCCCGACTTCCCGAAGCCGCTGATGCCGCGGAATACGGTCACGCCGCGCACCTTTTCCTCGTCATGCAGGCGCTGCAGCAGGCCTTTCATGCAGCCCTCGCCCTCGGTCAGGTAAATGCGGACGAAACTGATGTCGATGGTATTCATAACTGCCTCGCTGCCAAAACGCCCAGGCCGGCTGCGCCGATGCACAGCGTGACGCTGGCAAGGATGTTGACCAGCGCCCTGGCCGCCTGGCCGGTTTCGACCAGGTTGAGGGTTTCCAGTGAAAAGGTGGAGAAGGTGGTGAAGGCACCCAGCAGGCCGACCAGCAGGAAGGCGCGCAACGCGGTCCCTTCCACCACGCGTTCCAGCAGCCAGATGTAGAGGAACCCCATCAGCAGGCTGCCGATCACGTTGACCATTAGCGTGCCGTAGGGAAATGCCGTCCCCAGCCTGGCGTGCACCGCCGTCGATGTCCAGTAGCGCAGCAGCGCACCGACGGCACCACCCGCGGCAATTGCCAGGATCCGTGTCATGTGTATCCCCGCTGTTTCATGGGCAGCAATAGTACACGCCGGTCATGCCCCGTGCACCCCGCCGGCGCCGTGTTTGCCACGGGCGGGCTGTCAGGACTGCTGCTTGTCCAGCGCACGCAAATGGGCCAGTTTCTCGGCGATCCTGATCTCCAGGCCGCGCGCCACGGGTTGGTAGTATTGCGGCTGCCCCATCTCTTCCGGGAAGTAGTTTTCCCCGGCCGCATAGCCTTCCGGTTCGTCGTGTGCATAGCGATAGGCCTTGCCGTAGCCGAGTTCCTTCATCAGCTTCGTCGGTGCATTGCGCAGGTGTACCGGGACCTCCAGCGAGCCGGTCCGCGGAATGTCGGCGCGGGCGGCATTGTAGGCCTTGTAGACGGCATTGCTCTTGGCGGCGCAGGCCAGATAGATGATGGCCTGTGCCAGGGCCAGTTCGCCTTCCGGGCTGCCAAGCCGTTCCTGAACATCCCAGGCGTTCAGACACAGTGTCAGTGCCCTGGGATCGGCGTTACCGATGTCCTCCGTGGCCATGCGCACGATGCGCCGCGCCAGGTACAGGGGATCGCAGCCACCGTCCAGCATACGCACCAGCCAGTACAGGGCGGCATTCGGCGCCGAGCCGCGTACCGACTTGTGCAAGGCGGAGATCTGATCGTAGAAGTCATCGCCGCCCTTGTCGAAGCGCCGGCTGCCGCCGGCGATCACCTCGTTGAGGACGGTCTCGGGGATGACGTTCCTGCCGTCAATTTCTTCCGCGAGGTCGGCGGCGATTTCCAGCAGGTTCAGGGCGCGCCGTGCATCCCCGTCAGCCGCCTGCGCCAGCCGGTCTCGCAGGACCTCGGCCATCTGCAGCTCGCGATCACCCAGGCCATGGGTGCGGTCGACCAGCGCGGCGTCGATGATACTGCGCAGTTCCCCGGGTTCCAGGCGCTTCAGCACATAGGTGCGTGCCCGCGACAACAGCGCGCTGTTCAGTTCGAAGGACGGGTTTTCCGTGGTGGCACCGATGAAAATGACAGTGCCGTCCTCGACATAGGGCAGGAAGGCATCCTGCTGGGCCTTGTTGAAACGGTGTGCCTCGTCGACGAACAGGATGGTCTGGCGATCTTCCAGGTCACGAATCTGGCGTGCCGCGGCGACCGCTTCGCGAATGTCCTTGACGCCCGCGAGCACCGCGGACAGGGTCATGAACTCGGCGTTGGTCTGTTCGGCCAGCAGTTTGGCCAGCGTGGTCTTGCCGGTGCCCGGCGGTCCCCACAGGATCATCGAGTGCAGGTTGCCCTCCTCGATGGCGCGGCGCAGATGGTTTGCCGTTGCCGAGGATATGCGGTTGGCCGGTAAAGGCGTCCAGCGAGCGGGGACGCATGCGGTCTGCCAGCGGTCGGTAGGATGCAGTCGCTTGCGTCATGAGACAGGCATGTCAGGCAGTTACGTTACTGCACATCTCCAACGACATCCGCACCGGCAGGCGGCACGAATATGAACAGGTCAGCCGGCAGCGGCGGATTGCGTTCGAGCTTGCTGAAACGGAAGGTGGTGGTGTTGCCGAAGCTGTCCTGCGCCGTAATCTCATGCAGCCGGCCATCTTCCAGGTACAGGTTGAGTGCCGTGATGTTACTGTCATCGGTT
Organism: uncultured Gammaproteobacteria bacterium; assembly: GCA_963701455.1. Classification (GTDB taxonomy): domain Bacteria; phylum Pseudomonadota; class Gammaproteobacteria; order UBA9214; family UBA9214; genus UBA9214. Next base: position 45,349 of record CAVPAE010000010.1, read on the forward strand.
TTGGGCAACAGGCGGACGCTGTCGCCAGCGTTTTCCAGGGTGAATACCTGCTCCAGCGGCTGTTCCCCGCTAAGCAGCATGGCCGGCGTTGCCGTCAGTACCTCGCCGGCCGCCTGTACGGTGACCTGTTCGAGGTCCTCGTCATAGGACCAGAGACGCGTACCGTCCGCCACAAGTTGCTGGCGGTAGGGTTCCTCATAATCCCAGCGGAAGCGTCCCGGGCGCATGATCCACATGTGCCCCTGCGAGCTTTGCAGCAGCCGGCCATCTTCGTCCACGACCTGTTGCTCGAAATCCGCCTGCAATGTTTCCAGGCCGCTAAAGAAAGCACGCAGGGCCTCCGTTGGCTGTGCCGCATGGGCGGTCGTGCCGAGCAGCAACAGCAGGCCAAGCAGTGTGTACCAGGGCGTGCGCCTGTTCATGCGTCCACTGGCGGTGGTGCCAGTACCTGGCGGGAGCCGTTGGTTTCCATGGGACCTACGACACCGGTTTCTTCCATGTGTTCAATCATGCGTGCCGCGCGGTTGTAGCCGATCTTGAGGCGGCGCTGTACCCCGGAGATGGATGCCTTGCGCGTCTGGGTCACGATGGACACGGCCTGGTCATACAGCGGGTCGGATTCGGTGTCGTCACCGGTGCCGCCGCCGTTCGCCGGTGACAGGCCGGGCACCGGTTCGCTCGAGACCTCCAGGATCTCGACCATGTAGTCGGGCTCCGACCTGCCCTTCAGGTGTGCGGTGACCTTGTGCACTTCCTGGTCGGAGACGAAGGCGCCGTGGATGCGCACCGGCACGCTGGTTCCCGGCGGCATGTACAACATGTCGCCGTGACCCAGCAGCTGATCGGCGCCCATCTGGTCAAGGATGGTGCGTGAATCGATTTTCGAAGAGACCTGGAAGGCGATGCGCGTCGGAATATTCGCCTTGATGAGGCCGGTAATGACATCGACCGAGGGACGCTGGGTGGCGAGGATCAGGTGCACGCCGGCGGCCCGCGCCTTCTGTGCCAGGCGCGCAATCAGCTCTTCCACCTTCTTGCCGACGACCATCATCATGTCGGCCAGTTCGTCGATGATGATCACGATGTAGGGCAGTGTCTGCAGGACCGGGTGCTCGGTTCCCTCCAGCATATCCTCGGGGTTGAACAGCGGGTCCGGTATCGGCTTGCCGGCCTGTTCCGCTTCCCTGACCTTGCGGTTGTAGTTGGCGATGTTGCGCACACCGAGGGCCGCCATCAGGCGGTAGCGGCGCTCCATCTCGCCGACACACCAGCGCAGCGCGTTCGCCGCCTCGTTCATGTCGGTGACGACCGGCGTGAGCAGATGCGGAATACCCTCGTACACCGAGAGTTCCAGCATCTTGGGATCGATCATGATCAGGCGCACATCCTTCGGCAGGGTCTTGTAAAGCAGGCTCAGCACCATGGCATTGACGGCGACGGATTTGCCGGAGCCCGTGGTGCCGGCGACCAGCAGGTGCGGCATCCTCGCGAGGTCCGCGACGACCGGGATACCGCTGATGTCCTTGCCCAGCGCCAGCGTCAGCGGCGAGGTCGATTCATCGTATTCGCGGGTGTTGAGGATTTCGCTCAGGCTGATGATGGCCCGGTGCTCGTTGGGGATTTCCAGGCCGATGACCGACTTGCCGGGAATGACTTCCACGACGCGCACGCTGATGGCCGAAAGCGCGCGCGCGATGTCCTTGGACAGGTTGCTGACCTGGCTTACCTTGACGCCCGGGCCGAGGTCGAGTTCAAAGCGGGTGATCACGGGCCCCGGGTTGACGCCTACCACTTCCACCTCGATGTTGAAGTCCAGCAATTTCATCTCGACCAGGCGCGACATGGCCTCCAGGGCCGCTGGCGAGTAGCCGGCCTCGGAAGGTCTCGGCTCATCGAGCAGCGACAGCGGCGGCAACTCGGTGTTGGGTGGCGGATCGAACAGCGGCACCTGGCGTTCGCGTTCCTTGCGTTCACTCTTTTCCGGTTGCCTGATGACCGGCTCAATGCGCACCGGTTTGCGTTTGGCCACCCTTTCCTGACTGGTCCTGATGACTTCCTCGCGTTCGGTGCGGGCTTTTCTGGCGGCCAGTTGTTCCGGAATCCGGCTGGCCTGCTGGTACAGCCAGTCAACGGCGCGCAGCGTGTACCTGCCGATCAGGTCCATGACAAACAGCCAGGAGATGCCGGTGAACAGGGTGACGCCGGTCAGGAACAGGGCCAGCAGGAACAGGGTGGCGCCCACCGGGCTGACGACTTCCACCAGGCCGTTGGCAACGACGTTGCCGAGAACGCCGCCCGCACCGGCCGGCAGGCTGCCATACGAACCGCCCGCTTCCAGCGTCGCCAGCGCGGCGCCGGCGCCGACCGTCATCAGGAAGCCGGCCCAGCGGATCGCCAGCACATGCAGGTCGATGCCGCCGGCAGGGGTGCGCCCGCGGTATACCAGCCAGCCGCTGTAACCGACCATCACGGGGAACAGGTAGGCCAGGTAACCCAGCAGGTAGAGCAGCACGTCAGCCAGCCAGGCACCGATCAGGCCGCCGGAATTGTAGATGCGTGTCACCGCCCCGCTGTTGGACCAGCCGGGATCACCCGGATGATAGCTGGCCAGCGAAACCAGCAGGAACAGCGCAATCGCCCCCAGTAGCAGCAGGGCTCCCTCGCGCAGCCCCCGCGTGACCTGGTGGGTTAATTTACCTGGTTGTTCGCCTTTCTTTCGCCGTGCCTGAGCCAAAATCACCCTCTTTCGCAAGTTGTTACGCCAATCACAGGATTCTATTCGAAATTATTTGACAAGCAAGTGTTTCAATGCGGCATGTTCGATGCGCCCGCCAGCCACGTTGATGCCGCGGTTCAAGTCGGCATTCGCCTGCCAGTCAGGCTGGCAGATGCCGTGCACATAAGGCAGCAGTGCCGCAGACAGGGCCTGTGAAGCACTCCGCGGTACCGCTCCCGGCATGTTGGTGACGGCGAAATGTACCACGCCTGCCTCGATATAGGTGGGATCCGCGTAGTTCGTCGGGCGCGTGGTTTCGATGCAGCCGCCCTGGTCGACCGAGATGTCGACAATGACACTGCCCGGCTGCATGGCCGCAACCAGGTCGCGGCTGACGATATGTGGTGCGCGGTCTCCGGGTATCAGGACGGCGCCGATCAGCAGGTCGGCGGCCGTGACCTCCCGCTCGATGGCGTCCGGATAGGGGTACAGCCCGGTGACGTTGTTGCCCAGCGCGCGCATGGCGGCAAGCCGCTCGCGCTGGCGATCGAACACCACGACCTCGGCGCCCATGGCGGCGGCCATGGCGGCCGCATTGCCGCCGGCGTTGCCTGCGCCGATGACCACTACCCGGCCGCGCTCGGCGCAGGGCAAGCCACCCAGCAATAGTCCCTTGCCGCCCTGCGGCTGGTGCAGGAGACTGGCGCCGATCTGGCTTGCCAGCCTGCCGGCAATATCGCTCATCGGCGCCAGCAGGGGCAATTGTCCGGCGTCCGTCGCTACCGTTTCGAAACCGACGGCTGTCAGGCCAATTTCCTGCAGCTGCTGCAGCAGGTCGAGGTTGGCAGCAAGGTGCAGGTAACAGAACAACAGGTGTTCCGGGCGCAGCTGCGCGAGGTCCCCGGCGACCGGCTCCTTGACCTTCACGATCAGTTCCGCCTGTGCGTAGGTTGCTTGCGCATCCGCGGCAATCTGTGCGCCGGCGGCTTCGTAATGAGCATCCGGGTACCCCGACAGGGTGCCTGCGGCGTGTTCGACAAAGACGCTGTGCCCGGCGCGGACCAGGTCGCCGCAGGCATCGGGCGTGAGGGCGACGCGGCCTTCAAGCGGTTTGATTTCCCGTGGTATTCCGATATGCATGGTTGCTTTACCCCGCCCCGGTTCCGTAACATTCGCCCTGTCGTTTGCGCCGGGCCGGCTCCTGCAGCGTCCGGAACCTCCCGCCCGTAACCTTGTCCATGCACAATATCCGCGCCCTGCTCCGCAGTTAAGCAGGCGTAATCAGCAAAAAACCGGAGTCATTATACATGAGTGATATCAAGCACTGTCGCCTTCTGATCCTGGGTTCCGGCCCCGCGGGCTATACCGCCGCGGTCTACGCGGCCCGCGCCAATCTTGATCCGGTGCTGATAACCGGGCTGGAACAGGGGGGGCAGTTGATGACTACCACCGAGGTCGAAAACTGGCCGGGTGGCGAGGAAGGGCTGCAGGGACCGCCGTTGATGGAAAACATGCGGCTGCATGCCGAGCGCTTCAACACGGAAATCATTTTCGACCATATTCACAGCGTGGATTTGCTGCAAAAACCCCTGCGCCTGGAAGGCGACAGCGGCGTCTACACCTGCGATGCGCTGATCATCGCGACCGGTGCATCCGCCATGTATCTGGGGCTGCCCTCGGAAGAAGCCTTCAAGGGCAAGGGCGTCTCGGCCTGTGCAACCTGTGACGGTTTTTTCTACAAGAACCAGTCCGTGGCCGTCATCGGTGGTGGCAATACCGCGGTGGAGGAAGCCCTGTACCTGGCCAATATCGCGGCCCACGTTACGGTGGTACACCGCCGCGATGCCCTGCGCGCCGAAAAGATCCTGCAGGACCGCCTGTTCAGGAAAGAAGCCGAGGGCGTGGTGACCATTGCCTGGGACAGCGTGCTGGACGAAATCCTGGGTGATGACAGCGGGGTTACCGGCATGCGCATCAGGAACGTCAAGGACGACAGCACGCGGGATATCGAGCTGCACGGGGTGTTCATTGCCATCGGCCACCGGCCCAACACGGGGATTTTCGAGGGGCAACTAGAAATGAACAATGGCTATATCCGCATCAATAGCGGTACCGAGGGCAATGCCACGGCGACCAGTGTCGAGGGTGTCTTCGCTGCCGGTGATGTGTGCGACCACGTCTATCGCCAGGCGGTGACATCCGCCGGTACCGGCTGCATGGCGGCACTGGACGCGGAAGCCTACCTGGATAGCCTGGCCGACGCGAAGTAAGGCCCTGGCGTTGCCAGTGTCACCCGGATAGCGGCGCGGGCAGCAGGTGGCGGCTGTTGCCAAACGCGAACCATGGCGTCACTGTAGCTGCATGCAGACCCGGGTCATCAATCGCATTCAGGATATACCCGCCAGCGACTGGAATGCCGTGGCCGGCACCGACCACCCCTTCACGCGTCATGAGTTCCTCGCCGCGCTGGAACGCCATGACTGTGTGGGTGAGCGTTTCGGCTGGCTGCCCTGTCATGTCCTCGCGGAAGATGCGCAGGGCCGGGTGGCAGGTGCGCTGCCGTTGTACCAGAAAGGCAATTCCTACGGCGAGTTCGTGTTCGACTGGGCCTGGGCTGATGCCTATCAGCGCATGGGTATGCCTTATTACCCGAAACTGGTGAGCTCGATTCCCTATACACCGGTAACCGGGTCACGCCTGCTGGTCCACCCGGATGCTGACCGTGCGGCGGTAACCGCGGCGCTGATACGCGGCATGCGCGGGCTGCGGCAGCAGCATGACGCCTCTTCCATTCACTGCCTGTTTACCAATGAACCGGAAACAGACGCGTTGTGCGAACAGGGCTTCCTGCGGCGCACGAGTTGTCATTTCCACTGGCATAACGACAGCTACCGCGACTTCGAGGACTTTCTCTCCCGCCTCAGTTCCCGCAAGCGCAAGAAAATCCGCCGCGAGCGGCGCCATGTGCAGGAGGCCGGGCTGCGGATGGAGCTGCTCAGCGGCAAGGATGCGAGCGAAGCGCAATGGCAGGTCATGCACGACTTTTACCGCACAACCTTTGAACGAAAATCGGGCATCCCTACCCTGTCACTGGCGTTCTTCCTGGATATCAGCCGCAGTATGGGAGACCAGGTCATCCTGGTCTTTGCGCACCATGGCAGGAAGGTGGTTGCCGGCGCCATTTTGCTGCGCGGCGCACAGGCCCTGTACGGGCGTCACTGGGGCTGCCTGGATGACTACCACAGCCTGCATTTCGAAACCTGCTATTACCAGGGCATCGAGTACTGTATCGAGCACGGTTTGACCCTGTTCGAGCCGGGAGCCCAGGGTGAGCACAAGATCAGCCGCGGTTTCCTGCCGACCCTTACCTGGTCAGCGCACTGGATCGAGGATGAGCGTTTTCGGGGGGCGATTCGCCGCTATCTGGACGAGGAGCATGCCTGGATGCTTGAATACCGTGATGAATTGCAGCAAACCTCCCCTTTCAGACAGGCATGAACGGCATGCGGAATAAGGCCGGGCAACAGGCAGGTCAGGCATGACACAGGTCCAGGGACCCGCACCCTGCTGGCTGGATCCGGATGACCCGGAATTGTGGTTTCCGCGCGTGGAACTCGCCCTGCAGGAACCGGACGGCCTGCTGGCCGTGGGTGGCGACCTGTCCGAGGATCGCCTGTTGCTGGCCTACCGCAGCGGCATTTTTCCGTGGTATGGACCGGGCCAGCCGATACTCTGGTGGTCACCGGACCCGCGGCTGGTGCTGTTCCCGAGCCGCTTGCGGGTCTCCCGCAGCCTTGCGAAAACCATCAGAAAAGGTACTTTCAGTATTACCATTGATCAGGCATTTGATGCCGTGATCGGTGCCTGTGCCGAGCCCAGGCCAGGGCAGGCAGGCACCTGGATCACTCCCGAGATGATAGCGGCCTATCGTAATCTGCACGCGGCGGGCCATGCGCACTCGGTGGAGTGCTGGCAGGCAGGCAAGCTGGCCGGCGGTCTCTACGGTGTTGCAATCGGGCGCATTTTCTTCGGTGAGTCGATGTTTGCGCGCTGCACGGATGCCTCCAAGGTGGCCTTCGTCGGGCTGGTCCGGCAACTCTCCCGCTGGGGTTTCCCGCTGCTGGATTGCCAGGTTCACACGACCCATCTGGCGAGTCTGGGTGCCGAGGCTGTACCGCGCAGGGAATTCATACGCACGCTGGAACGGGAATGCGGGCAGCCAGCGCCGAATTCGGCATGGCGTATTGACAGGGACATCCTGTCAGCCTGATCCGTTTGCCGCTGGCAGCGCGCGAGGCAAGCCAAAACAAGGATTCTTCTGGCGGGTATTTCGGGTATAATGCAGCGCCTGAATCTAGCGGAATATGCGGAATTTATGGCAAAAGAAGATCACATTGAAATGGAAGGGACTGTTATCGAGACCCTTCCCAACACCATGTTCAGGGTTGAACTGGATAATGGTCACGTAGTGACGGCCCACATCTCCGGCAAGATGCGCAAGCACTATATTCGAATCCTGCGTGGCGACAAGGTCACCGTCGAACTCACGCCCTACGACCTGAGCAAGGGACGCATTACCTACCGCGCCCGTTAACGGAACCTGCGTTCCGTCCTCTTTCTGGCTAGCCCGCAAATTGCACCAGTCGGCCGCGGGCTAGTGCACGAACTCCTTGCCGTTGATCTCAAAGGCAAGTTTGTCTTCTTCCAGGTGAATAATCAGGTGCCCGCCATTGGCCAGTTCGCCAAACAGCAGCTCCTCGGCGAGTGGTTTCTTGATGTATTGCTGGATGATGCGTGCCATCGGCCGTGCGCCCATCTTCGGGTCGTAGCCGTGCTCGGCCAGCCAGATACGGGCTGATTCATCCACCTCGATTGTCACCTGCTGTTGCTGCAGCTGCGCTTCCAGCTCGAAAATGAACTTGTCCACGACCTGGGCCAGCACCGCCGGCGCCAGCGCCTGGAACTGCACGATGGCGTCCAGGCGGTTCCTGAACTCGGGGGTGAACAGGCGCTTGATGGCCTCCATGGCGTCCGCCGAATGATCCTGGTGGGTAAACCCGATAGACGGCCGGTTCATCTCGTGGGCACCGGCATTGGTGGTCATCACGATTACAACGTTGCGAAAATCCGCCTTGCGGCCGTTGTTGTCGGTGAGCGTGCCGTGATCCATGACCTGCAGCAGCAGGTTGAAAACATCCGGGTGCGCCTTCTCGATTTCGTCAAGCAACAGCACCACATGGGGATTCTTGGTGATGGCCTCGGTCAACAGCCCGCCCTGGTCGTAGCCAACGTAGCCCGGCGGCGCGCCGATCAGGCGGGATACCGTATGGCGCTCCATGTATTCGGACATATCGAAGCGCACCAGTTCCTGCCCCATGATGCGGGCAAGCTGGCGGGTGACCTCGGTCTTGCCGACGCCGGTCGGCCCGGCGAACAGGAACGAGCCGATCGGCCGGTGTTCGTTGCCCAGACCTGAACGTGACATTTTGATCGCGGCCGCCAGTGTCTCGATTGCCGGGTCCTGTCCGTAGACGACCATTTTCAGGTCGCGCTCCAGGGTGCGCAGCGTTTCCTTGTCGGAGGCGGAAACGGTTTTCTCCGGGATGCGAGCCATCTGCGCGATGACATGTTCGATATCGGTCACGCCCACCGTCTTCTTGCGCCGGGATGGCGGCAACAGGCGATGGCTGGCGCCCGCCTCGTCGATGACGTCGACTGCCTTGTCGGGCAGGTGCCGGTCGGTGATGTAACGATCGGCGAGTTCCGCGGCCATGCGCAGTGCCCGGGTCGAATATTTTACGTGGTGGTGATCCTCAAAACGCGATTTCAGACCCTTGAGAATTTCAAAGGTTTCCTCGACGCTGGGTTCGCTGATATCGATCTTCTGGAAACGCCGGGACAGGGCGTGGTCCTTTTCAAAGATGCCGCGATATTCCTGAAACGTGGTCGAGCCGATGCACTTCAGTTCACCGGAAGCCAGCATGGGCTTCATCAGGTTGGAGGCATCCATGACGCCGCCGGAGGCCGCGCCGGCCCCGATGATGGTGTGTATCTCGTCGATGAACAGGATGGCGCCCTCTTCCTTCTTCAGCTGTGCCAGCACGGCCTTGAAGCGCTTTTCGAAGTCGCCACGGTACTTGGTGCCCGCTACCAGCGAACCGAGGTCCAGCGAGTAGATGGTGCTGTTCAGCAGCAGTTCCGGCACCTCGCCCTCGACGATCATCTTGGCCAGTCCTTCCGCCAGCGCCGTCTTGCCGACGCCGGCCTCACCGACGAATAACGGGTTGTTCTTGCGGCGGCGGCAGAGGATCTGGACGGTGCGCTGGATCTCGGCGCGCCGGCCGATGAGCGGATCGATCTTGCCCTGTGCGGCCTGTTCGTTCAGGTTAACGGTGAAGTTCTGCAGTGGCTGCCTGGCATGGTTGTCCTGTGCCTCGCTTTCCTCGGCACTCTCGATATTCTCTTCCGGTTGCTGGTGTACCTTGGAGATGCCGTGTGAAATATAGTTGACGACATCCAGCCGGGTGATATCGATCTTGTTGAGGAAATAGACCGCCTGGGATTCCTGTTCACTGAAAATCGCCACCAGCACATTGGCACCGGTCACTTCCGTCTTGTCGGAGGACTGCACGTGGAACACGGCGCGCTGCAGCACTCGCTGGAAGCCCAGCGTCGGCTGCGTTTCGCGGGTGTCGCCGGCTGTCAGTTTCGGGGTGGTTTCCTCGATGAAGGTGCCGACATCCTGCTTCAGCTGGTCGAGGTCACCGCCGCAGGCTCGCAGCACTTCAACGGCCGAGGGATTGCCGAGCAGCGCATAGAGCAGATGCTCGACGGTCATGAACTCATGATTCTTCTCCCGCGCTTCCTTGAAGGCGAGGTTTAACGTGAATTCCAGTTCCTTGCTCAGCATAGTGACACCTCGTGTGGAACGATCTAGACCGCTTCCATGCTGCATAACAGGGGGTGCTGGTGGCGCTGGGAATATTCATTGACCTGCGCCACCTTGGTTTCGGCGATTTCGTAGGTGAAGATTCCGCACACGCCCTTTCCATGGGTATGTATCAGCAGCATGATCCGCGTGGCCTTCTCACGATCCAGTCCGAACAGCTTCTCGAGCAGGGTGACGACGAATTCCATCGGCGTGTAATCGTCGTTATGCAGTACCACCTTGTACATGGCGGGTTCTTTAAGCTTCGGCCGGGCCTCCTGTAGTGCCAGGCCGTCTTCGCCGCGATGTTCCGGGTCCTTGCTCATGCTTGATTTGCCACTCTATTACCGTTTCAGGCTATCCGCGTTTCAGTAGTTTACCATTACATATTGATAACTTACATCGCTGGAAGTTTCAACACCGGCAGCCGCGACGGTTATGAGCCAGCGCCATGAAGTCTTCCTGGTAACTGAAATTCACCGGGCCAGGTAATAGACGAAAAAAAGCCCCTGCTAGTGCAGGGGCTCTGTTACCACGCTGTCTGGCGACAGCTTGCCAGCGTTTGACTAGGGTGTTTCGCCGGAGGCCTTGATCAGGGCTTCCTCGATGGCACCCGGTGAGCACATGATGTTCATGAAGGTAGCACCGGTTTTGCTGGCCATCATCGGCAGATGCGGCCAGTTGATGGCGATGCGGAAACGGGCGAACAGTGCATACGCGGTACCGTCGGAGACCACGATTTCATACGGCAGGTGGGCCGTGGAACGCGGATCAGCCTTGTCGATACGGCTCATGATGAACTCGTCACCACTGCAGTCGTCGGCATCGGCACCCTTCAGGGCAACACCGAAGATGGTCTCGTCCTTGCCGGGAATATCGACACGATAGACCTTGGCGGTTGCACCCAGGCCGGCAGCCAGGGAATCTTCAACGGCCTTCACGGCTTCAGCCTGGCTGTCATATTCGGCCAGCACGCTGGGATCGTCGAAATACTCCATCATGACGGTGTAGTGATATTCACTCAGGTCCTTGGCCGTCAGGTTCTTTTCGGAACCATAATCCTTCTCGGCACCCAGGGCGCCTTCCAGCTGCGCACGGATGTCGGCCATGTCGGTGGCCATGCGATAGGCAGCCGCCATGTAGACCGGGTTGGTGTAGCTGACCTCGACGTTGTCACCATTCTGGGTGATGGCGATGCGGTCGATCGCGCCATAGGCGCCGAAATCGGACTTGGCGGCATGGGCTTTCTGGGCCTCGCTGGTCACGATGATGATTTCCGCGCCATCGTAGGGCGAGTAGTCACCCACGACTTCAAAGCCCGCACCGGTGAGCTTCGACTTGACAGCTGCGGCAACCGTTGCCACATCACCGGACTGGTTACCGGCAAACACGAACGGCATGAGAATATCGTCGGCCAGGGCACTTCCTGCTGACAACATGAATGCAAATGCTGAGATTAAAGTTTTTCTTAACAAGCCAGTCATTCTAAATTCCTCCACACACTTTTAGAATTAAAAAAAATTTATGATTAGATGTCGTTACCTTGATGCTATGAGGCGCCACCTTAAAATATCAAGGTAACCCAAGCCTGCATAACGCGCTGCAAAGTATAGGGTAATCAATGCAGTTGTGCGAGCGTCAATTTAATATCATCACGGGGCATGGCATGATACCGGTCGGAGCCGACTGGCGGCATTGCACTGACATCCTGCGGGTCTGATTAACCATATGAAAACTATGGACATGAGCTGGAAACCCCATGTGACGGTTGCTGCCGTGGTGGAAAAACAGGGTCGCTTTCTGCTGGTACAGGAACTCGATGCCGGTAACCGGGTCCTCAACCAGCCGGCCGGTCACCTGGAAGACGGTGAGAGTCTGCTGGCAGCCGTGCGACGCGAGGTGCTGGAGGAAACCGCATGGCAGTTCGAGCCGCGTGCCATCGTCGGCATCTATCGCTGGCGCCACCCGCAGCACCGGATAACCTTCCTGAGATTCACCTTTACGGGAACGCTGCTGGCTCACGATAGCGGGCGCAAGCTTGACCCGGACATCGAGCAGGTCGTCTGGATGAGCCACGCCGGGATCAGGGCGCAGACAGGCAGCCTGCGCAGCCCGCTGGTGTTGCGTTCCATTGATGATTACCTGGCAGGCAAGTCATGGCCATTGGCCATGCTGGCAGATCTTGAGTAATCCTGGCAGCAAATTGATTGCCATACTGTTGGTGGCAGTTTCGCTGCCGGCAGCGGCTGATGACTGGATGTTCCGTGCCGAGATCATCAGGGAGCCGGCTCCTGACAGGTTCTCGGTGTGTTTCGATCACAGCTGCCGCACGGTGGTTACCCGTTCCTTTAGCACCCGGGAATGGCAGCAGGTTATCGCTCCATTGCAGCAACCCGCGCCCTCGGCTGCTGCGGAGCGTGTTGCTATCGCTGACACGATTGCACGCATGGAACAGCTCGTGGGCGAAAAAACCGGCACGGCCGGCGACAGGGGGGGCAACCTGGCCGGTTTCGGCCAGGATGGACAAATGGACTGCATCGACGAATCGAACAATGCCACGACCTACCTGAAGCTGCTGCAGCAGGATGGGCGGCTCCTGCATCATGAGGTCGGGGACCGGACAACGCGCTTAGGCCTGTTCGCCGGCATGCCGCATACCACGGCGGTCATCGAGGACATTGCCGCGCGGCAGCGGTATGCCGTTGATGCCTGGTTTTTCGATAACGGGCAGCCCCCCGTGATCGTGCCGCTGGATGAATGGAAATCAGGCTGGCGCCCTGACGGCGGGCGTGATGAGTAAGGTTGTCGTCGGCCTCTCGGGCGGGGTGGACTCCGCCGTAGCCGCGCTGCTGCTCAAACAGCAGGGTCACGCGGTCACGGCCGTGTTCATGAAGAACTGGGACGAGGACGACGAGACCGGCTTCTGCCCGGCGGCGGCGGACCTGGCGGATGCCCGCGAAATCGCGGCGCGGCTGGACATCGAGCTGACAACCGTGAGTTTTTCGGCGCAGTACTGGAACCGGGTCTTCAGGCATTTCCTCGATGAGTACGCGGCCGGGCGCACGCCGAGTCCGGATATTATCTGCAATCGCGAAATCAAGTTTCGTGCCTTTCTCGACCACGCACTGGATGCAGGCGCAGACTATATCGCCACGGGGCACTACGCGCGCATTGCCAGGACCCCGGTGGTCCGCCTGCTGAAAGGTCTCGACGTCCGCAAGGACCAGACCTATTTCCTGCATACCCTGACGCAGGCGCAGCTGAGTCGCAGCCTGTTTCCACTGGGGGCGCTCGAAAAGTCCGAGGTGCGCCGCCTGGCACGTGAAGCCGGGTTTCCCAACCATGGCAAAAAAGACAGCACCGGCATCTGCTTTATCGGCGAGCGCCGCTTCGATGAATTCCTGGCGCGCTACCTGCAGAAAAATCCGGGCGAGATCCGGACCCTCGATGGCAGCGTCATCGGTGAGCATGCGGGCCTGATGTTCTACACCATCGGCCAGCGGCAGGGTCTCGGAATCGGGGGGCGTCACGGCGGTTCCGGTGAGCCCTGGTATGTCATTGAGAAGGATATGGCGCACAATATCCTGGTCGTGGCCCAGGGTGTCGATCACCCGGCCCTGTTCAAGCGCGGCCTGCGGGCGAGCCGCCTGCACTGGATAACCGGACAGGTGCCTTCCCCGCCCTTTGCCTGCACGGCACGCATCCGCCACCAGCAGCCGGTGCAGGACTGCACGCTGGCAAGGATCACGGATCAGGAGGCCGTGGTTGAATTTGCGCAGCCGCAGCGCGCCATCACCGCCGGGCAGTCGGTAGTGTTCTATAGCAATGATGAATGCCTGGGCGGCGGTATTATCGAAGCCGCCCTTGAACCCTGAGGATGAAAGCCGTGCATGCCGATTTCCGTGACCGCTGTATCGCCCTCGCCGGCCTGTTTCAGTCCGTTCGACTGGTGCAGCAGACCGCGCGCGGCGAGCGGCGTGACGCCGCGGCCACGGCGGCCTGTCTCGGCAGTATCTTTAATATCGATCCGGAAACGACCCTCGGTGTATACGGTGAGGCAGCGGCGCTGCAAACCGGCTTCGAGACACTGCTCGGGCAGCTGGGAAGCGACAGTGCGCGACGCGATATGGAACTCACGGGTTATGCCATCACCCTGCTGCATCTCGAGCGCAAGCTGAACAAGCAACCGGAGATGCTGCGTGCACTGGGTGACGGAATCGGGAAGATTTCCACGCAGGCGGAGCATTTCGAGCCGTCCGATCCCGCGGTCATCGCCGCCCTGGCCGAGCTCTACAGCGACACGATCAGCACCCTGCAGCCCAGGATCATGGTCAAGGGCGAACAGTCCATCCTCACCGGCACGGACAGCAGGAACATGATCCGCGCACTATTATTGGGCGGCATGCGCGCCGCTGTGCTGTGGCGACAGTGTGGCGGCAACCGGGTAGAGCTGCTTTTCAGGCGCAAGCTGCTGCTGCGGCACTGCGCGGAACTGCTGGAGGAAGCGCGCAGGGATGGCTGAACCCGGCATCCCCCGCCGGGTTTCCGTGTATAATCGCCGCCTCTCGAAGCGCGCGTCCGGTGTGTATTCGGGTACCTCATTTTGAAGCAACAGCAGGAGCACCCATGAACAACAGTTTCGCCACCCGCGACACGCTCACTGTCGGGGACCAGTCGTATGAAATATTCAGTCTGCGCAAGCTGAATGCCGCGCAGGACATCACGCGCCTGCCGCACACCCTGAAAATCCTGCTGGAAAACCTGCTGCGCAACGAGGACGAACGGACCGTGACCCGGGCGGACATCGAGTCGCTCATCGGCTGGAATCCGCAGGCCGAACCGGATTGCGAAATCGCCTTTCGTCCGGCGCGTGTGCTGATGCAGGATTTCACCGGCGTGCCGGCGGTGGTTGACCTTGCCGCCATGCGCGATGCCATGAAAGATCTCGGTGGCGACCCTGATCGCATCAACCCGCTGCAGCCGGCGGAACTGGTCATCGACCACTCCGTCCAGGTTGACAAGTTCGGTTCGGACAATGCCATCGAACTGAACAGCGAACTCGAATACCAGCGCAACCAGGAACGTTACAGTTTTCTCAAGTGGGGCCAGAAGGCGTTTTCCAATTTCAAGGTCGTGCCGCCCGACACCGGCATCGTCCACCAGGTCAATCTGGAATACCTGGCGCGCGTGGTGTTCGAAATGGACCGTGATGGCACGAACCAGGCCTACCCTGATACCCTGGTGGGAACCGATTCGCACACCACCATGATCAACGGTCTGGGCGTGCTTGGCTGGGGCGTCGGCGGCATCGAGGCCGAGGCCGCGATGCTGGGACAGCCGATCTCGATGCTGATACCGCAGGTCGTCGGTTTCGAACTCAGGGGCAGCCTGCCGGAAGGCGCCACGGCCACCGACCTGGTGCTGATGATTGTGGAGATCCTGCGGCGTGAGGGCGTGGTCGGTAAATTCGTGGAGTTCTACGGTGACGGCCTTGACCACCTGACGCTGGCTGACCGCGCAACTATCGCCAACATGGCGCCGGAATACGGCGCAACCTGCGGCTTCTTCCCTGTGGACGACGAGACGCTGGACTATCTCCGCCTGAGCGGTCGCAGCGAGGCGCAGGTCGCTTTGGTTGAGGCCTACGCGCGTGAGCAGTTGCTGTTCCGCGAGCCCGGGGCTCCGGTCGCGGACTACACCCGGACAATTGCAATGGACCTGGCCAGCGTCGAGCCAAGCCTGGCCGGTCCGAAGCGTCCCCAGGACCGGGTGCCGCTGAAAGACGTCAGGCCCCGTTTCCAGGCAGCGCTGGCCGAACTCAAGGAAGAAAGGGATATCAGCAGCCATGGTGTGACCACCAGCATCGATGGCCAGCAGGTCGAACTGCAGGACGGCGCGGTGGTCATCGCGGCGATCACTTCCTGTACCAACACCTCCAATCCCTCGGTGATGATCGGGGCCGGCCTGGTGGCACAGAAGGCCGCGGCGCTGGGTCTCACCGTCAAACCCTGGGTCAAGACCTCGCTGGCGCCGGGCTCGCGCGTGGTCACGGAATACCTCAACCAGGCCGGCCTGATTGAGCCGTTGCGCGAACTGGGTTTCCACACCGTCGGCTACGGCTGCACGACCTGCATAGGCAATTCCGGTCCGCTGCCGGAGCCGGTATCCACGGCGATCCAGGAAGGCAACCTGTCGGTATGCTCCGTACTCTCCGGCAACCGCAACTTCGAGGGTCGTGTCCATGCCGAGGTGCGCATGAACTACCTGGCCTCGCCGCCGCTGGTGGTCGCCTATGCCCTTGCCGGGCGTATGGATATCGACCTGCAGCAGGAGCCGATCGGTACCGGCAAGGACGGCAAGGCGGTCTACCTGCGCGACATCTGGCCGACCCAGGCGGAGATCCGCGCAGCGATAGCTGCCAGCGTCAATGACGCCGAATTCCGCTCGGTCTACGCAGAGGTCTATACCGGCGAAAACCGCTGGACGGCGCTGGCGTCTCCCGAGGGCAAGCTGTACGAATGGCAGGCGGACTCGACCTACATCCGCAAGCCGCCCTACTTCGAGGGCATCACGAGCGAGCCGGATTTACCCGGCGAGATCCGTGCCGCACGGGTGCTGGCGCTGCTTGGCGATTCCGTCACCACCGATCATATATCTCCGGCTGGCGCCATCAAGCCGGACAGTCCCGCCGGGAAATATCTCGAATCGCACGGCGTCGCGCCCGGCGATTTCAACTCGCTGGGTTCGCGCCGTGGCAACCACGAGGTCATGATGCGCGGTACCTTCGCCAATATCCGCCTGCGCAACCACCTGGCGCCCGGAACCGAGGGTGGTGTCACCACGCACCAGCCCGGCGGTGAGCAGATGAGTATTTTCGATGCCGCGCAGCGCTACGCCGCGGACGGCGTGCCGCTGGTGATTCTCGCCGGCAAGGAATACGGTTCCGGCTCGTCCCGTGACTGGGCTGCCAAGGGGCCGCGGTTGCTGGGTGTACGCGCGGTGATCGCCGAGAGCTACGAACGCATTCACCGCTCCAACCTGGTCGGTATGGGCATCCTGCCGCTGCAGTTCCTCGCGGGTGAATCGCCGGAGAGCCTCGGGCTGACGGGTCGGGAAAGTTTCGACATCGGCGGTCTGCAAGCTGGTCTCACCGAACAGGTGACGGTAACCGCAACGGCGGAAGATGCCACGCAAACGGTATTCCAGGCCAGGGTACGCATCGATACGCCCCAGGAGTTCGAATACTATTGCCACGGCGGCATTCTGCACTACGTCCTGCGGCAGCTGGCCGCCTGAGTCGCATTCCAACCGAGGGAGATAGCAATGGAGCTGTCACAACTTATGGCCATCTCGCCCGTCGACGGGCGCTATGGTTCCAAAACCGAAACGCTGCGCCCGATCTTCAGTGAATACGGACTGATTCGCCACCGCGTGATCGTGGAGGTCCGCTGGCTGCAGGCGCTTGCCCGGCACGCGGACATTCCGGAAGTGCCGTTGCTGAGCGTGCATGCCGAGCGCGTGCTGAACGAGATCATCGACAAGTTCAGCGAGCAGGATGCACAGCGCGTCAAGAATATCGAGCGCACCACCAACCATGATGTCAAGGCGGTGGAGTATTTCCTCAAGGAGAAAATCGCCGGCAACGAGGAGCTCGAGGCCGTGAGCGAATTCATTCACTTCGCCTGCACCTCGGAGGATATCAACAACCTGGCCTATGCACTGATGCTGCGCGAGGCACGCAACCAGGCCCTGCTGCCGTTGCTGGACACGGTGATTCATGAAATCACCAACCTGGCGCATCACTATGCCGACGAGCCCATGCTGTCGCGCACCCATGGACAAACCGCGTCTCCCACCACCGTTGGCAAGGAAATGGCGAACGTGGTTGCGCGGCTGCGGCGACAGCGGGAACAGTTCGCGGCAATACCGGTGCTTGGCAAGATCAACGGTGCGGTCGGCAACTACAATGCCCACCTGGTGGCCTACCCGGCAATCGACTGGCCGGACTTTGCCCGGCAATTCGTCAGCGACCTTGGCCTGGAATTCAATCCCTACACCACGCAGATCGAACCGCATGACTACATCGCCGAGCAGTTCGATGCCCTGGCACGCTTCAATACCGTGCTGCTGGATTTCTGCCGCGACGTGTGGGGCTATATTTCACTTGGCTATTTCAGGCAGAAAACCGTGGCGGGCGAAATCGGATCATCCACCATGCCGCACAAGGTGAACCCGATCGACTTTGAAAATGCCGAGGGCAACCTGGGAATCGCCAATGCCCTGTTCACGCATTTCTCCGCCAAGCTGCCGGTGTCACGCTGGCAGCGTGACCTGACCGATTCAACCGTGCTGCGCAACCTCGGGGTGGCGGTAGCCCATTGTGTGATTGCCTGCGAATCCTGCCTGAAGGGAATCAGCAAGCTGCAGGTCAATGCGCAGCGTACGGCGGAAGACCTGGACAGCAGCTGGGAGGTGCTTGCCGAGGCACTGCAAACCGTCATGCGCCGTTACGGCATCGAGAAGCCCTACGAAAAACTCAAGGACCTGACGCGGGACCAGGCCGTGACCCGGGCCACGCTGGCTGAATTTATCGAGACACTGGAACTGCCGGATGCGGTCAAGGCGGAGCTCGCCAGTCTCACACCCGCCAGCTACACCGGCAACGCCGCAGACCAGGCACGTTCTATCTGAGCCTGGCCGCGGACCTGTTGCCGTCCGCGTGATACCGCCGTGGTTGCCATGAACGGAACGCCGGACTGGCGTATTGTCGATGCTGACTGGTCTCGTGATGAAGCAGCCATTCGGCGCGTCCGCCAGGACGTGTTCGTCGACGAACAGGGGATTCCGGAAAGCCTGGAATGGGACGGCAGGGATGCAACCTGCCGGCATGTACTGGCGCTGACGGGGACGGCTGAAGTCATTGCAACCGGCCGCCTGCTGGCCGACGGACGCATCGGCAGGATGGCTGTGTTACGGGCATGGCGTGGCAGCGGCGTGGGCAGTGCACTGCTTGAGCGGCTGCAGCAACAGGCGCTGGACAGCGGGTTGCAACGTGTCTATGTTCACGCTCAGGTCGATGTCGCCGGATTCTACAGTCGTGCGGGTTTTCAGGTTGCGGGGCAGCCGTTCGTTACGGCAGACATTGTCCACGTAGAGATGACGAAAGTGCTGGTTGCAGGCTGAGCCAACTTTAGTGGCGGCAGCCGTGCAGGTGTTTAGTCGCGGCTGAACACCAGCCGGGTTAGCGGATGCACCTTGATATTTTCGATCGAAATCCACTCTGCCTGGATACTGTTTAACCTGCGGTCCGCCCGGTAGCGGCGGTTGCAGCCGAACAGCAGATCCTGCTGGTAATTATTGGCGCGCCGGTCGATGGTCTTCCTTCTGTTTCTCATCATGCCCCCTGCAAGCGTCCAATGCCGTACTCCCTGAATATTTTTGCCCGGTTGCACTGCGGGAGTCTATTGGACAAAGGTCCGATAGCGATTAATCGAGAAGGTATCGATAATTGAACTGGAAATCCATAGCAGATTTTCCAATACTTCATGACATACGGACAGGCTGGCTGAAATGATGAACATAACCAATGAAAGTACAATCGCAACGGCGCCGGCCAATATCGATGCGCTACGGCTGGGTGTGGACAGGGATATGGTCAAACTGGCAGGCAGCGATGATGTCCGCAGCGTGGCGGTGGAGCTTGCGCGCCAGGCGCAGCGTACCCTGTTGCTGCATACCTTTGACCTGGAAGCGCGGATCTATGACCGGCAGCCGTTCATCGAGGCCGTCAGTGCGCTGGTGCGGAGCAACCCGGGGTCCTGTTTCGATGTCCTGATTCAGGATGCGGGCCGGATCGTCAAGGAAGGACACCGCCTGGTCGAGCTGGCACGGCGGCTGGGATCAAGTATCCAGATTCGGCGCTGCGCACAGCAATACCGCCGCTACTCCGGGACCTTTCTGCTGGCGGACAACAGCGGTTACCTGTATCGCCCGCTGTCGAGTCGCTACGAGGGGCTGGCCAGTTTCAATAATGCCGGTGAAGTCGCACGCCTCGGGAAGTATTTCAGGGAGGTGTGGGAACGCAGTGACGCAGACACGGAACTGCGGCGCCTGTATGTATAGGTTGCTCTGAGCGTGTCGTCACCCCGGCGAAGGCCGGGGTCCAGGTTGCTGAAGTTTCTGGATGATTCGCTTCGCTCACCCTGCGGGCCGCCCATCGGGCGTTCAACGCGCCTTGCGCTTTTGTCCGGCCTTCGCCGGAATGACGAATCGGGACTTGTTCAGATCATCCTGTTGTTGAAAGGCGCCGCAGTGATGTCTGCCCGGGACCCAGCGCTACGGGAAGGCGGGAATAACGGGTTCTGTACCCTCGATATGTGCTTCCGGGTGGTGACTCTTCACCATCTCCGTGATGCTGTCCACCTGGGACTTGGGTACATCCACCATCATCAGGAGGTTACCCTCCTCGATTGCGCTTTCGAATTCCTTCAGGCGTGAACTGGGTACCGATACGCCGATCATCCCGGACATCCATGCGCCGACGCCGGCACCTGCCAGTCCGATGCCAAGAATGGCCCCGCCACCCAGCGCCAGTGCTGCACCGGGGATCGTGACTGCGGCTATCCCGGCAAGAATGCCGGTGGCACCACCGATGGCAACGCCACGCTCGACCGCAGGGACAAAATCGCTTTCCTGCAGCAGGTTGGCTTCGGGCAGGTGCGCCTCGATCAGGGCATGATGGTCCTTCGCTGCGATGTGAATGTGCCGCTCTTCGATGCGCGCCAGCAGTAATTCATCAACAATGGTCTTGGCGCTCTCGACGTTGGGAATCAGGAAATACAGTCTTCTCATTAAAACTCTCCTCCATTGGAAATCGAAAATAATTTCATACCAAAAACCTGGTAAGTGGTTCGCCACCCATGTGTTTGTTATAGATTACTTTCGTACGCAGTGCCAGTGGCGCACGATACAACTTCCGCAAGGTGCGATCAATCCGCCCCCCTCCATGCCACATAATCTTCCGGGGTATCCAGGTCCCGGCGCACTACCAGCCGGTGCCAGCTGATCCCCCGTTCGTGCAACCTGGACTCGGTTAGCTGCAGGACATTCGCGGAGCCCCAGGGGATGTCCTCGAACAGGAAGGCATGGCGGCTGCGCATCGCCACCAGGTAATAGCCGCCATCGCTGGCGGGCCCGAGGACGACATCAGCATCTTGCCTGAGTGCCTGCAGGGTTTCTTCAATATCACTGATCGCCAGTCCGGGGCAATCGGCGCCGACCAGTACGGCATACCCGGAATGCTGCAAGGCCGACCCCAGCGCATGTTCCATGCGCCGACCAAGATCCCCTTCAGCCTGCTGTTGCAGTGCCACGCCGTAATGCTGCTCGCAATCGAGAAAGAAGGGGTGGCTGGTTGCCGGCGCGCACCACAGGTCGACGGGGCACAGGTCCGCAGCAACCAGCCTGTCGATACAGGTATGCAGCAGCGTGGCATACAAGCGGGCGGCACCGGTTGCACCCAGCAACGGGATCAGCCGGGTCTTTACCGCGCCGGGATCCGGTGCCTTGCTCAGGATCAGCAGCCGTGCATCGGGGTGCTTCACGGCTGGTGTGGTGCGTAGTAGGCGGCCAGGCGCGCGGGACTCACGCCCATAAAGTAAGCCAGGCGCAGTGACCACATGCGCAGGATGGTGAGCAGCACACCATGCGCCAGCCAGCGACGCGGTGAGGATGTGAGCGGCTGCCGTATGCTGGCCGGGCGTTCATGCCGCCGCAGCGCGCGGCTGAGCGCGATATCCTCCATCAGCGGTATCTCGGGAAAGCCGCCGACGTCATCGTAGAGCCGGCGCGTAACGAACAGGCCCTGGTCGCCGGTTGCAATGCCGCTCAAGCGGGAACGCTGGTTCATCATCCAGGCGACGCATTTCAGCAGGAGCCGGGTTTGCGAGAGCCGGACGTCAAAGCGTCCCCAGCGTTTTCGATGCTGCTGCAGGGACTGCAGGATGAGCCTGTCGGCATCTTGCGGGGCGATGGTGTCGGCATGCAGGAACCACAATACCGAGCCGGCGGCGAGGGTGGCGCCTGCACGCATCTGCGTCGCACGCCCTGCCCTCGCCGGTATGACGTGGTCTGCCAGTGGCCGGCTCAGGGCTACGGTCTGGTCACTGCTGCCGCCATCGACCACGATGACCTCATGTCCGCGCGTGCGCAGGGGCTGCAATGCCTGCAGGGTCGCCGTGATCGCGGCGGCCTCGTTCAGCGCCGGGATGATGACCGACAGTTGCAGCGGGTCAGCCGCAGCAGCCGCCATGCGATGCTGCCCGCCCTTCTGATTCTGTGCTTGTCACTGTCTTCGGTCCCCCGCAACAGGACGTTGCCGTCTCCACGGCCGGGTCGATCGACAGGTCGATGAAGGCGTCCCCGTAGGCGGCACTCAGCAGCGATAACCGTGTGTCTGCAGACACGGTTTCGTGGCTGCCGCGATCAAACCGCCGGCCGCTTTCATCGATGACCGCGGCAAAGGGGCCGCGGTACATGAGTGTTTTATTGCCGGTGTGTTCCGCGCAGCTCGCGGGTTTTACTGCCGTCAGGGTGACCGAGCGGAAGGTGATGTCCTCGATGACCTGCCAGGGCTGCGGGTCCCACTTGTCGTAGCAGACGCCGCGGAAACCGGCTGTCGCAAAGGCATTCGCGAACTCGCTTTCCTCGAAGGCGCCGGAGATGCAGCCGCTCCAGAGATCGGGGTCCTGCTTCATTGACTGCGGTACGGCCCGGTCGCTGACAATATCCGAGATTGCGACGCGCCCGCCCGGCTTGAGCACCCGGAATATCTCCCGGACCAGCTGCTGCTTCTCGCTGTCAGCCACCAGGTTCAGCACGCAGTTGGAAATAACCAGATCGACCGATGCATCCGCAATGAGTGGTGCCTCGCGGCGCTGCCGCTGTTCCCAGGCCTTGAGGGCGCTGTAGTCGGCGGGTTGTCTGACCGGGTTGGCTGCCAGGTAATGACCCAGGGCATCGATATCCAGTGCCAGGTCCTGGATATATCCCTTGACGAAGCGCACCCGGTCACTGCCCAGCTTGCCGGCCATTTCCACCTGGTATTTGCGTGCCAGTGCCAGCATGTCGTCGTTCATGTCCACGCCGATAACCCGGCCGCCGGCGCCCGTTAGCTGGGCTGCCATGTAGCAGATCTTGCCGCCGCCGGAGCCGAGATCAAGCACGATGTCATCAGGCTGTACATAGCGGGAGGGATCGCCACAGCCGTAGTCGCGTTCGATGATTTCCTTTGGCAGCATGGCCAGCAGTCCGCTGTCGTAATCCACGGGGCAGCACAGGGCCTCCTGTCTTTCCCGTGCGCCTTCTGAATAACGTTCGGTCACCGAAATTTCAACATCGATAGTCATTGTTGCTCCTGGATATGGAATGGGTCAGGTATCAAGCGCTCCACCGCAGCCGGAACCCTGGCCGGCAGTGCAGCCATAGCAGTGATCAGCGACCTGGATGGTAGCGTCTGCAAGCTCGGCCGCGGTGAGGCGGCTGATATGCGGACGCCCATGGTTACCGGGTTGCAGGGGCATATCCAGCATCTGGTTGAAATCGCAGTCGTAAAGGTAGCCCTGCCAGTCGACGCTCACCAGGCTGCGGCACATGACGCCGGCAAGATTGCTTTCCTGGTGTGCGGAGCGCAGCAGTTCCATGTAGTCCGCAAAGCGGCCCTGGCTGACCAGGGTGCTGCCAAAGCGCTTGATGGGCATGTTGGTCAGGGTTCGCAGCTTGCTGAAATGGATACCGTAGCAGCTCTCGAGGTGCTGCCGGTAATCCTGTTCCAGCGCCTGCTGTGGCGGTGGCAGTACCGGTCCCTGTGGGTTGTACACCAGGTCGAGTTCCAGCCCGGAGCCTGCTTGCCCGTAGCCGAGACGGTTCAGTCGTCGCAATGCCTCAAGGCTGCCGGAAAAGGTGCCATCACCGCGCTGCGCATCAACATTATCCTTTATATAACAAGGTAATGAGGCAACAATCTTGACCTGATTCTCGGCAAGAAACCGGTCGGTGTCCGCTTGTTCCGGTTCCAGCAGGATGGTGAGGTTGCAGCGATCAATGACCGCGATATCCAGTGAGCGGGCGGCGCTCACCAGCTGCCTGAAGGCCGGGTTGAGTTCCGGTGCACCGCCCGTCAGGTCCAGGGTGGTGACCGGTGAATTCCCAAGAAACCGGATGACGGCATCCACGGTATCGGCGGACATAACCTCCGTGCGCCGGGGGCCGGCATTCACGTGGCAGTGCAGGCAGGACTGGTTGCAGCGGTAGCCAAGATTGACCTGCAGGGTTTCCAGCGGGCCGCGCCTGACGGCGGGGAAATCAGTGTCCAGCAATAAGGGCAGGGTTGCGTGCATGCGTTTCAGTCAGTGATAGCGTTTTGGCCGTGGCCTGGTGATGACTCAGGATGCCGATTGTTGGTAATCCTGCGGTGTCTGTCCATATGTCCCATGGCCAGTCCCTATGGCAGCAGGCGGTGCAGCAGCCACACCAGCGAACGGACCTTTTTCGACCGCAACAGGTGGGCATAGTTGCTGTTGATGGTGCGCCGGTGTAGCTGGGCATAGGTCGGATAGGCATGAACCAGTTCGGTGATCTCCCGTGCCTTTGCTTTAACGCGCATGGCCAGCGCCAGTTCATGGACAAGCTCACCGGCATGCGGGCCGACGAGGCTTGCACCCAGGATTTTCCCGCGTCGCAGCAGGATCCTGGCGAAGCCCGTGGTCGCGCGGTCCGTGATGGCACGGTCCAGTTCGGCCAGCGGAAATTGCGCGACCTGGTAGCGCAGTCCCTGTGCCACCGCATCGGCTTCCGTCAGTCCCACGCTGGCCACCTCGGGGTCGGTATAGACAACCTGCGGCACCACCCGGTAATCGGTTTTCCTGGGGATGCGAAACACGATGTTGGCCAGCGCAATCCCGGCCTGGTATTCGGCCATGTGCGTGAACGGGTACGGACCGCAGACGTCACCCACGGCATAGATATGTTTCTGCGTGGTCCGCAGCCGGCGGTCGACGCGGATGCCCTGCTGGTTGTATTCCACGCCGGCCTCCTCCAGGCCGAGTCCGTGCAGGACCGGGCGGCGGCCGGTTGCCACCAGGATCCGGTCCGTTTCCACCATGCTGTCATCCGAGAGCCGCAACTGGCGCATCTCCCCTTCCCGGTGAACGGCCGAAACCAGTACGCCGGTGATGACATGTACACCCTCGCTTTCCAGCGCCTGCTGCAGGGCTGTCGAGACCTGCGGGTCATGGGTGGGCAGCAGGCGGTCGGCCATCTCGATGACGCTGACCTTGCTGCCGAGCCGGGCAAAGGCCTGGGCGAGCTCCACGCCGATGGGGCCGCCGCCGACGACCGTCAGGTGTCCGGGGCGATCGCGGCGTTTGAAGATACTGTCGCTGGTTTCGAACCCGGCCTGCTCCAGCAGCGGGATCGGCGGCAGTGCCGGGCGCGAACCGGTGGCAATGACAAACCGCCTGCCGCGAATGATTTCGTCATTTACGGAGATGCTGTCGGGACTGACAAACCGTGCCTTGCCAAACTGCACGTCGCAGCCATAGCCGCGAAACCGCTCCGGATCGTCGTAGGCCTGGATCGTCGCTATGGCCTGTTCAACCTGCTCGATTGCCTGTTCGAAATCGATGCCCGGCATTGTCGACAGCAAGCCTTCGCGGGCCCCTGTGCGCGCCACGTGTGCCGTGCGCGCAGCGTGAATCAGCGCCTTGCTGGGTACGCAGCCGGTATGCAGACAGTCGCCGCCGAGACGCTCCGATTTTTCCACCAGCGTCACCTTCAGGCCGGCCTGTGCTGCCACGCTGGCGACGACCAGTCCCCCCGGCCCGCCGCCAATGACGATCAGATCACGCTTGCCCGTCATGACCTGTTGCCTGCTTGTCCCGCGACTGGCGGCGCTTGATGAGCAGCCGGGATATGAATGCCACGGTTGCGATTGCCGCAATGGCCAGCAGGGCCTTGCGCACGACATCCTCGCCCGCGCCGGCCAGTTCGCGCCCGGCATAGCCGAGGTAGGTGTAGGCGGCGCCGGCGGGTGCCATGAAAATAAAGGTGGTAATAATGTAATGCGACAGACGGATACGCGTCAGGCCCAGCGCATAGTTGAGCAGGTTGAAGGGGAACAGCGGCACCAGGCGCACGAAGGCGACGAAGCGCCAGCCTTCCCTTTCGACGCCGGCGATCAGTTGCTGCAGCCGTCCGCCTGCTTGCTGTTCGACCCAGCCATGGGCGAGGTAGCGCGCCAGCAGGAATGCCAGAGTGGCGCCCAGGGTGGCGCCGCTGAGGTTGTAGAGTGTGCCGTAAACCGGGCCAAACAGGGCGCCGCCGGCCAGGGTGAAAATCAGCCCGGGCAGGAAAAAAACCGTGGCGATGGCATAGCCGGCGACGAATGCCAGCGGGGCAATCCAGCCTGCCTGTGTCACCCATGTCGTCAGGGTCTCGATCGAAAGGCTGTCACGCCAGACAACCGCTGCCGCGATGCCGGCGCACAGAATGCACAGCACCAGGATGCGGCGCCCCGCGTCAGGTGTCATCGTGCGAATTCCAGCGGCGGTTGATGGCATAGTCCGTGATTTTGCCGGTAAACGGCATGAGCAGTATTCCGGAGAGCTTCACGCAGCGGGCGGGATCGCGAAAGGTGTCGATGCCGATCACCATGCCGGTATGGCCCGCCGCGGGCTGGGCGCGGTAGGTGCCGAAGAGCCTGTCCCAGATGGACAGATTGAAGCCGAAGTTGCTGTTGGTCTCGTCGGCCAGGTGTGAGTGGTGCACGCGGTGCATGTCCGGTGTGACGATGGCCAGGCGCAGCAGGCCGTCCAGCGCCAGCGGCAGGCGCACATTGCTGTGATTGAACATCGCCATGGCATTCAGCAGCACCTCGAAAATCACCACTGCCGCCAGCGGCGGTCCGAGCAGGACGATAACGGCGAACTTGATCAGCATTGACAGCAGGATTTCGATGGGATGAAAACGAGCACCCGTGGTGACATCGAAATCGAGATCGGCGTGGTGCACGCGGTGCAGTCGCCACAGCAGCGGTACGGCATGGAACATCACGTGCTGCAGGTAGATGGCTGCATCCAGCACGATGACGGATACCACCAGGGCGACGGCGGGATGCACCTCGGCCTGGTTGAACAGTCCCCACTGCAGCAACTGCGCGTACCCGGCGACACCGACGGCGGCTACCGGGAACACCACACGCAGCAGTGCAGTGTTGAAGACGACCAGGCCGATATTGTTCAGCCAGCGGGTCCCCTTGGGTTGCGTGAGCGCGCGGCGCGGCGCCAGGATCTCCCATAATGCCATGAGGGCGAAGATCCCGAGGAAACTGCCGAGCCTGATCGTGGCTTCGTGGTTGGCAATCAGTTCATCCATGCTGTTGATAGCGTCCTGTTGTGATTGCGGTCTCCCGCGCGACCCGGGTAGTGCACTCGAGTGCCTCCAGGACAATTTCGCAGCCGGCCCCTGCCCTGCAGGCATGCGTGCTCAGGTGGCGCCGCCAGTGGCGCGCGCCCGGCATCCCCTGGAACAGCCCGAGCATGTGCCGGGTAATATGTTTGAGCGGCGTACCGGCCTTCAGTTCCCTTTCGATATACGGCAGCATCTGCCGGACAATTTCCTCACGTTCCGGGACTGCACGCACTGCATTGAAGAAGCGCCGGTCGACAGCGGCCAGCAGGTACGGATTGTGATAGACCGCCCTCCCCAGCATTACCCCGTCGACCCGTTCCAGGTGGGCGGCGGCGGCATCCAGATCGGTAATGCCGCCATTGAGCACGATCTCCAGTTGCGGGAACTGCTGCTTGATGCGGTAAGCGTGGTCGTATTTCAGCGGCGGTATGCTGCGGTTTTCCTTCGGACTCAGGCCCTGCAGGTGGGCCTTGCGGGCATGAATGATGAAAGTCTCACAGCCCGCCGTCATCACTGTCCCGATGAAGCCGGCCAGGAATTCGTAGCTGTCCCTGTCATCGATCCCGATGCGGGTCTTGACCGTCACCGGGACGCTCGCCGCACTGCACATCGCCGCAACACACCCGGCGACCAGTTCAGGCTCTGCCATCAGGCAGGCGCCGAAGCGGCCCGATTGCACCCGGTCGCTGGGGCAGCCGACATTCAGGTTGATTTCGTCGTAACCAGTGTCCGCGCCGATGCGTGCGCATTCTGCCAGTGCCACCGGCTCGCTGCCGCCAAGCTGCAGTGCGACGGGATGCTCGGTTTCATCATGGGCAAGGAAACGCGCCCGGTTGCCATGAAGAATGGCGCCGGTGGTCACCATTTCCGTATACAGCAGCGCATGGCGCGAAATCAGGCGCAGCAAATAGCGGCAGTGCCGGTCCGTCCAGTCCAGCATCGGTGCGACCGCAAAACGATGTGTCAGGTGAGTGCTGATAAGGGTGCCTTCGGCTTCGCCGGGTTTCAGGGAACGTCCGTTTCAGCCGATACGCTGTGTTGCGAACTGCGTTCCAGTGAAAGTCGTCACATTACATGAATTTTTGCTTTAGTATTCAACAGCTGGGTGCTATAGTCGCAAACACGAAAACTGATTGAATTTCGCATATTTACCAAGGAGTTAGCTATGGATAGTATCCGCTCTCTCGTGCTTGTCCTGAGCCTTGCCCTGCTGGGCGGCAGTCCGGTTCTTGCCGACGTGCTGCTGATGGAGGGCATCCAGTCCGCCCCGGCCATCAACACACCGCATAACGGTATCACTATGGCGCAGGTACGTCAGCAATACGGCAACCCGGTTTCGGAACAGCCGGCTGTCGGCGAGCCGCCAATTACCCGCTGGGACTATGACGGCTACTCGGTTTTCTTCGAGCATGATCTGGTACTTCACTCCGTGGTGCATCGTCAGGCGAAAAACTGACTTCCACGAACAAACTTGATACACCCTGATCCGGCATCCGGGGCGGCCGCTCATGGCCTCCCCATGCTGCTACCTGAATTTGCCCCACAATCCGGTGTCATCCTCACCTGGCCGCATGCCGGTACTGACTGGCAAGACAGCCTGGCTGAAATAGAAAACCTGTATATCCAGATCGCCGGTACCATTACCCGCTACGAGCGCCTGCTGGTTATCTGCTGCGATCTTCTGCACCGGCAGCATGTCACCCGGCAGCTGCAACGCGCGAATGTCGCGCTGCGGGTTGTGCGCTTTGCCATCGCCAGCACCGATGATACCTGGGTACGTGACTATGGCCCCATCACAGTTTCCCGTGACGCCCGGCTGGTACTAAATGACTTTACCTTCGACGGATGGGGCAGGAAATATCCGGCCGAACGGGACAACCGGGTTAGCCGCACCCTGTTTGACGACGGGTTTTTCGACAGCAATGAATTCCTGCACCAGCAACTGGTGCTCGAAGGGGGCAGTATCGACACTGACGGCTGCGGCACCCTGCTGACGACAACCCACTGCCTGCTCGAGTCCTCCAGGAATCCGGGATATGATCGTGCCCGGCTGGAGGCCAGTTTGCATGAACTGCTTGGCATCGATCGGGTTCTCTGGCTGGCACATGGGGAACTGGCCGGCGATGACACCGACGCGCATGTCGACATGCTGGCCCGGTTCTGCAGCCCGGGGACCATTGCCTACAGCAGCTGCAACGACCCGCAGGATGAACACTTCACCCCGCTTGCCGCCATGGAGCAGCAGCTGCAGACCTTTCACACCCGTGAAGGGCTGCCCTACGAGCTGGTCCCGCTACCACTGCCACAGCCTGTCCACGATGCCGACGGCCGGCGCCTGCCGGCCAGCTATGCCAACTTTCTCATCGTCAACGGTGCCGTGCTGGTACCCGTTTACGACGATCCCACCGATACCACGGCCCTGGCGGCGCTGGCGGGATGCTTTCCCGGGCGTGCGATTGAACCACTCAACTGCCTGCCGCTGATACAGCAAAATGGCAGCCTGCATTGCGCTACAATGCAGCTTCCCATGGGGGTGCTGAAACACGACGAGGTTGCGGGGTGAGTCACAGGAATCTGAAGATCGGAATGGTGCAGCAGGTGTGCAGTGACGATACCGCCGCCAATCTCGAGGCAAGTATTGCCGGCATTGAATATGCCGCCAGCCAGGGCGCACAACTGCTGTTGCTGCAGGAATTGCACGGCAGCCTGTATTTCTGCCAGACAGAAGACAGTGCGAATTTCAGTCTGGCGGAATCCGTGCCAGGCCCGTTAACCGGGACGCTTGGCGAAGTGGCCGCGGACCTCGGTGTTGTTATCGTGGCCTCGGTATTCGAGAAGCGCGCCGCCGGGCTGTATCACAATACCGCGGTGGTGCTCGATGCCGACGGTACGCTTGCCGGGCGCTACCGCAAGATGCACATCCCGGATGACCCCGGGTTCTACGAAAAATTCTATTTCACGCCCGGCGATCTTGGCTTTACCCCCATCGATACGGCCGTGGGCAGGCTCGGCGTGCTGGTTTGCTGGGACCAGTGGTACCCGGAGGCCGCACGCCTGATGGCGCTGGCCGGCGCCGAAGTGCTGCTCTACCCCACTGCGATTGGCTGGGACAGTCGCGATGACAGCCGGGAGCAGGCGCGCCAGCAGGATGCCTGGCTGACGGTGCAGCGCGGTCACGCGGTCGCCAACTGCCTGCCGGTGCTGGTATGCAATCGTACCGGGCACGAACCGGATCCGTCAGGCCAGACCGAGGGTATCCAGTTCTGGGGCAGCAGTGCTGTCATCGGCCCCCAGGGCGAGATGCTGGCGCGAGCCAGCAGTGATAACGACGAGGTGGTTCTGGCTTCGCTGGATCTCGATCGCAGTGAACAACTGCGGCAGATGTGGCCGTTCCTGCGTGACCGGCGCATCGATGCCTACCAGGACCTGCAGCGGCGCTTTCGTGACTGAGCCAACATTGCCTGCTGCTGCCCCGGCCTCACATGAAGTGAACACGGATAGTGGTCATGATACTGATACTGAAAGAAGATACTGACAAGAACAGCGATGAGTATCGCCTGCTGGTGGAATATCTCGCGAACCTGAAAAACGTGGAATCACGGGTGCACCACGAAAAAGGCACCGAGATCACGCTGACAGAAATTTATCTTGTCGGTGACACCTCCTCTCTGCAGGTCGAGGATATGGAGAGTTTCACCTGCGTCGATCGTGTTGTTCGGGTTTCCGAGGAATACCGGATTCTCGGCCGCCACCACGATGACAGGCGACCGACGTTTTTCGACTACAACGGCGTGCGTTTCGGACAGGATACCCTCAACGTCTTCGCCGGCCTGTGTGCCGTCGACACCCCCGGGCACGTCGAGATCATGATGCGGGCGCTGCAGGAACATGGCCAGGTCTGTACCCGCATGGGCGCCTACAAGCCGCGCACCAACCCCTATTCCTTTCAGGGCCACGGCAAGGCCTGCCTGCCCTATGTGTTCGAGCTGGCCGGAAAATACGACATCAAGGTCATCGCCATCGAGGTCACCCACGACACGCACATCCTGGAAATCCAGCAGGCGCTGGAACAGACCGGCCAGCCGACGGGCGTCATGCTGCAGATCGGCACCCGCAACACCCAGAATTTCGAACTGCTCAAGGCCGTCGGTCGCCAGGCTGACTTCCCGGTGCTGCTGAAACGCGGCTTCGGCATCACCCTGGAAGAGTCATTGAATGCAGCCGAGTATCTTGCCAGTGAAGGCAACCGGCACGTTGTTTTCGGCCTGCGCGGCATGAAGACCAACCTGGGCGACCCGCATCGTAATTTCATCGACTTCGCACAAGTCCCGGTTGTGCACCGGCTGACGCGTATGCCGGTCTGCATCGATCCATCGCATTCCGTCGGTTCACGTGAGGCCACTGCCGAAGGTATCATGGACATATTCCATGTGACCGCGCAGGGGGTGATTGCCGGCGCCAACATGGTGCTGGTGGATTTTCACCCGGTGCCGAGCAAGGCGCTGGTGGATGGCCCGCAGGCACTGCATATGGATGAACTGGGTTATTTCCTGGAAGACATACAAATAGCCAGGCAGGCGTATGAACAACGCGTTGCGCTGGCGCGGGCGCATCTGGCAGGGAAGTCGCAAGAGACTTGACAGCCGTGCATGTTCTGGCAGGCTGTTGACCCGCATTTTACAATTACAATGATTCAAGGAGTTATTCCGGATATGAGGCATTTACTGATCATACTGTTCATGCTGGCCGGTCTGACCGGTCACTGTTTTGCCACTGAGGAACAACCGGCGGACGCTGGCGGTTCCACGACCCAGCCTGCAGATTCAGTCCCCGAGGGTGGCGCTGACAAAAAGAAGCCGCCAGAGGGAGGCAAGAAGAAACCGGCAGAGGGTGAGGCAGAACCTGACTGTGAATAGCCGCTGATACTGCGGCACAGTTTCTGAATTTTACCGGGCAACATCAACATCACGAGGAGTAGAGAATAGTGAAACCTGTAAAAAAACTGATCGCAACATCCCTGATTTCCGCTGCCATCCTGATTCCTGCAAGTGCCTTTTCCGCTGACGACGTCGCCGTCAAGATCACACCGGAGATTGCTTCCGTCGAGGTTATGCACAATGGCAAGAAGGCCACTATCATGCGCAACCAGGATGAGAAGAATACTGTCAATGAGGCCTTTGCCAAGACCTCGCGCAAGTGCCCGCCCTTCTGCATCCAGCCTTCCACCGTGGCACCGGGTGTCGAGACCATTGGTGAGGTCGAGATGCTGGACTACCTGGCAAAGTTGAGCGCCGGCGATAGCAGCATCCTGGTTATCGACTCGCGCACCGCGGACTGGGTCAAGAGAGGCACCATTCCGGGCGCGGTCAATATCCCCTGGACCAGCCTCAACCCTGCCAAGGGCGCCGATCCGATTTCAATCAGTGAAATCATGGAGGGCCAGTTCAACGTCAAGCAGCTGGAAGGCCTCTGGGATTATTCCAATGCAAAGACACTGGTGATGTTCTGCAACGGCATGTGGTGCGGCCAGTCCCCGAACAATATCCTCAATCTGCTGAAGTTCGGCTATCCCGCGGACAAGATCAAGTGGTACCGCGGCGGCATGCAGGACTGGGAGATCCTCGGCCTGTCTACGGTGCCGGGTGAATGAGGTTCAGTCGCTGAACAAAAAAGGGCGGCGCTGCCGCCCTTTTTTTCGCCTGCGGAAAGTGCCCCTGCGTAGACTATAGTGTTACAGGAAAACAGCGAATGCGCGCTGCCGGGCGTCGGGCTGTAAAGAGGAGGTTATCGCAATGATTTCAAGATATCTGCTGACAGGTATGCTGGTGTTGCTGGCATGCGCGGCTACAGTCGCCGAGGAACGGGTATCCCGGGCGGTGCAGACGCCCTATGGAGAACAAAAGGTTGTATACGACTTTTACTTTGATGATCCGGCGAAAATCAACAGCGCCCTCTACTGGATCCGTTCGCTGATCAACCCGCTGATGGATGAACCCTACGGGATCGCACCCGAGTTCCTCGATATCAAGGTGGTCATCCACGGCACCGAGATCGTCACCGTGGCGCGCAAGAACTACGAGCAGTACAAGGATGCCGTCGAGCGTATGCGTTATTACTCAAGCCTTGGTGTGGAGTTCAAGGTCTGCGGTCTCGCGGCGCAGGACTATGACTATGCGACCGACGACTTTTACGAGTTCATCGAGGTTGTGCCTTCGGCCATTACCGAACTGACGCACTGGCAGCTGCAGGGTCATGCACTGCTGACGCCGGTCGTCATGGAAAAACGCTATACGCTTGATGAAATTCGCTGACGCAGGTGCACCCCGGCACCGATTTTTGTAGGGGCACCCTAAAGGGCATAAATACCCCGGTGGGCACAAGCCGCTCCTACAGCAAGATTTCTGCAATGATCGGGTTTATTTGTCCACCTTCATCAGCAACGGTGGCAGGAAAATAAAATCCGCCAGCAGGGCGAAGCCGATGGTAATGGCCGTCAGTATCCCCATGTCAGCATTCAGCTTGAAGGCCGACTGTGACAGCACCATGAAACCCGCGATCAGCACCAGGGTGGTCACGACCAGGGCGATGCCGACGGTGTGAAAGGCGTAGCGCACGGCACCCTGCGAGTCGAGGCCCTGCTCCCGGCGTGCCCGCAGGTACTTGCTGAGAAAGTGCACGGTATCGTCGACGACGATGCCCAGTGTCATCCCCATCACGACAGAGAGGCCCAGCCCGACCTGGCCGTACAGCAGGCCCCAGAGGCCGAAGCCCATGGCGGCGGGTGCGAGGTTCGGTATCAGGCTGACCAGGCCGATTTTCAGCGAGCGCAGCGCAAAGATCAGGATCAGCGAGATCAGCACCAGCGCGAGGGTGGTTCCCGTCAGCATGCTGCGGATGTTGCGCTGGCCGATATAGGCGAACATCACCGACGGGCTGGCCCCGTCCGATTGCATGTGCGGGGCATTTTCCGCCAGCCACTCCTGGGCCCGCCTTTCCATGCTCAGCAGCTCATTGCTGGAGATGCTCTCCAGCGAGACGGTCATGCGGGTCGCGGATTTGCTGATATCGACCTGGTTGTTCAGATCAAGTCCGTACGGCAGGGACATTTCATAGAGCAGCAGGTACTGCGCCGCCAGGTCACGCTGGTCGGGCAGGCGGTACCAGGCCGGGTCGTCGCCGTGCATGTTCTTGTTGAGGCGGCGCATGATATCGGTCAGTGAGTTGACGTGCAGCACGCCCGGTTGCTGCCGGTACCAGTTGGCGAAATTGTCCACGTCGCGGAGAAATTCCGGTTCGCTGATGCCACCGACTTCACCGTTGCCCAGGGAATAGTCAATGGTGTAGATCCCGGTCAGGTGGGTGGTCGCGAACTCGGTGTCATTCCTGAAATCGATGGACTTGTCGAAGTACTTGATGAATTCGTCATTCAGTTCGTTGCGCGGAATAAAGGTGATCAACGCAACGACGAGGAGACCCGTACCCCAGAACAGGATGTTGCGGCGGGCGATGACAAATTCCGCAAAGCGGTCGACCAGCAGCGTGTGCTGCTCGGTTGCCGCTCTGACCCGCACCGGCAGTACCAGCATCAGCGCAGGCAGGAACGTGACCGAGAAAAAGAAAGCCGCGGTAACACCCATGGCGACGATATTGCCAAGGTCGCGGAACGGCGGCGCGTCGCTGAAATTCATGCTCATGAAACCGATCACGGTCGTCAGCGAGGTCAGGAAGATCGGCTGCAGGTTGATGCGCAGGCTGTCGATCATGGCGCTGGTCTTGTCATGGCCGCGGCGCATGGCATGCAGGAAACTCACCAGGACGTGCACGCAGTCTGCGACCGCCAGTGTCAGGATGATCGTCGGCGACGACGCGGACGGCGGTGTCAGGGCGATGCCCAGCCAGCCGGCCAGCCCCATGCCGGCAACGATGGAAAACACAATCACCAGAAATGTAGCCAGTGTCGCCGTCACGGAGCGCAGCAGCAGTACCAGCGTCAGGATAACCACCGCGAACATCAGCGGTACCAGGGTTTGCTGGTCACGGATGCTGACCTCCGGGAAGGAGTTGTTCATGATCACCATGCCGGTGAGGTAGACGTCCAGGTTCGGGTTGGCCGCCTCGACTTCCGCCACCAGGTTGCGGGCGAAGGCGGTGATTTCCGGCACCTCCTCGCCACTGCCCTCGTCCGGCAGCTGGATGGTGACATTGACGCCGGTGACCTTGCCGTTGGGGGAGATCAGGCGGTTGACCAGCAGGGGTTCGTTGACGGCAATGTCGTGAATGCGTTGCAGCTCGGCGGGGTCGAGGTTCTCCGGGTCCCCGACCAGGTCGGCGACGATCAGATCATCTTCTTCCGCCTCCGTGTGCTGGTAGTTGCTGAGGGAGTCGACGCGAATCGAATAAGGTATCTGCCAGGAGGCCTCCGTCAGGCGGGCGACGCTGGCAAGCGTTTCCGGGGTGAAGACACTACCGTCGCGGGGCGCCAGCACGAACAGCACGTTGTCTGTCTTGGTATAGGTGTTCTGCAGTTGCTCGAAGGCGCGCAACTGCGGGTTGTCGCTGCTGAAAAAGACGCGGTAATCGGTTTTGAAGGTAAGGAACTGTGCCCCGCTGGCTGCAGCCACGGCGACCACCACGCTGATCAGCAGTACCAGGTAGCGCCAGCGTACCAGCCATTCTCCGTACGTCTTTCCCATGAGGTATCCTTGTTTTTATTTCACTGTCTGCACATTACCAGGGGTTGCCGCGAATGGCGCGGGTGGCCATGGCCTGCTACATTAGGCGTCCATGCGTGAGCAGGAAACCGTCGGTATGGCAGCATAATAACTGCGAGCGGTACCCTCGACGAGCAACGATCATACAGGAGAAATTTTACATGAGCGCGATCAGAATGTTGTTAATATTCATGGCGGCCTTTATCTCACTGGGCATCTGGCTGACCGGCATCAACCAGGTCCACTGGCTGCTCTATATTCCCCCCGTCGCCCTGCTGTTCGCAGGCGTTACCGGGATCTGCCCGGGTTACATGATCTTCCGGAAACTGGGTTTCAAGGGTGAAATCACCGGCGGCAAACTCTGAGCATGTGACGCGCATGCGGCAAGCTGCATGCGCGTCTCCACCCCCTGGCGACTGATTTCCGTCACGGGCGATGTCGGCCGCGTGATTGTGTGATAATACGCCCCGCAGCAAACACACAATCCGCACGGCAAATCCTTCATGACCCGCACAGCAAGTCAATCCGATTCGACGCACGCCAATCCCTGTACGCTTACCCCCGGTCTGCCGGGTCGCGGTGAACGACTGCTGTGGGCCGGGCTGGGCGGTGAAAGCCAGGCACTGGCCATCGCCAATGCCGTACAGTCCGCGAGTGGTCCGCTGCTGGTCGTGACGCCGGACATGCAGACGGCCGAGCAGTTGCAGGAGCAGGTCGCGTTCTTTGCTGCAGCGGACACCCTTTCCGTCATCACCTTCCCTGACTGGGAGACCCTGCCCTACGACAGCTTCTCACCGCACCAGGATATTATCTCCGGGCGCCTGGCGACCCTGTACCGCCTGTCCGACCTGCAGCAGGGCCTGCTGATCGTGTCGGTGGCGACCCTGCTGCAGCGCCTGCCGCCCGCCGACTTCATCTACCGGAACAGCCTCATCCTGAACACCGGCGAGGACCTGGTGCTGGAAGAGATCCGTGCGCGCCTGGACAGCAGCGGTTACCGCTGTGTTGCGCAGGTCATGGAACATGGTGAATTCGCCGTTCGCGGTTCCCTGCTCGACCTGTATCCCATGGGCAGCGAGCTGCCCTATCGAATCGACCTGTTTGACGAGGAGATCGAGTCCATCCGGACCTTCGATCCGGAGACGCAACGCTCGCTGGACAGACAGGATGCTGTGCGCTTGTTGCCGGCCCGGGAATTTCCGCTGGATGAAGCCGGTATTCGGCAGTTCCGGCAGCGCTTCCGCGTCACCTTCGAGGGCGATCCCCAGGCCAGCAGCATCTACCGCGATGTCAGCCAGGGCATCGCACCGCCCGGTGTCGAATATTTCCTGCCGCTGTTCTTCGAGCAGACCAGCACGCTGTTCGACTACCTGCCGGATGACACCTGCATCGTGGAACTGGACGGCATCGACAAGGCCTGCGGGCAGTTCTGCGACCAGTTGCAGGAACGCTACGAGGCCAGGCGCCACGACCTCGAGCGTCCGATCCTGCCGCCAGCGGACCTGTATCTGGAGACGGCCGACCTGCAGCAGCGGATCACGCACTACGCGCGGGTGTCGATCAACCTTTTCAATCCCCCTGCCCCCGCGATACCGGTCATCGACTACGCCGCCCGGACCCCGGGAGAGGTGCGGATCAGGCCGCGGCTGGAACGCCCGGCTGCCGCGCTGGAGCAGTTCCTGCGTGACTTTCCCGGCCGCGTCCTGATCAGCGTCGAGTCCACCGGCCGGCGCGAGACCCTGCTGGACCAGCTGCATGGATTCGGCCTGCGCCCGCAGGTGCTGCCCGACTGGCCGTCCTTCAGGGACGGCGAAGCGGCACTGGCCATCACGGTGGCGCCGCTGGAACAGGGTCTGCTGATTCCGCAGCCCGCGCTGGCGATCGTCACCGAAACCGCCCTGTTCGGTGAGCACGCCCGCCAGACGCGGCGCAGAAAGCCCACCCGCGACCCGGCCGGCATCATCCGGAACCTGACCGACCTGGAACTGAATGCCCCGGTTGTCCACGAGGAACACGGCGTGGGCCGCTACCTTGGCCTGGAGACCCTCAAGGTCGGTGAGTTTGAGGCGGAATATCTCGCGCTGGAATATGCCGGCGGCGACAAGCTGTACGTGCCGGTCGCTTCACTGGCACTGGTGAGCCGCTATACCGGGGCTTCTCCCGAGAATGCGCCACTGCACAAGCTCGGCTCGGAACAGTGGGCACGCGCGCGCCACAAGGCCGGCAAGCGCATCCGTGATGCGGCGGCGGAACTGCTGGATGTCTATGCCCGGCGCGCGGCGCGCAGGGGCCATGCCTTCGGCGCACCCCAGGATGACTATGCCGCCTTTGCCGCGGCGTTTCCCTTCGAGGAGACGCCTGACCAGGAGCAGACCATCCAAATGGTTATCGCTGATATGCAGTCCGAACAGCCCATGGACCGGCTGGTGTGCGGCGATGTCGGCTTCGGCAAGACGGAAGTCGCCATGCGGGCAGCGTTCCTGGCCGTGCAGGACGGCAGGCAGGTTGGACTGCTGGTGCCCACCACGCTCCTCGCGCAGCAGCACTACCAGAATTTCTGCGACCGTTTCTCGGACTGGCCGGTACGCATCGAGGTACTGTCGCGGTTCCGCTCCGGCAAACAGCAGGACAGCATCCTGCAGGGACTGCAGGACGGCACGGTCGACATCGTGATCGGCACCCACAAGCTGCTGCAGCCGGCAGTGAAGTTCAAGCGGCTGGGGCTGCTGATCATCGACGAGGAACACCGCTTCGGCGTGCGCCAGAAAGAGGTCATCAAGAAGCTGCGCACCGAGGTGGACATCCTCACCCTCACCGCCACACCCATCCCGCGCACGCTCAACATGTCGCTGTCCGGGATGCGCGACCTGTCCATCATCAGTACCCCGCCGCCGCACCGGCTGGCGGTGAAGACCTTCATCTGCGAGTGGGACAAGGCCATCATTCGCGAGGCCTGCCAGCGCGAGATCAAGCGTGGCGGCCAGGTGTATTTCCTGCACAACGAGGTCGAGAGCATCGAGCGCATGGCCAAAGAGCTGGCCGAGATCATGCCGGAGGCCAGCATTCGTGTCGCCCATGGCCAGATGCGCGAACGCGACCTGGAGGCAGTGATGCTGGATTTCTATCACCGGCGCTTCAACGTCCTGGTCTGCAGCACCATCATCGAGAGCGGCATCGACGTGCCCACGGCGAACACCATCATCATGAACCGTGCCGACAAGCTGGGGCTGGCGCAGCTGCACCAGTTGCGCGGCCGGGTGGGACGTTCCCACCACCGCGCCTATGCCTACCTGATCACCCCGCCGCGCAAGGCCATGAGCGCGGATGCCGAGAAGCGGCTGGTGGCGATCGCCTCGATGGAAGAGCTCGGCGCCGGGTTCTCGCTGGCGACCCATGACCTGGAGATTCGCGGTGCCGGCGAACTGCTGGGCGAGGACCAGAGCGGGCAGATCCACGAGATCGGGTTCTCGCTCTACATGGACCTGCTGGAGCGCGCCGTGGCGGCGCTCAAGGCCGGCCGTGTGCCGGACCTCGACCAGCCGCTGCACCAGGGCCCCGAGATCGACCTGTTGTTGCCGGCGCTGTTCCCGTCAGACTACATCCCGGACGTGCATACCCGGCTGGTGCTGTACAAGCGCGTCGCCGGTTGCGAGGATGCGCAGGCCCTGCGTGAATTGCAGGTTGAACTGATCGACCGCTTCGGCCTGCTGCCGGAGCCTGCAAAAAACCTGTTCGGCATCGCCGCGCTCAAGCTCGATGCGGCCCCGCTGGGGATCAGAAAAATCGAGATCGGCGCCAGCGAAGGCCGTATACTCTTCGGCGATGCGCCGGATATCGATACCGGCAGACTGATCGGGCTGGTACAGACGCAGCCGCAACACTTCCGCTTCGAAGGCGGCGACAAGTTACGCCTGTTCGGAGATTACCCGACAGAAGCGGCGCGTTTCGAGATTGTCCGGAAACTGCTTGCCCTGCTGGCGGGCCAGGACGTTGACCTGTCCGGTGGCAGTGAATAGGGAATAACCATGACGACTTGCAAACAGAATCTACCCGGTCATTGCAAAAAACCTTCCTGTAGGAGCGGCTTACAGCCGCGATTCGCGCCTGCAAGGCGTTTATGCCCTTTAGGGTGCTCCTACGCTGGACTTATGCAACTATCGGGTCTAATGACAACAGCACGGCGTGCCATTGCCGGGCTGCTGCTTGTTTTAACCCAGGCGGCAGTTGCCGCGCCCCCGATCTACGATGTCGAAATCATCATCTTCCGCAACAACATTAAATCGGATGCCGGCGAGCAATGGACGACACCCGCAAGCAGCGAACTGCAGCCGACGCGGGTATTCTCGCAGGACGAGTTTACCGAGCTGGCCCGTTCCCTGTACCAGCTGGATGGCGTTCGCGGCGGCCTGCGCAATTCGAGCGGCTACTCGGTCCTGTTTCACCGGGCCTGGCGGCAGGTCGGTTACGATGCGGCACACGCCATTGCCTATCCGATACATTCCTTTGCCGAGAACGGCAGGGACAGCATCGAGGGCAGCGTGACCCTGGTGCGCGAGCGTTACCTGCATCTCGACGTCGATCTGTTGCTGATGACGGCGAGTGGTGCTGCGCCGGCCCAGTACTCTGATGGTCCGAGCAGTGCGCCGGCCTTCCGGCTGCGCGAGAAGCGCCGCATGCGCAGCCGGGAAATGCATTATTTCGATCACCCGCGCTTTGGCATGATCGCGATGGTGACGCCCTACGATGCACCGGAAGATGAACCCGAGCCGGAGCCCGAAGAAGCGACAGCGGAACCTGGGTCGGTAGACATGCCAGTGTCAGGAGCAGGCCCGGATGACGACCAGCTGACCCGTTGACGTTGTTCCCGGGTTGACCTGCTAGTCGCACTTGCGACATGTAGCCTGGATGGAGCGCAGCGAAATCCGGGGATGACAGTGCGTAGGTTGGGCTGAGCTTGCGAAGCCCAACGATGTGGAATTCTCGTCGATCCCGACATGTTGGGCTTCACGCTGTTCAGCCCAACCTACACCTGCACCGGCTGATCCGGATTTCAGTTCGCGCCGCGGATAACCTGTTCCAGTATCCGCATGTACCCGCGCCATACCCTCAACGAGGGTGGCCTCGATTTCAGCCATGGTGATCGGCCCCGGGCCGCGTCCCGCCGCGGCGTTCGCAGACACCGCGCAGGCGGCGTAGCACAACTCCAGTTCCCGGGCCAGCGCAGCCTCCGGCATGCCTGTCATGCCCACGATATCGCAGCCATCCCGGTCCATGCGGTCGATCTCGGCGGCCGTTTCCAGGCGCGGACCCTGGGTGGCGCCGTAGGTCCCCTTGTCGAGGACGTCGATTCCCGCCCTGGCTGCTGCCGTCAGCAGTTCCTGCCGCAGTGCCTCGCAGTAGGGTTCGGTGAAGTCGATATGCGTGACCGCGTCGAGACCGTCCTCGTACAGGGTATGCGCGCGCCCCCAGGTGTAGTCGATGACCTGGTCGGGAATCACGATTACCCCGGGCCCGGTATCCTGCGTAATACCGCCTACCGCACACACCGAAATCACCCGGCTGATCCCGAGGTGCTTGAGTGCCCACAGGTTGGCGCGGTAATTCACCCGGTGGGGGGGAATGGTGTGGTTGTCGCCGTGGCGTGCGAGGAAGACCACTTCCCTGCCATGCAGTGTACCGACCACAAGCGCGGCCGACGGTTCGCCGTAGGGCGTTTGCAGCGCCTTGTGCTGCGTGATCTCCAGTCCCTGCAGCCGGGTCAGGCCCGTGCCGCCGATAATTGCGATGCTGTTTGAGTGCATATTTTTAGGGAATCTGATTAATTATCCGATTCTGCAATAATACGCGCAGTTGATTGATATGGAAGTGAGAACGATGCGTCAACAGACATTAGCCGACGGTAGTTTCGAGAAGTTTCGCAAGAAGACCCGCAAGGAACTGTTCCTGGATGACATGGATCGGATCATTCCATGGCAGGAACTGTGTAGCGCGATTGAGCCGTACTACCCGAAGCCGGAAGGTGCGGGCAGACGGCCGGATGGTATCGAGCGCATGCTGCGCATTCACTTTCTCCAACACTGGTTTGATTTATCCGATCCCGGTGCAGAAGAGGTCCTTTACGATTCACGCACCATGCGGACCTTCGTGGGCATTGATCTGGGGCGGGAACCGGTGCCGGATGAGAGTACGATTCTCAACTTCCGTCATCTGATGGAGCGACATAATCTGGGTGATGAGCTGTTTCGCTTGGTCAATGTCTATCTGGAAGAGAACGGGATGAAAGTGGCCCGCGGTACCATCGTGGATGCCTCCATCATCAATGCCCCGAGTTCGACCAAAAACAAGGATAAGAAGCGTGATCCGGAGATGCACCAGACGCGCAAGGGCAACCAGTGGTATTTCGGTATGAAGGCACACATTGGCGTCGACAGTAAAACAAAAATGATTCATTCGGTGGTGGCGACGGCGGCCAACGTCCATGACTCGCAGGTGCTCGAAGACCTCCTTTATGGTGAGGAGACCCGTGTCTGGGGTGATTCTGCGTATACGGGGCAGAAACGGGTGCTGCGTGAGAATGCACCGAACGCCAAAGACTTTACACAGCACAAGGGCAGCCGTCACCACACGTTGTCAGATGAAGATCGGTCACGCAACCGCAACAAGTCCGGAGTGCGCTCAAAAGTGGAGCACATCTTCCATGTCATGAAGCGTCAATTTGGCTTTACCAAGGTCCGCTATCGTGGGCTGAATAAGAATGCGCACTTCCTGTTTGTGAACTGTGCCTTGATCAATCTGGTGATGGCAAAGAGACGATTATTGCGAATACCACAGGTGAGGTGCGTCTGAAAAACACCGGGATGATTCAATACAAGTCATCCTGACGGAACCACACCCTGAAACAGAGCGTTCAGGGATGGATTTTAATGAAATGCTGGTCTTTGATGCACAAGGGTATCATCTGCTTCAATTGATCAGAGGTTCCTTAGAACCTAATCTCGGTCAGGTGACCGCTCCTACCCCACTAGTAGCATCAGCAGGAGCAGAGAATCAAGTGATCCGATCCCCTGGTTGCCTGGCTAAAGTGTGGTCTGTCCCCATTTTACAATGCACCACAGCCAGCCGCGATGAGCAGGGAGAGAATCGTAACCGGTACGCCGGTTCGGGCGTGTTCCCGGAATGAGATCGTCAGGCCGGAACGTGCAGCGGCGTCGACGACAATGATGTTAGCAATGCTGCCGATGATAATGAGATTGCTGGCTATTCCGGCCGCCAGCGCCATCGCCGGACCAGCGATCGCATCCTTCGCAAACGGAATGAGCAGCATGACTGCGGGCACATTCGAGACGAGGTCACTCAGGAACGCCGTGGTAATGAAAAGTGTCGCAGGATGCTGGAAGTCGATGCCGTGAGACTGAAGACTGTTCGTCTCTCACCGCATAAATCCCGTCAAGATTCCGGAAGTGTCAGCAGGTGGCCGGTGGGGATGGTGGCGCCGGTGAGCACGCACAGCATCACGGGGTTTGTATCTGCAAGTCATGAGTGATTTGCAGGGATGGCGCCGGCAGGCTGCGTGAATTCACCTGCGCAAACTACCCGGTTATCTGTGCATACAGTAGCGGCAGCTTGGCAGGAAGTTCGCCTGCATTCCTCAACAGCATGTACGATTTGTTGCCGAACAAGTATGGCAGATAGTCCCTCGCCTTTTCATCAATGGTGACGCAGAATGGTCTTACACCCAACCTGGCTGCTTCGCGCACCGCCATGCGGGTGTCCTCAATACCGTAACGGCCCTCATACTTGTCCAGGTCGTTGGGCTTGCCGTCGGTGAGAATCAATAGCAGCTTTTCACTGGAGGCCTCTTTACTCAGTAATTGGGCTGAATAACGGATGGCAGCACCCATACGCGTGTA
This sequence comes from uncultured Gammaproteobacteria bacterium, assembly GCA_963701455.1. GTDB lineage: Bacteria > Pseudomonadota > Gammaproteobacteria > UBA9214 > UBA9214 > UBA9214. The sequence goes on from CAVPAE010000010.1 coordinate 89,080, forward strand.
GTAACCCGGGCGTATGGCCTGTATACGTCCTCTCACCTTGTCGTTACAGGGTTCTTCGAATGTTTTAAGAGTGTGGAAGCGCACGTGGCTTCGCCGGCGCGATGAAAAACCATACATGGCAAACCGGTCGCCTGTCGCTTGCAATGCCTCGGAAAACAGGAACAGGCTATCGCGCACCACATCGATAATACGCTGTTCGTTGCTGACGTAGGCGTCCGTTGATAATGACAGGTCCGCGAGCAACAGGCAGGACAAATCACGCTCGGCATTTTGAAAACTGCGGTACAGATTTGTATCGGCCTGGCGGATACCACGCAGGCGATCAGTGTTGTAATCAATCAGTGCATTGATATCCAGTTCACTGCCTTCGGCCTGCCCGCTCAACCAGTGCCGGCGCGGCTTGAACGCCTCGAACAAACGGCGCAGCCGGCGGGCCTTGACCTGCAGGTGCGCGGGAATTCCACACAGACCGGCATCACGTGCCTGCATGGGTTGAAGGCGGCAATGACCGGGCTGCAATAACTGCTGCCGGTAGTCCCACTCCGGCAGGGGTAGCCCCTCGCCGAGGTATATGTCGTCGTTATCCTCCGGCGGCAGATCGAGATCAAAGCGCAGGCACGCAGCGGTGCGCTTGCGGTCACTTGCCACGCTGACTACATCCATATCTTCCAGCGCCGACTGTGCATCCTCGTCTTCATTTTCCTCGGTAGTCCGGTCGACTGCGACATATTCGGCACGGGTGAACAGGCTCTCGAGTCGAAACGCCAGCAGGCCTTCCCGGCCATCCGGGGCCTCCACGCGTTCACCGCGACGGCGCTTGTCGCTATTGACCTGCTTGCTGTGCTGATCAGCGGCTTCATCGTCCGTGTCCTCATCATTGCCGGCCGCCTTGGCCGGTTGCTGGACAGGTGGCTCCGGGTGCAACCAGAGCGGCACCGGTTGCGGCGCGACACTGGCAGTAACCAGGGGTCCGCTCACCGATGCCGGATCGAGCAGTGCCTGGCGAATCATCTGTTCCTGCAAGGCTTCATCGGCCCTGAGGGTGTGCACGTCCGGGCGTTGCAACAGGTGTTGTTCAACCAGCGTGTGGTAACGGCGCACCAGTCCCGGGTGCGCCGTCAACAGCTCGGCCGCAGCGGTGGCGTTCTGCTGCAACCAGTCACCGCTACTGCATCCATCCCGTGTCGCCAGAGCTGCCAGCCACAGATACAACTGACGATTAAGATCACGCTCCGCATACCAGGCGATACTTGCCGGTAATCGCAAGGTATCGTTATCACGCCATGCCAGGGACACCTGCTTGCCTGTACCGGCGATGCGGCTAAGCAGCTTGCGGCGAGCAGTGGATGCGGTTTCATTGGCGGTCTCGATACGCAGTCCGCCATCACCCCCGAGCGCACGAAACAATACCGCCGCGGGACGCCGAATTTCATCAATCCTGACAGCCGCCTCCGGATACTCGCGCCGGGCCACACGGGTAATGGCTTTGTGCCACAATTGTCCAACCCATTCTTCCATTAGCTACCCGTCTCCTGTTGTGCCCTGCGGCGAAAACAGTCGGCAGGTATCCTGGGACGGCGCCCGAAGTCCCGGTCGGAGACATCCAGCGCGCACTGCCCTTCTACCATTTGTAACAGGCTCTGCTTGCCCGGTGGCCGGTTGACGCGTTCACAGGCCTGCACACACTGCTGACACTGGGTGCAGGTAAATATCTTGCGCTTGATCCGGCGCGGTTGCAGACGCATCGGGCAGGCGTGCTCACAGGAAGTGTCACAGCTTGCACATTCGTCGGCCCGCTTGCGGTCAAAACCAACCACCAGGGCCTTGCGGTTTGCCATCCACACCAGGCTCATGAACAGGCCGATAGCGCAGCCATAACGGCAGAACAGGTGGCGCGCGAAGGTGAATTCGACAACAAACAGCACGGTGGCCACGCTGATAAAAATGAACTGGTTACGGGTCAGCGAAGCCGTGAACAGGTTGCCCCAGACCTCGGCCGGCGGCAGCAGGTAGGTCAGCAATGAGACCGCCCACAATAGTGAGAAAAATAATACCGCCAGCGCGACCAGCAACCACACGTCGTGCCGTGGACGTATCCGCACACCATCTGATTGCACTTCCGGCAGGCATTCGCGCTGCCAGAGAGTCGGCTTTCCGCTGGCACGACGCATCAGGTTGTTGATGGTATCGACCACCGAGAAATGCGGGCACAACCAGCCACAGTAGAGGCGACCATAACGCCACGATACCCAGACACCGGCAGCGACAACCAGTGCGATTGGCAGAAAGCCGCGCAGAACAATATTCAGACTGGCTTCGAGGCCACCTACATCGCGCACTCCAAGGGTCCAGGGTATACCGAGCACCATGAAGTGTCCCTGGGTGAGATCGAACCGGAACAGATCCAGGATCGGCGCCAGCACAAACAGCGCAAAGAACGCCGTACGCCACAACAGTCGCTGGCGCTGGACCGCGTTCATGGACGAAACGGTCGACCGATCAGGGGAAAGACATAGTGCTGGCCCGCCATGGCCTTGACCAGGCCCATGACGCCCATCAATATCAGGCAGCTGTGAATGAAGGTGAAATAAATAATCACCACCATCCAGGTATAGCCGGAATCCAGGCCGCCCAGAAGAAAAAACAAGGCTGATGCCACAAGAATCAAGGCGCCGCCAGTCAGGCTGACACCCACGGTCTGCGACAGGTGATTCATCGCCAGCGCATCTGCACGTCCGCGATTGAACCGGTACAACAGCAGCAACAGCGCGAATGCCAGGCCAGGCGCAAGCATCAGGTTCACCAAGAATAGACTTTGTGCAGCTACTGCCAGTGACTTTCCGGCCTCGGCGTCCACCTCAGTCTCCGAAGTCAGCCTGCACAACTTCCATCAGTGCCTCGACGGTAGGCCCGTCGTCGGTGAGTGGTTCGACCAGTGCGGCCCGGCAGGCCTCGATGGCATCAAAGCCGTCACGTATTAACTGTGCGGTATAAATCAGCAAACGGGTCGATGCCGATTCTTCCAGATCGTGATCCTTCAGGGCACGCAGGCTGTGCGCCAGCCTGACCAGTCGCCCGGCCAGCATCTCGTCGACTCCGGTTTCACGAACAATAATCGCCTGTTCGGTCTGCGCGTCGGGAAAATCAAAGCGCATTGACACAAAGCGCTGCCGGGTTGAGGGTTTCATACCCTTGAGCATATTCTGATAACCCGGATTGTAGGACACCACCAGCATGAACTCCGGTGGTGCATGCAGCGTTTCTCCGGTGCGCTCAACAGGCAGGATACGGCGGTTGTCGGACAGCGGGTGCAAAACAACCGTGGTGTCCTTGCGTGCCTCAACCACCTCGTCGAGGTAACAGATGGCGCCTTCACGAACTGCCCGTGTCAGCGGACCGTCATTCCAGTAGGTGGCTCCATCGCCGATCAGGTGCCGCCCCACCAGGTCAGCCGCTGTGAGGTCATCGTGGCAGGACACTGTATAGAGGGGTCTCCCGAGGCGCGCAGCCATATGTTCGACAAACCGTGTCTTGCCGCAGCCAGTTGGCCCCTTGAGCAGCATCGGCAGCTGGCTGCGGTATGCATATTCAAACAACGCCACCTCGCGTCCCTGTGGCTGGTAAAAAGGGATGTCCTTGCCGGACACCGGGAGTTGTCGCACTTCGTTCGCCATTTCAGGATTCTCCCATAGCAAAGGCCACGCCAATCAGCACCAGTACAATACACAGCCAGCCGGTCACCACCCAGCGCCAGGGACTACGCACGCCCCTCAAGCCCATAAATACATCCGCCACCATCTGCCCCTTGACGGCAACCGACAGCAATATGCCGGTAATCAACAGGGGGCCAGCCAGCCCCGCCCTGCCCGCCGCGTAGGTCAGTAGTGTCAGCAGCACCAGCGCCAGCCAGACCTGCAATGCCCTGTAGCCCGTTCTATCCATATCAGCGCAGCACGTACACCAGCGGGAACAGCACAATCCACACGAGGTCGACCATGTGCCAGTAGGAAGCACCCGTCTCGACTCCGGTATGGTCCCGTGCACTGTACGCACCCCGGTATGCCTTCATTGCAACGGCTGCCAAAATCACCATCCCCATCAATACGTGCATGAAATGAAAGAAGGTCAGTGACAGGTAAAACATGTAAAAAGTATTGGTGCTGAGCGTAACACCCTCGGCATATTTGGCCGAAAACTCGGACAGCTTGATAAACACGAACATGCCACCGCTGAGTATTGCAAGCATCAGCCATTGGCTACAGCGCCGTGCCGCATTTCTTCGAATAGCATTCACAGCCATGACCACAAAATAACTGGAAGTGATCAGTACCAGGGTATTGATGGCGCCACTTTCCCGGTTGAGGTGCTGCTGGTACTCGTTGAACAATTCGACGTTTTGCGCACGGGTAAAGGCGTAGGCAAGAAAGAAAATTCCGAACACCAGAAGCTCGGCATAGATAAAGATCCAGATCGCAAAGTCACCCGGCAGTGCTTGTTTATCACGAACTGCCGGGTGACTGGCGACCATTTCCATCAGGCGGTATCGGTCACGGCGTTACCAGCCATCTTGCGTTCGCCGCCCTTGACGAAGAACGCAATGACATACAGTACTAACCCGATCATGAACACCCCGCCGGCGACTTCACGTAACCAGTAGAAGATCTCGATCTTTTCCTGGACCACCATGAACGACTCGGGGGCATCGGTGTAGCGCTGTATCCACACCTGCAGCACGCCTGCGCCGGTCAGGAACAGGGTGATGAACACCATGGAGACCGTCATCAGCCAGAATGACCACATTTCCACCACCTGGGCACGCGGGTCAGCCGCTTCCTGGCCACGCATAATCGGCATGGCATAGGAAATGATGGTCAGTACGATCATCACGTAAGCACCGTAGAAGGCCATGTGGCCATGCGCCGCGGTGATCTGCGTGCCGTGCGTGTAGTAGTTCACCGGGGCCAGGGTATGCAGAAAACCCCAGACGCCAGCGCCGAGGAAGGCCATAACCGCCGTACCCAGTGCCCACAGCACCGCCGCCTTGTTGGGATGCTCGCGACGCCTGCGGTTGACCATGTTAAAGGCGAATACCGTCATCATGAAGAACGGGAGTGGCTCAAGTGCCGAGAAGATTGACCCCCACCATTGCCAGTATTCCGGGGTGCCGATCCAGAAGTAATGGTGACCGGTACCGATAATGCCGCTGATCAGGGCCATGGCGATAATGACATACATCCATTTCTCGATGATCTCGCGGTCGACGCCGGTCACCTTGATCAACACAAAGGCCAGGATCGAAGCCAGGATCAACTCCCAGACACCTTCCACCCACAGGTGAACCACCCACCACCAGTAGAACTTGTCGTTGACAACATTGACCGGGTTATAGAAGGAGAACAGGAACAACACGGCCAGGCCGACAAGGCCGGTGAGCAACACCATGCTCACAACTGTCTTGCGTCCGGACAGGATAGTGATACCGATATTGTAAACGAAGCCCAACGCCACGATCACGATACCGATCTTGGTAATGGTTGGCTGCTCAAGGAACTCGCGCCCCATGGTGGGCAACAGGTCGTTCATGGTGATTTCGGCCAACTGGGCATACGGCACCAGCAGGTAGCCCAGAACAGTCAATGCACCAGCCACCAGAAAAATCCAGAACAAGGCCAGCGCCAGCAACGGGCTGTGCAGCTCACGCTCGGCCTCCTCCGGCACCAGGTAATAGGCGGCACCCATAAAGCCAAACAGCAACCAGACGATCAGCAGGTTGGTGTGTACCATGCGGGCAACATTGAACGGGATCTCCGGAAACAGGAAATCACCTGCGACATACTGCATCCCCAGTATCAGGCCAAACAGGATCTGCCCGATGAACAGGCCAATAGCAGCAACGAAATAGGGTTTTGCGACAGCTTGTGATTGAAACTTCATAATAATCCCCTTAGCCCTGGATGTTCGGTGGCCAGTTGGCTGTGTTGATGCCGTTGACGTACTTCAGAAACTCGGCGATCGCCTGCAGCTCTTCATCACTTAAATTAAACTGCGGCATGCTGCGGCGACCCGGAATTCCATCAACGGGGCGAGACTTGATAAAACCAACGATGGCCTCCGTAGAGTTTCCGAAGCGTTCATAGACATTGCCTAGTTCAGGTGCAAAGTAGGCACCCTCACCCAGCAGGGTGTGGCAACCAATACAATTGTTTTCCTCCCACACCTCCTTTCCCAGCGCTACCTGTTCGGTGATCGCCTCGTGGTTATCCCGCTTGGGCACCTGGCCGGCGGTATCGAATGTCAACGCGAGAAACAACAGGACGAAGAACGCGCTTCCCCCGTAATAAATGTTTCTCGCCATGCTTTTGGTAAAGACTTCACTCATGGCATACCTTCCTCACATTTTGAAATGACTAGTCCCTGCTGGTTAAAAAACATGACGTAAACCGCGCCAATGCATTAGAAAAAAGCAGTATTATAATATGCCGAAATACTACCGTATTGCTGCAGCAGTTTGAAGCGGTGCGACACTATGTCGCAGTCATGCGTCAGATGGACTTTGATTTGGCTGCTTCCGATATAGAAGCTTCATTGCACGGTGCGACAATATGCAGCGCCTGTTCTCCATGGTGCCGTGCCACGATTTTTGACCTGATTCAGGTGGACAGTAGATCTCGGTGAACGCGCGAAGTTGTGCCTGTATCTTTGTCAATTTAACCTTGATTATTTTGTGCTGTACGTCAGCAGTCCTCACGACGAAGAATGCCCTGCAGGTTCAGGTCAGTATCGCACCGGCCTCTGCGGACTTCCGGGGCAAGGTAAACGATGCGCCTGTCACGCTGTTTGTACCGGTGATCCAGAATGGGGCGGAGCTGACCGGGCTCACTGCCGATGCCTTCACGTTCTCCAATTCTTTCGCAATCGGAGGAGCCGGCTACTGTAGTACGGCGGCGTGCCTTATTTCAGACTTGCCTGGCATTTGTTAAGCATCTCTAACGGCATAAATCCCGTCAAGGTTCCGGAAGTGTCCCTTGTAATCCATGCCGAAGCCGAACACGTAGCGATCCTCGACACTTAGACCAACAAAGTCAGCAGTAACGGCATCCGCCCTGCGTTCGTGCTGTTTTTCCACCAGTACGGCGCTGTATGTCCGCGCCGCGCCAGCGTCGCGGCAGAAGTCCAGTATGTCGGCCAGTGTATGGCCTTCATCGAGGATGTCGTCGACCACCAGTACCGTGCGGCCCTGCAGGTCGGTTTCCGGCCTGCACACCCACTGCACATGTTCCCCCTGCGTGGCACCGCGGTAGCGTGTGGCATGCAGGTAGTCGATTTCCAGCGGGAACGTCAGCCGTGTCAGCAGGTGGCCGGTGGGGATGATGGCACCGGTAAGTACGCATAGCACCACGGGATGCGTGTCCGCGAGACTCGCCGAAATGTCAGCCGCCATGCGATCCAGCGCCTGGCGTATTGCGTGCGGCTCGTGCAGCAGCTCCGCGCCATCCAGTACGTGTTGCAACTCCGCTTCGCTGTGTCCGGTCATCAGCCCAGGTCCAGCTCCGGCATTTCCTCGTAGCCCTGCACCGCCGCGACCGCCTGCTCCCAGCGCGGGTCCGACTGCAGCGTCCGCAGTCCTTTGGTCGGGTGGCCATGCATGCGTACCAGCCGGGAATGGGTGACGGGGTTGATGTAGTCCAGCAGGGCATCGGCGACTGCCGCGGCGGGTTCGCGCTGGTTGCATACCAGCACCATGTCGCAGCCCGCTTCCATGGCCGTGCGGGCGCGGTCCTCGTAGCCGCCGGCACAGGCCGCGGCCGCCATGCTCAGGTCGTCGCTGAAGACCACACCCTGGAACTCCAGGCGCTTGCGCAGCACCTCGCGAATCCAGAATGGTGAAAAGCCCGCCGCGTTGGGGTCGACATTTGAGTAGATCACATGCGCCATCATGACCGCGGCCAGCCCGGCATGGATCATGCGCTCGAATGGCACCAGGTCCCACTGGGCGATGTCCTCGTAGGGGCGTTCATCGATCGGCAGTTCCAGGTGGGAGTCGGCGACGACCGCGCCGTGCCCGGGAAAGTGCTTGCCGGTGGCGGCCATGCCGGCATCATGCATGCCTCGCTGGTAGGCCTGGGCAAGTGCGGCCACGCCCTCGGGACGCGGGTGCAGGGCGCGGTTGCCGATCACGGTGGAGACGCCGTAATCCAGGTCCAGTACCGGGGCGAAGCTGATGTCGACGCCGATCGCACGCATTTCCGACGCCATCAGCCAGCCTGTCACCTCTGCCAGGTGCAGGGCGCGTTTGCGGTCCGTGTCATGGATTTTGCCGAGACAGCCGAGCGGCGGCAGCCGGGTAAAGCCGTCGCGAAAACGCTGCACCCGCCCGCCTTCCTGGTCGACGGCCACCAGCAGGTGCGGGTCGCGCAGCCGGTGGATTTCTTCGGTAAGCGCCGTGACCTGTTCGGTGTCACCGTAGTTGCGGGCAAACAGGATGATGCCGCCCACGGCAGGGTGGCGCAGCAGTTCGCGGTCTTCCGAATCGAGTTCGTAGCCCGCGACATCGACCATCAGGGGGCCAAGTGTCATGTTGGATTTCCTGTCTTTGCAGTCATTTTTGTATCCAGCTTGTCGCGCAGCCTGTCACCCAGCAGGTTGATCGACAGCACCACGGCGAAGATCGCCACGCCCGGTGCCAGCACCATGTGCGGAGCCACCAGCATGTAGCGGGTGCCGTCGCGGATCATTGCCCCCCACGAGGCCTGCGGCGGCTGCACACCCAGGCCGAGGAAGGACAGCCCCGCCTCGGCAATCACCACGGCCGCGACGCCGAAGGTCGCCTCGACGATCAGCGGCGCCGCCATCAGCGGCAGCAGGTGTTTGCGCATGATACACCAGCGGCTGCTGCCCAGGGCCTCGGCTGCCTGCACGTGCTCGCGGTGCTTCAGCGACAGCACCTGCGCGCGCGACAGGCGGGCATAGCCTACCCAGCCGACCGCGGTGAGTGCAATGACCACGTTGTCGATGCCCGGCCCCAGCAGGCCTGCCAGCGCGATGGCCAGCAGGATGCCGGGAAATGCCAGGAAGATGTCTACCAGCTGCACGGCCAGCTTGTCCCACCAGCCACCGTGATAGGCACTTGCGGTGCCGAACAGGGTGCCGGCCAGCAGCGACAGGCCCACCACCCAGACGGCGACCAGCAGCGAGGTGCGGGCACCGACGGCCAGTCGGTCCGCGATCTGCCGGCCGAGATCGTCGTGACCCAGCCAGGCGCCCTCACCCGGCGCGGCGAGGATCTGCTGCAGTTCAATTGTGTTCGGCGAGAGCGGCAGGAACTGCGCCACCAGTGCCACGCCAAGCCAGGCGAGCAGGATGCCGGCCGGCAGCCACAGGCGCATTATTGCCCTGCCCCCAGGCGGATGCGCGGATCGACCTGCGCGTAGGCCAGGTCGGTCAGCAGGTTGACAACGACATAGCACAGGCTGATCAGCAACACGCACGCCTGCACCACCGGATAGTCACGCGACTGGATCGCCTCGATCGTCAGCAGCCCGATGCCAGGCCAGGAAAACACGGTCTCGGTAATCACCGCGCCGGCCAGCAGTGCGCCGAGCTGCAGTCCCAGCAGGGTGATCACCGGCAGCAACGCGTTGCGCAGGGCATGGTGCAGCACCACCCGGTGGTCGGATAGCCCCTTGGCCCGTGCCGTGCGGATATAGTCCTCGCCCAGCACTTCCAGCATGCTGCTGCGCACCATGCGCGACAGCACCGCGGCCAGCCCGGTGCCGAGCGTCAGCGCCGGCAGCACCACCGAGGCCACGCCGTTGCCGCCGCTGACCGGAAACCAGCCCAGCCAGAGCGAGAACACCAGGATCAGCAGCGGGCCCAGCCAGAAATTGGGGATGGAGACACCCAGCATGGAGAAGCCCATGGCGCCGCTGTCCCACGGCGTATCCCGGCGCACCGCGGCCAGGATGCCGAGCGGCAGCGCCAGCAGCAGCGCGACCAGCAGGCTGACCGCGGCCAGCAGCCCGGTCGCCGGCAGCCGCTCCAGTAACAGGTCGGTCACCGGTCTGCGCAGGTGGATGGAGGTGCCAAGATCAAGCTGCAGCAGTCCGCCGAGGTAGTTCAGGAACTGTGCCGCGAGCGGCTGGTCCAGTCCCAGGCTGATTCGCAGGGCCTCGCGGTCGGCGGCAGCGGCGGACTCGCCCAGCATGATCTCCACCGGGTCGCCCGGGATCAGGTGGATCAGCAGGAACACGATGCTGACTACGCCAAAGATCACCAGCAGTGCGCCGGCCAGGCGCTGGACGAGGTATGACAGCATGCCGTGATTATACGGTTACCCGGGCGAAACTGTGCATATTGCAATTGCTATGCGGCTCTACCTCGCTCCGCTAGCCGCGTAGGTTGATGGGCTGAGCCTGCGAAGCCCAACGCGTGCCGATTACGCCCTGTTGGGCTTTACGTTGTTCAGCCCAACCTACGCGCTGCCCATGCTTCGAGGACAGATCACATATCCGGCTGGTGTATGATGAAAGCCGGTGTAACAACGCTTCGCAGATTATGACGCTGCAGAACCTGCTGTATTGGCTGCTCGTGGCGGCCGTGTGCTACGGCGCGTTCGCGCTGTATCTCTTCATCATGCAGCCACGACTGCTCTACTACCCCGACATGCCGGGGCGCGAACTGCAAGCGACACCGGCGGCTGTCGGGCTGGCATACGAGGATGTCGATCTGCAGACCAGCGACGACGTGCGGCTGCATGCCTGGTTTATCCCGGCGGAGAATCCGCGCGCCACCGTGCTGTTCTGCCACGGCAATGCCGGCAATATCTCCCACCGGCTGGATTCCATTCACCTGCTGCACTCGCTCGGGCTGCAGGTGCTGATTTTTGACTACCGCGGTTACGGCCAGAGCGAGGGCAGGCCATCCGAGGCCGGCACCTACCGCGACGTGGATGCGGCCTGGCGCTACCTGCTTGAAGTCCGTGGCCTGCCGGAAGCCGGGATTATTATCTTCGGGCGATCGCTGGGCGCGGCCGTTGCCGCGGATCTCGCCAGCCGCACGCAGCCAGCCGCGGTGATCCTGGAGTCGGCGTTTACCTCGGTGCCGGATATGGCCGCAGGGATTTATCCCTGGCTGCCCGTGCGCCTGCTGAGCCGCTATCGCTATGACAACCTCGACAAGGTGACGCGGATATCCGCGCCGCTGCTGGTGGTGCACAGTCGCGACGACGAGATTATTCCCTTTGCCCAGGGCGAACAGCTGTTTGGCCAGGCACGTGAACCGAAACAGTTTCTGGACATGAATGGCGGTCACAACGACGCTTTTCTGACCAGTCGCAAGGCGTATACTCACGGACTGAAAGCGTTCCTTGATACCCACCTCGGCAATTGACGCCGCGTGGTCGCTACCTTCACAACGAAAAAACAGGGGCAAGCCGCAGCATGAACAGCCATCCTTCATTCCAGAAAACCTGCCTGGCCGCCCTGCTGCTGGCCGGCTGCTGTTCCGCCAGCGCGGAACCGGTCACCGGGACCCCGGTTGCGCAGGAGCCCGTGCAATCGCAGGCGAATGTACCTGCCATGCCAGCGAGCCAGCCCGAGGCGGCGACTGGTCAAAGTGATCAGGACCCGGTTGTGCCCGTTGCCCCGATGCCTGCCGGTTCACTTGTCGAGAGTTCCGACAATCCGGCTGCCCCGGATCCGCTTGATGAGCAGCTGCCAGCCGGGGAGCCTGGGTTTGAAGCTGACGGTGACCCGGAGTCAGCCGATTTCCAGGAAATACCTTCCTCACCCGCGGTTGCCATCGCGCCCGAGTCGCTTCATGGGCAATGGACGGTAAAGGAACAGCACCCGGATGCGGGTGAAGTCATCACGCTGTTCAGCATCAACCCCGACAGCAGTTTTGCCGGCACCATGACCGTCGCGGGCAACGTGGTGTGGAGCTACAGCGGCAACTGGTACCTCGACGGCGATCAGATCACCTGGTTTTATACCGAGAGCACGCCGCCGTTGATGCTGGTGGATACGACCGAGGTCGACGAGATCATCGCCGTCGACAGCGAGAAGCTGGTTTACCGCTCCGGCAAGCGCGACGTGGTGGAGACGCTCTACCGGGAAAGCAATTGAAGTTTCAGGAAAACGCCTTAACCATGTAGCCCGGATGCAGGCCGCAGGCCGTAATCCGGGGTTGGGCTTCCTTTGTTTAGCCCGGATTCCGCACGCGCTGAATCCAGGTATCGAGGGATAATGTCCGTTTTGTAGGAGCGGATACAATCCGCTCCTACAAAAGCGGGGCTTCCTGGATCAGCACGCGGGTGCCGACGGGAACCCGGTCGAACAGTTCGATGACCTCGGTATTGCGCATTTTCACGCAGCCATGCGAGGACGGCACGCCCATCGGGTCTTCCTCGGGACAGCCATGGATGTAGATATAGCGGCGCATCGAGTCCACATCCCCGAAGCGGTTCTTGCCCGGTTCCTGGCCGCATAACCAGAGGATGCGGGTCAGCATCCAGTCACGTCCGGGGTGCGCCTGCTTCAGCGCCGCGGTGTAAATCTCATCGGTCGGACGGCGGCCGACAAACACCGTGTTGGGTGGACAACCTGCCCCGATCTTTGCCCGGATGCGATGCCAGCCGCGCGGGGTGCACTCGCTGTGCATGACTTCGCCCGGCCCATTGCGCGCCGTGGCGATTGCCACATCCATGCAGGTCTTGCCGCCGTGCAGCAGTAACAGCCGCTGTTCGTCGATGCTGACCTTGATCAGGTAGTCTTCGGGATGCATGGCGTGGATTATAAATGAGTTTGCTGGCTAGCCAACACCGGAAGCTGCCTGCAAACAATCGCGCCGAAGGGCGGCGCTCCTACAGGTGTAGCTAGTGGTGTAGGAGCGGTCTCCTGACCGCGATGTGTCTTCAAACAATCGCGCCGAAGGGTGGCGTACCTACAGGTTTGACCAGCGCCATTCATCACGGACCTGACTTTTGCACCTGCAGCAGGCCGTCGTAGTTGCCGTCGGGGGCGAGGCGGTAGCCGCTGATTCCCCGCCGTGCCGCCACCACGTGATCTTCGTACCAGAGCGGGACATAGGGCAGTTCATTCAGCAGACGTGCCTGTACCTCCCGATAATATTGCGCCTGTGCTTCCAGCGTGGCGCCCTGCTCCGCCGCCTCGATAAGTTGATCGACCTCGGCACTTGCGAGGCGCCCGCGGTTGGCGCCTTCCGGGGGCAGCGAGTTGCTGTGAAAGGCATAGCGGAATATGTCCGGGGTCTTGATGCCGACCCAGGCAAGGCTGTACATCTGGAAACGGCCGGCCTTGATGTCACCGAAAAAAGTGCCCCAGTCATAGCTGGACAGGCGCATCTCGATCCCGACATCGGCAAGCTGCTGCTGGATGACAGTGGCAATGCGCACCCGCACGGGGTCGGTGGAAGTCTTGTAGTGCAGGACCAGCGGATGCGCGGCATCGTAGCCGGCCTGTTGCAGCAGTTGCCGCGCCAGTTCCGGATCGTGGCTGAGCGGTTGCAGTGCCGGGTTGCCGGCCCAGTGATCCGGCGGCAGCAGGGCCGCCGCGGGTCGGGCGGCGTGGCCCAGTATGTGCTCCACGATGGCATCGCGCTCGATGGCATGCGCGATGGCGCGGCGCACCCGGATGTCCGCCGTGGGCGGACTCGCGAGGTTGAAGCCGATATAGGCGAAGTTGCTGCCCGGGCCATGCGTGACCTCGATCTCCGGCTGTTCCTCCAGGTAGGTCAGCAGTTCCGCCGGCAGGTCGTTCTGCAGCAGGTCCACCTCGCCGCGCAGCAGTTTCAGCACGCGCACGGTCGGGTCGCCGATATGCAGAAACTCGACCTGCTGGTCGTCGTCGAGCCGCTGCAGCCGCAGCCTGCCGGGTTCCGGCCAGTCAAGGAAGCGGAGCGGGCCGCTGCCGAGCGGCTGTTGGTGAAACGGCATCCCGGCCGCGATCCCCGCTGCCGGCAGGATGCCGATTACCAGGTAGCCGGGAAACAGGGGATCAGGGCGCGCAATGTGAAAGTCCAGGGTCGTGTCATCGATCACCTCGATGCGCGTGATCAGGCGCAGCGGGGTGGCATGCGGCGAGGTGCCGCCGGGATCCAGAATGGAACGGTAGGTGGCGGCGACGTCAGCGGCAGTAAGCGCCGTGCCGTCGTGGAAACGGGCGCGCTGCGGTTTGAGACTGAAGCGGTAGTGCAGTGGCGTCAGTTGTTGCCAGTCAGCCAGCGCGGGAACCGGCCTGACCTGCGTGTCAAAGTCCACCAGCCGCTGGTACAGCAGCCGATTGATGCGTGCCGAGGCCGCATCTGTGGCATAGCGTGGATCGAGGTTGGCCGGTGCGCTGGCCAGCCCAAAGCGAATGACGGCATCGGGCGGCTCCGTACAGGACGCGAGTTGCAGGCACAGCAGGAGCATCAGGCTATGGATTACACGGGACATGCAGGTGTCCTCATAATCCGGTCCGTATGAATTGTATTTGCAGGCACTGCTGTTCCGCTAACTCCCTCTCCCATCGGGAGTACCCGAAGGGCATAAAAGGGTTGGGGAGAGGGAATCAAAACAGGAAACTCCTTGCTTAACATTCCCTCATCCTGGCCTTCTCCCGTGGGGAGAAGGGATTCTCTTTTGCCGCGACGTGTGACTCGTCACGTCATGTGCTCCATTGGAAAGGTTTACCCTTTCGAATGTTGCTGCAGTTCCAGCCGCAGGCGCACGCGCAATTGCCGGAAGGTCTGCGTTGGCAGCATGTCGGGCAGCAGCACCAGTTGCCGCGGCCGGCCGTGAAAATACAGGATCACCAGCCAGGGCATGACGAAGGCATGTTCGGCCATGCGGGCGGTCAGTTGCTCGCCGGAGGCCAGCTGCAGGATGCAGTCGCCGTCGGCCTCCCAGCGCAGGCTACGCACGGCATGCGGATAGTGCGGACTTGCCCGCAGCCGCCAGTGCCACGCCAGGCTCAACAGGACCGCGACAACCAGCGCCAGGATTGCCGGTAGTGGTAACGGCAGCGATAGCCACGACCAGCAGCGCCGCGGCATGCAGCAGCAACAGCCAGGCAAGCATGCGCCGGGAAGGCCCGATATCAAGCTGCAGCGGTGTCGCGTATTGCCCGTACAATGTCCGCGGTGTCCTTGTCGGCGGGGGCCATGCGACCCATCAGGAGTTCCAGCAGCACGGCGTCCGGGTATGCCAGCAAGGCATCAAAAGCTGCCTGCCCGCCAGCGTCGAGTCCGGCGTAACCCTGCGCCAGAAAAGCAGACAGCAACTCATCCAGTTCCCGCATGCCGCGCCGACATTGCCATGCCAGCCGGCGGTAGCCGCTGTCGTTTGCCTGAATCTGCATTACATCGACCGTTTCAGCATGAGTTCCTTGATGTGGCCAATGGCCCGCGTGGGGCTGAGTCCCTTGGGACAGACTTCCACGCAGTTCATGATGGTGTGGCAGCGGAACAGCTTGAACGGCCCGTCCAGGCTGGCCAGCCGTTCATCCGTTGCCTGGTCGCGGCTGTCCGCCAGGAAGCGCCACGACTGCAGCAGTGCCGCAGGCCCCAGGAACTTGTCCGGGTTCCACCAGAAAGACGGGCAGGCCGTGGAACAGCAGGCGCAGAGGATGCATTCGTACAAACCGTCGAGCCGGTCGCGTTCCGCCGGGCTCTGGCGATGCTCCACTTCCGGTTCCGGGTCATCATTGATCAGGTAGGGTTTGACCTTGCGGTACTGGGTGTAGAACTGCTGCAGGTCGACGATCAGGTCGCGGATGACCGGCAAGCCGGGCAGCGGGTGGATTTCCACTGGCGTCTTCAGGCTCAACAACGGTGTGATGCAGGCCAGACCGTTGCGCCCGTTGATGTTCATGCCGTCGGAACCGCACACGCCCTCGC
Organism: uncultured Gammaproteobacteria bacterium; assembly: GCA_963701455.1. Lineage (GTDB taxonomy): Bacteria > Pseudomonadota > Gammaproteobacteria > UBA9214 > UBA9214 > UBA9214. The sequence continues at coordinate 104,974 of CAVPAE010000010.1, forward strand.
CGCAGGAGCGCCGGAAGGCCAGCGTTTCGTCCTGCGCCTTCAGCAGCAACAAGGCGTCCAGCAGCATCATTTCCTGGTCAAGGTCTGCATCCGGCAGCTCGAATGCCTGCATCCGGGGACTGGCATCGGTCTCGGGGTTGTAGCGGTAGATGTTGAATTTCATGCTGCGCGGCTCCCGTTCTAGTAATTGCGGGGTTTGGGCGGAAACGATGCCACGGTGAGCGGTTTTGTGCGCACCGGCTTGTAGTCCACGCTGCGGCTGCGCTTGTGGTACAGGCTGTGGCGCAGCCAGTTGACATCGTCGCGCTCGGGAAAATCGATGCGCGAATGTGCGCCGCGGCTTTCCTCCCTTGCGTGCGCCGACATGATGGTCGCGATAGCCACGTCCATGAGGTTCTCCAGTTCCAGCGCCTCGATGCGTGCGGTGTTGAATACCTGGCTGTGGTCGGTGAGCCGTACATCCTGCAGGCGCTGTTCCAGGGAACGGACCTTTTCGATGCCGGCACTGAGGACGTCCCGGGTGCGAAACACGCCGCAATGATCTTCCATGACCTGCGTCAGTTCCCGGCGCAGGTTGTCCACTGACTCGCCGTCGCCGCCCTGCCCCCAGCGCTCCAGCCGTTGCAGGGCCGGCTCGATGGCCGCGTCGCTCAATGCCCGGTGGTAGCGGTTTTCCTGCAGGTATTCGATGATCCGGTTGCCTGCCGCGCGACCGAACACGATGATGTCCAGCAGCGAGTTGCCGCCGAGGCGATTGCCGCCGTGCACCGACACGCAGGCGCACTCCCCGGCCGCGTACAGCCCGGGCAGGGTTTCTTCCGGACCCTGCTCGATCGGGGCGACGACTTCGCCGAAGCGGTTGGTCGGAATGCCGCCCATGGTGTAGTGGGCGGTCGGAAACACCGGCACGGCCGTGTCACACATATCCACATGGGCAAAGGTCAGGGCCAGGTCGCGGATGGCCGGCAGCCGCTTGCGAATCAGTTCCGGGTCGAGGTGGTGCAGTTGCAGCAGCACGTGGTCCTTGCGTGGACCGCAGCCGCGGCCCTCACGCACCTCGGTGACGATGGCGCGGCTGACGACGTCGCGGCTGGCGAGGTCCTTCGCATGCGGGGCATAGCGTTCCATGAAGCGCTCGCCTTCGCTGTTGACCAGGTAGCCGCCCTCCCCGCGGGCGCTCTCGCTGATCAGCATGCCCTTGCCGGCAATGCCGGTCGGATGGAACTGGAAGAACTCCATGTCCTGCAGCGGCATCCCGGCACGCAGCGCCATGGCCATGCCGTCACCGGTATTGATCAGGGCATTGGTGTTGGTGCGGAAGATCTGTCCCGCCCCGCCGGTCGCCAGCAGGGTGGTCTTGGCCTCGATGACCAGCTTCTCGCCCGTGGCGATATCCAGCACCAGCGCACCCAGGATATTGCCCTCGGCGTCATTCAGCAGGTCGACCGCAAAGTGCTCGTCGAAGAAATGGGTGCGGGCCCGAATGTTCTGCTGGTAGAGCGAGTGCAGGATCGCATGGCCGGTGCGGTCGGCGGCGGCGCAGGTGCGGGCGGCCTGTTCGCCGCCGAAGTTCATGCTCTGGCCGCCGAACTGACGCTGGTAGATGCGGCCATCGTCGAGGCGCGAGAACGGCACGCCGAAGTGCTCCAGTTCATAGACCGCCTTGGGGGCGGCGCGGCACATGTACTCGATGGCGTCCTGGTCGCCGAGGTAGTCACTGCCCTTGACGGTATCGAACATGTGCCAGTGCCAGTTGTCGGGTCGCACGTTCGCCAGCGCCGCGTTGACCCCGCCCTGGGCGGCCACGGTATGTGAGCGGGTGGGAAACACCTTGGAGACAACCGCGACATGCGCATCCGCGCGCGACAGCTGCAGCGCGGCCCGCAGCCCGCCGCCGCCGGCTCCGATGATCAGGGTGTCGAACTGGCGCCGTGGCAGGTCCATGGTCTAGCGAGCCGCCGGCAGCAGAACGTGCAACGCCCACAGGCCGCAGCCGGTGAGCAGCAGGCCGATCAGTGACAGCAGCAACAGCCGCAGCCACAGCCGGTGCACGTAATCGAGCACGATGTCGCGCATGCCAAACCAGCCGTGCAGCAGCACGGCCAGGATGAAGGCGGCGCTGGCCACGGCCATGGCGGGGTGCGCGAACCAGGCATGCCACTCCTGCCAGGTGTGTGCGGGCCTGAGGCTGATTTGCAGGATGACAAATACCAGGAAGCCGGCCAGGTAGACGGCGCTGATACGCTGCAGCAGCCAGTCGCGCAGGCCATGCGTCGGCCGGCTCAAAACAGCCACCCTGCGCAGGCGACCGTCATGGCGAGGCCGGCGATATTCACAACCCAGGCACTGCGCCGCGCCTGCCGCAGTTCGCAGCCGACCCCGGCATCGTGGAGCAGGAAGCGGACACCGGAAAACAGGTGATGAAAGAAGCTCCATGCCACAAACAGCAGGCCGCTCCGGAGCCAGGGGGATTGCAGGATAGCCAGCGCCGCTGCAAACCCGTCAGGCCCCGCGAGCGACAGGTCGAGCAGGTAGATCCAGAAAGGCAGGGAAAGGAACAGGCAGACCCCGGAGATGCGGTGTGCGATCGAGGTCACCGCGCCAACCGGAAAGCGAATCCGGAACAGGTTCAGATAGACTGGCGCAGGTGTCTGATTTGTCATGTCTGGGGTTGGTCGGGTTCCCGGTTTTATACCATTGCGGCCAGTGGAACACCAGCAGACGCTGCCGACCTGGCGAGTGCTGACAGTCACGTGCAGTTCGACTAGACTTTGGCTTTCATTCAGACAGCGCAAACACCATGAAAACAGACTGGAAAGCATTTCTGACCGATGCCGGCGCCGAGTTTGAAGGCGACCGGCTGGTGCATTTCGGCAACCCGGAACGTGAAAAGCGCGTCAGCGTCAGCGGACTGGTATTTGCCGACCTCGGCCACTACGGCGTCATCGCGGTACACGGCGCCGATGCCGGTAATTTCCTGCAGGCGCAGTTCAGCAACGCTGTCGGCAGCCTCGATGCCGGGCACAGTCAGCTGAATGCCTATTGCACGCCCAAGGGCCGCATGCTGGGGCTGATGCGGGTATTCCGCCAGGGTGACAGTTATTACCTGCGCCTGCCGGCGGATACCCTGGAGGCGGTCATCCAGCGACTGCGCATGTACGTGATGCGTGCCGACGTGACCCTGGAGGACGCCAGCGAAAGCTTCCTGCGCATCGGCGTTTCCGGTGAAGACGCGCTGGGTGAGTTGCTGGCGATGGCCGGCCAGGTGCCGGTGGAGAATGACGAGGTTGTCCACAGCGGTGACCTGACCATCCTGCGCATTCCCGGTATCCAGCCGCGCTTCGAGGTATATGCGGCTTCGCTGCAATCCGCACAGGCATTGTGGGACGGCCTCAACGTGCGTGGTGCGCCGGTCGGGGAATTCGCCTGGCGGCTGCTGGAAATCCTGGCGGGTATGCCGAGTGTCTTTGCAGCCACGGCGGAACTGTTCGTGCCGCAGATGGCCAACCTGCAACTCGTCGACGGAGTCAGTTTCAAGAAAGGCTGCTACCCGGGCCAGGAGATCGTGGCGCGGATGCAGTACCTGGGAACCCTCAAGCGCCGCATGTACCTGGGGCGGATTGACACCGGGCAGCCACCGCAGCCGGGTGATCCGCTGTTTTCCGCCACTGACAGTGAACAACCCGTGGGCCGGATCGTGGACGCACAACCCCACCCGGACGGTGACATTGCCGCACTGGCGGTGCTGCAGATCAAGTCGGCTGATGCCGCGGATGTTTACCTGGGTGCGTCGGACGGGCCGGCCTTCCGGCTGCAGGCCCTGCCCTATGACTTTGAGAAACAGGACGCCTGAGTCAGGACATTAACTAAGGGAACTCTGAACAAGTCCCGATTCGTCATTCCGGCGCATGCCGGAATCCAGGGAAGTCAACAAACTGGACCCCGGCATTCGCCGGGGTGACGACTTATTCAGCGTCTCCTTTCACCCCATGAATAATTTCGCGTACAGGTACAGGCCGCCCAGGCAGGCAATGCCCAGGGTGTTGACCCAGGTCAGCCTGTCGCCCTGCTGCAGCAGGTAGATATAGCCCTGCAGGCTGTTCAGTTTCCTGGCCGATGCCAGCAGCGGTTCCAGGTAGAAACGAAACTCTTCTGCATCGTACAGCGCCCCCTTGCCGGTTGCCGTGAATACGGTGATGTCCCCGGATGAAATGAAGCGCGGGCCGTACACGATCTGCCGCGGGTAAAAATGTCGCTGCGCCCTGGCGGTGGAGCCCAGCACGATCTGGTCGCGTGTAACACCGAGGCGCCCCTTGCTCAGGGTATTGACAGAAGTTATCAGCATCGCCATGAAAGGTACGGTTCCCGCAAGCAGCAGCGTGATGATGACAGTGGAGTCTTCCATGCCCGACGTTGCCACGATGAATACCACGGGCAGAAGCAGCAGCAGTGGCAATGCATAAACCAGCCAGCGGGAATAGCGCCACAGGCGGACGATCCCGGGATTCGGCTCCAGCCAGTGAACCTCCCCGGTTGCGGGCGCAAAGGCACGGGATGTCACGGTGCTGTCTCGATTCCTGCCCCTGCCCCCTCGATTGCGCCAGTCCAGCCAGGCGGCGAGCCCCGCCAGCATGGCCAGCGGCACAATTGCGATCCAGATCCAGGTATGCCACCAGTCCGTTGCGCACTGGCGCTGCTCACGAACCTCGGCAAGGGCCGCGCGAAAGGAACTGTCGCCAAAGGGTTCGATGACGTCACCCTGCAGGGAGACCTTGACCAGTTCGACACTGCCAAAACCGGCCAGCAGGACATCACTTCCCCGTGCATGCAGCTTGATCGGGTCCCAGTCCGGCGGCAATGCAAGCCGCAGCACGGGTTTGTGATCGGCATCGAACAGCAGCACATCGCCGTTTTCCAGCAGGTCGTCGTCCAGGATGACCCAGAAACGCTGGTCCCCGGCGAGCACGAAGTCCGTCGGCCAGACGCGGCGGAAGTTACCGCGATCGTTGCTTACCGGCATTTCCCAGAGCTCGACGGACAGGCTTGCCGCGTCGAGCGCGACCAGGCGGTGATGGTTGGTATCGGCGATGATCGCCTTCCCTTCCGCTGTCAGCTGCACGGTGTTCGGCAGCTTCAGCCCCCCTTCACCGCCCCTGCTTTCGAATGTCAGTTCCCCGCTATGGTTATAAACCAGGATGCGATGGCGCTCACCATCCACCACGAGCAGGCGCTGGCGTTGCGCATCCCAGGCCATCTTGAAAGCGGAGACGGGCTGCGCGCCGGATTGAATGAAGGGTGCACAGCGGCGTAGCGCAAGGTCGCAGGCCTGAATGGCCGGGTTGCCGCTGCTGCCGATCAGCAATCTGCCATCGGGCAGTGCCAGCAGGTCGGTGAGCGTCGACCCGTGCAGGCCCAGTTCTGCCAGGGGAATGCTGTCCATGTGGGCGCCGCTGGCATCCAGCACATGCAGGGTGGCCGCGATATTGGTATAGACCTTGCCGGCCGCGTCGGTCGTGAGTACCGTCGGGCCGTAGACGCTGGCGGATTCCTGGTAGATGCGCAGGCTGTTGACGATGACAGCGAGGAATCCCAGTATCACCACGACGGCCAGGCTGTTGGCGATGATTTTCGTGGTGCGTTCGTTCATGGGAGCTCCCTGCAAATACTTTCCAGTTCCAGGGAAGTTTATCGGACTGTGTGCCCTTTCCCCTGAATGGCGAGTAGCGTGTAGCCTGGATGGAGCGCACGCCTACAGGGAAGTGGGTGGTAGAACAATGCAGGAGCAATTGTCGAGCGGAATCCGGGAGATAGCAATACATTACCCGGCCCTCGCCGGGGTGGCGACTTGTTCAGAATATCCTTAATACCCATGAATCCTTGGGTACTTCGGAACTCGCGCCTGCTCTGGCAGTCACACGGTAACCGGCATCCGCCAGACCACTTTACAGGGAATATCCATGCAAGCAGGAAAATTGATTGCCCTAACGCTGCTCCTGTCGCTACCTGGCGTGGGGTTGCTCGCGCTCGATGCGAGTGATGCGGATCGCGAACAAACGCCTGCAAACCCGCTGCCGGCCGGCCAGACAGCTGAATTCACCAAACCCTCGGAAGCTGAGCTGCGCGCTCGCCTGACGTCCCTGCAGTACGAGGTCACCCAGGAAGAGGCAACCGAGCGTGCCTTTGACAATGCATACTGGGATAACAAGCAGGCCGGTATCTACGTGGACATCATTTCCGGAGAGCCCCTGTTCAGTTCGACGGACAAGTTCAAGTCCGGCACCGGCTGGCCGAGTTTCACCCGGCCCATCGATGAGAATGCGCTGGCTGAACACACCGACACCCGCTTTTTCATGAAGCGCACGGAACTCAAGAGCAGCCTCGCCGGATCCCACCTCGGTCATGTGTTCGATGACGGCCCGCAACCGACCGGACTACGCTATTGCATTAACTCGGCATCGCTGCGATTCATACCGGTAGAGCAGCTGGAAGCGGAAGGATACGGCCAGTACCTGCCCCTGTTCGAGCAGGAGTGAGACGCCGTCTCGGTCATACCTGACATTTCGTACAAATAATGGCGGGCAAGATGCCGTCATTTGCCAAGCTGTTTCAAGCAGTCAATAGATGATTGGGCACCGGCCTGAAAGTGTCGATGGCAACTTGCACACATTTGCCATCGACTGCCTTATCGATTGAAACGCAGGTATTAGCCTACCTCGCGCCTTGTTCGAGTTGCCTGATGCGCTCTTTCAATTGCCTGATTTCTGCGTCACTCGATCCGGCCCCCGGTGCAGCGTATGCGGGAGCACCGCCATAGCCACTGCCATAGCCAGGACCACCACCATAGCCGGGACCACCACCATAGCCGGGACCACCACCATAACCGGGACCACCGCCATAGCCGGGACCACCGCCATAGCCGGGACCACCGCCATAGCCGGGACCACCGCCATAGCCGGGACCACCGCCATAGCCGGGACCACCGCCATAACCGGGGCCACCGCCATAACCATAGCCTGGACCACCACGATAATCATCGTAACGATCATCATCGTCATTGCCTCCCATCCACTTGGATGGATTCGCCATGTTACCCATATCGAATGCATAGGCTGAGTTAGCAAGCATTAAGCTGGCTGCCAAAATAGATACACCGAATTTTATTTCCTTATATTGCATAGTGTCTGTTCCTCCGTGTTTTGAAAGTAATAGCCTTTGGGTAAACGCTGCAGCTGACCTGTCTCCCAACTACCCTTATCCTCCTGGTTGGTCGCAGCGTCAATTAAATGTACATGAAAGAGTTGGCTTGCAAGGGAAATGGGCGCTGAAGAAACGCTGCAAGCGTAATAGTCATTATTGCCCTGCTAACTATCAGGGATTGTCAGCATCAGGCAGCAAAACGATAAGGCAGGCAATCCATTATTTTTCTATTCCCGGAATTTGGCAAATAGCCTGCCGGTTTATTCCTGACCGGCGGCAGGCTGCACCAGGGTCTCCGGTGAATCGCGGAACTGCAGTGCCGCCAGCCGCGCATAGAGCCCGTGTGCCGCGACCAGTTCGTCATGGCGGCCGCTGGCGATGATACGGCCGTCATCCATCACCAGAATCTGGTCGACCTTGCGTACCGTCGCGAGACGATGCGCGATAATGAGCGTGGTGCGCGTTTGCATCAGTTGTTCCAGTGCGTCCTGAACCAGGCGTTCACTCTCGGCGTCCAGGGAACTGGTGGCCTCATCGAGCAGCAGCACGGCCGGGTCACGCAGAATGGCGCGGGCAATGGCGATTCGCTGACGTTGTCCACCGGACAGACGGACACCGCGTTCGCCGAGGAAGGTATTGAAGCCCTGCGGCAGCTGGTCCAGAAATTCTGCCGCGTGCGCGGCTTCGGCTGCGCGCCGCACGTCGGCATCGTTGACCCCGGGAAAACCGTAGCGGATGTTCTCCCAGGCATCGGCGCCGAAGATGACCGGGTCCTGCGGCACCAGCGCCATGCGCTGACGCAGCTGTTGCAGATCGGCCTCGCGAATATCGACACCATCAAAACGAATCACCCCGGCATCCGGATCGTAGAAGCGCAGCAGCAGTTGCAACACAGTTGATTTGCCGGCGCCCGACGGGCCAACCAGCGCCACTTTCTGGCCGGGTTGCAAGGTCAGTGACAGATCGCTGAGCGCGGGACTATCGGGGCGTGACGGGTAGCGAAAGGTGACATTGCGTAACTGCACCTCGCCACGCGCCGGTTCGGGCAGTGCAACGGGCGCGGCCGGCGTGGATATGACGGGTTCGGTGTTGAGCAGCTCCAGCAACCGTTCGGTGGCGCCGGCGGCACGCAGCAGGTCACCGGCCACCTCGCTCAGCGCACCCACGGAACCGGCGACCAGCAAGGCGTAAAACACAAAGGCCGAGAGCTGCCCGCCGCTGATGCGTCCGGCCAGTACATCATGGCCGCCCACCCACAATACGAGACTGACAGCGATAAACGTGAGCAACATCACCGTGGCAGTGAGCAGCGCGCTGACCCGGGTGCGTCGAATGGCGGCATCGAAAGCGGCCTCCACCTGATCGCCGTAACGCCGCTGGTCGATGCGCTCGTGACAGAATGCCTGAACGGTGCGGATACCGTACAAGACTTCATCGATCAGGGCGCCGATATCGGCAATCCGGTCCTGGCTGCTGCGCGACAGGCTGCGCACCCGGTGCCCGAGCAGCCACAGTGGAATCACCGCAACGGGAACCCCGAGCAATACCAGCAAGGCCAGCTTGCCGCTGGTGATGGTCAGCATGACCAGTCCGCCGCTGATCAGTAGCGCGTTACGCACCGCGATCGCAAGCGTCGAACCGACCACAACCTGCAACAACGAGGTATCCGTGGTCAGGCGCGAGATGACTTCGCCGGTGCGCGTCACTTCGAAAAAGGCCGGTTCCAGTTTGAGAACTTTTGCAAACACCGCCTTGCGGATATCGGCCACCACTCGCTCGCCGATCCAGGTGACCAGGTAGACACGCGCCGCCACCGAGGCCGCCATTACCGTGACCACAATCAGGAACAGCAGCAGTGCCTGGTTCAGTGCCGCACCCGAGCCGCTGCTCAGGCCGTGATCGACGACACGCTGCAGGACCACACCGAAACCGAGTACCGCAGCAGCAGCGATCAGCAACGCGACCACTGCACCCAGCACCGCACTGCGGTAGGGTCGCAGAAAGGTGAACAGTTGCTTCAGTACACGAAGATCGCGGCTGGGTGGACGCTGTTCGGAAATTGTATTTTGCTTGCTTCTAGGCATATCGCCTGGCTTCAGGTATGTGCACGCGGCATTGTGCGCCGGGTTGCACGAGTGTACCAGTTTCTGGCATTTACCGGCCCAGCAGAGAGCCTTTCAGCATTACTCCGCAGTAAGTGCCAGGCATGTTGCTGACTGGCAGTTTTGGTGTTGTAGCATTCCAGGACTCATTCATCACATCGCTGCAAACGGATATAGCCAAGTCCTCTTCGACGCAAGACTCTCTCCCCGCTTCGTTCGTGTCACCCCCCCCTGCGCATACCGAGATTGGCAACATTGTCATTGACATTGCTGTCGGTGATACAGCAATGAATGATCTTGGCAGTGTTGCCTGCCGGGCCACATTCCGGGTCTCTATTCTGGAAACTGCCGCCTCATGTCTTGTATGGAGCAAGCATCACTCCCGTGACTGTAGTGGAAAAACAGACGAAGAATACCTGTTTGAGGACCTGGAACCTGCTGTGCCGAAGATTCTGACTTATTAAAAACCGGGAAAGAGTCATGTAATTCTAGGGAAGCTCTGATTAATTCGTCATTGCGAGGAACGCAGTGACGAAGCAATCTTTAAGTGTTTGATTCACTGGTTATGAGATTGCCGCGCTACGCTCGCAATGACGTCATACATGAATTAATCAGAGATTCCCTGGTTTGTTTTACCTGACTCAATTCCAGACAGTTCGCGCTCGCAATGGCCGGGTTTCCAGTTTATATAGAGATTTACCAGTTCGGTTTGCTGTTCAGGAGTCAGCTGTTCCCGGCCGGTGTTAAAATTATCCGGACCCTGGCTGTAGGATTCTATGAGGCCATACCACATGGCACTCAAAACAGGGTCTTTGCGGACACCATACAGCCCATGGTAGTGAAGATACCCAAGTTCCCTGCGTGCACGAGAATCACCCTGATCAGCCGCCGTGCAAAGCGTTCTGAAGTCAGGCTCGCCACGGGAGTCGTTGCTTTTGAAGAGTTCCCACGATGATGCATGGTTGCGCGCTTCATGGTCTGCTGCGCGTTTCAGACCGCCAGCGTCAGCTCTAAGCCAGCGAACATAATCTATAGTTTTATTGGCTAGTGGGATATAAAAATAGTGGCCTACAGCTGAAAAATGGTCATCCAGAATCAGGGAGCCATCTTCCGCCAGGTAATATTTTCGGGTGCCGGATCGTATGCCTCCTGCAATGACAAACTCAGCCGCGGCCAGGTATTTTATTAATATCGCACCTTCCGTGCAGGAGAATTCGTCCCTGTCCTGTTCAAGCAGTGTTGTTTCCAGTGTGGACCCGGTAGCGTCCTGAAGTGTCACTGATAACTGATTCTGTTCTGGATCAGTCCATCCCAGTATCACCTTGCAGTCGATGCATTCATGCGTCCCGAATATTATTCCTGCATTCGTGATGCTGTCGTAGAGATATGCCGGGTTCCTGCCATTATCGGGATTATTGTAGGTGCCGGAAATGTCCGGGCAGCCCTGCTTCGAGGTGATGACCCGTTCAGGCCATTGAGCAGGATAATTCCCGGGCGCACTCGCACACCCCTGCAGAGCAAGCAAGCTGACCGGAAAAAGCACCGCAAGAATAAGCAGACATGACCTGGTCATTCTAACGTCTCGGAATATCAAGGGTCGTCAGAGTCTTGTCCGTTGAGTTCACGTGCAGGCTGACAGTTCTGCGGCTGGTGCAAGAATCTGATAACCCTTAACCATCGCCGTCGAATACCAATTCCTGATGAATCCAGGAATTCGGGCACCTGTTCCGGGCTGTCCCGGGTGTGAGACTGTTAGCGATTCAACACATCCCCGCAGCCCTGGTAACCGACCCCGTCCATCATGACCGTGATGGTGGTTTCATAGGACTTGCCGGTCTCGCTGTCGCGGCATGTGACGCCTTTGACGGTGATGCTCAGCGAGTGATCGTCGTTGGGTACGCGGTAGACGGTGGTGCGGGTGGCTCCCCGGTACAGCGAGGGTCCCGTTGCGGGATAGTTGTAGCTGTACTCGGTGCCTGCCAGGGTGAAGTTGATCCTGTTGCCGGTGTGCATGATTTCCAGTTGCCAGTCGGGGTTGTGTCCCAGTCCGCTGACATCAATATCCTGGCGGGAAACTACCGGTTCTTCGGCCTGCCCCGGGCCTGCCAGCATCGCCAGCAGCAGGCAGGACAGGGTGAGCGTGGCTTTCAGGGTAACTATTTTCACGGCAGAGACTCCTTTACGCATTGAGATCCGGTATCAACGGTAGCTCGCACGGGCCGCTTCCACGGCAACACCGGAAGTGATCGGTGCCTTCATGCTGCTCAGCACGGCATCCAGTGCGCCCAGGCAGAACAGCACATTGGTGGGGTTGCTCGCAAAGCCCATCAGGCCGACACGCCAGATCTTGCCGGCCATGGCACCGAGGCCCGCGCCGATTTCCAGGTTGTATTCTTTCAGCAGGGTGCTTCTCACGGCGGCTTCGTCAACGCCTTCCGGGACCGAGACGGCATTCAGCTGTGGCAGGCGCTGGCCCTCGGGGACCACGAACTGCAGGCCCATCGCCTCGAAACCGGCACGCAGGGCGTCATGGTTCCGCTGGTGACGTGCCCAGGAATTCTCGATGCCCTCTTCCAGCAGGATCACCAGCGCCTCGTGCAGGGCGTACAGGGTGTTGATCGGCGCGGTGTGGTGATAGGCACGCTTGCCGCCGCCGCCCCAGTAGCCCAGCACCAGGTTGAGATCCATGAACCAGCTCTGCACCCTGGTCTTGCGGGTGGTGGCAACTTCCACGGCGCGCTTGCTGAAGGTGACCGGTGACAGCCCGGGTACGCAGGACAGGCACTTCTGGGTGCCGGAATAGACGGCATCCAGTTCCCAGTCATCCACCATCAGGGGAGAACCGGCGAGCGAGGTGACGGTATCGGCGATCACCAGGCAATCGTGTTCGTGGGCCAGCGCGGACAGGGTCTTGGCATCCGAGATGGCGCCGGTCGAGGTCTCGGCATGCACGAAGGCCAGGATCTTGGCGTCGGGGTTCGCCTTCAGTGCCGTCTCTACCTTGTCGGGGTCAACCGCCACGCCCCAGGTGTCTTCCACCATGACGGCAGTGCCGCCGCAGCGTTCGACGTTTTCCTTCATGCGTCCGCCAAAGACGCCATTCTGGCAGACGATGACCTTGTCGCCCGGCTCGACCAGGTTGACGAAGCAGGTTTCCATACCGGCGGAGCCCGGTGCGGATACCGGCATGGTGAGTTCGTTTTTCGTCTGAAAGGCAGTGCGCAGCATCCCCTTCATTTCGTCCATCATATCGACGAACACCGGATCGAGGTGGCCGATGGTCGGGCGCGACATGGCCTCGAGGATGCGTGGGTTGACGTCTGACGGTCCGGGACCCATCAAGGTGCGGACGGGGGGATGGAAGGACTGGATGCTCATTGATTTGCCTCGTGTGTCTGGTGTTCGTTGTCGGTAAAGTCCCGAATTCTAGCATCATCGGGCGCGGCTGCCCTAGATTTCCGTGAATTCTCCAACCGTTGAAGCTGGTGGGTTCGGGCTCTGACTAAATGCCGTATTGATGGCCATTCGAATTGCCCCCCTCCCCCACAGGGGGGGGTCGGGGAGAGGGGATAAATTTGAGTAAATTGTATTTTATATTCCCTGCATCCTGACCTTCTCCCTTCAGGGAGAAGGGACCCCTGATTTGAGTGTTGCATGCTTCAGTCGTGCAGAAAACAGCGCACGCTGTGGTCATCCAAAACCGTGGCTTCCGGGTAGGCCTCGCGGCAGCGCGGCATGGCACGAGGACAGCGCGGGTGGAAATGGCAGCCCTGCGGCGGGTCGGCCGGTGACGGCAGGTCGCCTTCCAGGCGAATAATTTCCCGCTGCGAGGCGGGGTCGATCTGCGGCACGGCCGACAGCAGGGACTGCGTGTAGGGGTGCAGCGGCCGTTCCAGCACCTCGGCGACCGGACCCTCTTCCACGATCCGGCCGAGGTACATGACGGCGACCCGGTCGGCGAGATAGGACACCACCGCGAGGTTGTGGGTGATGAACAGGTAGGACAGGCCCAGCTCGTTCTGCAGCTGTTTCAGCAGGTTCAGTATCTGCGCCTGCACCGAGACGTCCAGCGCGCTGGTCGGTTCGTCGCAGATCACCAGTTTCGGGTCCACGGCCAGCGCCCGGGCGATGCAGATGCGCTGCCGCTGGCCACCGGAAAATTCGTGCGGGTAGCGCTGCACGTGCCTGGCGGACAGGCCGACGCGGTCGAACAGTTCCTCCACGCGGGCACGCCGCTCTGCCCGCGTCCTGCCGATGCCCTGGGCCAGCATGCCCTCCTCCACGATGTCTCCCACCAGCATGCGCGGATTCATGGAGGAATACGGGTCCTGGAAGATGAACTGGAAATCGCTGCGCCGGCGCCGCAGTCGCTCCCCCTTCAGGGTGGTCAGCTCGGTGTTGTCGAAGCGCACGCTGCCGCCGCTGGGACGAATCAGTTGCAGGATGCCCTTGCCGACCGTGGTCTTGCCGCAGCCGGACTCGCCTACCAGCGCCTGGGTGCAGCCTTGCGGGATATCCATCGACACCCCGTCGACGGCGTAGACATGGCCCACCACGCGCTTGAAGACGCCGCGGTGGATCGGGAAATGTACCTTCAGGTCCGTGACCTCGAGCAGCGGCTGGCTTTGCGTCCCGCTTGCCGGCGCCAGCGGCCGGGGTGGATTGCTGGCGATGACGGCTGCGGGGATTGTCAGCGAGGTGTCGAGCAGGTGACAGCGCGCATGCTGGCCCGCGGCGCCCGGGTTCCAGCCAGGCACCCGCGTGCTGCACAGGTCCCAGGCATGATCGCAGCGCTCCGCGAAGCGGCAGCCGTGAAACTCGCGGTCCAGCGCAGGCACCGTGCCGCGTATCGTGTCCAGCGCATGCGCGCGCTTGCGCACGTCCGGCAGGGACTCGAACAGCTTGCGACTGTAGGGATGCTGTGCCGCGCTGAAAAAGCGGTCGCGGCCCGCCTCCTCGACCATCTGGCCCGCGTACATGACCGAGACCCGGTCCGCCATACCGGAGACGATGCCGAGGTCGTGGGTGATCAGCAGGATGGCCATGTGGGTGTCGCGCTGCAGCTGCTGCAGCAGTTCCAGCACCTGCGCCTGGATGGTGACGTCCAGCGCGGTGGTCGGCTCGTCGGCGATCAGCAGGTCCGGCTCGCCGGCCAGTGCAATGGCGATCATCACGCGCTGCTTCATGCCGCCGGAAAGCTGGTGCGGGTATTCGCGTGCGCGCCGCGTGACGTCGGGTATGCCGACGGCGTCCAGCAGCTCCAGTACCCGGTCACGCAGTCGCGTGCCCTGCATGCCGTGGTGCTGCCGCAGCACTTCGCCGATCTGGTCGCCGATGGTCAGCACCGGGTTGAGCGAGGTCATCGGCTCCTGGAAGATCATCGAGATGCGGCGGCCGCGCACCTTGCGCATGTCACGCTCCGGCAGCGCGGTGAGGTCGCTGCCGTCCAGCAGGATGCGCCCGCCGGTGATGCGCCCGATGGGCTGCGGCAGCAGCCGCAGGATCGCCAGCGCGGTCATCGATTTGCCGCAGCCGGATTCGCCCAGCAGGGCGAAGGTCTCGCCGCGGTTGATGCTGAAGCTGACGTCGTCCACCGGGCAGATCGAGCCGGCGCCCTGGCCGAGCCGGACGCTGAGATTTTCGATGGTTAGCAGGGGTTGTGTCATGTTCCTTTACCTGTGTGTCAGCGGGCCCGCAGGCGCGGGTCAAAGGCGTCGCGCACCGCGTCCGAGAACAGGTTCGCGGCGAGCACCAGGGCGAACATGAACAGGAAGGCCGACAGCAGCGACCACCAGACCACCGGTTCACGCGCCATTTCCAGGCGGGCGCCGTTGATCATGTTGCCCCAGCTGTTCATGGTGGGGTCGACGCCGACACCGACGTAGGACAGCACCGCTTCGGCCAGCACCAGCCCGCTGAAATCCAGCACCACCGTGATCAGCACGACGTGCATGACGTTGGGCAGGATGTGGCGCGTGATGATGCGGGCATGCGACACACCAAAAGACTGCGCGGCCTGGATGTATTCCGCCTCGCGCAGCTTCAGCGATTCGCCGCGCAGCAGCCGGCACAGCCCGGTCCAGCTGGTGATGCCGAGGATGATGCACAGGAACAGCAGGCGGATATCGGCGCGCTCTACCGTGGTTTCGAACAGTTCGGGATGGTTGGCGATGTAGACCTGCAGCATCAGGATGGCGGCGGCAATCAGCAGCACGTGCGGGATGGAATTCAGCGTGGTGTAGACATACTGCACCACGTCATCGATCCAGCCGCGGGCATAGCCGGCCAGGATGCCGAGCAGCACGGCGAACGGCAGCATGACCAGGGTCGTGAGGGTGCCGATGACCAGCCCGGTGCGGATGCTCTTCAGGGACTGGTAGAGGACATCCTGGCCGACCTTGTCGGTTCCCAGTATGTGGTAGGCGGCGCCGAGGTTGACGGTCAGCAACAGCAGCAACAGCAGCAGGCCCAGCGTGACCAGGATGGTGCGCCAGGGTAGCTGCGCGTGCCCCTGCAGGATGTTGTGCAGGGCGGCTGCGTGTCCCCTGCCCGCTGCGTCGGCCCAGCAACAGGGCGACGCCAAGCAGCAGCAGGCCCGCCGCCGGCAGCGTCTGCACGACGGCCGTGGCGCTGCGCTTCAGGATGTCGCTGCGCCGGTCCCGCGCCGGGTCAGCGAGATGACTGCCGCCGTATTCCAGGCGCGGGTAGTCGCGCAGTACGCTGCCATCGGGCTGCTCGATGGTTTCCCGGGTGAACAGGTGCGTGGAAAACGGCGCGGAATAGGTCTTCTCGACCCGGGTGCGCAGCGGCCCGTACCAGCAGGTCCAGCACGCTCAGCACCTCCACCGCATAGTGGGTCTGCTTGCCTGTTGCCGTTGTCCGCCAGCGGCAGCCGAAAGTGCAGCGAGTCCAGCAGCCCGGTCGTGATGAAGGCCAGCAGGATCACCAGGGAACTTGCGGCAATGCGGCTGCGCAGCACGTGCTGCCAGGGGGCGCGCAGATGCGGTTTGCCGCGGGCGTAGACAATAAAGACGATCACTACCGTGACCAGCAGGAAGATCAGCGCATCCGTCCAGAGAATGACCGGCTTGATCATGCCAGGCGCACCCGCGGATCGACGAGGGTGTAGGTGATGTCGACCAGGATCAGGCCGATGATGTAGAGCACCGAGCCGAGGAACACCATGGCGCGCACGATGGCAAAGTCCTGGTTGTTGATGGCGTCGATGGTGTAGCTGCCGAGCCCCGGGATGGCGAAGAAGGATTCCAGCAGCAGGCTGCCCATGAACAGCAGCGGCAGTACCACCACCACGCCGGTGACGATCGGGATCAGGGCATTTCTCAGGATATGCCGGAACAGCACCAGCGATTCCGCCAGTCCCTTGGCGCGCGCGGTGCGCACATAGTCCTTGCCGGCCTCCTCCAGGAAGAAGGTCCGGTACCAGCGCGACCCGGAGCCGATGCCGCTGACCACGCCGATGATCACCGGCAACACGATGAACTTCACGGCATCCAGCCCGGATTCAAAGCCGGAGATCGGCACCAGCCGCAGCACCTTCGCCAGCAGGTACTGGCCGCCGATGATGTAGAACATCGCGGAGATCGACATCAGCACCACGCACAGCACCACGCCGGATACGTCCACGTAGGTACCCCGGAAAAATGCCATCAGCAGGGCAAAGGTGATATTCACCAGCAGCCCGATGATGAGGCTGGGAATGGCGATGGCGAGACTCGGCAGCATGCGCTGGCGGATGTCGAAGCTGATGTCGCGGCCGTCATCGGAGGTGCCGAAATCGAAGGCGAACAGCTTCACCGACTTGTCGAAGAAGATGGTTTCGGTCAGCTTGTCCGGTTCCCTCACTGTCCTGGTTCAGGAACAGCGGCTTGTCGTAGCCGTGGCCGGCCTTCCATTTCTCGATGGCCTCCGGCGTGACCCGCTTCATGCCGAGGTGCAGGCGGGCCATGTCGTCCGGTGAATTCACCACGAAGAACAGGTAGAAGGTGAGGATGTTGACCCCGATCAGAATCGGGATGGCATAGGCGACGCGGCGGATGATGTAGGCGAACATCAACGCACCTCCCGGTGGGCGGGCATGCGCTGCTGCCGCTGGTAGCCGATCCAGGCAGGAACCAGCACCAGCAGCAGGATGGCGGCAAGCAGCAGCAGCGGCCAGCGCACCGGCTTGTTCCACTCCGCCTGCAGTCCTGCGCGCAGTTCAGGCTCGATGCGCCGGTACTTGAGCATGTTGTTCGCCATCAGGTTGGTCTTGGCATTCAGGTACCAGGCATGCCGCAGGGCGAACTGTTTCGGGAAATAGCCCCACAGCCAGGGGGCATCATGGCGCGCGATGGCCTGCATTTCATTGATAATGACCTGGCGCTCCGGGCTGTTCTCCATGTTCTTCATGCGATCGAACAGGCGGTCGAAATCCGCATTGTTGTAGTTGGCGGCATTCTCGCCGTTCTTGCCGACCTTGGCATTCGGACCGTAGAGCAGGAACAGGAAGTTCTCCGGGTCCGGGTAATCCGCGTTCCAGCCCCACTGGAAGATCTGCGCCGTGCCCTTGAGCATCTTGTCCTGGAAGCGGTTGTAATCGGTGCCGCGAATCACCAGCTGGATGTCGAGCTTGGCGAACTGCTTCATCAGCCAGTCGAGGCGCGCCTTGGCATCCGGGCCGGTCTGCGGGGTGTCGAAATACAGTACCAGCGGCTTGCCGGTCTTGATATCCCGTCCCTCGGGGTAACCGGCCTCGGCCAGCAGTTGCCGGGCGACCGCGATCGGCTTGCGACTCGGGCCGTGTGCGCCGTACTCGTAAACATAGGGATTGATTCCCGCCTTGCCCTCCACGTGGCCGAAAATGCCGGGTGGAATGGCGCCCTGGGCGGGAATGCCGCGACCGTTGAGGAATATCGAGATGAACTCCTCGTAATCCACGGCAATGGAAATCGCCAGGCGCAGCTTGCGGGCGCTTTCGCTGTCGCCGCCCACCACCGGGTCGAGCATGTTGAAGCCGGTGTAGTAGATCGAGGTCGCAACCGCGGTGTTCAGCTCAATGCCCTGCTCGCGCATGCTGTCGGTCAGGCTGACCTCGCCGCCGGCACCGATGTTGATGGCCTGATCGAAGCTGTCCGATGATATGCCCGAGGTGTCGTAGTAGCCCTGCAGAAACTTGTTCCAGTAGGGGATGTTCTCCTTTTCCAGGCTGAAGACGACCCTGTCGATGAACGGCAGCGGCTTGCCGGCATCCTCGAGCAGGCCGGCTTCCCGGTCGCCCGGCTCACCCTCGCTCGGGTAGGTTTCGCCGTGAAAATTCGGGTTGCGGTCCATGACCATCTGGCGGTTCGGATTGTTCACACGTCAGCATGTAGGGACCGGTACCCACGGGATACCAGTCCAGCGTGATGTTGCGCTGCTTCATCCCGGCCTGGGAATAGAAACGGTCGGCCTCCGGCGGTACCGGCGCGAAAAACGGCATCGCCAGCCAGTACAGCAGCTGCGGGTACTTGCCGTGGATCTTGATGCGGTAGGTGTAGCGGTCGATGACCTCGGCGCCTGCCAGCGGGTACTGCGTCAGGTCCAGGTACACGCCAGCTTCTTTCTCCGCCCGCTATCCCGTCCCAGGCCTCGCTCAGGGTTTGCGTATAGTCCTTGAGTCCCGCGATGTAATCGCCCATCAGGCCGAGTATCGGCGAATGCAGCCGCGGGTGCGCCAGGCGCTTGATCTGGTAGACATAGTCCGCTGCGACCAGCTCGCGCGTGCCGGTTTCCCTGAAATCAGCCAGGGTATGGATTTCCGCAAGGTCCCTTGCGGTGAGGTCCAGGTAAAGTGCATTCCCGCTGGTGTCCGTCGCGAAGGCAGGATGCGGCTGGTACAGGATGCCCGGCTGGATATGAATGTCGTAGAGGCTGAAAGCGATCTCGTCAGCGGGGGCATCCGCGGGCAGCGTGTTGCCGGAGGCATCCAGGTACTGCGGTTCCGGCACCGTGGTGGCGGTCAGCGGAACCAGTTCATACGGGCGCTTCAGGTAGTGATACTGCAGGGGCGGTTCGTAGATCTGCGCGGTAAACGTGACCTCGTTGGAGCTATAGGACTGTGCCGGGTCGAGGTGGTTGGGTCGTTCCTTGAACGAGGAATAGAGGATGTTTTCCTGCGCATCCGCGGCCGGATACGGGCGGTTCCAGGGGGTGTCGTCGCAGCCAGCAAGCAAACTGATGCCTGCAAACAGCAACAGGCCTGCCGGGGTCAGGGGATACCGCGCACTGCGAGGGTGAACTGGCCACATGGGCTGCCATTATAATGACCGCCCTGCAGCGATTGATACCCTTGGAAAGCTTCACCTTGCCGCTATTTTCCGGTACCTTAGCTGCACTTCATATCAAGACACCCGGTTTGAGCCGTGGATGTCGCAACAAATTTTCATAAACCGCATAAAAAGGTACTGCCATGGGATTCCTGAGTGGGAAACGCGCCCTGATCGTCGGTCTTGCCAGCAACCGTTCCATCGCCTGGGGGGTTTCCCAGGCCATGCTGCGCGAAGGCGCCGAACTGGCCTTCAGCTACCCGAACGAGAAAATGGGCGAGCGGGTCACGAAGATGGCGAAGGAATGCAATTCAGACATCGTGCTGCCCTGCGATGTCAGCAGTGACGAGCAGATCGAGAACCTGTTCGTGGAACTGGGCAAGCGCTGGGACGGGCTGGACATCCTCGTGCATTCGGTTGCCTTCGCCCCGGCCGACCAGCTTGCCGGTGACTACCTCGATTGCGTTACCCGGGAAGGCTTCCGTATTGCCCACGATATCAGCTCCTACAGTTTTGCCGCACTGGCGAAAGCTGCCCGCCCGATGATGCAGGGCCGCAACGCCGCCCTGCTGACCATGAGTTACCTGGGCGCGGTGCAGACCATCCCCAACTACAATGTCATGGGTGTCGCCAAGGCCAGCCTGGAAGCCAATGTTCGCTACCTGGCGCAAAGCCTGGGACCGGAAGGTATTCGCGTGAACGGGGTTTCGGCCGGTCCGATCAGGACGCTGGCAGCGGCCGGCATCAGCAACTTCCGCAAGCTGCTGGATACCTTCGCGAGTACCGCACCACTGCGCCGCAATGTCACGATCAAGGATGTCGGTAATGCCTCGGCCTTCCTCTGCTCGGACCTGGCATCCGGCATTACCGGTGAAATCACCTACGTGGACGGCGGCTACAATATCGTCGGCATGGCACCGCTGGACTAGGAGCACCTGCAGGCGCACCACTTTTCGTCGTGATTGCTTGAGGATGGCATCGCGGTCAGAAGACCGCTCCTACACCGCTAGTCACACCTGTAGGAGCGCCGGCCTTCGGCGCGATTGGTTGAGGATCGCATCGCGGTCAGAAGACCGCTCCTACACCACGGGTCACACCTGTAGGAGCGCCGGCCTTCGGCGCGATTGGTTGAGGATCGCATCGCGGAATCAGGAAGAACTCCGGACACATCGGTGAAACTACACCACGGGTCACACCTGTAGGAGCGCCGACCTTCGGCGCGATTGGTTGAGGATGGCATCGCGGTCAGGAGACCGCTCCTACACCACGGGTCACACCTGTAGGAGCGCCGGCCTTCGGCGCGATTGTTTCAGTCTTTTCCCGGTGGGCTCCGCAGGATGCCTTTTTCGCCTTCCAGGCGTCCGATCAGGACGGCGCCGCAGGAATCACTGAATACATTCACGCTGGTGCGGCACATGTCCAGCACCCGGTCCACGGCCAGGATCAGTCCTACCGCCTCGACCGGCAGGCCGATGGCCGTCAGGATGATGGTGATGGCGACCAGGCTGGCAGCCGGGATGCCGGCCACCCCGATCGAGGTCAGCAGCGCGACCAGCACCACCGTGAACTGGGTCGCAAACGTCATTTCCAGTCCGTAGGCCTGCGCAATAAACATCGCCGCGACACATTCATACAGCGCCGTACCGTCCATGTTGACGGTCGCACCCAGCGGCAGCACGAAACTGGTGGTGCGGTTGGAGACGCCGGCCCGGTTCTCGACACAGTCCATGGAGATCGGCAGGGTCGCGGAAGAAGATGCCGTGGAAAAAGCGGTCAACAGGGCCGGAGACATGGCCTGAAAATGGCGCCAGGGCGGCACCCGTCCGACCAGCTTCAACAGCAGCGGCAGGACGATGAGCATGTGCACGGCAAGTGCAGCAAGTACCGTGAAGAAAAAGGCCATGAGCGGCGCGAAGGCGGCGAAACCGGTGGAGGCAACCACCTTCGCGACCAGGGCAAACACCCCCAGCGGCGCAAACAGCATGACCCAGTCGGTGATCTTCATCATCACGGCGAACACGCCGCGCCAGAAATCCTTCAGCGTCTGGGCCCCTGCACCGTCGATCCGGGTCATGAAGTAACCGAACAGCAGGCTGAAGAAGATCAGCCCCAGCATCCGGCCTTCGGCTGCGGCTGCGACGATATTTGCCGGCACCATGCGAATGAAGATATCCACGACATCGCCGGCACCGCGACCCTCGATGCTGGCCGCGATGGCATCGGTGTCTTCGCTGGCAAAGGCCACCACCTCCTTCGCCGGCGCCCCGTCAACGATGCCCGGGCTGACCAGGTTGACCAGCACCAGACCGACGCAGATGGCCAGCAGGCTGGTGGTCATGTAGTACAGCAGTGTTTTGCCGCCGAGGCGCCCCATGGCGCCGCTGTCGCCGATGCCGGCCATGCCGGTGATAATGGATGACATGATCAGTGGCACGATCAGCATCTTCAGGGCATTCATGAAGAGCGTACCGAGGAAGGTATAGATGTCGTAAAAGCGGATGCCGAAGATCGCTGCATCCATGCCGGTCAGCTGGCCCGCGATAACGGCCAGAACCAGCGACAGCAGGATTTGCCAGTGAAGTTTCAGTCTGTCAGCCCCGGGGTTGCCAGTTACACCGGCAGCAACTTACTCGTCAGAGGGCGCCGGGATGACGATATTCGCCTGCATTCTCAGGGCTTCCTGCAGGGCAGCCATTTCCGCGGTTCCCTGGATCCTGCTGAATTCCCGCCAGGCCTGCTTGCGCGCGCCCTCCGGGAGTGATGCCAGGTCACCCAGCTTGACTTCATCCAGCGCAAGAATCACGTAGTCGCCTGTCGGCATGGAAAACCCCGCGTATACGGATTCGCCATCGCCGGGGTTGTCCAGCATGAAGGCCTTTGCGACCACCGGTGCCGGGTGCGTGTCCACGTTTCTGCCGACCAGGCCGGTTTTCTGCACCTCAGCCTGCGCTGTGGCAGCGGTATCTTCCAGGGTTGTTCCCTGTTCCGTGATGGCGGCAAGCAGTTCGACTCCCCTGGCCTCGGCCAGCACTCGCGCCTGTTCATCGATCAGGCGCTGTTTCACCACGTCCCTGATCTCATCCAGTGGCTGGCGCGCGGCATCCTGATGTTCAAGCAGGCGCAGCACGACAATCTGGTTGTCGCTGATTTCAACCGGCGTACTGTTGTTCCCGTTAAGGAGCACATCCTCGCTGAAGGCAGTTTCGACAACGTCGCTGCTTGCGGCAATACCGGTGCCACCGTCACCGCTGATCCAGTCGCTCTCCTGTATCTCCAGCCCCAGGGCCTCGGCGGCTCCCTGCAGTGTGTCCGGTTGTTCGAACGTCAGGCTCGCCAGGATTTCTGATCTTTCGAAGAAAATATTGCTGCGGTCTTCCTCTTGCAGCACGGCAATCAACTCGTCACGCACCTCTTCCACGGGCGTGGCAATCGCCGGTTCAATCTCAAGCACTTCGATGACATGGTAACCAAACGGGGATTTCACCGGCTCACTGAGCGTTCCGGGAGCCAGGGAAAAGGCAGCCTCCTCAAACGTTGGCGTCATGAGACCACGACCGAACAGGCCCAGGTCACCGCCATTCGCGGCCGACCCAGGGTCATCTGAAAGCTCTTTGGCGACTGCATCGAAGGCTTCACCCCCCTCGATTCGCTTGATGGCATCCTGCGCTTTCTGCAGGGCGGCCTCGGCGGTGGCTGCATCCGCGTCCTGTGGCAACTGAATCAGGATATGCCGCGCCCGTCGCTGTTCCGGTGTGACATAGGTTTCGGAGCGCTCGTTATAGAGTGCCGCCAGCGCGTCTTCATCGACGGGGTTGTCGACCACGATGTTGTCCATGTCGAGCTGCAGATACTGGACCCTGACACGTTCAGGCATCATGAATGCCTCGGCATGGGAATCGTAGTACTGCTTGATGTCGTCGTCGGAGACCTCGACTTGTGCATGAAACCCGGTAACCGGAAGCGTTATGTAGCGAAAGCTGCGTTGCTGCCCCTGCAGCATATAGGCCTGTTGCAGATCGTCCTGCGTGGCGGCCGCAGTCTGCAGGATGCCGGACTGCAGCTGTTCGGAGATGATTTCCCGCTGCAGTTGCCATTCAAACCCCGAGGGCGACATGCCCTGCAGGTTCAGCACCCGGCTGTATTTCTCCTTGGAGAAAACACCATCCTGCTTGAATGCGTCGATGGCATTGATGCGTGCTGCCAGTTGCTGGTCGCTGGCGGCAAAGCCTTCCGAATCGGCGGCCTGCAGCAGCAGTTCCTCGTTGATCAACTGCTGCAACGCGGCTGTTTTCAGCACATCCTCATCGAGCATGGCGGGATTATAGGAATCCCCCATGAGTTCCTGCATGCGCGACCTCAGGTTCTGGTAGGCACGCTGCTGTTGCCGGGGTGTTATCTCCACGTCATTAACAACAGCGGCATAGTTCGCTACGCTGCTCTGCATGTAGGAATTGAGGCCGAAAAAGGCGAATGCGATTGACAATATGCCGAGGAGAATCCAGCCCACGACCCCCATTACGCGTTCTCGAATAGCCAGTAACATTGTCAGTCTCTCGGGAAATTCTGATTTATGGTTTGGTCAGCGCTTTGCAAACAAAGAAAGGGCACCCTGACAGGGCGCCCTTTCACTGTCTGATATGGCGGAGTGGACGGGACTCGAACCCGCGACCCCCGGCGTGACAGGCCGGTATTCTAACCAACTGAACTACCACTCCATTGAACCGTGGTGGGTGCTGAGGGGATCGAACCCCCGACATTCGCCTTGTAAGGGCGACGCTCTCCCAGCTGAGCTAAGCACCCGAAAGGCGCGCTAGTTTACGGCATCCTTGAAGGCTTTTCCAGCCTTGAAGCCGGGTGATTTCGACGCCTTGATCTGAATGGTTTCACCGGTCTGGGGATTGCGACCGGCACGGGCGGCGCGCTCGCGAACCGAAAAAGTACCGAAACCTGCCAGCGCAACCTGATCCCCATTGCCCAGTGCTGCAATGATGCTGTCGAGAACAGCATCGGTTGCACGGCTGGCATCTGCCCTGGAAAGGTCTGTTTCGCTCGCTACGGCATCGATCAGTTCGGATTTATTCATATGGTTTTACCCTCAAGATAAGTTATATTTTTTTGCATCGGAAAAGATGCCCCGGTCCCGGGTTATTGCTTGCTGCCGCCATGTCTGGCGGGGCCGCCGGGCCCCGGAGAGCGGCTATTAAAACACAGTTGCCCGACGCAAAAAACCCGCCGGTGCTGTCATTCTGGCAACACCGGCGGGTTTGCAGTCGTTTGCTGCGGGTTTAATGCGATCGCAGCGGCTTTTGCTTGGCGACAACCTTGGGCTTGACAGCCTTCGGCTCGGGTTCCTTGATATCGCCGGATTTGTGCGGTTCGGGCTGGTGCAGCAGCGCCACCTGCAGCACTTCATCGATCCATCTCACCGGGCGGATATCCAGCTTGTCCTTAACGTTCCTGGGCATGTCCGCGAGATCCTTACGGTTTTCCTCCGGGATCAGGACGATGGAAATGCCACCGCGGTGTGCCGCCAGCAGCTTTTCCTTAAGTCCGCCGATTGGCAACACTTCGCCGCGCAGGGTGATCTCACCGGTCATGGCGACATCCGCGCGTACCGGGATATCCGTCAGGGCGGATACCAGGGCGGTACACATGCCGACACCCGCACTGGGACCGTCCTTGGGAGTGGCGCCTTCCGGTACATGGATGTGGATGTCGTACTTCTGGTAAAACTCCGGGTCTATGCCCAGCAGTTCCGCACGACTGCGAACCACAGTGGTAGCCGCGTGGATGGATTCCTGCATCACGTCACCAAGCTGACCGGTGTGAATCATCTTGCCCTTGCCGGGCACGATGGCTGACTCGATCGTCAGCAGTTCACCGCCGACCTCGGTCCATGCCAGCCCCGTTACCTGGCCAACCTGATCGTATTCCTCGGCACGGCCATAGCGGAAGCGTTTCACGCCCAGGTACTTCTCGAGATTTCTCGGGGTGACGGTAATTTTCTTGCCCTTCCGGTGCAGCACCAGTTCCTTGACCACCTTGCGACAGATCTTGGAAATCTCGCGCTCGAGGTTGCGGACACCTGCCTCGCGGGTGTAGTAGCGCACGATATCCCGAATGGCGTTCTGGCTGATGTTGAGTTCTTCCGGCTTGAGCCCGTTGTTCTCGATCTGTTTCGGTAACAGGTAACGCATGGCGATATTGATCTTCTCGTCTTCCGTGTAACCCGGAATCCGTATCACCTCCATGCGGTCCAGCAAGGGTGCCGGAATATTCATGGTATTGGCGGTTGCCACGAACATGACATCGGAAAGGTCAAAATCAACCTCGAGGTAATGGTCGCTGAAGGCATGGTTCTGTTCCGGATCCAGCACCTCAAGCAGTGCCGAGGACGGATCGCCGCGGAAATCCATGGACATCTTGTCGAGTTCATCGAGCAGGAACAGTGGATTGCGCACTGACAACTTGGCCAGGTTTTGAATGATCTTGCCAGGCAGCGACCCGATATAGGTGCGCCGGTGGCCGCGGATTTCTGCCTCGTCACGAACGCCGCCCAGTGACATCCGCGAGAAGTCACGTCCGGTCGCGCGTGCAATCGAGCGTCCCAGCGAGGTCTTGCCAACACCGGGCGGTCCGACCAGACAAAGGATCGGGCCTTTCAGTTTCTTGACGCGCTGCTGCACGGCAAGATATTCCAGGATGCGTTCCTTGACCTTCTCCAGACCGTAGTGATCCTCTTCCAGCACGCTTTCGGCGAGCGCCAGGTCGTTGCGGATCCTGGAGCGTTTTTTCCAGGGAACGCTGACCAGCCAGTCGATGTAGTTGCGGACAACCGTGGCCTCGGCGGACATGGGTGACATCATCTTTAACTTGTTCAGTTCGGAGGTCGCCTTCTCCTTGGCTTCCTTGCTCATGCCGGCCTTGCTGATCTTCTGCTCCAGGTCCTCAAGTTCGTTCGGCGTATCTTCCATGTCGCCGAGTTCCTTCTGGATGGCCTTCATCTGCTCATTCAGGTAGTACTCGCGCTGGCTCTTCTCCATCTGCTGCTTGACGCGGCCGCGGATACGCTTCTCGATCTGCATGATGTCGATCTCGCCCTCGATCAGCACCATCAGGCGTTCGATGCGGACCCTGGCATTTTCGATCTCGAGGATCTTCTGCTTCTCATCGAGCTTCAGGGACATGTGTGCGGCGATGGTGTCAGCCAGCCTGCCGGCCTCATCGATCCCGGACAGCGAGGTCAGAATCTCGGGCGGCACTTTCTTGTTGAGCTTCACATACTGATCGAAAATGGCCAGCAGGGAACGGGTAAGGACCTCGAGTTCCTTTTCGTTCTCGTCGGCCTCGGGTGTCATTGGCTCGATGTTCGCGGTAAAGAATGCGTCGGTATTTTCATAGCCAGTGATGCGCACCCGCTCGGCACCCTCGACCAGCACCTTGACGGTTCCGTCGGGCAGCTTGAGCAACTGCAGGATCGTCGACAGGGTACCGATTTCGTGGATGTCCTCGACGGCAGGATCATCGACTTCGGCATTTTTTTGCGCAACCAGCAGGATTTTCTTGTCTTCCTGCATGGCGGTATCCAGCGCGTTGATCGATTTTTCACGTCCAACGAACAGCGGGATTACCATGTGGGGGTATACGACCACATCCCGTAGCGGCAAGACCGGTATTGCGTTTGTGGCTTGGTCTGTCATTTTAGAGCCCATCCGTCTGTAAAGTCTGATTAGTCCGGGTTGTCAGCGGCTTCCCGCCAGAATTCCGTCACAACAGTTACCAGCCCGGTGCTTACCCGTCGATAGCCTGATGGTCAGAACTGCAACCATGAATATCTTATATGGGGCAGCTTTGTGGTTCTTCAACCATATTTTTGACGGGTATTAACATTGCAGCAAGGAGCATGCCAGTGCGCATGCAGCACAGAATAAATAACAAGCAAGGTTGCTAATTGTTATTGATATGAAGAGCTTACTCGGAAGCCGCGATGGGTTCCGGGGTGTCAAAGATCATGTAGGGTTCGGCGCTACCGAGAATAACATTCTCGTCAATGACCACTTTTCTGACGTTTTCCATTGATGGCAGGTCGTACATGGTATCGAGCAGTATCTGCTCCAGGATAGTGCGCAAGCCACGGGCACCGGTCTTGCGGGCCATTGCCTTGCGTGCTACTGCCCTGAGGGCTTCCTCGCGGAATTCGATTTCACATCCTTCCATATCGAAGAGTTTTTCATACTGCTTGGTGAGGGCATTCTTGGGCTCGGTTAGTATCTGCACCAGGGCGTCCTCGTCGAGTTCTTCAAGTGTGGCAACAACCGGCAGGCGACCGACGAACTCGGGTATCAGGCCATACTTGATCAGGTCTTCGGGTTCTACCTCATACAGGATTTCGCCCAGGCTGACTTCCTCTGCCTTGCTCTTGACCTCGGCGGCAAAGCCGATGCCGCCCTTTTCCGAGCGGCCACGAATGATCTTGTCGAGACCGGAAAACGCACCACCCACGATAAACAGGATGCTGGACGTATCCACCTGCAGGAATTCCTGCTGGGGGTGTTTGCGCCCACCCTGCGGAGGAACCGAGGCGACAGTTCCCTCGATCAGTTTCAGCAGGGCCTGCTGGACGCCCTCACCGGAGACATCCCGGGTAATGGAGGGGTTGTCGGACTTCCTGGATATCTTGTCGATTTCATCAATGTAGACGATGCCGGTCTGGGCCTTCTCGACATCGTAATCGCATTTCTGCAGCAGCTTCTGGATGATGTTCTCGACATCCTCGCCAACATAGCCAGCCTCGGTGAGGGTCGTCGCATCCGCGATCGTGAAGGGTACGTCGAGCAGGCGCGCCAGGGTCTCGGCCAGCAGGGTCTTGCCCGAGCCGGTCGGCCCGATCAGCAGGATGTTGCTCTTGGAGAGTTCGACATCATCCTTCCTGGTCTGCGCATCCAGGCGCTTGTAGTGGTTGTAAACCGCGACGGAAAGGACTTTCTTGGCCCGAACCTGGCCAATGACATATTCGTTGAGAACGTCGTTGATTTCGTGCGGATTGGGAAGCTTTTCTCCACCCGAGGCGGATTTCTCCTGCATCTCCTCCCGAATAATGTCATTGCAAAGTTCGACACACTCGTCACATACAAAGACCGACGGACCGGCAATCAGCTTGCGGACTTCATGCTGGCTTTTGCCACAGAAAGAACAATAGAGCAGCTTCCCGTCTTCGCTCTTGCCGTTGCGCTCATTGGTCATCTCAAGCCCTCACCGTTATCTAAAATATATCCGCCGTAGACAGGTTTGTAACACTCTTTGTTATTGCGAATCAACTCCCATGAAGCCATGCAAAGCAAGGATACCGGTTGAATTCAGGGGTTTATGACGGGTCAGGGCCGGTTTCACGCGGCGTGCCAGCCCCCTGTTGCAAACGGTCAGCTGGCTGTTTCCGTGCCGGCCGTGCGCTGCTCCAGGATTTCATCGATCAGTCCGTATGCCCTGGCCGCTTCCGCACCCATGAAATTGTCACGTTCCGTATCCTGCTGGATTTTCTCCAGCGACTGGCCGGTGTGGTTGGCAAGAATCTGGTTGAGCTTTTCGCGGATCAGCAGGATCTCCCTGGCATGAATGTCGATATCTGTTGCCTGCCCCTGGAATCCGCCGAGCGGCTGGTGAATCATCATGCGTGAATGCGGCAGGCAGACGCGCTTGCCTTTGGCGCCACCGGCCAGCAGCAATGCCCCCATGCTGGCCGCCTGGCCGATACACATGGTGCTGACGTCCGCCTTGATAAACTGCATGGTGTCATAAATCGCAAGCCCGGCCGTGACGGAGCCGCCGGGTGAGTTGATGTAGAGGTGGATGTCCTTGTCCGGATTCTCGGATTCGAGGAACAGCAACTGGGCGACCACGACATTGGCCATGTAATCCTCGACCGGGCCGACCATGAAAACCACCCTTTCCTTGAGCAGCCGGGAATAGATATCGTAGGAGCGTTCTCCGCGTGCCGTCTGTTCGACAACGATGGGAACCAGATTCAGTGCCCTTGTATCCAGTGCGCTATTCATAGGGTATTTATCGGACATGCATGTTTATCCTTGAGATTGTTTGGCTTTGTCAACGAGGTCGCTGAAGGACATGGAATTGTCGGAAATATCAACGCCACCATGCTCCATGACCCACTCAACAGCCTGGTCCTCGATGACTGCTGACTGCACCCCGGAGAGCATTTCCTGGTTGCCGTAGTACCACTGCACGACCTCTTCAGGTTTTTCATAGGATGCTGCGATATTGTCCACGACTTCGCGGACCCGCTCCGGGTCCAGCTGGATCTGGTTCTGCTTGACGATCTCGGAAACGATGACGCCGAGTTTCACCCGTCTTTCCGCCTCAGCCTGCAGCGCGGCAGTATCCCCGGCCGCATTGCCTTTCCGGCCGCGTAATTCCAGTGTTTCACTCTCGACCAGCTGCTTCGGCACCTCGACGGGATTGTATTCCAGCAGACCCGCGAACACCTGGCTCTTCAGACTGGATGAAACCAGGCCCTTGAGCTCGCGCTGCATGTTGCCGGTAATTTCTGCTTTCAGTGCATCCATACCGCCTTCGGCTATCCCGAATGCTTTGGCAAAGTCATCATTCAGTTCCGGAAGTTCCATCTCTGCGACCTGGTGTACCTTAACCTGGAAGCTCGCCGCCTTGCCTGCGACCTCGGAGCCCGGGTAATTGTCTGGAAATGTCACCTCGATGGTTTTTTCGTCACCCGCGGAAACCCCGCTCAACTGTTCCTCAAAGCCGGGAATCATGCTGTTTGAACCCAGCACGAGGGGCATGTTTTCCGCCTTGTTGCCGGCAAAGGCCTCGCCGTTGATGCTACCCTCGAAGTCAATGATGACCTGATCACCCGATTTTGCGGCACGCTCCACCGCCGTCCAGGTTGCACGCTGTTTGCGCAGGTTTTCCAGCATCTCGGTGATATCACTCTCGTTGATATCCACCACCGGCCGGTCGACCTTGAAACCGTAATTGACCGGCCCGGTCAGCTCCGGAAAGATCTCGAAGTTGACGACGTATTCGAAGGGTTCGCCAGGCTGCGAGTCTATGGGTTCGACGCTGGGTTCACCCGCCGGGCGAACACTCTCCTGTGCCATGGCTTCCTGCATGGTTGAATTCAGGACCTGCTGAAGAACCTCCGCACGAACCTGTTTTCCGTATTTTTGCTCGACGACCCGCAGGGGTACCTTGCCGGGCCGGAATCCGTCCAGGCGTACGGTCCGGGTCATTGATTCCAGTCGCGAGCTAACTTCACTATCCACACGTTCGGCAGGCACCTGCACCGTCATGCGTCGCCCCAGTCCCCCGGTATTTTCCAAAGATACTTCCATTTCATTACCTCATTTTAAATTTGTCAGCCCGCGAACTACCTGGTTCGCAGTGCCGTGTCAGAGCCCTTGCCGGGTACGCGGATAGTGCCAGCATCCCGGCGGGTGTGCGAAAGGAGAGACTCGAACTCTCACGGGTTGCCCCACTGGCACCTAAAGCCAGCGCGTCTACCAATTCCGCCACTTTCGCCCGGGTATACCAAGTTACCGCAAATCCGGCTGATACAGCCGGAAAGTATAACGATGTGCGCAGTGTTTGCGCACCCCTGTTTTTCCGCGCATCCGCAGATAGCGACATTTGAACAGTCGTTGCAGAAAAATAAAAAAAAGCCCGCACGGATGCGGGCTGATTTGGTGGGCCGTGTAGGAATCGAACCTACAACCAATGGATTAAGAGTCCACTGCTCTACCAATTGAGCTAACGGCCCTGAATGCGCGGTATTCCAACACAGCGGCCTGCCGGGTTCAAGCGGCTGGCGATACCCCGATGGCTGCTGCGGTTAAAAAAATGGGGTGGACGATGGGACTCGAACCCACGACGACTGGAATCACAATCCAGGGCTCTACCAACTGAGCTACGCCCACCATTAAACCATTGTAAATCCTGTACTTCTCGCCAATTATATGGCGCGCCCGGCAGGAATCGAACCTGCAACCGTCGGCTTAGAAGGCCGGTGCTCTATCCGGTTGAGCTACGGGCGCCAGGTAAGTGCCTGGACTGCAGCACCCGTGTGCTGTCCTTATTGGTCGGGGTAGAGAGATTCGAACTCCCGACATCCTGCTCCCAAAGCAGGCGCGCTACCAGGCTGCGCTATACCCCGTTCTCTGCATACCGACTGCCGGCGGTCACGCGAATGCCGCCCTGCTGAGCGCGACGATAATACGTGCTACCCGGGAAGTGGTCAAATACCATCGCACCCGGCCAGCATGATTCCTGCCGTGGTTTCCGCTGTCTGATCAGAAGGAGTGGTCTGTTGTGGGAATATCCTGTTTGCAGTTGTCCTCGGGGATAGCCGCATGCGAGAATCGCGGCTTCATTTCCACAACAATTCAACGCGAATTTCATGACCGCCAAACTGATCGATGGCAAGGGTATCGCCGCCGAGGTGCGCCGTTCCGTCAGGAACCGGGTCGAGGCCCGCCGGAAAAACGCTCTGCGTATTCCGGGGTTGGCGGTCGTCCTCGTGGGCCAGGATCCTGCATCGGAAATCTACGTGCGCAACAAGCGCAAGGCCTGTGACGAGGCCGGCATTATCTCGCATTCCTACGATCTGCCGCGTGAAACAGCGGAAAAGCAGTTGCTCGGATTGATCGACGAACTGAACAATGATGCAACCATCGATGGCATCCTGGTCCAGTTTCCCTTGCCGCCGCACATTGATGCAGACAAGGTCACGGAGCGCATTCGCCCGGACAAGGACGTGGATGGTTTCCACCCCTACAATATCGGGCGGCTTGCCCTGCGGCGTCCGTCACTGCGTTCCTGCACGCCGCGTGGCGTGATTACCCTGCTGGAGCACACCAGCGAAACATTCTACGGTCGTGAAGCCGTGGTAGTGGGCGCCTCCAACATCGTCGGGCGTCCCATGGGGCTGGAGCTGCTGCTGGCCGGTTGCACGGTGACCACCTGTCACCGTTTCACCCGTGACCTCGAGCACCACGTCGGCCAGGCGGATATCCTGGTGGTGGCCGTCGGCAAGCCCGGGGTGGTTTCCGGGGCCTGGGTAAAACCCGGTGCCACGGTCATCGATATCGGCATCAATCGTCGGGAAGACGGCAGCCTGGTGGGTGATATTGAATTTGACGCGGCTTACGAACGCGCGGAATGGATTACACCGGTTCCCGGTGGCGTGGGTCCCATGACCGTTGCCACGCTGCTGGAGAACACCCTGTTTGCAGCTGAGGAGCTGCATCCTGAGCAATGCTGCTAGCGGCGCCGCCAGGTCGTGCCGCCGGCGCCGTCTTCGAGGACGATGCCCTGCGCTACCAGTTCATCGCGCAGGCGGTCCGCCTCCGCCCAGTCCTTGCGCTCCCGTGCGCTCGATACGGCGTGCAATCAGTTCCTCGACAGCCGCTTCTGAAAGCCCCCCGGCAGCGGCGTCCTGCACCGTCGCGGATTCACGCAGGTAGCTCTCGGGGTCAACCTGCAGCAGTCCCAGGATGCCACCCAGCTGTTGCAAACAGCCGGCGAGACTGCCGGCGAGGTCTGCGTCGGTTTCCCTGCATTTGTTGATCTCCCGGGCCAGCTCAAACAGGACCGCGATGGCTTCCGGGGTATTGAAATCATCATCCATGGCCGCATGGAAGGCGGTAGTGTAGTACTCGCATTCAGGCCCGGGTGTCGCGACAGGAGCCAGGCCGCGCAGGCTGGTGTACAGCCGTGTCAGGGAAGCCTTGCCCTGCTCCAGGTTGTCCTGTGAGTAGTTCAACGGGCTGCGATAATGACTGGCGAGGATGAAGTAGCGCACGTCCTCCGCCCGGTAGCTTTTCAGGATTTCCCGAACCGTGAAGAAGTTACCCAGCGACTTGGACATCTTCTCGTCATCGACGCGCACGAAGCCGTTGTGCATCCAGTAATTCACAAAGGGCTCGCCGGTGGCGGCCTCGGACTGCGCAATCTCGTTTTCATGATGCGGAAACTTCAGGTCCATGCCGCCGCCGTGAATATCGAAATGCGCGCCCAGACACCCGGTTGACATGGCCGAGCACTCGATATGCCAGCCAGGACGACCGGCGCCCCAGGGAGAGGGCCAGCTGGGCTCGTCCGGTTTCACGGTTTTCCAGAGAACGAAGTCGAGCGGGTCACCCTTGGCGGTATCTACCGCAACCCTGGCGCCTGCCTGCAGATCGTCCAGTTGCTTGCCGGACAGACGGCCGTAACTGTCAAAGCGACTGACATCGTAGTAGACATCGCCGTTGTCACCCTGGTAGGCATAACCCTTGTCCACCAGTTTCGCGATCATTTCCACGATGCTGTCCATGGACGATGTTGCCCTGGGCTCGAGGTCCGGCGGCAGGACTCCCAGCGAGGCGGCATCCTCGTTCATGATCTCGATGAACCTGGTCGTCAGCGTCTGGATATCCTCGTGGTTTTCGTTGGCGCGCTGGATGATCTTGTCATCGACATCGGTGATGTTGCGCACGTAGGTGACGTCATAGCCCGCTTCCCGGAGATACCTGACTACCACATCGAATACCACCATGACGCGGGCATGGCCGAGATGGCAGTAGTCATAGACCGTCATGCCGCAGACATACATGCGGACCTTGCCGGGTTCGATGGGCTTGAAGACATCCTTGCTGCCGGTAAGGGTGTTGAAAATTTTCAGCATCGAGTGTTCTCTTGGTTATGGCCGTGCGAAAAAGTGGTCGGTTCCGGACCGGCAGGGATGGCATACTCGGTGTCCCTGGATCACCCTGTTGCCAGCGACATGGCGCGGCCATGGTAACGGAAAGCCGCGCCGGCGACAAAGCGCCGGCAGACTTGTAAAGACAACAGAAGCTTATATCATTGGCATATTTTATCCCCCCTCACCCGGAGACTGAAATGAAACGACTACTTGGCATGGTGCTGACCGTGGCTATCGGCATGCTGCCCGCAGCAGGCTACAGCACTGAAGATCAATCACCCACAAAAGGAGCAGGCATGGTTAACATCACTCTGGAGACCAGTAAAGGCGACATCAGGATTGAACTCGACGCCGAAAAGGCCCCGGCCACAGTGGCCAACTTCCTCGACTACGCCAGGGCCGGTCATTACGACAACACGGTTTTTCACCGGGTGATTGGCGGATTCATGATCCAGGGCGGTGGCTTTGATACCAGCATGCAGCAGAAGCCCAGCAACGCACCGGTCAAGAACGAGGCGGACAACGGCCTGAAAAACGTTGCCGGCACCATTGCCATGGCGCGTACCAGCGATCCGCATTCCGCAACCGCCCAGTTCTTTATCAATGTCAGTGACAATGCCTTCCTGGATTTCAAGTCACCGACTCCCCAGGGCTGGGGTTACGCGGTTTTCGGCAAGGTAACCGATGGCATGGATGTCGTCAGGACCATTGAAAAAGTCGAGACCGGAAATAAAGCAGGTCACCAGGACGTGCCGGTGACGGACGTGATCATCAAGAAAGTCATCATCGAGGAATAGCGGCGCATCCCGATGCCGGGCACGCTGTTTATATCGGACCTGCACCTTGACCCGGAGCGCCCGGCCGTCACGGCATTGTTCCTCGAGTTTCTGGCAACGCACGCCAGGCAAGCGGATGCCGTTTACATTCTCGGCGACCTGTTCGAGGCATGGATCGGCGACGATGACGCAAGCCCGCTGAACCTGGAGGTCATACAGGGAATCAGGGCATGTGTCGATGCCGGCACGCCGGTATTCGTGATGCATGGTAACCGTGACTTCCTGCTTGGCGAACGCTTTGCCGCGCAGAGCGGTTGCGTACTGCTCGCCGATCCCGCCCGCATTGATCTCTATGGTGTCCCTACCCTGCTGATGCACGGCGACCTGCTGTGTACCGACGACACGGAATACCTGGCATTCAGGGAGATGGTTCGCGACGGCGGCTGGCAGACGGAATTGCTGGCGAAGCCGCTCGCGGTACGCCGGGAAATGGCGGCGGAAATGCGCAGGAACAGCAGGGATAAAACCGCGGGCAAACCGGAATCGATTATGGATGTGAATCCGGATACAGTGCTGGATACCATGGCGCAGCACGCTGTCGTGCAACTGATCCACGGGCACACCCACCGGCCCGGCGTGCATACCTTGCAGATCGCGGGGCAAGCTGCCAGGCGCTTTGTGCTGGGAGACTGGTACGACCAGGGCAGCCTGCTGGAATGCGACCGGGATGGCTGCCGACTGCAGGATCTCAGGCTGCAGGCTCGCTAAGCCGGCGAGAAATTCGGGCTAGTGGTCGGGCCGGAATCTTTCGTAGGCTTCCGGCAGTTCGAACAGGTCTGCGTCTACCGTTGCTGCCTCGCTGAAATCCACCAGTGTGCGCCGGTAGCCGGTCTCGTCCCACTCCTGGATTGGCAGGCCATGGCGCAGATGCCGGGCTGGGGCGTAGACATAACGTGACAGGAAACAGGGTGTCAGCATGTCCCCAGGCACCGAAGCGAGGTCGCTGAACTGGCGATTTCCCAGCGCGGTCGCATAGTCCGCAAGCGCCGTAGCGACCGGTTCCAGCAGGCCCGGCACCACCATGGCGTGATAGCACACCGTGCCACTGGCGAGTAAGCGGATATACTCCGGGTGCTTTCCCGCGATTTCCGGTGCGGCTGTATCGGCAGCGCGCTCCTCGGTAAGCACGAGTTCATCCGGCGCTGCCTCCGCGGCAGGGTAGTCGGCGATGACCAGGATGCTCTGGTCCTCGTGACTGACACTGTAGATAGTCTGTGTCTCGCGTTCCATCAGCATGAAATCGCTGGCATCGTAGCCATCATCAAAACGCAGGAATCGCTCGCTGACCAGTATTCGCAGTGGATAAGGCTCGACACCGGCTTCCTGCTCCTGGTAGCTGAGCAGGGTAACCGTCGCCTGTTCCTGGCTTCCCCCGTCCGGTTGTGTGCATGCCCCGGCAAGCAGGACAAGCAGCAGTGCGAGAAACCATGTAGCGATTATCGAACCTGGCTGTGCGTTGTTCATTTGCCGGCACCCGCCATTGTGTCAAGCATATCGATTTCCTCCTGGGAAAAGCCGGCCTGCTTCCTGGCTGGCGTATTGAGGGGCATGGTGTTGTGTCCGGGCAGGTGTTGTTGCAGCAAATCTGCAAATGTCTTCACGGGGTCCAGTCCACGCTGCCGGCAAACATACTGAAACCAGCGGCTTCCTGCCAGGACATGACCGATCTCGTCATCCAGAATCCTTTCCAGGATGGCCGCACTGCGCATATCCCCCGCCTGTTGCAGGCGCGCTATCATCCCGGGGGTAACATCCAGGCCGCGTGCTTCCAGTACCCTGGGAACCAGCGCCATGCGCAGCAACACATCATCCGCCGTCTTGCAGGCCATTTCCCAGAGGCCGTTATGGGCCGGAAGGTCGCCGTAGGCATGGCCGGTTTCCTGCAGGCGCTGCAACAACAGCTGATAATGCAGCGCTTCATCCTCCGCAACACTGATCCAGTCGCTGTAAAAATCCGCCGGCAAGTCGCGAAACCGGTACACGGCATCCCATGCCAGATTGATGGCGTTGAACTCGATGTGCACCAGGGCATGCAGAAATGCGGCCTGTCCCGCCGGCGTGGTGAGCTTGCGGCGTTTTACCTTTGACGGGTGCACCAGTTCGGGCTTGTCGGGACGTCCCGGGATTGCAATCGACTCCGGTGATTTGTCCGTCGCCAGCGAGCACTGGCCTGCCCGCCACAGTGCAGCCACCTGTCGGGTCAGCGCGACTTTTTCATCCGGATCCCGGCTGGCGATACAGGCACGGGCATGGTCAAACAGGCTTTCTCCCGACATGGCGATCCCCGCTCCTGTTGCCGCTGTCAGCGTGCCGCCGCCAGCCCGCGTTCCAGGTCAGCGCACAGGTCTGCCGTGTTTTCCAGACCAACCGCCAGGCGAATCATGCCATCGGTGATGCCGGTCGCCTCGCGCTGCTCCGGTGCCAGCCGGCCGTGGGTGGTGGTCGCGGGGTGGGTAATCGTACTTTTGGCGTCGCCGAGATTGGCGGTGATGGAGAAGATACGGGTGGCATCGATCAATTCCCAGGCATCCGCCCTGCCCCCCTGCAGTTCGAATGAAACAATGCCGCCAAAGCCGTCCTGCTGGCTGGCTGCCAGTGCGTGTTGCGGGTGCGAGGCAAGCCCCGGATGAAACACGCGAGCCACGCCGGGTTGTTGTTCCAGCCAGCGCGCGAGTTCCAGGGCGCTGGCGCTGTGCGCCTGCATGCGCAGTGACAGCGTTTCCAGCCCCTTCAGGAATACCCACGCATTGAACGGGCTCATGCACGGGCCTGCCGTGCGCAGGAAACCGAAGACATCCTTGCCGACGCGTTCAGCGTCGCCCACCACGGCGCCGCCGACACAGCGGCCCTGCCCGTCCAGGTATTTGGTGGCGGAGTGAATGACGATGTCGGCACCCAGTGCCAGTGGCCGCTGCAGCGCAGGTGTGCAGAAACAGTTGTCTACCGCCAGCAGGCAGTCATTGGCCCGTGCCAGTGCTGCCAGTTGTGCGATGTCCGCCACTTCCGTGAGCGGGTTCGACGGCGTTTCCAGGAACAGCAGGCGTGTCTGCGGGCGGATGGCCGCCTCCCACGCCGCCAGGTCGGTCAGGGGAACGAAGCTCGTTTCTATCCCGAACCGCGCCAGGTAGGTCGTGAACAGGACGGTTGTGGTACCGAAAATACTGCGCGAGGAGACAATATGGTCACCCGCCTGCAGCAGGCCGGCACAGGTTGCCAGTATCGCCGCCATGCCGGACGCGGTGGCAACGCAGCTTTCCCCCCCTCCAGTGACGCCAGCCGTTCCTCGAATGTCCTGACGGTGGGATTGGTGAAGCGCGAGTAGATGTTACCGGGCTGGTCACCGGAAAACCTGGCAGCGGCTTCGGCCGCGCTCCCGAATACGTAACTGGACGTGGGGAAGATGGCTTCCGCATGCTCGCCTTCCGCGCTGCGCCGCTGTCCGGCGCGTACCGCCCGCGTTTCGAAGTTGAACTCGTCATATGCTGGCATGATCTTTCTCCCGTCCCTTCCCGATTCCGTGCTTGCGGTTTGCCATGCGGGCAAAAAAAAACCCGCTTTCAGCCAAACGAAAGCAGGTGCCGTCGCTTTAGCTGTATTTATGAGGCGCCCGCAAGCTGAAATCAAATCGGCGCAATTGCATTACCACACTAGTCGAGGCCCGGGAGCCTGTCAATATTGCGTGCCGGCCGTCAGGCGCTGTTATGCAGGTCGATCACTTCATCATCGCGCGTACGGCGGCCATGCTTGGCGGCATCGCTGCGGGATGCCTGCAGGTCACTGAGGTAATCGACGCCAATGTCGCCGGTAATGTATTCCCCGGTAAACACGGAAGCATCAAAGCTGTTGATGACGGCGTTGCCCTTCTTGACCGCATCGATGAGATCATCGAGGTCCTGGAATACGAGCCAGTCTGCCCCGATCTCCCGGCAAACCTCCTCGTCGGTTCGTCCATAGGCGATCAGTTCGTCGGAATTCGGCATGTCGATGCCATACACGTTCGGGTGCCGTACCGGCGGTGCGGCCGAGGCGAAATAGACCTTGCGGGCACCGGCATCCCGTGCCATTTCGATAATTTGCGAGGACGTTGTGCCACGCACGATCGAATCGTCAACCAGCAGGACGTTCTTGCCGCTGAATTCCAGGTCGATGGCATTGAGCTTCTGGCGCACCG
Organism: uncultured Gammaproteobacteria bacterium; assembly: GCA_963701455.1. Classification (GTDB taxonomy): domain Bacteria; phylum Pseudomonadota; class Gammaproteobacteria; order UBA9214; family UBA9214; genus UBA9214. Next base: position 144,297 of record CAVPAE010000010.1, read on the forward strand.
ATTTCTTGCGCTGCTGCTGGCCGGGCATGATAAAGGTGCGCCCGATATAGCGGTTCTTGATAAAGCCCTCGCGGTACTTGATGCCCAGGTTGTATGCCAGTTGCATGGCCGAGGTGCGACTGGTATCGGGAATCGGGATCACCACGTCGATGTCATGGTCGGGCCAGACGCGGCGTATCTTGTGCGCCAGCTTTTCTCCCATACGCAGGCGTGCCTTGTAGACTGACACATTGTCGATAATGGAATCGGGTCTTGCCAGGTAAACGTACTCGAAGATGCAGGGTGACATGACCGGATTTTCCGCGCACTGCCGGCGGTAGATTTTCCTGTCGAGCGAAATGAATATCGCTTCACCCGGTGCAACATCGCCAAGTAGCTCGAAACCCAGTACATCCAGCGCGACGCTCTCCGAGGCCGCCATGTACTCGGTTCCCGTAGGTGTTTCCCGCTTGCCGTATACCAGCGGGCGGATCCCGAAGGGATCGCGGAAGGCCACGATACCGTAACCGGTGATCATTGCGACCGCGGCATAGGCGCCGCGACAGCGTTTGTGGACGCCTGCCACCGCGTTGAATATGTCACCCACTTCCATGTGCAGCTTGGCGAACCGCTGCAGTTCATGGGCGAGGACATTCAGCAGTACCTCGGAATCAGAGTCGGTATTGATCTGCCGCAGGTCTTCGCGAAACAACTCCTGTTTCAGCTTGTCTGCATTGGTCAGGTTACCGTTATGGGCCAGGCTGATGCCGTAGGGAGAGTTAACGTAGAACGGCTGCGCCTCGGCAGAGCTTTCACAGCCTGCAGTCGGATAGCGTACATGCCCGATGCCCATGTTGCCGAGGAGGCGCAGCATGTGGCGGGTATGAAAAACGTCACGGACCAGGCCATTGCTCTTGCGCAGGTGCAGGCGCTGGCCGTCAGAGGTGATAATGCCAGCCGCATCCTGACCGCGATGCTGCAATACCGTCAGGCCGTCGTAGATTGCCTGGTTAACAGTACCATGGGCAACTACGCCGATGATGCCACACATAAATCTATCCTCTTGGCGGGCAGCAGCCCTGGCTACGCATAGGTGATGCCGGAGGCGATTTCTGCGGGCAAAAAGCTGCGCATCCACATCGCCAGTTCCTCGAAGTAGCCAAGCAGTTGGGAATCCTGCCACCAGGGATCCTGCGGGATGGGTGTGAGTCCGGCAAGCAGTACCAGGATGGCGACGATGACTGCGCCACGCGCGACACCGAAAACAATTCCCAGCATCTTGTCCGTTCCGCTGAAACCGGTCCGGTCTACGAGTTTGCTCACCAGGTAGTTGATCAGGGTGCCCAGCAGCAGGACACAGATGAACAGCAGTGCGAAGGCCGTGATCTTCTGGGCTGAGGGAACCTGGATCCACTGGGCCAGCCAGACGGCCAGATCCTCGTAGAACGTCATCGCGATCCAGAGTGCAACCAGCCAGGTTGCCAGTGCCAGTGCCTCCCTGACGAACCCGCGAAACAGGCTGAGTATCGCGGACAGGGCAATCAACGCCAGTATCACCACATCAATCCAGGCCATCGTCATAGTTACCTCTGAATGTGTGAGCGTGGAACGCCCGGTTCCCTGACTTCAAACAAAATTCTCATTGTCCGCGTATTTTAGCAGATCATCCGCCGCAATCGCCACGCAGAACCGCCCCCGGCTAACCCGGATACTCGATTACGATTCCCTTGATTTTCTGCTGTTTCTCCAGCCGTGCATTTTGCTGCTCTGCGCTGGCGCGGGAGGTGGCGGGTCCCACCAGCACACGATATACCTGCGCCTTGCCGATGTTGATTGCCTGCAGCCGGGTGCTATGGCCTGCCGCCTGCAGCCGGTCGCGCAGACCTTCAGCATTCATCTGCTGACTGAAACTGCCCACCTGGATGTACCAGCCCGGTGGCGGGACGGGCAGTGAGTCGCTCTGAGTTGCTGCAGCAGCAGGTGGTGGTGGAGTTTGTACTGCGGGCTTGGCTGGCTGTACAGGTTCGGGGGGGGGCTCTGCCGGCTGCACAGCTGCCGGCACCGGGACAGGTTCCAGCACTTCTGCGGGTCCGGTTTCGGCAATTTCCTCGGTTTCGACAGGCGGCAAGGCCAGTTCCATATCGACCCCGTAATCCATCCTCGGTGGTTCCGGCATGCTGTGGCTGCGCGGCGACCACTCGTCGTCTGGCCCTTCCAGGATGATCGGAATGAAGATGACGGCCAGTGACACGAGAACAATTGCGCCAACCAGTCTTTGTTTCAGTTTCTGCTCCATAGCGGCTCCGCATTTCCTGGCGGTTATCGGGCAATCAGCAGTTCACAGGCGGTGACTATACATGACATGACATTGCCTCCGCCACGGTAATAAACGAACCGCAGACAACCACCCTGTCACCGGCCGCGGCCCGCGTCTGCGCATAATCGCTGGCAGCGGCCACGCTCGGGAACTCGTGCGCAGCATTTGCCGTAATCGGCAGCATTTGCCGCAGCTCAGCGGCGGATAGTCCGCGTTCCACATCCAGGCTGGCCAGGCACCAGTGATCCACCCTGGGTGCCAGTGATTCCATGAAGGCAGCGGCATCCTTGTCCTGCAGCATCCCCAGTACCAGCCAGGTGTCGCCGCTGGCCGGAAATTCTTCCAGCATCTGTGCGAGACGCAGGCCACTTGCCGGGTTATGGGCGACGTCGAGGATTACATCTACCGTACCCGGCAGAATCTGGAAGCGTCCTGCCAGGGTAACGCTGCGCAGTCCGGCCTGGATCGCCCGCCGGGAAACGGGAAAACGCTCCCGCAGCGACTCCAGCACCATCAATACCCCGGCGGCATTGTCGTATTGATGCACACCGGCAAGCGCGGGCGGCGGCAGTTGCCGGTAGCTGCTGTTCGGCCCTTGCCAGTCCCAGCCGGATCCGGTTACCTCAAACGAGAACTCCCGGCCCAGCGCAAACCATGAGGCGCCCAGCCCCACGGCGGTTTCTTCGAGGCTGGCCGGCGGTGCCGGGTCGGCACAGACAGCCGGGCGGCCGGGGCGAAAAATACCGGCCTTTTCCCGCCCGATGGTTTCGCGGTCAGTGCCCAGCCAGGCGCTGTGGTCGATATCGATGGCGGTTACCAGGGCTGTGTCGGGATCGACAATATTCACCGCATCCAGGCGCCCGCCCATGCCGACTTCCAGCAGGGCAATATCCAGGCCTGCGGCAGCAAACAGCTGCAGCGCCGCGAGGGTGCCGAACTCGAAATAGGAGAGGGTTTCCTGGCCGCGGGCCTGGTCCACGCAATCGAAGGCGCTGCACAGTTCGCTGTCAGTTGCCAGTTGTCCGGCGATGCAGATGCGCTCGTTGTAACGCAGCAGATGCGGCGAGGTGTAACTTCCGACCCGGTAACCGGCCGCGCCGAGGATGGCGGCCAGCAAAGCCACGCTGGACCCCTTGCCGTTGGTGCCCGCGATCGTAATGACGCCATACTCCGGCTGCAGCAGGCCCATTCGGTCTGCGACTGCAGCGACCCGTGCCAGTCCGAGGTCGATCTTTTGCGGGTGCAGGGTTTCCTGCCATGCCAGCCAGGCGGGCAGAGAATCAAAGCGGGGCATCGCCGGGCAAGTGCCTGTCGCTGCGCTGTCGGGGGGCGCTGGTCCTGCCGGTTCAGCTGGCGACGGGCAGACGCATGAGCATGGAGAGCAGGCTGGCGACTTTCTCGCGCATTTCACGCCGGTCGATAATCATGTCGATTGCGCCATGTTCCAGCAGGAATTCACTGCGCTGGAATCCTTCCGGCAGGGTTTCCCTTACCGTCTGTTCGATGACGCGCGGACCGGCGAAGCCGATGAGCGCCCTGGGTTCGGCGATATTGATATCCCCGAGCATGGCAAAACTGGCGGAAACCCCGCCCATGGTGGGATCGGTCAGCACGGAAATGTACGGGATACCGGCTTCGGACAGCTTTGCCAGGGCCGCGCTGGTCTTGGCCATCTGCATGAGCGAGAACAAGGCTTCCTGCATGCGGGCCCCGCCGCTGGCGGAAAAGCATATCAGGGGCCTGCGTTCCTGCAGGCACAAACTGGCGGCGCGAACAAAACGCTCGCCGACCACGGCCCCCATGGAGCCTCCCATGAACCTGAATTCAAACGCGGCCGCGACGACCGGGATCTCGTGCAGGGTGCCCTGCATGGCAATCAGCGCATCTTTCTCGCCGGTCGTCTTCTGTGCCAGGCTGAGACGGTCCTTGTATTTCTTGCTGTCCCTGAATTTCAGTACGTCAACCGGTTCCAGTTCGGCGCCGATTTCCCGGGAGGATTTTTCGTCCAGGAACATCTTCAGGCGCTGCCGTGCACCGATCCGCATATGGTGGCTGCACTTGGGGCAGACATCCTGGTTGCGCTCCAGTTCGGACCGGTACAGGACGGCTCCGCAGCCATCGCACCTGACCCACAGGCCTTCCGGCACGGTACGCTTGTTGCCACCGACGGTGCGGATCTTTGACGGAACGAGTTTGCTGAACCAGCTCATGGATGCAATTCTACCTGTAGAAGTCGTTTAAATAAAAATAACAGCTGTCAGCGTGTACTGGCGGCGTCCATGGCCGCCCGCAATTCGCCAACAATCGCTGCGACTTGTGCCGGGATGGCTGCCGGCTGATCGGCAAGCTCCGCCACCCTGTTGACCAGGACGCTGCCCACAACCACCGCATCCGCGATTTGCGCCACCTGCGCCGCCGACTCGCCGTCACGAATGCCGAAACCCACGCCTATTGGCAATTGCGTAAACTTGCGCAGCTCCTCAAGCTTCGCGGTGACGGCCGGTACGTCGAGGCGGTTGGCGCCCGTGACACCCTTGAAGGAAACGTAATAAAGAAAACCGCTGGCCATTTCGCTGACCTTGCGCATGCGCTCGGAGTCACTGGTCGGCGCCAGCAGGAAAATGGTGTCAATACCGTTGCCCCGGAACGCCCCGGCAAGCTCGCTGGCCTCTTCGGGCGGCATGTCCACGGTCAATACCCCATCCACCCCGGATGCGGCTGCGGCCTGCGCGAAGTCGGCGTAGCCCCACACCTCAATCGGGTTGAGATATCCCATCAGGATGATCGGCGTGGCGTCATCCTGCTGGCGGAATTCCCGCACCATATCCAGTACCCGGTGCAGGGTGACGTGGTGCCTGAGAGCGCGCTCGCAGGCAGCCTGTATTACCGGGCCATCGGCCATGGGGTCGGAAAACGGCACACCGATTTCCAGCATGTCGGCGCCCGCCTCGACCATGGCATGCAGCAGCGGTACCGTCACATCGGGTTGCGGATCGCCAGCCGTTACGTAAGGCACCAGCGCCTTGCGCTGGCGCGACTGCAGCGCGGTCATGCATGCGGCTATGCGGCTCATACCTGGATCCCCTCCAGCGCGGCAATCGTATGCACATCCTTGTCCCCGCGCCCCGAGAGGTTCACGATGATAAGCTTGTCCTTGTCCATGTCAGCCGCCAGTCTGGTCGCATAGGCCAGTGCGTGGCTGGATTCAAGTGCCGGCATAATACCCTCCACGCGGGTTAGCTGGTGAAACGCAGCCAGGGCCTCGCTGTCCGTCACCGCGGCATACTGTGCCCGACCGGTGTCTTTCAACCAGGCATGTTCCGGACCGACGCCGGGGTAATCGAGCCCGGCCGAGATTGAGTGGGTCTCGATAATCTGGCCGTCACTGTCTTCCATCAGGTAGGTGCGATTGCCATGCAGCACCCCGGAACTGCCGGCACAAAGCGGTGCGGCATGCCGGCCCGTTTCGATGCCGTCCCCGCCGCCTTCGACGCCATGCAGGGCGACGGCCGTGTCATCGAGGAACGGATGAAACAGCCCGATGGCATTGGAACCGCCGCCGACGCAGGCAACGAGTGCGTCCGGCAGACGACCTTCCCGTTCCAGGATCTGGCTGCGGGCTTCCCGGCCGATGACCGCCTGGAAGTCCCTGACCATGGCCGGATACGGGTGCGGACCGGCAACCGTACCGATGATGTAGAAGGTGTTGTCGACATTGGTCACCCAGTCGCGCAATGCCTCGTTAAGGGCATCCTTGAGTGTTTTTGATCCCGACGAAACCGGGACAACCTCGGCACCGAGCAGGCGCATGCGATAGACGTTGATGGCCTGGCGCTTGATGTCCTCCGCACCCATGTAGACAACGCATTCCATGCCGAGACGGGCTGCAACCGTGGCCGAGGCAACACCGTGCTGGCCGGCGCCGGTTTCGGCGATGATGCGCTTTTTGCCCATGCGTTTTGCCAGCAACGCCTGGCCGACAGTGTTGTTGATCTTGTGGGCACCGGTATGGTTCAGGTCTTCGCGCTTGAGATAGATGCGCGCCCCGCCGGTTTCCCGGGACAGCCGTTCGGCGAAATACAGAGGCGACGGACGTCCGACGAAATGCGCCAGGTCGGCATCCAGTTCAGCCAGGAATTCCGGATCCTGCAGGTATCTGGCATATGCGGCGTCGAGCTCATTCAGCGGCAGCATCAGGGTCTCGGCCACGAAGCGCCCGCCATAGGGACCAAAATGGCCGCGTTCATCCGGCAGCGCGTGTTTGCCCGCTGCGGTCCTGGCCGCCTGTTCATGCTTCACTGTTGCGTACCTCTCTCATGAATGCCTTGATTTTTTCCCTGGACTTGATGCCCTTGTCACGCTCCACACCCGAGCTGACGTCAACCGCGTAGGGTTTTACCGACCTGATGGCCGTGGCGACATTGGCGGGTGTCAGTCCCCCAGCCAGGATAAGCGGGGCATCGATATCTTCCGGAACCTGCTGCCAGTCAAACACGACACCGCCACCACCATGGGTTTCCGGTTGCCAGGCATCGAGCAAAAAACCGGCAGCATCGGGGTAGCCGGCCATAAGGGATGATAAATCCGTTTCACCCTGCATGGCGATTGATTTAATGAATGGCAGCCCAAAACAATTACATTGTGCATTGGTTTCCTGCCCATGAAACTGCAACAGGCCCAGGGGCACGGTTGCGAGCACCTGCCTGACAAGCTCCGCAGGCGCATTGACAAACAGCCCCGTGACCGTGACGAACGGTGCAACAGCGGTGGCAATGTTGCGGGCCTGCTCCAGTGTCACATGGCGCGGACTTTTCGGATAGAACACCAGCCCCAGCGCATCCGCACCCGATTCCACCACGGCAGCAGCATCCTGCTCTCGGGTGATGCCGCAGATTTTGACGCGGGTGCGAACCATCGTTAGCCTCAAACCTATTTAATTCATGAAGATAGGGCTGAATCTTAACTGAATCCAGAAGACTTGACCATTACGTCTCAGCCAAACTCCGGCAGCCAGCCCGCCACCGGCAGGGTAAATTCAGGCGGATAGCGAACTGCCACCAGGTACAGGCCGGCGGGGGTCGCGTTGAAGCCGCTTACGGTCCGGTCCGTTGCCGCCAGAACTTCCCCCACCCACGCCGGCGACTGCTCACCTCGCCCGACCGCAATCAGGACACCGGCAATACAGCGTACCATGTGATGCAGAAAAGCATTGGCCCTGACGTCGAGGTAGACGAAATCGCCGCTGCGTCGTACACCGAGCTCATGGATTGTTCTCACCGGGCTTTTTGCCTGGCATGCCGCAGCCCGAAACGAACTGAAATCATGCTCTCCAACCAGCAGCCTGCCGGCAGTCGCCATGCTGGCAGTGTCCAGACAGGATTGTTCCTGGCAGGCCCGGTTGTGCAACAGGGCGGAAACCGTTGGCCGGTTCAGGATGACATAGCGGTAATGACGCTGCACGGCTGCAAAGCGCGCATGAAAAGAGCCGGGGACCTGTGTCGCCCATTGCACACGAATATCAGCAGGCAAATTGGCGTTGCATCCTCGCACCCAGTTTCGGGTTTCACGAGTGGCGTGGGTATCAAAATGAACCACCTGTCCGGTGGCGTGCACTCCGGTATCCGTTCGCCCCGCACAAACCACACCTACCGGATGGTCCGCGACACGGGATAGCGCCTGCTCGACACAACCCTGGACGGTGCGTCCTTCGGACTGGCGCTGCCAGCCGAAGTAATCCGTGCCGTCATATTCAATGCCAAGGGCGATGCGCATGCGGGTTCAGTTCATCGTGCCAGGTTGTGGCAGGGTGGAGTCTTGTTGCGCTTGACCGGGATGTGAACCCCCGGCAGCAGGCCCGAACCTGCTGCGCTGCGGACTGCATCAGCTGCTTGCCTGCACGGCAGATGATATCTGCGGCAGGCAGCACGCAGCGCGGTATTGTATGTCAGGCTATTTCGGCAATCAGCTTGCCAGCCTCGTCCTTCTGTGCCTCATTGCCTTCTTCCAGAACCTCGTCGAGGATACTGCGCGCACCTTCCGGATCGCCCATATCGAGATAGGCACGGGCGAGATCCAGCTTGGTACTGACCTCGTCACTGGCATCGAGCAGGCCGTCCGCATCTTCCTCGGTTTCGTCGAAGTTGATATCGGTTGTCTCGAGTTCATCGAGGTTGTATTCAAGGTTTTCGGGCGATTCCTCTGCAGGAGTTTCCCGGGCTTCCATGTCCAGACCAAGATCATCTGCAGCAGCAGGCTCCGCTTCCACATCCTGATCATCCTGATCGCCCATGTCATCCATGCCGGAGAGATCCATGTCGAAGTCGAGATTATTGGTCTGTGCTGCACCGGCCTTGTAGAGCTCATTTTCCGGCGACAACTCGTACCCCATGGTCGCCACCCTCAGCCAGGTGGCATCATCTTCAGTGACGGTATCCCGGAAATCACTTGCCTCCCTGTCAAATGCGGTGGCATTGCCACCGGCATGGTAGACCTCCAGCAGCTTGAGTCGCATGGCCGCATCGTCCGGCGTCTTCTCGAGTGCGGCCTGCAGCACGTCTTCCGCCTGCTGGATCCTGCCATAGGCGAGGTAGACATCGGCTTCAGTCAGCGGGTCATCACCTTCATCCGTATTCGGTGCGTTGCCATGTACCGGTGCCTCGAACGTCTCGCTGACGGGAATCGCTGGCAGGGGATTGCTCTCGCGCTCGGTATTTTCCACTGCCAGCCGTTTCTCAAGCGTCATTTCATCATCAAAGATGCCTTGATTGTCCTTGCGGCGGGTGGATGCCCAGAGAAAACCGCCGAGCAACATTGCGACCAGTACTCCCAGGCCAGCGAGGATCGGGTTATCCATGAGCTTGTTGACAATTCCGCCGGCCACCAGAGTTTCTTTGCTGTCGGCAGCTGCAGCAGTTGTCTCGACGTTTTCCGGCGCGGCTGCCACGGCGTCATCTGCGGCGGCAGCTTCTTCCTCCTCCGCGAGGAGTACCGTGTCTTCTGCGGCGGCGGCAAGCTGCTGGTTCTGCATGCTGGCCAGCTGGTCGTTCTTGAGTTCCAGCAGGCGCTTCATGGTTGCCAGCTGTTCCTCGAGTTCGGTCACGCGTGACGATAATTCTTCCGACTGCGCCCGGTTTGCCTCCGCGGTTTCGGAGGCCAGGGCCAGCTGCTGTTCGATATTACCGCTGCCGGATTCGGCTTCACCGGCCTGGGGATCACCTGCGGTGGCCGCGCCCTGAATCGTTTCCTCATCCGGAGCGGTCAACTGCAGTCTGCTCTCGGTCATGACAGCGGGGGCAGGTTCTTCCGCTGCAGCAACGGCTGGTGCTGGTGCCTCCGTTTTCTCCTCAGCAACGTCCGGCGCGCTGGTCGCACCCGTCTTCCATGCCTGGTTCTGGCGACTGGCTTCGTTGCGCGCGTCTCGTGGGCTGATGCTCAGTATGTCTTCGCGTGACGGGACAGTCAGGGTGGCGCCTGCCTTCAGGTTGTTGATGTTGTTATTCATGAAGGCATCAGGATTCGCCCGTTGCAGGGCAAGCATCATCTGTTCCATGCTGATGTCGCTGTCAGGGCGAACCTGTTTGGCAATGGTCCAGAGTGTTTCGCTGCGCCTGACGGGGCCATAGCTGCTGGCCGACTGCCCGGATCCGGTGCTTGCCGGTGCGCGTGCAGTCGTGGTCGTTGTACTGGATGGCCTGGATCTGCGCGGCGGTTCTGCCACGACGGCTGTTGCGCGGGGAATGCTCGACACGGGGGCAGCCGGAATGGCCGGAGCCGCAGGCATGGTGAGTGGCGGGTCGACCAGGACCGTGTATTGCCGCATCAGTCGACCCTTGGGCCAGGTCAGTTCCAGCATGAATTCAATAAAGGGTTCATGGATGGTGTCGGTGCTGGTGATACGTATCACCGCCTGGCCACGGCTGTCTTTCTCGACCTTGAAGCGGAAGTTTCCCAGCATCCTGGATTTGGACAGCCCCGCTCGCTGATGCGCCTCAGCCGAGGCGATGGAAATCTTCACCTGGGAAAGGTCGGTGCCACCAGCCGAGGTCAGGTCGATGCTGGCCCGCATCGGCTGGTTGAGTGCCGACTGCATGTCGATTTCACCAAGCCCCAGCGCGAAGGTGTTTGACGTTGCCGTAATAAAGAGCAGGGCTGCAGCTACAGCCGATTTTTTAAACATGCCAAATATCCCCATCAGTTGGTTCTTCCCTGCGATCCCCTGGAACGGGATCGATTCGCAACGCCCTGTATTCCGCATGCTACTGCCAAAGTGGCAGCACTATAGCTCACAAATACTCTTTGACCAAAATTTCAGCAATCTGGATACTGTTGAGCGCGGCGCCTTTGCGCACGTTATCGGCAACCACCCACAGGTCTAAACCTCGCGGGTGGGAGATGTCCTCGCGAATCCGGCCGACGTAGACCGGGTCATGACCGGCACCTTCCGTTACCGCAGTCGGGTAGCCGCCATCCTCCCGCTTGTCCAGCACCACGACGCCGGGAGCCTTTTTCAGCAGGGTGGTCGCCTGCTCGGCCGTCAGTTTCTCGCGGGTCTCGATATGCACAGCCTCCGAGTGGCCGTAGAAGACCGGAACACGCACAGCCGTTGGATTGACCTGTATATCCGGGGCCTCCATGATCTTGCGCGTCTCCCAGACCATCTTCATTTCTTCCTTGGTGTAGCCATTGTCCTGGAAGACATCGATATGCGGCAGGACATTGAAGGCAATCTGGCGCGGATAAACTGACGGCTTGACGGGACGGCCGTTCAGCAACTCGGCGGTCTGGCTCGCCAGTTCCTCGATCGCCTCCTTGCCGGTGCCGGATACGGCCTGGTAGGTACAGACATTGATGCGCTCGATACCCGCGGCATCATGCAGCGGCTTCAGGGCCACCAGCATTTGAATGGTGGAACAGTTCGGGTTCGCAATGATGCCGTGCGTCTTGTGCGCGGCGATGGCATGCGGGTTGACCTCCGGCACGACCAGCGGAATGTCGTCTTCATAACGAAACCGCGAGGTATTGTCGATCACGACACAACCGGCCTGTGCCGCGAGCGGCGCGTAGGTATCCGATATGCCGGCGCCGGCGGAGAACAATCCAATCTGAACCCTGGAAAAATCAAAGCTGTCCAGGTCCTCCACCGTGAGGTAGGTCTTCCCGAATGGCACACGCTTGCCGGCGGAACGCTCGCTTGCCAGCGGATAGACCTTGTTGACGGGGAATTTACGCTCCGCCAGGATCGCCAGCATGGCTTCACCCACGGCACCGGTGGCGCCGACAACTGCAACATCGTATTTACCTGACATCTTTGCTCTGTTCCTGAGTTTGAAAAGCTAGTCCGCCCGCAATGCCGTCACGACGGCATCTCCCATCGCCTGTGTGCCGACGGCGGGCTCACCGTCGGCCGCAATATCGGGGGTGCGCAAACCGGCGTCAAGCACCACGCCGACGGCCGCTTCAACCCTTTCCGCAAGGTCCGGTTCATTCAGGCTGTAGCGCAGCATCATGGCCACCGAGAGGATGGTGGCGAGCGGGTTGGCGACACCCTGCCCGGCAATGTCCGGCGCCGAACCGTGAATCGGTTCGTACATGCCCTTGCCGTTACTGTCCAGCGAGGCCGAGGGCAGCATGCCGATGGAACCGGTCAGCATGGCCGCGGCATCCGACAGGATATCGCCGAACATGTTGCCCGTCACCATGACGTCGAACTGCTTCGGTGCACGCACCAGTTGCATGGCGGCATTGTCGACGTACATGTGGCTCAGCTCGACATCGCTGTATTCCTGTCCCAGCCGCATCATCACCTCGCGCCAGAGCTCGCTGCATTCAAGCACGTTGGCCTTGTCCACGGAACACAGGCGCCGGGAGCGCTTGCGTGCGATTTCAAAAGCAGACCGCCCGATGCGTTCAATTTCCGATTCACTATAGACCAGGGTGTTGAATCCCTCGCGCTGACCATCATCACGGACCCGAATACCACGCGGCTGGCCGAAATAGATGCCGCCCGTGAGCTCGCGGACGATCATGATATCCAGCCCGCTCACCACTTCCGGTTTCAGCGTGGATGCCCCAGCCAGTTGCGGGTAGAGAATCGCCGGTCGCAGGTTGGAGAAAAGTTGCAGCCCGGCGCGCAGGCCAAGCAGCCCCTGTTCGGGACGCAGCGGGCGATCCAGTCCGTCCCACTGCGGGCCGCCAACCGAACCCAGTAAAATGGCGTCTGCTGACCTGGCCAGCGCGAGGGTGGCATCCGGCAGCGGCTTGCCGGCTGCCTCGTAACCGGCGCCGCCGACAGGGGCATGCTCAAGCGTGACCGACAGCCCGTGGTCGGTGCCGAGGGCATCCAGCACCTTGACTGCCTCAGCCACGATTTCCGGGCCAATCCCGTCACCGGGAAGGATGGCAACTGTGTGTTTCGTATTCATAAGGTATAAATAGCGTCGTTAATCCTGCTGCCTGAAAAGCCAGGGAGCGGCTTGCCTGCGTTGTGCCTCGAACTCGCGAATGGCATCGGCATATTGCAGCGTCAGCCCGATGTCATCAAGTCCGCGTATCAGGCAGTCCTTGCGAAAGGCATCGACCTCGAATTGAATCGTATCACCCGCCGGGGTCGTGATCTGCTGTTGCGGCAGATTCACGATCAGGCGGTAGCCGGGCGTAGTCTCGACCGCATTGAACAACCGGTCGATGCGCTCCGCCGACAGGACGATGGGCAGCACCCCGTTCTTGAAACAGTTGTTGAAGAAGATGTCAGCGAAGCTCGGCGCAATGACGACGCGGAAGCCGTAATCCAGCAGGGCCCATACGGCATGTTCCCGCGAGGATCCACAGCCGAAGTTCTCCCGCGCCAATAAAATGCCGGCTCCCTGGTAACGGGATTGATTGAGGATGAAGTCAGGGTTTTGCTTGCGCTGCGTGTTGTCCATGCCGGGCTCGCCGCTGCCAAGATAACGCCACTCATCAAACAGGTTGGGGCCGAAACCACTGCGCTTGATCGATTTCAGAAACTGCTTGGGAATAATGGCGTCGGTATCGACATTGGGGCGATCCAGCGGTGCCACCAGCGCATCGACGATCTCGAATTTCTCCATTCGCCTGTTCCCTTTCGTCTCAGTTCAGTTCGCTGCGAATATCAGCAAAGTGGCCCTTCACAGCCGCGAGTGCCGCCATGGCGGGGCTGACCAGATGGGTGCGTCCGCCCTGCCCCTGGCGCCCTTCGAAGTTGCGGTTCGAAGTCGAGGCGCAGCGGTCGCCGGGCGCGAGCCGGTCGGCATTCATTGCCAGGCACATGGAACAGCCGGGTTCACGCCATTCGAAGCCGGCCTCGGTAAATACCCGGTCCAGACCTTCGGCCTCCGCCTGGCGTTTCACCAGCCCGGATCCCGGTACCACCAGCGCCTGCTTGATGCTGGCGGCGACCTTGCGGTCGCGAATGGCCGCGGCAGCGGCCCGTAAATCCTCGATGCGCGCATTGGTGCAGGAACCGATAAACACGTGATCGGGGCAAATGGCCGTGATCGGCATGCCCGGTTGCAGATCCATGTAGGCCAGTGCCTTGCGCATGCCCTCGCGCCTGACGCTGTCCTGCTCGGCGTCCGGGTCCGGAACCAGGGCATCGATCGCGGCCACCATTTCCGGTGACGTGCCCCAGCTCACCTGGGGTGACAACTGCCCGGCGTCCAGTGTCACGGTGCGGTCGAACTCCGCATCCGGGTCGCTGTGCAGGTCTGCCCAGGCAGCCTCTGCGCGCTCCCGGAGTTCACCCTTTGGGGCATAGGGCCGATCGGCCAGGTATTCGAGCGTGGTGGCATCCACTGCCACCATGCCGGCACGGGCGCCGGCCTCGATGGCCATATTGCAGATGGTCATGCGGCCTTCCATCGACAGACTGCGCAGGGTGCTGCCGGCAAATTCAATCGAGTACCCGGTGCCGCCTGCTGTGCCGATCTGGCCGATAATGGCCAGCACCACGTCCTTGGCCGAAACACCCGGGGCAAGCAGCCCGTCAACGCTGACCAGCAGGCTGCGCGTCTTCTTCATGATCAGGCACTGGGTTGCCAGCACATGTTCCACGTCGGACGTGCCGATACCGAACGCCAGTGCGCCGAAGGCACCGTGCGTCGAGGTGTGTGAATCCCCGCAGACCACGGTCATTCCCGGCAGGGTCGCACCCTGCTCCGGGCCGATCACGTGGACGATGCCCTGGCGCGGGTCGTTCATGGTGAATTCGGTGATCCCCAGTTCGGCGCAGTTGTTGTCCAGCGTTTCCACCTGGATGCGCGACACCGGGTCGACAATGCCGGACGCGCGTCTGGTGGTCGGAACGTTATGGTCAGGCACCGCCAGGATCGAGTCGACGCGCCACGGGCGGCGTCCCGCCAGGCGCAGTCCCTCGAAGGCCTGCGGCGAGGTCACCTCGTGCACCAGGTGGCGGTCGATATACAGCAGCGCAGTTCCGTCAGCGTCCTGCCTGACGAGATGCGAATCCCAGAGTTTATCGTAGAGTGTCTTGCCGGACATGCGGTGTGATCCAGTTTCGAGCGTCAACGTAAACGCGGGATTATATAGAATGTCCGACCCGAAGCCAGCTATTCGGCCGTCGCCACCGGATTCTCGGGAATACCAAGGTGGACGACGAGCATCCCTGCCAGTGCAGCAATGGCCGCCAGCAGGTACATGAATTCCGGGCCGATGCCATGCCAGAGATAACCACTCACCAGGCTGCCCAGTGCCCCACCGGCACCGAAGCTGATGCTGCTGTATAGCCCCTGGCCGCGCCCCTGGTGCGCCCCGGTAAACAGGGTGTGAAACAGGTAGATCATGACCGCATGGTGCAGCCCGAAACTGGCGGCGTGCAGTGTCTGGGCCAGCGTTATCAGCAACAGATTATGGGCGAAGCCCGCCGTCAGCAGCCAGCGCACGGCCGTCAGCCCCACGGCGAATAACAACAGCTTGCGGGCGCCATAGCGCGGCAGCAGCTTCGGCATCAGCAGAAATACACCGATTTCGGCGATTACGCCCAGCGCCCAGAGCTGGCCGATGACCGTGGTTGAATAGCCGTAATCTTCGAGATACAGGCTGAAGAACGCGTAGTATGGCCCGTGGCTTGCCTGGACCAGAAAACATACCGCCAGCAGGGCAAGCACCACCGGTTGCTTCAATACCTGCCGCAACGGCACCTGGTTGATTGCCAGGTGGCCGGCTGCGGATTCCGGCACCATCAGGCTGCTCAGCCAGATGAGGGCGAACAGGAACAGCAGCACCACCGGCAGCAGGCCGGTTCCGAAGCTGCCGAGCAGCGGCCCGAGGCCGGCAACCGTGACAATGAAACCGATCGAACCCCACAGGCGAATGCCACTGTAGCGGTGGGTTTCGCTCCCGAGGTGGCTCATGGTGGTGGCCTCGAATTGCGGCAGCGAGGCGTTCCAGAAAAAACTGAACACAATCATGACCAGCGCCAGCCACCAGAAACTGCTGCCGAGAAAGACGCCGGCAAAGGTGACGGCAGCCAGCAGGGATGCGATACGCACGATCTGCATGCGCTGCCCGGTATGGTCCGCGATCCAGCCCCAGATGTTGGGTGCCACGATCTTGGTGGCCATGAGTATTGCAATCAGCTGGCCGATTTGGGCCATGCTGAAATCCAGTGATTTCAGGTACAGACTCCAGAACGGCACCAGTGCGCCCAGCGAGGCGAAATAGAACAGGTAAAAACCGGACAATCGCCAGTAGATCATGGTGCGTCTGGGCAACCCGGGAAGCGGGAACGGTCAGCTGGGGCTGGCAGGAATGACCGGTGTCGGGCTGGTAACACCCGCATTCTGCGCCCGGTGACGCAGGACATGGTCCATCAGGACCAGTGCCAGCATCGCCTCGGCGATGGGTGTGGCGCGAATGCCCACACACGGGTCATGGCGGCCGGTTGTAATGACCTCGACGGGATTGCCGGCAATATCCACCGTCTGCCCGGGAATACGGATACTGGAGGTTGGCTTGAGCGCAATGCTGGCAAGGATGTCCTGGCCACTGGAGATACCACCGAGCACACCGCCGGCCTGGTTGCCGAGGAACCCCTGTGGCGTGATTTCGTCGCGGTGCTCGGTCCCCTTTTGTTCCACACAGGCGAAACCCGCCCCGATCTCGACGCCCTTGACGGCATTGATACTCATCAGGGCATGTGCGATCTCGGCATCGAGGCGGTCGAAAATCGGCTCGCCCAGCCCTGGCGGCACGCCGGTCGCAACCACGTTGACGCGCGCGCCGACGGAGTTGCCTTCCTTGCGCAGTGCGTCCATGTAGGTTTCCAGTTCGGCCACTCGCGCCGGGTCGGGAGAGAAAAAGGCGTTCTCCTCAACGGCATCCCAGTCCTTCAGCTCCAGGCGGATCGGGCCGAGTTGTGCAAGGTAGCCGCGTATTTCAATGCCGCAGGTTGCACGCAGGTATTTTTTCGCAATGGCTCCGGCAGCAACCCGCATCGCGGTCTCCCGTGCCGATGAGCGGCCACCGCCTCGGTAGTCACGCATGCCGTACTTCTGCTGGTAGGTGTAGTCCGCGTGCCCGGGGCGGAAACGATCCATGATTTTCGAGTAGTCCCGGGAGCGTTGATCGGTATTGCGGATCAGCAGGCCGATCGGTGAGCCGGTGGTTTTCCCTTCAAATACACCGGACAGGATCTCGACGGTGTCGGCTTCACGGCGTTGCGTGGTATGCCGCGATTTGCCGGGTTTGCGCCGGTCCAGGTCATGTTGCAGATCCGCCTCGCTGAGATCGAGACCCGGGGGCAGCCATCGACCACACAGCCCAGCGCCGGGCCATGACTTTCTCCGAAACCGGTTACCGTGAAGATTTTTCCAAAGCTGTTTCCTGACATCGGCCTATTGTAACGACTCCAGCCTGCAGCGTCGCCCCTTTTTCATTAAAGATCAGTAAGTACCAACCGATACGCAAAGTGCGCCTGGCATACTTAGGAACACAAGGAGATCACTGTGGCACACGTAAACGCTCACCGCACTTCACCGGTTGGAAATTACCTGGGTCAACCCATCTACCAGACCATCGAAGCCCGCAACAATACCTATGTCTTCGACCGGATCGCCGTCAGCGTCGACGGGGAATTCCCGCTTGACCAGCTGAACAAGGATGAATTGCTTATCAAGCCCGGCCTGATATACCGGCCGAAATACTGAGCGCCAGCCGGCGTCGGGCACCGGCCACCTGAAGCGGCGGGCTAGGTGCTGTCGATGTCCAGGCCCTGCAGATGGGTCTGGTTGATCAGGTAGAACAGCCGGATACACGGCAGGTCCTGGTCGCTGTGCTGCTTGACGATACGCATCCAGGGGAGATCCTTGCGACCAAACTGGTAGCTGCCGTCCGCCATGCTGGTGCGCAAGGCACGCATCTCCTTAAGCAGGAAATTGACGAACCCCAGGTTACTCTCCACCTCGTCGAAGTCGAAGTTGGCTGCCTCGATGATGTCTTCCAGTTCGGCAATTACCTGATCGACAAGTCCGGCATATTCCGCCGCCGTTTTCGGTCTGTCACTCATATTTCACGTCTCTCCTGCAGCAGCGCCGGATTGTAACCGCTTGCGGGCAACTGCGTTAAAACTTTCCTGACAGGCGGCGAGTTGGCTGGCGTCCAGCAGGAAGACACCCTCGCCACCGTATTCAAAATCCAGCCACATAAAGGGAACTTCCGGAAACAGGGACGTGAGGATGTCGCGGTAATGGCCGACCTCCACCACCAGGATGCCGCTGTCAGCCAGATGCTGCGCGGCATCCCTGAGGATCCGCACCACGATATCCATGCCGTCAAACCCGGCCACGAGTCCCAGTTCCGGTTCATGCCGGAATTCAGGCGCCAGGTGCTCCATCTCCTGCGCCGGCACGTAGGGCGGATTGCTGACGATGACATCGTAGACCCGCCCCGCAAGCCCCGAGAAGACGTCAGATGCGACCGGGTTGACCCGACCCTCCAGGCCATGGCGCTGGATATTGATCCGGGCCACAGCCAGGGCGTCTGCCGACAGGTCCGCAGCATCAATGGCCGTACCCGGAAAGGCCAGCGCCGCAGCAATTGCGATGCAGCCGCTGCCAGTACAGAGATCCAGTACCCGGCTGACGCGCTGCGGGTCTATCCAGGGATAGAATCCGGCTTCGACCAGTTCCGCAATGGGCGATCGCGGCACCAGGACGCGTTCATCGACGTAGAATGGCAGGCCGGCAAACCAGGCCTCGTTGAGCAGGTAAGCGGCCGGTTTGCGGGTGGCAGCGCGGGCTTCCAGCAGTGACTCGATACGCTTGCATTGCGCAGCACTCAGTGGCTGATCGAGCACGCTGTCCGGCTGGTCGTAACCGATACCCAGGGTTTGCAGCACCAGCGCCGCGGCTTCATCCTCCGCATTGTCAGTGCCATGCGCGAACGTCAACCCCCTGCGGATAAACAGCGCCGCACCCTGGTGTATCAAGTCTCTTGCTGTGATCCCGGCGACCGTCATTATATTCCCGTCAAACTGCAGGTTAATTCCCCCGAACGGGTGTATCGAACCCGACACTGTGGAATAATCAGCGCCCATGCAAACCGGCAACCAACACTCGTTCCGCAAGCGCTTCCTGATCGGAGGCATTATAGCGGTTTTCGCACTGCTGGCCGGTACCTGGTCCGCCCTGCAGTTGCGCGACTACCGCACCGGGCATGTCGATGAACTGGCTGCGACCCGTTTCCCGGCTGCGCGTGACATCGCCGCCTTCGAGCTTGCCGATCAGCACGGCGTGCCATTCACGAACAGCACGCTGGAAGGGGTATGGTCATTTCTGTTCTTCGGCTATACCCATTGCCCGGATGTCTGCCCTACCACGCTGTCAGTGTTGAACAGCGTCGCGCAGCAGCTCGGCAGCGACGCAGGCGATGTCCGTTTTATCTTCATCAGCGTCGATCCGGAGCGCGACACCCCCGAGAACCTGGCCAGGTTTGTCAGTTACTTCAACGGCGACTTTGTCGGGGTTACGGGTACGCCCGAGGCGATCGAACGCCTGACCGGACAGCTCGGCGTCCTCTATATGCGCGTGGCCAGCGAGGATAATCCCGGCAGCTACCTCATGGACCATACCGCCGGTATTTTCCTGGTAGACCCCGATGGCAAGTACCATGCTGTGTTCATGCCGCCCTTTACAGCGGAGAAGATTGTCGCCGATTTCGGCAAGATACGGGACGACTACCCATGAAATCATCTGCATCCCTGCTGGGTGGATGGCTGTTCATGCTCATCGCGGCAACCGTGATGGCAGCACCAACAATGGAGATCACCGGTGGCTGGGTGCGGGAGGCGCCACCGACCTCCCGGGTGCTGGCGGCCTACATGCAGATCATCAACCTGACCGATACCGATCTCACCGTCACGGGCGTAACCAGTCCGGACTTTGACTCTGCGGATCTGCACAGGACGGTTGTCGAGGACGGCGTGGCGAGCATGTTGCCGGTACCGGAACTGACCATACCGGCTGCCGAGAGCGTGCTGCTGGAACCCGGTGGCCTGCACCTGATGCTGTTCGACCCGGTGCGCCCGCTGCTACAGGGGGATTCGGTTACGCTGGTCCTGCACCGCAGTGACGGAATCTGCCTGACCCTGTCCATCCCGGTGATGCGGAGCACGGGCGCAGACCACGTCCACCATCACTAGCCGGATACCCGGGAATCCATGCCGACCACACCAGACAGCCTGCTGGACCGGCTGAAGTCATGGCCGCTGGCCGTTCTGCCGCACCAGTTGCTTTCCCGGGTCGTCCGCAGGGTCACCCGCTGGCGGACAGTCTGGCTGAAGAACCTGTTGATTAAGGTCTTTGTAAAGCATTTCAGGGTCGACCTGACTGAGGCGCAAATCCAGCGTCCCGGGGATTTCACCGACTTCAACGATTTCTTTACCCGCGCGCTCCGTCCTGGCGTGCGCCCCATGCCGCAGGATACACAGGTCATCGCCTGCCCGGTTGATGGCAGCATCAGCGAACTGGGGGATATCCGGGACGGCAGCCTGCTTCAGGCCAAGGGGCGGGAATACTCGCTGCAGACATTGCTGGGAGGGGATGCAGACCGTGCCAGTCCCTTCCGCAACGGCAAGTTCATTACCCTGTATCTCTCACCCCGTGACTATCACCGGATTCACATGCCGGTTACCGGCCGGCTGCGCGAGACCTGCTATGTCCCCGGGCGGCTGTTCAGCGTGGCGCCGCATACCACGCGCGCCATCCCCGGCCTGTTTACCCGCAATGAGCGCCTCTGCGCCATGTTCGATAGCGCCACCGGCCCTATGGCGATGGTCCTGGTCGGTGCCATTTTCGTCTCCTGTATAGAAACGGTCTGGGAGGGCGTGGTCAACCCGACGCTGGGCGGTTCACTCGCCGTCAGGCATTTTCCGGACAGCGGGGCCGCCCCGCTCGAGTTGCAGCAAGGTGATGAGATGGGCAGGTTCAACATGGGATCAACCGTGATACTGCTTTATGGCCATGACCGGGTTGACTGGCTGGATGGATTGCGTGCCGGTGCAGCGGTACAACTGGGCGATGTCCTCGGCCGGATTCGGAGCTGAATTTATTTTGTCCTGACTGTTAACCAAACCGGCGGCTCCGCGTTACTGCTTCATGAGACCAACGAAAAAGGAGTCGCTCTCATGAAATCCAACACATTGCTTCAATCCTTCCTGCTCGCCTCAGGCCTGATGCTTGGCAGCATTCCTGCCGTCCATGCGGATCGCGCGCACTCGACTATCCCGAGCGGCGGTAAGTATCACAGTGTTCTACACGATAACCGCAGCTCTGGACATGCTCCGCAGTGGTCTTCAGGCCGCCATAACCCCGGGAGCACGCTTTCCGGTCATCATGGAAAGCACAACCCGAAACACCACAAAAACCATGGCCGGGGTAACGGGCATGACCACGAGAGCCACTGGAAACATGACAAGCACGATGGCCATGGCGACAGGCGTGAACACGGGGACCGCTGGAAGTATGGCAAGCACGATGGCCATGGCGACAGGCGTGAATACGGGGATCGCTGGAAGCATGGCAAGCACGATGGCCATGGGGACAGGCGTGAATACGGGGATCGCTGGAAGCATGGCAAGCACGATGGCCGCGGTGACGGAGCTGATCACAAGGGTCGCGCGCAGCATGGCAAGCGCGATGCCCGGGACAATTCGGGGCGCAAGGAACACCGGTCCAGGTCCGCAGGTATCGGCTATACTGGCCGTTCGTAAGCAGGATGTCCCGGCACGACAGCGTGCCGGGACGCGCTGCTCCCGGTGTCCCGCACCGTCTGACAGGCGGGTTCACACAGAGATTATGGAAGCCGCATACCCGACAATCGCCGTGCGCAGCAAGCAGCAGAATAACCAGGCACTGGAAACATTTCTTGCTGCCAGCGAGGACAAGGCCTTCTATGTGGCCTACGCTGCACTCTGGGACCGGGACGCGGCACTGGATGTCGTGCAGGACAGCATGACCCGGCTGGTGGAATATTATCGCAACAAGTCTTCCGGGGACTGGCCCGCGCTGTTTCGTACCATCCTGAAGAGCAAGATCAACGACGTCCGCCGCAGGCGGCTGATCGAGCAGGGAAAACACCGGCTGGTGTCCTTGACAGGACTGTTCCGCTCTCAGCATGATGAGGCGGGTGATACTACGGAATACGACATCCCGGACAATGCCCGCGATGACGGCATCAGCGCCCCGGAGGTCGAATACGTCGCATCAGAATTACGCGCCCGGGTTGCTGACGCGCTGCAATCCCTGTCGGAGCGGCAGCGGCAGGTCTTCATTCTGCGTGAGTGGCGTGGTATGAGTATCAAGGAAACAGCCGTAACCCTCGGCTGCTCGGAAAACGGTGTCAAGCAACACCATTTTCGTGCCATGCAGGCGTTACGCGAACAACTGGCGGAGGTATGGGAACATGCACAGCCAACAGCATCCTGAGCCCGACCAGCTCGACCGGCTGCGCGCCGGCCTGCTGGACGACCAGCCAGAAGAAAAAGCTGCCCTGGAAGCGCATATCGCCGGCTGTGAGATCTGCCAGGAACGCGACAACTGGCAATTACTGCAACCCGGTGCCCTGGGTCCCGATCTCAACACCGATGCCCTGCAGCAGTCGCTGCGGAATGCGCGCAGGCAGGCACTGCAAACCGGTAGCCAGCACCGCCACCATGGCTTCGTCCCCTGGGCGAGTGCGGCACTGCTGTTGGTCGCCGTGTCCATCGGCATCTGGACGCTGCAGCCGGATACCGGCAGCCAGCAGCAAATAGCTTCGCAGGACAGCCAAATGATTCCGGATATCTACGAGGACCTGGAGTTTTACCTGTGGCTGGCGAACCAGAAAGATAACGGAAACGCTGATGAAGACGCTAATCCCAACAATACCTGAGGTCCCGCGCAGGTCGCTGCTGACCAGCATGCTGCTGGCTGCCGCGCTGACCCTGGCTGTGACGCCAACGCATGCTGAATCGGGTATCGCCTGGCAGAGTCTCAGCAAGCAAGAACAGTCCGTGCTGATGAAGCACCGCGCTGACTGGTCGAGTCTCAGTCCTGCCCGGCAGCAGAAATTGCGCAACGGTGCGCGCAAGTATCTGCAGCTACCACCGGACAAACGCAAGGCGGTGGAAAGCAAGCATAGCCAGTATGAAAAGATGTCTCCCAGGGAGCGGGAAAAACTGCGGGAAAAATACAGCCGGCAAAAAAAGCACGATTAGCCTGATTGCCACAGGACGTGTGGCTGTCGGCATTCATAGTCCTGTGCAACTCTGCTATGCTTCGTGGCCGTTTTCAGGGTCCTCCCGCCAGGAACACAGATCATGCACCCGATGTTAAATATCGCCGTCCGCGCCGCCCGCAGCGCCGGCAACGTCATCATCCGGAATGTCGACAGGCTGGATAGCCTCACCGTCCAGACCAAGGACCGGAATGATTACGTCAGCGAGGTTGACCGGCAGGCAGAGCAGGAAATTATCAATATTCTGCGCAAGGCCTTCCCCGACCATGCCATTCTGGCGGAGGAAAGCGGCGAACAGGCCGGCAATGACTACCAGTGGATTATTGACCCGCTCGACGGCACTACCAACTTTCTGCACGGTTTCCCCCAGTTTGCCGTTTCCATCGCCCTGCGGCACAAGGGGCGCCTGGAACAGGGGGTGGTCTACGACCCCATGCGCCAGGAACTGTTTACCGCGACCCGCGGCGGTGGCGCCATGCTGAACGAACGGCGCATCCGTGTCAGTAACCGCCGGACGCTGGAAGGCGCACTGCTGGGGACCGGGTTTCCCTTCAAGTCGCAGCAGCACCTGGACAGTTACCTGCAAATGTTTCGGGTACTGTTCCCGCAAACCGCCGGCATCCGCCGCGCCGGTTCGGCCGCACTCGACCTGGCATATGTCGCGGCCGGTCGCTTCGACGGTTTCTGGGAAATCGGGCTCAGTGTCTGGGACATGGCCGCCGGTGTGCTGCTGATACAGGAAGCCGGCGGTCTGTCAGGCGATTTCCTGGGTGGCCATGGCTACCTCGAGTCCGGCAACCTGGTTGCTGCCAACCCCAAGCTGTTCGCAGAAATCCTGAAAACCATTCGTCCCTGCGTGACGGCCGGTCTTGGCGGGAAATAATCAGCATTCCGGGGCGCTGCTGCAAGCCCGACAGGACCGCAACAGCACCCGTGTCACGGTTCAAGTTTGCTGAGCCGGCGCCGATTTCAAGTCAACATCGCGCACGCGTCACACACCTCGGTGAACAGCGTTGCCAGCAACCGGCAAAGAGGAGCAAACAGTGCATAACAAGCTGAACAGCAAGAGAATCAATGGAGCCGCCCTGGAACTGATCATGCGTGACGTGCTGGACGGCATGTTTGATTTTACGCACCAGGCATGCTGTGGCAGTGAAACCGGGAAGATGGAAATTATCGCGGTGGAAAAATCCGTAAACAGCAGCGCCCCGAAAGAACCCGCGACCGTCATTCCGTTCCCGGCCAGGCCCACCGGTAAGTAAACATTCAGCCGTTGCGGCGCCAGTGCCGCTGCCGGCTGCCTGTCTCAGGCATTACTACCCTCGCCTTCTTCCTCTTTCTGCGCCGGCATCAGGTCTGCCTTGCTTACACCCAGCGCCAGCAGCGCGGTGCTGGCCACGTAGATCGAGGAATAGGTGCCGACAACCACACCCAGTATCAACGCCCGCGAGAAGGCGTGAATCACTTCCCCGCCGAAGACAAACAGGGAAACCAGAACCAGCAGGGTCGTGAGGGACGTCATCAATGTGCGTGCCAGTGTCTGGTTGATCGAGGTATTGATGACTTCGACCGGCTTTCCCTTGCGCATTTTGCGGAAATTCTCGCGAATCCGGTCGAACACCACGATGGTGTCATTGAGTGAGTAGCCGATCACGGCAAGCAGCGCCGCGAGCACGGTGAGATCGAAATCGAACTGGAACAGGGCAAAGATGCCCACGATGATCAGTACATCATGCACCAGTGCCAGTACCGCACCGGGCGCAAAGCGCCACTGGAAACGCACCATGATATAGATGAGGATACCGATCAGGGCGTAGATCATGGCAAGCCCGCCCTGTTCGGTGAGTTCTTCACCCACCTGCGGACCCACGAATTCCACCCGCCGCATTTCCACGCCGGCATGCTGTGTCCGTAACGCTGCCAGCACGTCTTCGCTCAGCTGGGCGCTTTCCTTGCCGGCCTGGGGTGCAATGCGTACCAGCACATCACGCGCGGAGCCGAAATGCTGCACCTGTGCCAGTGCAAATTCGGAATCCGACAACGCGGAGCGTATTTCCTCAAGGTCTACCGCTTCCGGGTAACCCACCTCGATCAGGGTGCCGCCGGTAAAATCAATACCGAAGTTAAGACCCTGCGTCACCAGTGCCCCGACCGAAACGATCAGGAGAATGGCCGACAGCAGCATGGCGATGTAACGCCTTCCCATGAAGTCGATGGAAAGCTTGTCCTTGAAAATCTGCATTTTTATTTCATCCTCAATGCGGTCAGATCATCAGGCGCTTGATACGCCGGCCGCCATAGATCAGGTTGATGACGGCACGGGTGCCCATGATGGCGGTAAACATGGAGGTAACAATGCCGATCGACAGGGTCACCGCAAAGCCCTTGATCGGTCCGGTACCGTAGCTCAGCAGCACGATGGCCGCGATCAGGGTCGTGATATTGGCGTCGGCAATAGTCGAAAAGGCCTTTTCATAACCGGCCTTGATACTGGCGTGGGGGCTGTTGCCGTTGCGCAGTTCCTCGCGGATGCGTTCGAAAATCAGCACATTCGCATCAACCGCCATACCGACCGTCAGCACGATACCGGCGATACCCGGCAGGGTTAGCGTGGCCTGCAGCATGGACAGGATAGCCACGATCATCACCAGGTTCAGGGCCAGGGCGAGATCCGCCACCAGACCGAAGACGCGGTAATACAGCGCCATGAAAACCAGCACGGCGACAAAGCCGATCATGACCGAGTTGAAGCCCTGCTTGATATTGTCCTTGCCAAGGCTGGGGCCCACCGTACGCTCCTCGACGATATCAATGGGAGCGGCCAGCGCGCCGGAGCGCAGGATCAGGGCGAGTTCATGGGCCTCGCTGGAGCTGTCGAGGCCGGTGGTCTGGAAACGCTTGCTGAAGACGTCGCGAATGGTGGCGATACTGACGACCTCCTCCACCTTGGTGGATGTCTTGACTGGCTTCCCGTCGACAAGTTTCGTTTCCGTCCGGTTTTCAATGAAGACAACCGCCATGGGTTTGCCGACGCTCTCCTTGGTGAACTTCAGCATGCTGCGGGCGCCCTTGGCATCCAGCATGACGGTGACGTTGGGGGTGCCGGACTGCTGGTCGAAACCGGAGCGGGCGTTGATGATCTGGTCGCCCGTTGCAATAACCGACTTCTTCAGCAGCACCTGGTTGCCGTTGCGTTCCCGGTACAGGCGTGATCCCGCCGGGACCTTGCCTGCCAGTGCCTGCTCGATGTCATGCTCGATGTCGACAGCACGATACTCCAGTGTCGCGGTAGCGCCGAGAATGCGCTTGGCCTGGGCGGTATCCTGGACCCCAGGCAGCTGCACGACGATGCGCTGGGTGCCCTGTTGCTGAATCACCGGCTCGGCCACGCCGAGTTCATTGACGCGGTTGCGCAGCGTCAGGATGTTCTGTTGCAGGGCGAGCTGGCGTATTTCCCGCGTCTCCTGTTCATTCAAACCGGCTAGCAGGCCGATTCTCTCGCCCTCGTCAAGATCTTCAAGCTGCAGCGTCGGGGATTCCTTGCGTATGACTTCGTGAGCCTTGTCCCGGTCCCCTGCACTCCTGAAGAGGATGCGCACGCCGGCTTTCTCGCCACGAATACTGGCATAGCGGATCTTGGCCTCGCGCAGAATGGTGCGCAACTCGTTCGTATAACGCTCGATTGCCAGATCGACAGCGGCGTCCATGTCGACCTCCAGCAGGAAATGCACGCCACCGCGCAGGTCGAGGCCGAGATACATCGGCAAGGCGCCGAGCTTGTCCAGCCATTCCGGCGTTGCCGGCGCCAGGTTCAACGCCACCACGTAGTCCGTGCCCAGCGTGGACTTGACGTAGTCGACCGCCTTGATCTGGGCCTCGGTGTCATTGAACCGGATGAGCAGCCTGCCCTCGCCTGATTCGACGGTTTTGACGGGTATGTTCGCAGCCTCCAGGGCCGCAGCCACGGACTCTGCAATGCTGCTGTCGATCGTGCCCGCACGCGTGCCGGAAATCTGCAGTGCCGGATCCTCTCCATACAGGTTGGGCAATGCATAGACCAGCCCGATCAGCAGTGCGGCCAGGATCAGGAGGTATCGCCAGAGGGAATACTGGTTCATAGTCGCGTGCAATCCTTGAATGTGTACCTAAAGGCCCTTGATCGTTCCCTTGGGCATGAGACTCGCGGCTGCCTGTCGCTGCACCTTTACGGTCACGCCTTCCGCGACTTCCAGCTCAACGAAGTTGTCCCCGACCTTGCTGATGCGACCCAGCAGGCCGCCGCTGGTGACGATCTCGTCGCCCTTCGCCAGGGCTTCGACCATCTGCTTGTGTTCCTTGGCCTTTTTGCTTTGCGGACGGATCAACAGGAAATAGAAAACGATAAAGATAAAGACCAGCGGCAACAGGCTGGTGAGTGCATCACCCTGCCCCTGGGGCGCCGCAGCCATTGCATCGGAAATAAAGAAACTCATTGCTAGTACCTCGCTCCTTCGTCCAGCCTGACAGTTTGCTCCCGGCCCCCGCGAGGGTGTGCCGGCCAAAGCGCGGTATTATGGCACAGCTGGTGGCGTTTGGCCCCGTCGTGCGTAAAAATCCTTGCGAAAGTCAGCCAGCGCCCCGCGCTCGATCGCTTCCCGCAGACCTGCCATGAGGTCCTGGTAGTAGGTCAGGTTGTGGATGGTATTCAGCCGGGCGCCCAGGATCTCGTTGCACTTGTCCAGGTGATGCAGGTAGGCCCGGCTGTAGTTGCGGCAGGTATAGCACCCGCATGCGGCATCCAGCGGGCCGGTATCGCTGCTGTTGGCGCTGTTGCGGATACGCACCACCCCGTCATGCACGAACAGGTGCCCGTTGCGGGCATTGCGCGTGGGCATGACGCAGTCGAACATGTCGATCCCCTGGCTGACAGCCTCGACGATATCCTCCGGCGTACCGACACCCATCAGGTAGCGCGGCGCATCGGCGGGCATGGACCTCACGGTATGCGCCAGGATAACCGCCCGCTCCGCCTTGCTCTCGCCCACCGACAGGCCGCCCAGCGCGTAACCGTCAAAACCGATGTCCAGCAGCCCCGCCAGTGAGGCGTCGCGCAGTTCCGGGTAGACCCCGCCCTGGACAATGCCGAACAGCGCAGCAGGGTTGTCGCCATGCGCCTCGCGGCTGCGTTGCGCCCAGCGCAGCGACAGTTCCATGGACGCGCGCGCCTCGTCCGGCGTCGCCGGGTACGGCGTGCACTCATCGAAAATCATGACGATATCGGCACCCAGCTCGCGCTGCACCTGCATGGATTCCTCCGGCCCGAGGAACACCTTGTCGCCGTTCACGGGCGAGCGGAAACTGACGCCCTGCTCGGTGATCTTGCGCAGGGTATCCAGGCTGAAGACCTGGAAGCCGCCGGAATCGGTCAGGATCGGGCCCGGCCACTGCATGAAATCGTGCAGCGAGCCATGCAGCCGGATGACGTCGGTACCGGGCCGCAGCATGAGGTGGAAGGTGTTGCCCAGCAGTATCTGTGCGCCCGTGGTGCGCACCTCTTCCGGCGTCATGCCCTTGACCGTGCCATAGGTCCCCACCGGCATGAACGCCGGGGTATCGACAATCCCCCGTTCGAACTGCAAGGAGCCGCGCCGCGCATGACCGTCTGTGTGGGTGCTGGTGAACTTCATGCCATGCTGTCCCGCGATTGCAGGAACATGGCGTCGCCGTAACTGTAGAAGCGATACTCCTGCGCAATCGCGTGCCGGTAGGCGGCCATGACCCTGGCATGCCCGCCAAACGCTGCGACCAGCATCAGCAGGGTCGACTCCGGCAGGTGGAAATTCGTCAGCAGGGCATCCACGCAACGGAATCGGTACCCCGGTGTAATGAACAGGTTGGTCTCCCCGCGGGCGGGTTCCGGGACGCCCGCCGCGGCAGCCGCCTCCAGGCTGCGGACCACGGTGGTGCCGACCGCCACGACGCGTCCGCCGCGCCGGCGGGTGGACTCGATCTGGTCGCATACCTCGCTGCCGACTTCATATGACTCGTGGTGCATGACATGTTGTTCCAGCGCGTCGCAGCGCACGGGCTGGAAGGTACCCGCGCCCACATGCAGGGTGACACGGGCCGTTTCGATGCCGCGCTGCGTCAGCTGCGCCAGGGTGTGCTCGTCGAAGTGCAGGCCGGCCGTGGGCGCAGCCACCGCACCGGGCCTGCTGGCATAGATCGTCTGGTAACGTTCGTGGTCGGCCGCTTCGTCAGCGCGCCGGATATAGGGTGGCAGCGGCATGTGCCCCTGGCTCTCCAGCACGTCGAGGGCGCTGTCCTGCCCGGAGAACTCCAGCAGGAACAGGTCTTCCGCACGCCCCGTCACGGTTGCCGAGACCCCGGCAGCGAAGTCGATGCGGCTACCGGCCCGGGGCGTCTTGCTGGCGCGCACGTGTGCCAGCACCTGCTGCTTGCCGGTAATGCGTTCGACCAGCACTTCCACCTTGCCACCGGACTGCTTGCGGCCATGCAAGCGAGCGGGAATGACCCGGGTGTCGTTGAAAACCACCAGGTCGCCGGGGTTCAGCAGCCCGGGGAAATCCCGAAAGCTGCAGTCCCGCAGCGAGTCGTTGACCGGGTCCAGGCACAGCATGCGGCTGCTGCCGCGTTCCTCTGGCGGATAAAGCGCGATCAGCTGCTGCGGCAGGTCATAATGAAAGTCGGCGCGGCGCATGGCGCGGCATGGTAGCACAGGGTTTGGTCCTTGCCCGCCCGCACGGATCGCTTATACTAGGCAGGCCTCGACCTCGTCGGGGCTTTTCATATCAGCCGGGGTGGCGGAACTGGTAGACGCGCCTGACTCAAAATCAGGTGGCCATTGGTCGTGCGAGTTCGACTCTCGCCCTCGGCACCACCTCGAAATTCCCGTCGAAAGCCTCTGTGGCCGGCCTGCCGCGGCAGCGCCTGAAACGGTCGCGATCAGGTGTTGGTTTCCCTGTCCGGATGCATCATCAGGGCATAGCAGGAGAGTCCGACGCGTTGCTTTGGCGGCCTGGCGTCGTCACGTCCATGTTGCCGGACAAGGTCATGCAGCTTTCCGGCGAGATCGGGCGCCACCTGTTCCCAGTCAAACCGCCAGCGCCAGTTGTCGCTCGAACTGCCGGGGGTATTCATGCGGTGTTCGCTGCCCAGGGCAAGCAGATCCTGCATGGGAATGATCGCCAGTCTGGCAGTGGATTCCAGCGCGGTGCGAACCATCGGCCACGGCATGTCATCCATGGACGCCTGCAGGTACTCCGCCACCATGTGGCGGGTATGATCATCCAGGTTCTGGAACCAGCCCAGGGTCGTGTCGTTGTCATGGGTGCCGGTATAAACCACGGACAGGGGTTCGTGGTTCCGTGGCAGGTAAGGATTGTCTTCGCCGCCGTCAAAGGCAAACTGGAGAATCTTCATGCCGGGGAAACCGTACTGCAGGCGCAGCGCGTCGACTTCGGGCGTAATGATGCCGAGGTCTTCCGCCACCAGCGGCAACTCGCCGAATTCCTGCTGCAGGCGATCAAACAGCCCGGTCCCCGGGCCTTCCACCCAGTGGCCGTCTATTGCCGTTTCACATGTCGCCGGTATTTCCCAGTATTTCTCGAAGCCGCGAAAGTGGTCCAGGCGAATGATATCGAACAGCTCCAGCTGGGTTCGCATGCGATCCAGCCACCAGCGGTAATCCGTTTCCCTGATCCTGTCCCAGCGATACAGCGGATTCCCCCAGCGCTGGCCAGTGGCGGAAAAATAGTCCGGGGGAACACCGGCAACCACTTCGAGTGCCCCGTGCTCGTCCAGCGAGAACAGCTCCCGGTTGGCCCAGACATCCGCGCTGTCATAGGCGACATAAATAGGCATATCCCCGAACAGGCAGACACCGTGATCACGCGCATAGCTGCGCAAATCGAACCATTGCAGGAAAAACAGGTACTGTTCAAAGCAGACCTGTTCGATCACGTTCTCCTGTGCCTTGCCGAATTTGCGCAATGCGCCCGCCTCGCGTTCGCGCAGCGGCACCGGCCAGTGATACCAGGAGGCACTTCCGAGGGACTTGCGGATCGCCTGATAAAGGGCATAGTCCTGCAGCCAGTAGCTGTTTTCCGTCTTGAAGGCATGGTACGCGGCACGCTCAGCCGGCCGCGCGACCTGTTCGAAACGTGCATACGCGGCTGCAAGACCGTTGCGAAACTCCTCCCTGCCACAGGACGCCGCATCCAGCCAGCCCCGGGTCACCAGGTCCTCAAGGTTGATCAGTTCTTCGTCCCCCGCATGCACCGACAGGCACTGGTAAGGCGAGCGGTCTCTGTGCGTCGGTCCCAGGGGGAGCATCTGCCAAACCGTAAGTCCCGCAGCCTGCAGGAAATCGACGAAGCGCCGGGCATCCGGACCCAGGCTGCCATGCGCCCGCGAGTCAGGGAGTGATGTCGGGTGCAGCAGTACGCCGGCCCGCCGGTCTGTGAGGGGATTAGTCAATGGTTGGGTATCGGTCGCGAGGCATGAGGTAGCTAACCGGTGTACTGGCCCTTGCGCATGGCTCCGCCCTGCCGCGGGGCGCCACCGCCATGCGCGAATACCAGCGAGAGATACTCGGGCGGCTCCTTGCCGAGCAGGTGATAGAGATTCGAAAGGTGCATTCGGAACAGGCGTTCAAAGTCACTGACGGTGTCCGCCGAGTTGTAGTCGCCGAACCACCAGAACCAGTCGGAACCTTCACAGATCGACAGCTGGTGCTGGGCCGCCAGCATTTGCTCGCCACTGAGACTGCGTTCCGCCATGGTTTGGTCAAACACCTTTTTCGCGTCACCGAGCATGTCCCAGCCGCGGTTCTTGTCCTTGTCCCCGATCCAGGTTGAAAAGGTTCCGTACACCCAGCTGCCACTGACCAGGTTCTTCAGCCGCGGGGACCTGCGCCGGGTGTACAGGTACTCTGAATAGGTGGTCATTTTCAGGCGCGGATGGTCGGACAGCTTGCGGTACAGGGTATTCAGGAAGTGGTAGCCATTTTCCGGGAAATGTTCCCAGGCATTCTCGCCGTCCAGGATAATGGAAACCAGCGCATTGTCCTTGCCCCGTGTCGTCGCGGCAATATTCTCGAGATGCTGGATCAGGTTGGCGACCGCGTCGTCGGCATGCCAGTCGGAATAGGTGAACCCGATCAGGTCGGAGAGTCCGTCGTCACGGAAGAAACAGGTCAGATCACCGTCATTGACCCGGAATCCCTGGTGCAGGCTGGCCTCGGCAAGGGCGTCATTGTCGGGGTTGGCCATGCTGTGGCGAAACACCGATTCCCCGCTGGCAGCCCACTTGAAGCCATACTCCTCGAGCAGGGCCAGGGTGGCCTCGCTGACGCCCCCCTCGGAGGGCCAGCAGCCGGTCGGGCGCATGCCCAGAAATTGTTCGAAGACGTCTATGCCTTCCTTGATGTGCCAGCGGGCCCGCTCCTCGCCCCCGGGATAATTGTCGAGTGCCGGCATTTTAACCTCGGGCATGGCCTCCCTGGCTGTCTGCAGGTCGAGCAGCAGCGGTACGATCGGGTGGGCATAGGGAGACATCGAGAGTTCGACCTGCCCTTCCTCGGCCAGCTTGCGGTAGCGGTCGATCACGCTGGATAACAGTTCCCCAATCAGTTTCAGCAGCTTGCGCCGGTCCTGCAGGCTGAAGCCGGTGCCCTTGTCCATCAATTGCTGCAGCAGCAGGTTATCGCGGCGGACGGTTTCCCCCATCCAGGCAAGGTGGTACCAGACCAGCAGATCGATGATGAACTGGTCGCCGAGGTACAGCATGCCGGACGGGTGTTCGTGGAACCAGCGCGCCATTTCCGCCAGTTTCTGGTAAGGCTGGAGAAGCGGCGTATCGAGCGCAGTTCGTTGACGCGCAGACAGGCGCTCACCAGTGCCATGCGCTGTTCTTTGCCGGCCGGCAGTACCGGGCAGGCCAGTGCCGCCAGCAGCGGGTCCCGCAGCGCCTTGTTTTCCGAAAGGAATCCGTTTACCTGGCCGGCATAGTCGGAGAGCTGTTCCAGCAGCACCGGGGCGAAGTTGACCACGGCCCTGGCTTCGGGCGCAGCCTCGAGGTGGGCCGCCATGTCGATGTAGTCCTTGGTGGCGTGCAGATAGGACCAGGGAAGCTGATAGGTGCCGCTGATCAGGTCGCAGTACTGTGGCTGGTGCATGTGCCAGCAGATAACGATATTGAGCGGGGTATCACCGGACAAAGTGCAATTCCTGGCCCAGCATTTCCGGCGTCACCAGCACTACGCCGCCCGGACTGACATAAAAGCGTTCGGCATCCGCTTCCGGATCTTCACCGATAACGGTGCCGTCGGGCAGTATGCAGCCCTTGTCGATGACGGCCTTGGTGATGCGGCAGTTACGGCCGAAATGCACATTGGGCAGTGCAACCACGTCCTGCAACATGGCATATGAACTGACCTTGACGTTGGAAAACAGCAGTGAATGCCGCACCGTTGCGCCCGGAAATCAGGCAGCCGCCGGAAACCATGGAATCGATCGCCATGCCGCGGCGGTCGTCATCGTCAAAGATAAACTTGGCGGGCGGCAACTGTTCCTGGTAGGTCCAGATGGGCCACTTGTCGTCGTACAGGTTCAGTTCCGGCAGCACGCCGATCAACTCCAGGTTGGCCTCCCAGAAGGCGTCGATGGTACCCACATCGCGCCAGTAGGCGCTCTGCTTGCCCTGGGTATCCCGGAACGGAAAGCTGGATACACGGTATTTCTTGATCAGGCGCGGGATGATGTCATGGCCGAAATCATGCGAGGAATAGACATCATCGGCATCCTTGATCAGCTGCTCGTAGAGGAAGGCGGTGTTGAAGACATAGATGCCCATCGACACCAGTGCCGCTTCCGTGGATCCCGGCATCGGGGTGGGATTCTCGGGTTTCTCGTTGAATTCGATCACCCGCCCGTTGGCGTCGATCGAGATGACGCCGAAGGCCTTGGCGCCCTCCAGCGGCACTTCGATGCAACCGACAGTCATGTCCGCCTGTGCCTCGACGTGGTGCGCCAGCATTGCGCCATAATCCATTTTATAGATATGGTCACCCGCCAGGATGAGCACGTGCTCGGGCTTGTGGGTGCGAATGATATCGAGGTTCTGGTAGACCGCGTCAGCGGTACCGGCATACCAGGTCGATTCGATACGCTGCTGCGCCGGTAACAGTTCGATGAATTCACCGAACTCGCCACGCAGGAAGCTCCAGCCCTGCTGGATGTGCTGAATCAGGGAATGCGCCTTGTATTGCGTGAGCACGCCGATCATGCGGATGCCGGAATTCAGGCAGTTTGACAGGGGAAAGTCGATGATTCGGAACTTGCCGCCGAATGGTACCGCCGGTTTGGCGCGCCACAGGGTCATCTGGCGCAGACGCGAGCCGCGCCCGCCCGCCAGTATCAGTGCCAGGGTATTGCGTGTCAGACGGCTGACAAAACGGAGATTATCGTAGGATTGCATGATTGTTTTCGTGCGCAGAGTACACGATCCATTGCCTCTTGAGAGAGCGTTATTGTATGGGCAAGTCCTTTGACTGTATAGTTACCCCGCGCTGAAATTTTGAGATATTCACCCGGCGCCTCCACCGGCATCACTACCCTGAATTTATTACCGCTATGTTAAAGACCGACTCAGCCAATTCCCCGACGCCCGAAATTTCCGCCGAATTGCAGCGCCTGCTGCAGGCGCGTCACCACGATCCGTTCTCGGTGCTCGGAAAACACGGCTTTGCCGACAAGGAACTGGTGAGGGTTTTCATTCCGGGCGCGGCCTGGGTGCGCCTTGCCGAGACCGGTGCAGCACTGGAGCGTGTCGGCAACACGGACCTGTTTGAATGGCACGGCCAGGCCGGACAGGTGCCGGAACGCTACCGCTTGCTGTGGTGTGATGCCCATGGCGCCGAGCATGTAGCCCATGACCCGTATTGCTTCCCGCCACAATTGTCCGAATATGACCTGCACCTGTTCGGTGAAGGCAAGCACTGGCATATCTACCGGGTTCTGGGGGCGCACAAGGTACAGGTAGACGGTGTCCATGGTGTCCGCTTTGCTGTGTGGGCACCTTCTGCCGAGCGCGTCAGCATCGTCGGTGACTTCAACCAGTGGGATGGCCGTCCACACCCCATGCGGGTGCGGGGTAGCAGCGGTGTGTGGGAATTGTTCATTCCCGGGCTGGATGCGGGAAGGCCCTACAAGTACGAGATACGTACCCAGTCGGGCAATATTCTTCTGAAAACAGACCCCTATGGGCAACACTTCGAAATGCGCCCGGCGACTGCATCGCGCATTCCGGCTCAGCAGCCCTATGCCTGGGCTGACAGCGACTGGATGGATAGACGTCGTGGCTTCAACTGGCAGCAGGGTCCCGTGTCGATCTACGAGGTCCATCTGGGCTCATGGATGCACGACGCTGACGGCAATTTCCTTAATTACCGCGAGCTGGCGGTACGCCTGGTGGAGCACCTGCAGAAAACCGGCTTTACCCATATCGAACTGCTGCCTATCACCGAGCACCCCTTCGATGATTCCTGGGGATACCAGACGACCGGCTACTTCGCGCCAACCAGCCGTTTCGGTGAGCCGGATGATTTCCGTTATTTTGTCGACTATTGCCACCAGCATGACATCGGCGTGCTGCTCGACTGGGTGCCTGCGCATTTTCCCAAGGATGCCTTTGGCCTGGCGGAATTCGACGGCACCGCACTGTATGAGCATGACGACCCGCGGCGTGGCGAACACAGTGACTGGGGCACCCTGATCTATAACTTCGGCCGCAACGAGGTCAAGAACTTCCTGATCTCCAGCGCGGTCTTCTGGCTGGAGGAATTTCATCTCGACGGCCTGCGCGTTGATGCCGTCGCCTCCATGCTCTACCACGACTATTCCCGCAAGGCCGGGGAATGGCTGCCCAACATCTACGGCGGGCGCGAAAATCTCGAGGCCGTCGCCTTTTTGCGCGAACTCAACACCATTACCCACGCCGAGTTTCCCGGCAGCATGGTGATTGCCGAGGAATCCACCGCCTGGCCCGGCGTCAGTCGCCCGGTCGATACCGGCGGCCTGGGATTCAGCATGAAGTGGAACATGGGCTGGATGCATGATTCGCTGCGTTACATGCAAAACGAGCCGGTGCATCGGAAATTCCACCATAATGACCTTTCATTCGGCCTGCTGTATGCCTTCACGGAAAATTTCGTGCTGCCGTTCTCGCACGACGAGGTGGTGCATGGAAAGTCGTCGATGCTCTACAAGCAGCCCGGCGATGACTGGCAGCGATTTGCCAACCTGCGGCTGCTGTATACCTACATGTTCACCTTCCCTGGCAAGAAACTGCTGTTCATGGGCAATGAAATCGCGCAGGGCCAGGAGTGGAACTCCAATGCCAGCATCCAGTGGCACCTGCTCGATTATGAAAACCACCGCGGCATCCAGACGCTCGTCGGCGATCTGAACCGCCTCTACCGCGACAGTCCGGCAATGCACCGGCACGACTTCAGCCCTGATGGATTTGAATGGATCGACTGCAATGCATCGGATGTGTCTGTACTGACCTATCTGCGCCGAGACGGCGACAGCATCGTGGTGGTCGCGCTGAATTTCACCCCGGTGCCGCGTGAGGACTACCGCATCGGCGTACCCCTGGAAGGCAGTTACCGGGAATTGCTGAATTCGGATTCCGGCTACTATGGCGGGTCGGACATCGGTAACAGTGGCCAGATCATGACCCTGCCGGGATCCTGCAACGGACGCCCCTTCTGCCTGCCCCTCACCCTGCCGCCACTGGCCGGCGTGGTACTGCGCTGGGACGGTGCCTGACCGGCAGGAAGCGGCCCCGGCGGCTTGAAAACCGTACTGCCGGCACCTATTGTTATCCAGCAGGTGAGGATTTCGGCATGAACACGATCAGGCAACCGGCGGTCGCCGGCACCTTCTACCCCGCGAGTGGCGGCGAATTGCACGGCATGCTCGAAACGCTGCTGGCGGAGATACCCGCTGGCGACCAGCCAATACCCAAGGCAATGATCGTCCCCCATGCCGGCTATATCTATTCCGGACCCGTCGCGGCAACGGGGTATGCGCGCCTGCAACCGGCAGCAAGCAGCGTGCGGCGGGTCGTCGTCATGGGACCTTCGCACCGCGTCGCGTTTCATGGCCTCGCCGTCCCGGATGACAGCATATTCAGAACACCGCTGGGCGACATCGACGTGGATACCGATGCCGTTCAGGCATTGCTCACCCTGCCCCAGGTGCATGTCGACAACGCAGCGCACCGGCTGGAGCACAGCATCGAGGTGCACCTGCCGTTTCTCCAGGAAATGCTGGAAAGCTTCACCCTGGTCCCGATCGTGGTCGGTGATGCAACACCCACCGAAGTCTGCGACGTGATTGCGATGCTGTGGGATGGCCCCGAAACCCTGCTGATCATGAGTTCCGATCTCAGCCACTACCACGACTACGAAACCGCGACCCGGCTCGACCGCGCCACCTCTCATGCCATCGAGACACTGGCCTTCGAGAAAATCGGCCATGAACACGCCTGTGGCCGCAACCCCGTCAGCGGGCTGCTACTCTACGCCAGGAAACATG
Source organism: uncultured Gammaproteobacteria bacterium (assembly GCA_963701455.1). Classification (GTDB taxonomy): domain Bacteria; phylum Pseudomonadota; class Gammaproteobacteria; order UBA9214; family UBA9214; genus UBA9214. The sequence goes on from CAVPAE010000010.1 coordinate 181,944, forward strand.
GCCTGAGCGTTGCAACCCTGGACCTGCGTAATTCAGGGGACACCGCGGGACCGCGGGACCAGGTCGTGGGGTATGGCACCTATGTCATCAACCGCTAACGAAACCTGTTCAGCCGAAGAGCAGGCCGCCTTGTTGCAGGTGGCGCTGGCATCCATCGAGTCCGGACTCGAAAGCGGTGCTCCGCTGCAGGTTGACCCGGGGGAGTACCCGCCTGCCCTGTCCGCCATGCGGGCAAGTTTCGTGACACTGAAACACAATGACACTCTGCGCGGCTGCATCGGTTCTCTCGCCCCGGTCAGCAGTCTGGTGGAAGACGTGGCGCGTAATGCCTTCGCGGCTGCCTTTCGCGACCCCCGTTTTTTGCCGCTGACTGCCGCGGAGCTGCAGGACCTGGATATCAGTATCTCGGTCCTGGGGCCGACAGAGCCGCTGGAGTTTGGCAGCGAACGGGAACTGCTCGGCATGCTGCGACCCGGTATCGATGGACTGGTGCTGCAGGATGGCGGGCATCGCGGGACATTTCTGCCTGCGGTCTGGGAGTCACTCCCGCAGCCGGCGGACTTTCTCGATCATCTCAAGCAAAAGGCCGGCCTGCCTGGTAACTACTGGTCAGACACCCTGGAAATCCAGCGTTATACGACGCTATCGTTTGCCGCTGATGTTGCCGGAATTCGGCGAGGACAAGGGGAACCGGTCAGCGCTGGATAGGCGCCAGCCAGGCATACAGCAGTGTCGCCAGCAGCAGGGTCAGCAACAGGGTTCGCAGCCGGCGGGTTTGCGCCGTATTCGCCAGGTAACTGAAATCCTTGACGAACAGATGGTGGGTGACGAATTCGCTATCGTCAGTGCGGCGCCGGTCGCTACCACTGCGCCGGTCCGGTACAGGACTATTGGAAATTTCAGCTTGCGAGACGCGCCGTTCGCGCTTGCGCTCATCCACCAGCATGCGGGTCACCACCAGTTGCTGGTAATTGTCCCAGTTTGACAGGTCTGACAGTTCCGGTGGCAGCAGTTCGGTATAGCTGTTCACGCAGCGCCATGTTGTCCGGTCGGTACTCAATTCATCCAGCAGTCGAATGCGCCCCAGCAGGATATAGCGGGTGACGTGCTGGGCGCTGAGCGGGCCACGCACGATTCCCTGACGTCGCATGTACCAGCATGGCTGCTGTTCCGGAGGCATGTCTGCGGCTCACATCGTGGCTGGCGCTAGTCCGTCAGCCACCTCTCCATCCGGGCCCGCAGGCGGATCAGCGCCTGTCCGTGTATCTGGCATACGCGGGACTCACTGACGCCGAGGATTTCGCCAATTTCCCGCAGATTCAGTTCTTCGTCGTAATACAGGGCCATGACAAGACGTTCACGTTCCGGCAGTCCCTTGATGGCACCGGCCAGCCCCTGCTTGAAATCACAGTTTTGCAGGTTTTCGAGTGGCTGATTCGGCTGGCGGTGACTGTGTGCCAGGCCGTCCTCCCCCACCGAACCCGGGTCCTCGAAGCTGAATATCCGGCAGCCCGTGGCATCCTGGAGGATCTTGTGATACTCGTTCAGTCCCAGCCCCATCGCTGCGGCGACTTCAACATCCCGTGCATCACGACCCTGTTCATTCTCTATCTTGCGTACGGCCTCGGCGACCTCGCGTGCCTTGCGATGTACGGAGCGTGGTGTCCAGTCGGTGCGCCGGATCTCGTCCAGCATGGCGCCGCGAATGCGAATTCCGGCATAGGTCTCGAAGCTGGCACCCTGCTCGGGGTCAAATTTCCTCGATGCCTCGATGAGTCCGATCATCCCGGCCTGAATCAGGTCATCGACCTGGACACTGGCCGGCAGGCGGCTCATCAGGTGGAAAGCGATACGTTTAACCAGTGCCTCGTGCGCCACCACGAGTTCGTTGGAATTCTTGTACTCTGCCGGTATGTTGGCTGCATTGCTCTTCATGACATCACCTCCATTGCTGTGTTCTGGTTATGAATCAGGCGTTCAACAAAAAATTCCAGGTACCCGCTGGCACCAGCCGGTTGAGGCCAGGCGCTGATATGGCGGGCAAGGTTCTTCAGTGCCATGGCGGAACGGCTGCGCGGAGAGGCAGCCACAACAGGACGGTATGACAATGCCGCCAGGTGCAAATGTTCATCTGCGGGGATAGAGCCTGCATGGGAAAGCATGCAGTCATGATTGTCGGTGAAATGACCCAGCAGGTCCCTGAACAGGGTTTTACCTTCAGCAAAGGAACCCACCCTGTTTGTCAGGACATGGAATCGTGCTATCCCGCATTCACCGGATAACATCCTGATCTGTGCAACGCTGTCGCGGATCGCGGCGGGCTCGTTCGTGACCACTACCAGGATATCTGTTGCGGCACGGCAGAAGCTTGCGACACTGTCGGAGAGCCCGGTTGCCGTATCAATGATCATTGCGTCCAGCGGTTGCTTCAGGTCGCTGAACGCGCGCACCAGGCCAGCACACTCGCGCGCGCCCAGCCTGGTGAGCTGGCTCGCCCCGCTGGCTGCAGGAACCACCAGCAGGTTACTGGTTACCCCGTGGATGATCTCCTCCAGCCGCAATTTCCGGTTTATGACATCCAGCAAGGTATGCCGGGTTTCCAGTCCCAGCAGCACATCGACATTCGCCATGCCGAGATCAGCATCGAGCAGCAGGGTGCGTTGTCCCTGCTCGGCCAGTGACCAGGCGAGATTCACCGCGATACTGGTTTTGCCGCTGCCGCCCTTGCCACCGGCTACCGCGATTACCCGGACGGGCGCTGCTGCAGCATTGCTGGCTGTCGTTGCAGGCTGCCCAAGCTTGATTTCAGATAGTTCCATGTAGCGCATAACCCTGGTTGTTCGGTTTCAATCGCGCTGCCCGTGTTGCGGCAGCTGCTTGCGTCTGCCAGAGTGATAGCAACTTGCGTACCAACATCAAAAACAACCCGCCAGTGGCCTGCAGAAGACCCATATCTTATTGTATTTAAGGAATAAACAAGGATATCTGCCAAGCAGCTGCGGAAGGTTTGAACTGCGTCACACTTTTGACGTAACGCTGAATCCGACGAAGAAATGGCGGATTTGAGGATTGAACACGTCAGCAACGTGGATATTCGCTGGCGCCGGGGTTCGCTCAGGCCTGGGGATAATGATTCAGTAAAAACAGGACGCGTGCGCCCATGCCGGGCGGCAGCACCTGGCGGGAAATCAGCTCGACCAGGCGGTGTCCCTGAGCCAGTCGCTGAAGTGATTGTCGGAGAGTGGCCTGCTGATGTGAAACCCCTGGGCGGTATCGCAACCGAGCGTGCCGAGCATGTCCCAGGCCATCCCGGTTTCCACCCCTTCCGCCACCACCCGGTAACCCAGGTTGTGTCCAAGTTCGATGATGGAGCGCACGATGGCCACATCCTGATTATCAAAGGCCACATCCATGATGAAGGACTGGTCGATCTTGAGGGTGTGGATCGGCAACTGCTTCAGGTAGGAGAGCGATGAATAGCCGGTGCCGAAATCATCGATGGCTATGGTAACGCCGTGATCGCTCAGGCTTGAAAGCACCTCGGTTGCGCGTTGCACGTCCTGCATGAGCGTCGCCTCGGTAATCTCGATTTCGAGACACTCACCATCGACACCCGCTTCATTCAAAGCCCAGCGTACTTTTTCAAGCAAGCGCGGGTTCTGGAACGAGCGGGCCGACACGTTGACGGATACCACCAGATGTTTGCCGTTGCATGACCACTCTCTGCACTGACGCAGGGCCGTCACCAGCACCCAGTCGGTTAGTGGTGTAATCATGCCCAGTTGTTCGGCAACGGGAATAATACGCTGCGGCATCACGGTGCCCTCAACTGGATGTTCCCAGCGCAGCAGTGCCTCCGCACCGATAATCCGGGAGGTCTGGATATCGACCAGCGGCTGGTAGTGCAGTTCGAATTCATTATTGTCGATGGCGGAGCGGATCTGGCCGGAATAGCGCAGCTGTTTGCTCGGACTGACATCATTCATCGGGTCGAAGTACTGGTATGGCAAGCCGTTTCGCCTGGCGCGGTGCATCGCACTTTCCGCGTTGCTGAACAAGGTTTCGTGGCTGGTGCCATCCTCGGGGAAACAGGCGATACCGAGTGTCAGGCTGACGCACAACTGCTTGTCATCGCAGCTAAACGGCAGGTCAAACGAATCCAGCACCTCGGTGATGACGCGCTCGGTTGCGATTCTGTAATTGCTGACGGGTTGCAGCAGGATACCGAAATGGTCGCCGCCGAGCCGCGCCAGTGAGTCCGATTCACGCACGATAGACTGCAAGCGTTTGGCAATCTGGCGCAGCAGCGAATCACCGACATCCCTGCCGAGCGTGTCGTTGTACATCTTGAAGTGATTGATATCGAGTGACAGTACCACGACCTGGGAACCGGGAACCCGTCTTGATGCAGCCAGCGCCAGGTTCAGGTGGTCCGTCCAGAGCGCGCGGTTGGGCAACCCGGTTAGCCTGTCCGTCGTTGCCATCTGTTCCAGTTGTTTGCGTTCGGTTATCAGGCTGTTGATATCTTCCAGAATGCAATGCATGCGTTCCGGCCGACCCGAATCATTCGGCATCGGATGAAAAGTAATTCGATACCAGTGCTGGTCAGATGCTGCCAGTGACATTCGCACATCGGCATGACAGTGCCTGCCGCTGACCGCATCCTGCCATACAGACAGCAATTGCTGACGATCTTCTTCATGGGTGTCGTACAGGCAGGGTAGCGGTGCTTCGGGTTCGCCGGAATACAGCGCTTGCAGCGCAAGGCTGGCGTAAACTACCTTGTTCGCGTTGATATCAACACTCCAGAGGAACTGTGGCAGGCAGGAGAGCAGGTCCTCCGCCAGTTGCAGTTCGTCACTAACCCGCAGCAAGCGAGCAGCGTTCTGCTCATACGCCGCTCGCCAGTAGCCTTCGAGTGTCAACCCGAGATCACGCAGCAGCAGTTTGCAGAGCAGCGTTTCGAGTTGCTGCCGGTCACTCGGAGGCACCCCGGAATCGGGCAGGAACCTGCTGCATGTAGTCGATCAGCAGGTGATACGCCGAGAGGATCCAGACGGGCCGGATATCCCTTTTCTGGTGGAATGCGCCGACCCGGATCAACGCCGCCCCCCGCTCGTTTGTCGCGGCATCAAGGAGCGTGCCCAGCAGGTTCTGCAGTTCCGTCCGCACCAGCTTGCCGACATTGCCGCCCTTGCGCTCATGCCGATAGAGCGCTTCGGCAATATCCGGGTTATCAAACAGGTGGTCGTAGTAGACCTCGGCAAAGCCGGTCGTCCCCTGCACGATGGTGTCCCGGTAACGCTCAAGCAGCATGCTGTCTTCGGGGGTAATGCGCAGCAGGTAGTTGTATTCCCGTGTGACGCGACTTTCTATGGAACAGCGCTCCCCGGCACCGGCAAAAGATTTTCCGCGGTGCTTGCCCCTGTCTTTTTTCTTCTTGGCCATCTTTCTTATTGCATTTGTGGTTGTTATTCCCGAACAACCATCTCGCACGGCATGGTTGCCCGCCCTCATGGGGAACACAGGCATACTGGCCTCACAGTCGGTAACGACTGACAGGCCTTTTCCTGGCAATGTGCAACAAATAAACGTCTTGGTCGAGAGAGTGCAGTGGTCTACACGGTATTGTTATTCTGTCGTTGTTATAGGCGCGAACTTAGCACAGCAAGGGTCGCGTATAAAGTCCATGGAGAAAAAACCACCTTCAGGAGAATCCGGGCGGCAAAATGTTGCAACTACGTCGAGGGGGTAATTTGAATTGTCAGAAAAATGGCGATCAGGCCTGGCGTTGCAAACCGTACTTGCGTAATTTCTCGACCAGGGTTGTTCTGCGCATGCCCAGACGTTTCGCTGCATGCGCGACGACACCGCCGGAGTCGGCCAGTGCCTGCTTGATGTAGCTGATCTCGAGGTAACTGAGGTGCTCCTTGAGATTAAGCCCTTTACGCGGCAGTCGGGGGTCAAGATCCTCGGAAGTCACCGGTGCGCCGATCAGGGCATCGACAACGCTTTCAGATACCTCGCCTTCACCACTGCGGAATTTTTCAGGCAGATCCGCGGCATCCACAACACCGTAGGGATGCAGGATTGCCATGCGCTCGATCAAATTCGCCAGTTCCCTGACGTTACCGGGCCAGTTGTACTGGCAGAGTGCGTAAATCGCACCCGGGGACAGCCTGACGGAACCCCGCTTCTCGTGTTCGATTCGCCGTACCAGTTCGTTCACCAGCAGCGGGATATCCTCCACCCGCTCCTTCAGGGGTGGCATCTCGATCGGAAAAACATTCAGCCGGTAGAACAGGTCCTCGCGGAATTCCCCTTCGCGGATCGCCGCCTCCAGGTCCTTGTGGGTCGCGGCGATGATGCGGACATCCGCGGTAATGCTTTCGTTGGAGCCGATGCGCTCAAAGGTGCGCTCCTGCAACACCCTCAGGATCTTGACCTGCATCTGCAGGCTCATATCGCCGATTTCATCGAGGAACAGCGTGCCGCCTTCGGCCATCTCAAAACGCCCTTCGCGATCATTGATGGCGCCGGTAAACGCCCCCTTGCGATGTCCGAAAAGTTCAGACTCGAGCAAGTCCGCCGGGATTGCGCCGCAATTGACCGGCACGAATGGCAGGTCACGCCGGGATGAGTGGTAATGGAGATTCCGGGCCACGACTTCCTTGCCGGTACCCGACTCCCCGAGGATCAGTACGTTCGCATCGCTCTCTGCCACCTGCTGTATCATTTTCCGCACGTTCTGAACGGCACGACTGCTGCCGACAAGGCTGCGGAATAAATCAACCGGCCGCTGATCTACGGCTGAGGAACGGTGCGACGCGGCATAGACCTCGGCCTGGTGCAGCGCACTGGTGATTTGTGAATAGGCGGGCGGCAACTCGATTCGGCCGAGAATGCAGGATCCCGTTTCAATCCGGACGGTCGGCTCCCTGCCCTTTTCAGACAGCAGGTAGATCGGCAGGTTTTCGTCCCGCTCATGGATATTGCCCAGCAGCTGCGCCAGCGCCTCTTCCGAAGCACAGGCCCCGACAAAGACGGCCTGGTAGTCACTGGTATCGCCGGCCAGTTCGGCCCATTTTGAACAGTCATCAACCAGAACCGGGTTACGTTCGATAAACCTCATTACAGCCTGAAGTTCGGCGCCTGTATCAGGATCCGCCTCGATAATCAGTACCTTGGGTTCAGTCAGCATGCAATGTTCCGGATCATGGTTGGTGCGGTTGATTATATATTCCTGACTCGTACTAACGTTTTTTTATCCGCATTCTTGTTGCGAAGTTAACCACCCGCGTGTAGCTATGTCAAAGGAATGCAGGGAATTCTCGTCCGGGCACTCTAACCAGTACCGGAGAGCGATTTTAACATACTGTTATTCTGAATAAATCAATTCATAGCATGATGCGGTGACGAGGCTTCAGGCATGCATTCTGGCCGGCCGGTTCACCCGTTGCCCGACTGTGGTCAGACGCCCTTGCCTGGCCCCCGGGCTGACTGCGGGCGAACCTGTGCCCGTCCGGATCGCAGCATGAAAATACCTGTCAGTCGTTATGCGTCATTTATTCGTCACTTTGTGCGCAAAAGCTCAAAATCCACCTAAACTCGAGGTATCCAGAGACGATAAATCTAGTGTGCCAGGGACGCACAATCACGACAGAGATGAAGACAACAGATAACTTGAATAAGCCTGGACACAATATGCTCAATCAGAAAAAAGAAATCCCCGAGTTTGATGCCTGCCGCGTAGACACGATTCGCAATCAGCTGGATGAAGACAAGTATTTCGTGGATATCCAGCAGATCGCGGACAAGATCATCGACATAGAGATGGCCCTGCTGGGTAATGAATAGCTGGCAAGTGTTCCCGAAAACCGCAGTAAGTTCCAATTCCATGCAGTACGTTTATGGAACCTCCCGCTGCCATGGTGTTAGAATCAGCGCCTGTTGCAACCCTGCATGAACTTCGCCTGAAGGACTGACAGGAATGGGGCCGTAGCTCAGCTGGGAGAGCGCTGCGTTCGCAATGCAGAGGTCGGGAGTTCGATCCTCCTCGGCTCCACCAAACAAACGAACAAAGAGCCAGGCACGCGTCTGGCTTTTTAGATGTGCACTTTCAATTTTGTCGCAGCCCCGGTAGCTCAGATGGATAGAGCAAGCGCCTCCTAAGCGCTAGGTCGGACGTTCGAATCGTCTCCGGGGCACCATTTTCAATTGGTTGCGTGATTCTGTTCTGCTTTTCTGTCTGGCATCCGTGATTTAGTCAGATAGCTAGTCGAATAGGATTACGCAGACCAACTACATATAGGCGCACCCTCTCCCAGCCTCGCCAGATCGCTGACAGTTCCCAGCTTTGAGGGGTTTGTTGCATCTGGATATTTGTCTTGATATACAGGAAGAGTAGTCGATACATCGCATGAATCGGTCTGATTGAAATATCTGACATCGGAGAAACAATAATGAGACATGGAAGCTATTTGGCTGCATTACTTCGTACATTCACATCTTTTTCTCATTAGCTGCTGGCATACAGAAATGGGTAGATAAAGATGGGAATGTTCATTACGGCGACCAACCACCACCAGGCTCAACTGCAAGTCAAATTAACGTTGATTCTGCCTCTCAAACTGGTGGTGGATTGCGCGCTGGTGACGTGAAGACTTCGTCAAATCGAGGCAGAAGAAGATCTGAAAAGAATTATCGTAATTACACAAATACAGTGGAAAGGAACTACAAAGCAGTAGACGAAGAGACAAGCAATACCGCTGTAGTCAATTAGACCGCATGTACGCTTCGGGTCGCCACAAGAAAACTAGCATCATAGACACCAAACGTAGACTCGGATGTCCCTAAATTCTTTTCGAATACTTATCTATCCGTTACTAGATGAACCGTCTATGTGGGTGAGGTTGCACCCTCTCCCAGCCTCGCCAGATCGCTGACAGTTCCCGGTTCTCGCCTCGGGTGCGGTGAGAGTATCGCCTAGTAAGCCCGCGACGTCTGTCAAACAAACCAGCATCGGGCTGTAGGACTTGACCTACTGCTAGTTGCATAACGGTGACATACAGCGCAGCAGCATATATCTAGGGAAGAAGTCAAACGGTCTGAAGGATTAGCACAAGATCGACATCCTACATCACACCATCGATGCGGTGTGGGCGTTGAGGGAATGACGCAGCCACAATAATGGCGTTTCGCCCGCTTCCATGATTCCCGACGATCACCACGCTTGCACTGAGAATCATTATTGTAGAAGATCACCTTATGTCCTTCCCAGCCGAATTTTTTAGTCAGGCTCCGATTTCTCCCATCATTGAAATGGGCGCCTATGAGTATCTGTGGCTCCAACCCAAGGCAAGCTTCAAAACAATTGCTGAGCTGTTTGCAAAGAATCCAGGTGCGGTTCCCTCAGACCTTGTCGGCTACGAAGATGCTCGGGCTACTGCCAACGAAGCACTGTCAGTAATCAATGAGGCGGGTGGTTTTACCTTTGGCATCCGCGTACATGGAGCATCCCAATATCCAAAGAAAATTCGAGATGCCGCACACCCTGTTGAATTACTGTACTACCGGGGAAACTGGATCTTTGCAGAGTCGAAAAAGGCTGTTGCCATTGTAGGATCACGCAAACCGTCAGAAGAAGGCATAAAAACTACACAGGCACTGGCAAAGCAACTTGTCGATCACGACTATACGATTGTTTCCGGATTAGCTGCAGGCATCGACACAGCCGCCACACTGCCACCATCAAAGCTGGCGGTCGGACGATATCAGTCATTGGTACACCAATCACGGATTACTACCCAAAACAGAACAAATACAACCACAAACTTCATTGCTCTCTCAGCAGTTAATCAACCAGTACCGACTTCGAACGTCGACAAATCCAAGTACAAATCGTTTCTTTTTCCCCGAGAGAAACAAAACCATGTCCGCGCTAACGCAGGCAACCATTATTGTTGAAGCCGGAGAGACCTCGGGCACTCTAATACAGGCAAGAGCTGCACTCCAGCAAGGCAGAAAATTGTTCATCCTCAACAGGTGTTTTGAGAATCCTGCCATCACTTGGCCACAAAAATACGCCGAGAAAGGGGCCATCAGAGTACATGATATCGATGATATCAAGTGGGGGCTTGATGGTGTTTGAATGCAGGCCGTCTCGACCAAGAACCAGCGACAGCACCATTATCTTCTCCCTGAGGATTTCTGCATATATATTGGTGACTACACAAGCCATAGAAATTACGCTTTTGGTCCGTTCAACCAGCTAATACATAACTTCAAAATTTCGCCTTCAAAAAGGGCCTCTAACCCAGCTCAATATAGGCACAAGGAAAATGCCATATCACAAGTGGCGAGATGTTTCAGGAAGACATTAAAACCGGAACATTTAGAGAATGACTTGACGCTTGTGCCTATTCCACCCTCAAAAACAATCTCCAATCCTGATTACGACGATCGTATGGCGAGAGTTTGCCAACAGATGGTAAATGGATTGGCTACACCTGATGCAAGACTTCTCATCGAAACGATTGACGACATGGATGCGGCTCATTTAGGCGGACCTAGACCTCCACCTGAAGAACTAAAGACCAATTATCGCATCACTTGCGATGATGATTACCATCCAAGAGATCACGTCATCCTACTTGATGACGTACTGACTACGGGATCACATTTCAAAGCCTGCCAGTCGTTACTTCATGAAAGATTCCCCGGTGTTTCAGTGCACGGCTTATTTATCTCTCGGCGAGTGTTTCCTGATGATGAGTAGTATCTAATATGGTAATAACCCGCAACAACCAATAGGTTCACCCTCTCCCACAAGATAACTTACACTAGGGCGGAGCTATCGATTTACTGCGTGTTTGTGTGGCAATGGATTAATGCAAAGACTAAACGCGATATTTAGTGCCGCTACGGAAATAAATACGGCTGGCGAAATAATAATTATGGCAGTTGCATCTGCCTGTACAGCCGCATATTGCGATGAAGTATTGTTTAGGCACTGCTCGTACTTTAGCCGCAGTTTTAGCCGGGGTGTCGGTGGTGGGAGTGGGGGTGGGTGCCATTCAGACTGGGAATATGTTGTGCTCACCACTGGTATTGTTGTGCTTGTGTCTTACTATGTGTTATTCGGCTTTAAGCAAAAGACAGACTAATAACTGCATGCAGGAATATTCCTACGATACCCGACGGCATCGCCTGGCAGACAGTGCCGCACCCTCTCCCGTTATTACGGATCGCAGACTATTCCCGGCTCTCGCCTCGGTCGCCTCGGGTGCAGGGACAGTATCGCCAGGTGAGCCAGTGGTGTCTGTAGGAAAAGTCTGATTCTGGTGTCAGTCCTTTGACCTGTATCAACTGCCAGCCTGTCAGTAACCCTGTATTCTCGGATGACCAGCAACAAGAATCAGTCAGGCTGGATATAAGAATTTACGGAGGGTGTCGTGAATAAATCAGGTCTGCGGGGTGCGGTGCGTGCCTGTGTCTTTTCGCAAAGGAGATAAGGAGGGGTATTTTGCGTATCTGCAATTGGGTGGTGATGTCAGTTGTTATCTTATGTCTCGGAGCATGTTCTACTACTCCAATATCAACCAGTCTGGCAGACTCGATTCCTGACGACAGGCAATGGAAGTACCAGTTGCCTGCAGCTGGATCAGTACCGCTCGTTGTTATCAGAGATAGGGGGATAATGAACTCAGCGTGTGCGCAGAACGCTGCAATGGCAGCGGCCCCGCAGGGGTGAGGCCCAACGGGCCGAATCATCGTCTCCGGGGCACCATTTTCACTTGTACTGAAATCCACAAGCGACCGGTACAACCACAAACTTCATTGCTACTCTCAGCAGTTAATCAACCACCGATTCGAACGTCCGACGTTCAATCAGTAATGATGCCGAGGCCATCTGTGAGGCGGTACAACGGCCGAGCATGCGGTTTGTGCAGCCCAGGCAGCCAGAGCAGCAGGCTGTCTTGCACCTGCACCATGGTCGCCAGTTGTTGGTCCGCCAGCGTGTTGCCCTGAGCAACCATATGCGTGGGATTCTTACAGAGTACGGCATCGTTGTACCGCAAGGGGTGAAGGTGCTCTCACGACATCTGCCTGAGATATTGGAAGATGCCGAGAATGCCCTGCCGATGCTCGCTCGCCATCTGTTGGCGGAACTCAAGGCAGAACATGATCAACTGATCGATCGGGTTGATCGGTTTGAGAAGCAGCTAAAAGCCTGGCATGCGAGTAACGTGGTGAGCCAGCGGCTGGCCAGTATTCCGGGCATTGGCATCCTGACGGCGTTCGACAAGCAGCGACAGCTGCGCAGAACGCTGCCAATGGCAGCAAAGCGAAACTGCATTAGCTGCGACAGTGGGTGAAGGCCAAGACGTTCAAGAATAGGCCGACAACTGGCAGCTTATCTGGGTTTGGTGCCTCGCCAGGCTTCTTCGGGCGGCAAGGACCGGCTATTGGGTTCAGCGGCGCCGCGCGGGAAGGCCGGGAGGCAACTCTTGGGTGGAGCAGCTGCTACTGCGCTGCAACGTCCGACGTTTCAATCAGGCCGTTCGACAAGCAGCGACAGCTGCGCAGAACGCTGCCAATGGCAGCGGCCCCGCAGGGGTGCATGTCAATGAAGCGGCGGTCGCGCTGGCCAACAAAATGGCACGAACCGCCTGGGTTTTGTTGGCCCGAAATGAAACGTATTGTACGGCACGTCCTGCCTGAGCGGATGCACCAGTACAGACAACTAATTAACGAGTAACGGAGGTCACTCAACGATTGCACAAGTGAGGCATGGGAAAACAGGTCGAACCGCGACGGGTCAAACCCGGGGAAGCTCTTGAGGATAAAACCTCGCTAATCAGATAGGGCCCCGTCGGCGAATACCATAGAGGCCAGGAGGAAAAGGCCCAACGGGCCGAATGATCGTCTCCGGGGCACCATTTTCACTTGGTACAACCACAAACTTCATTGCTACTCTCAGCAGTTAATCAACCACCGATTCGAACGTCCGACGTTTCAATCAGGCCGTTCGACAAGCAGTATCAGCTGCTATGTGAAATTAAGGGAACCCTGAACAATGTCGTCACCCCGGCGAAGGCCGGGGTCCAGCTTGTTGATTTACCTGGTTGATTCGCTTCGCTCACGCTGCGGGCCGCCCTCCGGGCGTTCAACGCGCCTTGCGCTTTTGTCCGGCATTCGGCGGAATGACGAATCGGGACATGTTCAGAGCTCCCTTAATTCTTCCGACGTGCCTCGACAACATTTTGCAGTTGTCCGATCTGGCTGAGAACGCGACTGAGCTGGCTGATATCGCTGATTTCCAGTGACAGGCTCATGCGGGCAATGCCATCCCGGGGATCGGTTGCCGTGTTCACCCCGGTGACATTGATCTTTTCATTTGCGAGCAGCGCGGCGATATCACGCAAAAGCCCGCCACGGTCGTATGCCTCGATGGCAATATCCACCGGGTAGTTCTCACTGGAGGGCGCACCCCAGTCCACCTCGATCAACCGGTCGCGTTCCTCTCCCTGCAATCTCAACACGTTGCCGCAATCCTGACGGTGGATGGTCACGCCCCGGCCGCGGGTGATGTAGCCGATGATAGGGTCATTCGGGACCGGGCTGCAGCAGCGCGCCAGCGATGTCAACAGGTTGCCGACACCGCGTATCCTGAGTCCGGTTGTTGCGGCAGCCTGCTGCTTTTTAGACAGGCGTGGCCGCAGCGGCTCCTGCGGTTCTTGCCGTGGCATCAGTTCACTGGCGGCATTTGCCAGATGTCCCGGGGTGATTTCACCGCGCCCGATGGCTGCAAGCAGGTCATCCACCTGCTTGTGTTTAAAGCGTGCAGCCAGCTTGTCGATAGGGAGATCCGAGATTCCCAGGCGATGGAATTCCTTGTCGAGAATCCCGCGGCCGGCACTCACGTTAAGCTCATAATCCTGGCGTTTGAACCACGAACGCACCCTGGACTTTGCTCTTGATGTCTTCAGGTAGCCAAGGTGGGAGTTCAGCCAGTCTCGACTGGGTTCTCCCTGGCGTGTTGTCAGCACCTCGACTTGCTCGCCGTTCTTGAGCTGATAGGTCAGCGGAACAATCCGACCGTTGATCTTTGCGCCCCGGCAGCGATGCCCGATTTCGGAATGCACGGCGTAGGCGAAATCCAGTGGCGTCGACCCCTGCGGCAGGTCGATGATCCGACCCTGCGGAGTCAGCACGTAGACACGTTCCTGGAACGCCTCGGACTTGAAGCGGTCAACGAAGTCATTGGCCGTGTGCTCTTCCTCGCGCCATTCCAGCAATTGCCGCAACCAGGCGATCTTTTCCTCGTAGCCGGGATCGAATCCCCGACCCTCCTTGTAGCGCCAGTGAGCCGCGACTCCCAGTTCGGCGTGCTTGTGCATTTCCTCTGTGCGGATCTGCACTTCCAGGCTGTGCCCGCCGGGGCCGACGACCGCGGTATGCAGTGAGCGATACAGGTTCTCCTTGGGATTCGCGATGTAGTCATCGAATTCCCTGGGAATATGCCGCCAGAGCCCATGGACCACACCAAGCGCGGCATAGCAGTCCTTTTCCTCCTTCACCAGGATACGCACGGCACGCATATCGAATATCTGGTCAAAATCCACGCGTTTGCGCTGCATCTTGCGCCAGATGCTGTTGATGTGTTTCGGCCGGCCGCTGATGGTTGCCGTGATACCCGCCTTCTTCAATTCCGTTTCCAGCGTTGCAATCACCCCGGCGATATAGCGTTCCCTGTCTTCCCGCTTTTCGTCCAGCATGCTGGCAAGGGACTGGTAGGCTTCCGGCTCCAGGTAACGCAGCGACAGGTCTTCCAGTTCCCACTTGATCTGCCAGATACCGAGGCGGTTTGCCAGCGGCGCATAGATATCCTGCGTTTCCTGCGCAATGCGACGCTGTTTTTCTTCATCCAGGTATTTCAGTGTGCGCATGTTGTGCAGCCGGTCGGCCAGCTTGATCAGGACGACCCGCACGTCCTCGGCCATTGCCAGCAGCAACTTGCGCAGGCTTTCTGCCTGGTTTTGATCCTGTGAACCAAGGGCGGCATCCTGGAATTCCCCGATGCGTTCCATCTTGGTGACGCCGTCAACCAGGTGGGCAATGACGTCACCAAACCTGGTGCGCACATCCTCCAGGCTGACCTCGGTATCCTCGACCACATCGTGCAGTATCGCCGCCGCCAGTGTTTCGTGGTCCAGGTTGAGTTCATCGAGGATTTCTGCCACTGCCAGCGCATGCAGATAGTAGGGCTCGCCGGAGACGCGCTGCTGGCCATGGTGGGCATCAATGCAGAGGTGTATCGCATCGGCCAGCACCTGCTGTTCGTGCTCGGGTCGATTGGAGAGCAGTTTGTCGAGGCGCTGCTGAATGGCGGCATCCATGCCCGTGAACCGGGAATTTTCGATTTCTTTCAACAATTCTGGCTACTTGCAGTAAATAATTGCTGACACTATAGCAGGGTATTCACGGCGAAATATGTCGGTAATCCTGACAAAAGGCATCGGCGTGGCGGGCAATCACAACTATCTGTTTCTAGTGGTAATAATTATTCTTAGTCTAAAAGCACAGCCCAACCAGGTGTCGGGATTCTTATCATTTCATTGTGAGAGTTACCGGCAGGCGCCACAGAATAATGATCAACCGACTGAATTAATTGGATAATTTATCATTGGGCATGATTCATGCAGTGTTCAATGCTAGCTTTGTGTGAGTTTATCAACGAACTAACCAACAACAACCGCCAAAGACCATTTTCCTGGCGCTCAAGGAATCAGGGAAGAAACAAGGAGAACACAATGAAAACAGTCGTGAATTTTTTCAGTGCAGTGGGATTCGTCATTCTGACCGGGATGCTGGTGGTAACCGGAAGTGCCACTGCCTCGACTCCGGATGGTGAGACACCGGCGAATGAGGGTGTGTGTGATGTCCTTAAAATGGATGGCATACACCAGGGCCTCTATGGACTTTGTGTCGCCTACTGCGAAGCACAGGATCTCGATCAATTATGACAAGGAGCCACCAAACACCAAGATTCTCGCAAACTATAGATAAGAAGAAAGCAGGCACGGTGATCCAGACATGCCTTGTGTACATGCACCGTGCCCATGCTGGACTGCAAGAAGAGCTAGACATCGGCACTAGCTGATGGTAGCGGTCAATTGTTATGCAAAATCATGTATCCATAGCCCACTACTCAACAGTTGCAGACTTTGACGTCAATCTATCACCGATGTCAGATAATTCTCCTGTATTCGTAGATTGACACGAACACAGCTCCCAGTGGAACGAAATGCAGCCATATCGACACCACTATATTTCCATCCAGTTAACAGTCAGACTCATTAGTCCAGCTGATGCAGATGCATGCTTGCTCGGCGATTAGTACAGCATGCGAGCAATTGAGCTGTAATTCTATACAATAATTACATAGTCGGAGATAATACAATGCATAAAATACTCAGACCAAGCTTTCAATGCAATCAGCTGTTGCTACGATGTATTATGGGCAACCAGTGCGCATGCATCTCCTGTCAGTTACAGATGCACCGGGTCAGTAATATCTGCTGCGCAGGATAATTGCTTCGGCCTAAATTTTGGATGACCCAGATACTATTACTGCAACTGGAGATATTCGATGATTGGCAGGCATCACTGGAGGTCAGGCACTAGATGAATTTGATACTGGTAGTGGAAATACGATGACTATTAATATGGAACGGCAACTTTCACAACTTAGATGATACTGATTTCACTTCTGGCAGCCTCCTAAAGATGTCATTCAACAGTATGCTTTATTCGGCTTTAATTTTCACTGCATCGAACACTGGTGCTCCAGCTACTTCAAGTTCTAGCTGAGCTTTAAACGTACTGAATCAGGAAATGTCTATTCTTTGGCAATGGTCGAGCTATCATGTTAACACCTGTTCCTGTTCCGGCTGCTGTTTGGCTGTTCGGCTCCGGTCTGATCGGCCTGGTCGGTGTGGCACGCAGGAAGAGAAACAGGATCTGAGTAATTCAATAACAAGAATAATTCAGACGGCTACTTCGGTAGCCGTTTTTTTTGCATCTATTATTAATCAGTAGAACGCATTCACCGGTGACAAACAAATTTACTAGCGTAGCAATCCAGAGATTAGTGCCGTTTTACGCCGTGATTATCGCGGTCAGGAGACCGCTCCTACGGGAATAATATTATCGGGCTGGCACATATATGATTGACTTCGCGGTTCAGACAGCTATAAGGAACGCGCCGGTTCATGTGGTTCCT
Organism: uncultured Gammaproteobacteria bacterium; assembly: GCA_963701455.1. Classification (GTDB taxonomy): domain Bacteria; phylum Pseudomonadota; class Gammaproteobacteria; order UBA9214; family UBA9214; genus UBA9214. Next base: position 199,231 of record CAVPAE010000010.1, read on the forward strand.
CACTGGAGGGATCAGTACCTGCTGAATGCATAACAGGTGAGGCCGCCACCGGAGCCGGCGGAGTTTGTTCCCGTGGCGCCAGTTCTCCGGAAGGATCGGTAAATGCGTCATTCAGTGTTTGCACGTAGCGGTTCGCCTGTGCGATCACATCCTGCAGGTGCCGGCGGGTGCGGTTATGCCAGCCTACCGGTGTTTTCCTGAAGATGCTGTGCCAGGGACGGGTATTGATCATAAACGCATGCTGCATGCGCTCGCGCTCCAGTCCCGGCGCATAACGTTTTGCAATCTGCTTCACGACACGCCCTGCCGCTATTCGGCGCAGCCGGAAATGCAGGTAGCCGAATGCACCGGCTGCAAAGGCCAGGGCAATAGCTGTCCAGGCGATATTGTTCGTCGAACCCTGCCACCATCCGGGGGTAATCCATTTCTGGCCGTCCCAGAAACCCAGCATGTTGGTGATTCCGACACCGGCTACCAGGAAACCGGCGGCGAGGATGGCATCCCCCCACAGCACCAGCTTGCGCCAGTGCGTCTTATAGGTTATCAGGCGGGGAATGACTTCTTCCTGGATGCGGTGTGCAAGTTTCTCAAGCGTGCCGGTGATTCGGTAGCCGCGTTCGACACCGACGGTCTGGATGCGCTGGTGGATTTCAGACAGGTCGTGATCGCGCTTGTGCTCATACCGATTGCGCAGCGCCTCGTCATCGATGGGAACGGCGGCATCCGGGTTGTAGATGCAGTAGAAACGACCGGCGGTCAGTCCCTCCTGGGCCAGCGCCCGTTGCCAGGCACCGACGACTTCCTCGGGATTGTCGTCGCGCGCCGTGGTGTCCATCTGGTTCAGTATGAAGACGAATTTCGTCGCATCCGGGCGGTGAATGGTTTGACCCACGAGGTGTGCCAGGGTATCGCGCATCGCCCCGGGCTCCGGGTGCCGCGCGTCAAAGAAAACCAGCACGAGGTCTGACAGGTCGATAATGTGGTCGGTCAGCCGCAGTGTAGCGTCTCGCTGCGAGTCGGCGTCGAAGCCGGGGGAATCGATAATGATGCGGCCGCGCAGCCTCTCGCTGGGGCTGGTCTTCAGCTGCAGGTAGGTATCCACCCGGCGCCCTTCACCCGGTGCGACTTTGTCCAGTTCGTTGCTGATTTGATAAAACGGAAAGCGCGGGTCTGCATCCAGGGCCGTGCCGGGTATCGACTGGGAACCGTGGCTGGCACCGAAGCAGACGACGGTAAACTTGTCGTCAACCGCCTGGTTGCCGGTACTCTGCAATTTCTGACCGAGAAAATGATTGATAAAGGTTGATTTGCCTGCCGAGAAGGTCCCCAGCACCGAGATCATCGGCCACCAGGAAATCTGGGTGGCAAAAGACTGGTCCTCATCCAGCAGGCCGATGGATCGGCCTACCTGGTCCAGCTGACGGTAGGTCTGGACCGCATCGACCAGCACCGGATTTTCCTTCTTCAGGTGGTGCTCGAGGCTCTTCAGCCGTTGTTTGATAGATTTTCCTGCACCCGGCATGATGTGTATCCTGCTGCCTGTTAGTTATTGTTATCAGGTATACAAGGGTTATGCGTTAATCACAACCCTGAAAAATACCCGCCCCCGTCAAAAGGGAAACATGCGCATCGGTCTGGCCGTATCGTGCATGGTGTAGTTCATGTTCGACATGTCATTGCGCATGTGATAAATCGGCACCGTCATGACACCCATGGTCTTGTTGATATTACCCATGTGGTTCACCATGTGCTTCATGGTCTCGGACTCATCGTTGACATCAACGGCGATGGTCCCGAGATTGTCTGAAATCCGGGTCACGTTGCGGGACACGCTATTCATGTCGGTGGCAACCTCGTTCATCGCGGCGACGACCGTTTCCATGCTGGTTGCCAGTCGACTGACGTCGTTGGTGAGGGTGTAGATCAGGAAAAACCCGTAGGCAGCCAGTACGATAAATGCCAAAAGAGACGGATAAACAACAAGTTCCCAGCGACGTGCACTGGCCTCGAAGGTGTTGGCGAACTTGTCCATACAAGCCGCCATATCCTGTGACTGCGCCACCTCAACCATCCCCACCGCCGCACCAGATCCGGAATCAATCCCTTTGTAATCAGCCATTTGCAGGACCCCTCTCAAGGATGGTGGATTTGGATCGGCACAGTATATCCAGGTCCGCCTGAAATGACGCCATTGACATTTCCGCCCGGCTTAGGCTCAGAAGTCTCCTTCTGCACCCCGATTCATGATATCCAGAATCGTTTCCTTGATTGAGTTCGCTTCATCAAAGAGTTCCGGAGGCAGGCTCTCTCCGCCGTGGATCATCATGTCCATGTTGAGTGAATATATCCAGAGATTGCCTTCCAGGTCTTCCACCAGCGATACACGGCAAGGCAGGTAGGCGGAAAAGGCATCGGAGTAGTTGATCATCTTCGCGGCTGTCAGCGGGTTACAGAACATGTAAATCTTCCAGAAACGCTGATCCTCGCCGGTCATGGCGGCAACCTGATCGGAAAGGGGCAATTCCCCGACATTCTTGATGTTGTGCTCGTTCGCGACGAAGCGCATGGTGTCTTCGACATCCTTGACGCTGAGTCCATCGGCAACCGGGATCTTCCAGACCGTTGCCTCGGCAGCATTGCCGGTGGCAAGCAAGCCCTTGGTCATTTCCATGTACACTTCCGGAGCCTTTGCATCGAACGACTTGAGGTTCTGCAGATCCTTGATATTCTGCAGGCCGAAGTCGTAGGTTATGGCCAGCCAGATGATACCCGCGACAAAGGCAAGGCCAACCAGTGCAAGCAAATTCCAGATCAGTTTCAGCATGGTTTTCTCCGTTTTCCTGGTTACTGATAGTTAACTTTGTTAATCCGCAGCACTGCGCGCTGCTGCGATCTGGCGCTCCAGTTCGTCCGCATTTGCGCCGTTCAGCCCGCGAATGACCGAGATCAATTCCTCGGCCTGCTCCAGCAAGCCCTGCCCAACGAGCCGAACACCTGCTGCGTAGTAGACTGAAGCCGCCTGATCCCATTTACCCTGGGAAAAATACATGTTGCCAAGCTCGCCGTAGCCATCAGGATTATCAGGCTCCAGCTGGGTCAGCGCCAGGTACTTTGACTCGGCAATGTCATAATCACGCAGCCAGTACGCTTCTCGCGCTGCTGCGAGCAGTTGATATGCCTTCTCCTGTGGCTGTGCCGGAGATTCTGCAGATACAGCATCTGGCGGTGTCACTGCGTCGGGTTCCGGCTGCATCGCGACAGCATCCGTAGTCACAGCGCTATCTTCCGGCAGGCTCTCCGGTACAACGGTATCGGCCTCGGCCGTTGGCTTGCTGCTTCCATCCCGGCTGCAGCAGCCCCGGTGAACTTCTTCGCCGGGCTGCTGCATGCTTTCCTCCGGAACCGGAGTGGCAGGTTCAGTCGCAGGCTCGGCTTCAGTAGTTTCGTCCACATATTCCGCCGGGGCGGGCGGCACTTCAGGTTCGATGACGGGTACAGGTTCCACCGCTTCCAGGGCGGCCGGTTCGAGTGCAGTTGCGTCTGCTTCAACCGGAGTTGGTTCCGGCGCAGCTGCATCAACGCCAGCATCTACATCGCCAGCGCCGCTGCCTGCACTCGTGATGTCCTGGTCCGCGGCCTCGTTACGGTCTTCAGCCGCATCCCGCACAACCTCCCCTGTCGTGGATTCTTCCCGGGAATCTGCCAGCCTCTCGATATTGAGAAAACCCGGTAAATCGTACTCAGGAAACAACTCACCCCGGTAAATTAGGCCAATGGCAAGCAACAGCACGACGGCGATCGCAAAGCCATGACTGAGTATGCGTGCAAGAAGTTTCATGTTGCCTGCTCCCACTCCAGATTGTCTCTAGTGTCCCGCAATACCGGGGTAAAGTGCCTTTGCCAGTATACGGAATTCCTCGGCTGCCTTGCTGCGCGGCCACATTTCGAAAGCCGCCAGTCCCTCACTCAGTGAGCGCCTGAAGCTGGTTCGCATGCGCAGCCTTTGCGGCAGCACAACATCAATACCTGGCAGCATTTTCAATGCTGCTTCCGTTTCATGTGTTTCCCTGATCGACTTGTTGGTATCCGCCCGGTTGACGAAGGCAATCGTTTGCTGATTCCCATTCATTTTTACCGCTTCCATATCCTGCCCAACCATGTGCAGAAAACGCTGTGTTGCCCAGACATCGGCCTGGCTCGGAGGTACCGGGATCAATATCCTGTCGGCTGCCGCCATCGCCTCTTTCATGGCAGCCATGTTTGCGGCGCCGACATCGATGAGGACCTCGCAATCACCGTGGGAGATCAGTTGGTCCTTGAGTACCGCACGCACAGAATGAATCTCGATGTCCGGCTTGATTTCTAGCTCCCTGCGCAACATACCAAGGTCACTGAATGTACACTGGGGATCAAGGTCATAACCGACGACCCTGCGGCCGCTTTTTTCCAGCCACACAGCCAGATTGAAAGCAACCGTGCTTTTTCCGGACCCTCCCTTGAGATTAGCAATAACCGTTATCATTTTAAGTTCTGCCCCCGACTGCTGTCATAATTCCGGTGCTATCCAGCGAACACCAATTATCCGTCGAATCCTCCTGTTACTCCAGTTCTAACGGTAGTCCTGTTCAGCGGGTCACTGCGGTAGCGAGACTTCATTGTAACCGGCCGGCACCCTGAACAAGGTATCTGGCTGCTTGCCAGTCCTGACATTCCGCAACTCACGAAAAAAACCGTTATCCCCTTCCTCGCGGATATTCATATTAATCTCGGGATCATACCACTGGTAGCTGATGCTTGACTTGCCATCCGGGCTTGAGGCAGTCAGTTCCCATTTCTCGGTTTTTCGCCCGTCAACAGTTTCAGGACCGAGCATACGCATTTCCATGATGGAACCATCTGGCATGAACTGCCGCGTCGGTATACCGCGCTGTTCATCAAGCCAGATGGTCATTGAGCCTGTCTGCCCGTCCGTCTTGCTGGTGAACTCCCATTTTGTTGCCGGACGACCAAAAACTTCCTCCTTGCCTGTCTGCTTGCAGGTAATATTCTGCATGCCGGCACAGGGGCTGGCAGTGTCCGTCTGCTGTGCGGGCAGCATATCGCCCGGGCCGGCCTGGCGGCGAATAAAACTCTTTTCCTGCGTATTGATCATCAACGCCTCCTGGGCCTTGAGATCCAGGATCTGGATCAATGACTGTCCATTGATATCAAATTCCGTCCTTACCCTGTCTTTCCCGATATACAGTTTCCCGGTTCGCTCACCACCCTGCATGTCAGATTCGACAGTCTCCGCAGAAAACTCGACAATTGCCTGCTGGGCTTGCGCCATGGGAGAAGCCAGCAGGAATATCACGGAAAACAATAATCCACTGCTTCGCATCTGCTTTATCCCTGATATTAACTGAAAGATTTACAAGACCCTATAAAGTAAAACGAGCCACAGCACAAGCGTGCCGGGCCCGTTTACTTCAAACTGACTTACTGACTTGCTGCAGGAGCAGCCGGTGCTGCAGGTGCGCCCGGACCATAGCCGTACGGAGCACCGTAACCACCACCATAGCCAGGGTAGCCACCACCATAGCCAACGGGTAGCCGCCATAGGGACCGTAACCGCCATAGCCATAGTCACGGCCATAACCACGACCATAACCACGACCATAACCACGACCACGACCACTGCCACGGGCGCTGCTGCTGAAGCCCATGTCGAAATCGCCGTCGAAGTCTCCGTCGCTGTCGAACGGACCCCAGTCGCTGCCCCAGTCGTTGTAGCCGCCACGATCCCAGGGACCGCCCCAGGCATGAGCCGATGTCATCGGCAGTGCCATCAGGCCCGTCAGCGCTGTTGCACAGAGTGCTTTGGTTATTTTCATTACATTACCTCTCGGTTTGTTATTGCTTGCAAGACCTGCTTACAAACGGATCCCCCTTGGTTAATTCTGACCAGCAACGGAGGGAGCTACCGCTGCTGACCACACAGGATTCCCGAACATGTCGGGTATCGCGAGTTTTTACCAGACGTGCCCGGGTACCGGTGCTCCCGGATAACCTCCGTAGGGTGCACCCCAGCCGGGATAGACAGCGCCTCCCGGCGCCTGCCAGCCTGACCAGGGGTTCACCTGCTGATAGCCGGTTGATGGTGCGGTGTATGTCTGCTGTTTGCCCTGCGTACCTTGCTGCACTTCCCCCCAGGGACGCTGCGGCGCCTGGCTGTAATAAGGAGTTACATACTGTTGCGGAGCTGTCATCTGCTGCGCGGGTGCCTGTCCGGATACACCGCTACCATACCATTGCGATTGTGGCTGCACGATGATAACCGGGGGCGCCTGGTAAACCTGGTAGCCACTGCCCCATGCCTGTTGCTGTGCTGGTTGCGAATTGCTGAAGACAGGCGGCGGCATCATCTGTGGCTGGTTGCCTTGTGGTGTGAACTGTGACTGTGGTGCAGAATATTTTTGCCGCGGATACCATTCCCGCACCGGCAGTGGCTCTTGCTTTGTCGTGGATTCCGCTTCAGTCGTTTCCACGGGCTCATCATCACTGCAAGCCGACAAGGTGAAAATTACACAAAATACAAGACCCCATGTTGTAATTTTTATACATGATTCATATCCCGGAATCATATTATTTAGTCACAGTATTTAACATCCGCAGGGCGATAGACTTACTGCCCTCGCGGTCTTCCGTAAACACCACCGGACTCACCGGTCATTGCATCATAGACAGGTGGCGGCGGAACTTCCTGCTCCATCTGAACCGCAGGGGACTGGTAATAGCCCGAGGGGGGCATGTTACCGTAGTTCGAGGATTGCGCTGGATTCGGCATCCGGGGCGGTTCTGGAGGACGATAATCGGGCAGTCTCTGCATTCGGCCTTCGTATGCGCCCGGTACGGGTGCAGGTCCGTAAGTACCTGGCACCTTGTGCTGTATTGGCGGCTCTGCGACTGGCGGTAATGCGGGCCTTCCCGCGGCTGGCGGGTTTGTCACCATTTCGTCTGGCATCTGCTCCCATCCCTGAAGTGACTCGGCACCGGTCGTCATCGGCGGAGTCGCATCCTGACCCGGGACCCGCGGATCAATATTGACTGCCTGGTAGGGTCCCGGGGGCGGCGGTGCCGAAACCAGGCCCCAGTCATCGCTATAGGTAAATGGTGCATCTTCAGCCACTACCACGGGCGCTGCCTGCAGCAGTGGCAACAGCATAAGAACAGCGGGTAGTTTAGCTTTGGTCATCATTTCTGCATTTCCTGTTCGCAAAAGTTGCCTGGCCCGCCCGGATTACCCCGAAGCCACACATCAATGGTATCAACCAAGATCCTGCTTGAGACGAATGCCGCGTCTCTTCCTGCCAACAGCACCATTACTGGTTTCATCATCTGTGTCGGCCTCATCAACGTGTTCTGCAGACATCTCAACATCAACCGGTTTTGACTCGGCTGGTGCTGGTGCCGGCGGTGTCTCACGCGGTGGCGGTGGTGTGCCGCCAGCAGGTTTCGCCTCGGTCTTCGCTTCCGCAGGCTTTGGCATTTCCCGCGGCGGAGGCGGAGTTCCACCCGCAGGCGGCTTCTCGCGCGGCGGAGGCGGCGTGCCTCCGGCAGGTTTTGCCTGGGTCCTTGCCTGAGCCGGTGCCGGTGCAGGAGGTGGTGTCTCCCGCGGTGGCGGCGGGGTCCCACCCGCCGGTGGCCTCTCCCGCGGCGGAGGTGGAGTCCCTCCTCCCCTGGGCGGTGGCGGTGTTCCACCTCGCGGTGGTGGCGGAGTCCCGCCTCTGGGCGGTGGCGGTGTTCCACCGCCACTTCTGCCGAAGCGTCCGAAAATAGCCTTGAATCCCATACCGAGCATCGTGAACATGGCCCGGAAGATATAGAACACCCAGGAAAACATTGAGAACAGTCCGCCCCATGCCCTCATCAGCAAGGGTGTCCTGGGTGCGGCGTTTACATCGACTGCATCCACGTGCTCAATCTGTTCAAAGGCGGGGCTGATTGATACCCGGCCGTCATCACTGGTCTGCACATAGAACTGCTTGCGGGCACTGATGCAACCAAGTGGTATCACGATGACCGCCATAATGGTTGCCACACCGGCACCAAACAGCAGACTGATGGCCATACCGTTGAAAATCGGATCCTGCAGGATTGCAAAGGCACCGGCCATCAGGGTCAGTGAGGTAATAAAGATCGGGCGCATGCGCAACTCGGCACCACGTACCGCGGCTTCCTTGACTTCACGCCCCTGGGCAACCTCGATTTTAACGAATTCCACTATCAGAATGGATTGTCGGACGATGATGCCACCAAGCGCGATCATCCCGATCATGGACGTTGCCGTGAACTCTGCACCCAGTATCCAGTGGCCGGGTATGATGCCCAGCATGGTCAGGGGGATCGGTGACATAATCAGGCCACCCAGCGCAAAATTCTTGAACTCCCAGACAATCAAACCGTAAATGAGCACCAGGGCGGCCATGAATGCGCCACCCATGTCCCGGAAGGTTTCATAGGTAACCGTCCATTCACCGGTCCATTCAAAGCCTGACTTGCTGTCATCTTTGGGTGTACCCAGCAATGTCCACGGCATGGTTTCCATATTTACGCCATCGGGCGTTGTATATTCCTTGATCAGGTCCTCGATGCCGAACATGCCGTAAATAGGTGCGCCCAGACGTCCTTCCATTTCGGCGACGACATATTCCATGCCGCGCAGGTCCTTCGTATAAATGACCGGGTCTTCGTAGCCTTTCTTGAACTCACCCAGTTCTGACAACGGGATGGTCCTGCCATCCGCCGTAGGAATTGGGAGATCACCTAATCGCGAAACCTGGGAACGGACGGAAAGCGGAATCTGCATGACAATATAGGTCGGTTCAAGCACTGTTCCGCGCTTGATGTCACCCAGCTGGAATCCCCCCATGGCCATGGCCAGGCTTCCATTGATGGTATCCACCGAGATGCCGCGGCGTACCGCTTTTTCGGTGTCGACCTCGAAGCGCCAGAATTCGTAGGGTTCCGCCATGTAGTTATCGACATCAACCACACCCTCGACCTGTTCAAACATGGCCGTCATATCAGCCGCTACCTGGCGCCGGATTTCGGCATTCGGCCCATACACCTCTGCAACCACCGTTTGCAGTACCGGGGGACCCGGTGGCATTTCAACGACGGCAATCCTGGCGCCCATGCTTTCAGCAATGGGCGTGAGAATTTCACGCGCAATCACAGCGATTTTGTGACTGCCGAGTTCCCGTTCATTCTTGTCAACCAGCATGACCAGCAGGTCACCTTCCCAGGCCCGTTGCCTGAGATAGTAGTGCCTGACCATGCCATTGAAGTTGAAAGGTTGCGCGGTGCCGGCATAAGCAACTACCGCGCTGACTTCGGGTATCTGCTTGACTGCCTCGGCCAGTTGCAGGGTCACGTTGGCCGTATCCGGCATGGCGGTCCCTTCCGGCATGTTGACGATAACCGAAAATTCCGGCTTGTTGTCGAACGGCAGCATCTTCACTGCCACATGCTGAGTGTAGAAGGTGATACAAAGCGCCGCCGTGAGACCAATAATACTGACCAGAAATACTATCCCCAGAAAGCGATTCTCGATCAGTGGAGTGATGATAGGCCGGTAGAGGTTGCTGATTCGCTGGTGTGCCTTCTTCTCTTTCTCTTCCGCGCGCTTCAAGGCAGCCTGCCGCGGAGCAACCTTGACGGCAAACCAGGGCGTAAAGACAAATGCTGCAATCAGCGAGAAGAACATGGCCGAGGAACCCAGCACCGGAATCGGGCGCATGTAGGGCCCCATCAGGCCACTGACCCAGCCCATGGGCAGCAGTGCCGCGATGATGGTAAAGGTAGCAAGGATGGTCGGGTTGCCGACTTCGCGCACCGCATCGATTGCCACGGCAACACTGGTTTTGCCTTTTTCCAGCCAGTGCCGGAAAATATTCTCGACCACAACGGTGGCGTCATCGACCAGGATACCGATGGAGAAGATCAGGGCGAACAGGCTGACGCGGTCGATGGTGTAGTCGATCATCATCGCCCACCAGATGGTCAGCAGGATCACGACGGGGATAACGCTGATGACCACGAATGCGGCGCGCACGCCAAGTCCGATAAGACACAAAAGAGCCACGATGACAGCGGCCTCGAGCATGGCTTGCAGCAGTTCGTTGACCTTGTCATTTGCGGACTTGCCATAATCACGCGTGACGGTGATATTCACGTTCGAGGGAATCAGGTCTCCCTTGAGCAGTTCGACCTTTTCAAGAATATCCTCCGCAACACTGACCCCGTTGCTGCCTTCCTTCTTGGCCACGGCAACGGTTACGGCCGCCTCGCCATTGGCGCTTTCGGTGTCTCCCTCGTAGGCAGGTCCGGTGAAGAATGTCACCATGTGCGCGGCTTCAGCAGGCTCATGGGATACACGGGCAACATCGCGCACGTAAACCGGTGCGCCCTGACGAATTGCGATAACCAGCCGCCCGATTTCATCGGCACTGGTAAGGAATGAGCCGGTACGAACCGAGAAAGACAGGCCGCCGCTCTCAACGGCACCCGCCGTCTGCTCGGCGTTGGCCGTCTGGATTGTCTGGGCCACCTGCTGCATGCTGATTCCATAACCGGACAGGCGCTCGGGCATCACCTCAACCCTGACCTGGTCCTCGCGTCCGCCGACGATGAAGCCCTTGCCGACATTCTTGACTTCACCCAGGCGTTGCAGGAGGTCCAGCGCCGAGCAGGCGCAGGGAACCGTCATCGACGTCCTTCGACCACAGCGTCAGGGTTACCACCGGCACATCATCGACGCCGACCGGTTTGACCAGGGGCTGGGAAACATTCGGCGGAATCTTGTCGAGGTTGGACTGCAGCTTGTCATGCACCTTGACGATGGAGGCGCCCATCTCCTCGCCGACCTTGAAGCGCACCGTCACCATGGCGCGGCCGCGCTCGGTCGCCGTATAGGTATGGCGCACCCCGGGAATTTCCATCAGGATGCGTTCCAGCGGTTCGGTCACCAGGCTGGCTACCTGTTCAGCAGATGCCCCGGGATACTGCACGAAGACGTCGATCATCGGGACAGAGATTTGCGGGTCTTCCTGGCGCGGGGTGAACATCAAGCCGATCAGGCCGACCAGCAGCGATACGATAAGTATCATGGGTGTTACGGGCGACGTAATAAACAGCCGTGCGGTTCTACCGGCGATACCAAGTGAATGGGCGTCGTAGTTGACAGGTGTGGAAAATTTCTTTTCTTGTTCAGCCATAGCTATTCTGCCTTTCTTGTTTTATGTACAGGGCATGGCGCACAGCCTTGCCCTGTCATCCCCGGTACAATCTGCCTTGTTTTTACGGGACCCCGCCATGCCAGCTGACCTTCCCGCGAGATGTAAATATTAACCACCGGAATTTACTGCCAGGCACCGCCCGGGTCCGTGACTGTATCTGCCTTCACGACAATGCGCTCGCCGGCGCGCAGACCGGACAGCACCGCAACCCCGTCAGCACCCACTTCATCGCCGATGCGTATCAGTCTCAGCGTGCGCGTGTTGTCCTCTCCCATGACATAAATCCCCGGGAGGCTGCCACGCCACACCAGTGCATTCTTTGGCACAACCGGCATGTCACGCACCTTTGCATTGATGTCGTTGATCATGACTTCCGCGTACATACCGGCACCACCCGGTGCGCCCTGAGGTAATTCCATCTTGACCGTGACGGTATGCCGGTCCGGATCCGCGATCGGGAAGATCTGTACAACCCGGGCCTGTATGTCGACATTACCCACGTCAAGCCGGGCGTTGAATACCATGCCTTTCTTCACGCCGGGCATCAGTCGGGCCGGCACTTCAACCTTGATCTGCAGGATAGACATATCGGCATACTTGAGCAGCGGCTGCCCCGGTTGCACGGGATCGCCGACTTCAACCAGCTTCTTGGTAATCACACCGTCAAAGGGGGCCACGGACTTTGCGTCGCGAATCTTGGTGTCGATTTCTTCAATCTGGGAGCGTGCCGCGATCAGCTGGGAGCGTGCCTGTTCCACCTGGGTCCCGTACTGGTATCGCTGCGCATACCGGTCAAACCCCGGCGAGCTGCTGCCGGAGAAACTTTGCATCGGGTTGCTGAAATTGCGCATCAATGAGCTCATACCGCCCATCATGTCATCAGACTGGCCGCCATAAGGATTAATCCATTCCCTGGAATACTGGACGCCCGCATTGCGCAGGGCAGCCTCGGCATTGGCAAGATTTGCCCATGCCGCGCGCCGCTGCGCGAGCAGGTCATCATCGTCAATGGCAATCAGCTCGGCACCTTCCTCGAAGTGGTCGCCCTCTTCGCCGGCAATGGACTTGATGCGGCCCGGAACCTGGGCCGAAAAGGTGACATCCTTGTACGGGACTACTGTCCCGCCCAGGGAGACCGCCCCGCCCACCGGTATGCTTGGAACAGTAATGACGGATTCCCCGGCGGAACCCTGAGCCAGGACCGGGGGAACCAGCAGGCATCCCGACAAGAGTCCAAGAAGCGAAAGTTTTCTGATTAACATGGTTCATCCTCACAATTGCGACATTGCACGGACAGGCAGAACCTGAAAACAGTCGCGCTGTATAAACAGCGCGACTGACGCGCCAGCCAATAGTTTCTGGTTAACAAACTAACCCTTGCGGGTCGCCTTACGACTATGAGGCTGCGGAAAGCAATGCAATATTATTGTTATCCACGATCCCATACAAAAAACGAAACAAATAAATCCCCTGATCAGGCACGGCCCATGACAGTAAAGCTCTTGATGAAGGGGCCTGCCATACGCGGGTCTTTAATCATGGCGCCATAATCGCCCACATTGAACTTCATCTTGCGCGACGTATAGGCCATGCCCAAACCCATCATGCCCGGCGGTTTTGCCAGCCATTTGTTCCAGTTGTCGAAAGTTGCACGAATATCCCAGCTGAGGTCCTCTCCGTTGTACGTTCCAGCTGACACAGCCTTGCCGTTTTCCACGGTGATAACACCTCGCGGCGTATCCTCGCCATCAAAGCCATAGGCAATCACTGAATTGAAATTGATCTTCGCCAGGGCGTCGGACAATTCCGGTTCTGCATTCCACTGTTCCAGAAAGCTTTTCATCCATTCATCGGAAAACAGATCTGCCATTTTATTGTCCCCTCCAGTTCGTTTATTAACCCATTAGTTTCGGTTTGAATAACGGTTTCGTGCCAAGCATGACATGAGCTACCGATATCTTTACATAAAATATCAAAATCACTTAAGGAAAGACAGAAAAATTATGGAGTTAAATTCTTGCTTCGGGTAATAACCGGGCACTCCGAAAAATCAGCATTAATCCATACAACCACTCGGTATTCCCCCTCTGAATCATGAAAAACCTGCAACGAATTCCAGCCTGAAACCGGTGGCAACCCCGGACAAAACACCTTCCTGGCGGTAGCTCGGCACGTTGGCCTGTGCATAATTTCGCCCCCGGGTACATGCTCTGTTACAAAAATCCAGGGAGGCGTCGACAAAGATTGACATCCCAACCCGTCCAGGCGCTATAGTTGAGTTGATTATGTTTTTCAATAGCACACTATTCAATAAGATAGCAACAATAGGTATAGTGATTGCTTATTATTCGACGAACTATTGACGAATCCAGATGATTGAAGATAAAGTGAAAATGGTTGCCAAACAGGCAGATATCAGGGCAATCGAACAGCGCGAGGAGGACCGGCGCCAGACATCAGCCAGAACCATGGTCGGTGCAATCCGGCATCAGCGTCGCCGCGCCCATCGCCGGGATAATGACCATGTCAACCGATACATAGACTGGTACGGTCACTGGCCCTTTGCTGCGAGCCTGACGATTGCCCTGCTCTGTTTCGTTGATGCCTTTCTCACCATCGTGCTGTTGAGCAAGGGCGCTGTCGAGCTCAACATCCTCATGGACTGGCTGATACAGCACGACGTCCATACATTCGCCGTGGTCAAAATGGCAGTAACCGGAACGGCGCTGGTCGTGCTGGTCGTGCACTTCAACTTTCGCATCTACCGGTTCATCGCGGTCAGATACCTGATCTATGCACTGGTACCGATGTATTCACTGCTGATCGCGCATGAAATCAACATGCTCGCGAATCTGTAGTACCTCCCGGGCAGCCCGATCAGGTTGCCTCTTCCGAATAGAAGGTCGCGTACAGCACCGGGACAAAAATCATTGTCAGCAGTGTCGCAAACATCAGGCCGGCGATGATGGTAATCGCCATCGCGACAAAAAAGGCATCGAACAGCAGCGGGATCATTCCCAGCGCGGTGGTGGATGCCGCCATCCCAACTGGCCGCAGGCGGCTGGCGCCCGAGTCGGTGATCGCCTGCAGCAGCGGCTTGCCTTCGGAGCGCTGCAGGTTGATTTCGTCAATCAGCACGATGGCATTCTTGATCAGCATGCCTGACAGACTCAGGATACCCAGCAGCGACATGAAGCCGAACGGCTGTCCGGACAGCAGCAGGCCACAGCTCACACCGATTATCGCCAACGGAACGGTTAGCCAGATAATCAGGGGCTGCTTCAGCGAGTTGAACAGCATGATGGTAATCAGCACCATGCTGAGGAAGAAGGCCGGCAGGCTTGCGGACAGCCCTGCCTGGGCATTCCGGGAGTCCTCGTATTCTCCGCCCCACTCCAGCTCATAGCCCGGTGGCAATTCAATGGCCTCGACCTGTGGCGCCACCCGCTCAAACAGGGACGTGGCCAGTCCCTTGTCGGGATCGGCGTACACTGTGATGGTCGGCTTGCGATTGCGGCGCTCGATGATTTCATCTTCGAAAACGGTATCGAAATCTGATACCACCTGGCGCAACGGGATCATGGTTTGTGCGGCAGGACTCCATATCTGCAGAGACTTGATACTGTTTATACTGGTGCGCTCATTCTCTTCCGCGCGCATGATGATCGGCAGCAACAGGTCATTTTCACGGTAGACCCCGACCTGCCGGCCCTGGAAGGCTTCCAGCAGGGTGTTGGCAATATCAGGGCGTGTAATTCCGCTCAGGTTCGCCTGTTCCTCCGCCATGACCGGGCGTATCAGCTTGACGCGCTCACGCCAGTTGGTACGTATCCCCTTGGAATCCGGGTCAGCCCGGTAGATATCCATGACCTGTGACGCCAGACCGCGCAGCACATCACGATCCGGGCCACTTAAACGTGCCTGGATCTTGCCGGTACTGCCCGGCCCCAGCTGGAACTTGGAGGCATATGAGAGCATGTCACCGTAATTGGTGTTCAGGTAGTTCTCAACCTCAAGGGTGAGTGAATCCAGCAATTCGGATGACTCAACATCCACCAGCAACTGTGCGTACGCACTGTTGAGTTTTTCCGGGGTATAGGTCAGCAGAAAGCGCAGGCCACCCTTGCCCACCAGCGAGGAGATATGCGTGACCCCGTCAAGCCCTTGCAGGTATTGTTCGACAGCCTCCACCCTTGCAACCGTCTCGTCAATGTGCGTTCCCTGCGGCAGCCACATATCCACCATGAACTGCGGCCGGGTCGATGGCGGGAAAAAACTCTTGTCGACGAAACCGAAACCCCAGAGGGCGATTACAAACAGTCCGGCGACCAGCCCCAGCGTCAGAAATTTCATGCGGATGGCGGCACCGAGAAGGCGCTTGTAACTTGCATAGAAACCACTGTTGTAGGGATCGCTGGCTGTATCCTTGCCGGCCTTTGCGGAGGGCTTCAGAAACATGACGCAGAGCAGTGGAGTTACGGTTACCGCAGTCACCCAGCTCAGCAGCAGTGAGACCAGCACCACCTGGAATAGCGACCTGCAGAACTCGCCCGTATTGTCATCCGAGGTCCCGATGGCGGCAAAGGCCATGATTGCTATCAGGGTTGCGCCGAGCAGGGGAACGGCTGTCTGCTTGACCACCTCTATAGAACCGCGTTTGGCGTCAATGCCCTGCTCCAGCTTCACCAGTACGCCATCGACCACCACGATGGCGTTATCCACCAGCATGCCCAGGGCAATAATCAGGGCGCCAAGCGAGATGCGCTCCAGCGCGACCTCCATGGGAACCATGAAGATAAAGGTGCCGGCAATCGTCAGCACCAGCACAAAACCAATCAGCAGACCGCTGCGCAGCCCCATGAAAAACAGCAGTACGATGATAACGATTACCACTGCTTCGAGCAGGCTGACCACGAATCCCTTGATGGCAGTCGCCACCGCCTCCGACTGGACGGAAACCTTGCCGAACTCGATACCCAGCGGCACCTGCAGTTTCAGCTCCTCCAGGCGTTTTTCCAGTGCCTCGCCCATGAGTACGACGTTGCCACCAGAGACGGTCGAAATACCCAGGCCAATAGCCGGTTTACCGTCATAGCGCAGCAGCGAATCCTGGGGTTCGACATAGCCGCGCCGGACATTGGCGATATCACGCAGGAAGATCTGCTGTTCACCACCCCCGCTGATCAGAATCGATTCAAACTGTTCGACTGTCTGGATATCACCCGTCGGGCTCAGGGTGATGAATTCCGGCCCTACCCTGGCCTTGCCTGCGTTGGCAACGATATTTTTCTGCCGCAGCTCGTTCTCGATCACCTCATCGGATATTTCCATCTGCGACATGCGGTCCCGGTCAAGTTCGACATAGATGGCTTCGGTGCGTTCGCCGAAGCTATCGATCTTGCCGACATCCTTGACCAGCAGCAATTCGGTACGCAGCATGTCGACGACGTCCTTGATCTCGGCGTAGCTGTAGCCATCCCCGTAGATGGCGACGAAGATGCCATAGACATCCCCGTAGTCGTCCACCACGATCGACTCGCCGACCCCGGGCGGCAATTCCTGCTGCACATCACCGATCTTGCGCCGCAATTCATCCCACACCTGCTGCAGGTCATCTTTTTTATATTTATCCTTGATGGTAACCGTGAGCGTGGAAAGCCCGCGGTCGGACTTCGAAACGACACGTTTGAGCTGCCCCATTTGCTGGGCGGCCTTTTCCAGCCGGTCCGAGACCTCTTTTTCCACTTCGGCTGCCGAGGCGCCCGGATAGGGCGTCACCACCAGCGCATCCTTGATGGTGAACTCCGGATCCTCGAGACGACTCAGCTTGTCGTAGCTCGACATGCCGGCGCCGAGCATCACGAAAGTCAGCACCAGCGTGATGACCCGCCTTTCTATGAAGAACTTTGCAATGTTCATTCAGGATGGCCTGTTATTTTTCCAGCGGACGCACTTGCGCGCCGTCAAACAGGCGGGTGACGCCAGTGGTGGCGATCTGGTCGCCCGGGTCAAGGCCGCCGGTTACCGTGATGCTGGAATTATTGATCTCTCCCAGCGTCACCGGCACACGGTTCACCTTCATGCTGGCGGGATCGACCCGCCAGACGTAGGGTTTTCCGGCCTCATCACTTGCGACGGCGGTGACCGGCACCATGACAGTACCAGCCGGCGTGTACTTCTCAACCGTTTCAGCACTCGGGCTGAGGATCACCCGGGCAGTCATGCCCGGCAGGATATTCACGTCATCAGGCCGGTCGAACTGGAAGGTCGCCGTGTAGGTCCGGGTTACCGGGTCGGCGGTTGCCGTGAAGGATTTGAGTCGCGCCGGAAACCTGCGCGCCGGTATCGCGCTGACAGCCACTTCCGGGCGCCCGGCTGCCGTTCTTTCCTTGAGTGTCAGACCGCGCTGCATGCGGATGAAATCACGCTCCGGGACAGAGACATCCATTTCCAGGCTGGAGGTGTCCTGGAAAATCAGCACCGCTTCCTTGGCCTGAACATTCTGGTAATTGTCGGCAAGGCGTTGTCCGACCACGCCGGTATACGGCGCCTTGAGCCTGGTATCATCCAGCGCCTTCTGCGCCTGCTTCATTTTCTGTTCGGCAACCATGAGGTCCCGCAGGGTCCTGTCAACCTCTGCCTGCGACCCCGCGCCCTCGTCGAAAATATTCTTTGCACGCACATAGGCGGAACGCGTGGCGCGCAAATTCGCCTGTGCCGCATCCTTGTCAGCCTCATAGTCACTCGGGTCCAGCCGTCCAAGCAACTCGCCCTCCTGCATCGCGAGCCCATCCTCGATGGGCAACTCGATTATCTTGCCGGCAACCTCAAAACCGAGATTGACGCTGCGGGCCGCCTTGATTTCACCGGGATACTCCAGCTTCATACTTGCAACCTGGCTATCGATTGTCAGCAGCTTCACCAGCCTGGCCGGTGGTTCCTCAACCGGTTCGGGTGCCTTGCCGCAGCCTGCCAGCAACATGAGCGGCAGGATGATGCACAGCGGGTACTTGCGAAAACAGTCGAGGTATATGCGTTTCATTGATGGTTTCCGGCTGCAGGGCCGCATTCATCCGGCCCGGTTTTAGCATGAAGTTCTTGCCTGTAATGGTTCATGTTCGGCGATTTGTTCATTCTGCCATCTGCGGTTGCGGGAGGGCGTCCTCCAGCAGGTCACCCCAGTCTGTCCGCTGTTGCATGGCGTCACGATTTTGCTCTGATACAAAGTCGTGTCCTGTACGAACCTCCCAGCCTCCGCCCAGCGCCTTGTACATCGATATCAGGCTCAGGGCGATTTGTCCCCGACTGTCTGCCCAGCGGTCCTGTTGCAGGACCAGTGAACGCTCGGAGTCGATGACGCGCTGAAAATCAACCGCGCCTTCGCGATACTGGATACGGGCGATCTCGGTAGAGCGACTGGCCGCCCCCGCTGCCTTGCTGCGGTAAGCGGTTTCCTGTTGCGATTCCACGAAGCCGACCATGGCATCCTCGACCTCCTGGTAGGCACTCAGCACGGTATTCTGGTAGTTCACGATAGTCTGCTGATAGCGGGCATCCTGCACCCGTACGTTGTTCTTGAGGCGTCCATAGTTGAGGATGTTCCAGCGAAACCCCGGTCCGGCTGCGAACCTGAAACTGTCGGAATCGAACAGGTCTCCGGCGCTGCTGCCGCCGGTATCGCTGGTCTCGTAGCCAATCGAACCGGTCAGGGTGAAGCTCGGGTAGAGGTCGGTTTCCGCGACACCGATCAGGGCGCTTTGCAGCGCCGCCTGTAATTCCGCGCTGCGCACATCCGGCCGGCGGCGCAGCAATTCGGCAGGCACGCCAACGGCAACATTTTCCGGGGCAACGGGAATAGTGCCGGGCGGTCCCAGCATGTCCGCCAGGTCTGACGGCAACATGCCCAGCAAGGTACTGAGGGCGTTCTTGCTCTGGCGCAGGGCGCGCTTGATGGAAGGAACCGTGGCCTCAGTCTCCGACAGGTTGGTCAGCGCCTGCTGGACATCCAGTTCCGTCGTGGCGCCGTTTTTAAATCTGACCGTGGCGATACGCAGGCTTTCCTGCTGCAGCTGGATATTGTTCAATGCAATGGTCAGGCGTTCTTCCAGGGTACGGATCGTGACGTAGATTCGCGCGACCTCGGCCGTCAGGCTCACCAGGGCGTTGTCATAATCGGCAACCGATGCAGCCAGGTTGGCATCCGCGGCCTCGATACCGCGCCGAAAGCGTCCCCAGAAATCCATTTCCCAGGCCACATCGAAACCGGCCTGGTAGTCCATGAAGCTGGAATCGAGTTGCCGGTTGAAATTGGGACTGTTCTCGCTGAGCTCAACGGCCGTTGCGGCACCGTTGGCCTGCTGGATCTGCGGGTACAGGTTGCCCGTGGCGATGCCCAGCTGGGCGCGCGCCTCGAGGATGCGCAGGCCGGCAATCTGCAATGGCAGGTTCTGGGCATAGGCGGTATCGACCAGCTGGTCCAGCACCGGGTCATTGAAGACCTGCCACCACTGACTATGCGCCAGCGGTGCACTGCTAATCACCTTCTCCTGCGACTCTGCCCAGCTGTCCGGCTCGGCCACCGGCGGCTTGCTGAAGTCCGGCCCCAGGGTCGTGCAGCCACTCGCGATGAAAACCGCGGCGGCACAGACGCCGCCAGCTGCAATGACTTTGCAGTGATGCCTTGTCGTGGCGTTTGATTTCACCCGGGAATATACGTTAAACATGACCCTTATCTTGTTGAATTGTATTGTTTATGGGAGCCAATACCGCATCGGTGATTCGTGCGTTTCGGCCTCGGTACGAGACCGCACCCAGCCCAGGTGCCGGGCATTCACGGCCTTACCCGTCAGCGTTTGCGGGTCCGCTGTTGAAACGTCGCACAAACTCAATAAATTCACCAGCCGGCAGGGCTCTGGAATAGTACCAGCCCTGAGCCTGATCAACACCCCTTTCGCGCAAATAGACAGCCTGCCCGGCGGTCTCGACGCCCTCCGCGATAATCCGCAGATTGAGGCGCTTTGCCATGTCGATAATCGAATCCACCAGGCCTGCCTTCAGGGCATCCGTACCAATCGCATCCACAAAGCTCTTGTCGATTTTCAGGTAGTCCAGCGGAAACGAACTGATGTAGCTCAGGCTGGAGTAGCCCGTGCCGAAATCATCGAGCGCGATATGCGAGTTGCGCTGGCGCAGCCGGGTCATGACGTCGCGCGCCACCCCGCTGTCCTCGGCCACCAGGCCACGCTCGGTAATTTCATAAATGATCTGCTCCGGCAAAATCGCGCTGCTGCCGAAGATTCGGCTGGACTCCTTCAGGATCTTGTCGGTTTCGAAGTGACAGGGACTCAGGTTGATCGCGATATGCGAGGCACGGTCACTGGCCAGCATGGCTTCAAGTTCCAGCCGAACCTGCTTCATCAGCCATTCCGTCATCGGCTCGATGAGCCCGGTATCCTCCGCCAGCGGGATGAACAGGTCCGGCCTCACCCGAACACCGCCCGGCTGTATCCAGGAGATTAACGCCTCGGCACCAACACAGCGCCCGCTTTCAAGATCGATGACCGGCTGGTAGTTGATTTCGAATTCATTCTTCTGCAGGCTGCGCTCCAGTTCGCCTTGCAGGGAAAGCCGGCGCCTCAGGATCAGCACGACCAGAAAAACCAGCAGGACCGAAGTCCCCGCACCCACGGCACCGAGCTGCAGTGTGGTACGCACCCAGTCATGCAGAATCCAGGTGTCCGCCGCAGCCGCGACCGAATAAATTCCGGGATAGCCATCGAGTTCGACGGCAAACAGGGTACGCTCGATGCCATCCTTGAATGAAGCCCGCAGTTGCGTGGAGCCGTCATCGCCTTCGGCCTCGGACTCCACCATTTGCATCTCGGGAACATTGCCCTCCGAGGCATAGATGTGCGTATCCTCACGCCGCAGCAGGACGGCAAAGCCGTGCTCGCCGAGCTCCACGCCAAGGTGACCGATGAGTATGCTGGGATGTATCAGGGCGCCCACTTCCGACTTGTCCTCGCGCTGGCGAATGGCAATCAGGCCATAGCGATTCATCAGGCGGATTTCCAGCGGGCCTATCAGGCGAAATCCGGGCTCGGGCGACGGCAGGTCCGGTTCTACCGGTGGATCGACGCGCCCCCAGCTGGCGCACACCAGTTTGCGGCTGGAATTTATCAGGCCAATGTCACTGATTTCCGGAATGTCATAGGCCATGGTATTCATGGTATTGACGTCTTCCGGCGTGCAGTCATAGGAAAGCCCGGCCAGCGCCACCAGTCCCTGGTCGATATCGGTGAGGAGGTTCGAGGTGTCCGCAGCGATAGCTTGCGCAATCGAACGCAGGTGCGCTTCGGCCCGCTCAATCGTGGTGTTGTAGGCCGTCCAGATGGCAAACCCTACCGGCACAAGCCCGGCGATAAAGGCCGCAAATACGGACAGGAGGATCGCGACCCAGCGTTTCATTCAGCGGCAACCCCGGAATTTCCCGAATGCATGCGAGTTGTCAGCACCGCAATGTTTCCGGCACTGGCTGGACAGCCCTGAATTCACTTTGCCGGTACACCCGCCAGCATGCGATCCACCATCAGGCCGATTCGCTGCCTGCGCCCGGCAGCGCCGAGATCATGGTTGGCGAAGCCCTGCAGGGCGCTGCGCCATGCGACAAGCCCGGTTGCCCTGTCATGCACTTCGATTTCCAGGTTCCCCTTTTCATATCTGGCCGGGTCCGGCGACACCATGTTCAGGCTTGGCTGCAACCCGGTGTCGTATGTCTCGCCCGGCTCCCGGTCAGCATGCACGTCATCCAGCGCTACCCGGTATTTTATAATCAGGTCGCCCTCTCCCGGGACTGCGGTATAGCGGTAGCCCTTCCCTTGCAGGGTATCGATGATCGCCGCTTGCAGCAGTGCATCCACCGGCACATTTTCCGGGTTCTGCCCAGGGCTGGTTTGCTGCAGGTCTCGTGACCAGGAAAATGTCGAGGCTTGCCGGATATCGGCGGCCGAGTCACCGGTGGCAACCACGCTGAAAGGCAGGGACTGAATACTGCCTTGCTGCGGAGCCGGAGATTGCTGGCTGCAACCACTGGCGACCAGCAGACTGGCAGCAAGCAGTGCTGTCAGCGCGGACTGAAATCGATGTTCCATGCGGTCTCCCTGAAGACTGGCGTTATTTGTCGTGCCTGCAAAGTATAAACCTGACAGGCACATCAAGGTATGGAATGATGCCCGGAGATGTTATGGCCACGGAATCCACGGAAAAACACGGAAATAAAGAACACCCGGCAGAGACTTTTCCGTGTCCTTCCGTGGATCCATAGCGCCGTCCTGCTTACTTCTCCTGCTTCTTTTCCGCGGCTTCCGTGACCGACTGAAGACTCGCGCAGCCTTCGCCGGGCTCGTCGCCGTCATCCAGAAGTGACCACAACTTTCCGAGCAGGCGCACCGGTATCACCACCGTCGGCAGCAGCGCCATCGAGCCCACTTCCTGGATGGCGGCTTTTACCGGAATGGCCTCGACCCTGGGATCCATGATTGGCCCCTTGATCTTGACGGGTTCGATAGAGGAAAAGACGCGTTTTTTCTGCTTCGGAATAAGCAGGATATTCATGGTCTCTGCTTCCAGGTCCAGCTTGATGTGCCCCGCAACCGTGAGGCCCGGGCCATCCGCAATCAGCGTGCGGCTCTCGAGTTTGCCATCTGCTACATCAAAGGCCACTATCACGCAATTGAGGTCGGAGTAGGTCTCCTTTCTGCTTGTCTTCGAGAATGCCCAGCCGAACACATCTACCGACAGCAACTCGATGTATTTTTTAGGAACCCTGGCATTTTCCAGGCCGATGCTGAGGTTGCCGCTGAGGCTGCTCACCAGGTCATGCGGTGACCTGCCGCGTGCAGTCAAATCCATGTCGAGATTGGAATAACCGGTTATCGGGACGTCGTTTTGCACCTGGGCCATCAGCGGACCCAGCACGATGTCGTCCCCGGTAACCTGGAGCCTGTAGGCAGGCATTCCGTTCGCATCAAGGTCGAACCGGATATCCATCTGCCCACCCTCGAAGACCAGCTTCAGTGGTGAGACGTTCAGCCGGCCATCGACCACGTTGATCTTGCCGTTGACGCTGTCGATTGACAGTTCCCCGTGACTTTCAACCTGGTGGATCAGCAGGTCGAAGTCCAGGTCGAAGCGCTGCAGAAAGCTGACATCCAGCGGTTCGCGACTGAAGATATAGTTTTTGTCCGGTTTAGTGGCAACTGTCTTGCCGGCAGGTTGCACGGTTTCCTTGCCGAACCCGAAGTCCTTCAGGTACAGCACGGGCATTTCCATTTTTCCGGTGAAATGCGGTTTGCCATCCTTCATGTAACCACTGATGAGCGTGGTGCTGGTCGTGCTTCCCAGGGTACCGCTGGCACGGTAGGAGAGTGTCTCTGCCTTGGTCGATAGAACACCTTTCGAAGTCCAGGGGCCGAGGCCGGACAAATCGAGGTTCAGTGCATTACCCAGTGCTTCCGGGTCCTTGACCGAGAGTGACGACTTGACGTTAACCAGATCGGTCTTGCTGAAATCGTCATATCCGCCACCGATGTCAATCTGGTAGAGCTGCGTTTGCGCCGAGGTCAGCTGAAACTGTTCGATTCCCCAGCTGCCATCCATGCTGGATACATCCAGCGTCCCCTGCAGGCGACCGAGATAGCCGGGTTTCATTTCGGTGAATGCCATGAGCAGGTCGGTGGCTGCTACATCGTACCTGACGTCAATACTGCTCCCCTTGTGCAGTACCGTCGTCGCCTTCCCGTTCAGGCGGATGACCGGCTGATCCGCAGCGCCGATATCCACCTTCACCTGCTCGAACAGCAGTTTCTTCCCCCTGAGTTTCAGTTGCCCGGTTGCATGCGTGCGTCCCAGCGGTGGCAGGTTTACATCAAAATATCCGGAAAGCTCCGCAAGCTGCGGGATGGTCGCCGTTACGCTGAAATCGGCGGCGTCCGGCAACGACTCCCTGGTCAGGTCCAGCCCGTCTACAGCACCCTTTGCCGTCAGATACAAGGTCTTGGCATCTCCTAGCCTGACGTTGACATTGTTCAGCCTGAGTTTGTTCAGGTCGCCGTTTGCACGCAGGTCCACTTGCCCCTGCCGATCGAACTGCGGCAAATCGTAGCCGACCAGTTTGGCGAGGGCCGCGACATTGGGAGTCCGCAGGGTTGCCTTGAGGTCAATACCCGTTACCGCGGTTTCCTCCTGCAGCCCGATCCGCGCCACGGAACCTTGCAGAACCGACTGCTGACCTCGCCGGTTGCCGATGCGAACCTCGGCATCATAAAGCCCGATGGCATCCCGGCTGGCAAGCAGCCTGACAGTCCCGTCAACCGGCCCCAGTTCGGGGACCCCTTTATAGTCCAGCAGGTTGAAGGCTGCAGTTGTCGGTGCAGTGAACCTTGAGCGATATGCCCGTATCGTTCTTCACGAATACATGGCCAGCGTCGTACAACTCGCCATTGCCGCTGGCTGCAAGCTCCAGTCCATCACTGGTAGTGGCACTGGCCTTGACGTCGTGCAGTTGAATGCGGCCGTGTTGTGCCAGTAATTTTGCATCCAGACTGACCGATCGAATACGATCCAGCTTCCCGAACACCAGCCATGACGTCACCGCGGGGTTGCTTGATTGACCCTTGATATCGAGATCCAGCCCCTTTCCGGTAACGATATTATCAACGGCACCCGTAACCTGGATCGCGACTTCATCGTCACGATGGAAACTCATGTCAATATCTTCCAGCCCCGGGCTGTCATAATCCCCGCGCAGCCTGGCGGTGGCGTCCAGATCACCGACACGGGGAATACCGTCGGCGAAGATTTCGAGTATTTCCTGGATCTCCTTTGCATGCAGTTCCAGTTTGAGGTCCAGCCCGCGGCCCTTGAGGAAATCGGCCACCTGGCCATCCAGGCTGGCGGATAAATGTGCACTATTGAAGTTGAACTGCACCGGGTGCGGCTTGCCGCGTTCCAGCATATCGGCCAGCGGCGGCAGGGTACCGTTCAGGTCATACTCGCGTCCCTTGAAAAGACCATTGGCCCGGATATCAAGCGGCCCCGTCCCATTCACGCCACCGATCACGAGATCATCCAGGGTAAAGCTGTGCAGCGTGCCGGGCAGCGCCTCCTGGTATTCGAGTGTCAGGTTTTTGAAGTTTGCCCTGGCAACCACCACCGGCGGGAGTGAAAAACCAGCCGCTTTGGTGTTCCCGGTCTCCGTCTCATTAATCCGCAGATGGGCATCTGACATCGCCAGGTCGTTAACCACAAGCGCACCTGAAAATATCGAGACCACACGGAAGCCAGTGCTGAACTCGTGCGTCGAGATGAGATAACTGCCGTCATGTGCCCGCAACTGGACATCACCGGCCGTGACATGGATGCCATCCGACAGCCTGATCGAAAAAGGTCCGGCGATCTCGAGTTCAGTGTCCAGAAATCTATCGGATGCCCAGACCAGGATGTGCTTGTAATCCGCGTCATCCAGGAGGAGCAACGCCCCGGCCAGCAACAGCGCGGCAACCGCAACCATACCCGGAAGCAGCAACAGCAGGCGCCGCAGCCAGGTCCGTGATGATGAACGTGTGTGTGTCATATCTTGTTAATTCTTGTATATGCCTGTGTCAGCAGGCGGCTACATCAAAAAGGCCTGCGCTGCATCCTGTGCCTGTCCGCCCCTGCAACCTGATCCAGTTCCCTGCCGGCTTCCATATGCCACAGCCATCTCGAGGCTGCAACAAGCAGGGTTATGCAGCTGCATTGTACCTAAGACCAATATACAGGCAGCAACGCGTCACCTACCTTTACCAGTAACCGGGAGAAAAGCAGCAATCCACCCGAAAGGACAACAAGAACAGGCAGGTAACAACATGAAGAATTACAAGAATACAAGAAATACAGGTAGCCCGGCCAGATTACCGATCAGCAAGCCGGGCATATTCAGCCTGTTTACCCATATTGCCGGGTCCGCGCTGACGGGAGGTATGTTCTGGTTTGTATTGATCGGTGGCGCAGCCATCGCGTTCCTGCATGTCAACCATGTGATGCCTGCCGAGCACCTGCTGGTGCTGCTGGTTTTTGTCGTCCTGACAAGTGCCATTTTTCGTGGCATCAGGGCCTGGCAATACGATATTGAAGAATACCGCAGAGACCTGACTGAATATCGTATGAACATGGAAGACAATCGCAACAAACACCAGGTGAAAAAAGCCATCGCCTGGGACCGGCATTAACCCCGGGTTTCCTTTTCTCGTCCCACCGAAGGGACAAACCGGCTGATCAAATCAACGACCTCCATCCCTGACGATCAAGTCCGGGATCATGCAGCCGTGTATTTCTTTGGGTCAGGTTACCAGGACGTTCGTATTCCGGCTCCAGGGAGTCGGCATGACGACTGGCGTATTCTGTCCTGACATGCAAGAATTCATGGCGCTTTTCCGATACCCGCTGGCAACCTCAAAACAAATGGAAATCCATGCCTGGCTCCAGACATCTGATCCTGATGGTCCTTTGCCTGACCGGCAGTCCGCATCTCCTCGCAGCCGAGGCCGACTATCTCACCCACGAAGGCCCCCTGCCCGACTCGGTACTCGATATGCAGGGTTCCTTCGGGGCGGTCACGGATGAGCCGTTATCCCGCTCGGCCAGGCTTGCTGATTCTCTCTGGGGCCAGGCCAGCCTGACATTCAAGCCGCGCAGCTATTACTTCAACAGACAGCGCAATGGCGCAGCGGACAGCCTGGCATGGACGGCCGGCGGCAGCCTGGACTACCAGTCCGGCCTGCACCGGGAGCGCCTTTCCCTTGGGGCCAGCCTGTATACCTCGCAAAAGCTGTATGGCCCGACCGACAAGGACGGCACGCTGCTGCTCAGGCCGGGACAGAAAGCCTTCACGGTGCTGGGTGAAGCCAACCTCACGGCCAGGCTGACCGACCAGATCGATGCGCGCCTGTTTCGCCAGACATTTAACCTCCCCTACGTGAATCGCCAGGACAATCGCATGGCCCCGAATACCTTCGAGGCCTATGCGGTGTACAACCAGGACCCGGCCACCAGGATGCACTGGATTGCCGGTCATATCACAAAAATGAAACAGCGCAACAGTTCCAGTTTTGAATCCATGGCGGAAGCCGCGGGTGCAGATGACGCAAACGACGGCCTGAGCATGGCTGGCGGCAAATACAGCTTCACCAGGCATAGTGATATCGGCGCCATCAATTACCGGGCCTGGGATGTGATGAATATTTTCTACACCGAGGCCAACTCTGCCTGGCAGCCGGGTGGTGACCTCGCGGTGCATCTATCCGGCCAGTACACCCGGCAGAAAAGCACTGGTGAAGAACTGATTGGCACCTTTGATACTGATGTCTACGGTGTGCGGCTTGGCATTAGCTACTACAACACGACCCTGACTCTGGCTCACACATCCACCGACAGCGACAGTGGCATTCGCAGCCCGTATGGTGGCTACCCCGGCTATGCCTCCGTGATCATCCAGGACTTCAATCGTGCCGGCGAGGATGCCTGGCTGCTGGGTCTGTCATGGAATGCAGGGCGGCTGGGGCTGGACGGCCTCACCCTGTTTGCCAATTATGTGACTGGTGACACGCCTGACAGCGGCAGTGCCGCTTCACCGGACCAGCAGGAATTTGACCTGACCACGGACTACTATTTCAAGGGACGCGTTGCAGACGGCTTGTGGCTGCGCGCCCGCGCTGCGTTCCTCAACCAGGAAGGCCCGGACGCTGAAGATCAGCAGGACTTTCGCATCATCCTGAACTACAGCGTACCGCTGCATTAACCTGGAAATAACGGATACTGGACAAGGCGAGTAATTTTTCAATATTACTTGATGGCCACGGAATCCACGGAAAAACACGGAAAGAATAAATCAATGATCTGCGTTAAGTTCTATTGATCCGCCTCATCCTAGAGCCGTTTGATACCTCAGAAGAAGTGAGATATTATTTTTGTTCAAAGAGTGAATTCTTCATCCCTGCAGGGATAATGCACGAATCTGCTCTGATACAGGACGTCCCTGATCCCGATGGAGAGGGAGTTAACGGGGCAGCTATGTCCATAAATATATATTCCGTGTCCTTCCGTGGATTCCGTGGCCATTATATCCGGCATGCCGGGCTAGCCGCGCGAATATTCCTGCATGCGCTGTGCCATCCGCGCTATCTGCGCCCAGTCATGGGTGACGATATCCTGTGCATGGGAGAGGTTGTTGCGCAGCGATTCCAGGCTCTTGACGACCCGCTTGGCGGTGCGTTTCGAATCGAAGCCGAAGGCTTCCAGCAAGCGCGGGTGCTCGATGGCGATGCGCGCCTTGTCCGACATCTGCAGGCAATCAATCAGTGAACAGTGCTGGTTCCTGCGTCGACGTTCCGTCTGCATGGCCTGGGCCTTTTCCAGTCGCTCCGCTGTGATTACTGACTGCCAGGATTCATCCGGGTAGGTCTTCTCGATCATCTGGACCAGTTGCATTTCGATCATCGTGATCAGTCCGAACAGCCACATGCGCACCACCGGTTTGTTGATGTCATCCCGGCAGATCACGCCGACAATCTCGCCCAGCATGGAGACGAAGCAGAAGTCATGGCGCGTCAGTACGTGGACCACGTCGGAGAAGGTCGCATCACCGGTGATCACCTGGTCACTGGTGAAATGCCGCAGGCATTCGGCACAGGCGGCGGCATCCAGGTCCGCCAGCCGTACATAGCCCTGTACCGTGCCCTTGATGCGCACGCTGGCCGCGTCCTGGCCGTGACGCACCATGACCATCCTGACCTCATCACACGGAGTTTCAGGATCAAACGACAACAGCGCCTCGGCAATATCCCGGGCGGTAAACAGTTCCATGAACATGCGCCGGAACTTCGGGCCACTGATACCGGTAAAAGGTGACGCCAGGCTCTCGGGCGACATGGCGTGAATTTTCGACAGATCGGGCAGGCCCAGCTTGTCGACGCTCCGCGCATGGATTTTCTCGGCACGTTTGTACAACCGCGCGTCGCCATCCTGCAGCACGTCCAGCAAATCGTCCATCTCGGCCAGATAGACCTGCGCAAACCCCGGGTCGTGGCGGGTGATGTCCTTGCAGTTGTCGATCAGGTCCGCCAGTTTCACGGTCTTCGCCCTGGCCGATGCCTGGGCAAGATGCCGCCTGTCGATGGCCTTGCGCACCGCCCGGTTGCCGTCACCGGGCCGGCTGACATCCGTCAGTTCCTCAACCAGCTCGGCTACCGCGACGCCGAATTCCGTCTCGATGTCATCCAGCGTCGCCTGGGTATCCTCGACGGTGTCATGCAGCCATGCTGCCGCAATCATTTCCGCATCGTCGGTCACCGACTCGACCAGCCTTCGCCACTGCGCTCAGGTGAACATGGTACGGCTCGTTGTTGTATTTCCTGCGCTGATTGATGCGCTGGTGCGCCTCGGTTGCGTATTTGCGGGCACGCTCGACCAGATCGGACATTGCTTGCTACCTGTATTGGTTATGCCGAATCCTGTCGCGGTCAGAAGACCGCTCCTACAATCACTGGCTACACCTGTAGGAGCGGTCTTCTGACCGCGATGCATGACTTACACAATCGCGCCGAAGGGCGGTGTTTATGCCCACCGGGGTGTTTATCCCCTTCAGGGTGCTCCGCCAGGTGACATGAGTGAGTGCAGGAATGCCTGCCCTTCGGCGCGATTCACCCGCTACCCCTCCGCCACCTGCGGCAGATGCGCCAGCGCCTTGTCGATGTCGGCCTGGGGATATTCGGAATCCACCAGTTCGCCACGGAAATAACTGTCATAGGCTGCCATGTCGAAGTGCCCGTGACCGGAGAGGTTGAAGAACAGGGTCTTGGGTTCACCGGTCTCCTTGCACTTCATGGCCTCGTCGATGCAGGCGCGAATGGCATGGTTGGATTCCGGCGCCGGGATGATCCCCTCGCTGCGGGCGAAGGTCACACCGGCCTCGAAGGTCGCCAGCTGCGGCACCGCCACGGCCTCGATCAGGCCCTCGTGGTAGAGCTGCGAGACCAGCGTGGAATCGCCGTGGTAACGCAGGCCGCCGGCATGAATGCCGGGCGGCACGAAGTCATGACCCAGGGTATACATCTTCATGAGTGGCGTGAGTCCCGCCGTATCGCCGAAATCGTAGGCATACTTGCCGCGCGTCAGCGTCGGGCAGGAGGCCGGCTCCGCCGCGACCAGGCGCACATCCCTGCCGGCCGCCTTGTCGGCGAAGAACGGGAATGCCGCACCGCCGAAATTGGAACCGCCACCGCAGGGCGCGAACACCATGTCCGGGTAGTCGCCGATCTTTTCGAACTGTTTTTTGGCCTCCAGCCCGATCACGGTCTGGTGCAGCAGCACGTGGTTCAGCACCGAGCCCAGCGCGTAGTTGGTGTCCTCGCGCGAGGCGGCCTCCTCGACGGCCTCTGAAATCGCGATGCCCAGCGAGCCCGGCGAATCGGGATCCTGTGCCAGGATGTTGCGCCCGGACTGTGTCATGTCGGTCGGGCTGGCGAACACCTCGGCACCCCAGGTGTGCATCATCGAACGGCGGAAGGGTTTCTGCTGGTAGCTCACCTTCACCATGTAGACGCGCACCTCGATGCCGAACATCTGCCCCGCCAGCGCCAGCGAGGAGCCCCACTGGCCGGCGCCGGTTTCGGTCGACAGCCGCTTGATGCCGGCCTGCTTGTTGTAATATGCCTGCGGCACGGCCGTGTTGGGCTTGTGCGAACCGGCCGGACTGACGCCCTCGTACTTGTAGTAAATGCGTGCCGGGGTACCAAGCGCCGCCTCCAGGGCATGTGCGCGATACAGCGGGCTGGGCCGCCACAGGCGGTAGATCTCGCGCACCGGCTCCGGAATCGGGATCCAGCGCTCGGCCGACACCTCCTGGCCGATGAGCTCCATGGGAAAGATTGCCGCCAGCGCCTCCGGGCCAATCGGTTTGCCGTCCGGCCCCAGCGGCGGCACGGGCGGATTCGGCATGTCGGCCACGACGTTGTACCAGTGAGTCGGAATATCGGATTCTTCGAGAATGATCTTGGTCTGCGACATGGTTGCCCCCAATGTTGTATCCGGTTGATTGTTTGTTGTTGAGTTTACACGCAGCCCGCGAAAAAAAAACAGGCGGCAGTCCGGCGTCAGTCCGCGTCGGAAGCTGCATGCTTGCGACCACTGCCGGGGCGTGAAGCCATCGCCTTCCCGGCCAGGCTATACCCCAGTTCAATCAGCTCTTGCGCACGGTCGAATTCATAGGCCATGCAGGCACTGCGGGGAATCTCGATACGCACGTCCGGCGCATAGGTCGCCAGTTTCATGCTGGAGATGGCATTCTGCATGGTCTCGAAGGAACTGTTCAGCAGGTCGAACAGGCCAAGCTCGTTATCGTGCCGTGCTGCGACGTTTTTCTGGATAGTGTTCTGGATGCTGTTCTGAATACTGTCGAGAAAACGCTGCACGGTTGCATGGTGCGACGCGGATTTTTCGGAAGACGACTCACTGCTGCCTTTCTTCCTGTCCGGGACAGGGCCGGGATCACGCGCTGCATTCAGATCCACCGCAATGGTCAGGTCCGTCATGTCCCTGAAAGTCGGGGCGATCGGCACCGGGTTCAGCAAACCGCCATCCAGCAGCTTCATGCCACGATAGCGATGCGGCGTGAAGATCGTTGGAATGGCAATCGATGCCCGGATCGCATCGAACAGCAGTCCATCCGTGAACCAGACTTCCCGGCGCCGGTCCAGGTCGCAGGCGACCGCGGTATAAGTCATCGGCAGATCCTCGATGTTGCGATCGCCCACCAGTTCCCTGAGCGCATCCATCAGGCGATCCCCCTTGAACAGGCCCTCGGAACTGAATGCCAGGTCCAGAAAACGGATGACATCCATCTTTTCCAGTGCCAGCACCCACTGCTTGTAGCTTTCGAGTTTGCCCGCGGCATAGATACCGCCCACCAGCGCACCCATCGAGGCGCCGGCGATGGACTCGATCCGGTAGCCATGTTCATTGAGCCACTCGATGACCCCGATATGGGCAAGACCGCGTGCCGCACCGCTGCCAAGGACGAGAGAGACTGTTTGCCTGTTCATATTTCAGAACCCGAATCCGGTGTTGCCGCCAGGGTAGAGCATTGCTGCCATCATACACCGGAGACCACCCGGCATGTTCCTGCAAGACCACGGGGTGAGCGAAGCGAACCCGGAGGAATCTGTCTTCATCCCCGGATTCCGCGTCGCTCCATCCGGGCTACCAAGCTGCTACAATCACTTCCCATGCCCTGTAAACTGAGCCTCGAATTCCCCGCCCCGGACAACCTGCAGCTGGTGCTGGCAGGCAGCTGGCTGCTGGCAAACAGCCGCCCCCGTGCCGACGACATCGAGCAGCAGCTGGCGGCGCGCAGCGATATCCGCAGCATCAGCTTCAACGGCAAGGGCATCACGGAATGGGATACCGGCCTGCTCACCTTTCTCGCCAGGGTCTACCGGCTGGCTGCGACGCAGAACATCAACATCGACCCGGAAGGTTTGCCGGACGGCGCCCGTCGCATGATGGCACTGTCAACGGCAGTGCCCCCCATCGAAGGCACGGGCAAACACACTGGCGAGGCACCATTGCTGCAGCGGATTGGTGTGCTGGCCCAGGCCATGTGGCGCGCGGCACCGGAGATGCTGCACTTTCTTGGCGAGATCACACTCTCGTTTGGCAGGCTGTTCCGCGGCAAGGCACAGTTCCGGCGCGCCGACCTGATGCTGCTGATCCAGGACGTCGGCCCGCAGTCCTTGCCGATCATCGCCCTGGTCAGTTTTCTCGTCGGCATTATCGTCGCCTACATGGGCGCGGTGCAGCTGGCGCAGTTCGGCGCCCAGATCTACATCGCCAACCTGGTGGGACTCGGCATGACGCGCGAAATGGGCGCCCTCATGACAGGCGTCATCATGTCCGGCCGCACCGGGGCCGCCTTTGCCGCCCAGCTCGGCACCATGCAGGTCAACGAGGAGATCGACGCCTTCAGGACGCTGGGCTTCAACCCGATCGACTTCCTCGTCCTGCCGCGCATGCTGGCCCTGATACTGGTGATGCCGGCCCTGGTCCTGTACTCGGACATCGTGGGCATCACCGGCGGCATGTTCGTCGCGGTAACCGCCTTTGACATCGGCACATTCGAGTACTACCAGCAAACCGTGCGTTCCATGGAATGGACACATATCTGGGGCGGGGTCGTCAAGGGAACCATCTACGCCATACTGATCGCCTTTGCCGGCTGCCTGCGTGGCATCCAGTGCGGGCGCAGCGCCGAGGCAGTCGGCGAGGCAACCACCTCCGCCGTGGTGACCAGTATCCTGTTCATTGTCATCGCCGGTGCATTACTCACCGTCCTGTATCAGCAACTGGGCATCTGAAATGCTGAATACGCAGGCCGCGCAGCAAGCAACCGACCCTGATGACGTCGTTGTCGTGCAGGACCTCACCATGGCGTATGGTGATTTTGTTATCCAGCACGACCTCAATTTCAGCATCCGGCGCGGTGAGATCTTCATCGTCATGGGTGGCAGCGGCTGTGGCAAAACCACCCTGCTGCATCACCTGATTGGCCTGAAAACACCGGCCAGGGGGCGGGTGCTGTACGATGGTGTCAGCTACTGGGAGTCTGAGCCGGAAGTCCAGCAACGCATCAAGCGCAGCTTCGGCATGAGCTTCCAGAGCGGTGCCCTGTGGAGTTCCCTGACGCTGGCGGAAAATGTCGCCCTGCCGCTGGATGCATACACGGAACTGGATCCTGCCGAGATCGCCGAGGTCGCGGCGCTGAAACTCTCGCTGGTCGGGCTTGCCGGTTTCGGGGAATTCTACCCGTCCGAAATCAGCGGCGGCATGCACAAGCGTGCTGCACTGGCACGCGCGATGGCACTGGACCCGGAGATCCTGTTTTTCGATGAGCCCTCGGCCGGGCTCGATCCGATCAGCTCGCGGCGGCTGGACGACCTGATACTGGAACTGCGCGACAGCCTGGGCACGACGATCGTCGTGGTGACCCATGAACTCCCAAGTATCTTCGCCATTGGCGACAATTCGGTATTTCTCGACGC
This sequence comes from uncultured Gammaproteobacteria bacterium, assembly GCA_963701455.1. Taxonomy (GTDB): domain Bacteria; phylum Pseudomonadota; class Gammaproteobacteria; order UBA9214; family UBA9214; genus UBA9214. Next base: position 233,642 of record CAVPAE010000010.1, read on the forward strand.
GGAGACCCGCACCATGATTGCCAGCGGAGATCCGAAGACACTGCGGGATGCAAGCCCCGAACCCGCTGTCAGACGTTTTCTCAATCGAGGTGAGACATGAGCAAGCAGGCAAGTCCAACCCTGATCGGCGCCTTCGTGGCAGGCGCCATCGGACTCATCGTGGCGGGCATCCTGATTATCAGCGGCGGCAAGCTGCTCCTGACCGACAAGACCAGTTTTGTCCTCTACTTCCAGGGATCGGTCAACGGCCTCAACATCGGCTCCCCGGTGTCCTTTCGCGGCGTCAATATCGGCACCGTAACCGACATCCAGCTCGTGGTCGGCAACCAGGATGCCGACATCCAGATCCCGGTAGTCATTGAAATCGACAACACCAAGTTCATCAGCAACCAGACGGGAAAACCCAGGATGGCTAATGATGACAGCATCGCAGACCTGGTGAAGGCCGGCATGCGCGCCCAGCTGCAGCTGCAGAGCCTGCTGACCGGACAGTTATTTATCCAGATCGACTTTTATCCCAACACGCCGGCGAACCTGGTCAGTGGCGGCAATTACAGATGGACTCACCAGGAAATCCCCACTATCCCGACACCTATTGAAAAAATCGGCAAACTGCTGGAAAGCATCCCCATCGACAGGATCATGGAGCACATCACTGCCAGCATCGAGGGTATCGACAGGCTGGTCAATTCCGAGGATCTGCACCAATCTATCGCTTCCCTGCGTGTGACCCTGGATGATTTCCGGACCCTGGTCAACAACCTTGAGCGGCAGGTCGGGCCGCTGGCATCCAATGCCAACCTGACACTGGATGATGCCCGCAGCGCCATGCAGAAAGCCGGCAGCACGCTGGGTGATATCAGCGGCACGCTGCAACTGGCAGACACCACACTGCAATCCGCCAACAACCTGCTCAGTGACGAGCAGATCCTGACGGCGCTCGATAGTGCATTGAATGAAATTTCATCGGCTGCGTACGCCATCCGTATCCTGGCCGAAACCATCAACAACCAGCCCGAGTCCCTGCTCAAGGGCAGACGCTGATTCCGGAGGAAACCCATGCGCCCGACAATACCAATGCTTGCGACCTGCCTCTGCCTGTTGATCCTGGCAGGGTGCGGCGTGACGCAGCCCGCCAGGTTCTACATCCTGACACCGGTCGATGACAGCGGCACGAAGACGGCGCCCGGACCGGCACTGGGTGTCGGGCCCATCGCCTTCCCGGCCTATCTCGACAGACCGGAGATTGCCCATCGCAGCGGCGACAACCAGCTGTCCTTTGCCGATCAGGACCGCTGGGCCGAACCCCTGAAGACGACTTTCAGCCGCACCCTGGCGGAAAACCTGTCCGCCATGCTGCCGACAGACCAGGTCAACCTCTTTCCGTGGGCTCGCTCCACCCTGATCGATTACCAGATAAGTATCGATGTGACGCGCTTCGACGCCGACGCCAGTGGCACGGTTACCCTGATCGCCAGCTGGGAAATCATCCAGCCCGATGCTGCGCCTGCAGCCAGCAGGCACAGGCGGTCCTACACCGAGACAGCCGGCGGCATGGTCTACCCGGCAATCGTTGCGGCTCAAAGCCGGTGCGTCGAACGTTTGGCACGCGATATTATCACGACCATCACCGGGCAACCGGCTGACGATTGAATCACCGCATACAAAGACCAAGAACCCCGTAGCCTGGATGGAGCGGCGCGAAACCCGGGAACGATGCAGCGGGAGCTGTACCCGGCCTGCTCCTGACCGTGCACCGCCACGGCAAGACTGTAAAGGAAACCCTGAATAAGTCGTCACCCCGGCGAAGGCCGGGGTCCAGATTGTTGATATCCCAGTATGATTCGCTTTGCTCACCCTGCGGACCGCACTCCGGGCGTTCAACGCACCTTGCACTTTTGTCCGGCATGCGCCGGAATGACGAATCGGGACTTGTTCAGAGTCTCCTGAAGTTGATCTTGTGATATCTTTGCGCGGATGATTCCGGCCCTGCCATCCGACACCCGCCTGTGGCGCAGCTTCACTGCAGCCGCGCTGCTGTTCGCCACGCTCGCGCCCGGCACGGTGAAGGCAACCATGGCACGGTGGAACTGACGCCGGCCGAGACAGAATGGCTCGCCACCCTGCCCGTACCGATCCGCCGCGGTGCCGACCCCGGCTGGCCGCCCTTCGAGTTCCGGGACAAGCAAGGCGTCTATGCCGGCATGTGCCAGGATTACACCAACATCATCGTCGAGCGCCTCCACCTGCAGCTCGAACTGGTGCCTGACCTGGACTGGAATGAAGTCCTGGACGGAATCAGGGATCACAAGCTGGATGTCATTTCCTGCATCTCCATGACCCCGGAGCGGGAAACCTACCTGGCATTTACCAAGCCCTTCATCACCAGCCCGCAGGTCATCTTCACCCGCGAGGACTATCCCTACATCAGCGGGCTCAAGGGGCTGCAGGGTAAATCCGTGGCCGCGGTCAAGGGCTACTCGATTACCGATATCCTGGCTCGCGACTACCCGGACATCAAACTGGTCCTGATGGAAAATACCCTGGAGGCATTGCACGCCGTAACCGTCGGACAGGCCGATGCCTTCGTCGATACCCTTGCAGTCGGCATCTACTATATCCGCAAGCTGAACCTGGCTAACCTCAAGGTCGCGGCGCCTGCCGGGGTCCCGCCACTGGAAATGCGTTTCGGTTTCCGCAAGGACTGGTGGCCCCTCGTGCCGATCGTGGAAAAGGCGCTGGACACGATCACGCCGGAAGAGCACACCGTCATTCAGCAGCACTGGGTCAACGTCAGGTATGACCCGTTGATCGACTACAGCCTGCTAAGGAAAGTTGGCGGCACCCTGTCGGTATTGCTGCTGCTGGCCGTGCTCTGGATTCGCCAGGTCCAGCGGCAGAAGCTTGCCCTGCAGGCCAGCGAGAAGCGCCTCACGGCGCAGCGCGACACCCTGAAGAAACTCACCGAGGACCTTGAGGTCTACGGCGACCGGGTAGCACGCGAGCTCAAAATAGCGCGTGAAACCCAGACGGTGCTGCTGCCAGACATGGCCACCGTGCAATCCCTGCACGAGACACACGGCATCCACGTCGACTCCCGCTTCCAGCCGAGTTCCGAACTCGGCGGCGACTTCTGGGGATTGCGCTCGCTGGACCCGATGCACGCAGCCATCCTGATGGTGGATTTTTCCGGGCACGGCATCAATGCCGCGCTCAACACCTTCAGGTTGCATGCCCTGCTGGAGAGTGAAAAGGAATTCAGCGGTGACCCCGCGAGTTTCCTCGAACACCTTAACAAGCGCCTGGCGCCGCTGCTGCCGCCGGGCCAGTACGCCACCATGTTCTACGGCATCATGGACCTGTCGCGGGACCTGCTGGTCTACGCCAGCGCCGCAACGCCAAGTCCACTGCTGTTCCTGCCCGGAAAGGAGCAGCCGCTTGTCGGTGACGGCAAGGGCTACCCGCTTGGCATGTTTGAGGAATCCAGCTACGAGAACCGTGAACTGCCGTTCCCGCAAGGCAGCTCCCTGCTGCTCTATAGCGACGCCATTACCGAGGGCAAGACACGCGACGGTGACCGCCTCGAGGAACGGGGCGTGATCAACGTGGCCGTCCGCTGCCTGAAAATGGCGCCTCGCGAACAGCTGGTCAAATCAATCGCGGGAGAGTTGAGCGAGATCCTCAGGATGCCGCTGGCCGATGACCTGACCATCGTGTGCGCCACCCGGTCGATCCAGACCGGGTGGCACGATTTCTAGTATCCAGTCGCAGGCCGGGTTGAACAACGTGAAGCCCAACACGGCGGGGCCGACGTGTTCCCGCAGCCTGGGCTTCGCAGGCTCAGCCCTGGCTGCGTGCTGCAGTCATTCGGTATCAAACTGATCATTCGGTCCCCTGCCGTGGGCCTCGTCAAGCCGGTCCTTGATGGTTTTCGCCCAGAACTTGAATGCCGCATCCATGGTTTTTGCATTGTAGTCGGGATCCGACTGTTTCGACGGTTTCCTTGCCGGCCATGCGACTGTCAACGGCGGCCATCAGGCGCTCGTTGCTGACGGAATCCATGAACTCCATTTCCGCGGTCACATCGACCTGGATTTCCTTCTTGTCCGTCGCGGCATCGGCCGCGGCCTTGCCGGCCTTGAACACCAGCGCGACCGGGATGTAGCTGAAGAGCACTGTGTTCCGGGTCTTTCGGAACCGACCCGGTCAGGGCAGTCCGGACTTGCAACACGTCCGGTCCCGGTTCGGTCACGACCGGGTAGTCAGAACCCAGCGTGCTGGCAAGTGTGGCATGGAAATCATCCGCGGCCTGCTGCAACTGAGCCTGGTCGATGTCCTTGAAGACATCATCCGAGCCACCGTAAACAACGACCGGATCCAGGATGACCTTGTTGTATTTTCCAAGATCGGTGATGCTCATCCCGGCTTTGGTATAGATCCAGGCACCCTTGACCCGGTCACTTTCCTGGAAGCCGGAATAGTCGCCGAGGAAGCCGGAGAAAGCCGGCTTGTCCTCGCCCAGGGCAACCGCTGGCGCCAGGGCGACAAGCAACGAACCCGTTATTGCCAGTTTACGAATCATCTGCATTTGCATGGTGTGTACTCCAGTTCATATTTATGTGAGTAATAATGTTACGACTGTACTTCCCGATTCAGGGTTCGCGTACGGAGATGGCAAACGCCCGTGTGTACTGCACCACGATTTCATCACCCAGCTTGATCTCGTTGAAACGCTTAACCTGCTCATCAACCCTGGTGGTCAAGGTGTTGCCTTCAGGCCCCCGCAGCACAACCATCCGGGTTTCGTAATCGATGGCCTCTACGGTTGCCTTGATGGTGATGGTTTCCGACACGCCGGCGCCGGGCTTGTCGCCCAGCGGTGTCCGGGCCGTGGACATTTTCACATCCATGGAAGATTCGCCATCCGGCTTCTGGGCAAACAGCGCAACCGATTCGTAGTACTCCACCTCCACGGTGTCACCCACCTCGACCTGGTCGAGGTTGCGGGCCTCTTCACTGACCTCCACGACCACCTGCTTCCCTTCCGGTCCCCTGAGCGTCACCAGGCGCTTCTCATGATCCACCGCTTCCACGGTCGCGGAAAGCGTTGCAATGCTGGACATCTCGACCCCGGGGCGGTCGGCTCCTTCTTGCCGCTGGCTGCGCAGCCCAGCAGTGACAGGGAAACCAGCAGCGTGGCGATGAAAGACACAATTTTATTCATGTGAACCTCTGTTTGATGGTGGATGTTGGTTTTCAGGAATCCGGTTTCAACGTCCGGTTGGCATGTCGCCCTGGCGGTCAGTGACGGTCACTTCAGCACCCGACATCAGCCGCTGGAATTCCCGGTTATTGCGCAGGATCAGGCCGCCGGCAGCGATCAGCCGGTCCACGGCCTCGTTCGTGAGGACGAAAGAGGTCGGCAGCCGCTTCAGGTAATCGCGCTCGGCAGGGTCCGGATGCTCACTGAAGTTCACCTCGATGAAATGGAAATCGACCCCCTTGCAATCACTGTCGGTGCTGTGAATCCCGGAACCGCAATCCGCCTCGTAGGACTGCCGCTCCCACTCCTCGAGACGGTTTTTCATCAGGGCAACCGTTTCGAAGCTGTAGCGTGACAGGGGCACGGAGGTCGCTGCATTGACTGAAGCCGCGAATGTCGGGGTCTGCAGGCGCTGGCTCGAATCGACATCCAGCGCCGTTTCCGCGTTGACCAGGATTACCACCACCTTGCGGGTCTGCTCCATGTCCAGCGCCTGCAAGGCCTGTGTGATGCCATTGAAGCGCAGCACCCCGTCCAGCATGGCGCGCAGGCCCAGGTTGTCTGCCAGGCCGCCATCAAACAGATGCAGGTAGGGCCGCTTCTCCCGGTCCTCGAGGACGCTAATATTTGCGGCGAGATTATACAGGCGGCTGGTACGTTCCGGCTGATCCAGGGCCTCGGCGACCCAGGCTGGTTGCTGCCAGCCGCATTCACCTGCCCGGTTGGTCAGCGTGACGGGACTGAACAGGATGGGTACCGCGGACGAGGCCGTGACGGCCCGGGCAACCGGATAATCGGACAGGTCGCTGCAGATCGGGTTGAAATAGTTCTGGGTAAACTGGAATCTCGTGCCCAGTGTCATTTCCGTTGCATTGATGACAACGAATGGCCCGCCTGACTCCTGCATGTCACCAAAGGTGGCATGCTCGAATATGGTCTCGTCATAGAGTTGCGTCGCCAGGTCGGCGCGCGTGAAGGTGGGCGACAGCAGGCGGCCCCAGTTGACGGGGTTGAACATAACCTGCCGGGTCAGTTCACCCTGGACATCGCGCCTGAGAAATACCCGCTCGTAATCCTCGAATATGCGGTCCCTGAACAGGCCGAAATAGGCGGCCGTGAAACTGCCACCGGACACACCGCTGATCGCGTCCACCTCGTCAGAGAGGCGAAATGTTTGGCCTGCATCGCTCACCTCGATTCCATGCAGTTCTTTGAGTACGCCGTAGGAAAATGCCGCGGCCCGGGTACCGCCACCGGAAAATGCCAGCAGAACCATGACCTCGTTGCTCTTGCCGGACTCTTTGCGCAGATTCCTGAACTCGTAGCCAGCGCCGGGCACGAACTCCTGCAGCGGCGGATTGGCCGGATAGGTCGTGGCACAGCCCTGCAGGAACAGTGCCATGCAGCAGGTCAACAACACCGCATGCAGTGAGTTATGCAGCGCTGCACGCCGGGTACTACAAGGATATCTGTTTGCATTTGTCATCGAAGTCATTAACTCCATGCGTCAATTGTTATAGCAATCCGCCATGACAACAGCGGATTGTTCAGGTGTTGACCCGTGTTATGCGCAGCCAGACACCCTGCTGACCGCCTGGCCAGGCTGCACCGGGCGAAGCCTGCCACACCCCGGGATGATGGGCAAGGTACCCTGCATCATCCCCGGCGGATGAAATTCAAGGCTGCCGCACAAAACAGCTGTCTGTGCAAACCATTCTCCTGGAATCCGGTCGAAGTCCAGGCAAGCAGGCTGCCGGATATCCGACGAATGGCGGAATCACACCTTGTTATACCGCAGCGAATTTATGCATACTTCCAGCAGCGGTTCTTTTCGCCACGCAATTACAGGAGCAAGGACGATGACAAACACCCTTTCAGTCGCGAACGCACGGTTTCTTCATGTCCGCGGGCAAACGCCTCAGCGGGGCCATGCTTGCCCTCATGCTGGGCATCGGCGGCTGCACCACGACAAATCCCTACACCGGTGAGCAGGAGGTCAACAAGACCAGCAAGGGAGCCGGCATCGGTGCTCTGGCTGGCCTGACTACCGCCATCCTTGTCGGCGGCGATCGCAAGAAGCTGCTGGCGGGTGCCGGTATCGGCGCACTCGTCGGCGGCGGCGTCGGCTACTACATGGACAAGCAGGAAGACAAGCTGCGCCAGCAGTTGCAGGCCACCGGCGTCAGTGTCACCCGCAATGGCGACAACATCATCCTGAACATGCCGGGCAATATTACTTTTGCCACCGATTCCAGCAATATTTCGGCGGACTTCTACCGGGTACTTGATTCCGTTGCGCTGGTTATCAAGGAGTATGAAAAGACCTACGTGGACGTCGTCGGATACACGGACAGCACCGGTGCTGATGCCTACAACCAGAAATTATCCGAGGCACGTGCCAGCAGTGTGGCCCGCTACCTGGAATCCCAGGGTGTACTGCCGGCGCGCGTCGTCAGCAGCGGCATGGGCGAATCGAATCCGATTGCCAGCAACGATACGGCAGAGGGCCGCTCACTCAACCGGCGCGTGGAAATCATCCTGACACCGATTACCTGATCACTGTTGCACCAGCAGGATAAAAGACCCGCCGCGCGCGGGTCTTTTATTGTGTGACATACGCCATTGCAATGACGGAAACTGCAGGCACCAGTGACTGCTTCAGCATTGACGCCGGACTCAAAGTCGATAATGCTGCTATTGAATCCAATGCAAACTGCGGAGGCACTATGAAATTCATCATACCGGTCGTACTGTTGATGGCTACTGCAATGCAGGTATTCGCGGCTGACGTCATCCGCTCCGTAGACCAGGACGGCAGCATCACTTTTTCCGACACACCGGTCCCGGGTCATGCCGACTCGGCACCGATAACGACAGAAGCCCCCGCCCCCGCGACAGACACCCTGACCGAGAGTCAGCGCGAGGCCCAGGCTGTTATCGACAAGGCGAATCGCCTGCAGCAGCAAGAAGCTGCCTTCCAAATGGACAAGGCGGAAGCCGGCGCCAGCGCCCAACAGGAACTCGACCGGGCCAATGCCGAGCTCGAAGCTGCCCGGGTAGTTGGCGAGGGCGACCGGCAATCACTCGCGGGTGGCGGCTCAAAACTTACGCCGGAATACCAAAACCGGGTGCAAGCTGCTGAAAAACAGGTAGAAGAAGCACAAGAGAAGCTGAAACAGGCTGACTAGCGCAGCAGCAGCCTGGTTGCTGTCGGTTCGCTCAGCAGCAGGAATGATGCCTGGAGAACGCTTGCCAGATTCCTGTCACCGTTCCGAATAACGCTTGTTTAATCAAGGATATTCCCCTATCCTACGCGCGCTTGCCGAGTGCCTCAGGGGCGCGTTTTTTCACACCATCACGACGGGACAGGGAATGAAACATCCGATTTCTGCCATCATCACGCTGATACTGGCCACGCTGTTTTTGAACGGGCCGGTTTTTGCCTACGGTTATCCAATCCAGAACCCCTACGAGGCGACTGTCGTCGGGACACCACCCGCTGATATCTACAAGTGGGAAAAACCCCGCAAGGTAGACTCGAAGGTGCTGAAGCTCAATTTCGACAAGGACCTGAGTGGCATCCCGCTGTCCAAGACCTTTGGCATCGCCGACCTGAAGCTGCTGTTTGCGAAGCAGAAGGAAGCGGCACCGCTGATCTTCGTCATCGCCGGCACGGGTGCGGCCTACAACTCGCCGAAAGTGCTGTTCCTGATGAATACCTTCTACCAGGCCGGTTATCACGTCATCACGATTTCCTCACCGACCAAGCCCCCGTTCATGGCGGCCGCGTCCAGCACCAACCTGCCCGGCCTGACGAACTATGACGCCGAGGACCTCTACAAGGTCATGAAGCATGCGCTGGACGTCGTCGACGACGAGATCGAGATCACCGAGAAGTACGTCACCGGCTACAGCCTCGGCGGCATCGACTCGGCCTTTGTCGGCTACCTGGACACCCAGCGCAAGGAGATCAACTTCGACAAGGTGCTGATGATCAATCCGCCGGTCAACCTGTATACGTCGGTCTCGAACCTGGACAACATCATTCCGGAATATCGCAAGAAGCACCCCGAGGCGACCGGCAAACAGGTCTTCGATGACGTCTTCGAGCGGTTGGTCCAGCACTTCAAGCACACCGGGAATGTGCAGTTCGGTCCGGAAACAATGTACGAGATTCAGAAAGGCCCGTATGCCATGCCGGCATCGGAGGTCGAACTGCTGATCGGCATCTCCTTCCTGTTTTCCTCGGGCGACCTGGCATTCACCTCGGATGCCCTGAACCACACCGGCTGGATCATTCCGGCGGACCAGGAATACAACCCGATGTCCAGCGACCTCACCTACTGGTACAAGCGCTCGCTGCGCTGGAAGTTCCTCACCTACTTCGACAAGATGGTCGTGCCCTGGTGGCAGGAACAGCATCCGGGTGACACCCGTGACGACATCATCCACAAGGTCAGCCTGACCGGCATCGAGGATTACCTGCGCAACAACAAGTCCGTGGGTGTCATGACCAACAAGGATGACATCATTCTCGGACCGGGTGATATCGAGTATCTGCAGGATGTGCTGGGTGACCGCGCCACGATTTATCCCTATGGCGGGCACTGCGGCAACATGGAGTATGCGCAGAACGTCACCGACATGCTGAACTTCTTCAAGAACTGATCGCGGATACGGAATAGCACAATGAATACACTTCTACGCAAATTGTTAGTCGCCGCTGCCCTCACCACCGGTCTCTGGGTCGGTGTCCTGCCAGCCGTTCATGCCAGGGCCGATATCAGCGAACTCGGTGACATCTCCGACCTCCGCGACCCGCAGATGTACGTGGACATCGAGGCGCAGGCCACCCGCTGGACTTCCTCGATGTCTACGATCCGCTGGAGCCGGTGAACAAGCGCATCTATGCCTTCAACCGCATGTTCGATGACTACGTGTTCCTGCCGGCTTTGAAGGGCTACCGCTTCATCTTCCCGCAATTCGTGCGCAACCGCTTCCAGGATTTCTGGGCGAATATTGGCGAGATACCCAATATCTACAACTCGCTGCTGCAGCTCAAGATCGAAAGGACCGCGGTCAGCAGCTGGCGCCTGATCGTCAACACCACGGTCGGCCTCGGCGGCCTGTGGGACCCGGCAACCAAGTGGCTGGAAATCGATCGCGCCAACGAGGATTTCGGCCAGACACTGGGGCACTGGGGTGTCGGACCCGGACCCTTCCTGATGCTGCCGATCCTCGGTCCCTCGAACCTGCGTGATACTACCGGCATCGTGGCCGACTACTTCGGCGAGAAGGAAATTGACTTCCTCGGCGTCAAGGAAGCCGAATCCCGCGATGATACCGGCGGCTGGGTGCTGAAGGGCTTCGATGCACTCAACACGCGTGACGTTACCCCCTTCCGCTACGGCAGCCTGGGTTCGCCGTTCGAATACAACAAGGTGCGTTACCTGTTCGAAAAGCAGCGCGAGTTGCTGGTCGACGATTAACCGCAATCCTGGTTAAACCCGAAAGGCCCGCTGATGCGGGCCTTTTGCTTGTGGGTTAAACAACTGGTGATGCACTAGAAAATGGGGACAGACCACGTTTTATGCGCATATTACAGAAGATATCCATAAAACGTGGTCTGTCCCCATTTTCTTAAACGCCAGCCTTCGGCGCGATCCTGCAAGCGTCCGTCGCGGTCAGGTGACTGCCTACCCTAACTAATAGCACCTGTAGGAGTACCCCACTGGGCATAAATACCCCACTGGGCACAAGCGCCGTCCTCCGGCGCGATTGCCTGACGACGGCATCGCGGTCAGGCGACCGCTCCTACAGGTTAAGAGCAGGATTTATGCAACTACAGGATTAACTGCCCCGCTTGTCCCAATCCGGGTAAAGCGGTGCCAGTCCCGGGTCGGCAGCGGCTGCTTCCGACTGTCCTGCAGGCAAGCCGTTTCTGCACAGTTCCCAGAGCATATTGCCCTGCCAGGCCGAATCCCCGGCCGCATATAACACCTGTTCCAGTTCACGCAACGGTTCGGTGCCCCCGGCCAGTCGTCGTGCCAGCGCCTCCAGATTGCGCGGCGGGTCAGCCGGCCACTCGGCCTCAGCCAGCTGCAGCAGGGCGCGCGCAGCGGCCTGGGGGTTGTTCCCGTTGCAGGCCTGCTGCAATTCGGCCAGCACAGCCAGCCGCTGCTGCTTGTTCCCGATTGCAGCGGCAGTGTCCACAACGGCCCTGGGTACTACGGTCTGCCGCCGTGACCGCACAGCCAGTCGCAGCAGTCCGGTAATCACGAGGCCCAGCAGCACGACGCCCGCCAGCCATGGCCAGTACTGCTGTAACAGGTCGCGCCATCCGCTTCCCTGCGGCTCCTCTGCAACAGCGGCAGCCGCAGGTGTCGTGGGCTTTACAACGGCTGGCGATACGGGGGCCGGGGGTGGCGATGCTGCCGGGACCGCGCCCGGCAGCACGTTGACCTCCCACGCCGGCAGCACAGTCGTCCGCTGTAGCCTGGCACCGGTGTCCCACCAGTCGACCCGGATCTCGGGAATACTCAGCTTGCCGGCCGCCGATGGCACGTAGGCCAGTGACTGCCGGCTGCTGCCGTAGACCCACTTGCCGTCGGTACGGTTCTCGTGCACCGGCTGCTCCGGATAAAGACGCATCCCGTCCACGTCAGGGAAGATCAGGGCCGGTAATTGCGAACCTTCCAGGCCCCTCGCTTCCAGCGTCAGGGTGCGCGTGACCGGTTCACCGACACGAAATTCAGGCGGGCCGTCCGCCCAGCTGTCATGTAACGCAACTTCCGCGGCAGGCAGCCAGGCATTGCCACTGTAGTCCGCCGGGCGCGGTTTAACCGCGATGGTTTGCGGCTCGCTGCGCACCCTGATGCGCTTGCCGGTACCGCCGAAAGGCATCCCGCTCATGAAATCGTCCAGCATGGAATTGATACCCGCACCGGGCATACGGCGGCCGGAGCTCGTCTGCAGGTGCCCGTTGAAGACAACTTCCGGAATCACCAGCTCGCCACTCTCCTCGGGAAACACGGCGTAGCGGCGCTCGATCACCTGGTACTCTACCCCGTTGACACGGGTCGTATAGCGGACATCCTCACCCAGGCGTTCCACCAGCGCCCTGTCGATGTTCGGTCCTTCAAAACTGCCGTTCAGCAAGGGTTCACGGAAATACAGCTGCAGTGTGTAGTTGAGCTGCTGCTGCACATAGCTGTCCGCAGCCTCAGGCTCAACCAGGGCCTTGAGAAACACCGGTTCGCCCGCGGCAGCTGCCGTGCCGGGAGACGGCTGGTCAGTCACCGTCAGCGTCAATGGGCTGGTCCACTCACTACCGACCGGCACCGCCGGCACCTCGATCACGCCGCCATGCAGCGGTGCAAGTTCAATCTCCCACTGGCGCTTGCCGGAACGCTTCCCGTTGATGAACTGGATCTGCTGGCTGGTGCTGGTACCGAGGATCTCGAAGTCCTTTTCCAGGACCGTGAGGTCCGGCTGTCCGTCGGGACCCTTGCCACGGGACTCGATGACCAGCGTTACGGTATCGCCGTCCTGAATGCTGCTGCGGTTCAGGGTGGCGCGCACCTCGGCCCAGACTGACTGGCTGATCAGCAGCAGGAGCAACAACAGGATCGACAGGCGCGCTCCCCCGGTCATCTGATGGATAACGTGTGTATTGCACATAATCAAGGTTCGACTCTTCAATGGCTGGTTACAGATCAGGAGTTATCAACCCGGGCTGGCTTACCATGCCTGTTCTCCCGGGGGCGTCGCAGCTCCTGCACGCTGGCGATACTGGTACAGGAACTTGCGCCGCAAAAGACCGCCGGGATCATCCGGAATTCGCCGCAGCCATTGTTCCGCGGCCTGCTGCTCCTCGCTGTCCAGCTCAGCGGCTTCCGCGACGCTGCCGTTACTGGCCGGCGGATCTTCCTCAGCGGATATTTCCGTCTGTTGCTGTTCAGCGGCTGCCTGCTGCGCTGCAGTCTCCTGCTCGTCCCCGGCAGCGGCATGCTCTTCACTTTCCTGGCTGGAATCCGGTTCGCTGCGCGCATCTTCGCCAGCCATATCCTGTGACTCGGGCTCACTGGCGTCCGTGGCGTCCGGCTGACCTTGCGAAGACTGTTGAGAATCCGTTTCCTGCCCCTGCTCACCTGCGGATGCCTGCGAGTCCTGCTCACCCTGCTGTTGTTCCCCGCCTTGTTGTTCCTGCTGCCCTTGCTGCTCGCCGGATTGCTGTTGTTCCTGGCCCTGTTGTTCACCGGACTGCTGTTGTTGTTGCTCCTGTTGTTGTTGCTCCTGTTGTTGCAGCAGCTTCTCGATTTGCGCCTTGTTATAGGCAGCATCTTCCATGTCAGGTTGTGCTGCCAGGGCACGCTCGTAGGCGGCTATGGCCTCTTCATAACGCCCCAGCTGCGCCAGGGAATTGCCCTGGTTGTAGTCCCCGTCGGCACCACCGGCAGCAGCGAATGCGTCCAGTGCCTGCTCATAATCGCCGGCCAGGTAAGCACCGGTGCCGCGCAGACCGGGATCCTCCGCCAGTTGCGCGGCCTCTGCCGGCGCACCGGCCTGCAGGGAACGCGCTGCCTGCTGGTCCGGGCGCAGCCACAGGTCATTCCATCCCAGCGCCATGGCGGGCCGCGGCATCCCCAGATCCATACCCACCAGCAGGACCAGTACCAGCAACCAGCCCCGCCGGAACACCAGTGCCGCCAGCGGCAGCAGCAACAATACCAGCCAGGGACCGCGGGACTGCCAGGCATCGGATGTCAGGTCGGTACGTTCCGATTCTGTGCCCGGTGAAGTGGACATACCGGCCAACAGGTAGCGGATATCCTGGTCAGTGCTGCTGATGCCGACATAGCGCCCGCCGCCGGCCGCGGCCAGCTCGCGCAGGGCAGCGGCATCCAGTTGCGGCATCACGATATTGCCCCGGGCATCGCGCAGGTAGCCACCCTGCCCGTCGGACAGTGGCGCGCCTTCCGAGGTGCCGACGCCGAGCACGGAGAGGCGGTAGCCTGCTGCATGTAACTCGCGCGCGGCCTGCAAGGCATCCTCGCCCGTATAGCCGTCGGTGAGCAGCAGGACTTCACCCTGCCCTTGCCCTGCCTGCCTGAGCAGGTCCACGGCCTGTGCCAGCCCCAGGTCCACGCGGCTGCCCTGCGCCGGCATCAACTCCGGTTCCAGGGGAGCCAGCAGGGACTGGATGGTGTCGGTATCGTTGCTCAGGGGGGCCACCGCAAAGGCAGCACCGGCAAATACCACCAGCCCGGTCTGGCCGTCCGGGCTTCTGTCGAGAATGTCCGCGACCTTGTAGCGCGCCCGCACCAGCCGCGACGGCGGCAGGTCTGCGGCCAGCATGGAACGCGACAGGTCCAGCACCACCACGCGCGCCTCCTGGCTGCGAAACACGGGTTGCGGCTGCTTGTCCCAGACCGGGTCGGCAAGCGCGATCACCGCCAGCAGCCAGGCACCGGCCAGCAGCCAGGCCGGCAAGTGTGCGGCACGGCCGGTGGTACCGACCAGCAGGTACGGCAGCAGGCGCGCATCGCAGACGCGCTGCCACGGGTTGTCATGCGATCCCGGCCGGCGCACCCGCCACCACAGCAGCAACAACGGCAGCAACGACCAGAACCACTCGGGATGCTGAAAATGGAAGGTCTCAGGCATGCCGTGCCTCGCGCCGTGCACCCGGTATTGCCAGGCCACCTGCCGCCAGCGCCAGCAGCACGCTGAGCAGCAATGCACCCGCCAGTGGCCAGGCATACAATTCCCGCACCGGTCGATAGACTTCCGCCTCCTGGCTGACCGGTTCCAGTTCATCCAGCAACTGGTAGATGGCCTCGAGGCCGGCAATGTCACGGGCGCGGAAATAACGCCCCCCGGTCTTTTCCGCAATCGCGGTCAGGGTCGCTTCATCCAGCTCGGTGTTGCTGACCTGGCGACTCCCCAGCAGTCCCCGCACCAGCCGGCTCTCCGCACCCACACCGATGGTATGAATGCGCAGGCCTTCGGCCGCCGCCAGATCAGCTGCCTTCAGGGGCTCGACGCTGCCGGCGGTATTCGCGCCGTCGGTCAGCAGGATCAGGACGCGGTCCTCCTGCGGCTGTTTGCGCAGCCGTTTCACGGCCAGCCCGATGGCATCCCCGATCGCCGTGCTCTTGCCGGCCAGTCCGATGGCCGCCTCGTTCAGCAGGGTGCGGACCGTCTGCCGATCAAAGGTCAGTGGCGTCTGCAGGTAGGCCTGCTCGCCGAACAGGATCAGCCCCAGGCGATCGCCCTCGCGGCGCTCGATAAATTCACCGGCAACCGCCTTCACGGCGGTCAGTCGATCCGTGACCTGCCGGCCCAGTTGCATATCCGCAGTCTCCATGCTGCCGGAGATATCCACCGCCAGCAGCAGGTCGCGACCGCTGACGGGCAGCGCGAGCGGTTCGCCGATCAATTGCGGCCGGGCCGCGGCGCAGACCAGCAGCAGCCAGGCAATGCTGGCCAGCAGCAGGCGCCAACGGTGCGCCGCAAACCGCCGGTCCTCCTGCGCGGCGTGCAGCGCATTGTAGAACGGCAGGCGCAACGCCGTTCCGGCAGTCACGGGCGCCCGCGGCAACAACCACGCCGCCAGCAGCGGCAGCGGCAGTGCCAGCAGCAGCAGCGGCCAGGCAAACTCAGCGTCATGGCCGCGCCTCCAGGTTTTTTTGCGCCCAGCTGCGCGCCAGGGCCAGCAGTGAATCCACGGCCACCGCGGGGACGTGCGGACTGTAAGGGCCGGTTTCCAGCACCTGCCCCACACCGTTGCGGAATTCACCATCACCACCGGTCGCGTCCAGAAATTCCAGCCAGCGGCAACCGGTCAGCGATGCGACCTGCTCCGGCGGATAGCGATGCAGCGCGACCCGGCGCAGCCAGACACCGGTTTCGGCAACGATGCCATCAATGTTTTTATTTTTATATCTGCCAGTTATGTTTTCAAGTTCAAGCATGACCTGATGCCTGAAACGGCGTGCATGGTAATGCCTGCGCAACCACAGCAGTCCCAGCCCGAGCAAGATTACCAGCAGGATTGCCAGCACCCACCAGCCCGGCGCCGGCGGCCAGAGCCCCGGCAGTGGCGCCGCATGAATGTCGCGCAGCTCCAGCGCCTGGCCTGCAGTCGGGTTCATGCCACTGCCTCCGGCAATACACCCGTCTCAACGCCCGGGTTCGCGAGTACCCGCCGCAGTGCGTGGGCCACGGAATCGGTGGTCGCCAGCTGCGCGAGTGGAACTGCGCACTGCTGCATCAATTCACGCACTGCGCGGTGGTGAGCAGCGAAATAATCGAGGTATGCCTGGCGGCGTGCCGGCGTGCGGGTATCGAGCAGGCCGTTGCTGTGGCCATCTGATATCAGGTAGCGAGCGGGGGGTGGCGGCGCCATCTCGAGCGCATCGACGATCTGGCAGTGCAATGACATCATTGTGCTTGCGCAGGTACTGCAGGTGACGGCGGGTATCCGCGTCGCAGCCATAGAAGTCACTCAGCAGGAACACCAGGCTGCCCGGACGGGCGACCCGTTCGCAGGCGCATCAGGGCGTCATTCAGGTGTTGGCCGCTGACACTGTCCGGACGATTGCCGGGCTCCTTCGGCAGGATCGGTCATCTCGACCAGCGTGCGGATCAGGCGCAAGACGCCGCGCGAGCCGCCCAGCGGACGCAGCTCATGGTGACCACCGTTGAACAGCAAGGCGCCGATGCGGTCACCATGTTGCACCGCCGCCCAGCCGATCAGGGCCGCGGCACGCGCCGCAATCACCGATTTGAATGCACCCCGGGTGGCGAAGAACATGCCCGGACCCAGGTCGATCATGACCACGACCGGGCGCTCGCGCTCTTCCTGGTAGACCTTGACATGGGCGCGACCGGAACGCGCCGTGACGCGCCAGTCCATGCTGCGAATATCGTCTCCGGGCTGGTAGCCACGCGATTCCAGGTAATCCATGCCGCGGCCACGAAAGCGCGAGACATGCACTCCGCTGATGACACTGTGGCCGCGCGGCGGCTGTCCAGGGGCAGTTCCCTGGCGCTGTGCCGGAGTTGCAGCAGTTCGTCGCGAGTCACCCGGACACCATCCGCCGGGACAGGTGGCGCCCCGGCTGCTGACGGCTGCTGAGGCCTGCTGAACGGGTTTGCCAAACATCATCAACCGGGTGTATCAGGAAACCGGTACCCGCTTGATCAGCGTACGTAATGACGTCATCGGATGTCAGGCCTTCCGCCTCCGCCTCGAACGACAACAGGATGCGATGCCGCAGGGTATCGTGTGCCACCGCCTGCACATCTTCCGGCGAGTCACGTAGTCGCGTCCCTGCAGCCAGGCCCGTCCACGCGCGCAGCGGTCCAGCGCAATCGTGCCACGCGGGCTGGCGCCATAACTGACCCAGCGCGCCAGGTCTTCACCGTAGGGCGCGGGATCACGCGAGGCCAGCAACAGCTGGATCAGGTACTCCTCGACGGCCGGCGCCATGTGCATGGGACAGCACCGCCTGGCGGGCACTGAAAATCTGCTGCCTGGGTCAGCAGTACCGCGGGTGCGGGTGCGCGCTCCCCTCCCGCCGCTGCGCCTGCCTGGCGCCGGGCCAGCGCCAGGATCTCGCGTTTCGCTGCCGGCATCTGGGATAACCGATACGGACATGCATCAGGAAGCGGTCCAGCTGCGCCTCGGGCAAGGGATAGGTGCCTTCCTGTTCAATCGGGTTCTGCGTGGCCATGACCAGGAACAGGCGTCGGCAATGTATAGGTCACCTGGCCAACGGTGATCTGGCGCTCGCCCATGGCTTCCAGCAGGGCGGACTGCACCTTGGCCGGTGCGCGGTTGATTTCATCGGCCAGCACCAGGTTGTGAAAGATCGGGCCCTGCTGAAACTCGAAGTCACCGGTCTGCGGCCGGTAGATCTCGGTTCCGGTCAGGTCGCCGGGCAACAGGTCCGGCGTAAACTGCAGGCGGTGGAAATCACCCTCGATGCGGTTGGCCAGTTCCTTGATGGCCGTGGTCTTGGCAAGTCCGGGGGCACCCTCGACCAGCAGGTGGCCGTCCGCCAGCAGCGCCAGCAACAGGTGCTCGACCAGTGTCTGCTGGCCGATAATGCAGGATTCCATCTGTTCGCGCAGCTGCGCAAAGGCGGCCTGCGCCGCAGAAGTTGACCCGGTCTCCGGGGATATTGCCGTTTGCCTCATGATGTCTTGACCTCGACTTGTTTTCCGTCCCTGCGATAGCCTGAAACAGGCTGCAAAAGTATAACCCGGGGTTGCGCTGCCGCCCGGCTTCGGTAGTGTGTCACGGTCGCAGGCGATGTATGTTCCGCAGCGCAGACTGCAGGCTGCCAGTGGTCCGTTACGCGGCAGCGACCGGCAGGACCGCCGGCACCCCCGATGTGACTCACCCGGGCGCGAAAAGTTCAGCCTGCCAGGCAATCCGGATGCTGGCGCTGTGTCTGGCAAAACGGTATTGTGGCGGCAGGCTCGCGTGTCGTTCTACGGATGCCGGTTTGTCATGTTTTTCACAAGGAGATAACTTATGCGACGCACACAACAACCCATGGCCTGGTTCCTGTCGTTACTGCTGGTCATGCTGCCGCTGCTGCCGGCACAGGCTGCCATGCTGGACAATGAGCGGATTATCAGCGAACAGCAGGCCACTCTCGACAGCGCGGCTATCCTGGAAATTCTCGACCAGCAAGTCACCCGGCAACAGCTGGAATCCTGGGGCGTCGATCCGGAGATGGCACGCGAACGCATCAACAGTCTGACCGGAGAAGAACTCGCAAACATCAACCGGCAGCTCGACGAACTCAAAGCTGGCGGCGACAGTGTCCTGGGAATCCTGTTGATCATCTTCATCGTGTTTGTCATAACCGACGCCATCGGTGCCACGGACATCTTCCCGTTTGTCCACCCGGTAAAATAACTGCCGCATGCAGCCATCATCGGGCACCCGCCAGCTGGCGGGCGTCCTCTCGCTTGCGTTCCTGCTGGCTGGCTGCGCTACCCCGCCGCAGTCGCGGCAACTGCTCCTGACACCGGGAGACAACCTGCCGGTCAGGGTTGAACTGACACAAACCCCGTTTTTCCCGCAGCAACGCTACCAGTGCGGACCGGCCGCGCTGGCCACCGTGCTGGTGGCACACGCTGTCAGCGTGACCCCTGAAGAACTGGTGAACCGGGTCTACATTCCCGCTCTGCAGGGTAGCCTGCGTGAGGAGATTGCCGCCGCTGCGCGTGACCATGGCATGCTGGCCTACCCGCTGCGACCGTCACTGGCCGACCTGCTCGAGGAAACTGCAAACGGCAACCCGGTGCTGGTGTTTCAGAATCTTGGCCTGGCCGTGATGCCGAAATGGCACTTTGCCGTGGTCATCGGCTACGACCTGGCGTCCCGGGAAATCCTGCTGCGTTCCGGCACGACCCAACGCTGGCGCACCACGCTGGGGACTTTTGAGCGGACCTGGTCCAGGGGAGATTACTGGGCACTGGTCATACTGCCCGCCGGTGAGATCCCGGCCAGCGCCCGTCCGTCAACCTATCTGCAGGCGGCCCATGACCTGGAGGTCTCGGGTCAGGCCGAGGCCGCCCGCAGTGCCTACCGTTCAGCCACTGAACGCTGGCCTGATCAACCGGTCGGCTGGCTTTCATGGGGCAACAGCCTGTACGACGCCGGAGAATTCCTGCAGTCCGCAGCGGCATTTCGCCAGGCAACCGTGCTGGCGCCGGCTGACCCGCGTGCATGGAACAACCTCGCCTACGCCCTGCTGGAAAGCGCCTGCATCACCCGGGCACAGCAGGCAGCGGCCTGTGCAGTCGCCCTGGCGCCGGGTGTACCCGAATATCTGGAAACACAGGCGGAAATTGCGGCGCGCGCAGCCGGTACGTCACCACTGCCGAAGCAGTGCGCACCCCTGCAATGCCCTGCAGCGACGGCGCCAGGAAAAGAATAAGACGCCACCGTTGGACCATAATCTTCCTGCAGGAGACCCGATAGTCGCGGTCAGGAGACCGCTCCTACACTCAATGGACGCACCTGTAGGAGCGCCGGCCTTCGGCGCGATTGCCAGACGCCGCGATCGGCAAATCGGGGTTCGGTCAGGGCTGCGCCGTTAGCTGGCGCGAGAGGATGGCATCGACCTGTTCCTGTGGCAGCACCTGGGCCTGGTAGTTGCCGACGCCAATGAGCTGCTCGATATCACGCACCAGCAGCCGCAGATGTCTGCGGGATTCCTCCACCAGGCTGTCGTAGACGCGCAGCACATCCGGGTTGTCGGTGTAGTTCCTGCCGCAGGCCGAGACCTCGCCGATACCATTGCTGATGTCGACTATCACCTTGGGGCACTGATCGATATCCAGGATGTTGAGCTCCTCCATAAAGGCGCTGACATACAGGGCATTCAACGGACTGCTTGAGCCCTGACTGGTGAGTATCTGGTACTTTTCCATGAAGTAGCGCCCGTAGCTGCCCCAGGAGAAAACCCCGACGTTGTCATTCACCCGGGGCACGGAAACCCGGTACTTTCGCATCAGGTCGAGGACCATGCACTGGCTGTGTTCCCTGGCTGCCGCCATCTCGGCGAAACTGCGGATCTCCGGAAACTGCCTGCCCAGCACCCGGTAGACATCACGCGCCAGCTTTTCCTCCTCGCAGGTGAACACGAGGTGCGTCTGCTCGTTGAAGTCCAGGACATTGATACTGTCCTCCCTGGCTGCAGCAGTTGCTGCGCCCGCATCACTCAACACGATGCTGAGCACAATCGGCAGGATGGTTCTGATGAGCTGTTGTAGTCTGTTCATTTTTTCATTCCACTGTATTCAACTGTTATTCATACCCCGCTGCCGCCAGGGTCAATCGTATTCCCAGGGCACCAGTTCGACCGCCAGGCACAGCTTCACTTGTTCACTGACGAAATACCGGTAGCTGCTCATGTCAAACTGGAAACGATTCACCAGGGTCGTGCCGCGCATCCGGATACGCCTGTCGACATCGGAAGTCTCGCCAGCATTGCGTTCGACATCGACATTGAAAACTACCGGCTGTGTCTTGCCGCGCAGGGTCAGTTCACCGTAGATCCGTGCCTGCCTGTCATTCAGCCAGACAAAGCGACGGCCCACGAACAGGATCTCGGGGTAGCGCTCCGCGTCGATAAAGCTGTGCCCGATCACCAGCGGTACCAGGTCGCTGTTTTCCGAGATCAGGCTGGCGCTGTGGATCAGCAACAGGGCATAGCCGTACTGGCCGGGATCGGGCGGCAGCGCCAGCCCTCCCACGATATTCCTGAATTCGCCTCGGAACTCCTGGAAAGGGAAGTGCCGCACACAGAATCCTACCCTGGATGTCTCTGCGTCGACCCGGTACATGCGCCCTTCTTTCGCTGCCTCGCGCATGGTCGCCAGCAGCTCCGCATCGACCCGGCCGTCCTCAAAAGGCGTGCACGGTTCAACTGCCGCGGCGCCGGCCGCGACCAGGCCCAGAAAAGCGGCCAGTATCGCCTGCAGTAAACGTGTTTTTAACATGTGCTGAAACCCGGCCCCGCTTAACCCGGTATTTATTATTATGGCGCCTGTCTGTGCAGGCCAACATGACATTAATCAATTATCGTGCCGGCTTTCCACAAATACCGGCCCCGCCATCATACCTTGATTTCGCCCCGCAATATGCGGGCTCGCTGAAAGTGAGCGTGTTATTTACCACACCGGCAATCCGGGATCAGCCGAATTGCGGGCGTCAGACTGATACGGGCGGTTACCTGCCCGAGGGTCGATACAGGGCTACCGTGAGGTCATCCGGATGGCCGCCATCCTGCATCGCCTGCAGACAGGTGGACATCAGGCGCCCGGCCGAACGTTCCAGCGGTCCCTTGCGGACATGCTCGATGATGTCCTCGACCATGAGGTTGTCAGCCAGTCCGTCGCTCGCCATAACCACCGTATCGTAGGTCGCAAGTCTGCGCAGCGGACCGAGTTCGACCCGCATGTCCGGCGATCCGACCACGTTGGAGACAAGGTGCCGCTCTTCCGACTGCATGGCCCCGACCTCGTCCAGCATGCCGGATTCCACCGCGTGGCCGATCGGCGAGTGCTGTATGGTCTGGTGCTTGAGCAGGCCACGCTGCCCCGTCACCAGGATCGAGGAATCCCCTACATGGTAGGTACGCATCCCGGCATCGCTGAATTCCGTGACGACCAGGGTAGTCGCCGCACCGTTGCCCAGCGCGATGATTGCCTGGTTTGCGGTATCGATCCCCTGCAGGACGGCCTCCCGCAGTCCACCCCCGCTGGCCGCGGCATCCCGGGTCGCATCGACGAGTGCATCAATCGCCATGCGCGAGGCCAGTGCCCCGTCCGCGTGACCGCCGAGCCCGTCCGCGACCACGATCAGCCCGTTACGGTCATCGATGGAAATCAGGGCGGCCGCATCCTCGTTGCTGCTGATCTTCCCCGGTGCCCGCACTGAAAACAGCACCACCTTGCCCTGCAGGAACGACAACGTGCGCGGCTCCAGACGTTCCGCACCGGCAACAACCTCGACCATGGCGAGGGGCAGCGTAACCACTGGCGGCAGCCTCTCCATCAACTCCACTCCATGGTTTCGAGGTAGGCCTTGATCTGCCCGGCACTGCGGAACTTCTTCAGGATGAGGGTGCGCTTCAGTCCGCAGCAAATCGCCTTGATCTCCGGCGGGTGCTTTGCATAGCGCGCTGCCCCGCCCATGGAATCGTAGAAGATCCGGATCATGTTGATGACATCATCGTGGATATTGGCCTTGCTGGGTGCGCCCCAGTGAAACAGGTCAATGAGCTTCAGATCGAAGCCGAGACCGTAACGCTGCAGGATGATATTGTCGGTATGCAGGTCACCGTGATACTCCCCCAGTACATGGATGCACTCGATCCCGGCCGCCATTGCATGCAGCAGATGCAGTGCCTGGAAGGGTGCCAGTCGACGGCCGGGCTGCCGCTCGATGAAATCCGTCAGTAGTTCACCATCGACAAATTCGGAAATCAGGAAGGACACCGGATAGGACTGGCAGGTAATCGTGTCCTGGGTGTGGTACTGAATGATCACCGGACACTGGCGCAGCTTGTGCAGCTTGCGGGCGTAGAATTTCAGTGCACGGTCACGAATGTTGCGGTGCGGGAAGAAGAACTTCGCCGTACGTTCAATGCCGCAAAGTCGTTCCCGGATCAGGTATACCTCGCCTTCCCAACCCGCTCCCAGCAGGGACAGGATCACGTACTTGCCGGCCACGATCTGTCCGGGCTGCAACTGCAGTTTCGTAATTCGCGGCGGTCTCTGTCTGACGGCACTGGCCATGAAACGCTCCATCCCGGTGTGGGGCTGTATTCGCCCCGTTGCAAACGCTAATCTTTGCATCGGGCGCCTGTCAGCACAAGCCAATAAATCAGTGTTTTTATCGCTACAGCCGAGGCATCCAGATCTCGTACTCGCCGCGCCCTGTTGCTATGCTGTCAACAAACGGGACCTGCGACAACATTGACGCCTGCGCCATTACCGGCCAGGCCGGGAAGCCTGTCGCACCATCCCCCCTTAACAGGAGAGCAGCATGCCAAAAGACGCGGAACTGGTACTGGAAAACGGAACATTCACACTCCCCGTTATCGAGGGTACCGAGGGCGAACGCGCCATCGACATCAGAAAGCTGCGCGAGCAAACGGGCCTTGTCGTGCTGGACCCCGGTTTCGGCAACACCGCCAGCTGCGAAAGCGCCATCACCTATATTGACGGGGAAAAAGGCATTCTGCGCTACCGCGGCATTCCGCTGGAATCCTTCGAGCAGCACCCCAACTTCGTCGAGGTTGCCTGGCTGCTGGTGTTCGGCCAGCTGCCCACCGCGACGCAGTATGCCCAGTTCAGTTCACAGCTCACCCGCCACGCCAATCTCGACGAGGACATGAAACATCACTTCTCCGGGTTCCCGCGCTCCGCGCCACCCATGGCGGTACTCTCGGCCATGCTCTCCACGCTGTCCTGCTTCCACCCCGAGTTCAATGATCTGGACGATGCCAGCCAGTTCGAGCAGGCAACCGCACGCCTGATCAGCAAGATCCGCACCCTGGCCGCCTACACCTATCGCCGCTCGCGGGGGCTGCCCTATATCTACCCGGATCCGAACCTGCCCTACGTCACCAATTTCCTGCACATGATGTTTTCGGAACCCTACCAGCCCTACCTGTGCGAGGACGAGGTGCGCAGCGCCCTCAACCTGGTGCTGATCCTGCATGCCGACCATGAACAGAACTGCAGCACATCAACCGTACGCATGGTGGGTTCCAGCAACGCCAACCTGTTCGCATCCTGCGCCGCCGGGGTGTCCGCCCTGTGGGGACCGCTGCATGGCGGCGCCAACGTCAAGGTCATCGAGATGCTGGAGGCGATTCATCGTGGCAAGCTGACGGCGCAGGCATACATCGACCAGGCCAAGGACAAGACCAGCCAGGTGCGCCTGATGGGATTCGGTCACCGCGTCTACAAGAATTTCGATCCCAGGGCGATCCTGCTGCGCAAGGTCAGCGAACAACTACTGAACAAAATCCAGATCAATGACCCGCTGCTGGACATCGCGCGCAACCTGGAGGAGATCGCTCTCAAGGACCCCTACTTCCTGGAGCGCCAGCTCTATCCCAATGTCGACTTCTACAGCGGCATCATCCTGCGCGCCATCGGCATTCCCACCAATATGTTCACGGTCCTGTTCGCCATCGGCCGCTTGCCCGGCTGGATCGCCCACTGGCAGGAACAGCACAACGAGCCCGGCAGGCGCATTGCGCGCCCGCGGCAGATCTATACCGGCATGGGACTGTCGAACTATGTACCGCTGACCGACAGGGGATAACAACATCCCCGGGAAAGGCCGGTCGATAAATATGAATATCATGGCCACGGAATCCACGGAAAGATCACGGAAAAGTTTCTGGCGGGTATTATTTCTTTCCGTGTTTTTCCGTGGGTTCCGTGGACTCCGTGGCTATACAGAAATACTGACGCCCGGCCTGGGTTGCCTGCATCGGTTTTTCCGATTCAAGGAAGTTCTGAACAAGTCGTCATTCCGGCGAAGGCCGGGATCCAGGAAAATCAGCAGGCTGGACCCCGGCCTTCGCCGGGGTGACGGACAAGGACTTGTTCAGCGTTTCCTTAAGAAATACTAATCGTCGTGAACATAGTCCTGGATAATGTAGCCACCGGACTTTTCATCCAGCACCAGGGTCAGCAACTGGCGGTTCTGGGCCTCTTCAAGCAACTGCCCGAAATTGCGGAAACCGTGGTAGCTTTCGTTAAATCCGGGTTTGCGGCGTTTCAATGTCTGCTTCACCATGGAACCCCAGACCTTTTCCTCCTCGCCGCGCTCCTTGAACAGGGCCTCGACCGTTTCCATAACCAGGTCGATGGCTTCCTGGCTCTTGTCATCCTCGGCATTCGGCGTTTCTTTCTTGCCCTTTTTCCGGGTAGTCGTCTTGCGCCGCGAGCGCCGCGGTTTTTCCGACTCGCGCACCAGGTCGTCGTAGAAGATGAACTCGTCGCAATTGGAAATCAGCAGGTCCGAGGTGGAGTTCTTCACCCCGACACCGATGACCAGCTTGTTGTTCTCGCGCAGCTTGCTGACCAGCGGGGAAAAATCCGAGTCACCGCTGATAACGACGAAGGTGTCGACGTGTGCCTTGGTGTAACACAGGTCCAGGGCATCCACGACCATGCGGATATCGGCGGAGTTCTTGCCTGACATGCGGATATGCGGTATCTCGATCAGTTCGAAGGTCGCCTCGTGCATGGCCGGCTTGAATTCCTTGTAGCGGTCCCAGTCGCAGTAGGCCTTTTTCACCACGATGTTCCCCTTGAGCAGCAGCCGTTCCAGCACCTTCTGGATATCGAAGGCAGCATACTTGGCATCGCGCACCCCCAGCGCGACATTTTCAAAGTCGCAGAACAGGGCCATATTGCGGGTTCCGGTATGTTCGTTCATGAAGTTTCCTGTATGCCGCTGCAGCTGCGGCCTGATTGTTTTCAACACTGCCCGCTGTAATCCAGAATTACGGCAATGACGTTTGTTTAACCTGATGATTATACAGCCGCATCCTGCCGGATTGGGACTGGAGTTGCAGCTTGCCACGGCAACCCGTGCATGGGTAAACCATGCGGTTGGCCGCAGACCGCTGCAACCCGCCAACAAGACGATTATTTTGAGATATATAACAACAAGATAAAGGCTAATAAAACGCTAATAATGCAGGCCTATAGTCGGTGTCAGGAAATTCCGGCAACACAACCCACCCCTGAACACAGGGCAGGCAGTTGGAGCATTCATACCATGACACAGATACATGAACCCCGGGTTGGCCCGGCAAGACACCCGGTGCTGGTTCCGATGGATTTTTCCGACTGCTCAAAAGCGGCGCTGATTTACGCCAGCCGCCTGGTCGAGGGTACCCGCACACCGCTGTTGCTGCTGCATGTCATCCATGACGATGTCAGGAGACCCGGCGTGTACCGCAGCCCCAACAGCCACTACACGGCCCGGCCCATCATGGACATCGCAGCGACTATGGTAGATGACGTGCTGGACGAACTCCGCGATCTGGAACCGGAACTGCAGACACTGCAGACAGTCAAGCCCCTGCTGGTACGCGGCCTGCCAGGACGCCGCATCATCGAGGTTGCGGAGCGCGAACAGGCCGCGATGATCATTATGGGCACACACGGCCGCAATGGTTTTGCCCATCTGCTGCAGGGGTCCGTCGCGGAGTACGTAGCAAAATATGCCAGATCACCGGTAATGACAGTCAAAGACGAAAATTATCTGCCGGGATCGCTGAACCTGTCCTGGCTGGATAACGCCAGCGTTCCTGGCGGGATCTGAACAAATACCTGTCCCGAATTTACCTAACCCGCCGCCGGTTCAGTTGGGGCGGCTGTTTCAATGGCACCCCGAAACCGGCTTGCCATGTAGGCAATAATATCCCGTGACGACACGATGCCGAGCGGCTGGTCGTTGTCATCAACCAGTGGCAGGTAGCGGATATCACTGACGATCATGCGTTGCAGTGCATATCCCAGCGGGTGACCGGGCTTGCTCGACTCCGGCGCCGCCGTCATGCAGTCAGCAACTCGCAGCCGGGCCAGATCACGCCCTTCCCCGGCGACTTTCAGCAACAGGTCCCGCTCGGTAAGAATACCGGTCAGCTTCCCCCCGGCATCGGTAACCAGGACACAGCCAATGCCATGGTTACGCATGAAGTGGATGGCCTCGTCCAGCGGCATATGCGGCTCCACCGTCAGTGGTCGCAGCGGCTGCAGGCAGGCAACCGGTTCTTCCATGAGACTGCGTTCGACGACGCCGAGGGGTTGCGGCACGTCATCCTGGCAGAGACTCGCCTGGCAGTTTTCGCAGCTATCCGCGCCAGCCAGGTTCTCAAAGCCGCAGCAGGGACATTTCACGAGCTTGCCTCCGTCACACTGTTCATGACACCTCCCAGGTCTCGCCCTGGCGAAACAGGGCTTCCAGGTCGGCCGCTTCGCGCGCCTGCGCCGCCTGCACCTGCGCCATGAGCTGCTGGCTGTACACGGGTTTGTCGATGGCGCGGAAGACGCCCACGGGGGTCGGGAAATCCGGCGGTCCCATGCGCGACAGCAGGTAGGCAAGCGTCGGCTCCGCTGCCTGCTCGTCATGCACCAGCAGGTTTTCCTCGCCGACGTCCGCAACGTCGACCACCTCGGGCTGCAGCCCGTTAAGGCGGATACCCTTCTCGCCCTGCTTCCCGAAGCGCATTGGCTGGCCGTGCTCCAGGTACAGAACATGCTCGAGGCGGTTGTCCGGGTCGGTCAGGTGCGCCCAGGCGCCATCATTAAAAATGATGCAGTTCTGCTCGATCTCGACGAGGGATGCTCCGCGGTGCGCGGCAGCACGCTTGAGCATGGCGGAGCAGTGCTGCTGGAACACGTCCACGGTGCGCGCAATGAAGCTGGCCTCGGAACCGATCGCGACGCCGACCGGGTTGACCGGGTTCTCGATGGAACCGTCAGGGCTGGATTGCGTACGCGTGCCGTGTGCCGAGGTTGGTGAATACTGCCCCTTGGTGAGCCCGTAGATCCGGTTATTGAACAGCAGGATGTTGATATCGACATTGCGCCGCAGGGCATGGGAGAAATGGTTGCCGCCAATGGCCAGCCCGTCGCCGTCACCGGTCACAACCCAAACCTGCAACTCGGGGCGTGCGCATTTCAGCCCCATGGCCAGGGTCGGCGCCCGTCCGTGGATGGAATGGATGCCGTAGGTGTTCATGTAGTAGGGAAACCGGCTGGAGCAGCCGATGCCGGAAATAAAGACGATGTTCTCGCGCGGGATGCCGAGTTCCGGCAGGGTCTTCTGCATTTGCGCGAGAATGGCATTGTTGCCGCAACCGGGACACCAGCGCACATCCTGGTCCGATGCAAAGTCCCGGCGGGTCAGTCCGGCCGGCCTCGTTTCAGTCGTCATCCAGCACCTCCCTGATGTACGTCTCGATCTCCCCGACGCTGAAAGGCCGGCCCTGCAGTATGCCGCGCGACAGCACATCGACGAGATAGCGTGCACGCAGCAGCAGCGCCAGCTGGCCGTGGTTGAGTTCCGGCACCAGCACCCGCCGGTAGCGGGCCAGCACTTCACCGAGGTTGCCGGGAAAGGGATTCAGGTAGCGCAGGTGGGCATATGCTACCGCCTTGCCCGCCTTTACCTGCTGTTCCACGGCGGTCCGGATGGCGCCGTAGCTGCCGCCCCAGCCCAGCACCAGCAATTCGGCTTCCGCATGCCCGCCAACCTCGAGGTCGGGTATATAATCGGCCACGCGGGCGATCTTGTCGGCACGCAGCCGGCACATGGTCTCGTGATCCGCTGCCGCATAACTCACGGCCCCCGTCAGTGGCTGTTTCTCCAGGCCGCCGAGGCGATGTTCCATGCCCGGCGTCCCCGGCAGCACCCAGGGGCGTGCCAGCGTCTCCGGCGTGCGGCTGTAGGGCTGAAAACCTGCCGCATCAACCGGGTGGTGGACCGTTATCGGTTCCAGATCCTGCAGCCGTGGAATACGCCAGGGTTCGCTGCTGTTCGCGATGAAGCCCTCGCTGAGAATGACCACCGGCGTCATGTGGCGCACCGCGATACGCATGGCCTCGATCGCCATCAGGAAACAGTCCGCCGGGCTGGCCGGTGCCAGCACCGGTACCGGGCTTTCGCCGTGGCGGCCGAACAGGGCCTGCAGCAGGTCGGCCTGCTCGGTCCTGGTCGGCAGGCCCGTAGACGGTCCGCCGCGCTGGACATTGACCACCACGACCGGCAGTTCCAGCATGACCGCGAGGTTCAGCGCCTCGCTTTTCAGACATACCCCGGGGCCGCTGGTGCCCGTCGCGGCCAGGGCGCCGCCGTAGGCCGCACCGATAGTCGCACCCATGGCGGCGATTTCGTCTTCCGCCTGGATGGTGCGGACATCCATGTGTTTCCAGCGCGACAGGCTGTGCAGGATTTCTGATGCCGGGGTAATCGGATAGCTGCTGTAGACCAGCGGCTTGCCTGCGAGACGCGCGGCCGTTACCAGCCCCAGGGCCGTCGCCTCGTTGCCGTTGACCAGCCGGTAGGTTCCCGGTCGGACTGGTGCCTTGCGTACCTGCCACTGCAGCGTGAAGGCACCCGTGGTTTCACCGTAATGGTACCCGGCCTGCAGTGCCAGCCGGTTCGCCTCTGCCACCAGCGGCATGCGGGTAAACTTTTTCTCGATCCATGCCAGGCTTTGTTCGAGTGGCCGGTCATAGAGCCAGTAGACGAGACCCAGGGAAAAGAAATTCTTGCAGCGCACCTTGGCGGAGCGCTTGAGATCCAGCGATTCCAGCGCATTCAGCGTCAGCGTGGTCATGGGCAATGCATGCAGACGGTAGCGTGATCCCGTCGCCGCATCTTCGAGTGGATTGTCGGTATAGCCGGCCTTTGCCAGGTTACGTGCCGTGAAGGCATCCCGGTCGACGATCAGGATACCGCCAGGCAACAACCGCGGCAGATGGATCTTCAAGGCAGCCGGATTCATGGCAATCATGACGTCCGGGGAATCACCCGGCGTATGAATCTCGTGACTGGCGAAGTGCAGCTGAAAGGCTGAGACACCGCCAAGCGTACCGGCGGGCGCCCGGATCTCCGCGGGATAATCCGGCAGCGTGCTGACGTCGTTTCCATAGATTGCAGAGGTGGTGCCCAGCTGCGTGCCGGTCAACTGCATACCGTCGCCGGAGTCACCGCAGAACAGGATCGTGACCTGGTCGAGCGTTTCCCCGTGTTCACCAGCTGTCCGTGCTGCGCTGTCGACCATATCAGCCGCCTTCAGGCGCACTGGCCACCTGCTCGGGATCCGGCGGCAGGTTGAGAACGTGTGCGGCGTAATGACTGACGAGGTAGCTGGCAATATCCTTGTGGCGTATGCAGCCCAGGATCCTGTCCTCCCCGTCAACGACAGGCACCTGCCGGTAACCGCCCGTGTGCATCATCTCAATCACACGCCAGACGGGATCGACTCCGTTCACCCGGGCGGGGTTCGCTGTCATGTGCCGTGCAATGGGCTCGCCCAGGAC
Source organism: uncultured Gammaproteobacteria bacterium (assembly GCA_963701455.1). Classification (GTDB taxonomy): domain Bacteria; phylum Pseudomonadota; class Gammaproteobacteria; order UBA9214; family UBA9214; genus UBA9214. Next base: position 264,522 of record CAVPAE010000010.1, read on the forward strand.
GCTGTCATTGCCCAGCACGGACAGGAAAACGTCGCGCTCGGTGAAGATCCCGGCCAGCCGGCCAGCGGTTTCGAGCAAGGCATAACCCAGGCCGTGCTGACGCATCGCCTCGATGACTCCCGCGACGCTGGCCGTGCTCTCAAGGACGAGGGGCGGTTGCAGTTCGAGCGCCAGCACTTCCAGCTCCCGCAGGCTGCGTTCAATTTTCATGTCGCAATCCCGGATCACCACAATGTTCACAATTCTAGCACCGGACGGCGCCGGTGCCCGTTCAATTCCGGCAGGCAGTGGTGGCGGCGGCTCACCCGAAGTCTGCGATGACGCTATCGACAACGACAACGATGGCAAAACCGACTGCGCCGGCAAGAAAGACTGCGGCAGGGACCCTGCCTGCTAGCCAGGCAAGACCTGACTCGTTGCAATTGCAACAGGGCCCGCTCATCTGAGCGGGCTTTTTTTGTTTGACTCCCTTGCGACCTGATGGCCTGGTTGGGGGTGGCACGTGGTGATTAACAGATTCGATTCGTACCCGTTTTTACCCTATCCGTCGCCAGCGCCTGTTGTCTGACTTCATGAATTCCCAATCCCCACCGACTGCAATCCGGCTTGCGTGACGGGTATCTCGCACGGCATCGACTTCTGGGCATATACTGTCACCGGACTTTCAAGCGACCGGCTGGCAAGCCGATAGCCTGTGCATCAGCGGGCAGTAACCGAACCCATCCGGACACATCACCCGAAGTATTGCTGCCAGCTTGTTGTTCTTTATGTTATTTTATAACCACGAAGGCGGCAACAAGTCCCGCGCAGGCCGTTGCCCTGTAATCACCGAGCAACCAAACAGGACTAGTATCGTGAAGCAATCACCATTCAGACTTTCAGCCATCTCGCTTGCCACCCTGCTGCTGGCAGCCACTGTGGCAAACGCAGAGCGCACATTCAAATGGGTGGATGCGCAGGGAAACACGCATTACGGGGACCGTGTCCCCATGCAGGCAGCAGCACAGCAACGGAGAGAGATCAATGACCAGGGCCGCACCCTGAAGGCCTATGCCGAACCCGGTACACAGGAAGCCATTGCCGAGCAGAAACGCATGGCCGGCCTCGCGCATGAAAAACAGAAACAGTCAGAAGAGCAGGCACAGAAGGACAACCTGCTGCTTGCCAGCTATGCAAGCGAGGGTGACCTCCTGCTCGCCCGTGACAACGAACTCGATGCCATCGAGGAGTTTATTCGCATGACGAACATTCGCATCGATTCACTGCAGAAACGCCTGGACGACCTGGCCGCGGAAGCCGCCGACTATGAAAGGCGCGGCAAGCCGGTCCCTGGATTTGTGCAACAACAGACAACCACCATTCGCGCCCAGATCGAACAGAACCAGGCGATCATTCTGAACAAACAAGCTGAAATGGAAATGATCAACAAGTCGTATACCACTGATATAGAACGTTACCAGGCATTGCAGAACCGGAAACTGTCCGCCCGCTGACGCAGGCCTTGCGGTACGACTCCCGCACGAACCGAGAGAAAACAGACTCACCGTGAGTCATCTCGCCTGAATCTCTCACCTGGAAAGGCGCGCGTACCACCAGCCATTTCTTCACCCAATTTAACTATCCACTGTTACTTGTTGTTATTCTAACGTTTAAGCCTGTGCTTCCGCGCATTCATGCAGCGGCGGCACACTGCCCCGCTGACGTATCAGGATGAAACGTGCACCCCAAGCGGGGTATGTGAGCAAGGAACACTTCGCCTGCCGCGTCGCGGTTATTCGTATATAATAATTCTCTAACAAAGCGGCGATACTGATGGATTAATATGCGCGACCCGACTGCACATTCCGATTCCGAGACCGGCCGTGTCGAGGTCAAGAACACGACCTGCTACATGTGCGCCTGCCGTTGCGGTATCCGCGTCACCCTGCGCGACGGCGAGATCCGCTACATCGAGGGCAACCCCGACCACCCGTTGAACAAGGGCGTGATCTGCGCCAAGGGCGCGTCCGGGATCATGAAGCAGTATTCACCGGGACGCCTGACCAAACCGCTGCTGCGCAAGCGCAAGGCGCTGCGCGGGGAAGGCAAATTCGAGGAGATCAGCTGGGAGCAGGCCTTCGACATCCTCGGCAAACGCCTGGAAAAGATCCGCGCCGAGGACCCGAAGAAATTCGCCCTGTTCACCGGCCGCGACCAGATGCAGGCACTGACCGGCCTGTTCGCCAAGCAGTTCGGCACACCCAACTATGCCGCCCACGGCGGCTTCTGTTCCGTCAACATGGCGGCCGGCCTGATCTACACCATCGGCGGCTCCTTCTGGGAATTCGGCGGGCCGGACCTGGAACGCTCCAAGCTGTTCGTCATGCTCGGCACGGCGGAGGACCACCACTCCAACCCGATGAAAATCGCGCTCTCGAAATTCAAACGCAACGGCGGGCGCTTCATCTCCATCAACCCGGTGCGCACCGGCTATTCCGCGATTGCCGACGAATGGGTGCCGATCAAGCCCGGCACCGACGGCGCCCTGCTGCTGGCGCTGATTCACGAAATCATCCAGCAGGGCCTGTATGACAGGGAATTCCTGGTGCGCTATTCGAATGCCGCGGAACTCGTCAACATGGACGAGGCCAGCACCGAGCATGGCATGTTCGTGCGCTTTGAAGTCCCGCCCGAGGAAGGCTGTTTCGAACCGCAGAACAAACTGTGGTGGGACCGCGAGCTGGACAAACCGATCTCCACCCACACCGAGGGTGCCGACCCCTACCTGCTCGGCAGTTTCACCCTGCCGGATGGCACCGGCGTCAAGCCGGCCTTCCAGTTGCTGAAGGAACGCGTCGAGAAATACACCCCGGAATGGGCCGCCGGCGTCACCGGCATCGATGCCGAGACCATCCGCCGGCTAGCCTATGAAATGGGTGTCACCGCCCGCGACCAGAAGATCGAGTTGCCGATCCAGTGGACGGATGCCTGGGACAAGGACCATGACACAGTCACCGGCAACCCGGTGTCGTTTCATGCCATGCGCGGCCTGGCCGCACATTCCAACGGTTTCCAGACCATCCGGGCACTGGGCATCCTGATGAGCATCCTGGGCACCATCGACCGCCCCGGCGGCTTCCGCCACAAGGCCCCCTTCCCGCGCCCCATCCCGCCCTGCGCCAAGCCGCCGAAGGGACCGGAAGCCGTGCAGCCCAACACCCCGCTGAACGGCATGCCGCTGGGCTGGCCGGCCGAACCCGACGACCTGTTCGTCGATGACGCAGGCGAAGCGGTGCGCATCGACAAGGCCTTCTCCTGGGAATACCCGCTGGCAGTGCACGGCCTGATGCACAATGTCATAACCAACGCCTGGCGCGGCGACCCCTACCGCATCGACACCCTGCTGCTGTTCATGGCCAACATGGCATGGAACTCCTCGATGAACACCACCCGGGTGCGCGAGATGCTGGCCGACAAGGACGAGAACGGCGAGTACAAGATCCCGTTCCTGGTGGTATGCGATGCCTACCATTCCGAAACCGTAGCGTTTGCCGACCTGGTGCTGCCGGACACCACCTACCTGGAACGGCACGACGTCATGTCCATGCTGGATCGGCCGATCTCCGAATTCGAGGGCCCGGTGGACTCCGTGCGCATCCCGGTGCTGCCGCCGAAGGGTGAAAGCAAACCGTTCCAGGAGGTGCTCATCGAGCTGGGCAGCCGGCTGGGGCTGCCTGCCTTTGTCACAGCGGAAGGCAAGCGCAAGTACCGCGACTATCCGGACTTTATCGTCAACTACGAGACGGAACCCGGGTCCGGCATCGGCTTCCTGGCCGGCTGGCGTGGCAAGGCCGGCGAGAAATTCATGCGTGGCGCACCCAACCCCCGCCAGTGGGAGATGTACGCCAAGAACAATTGCTTCTACCAGCACGAACTGCCGCGTTCCTACCAGTACATGCGCAACTGGAACAAGGGTTACCTGCAGTGGTCGCGCCACCATGGCCTGACGCGCTATGCGGAACCCATCAACATTCACATCTACTCCGAGGTGATGCAGAAATTCCGGCTGGCGGCCCAGGGCCGCTGGGACGGCAGGCAGCCACCGGACCGCCTGCGCAGGCGCATCGAGACCCACTTCGACCCGCTGCCGTTCTATCACGACACCCTGGAAGCGCAGCTGGTCGACACCCAGGAATATCCGCTCAACGCGATCACCCAGCGCCCGATGGCGATGTACCACTCCTGGGACTCGCAGAACGCCTGGCTGCGCCAGATCCATACGCACAACTACCTGTTCGTCAATCCCAGGCTGGGGCATGCCAACGGTTTTGATGACGGCGACTGGGTGTGGGTGGAATCACCGCACGGCAAGGTGCGCTGCATGTGCCGCTTCAGCGAGGCCGTCGAACCGGGCACGGTGTGGACCTGGAATGCCATCGGCAAGGCATCCGGGGCCTGGGGGCTGTCTCCCGACGCCAACGAATCCAGCAAGGGTTTCCTGCTCAATCACGTTATCTCCGAGGAGCTGCCCGCCTGCGAGGACGGCGACCACCTGTCGAACTCGGACCCGGTCACCGGCCAGGCGGCGTGGTACGACGTGCGGGTCAAGGTCTACAGGGCGGATAAACAGGAGCCCGAACAGACCTGGCCGCAGTTCAAGCCGCTGCCGCTGGCGCCGGGCATGGAAAAACATCGCGGCCGCTGGCAGGGCTATATTGCCGGCATGTTCCGGAAGAAAGGATAAGGATATGACCCAGCTCGCACTCGTCATCGATCTGAACGTCTGTGTCGGCTGTCATGCCTGCGTGACCAGCTGCAAGGAATGGAATACTTCCGGCTGGGCCGGCCCCATGACGGACCAGCGTCCCTATGACCGGGATCCCACCGGCACCTTTTTCAACCGCGTGCAGACCTTCGAGGTCGGCCAGTACCCGAACACAGAGACGGTGCACTTTCCCAAGAGCTGCCTGCACTGCGAGGAACCGCCCTGCGTCCCGGTCTGTCCAACCGGCGCCAGCTACAAGCGCGAGGAAGACGGCATTGTGCTGGTGGACTATGACAAGTGCATCGGCTGCAAGTACTGCTCCTGGGCATGCCCCTACGGCGCCAGGGAGATTGACGAGAAACAGCGGGTGATGAAGAAATGCACGCTGTGCGTCGACCGTATCTACGACCAGAGCCTGCCCGAGGCGGAGCGCAAGCCGGCCTGCGTCCTCGCCTGCCCGACCAATGCCCGTCTGTTCGGCGATGTCCATGACCCGGACTCGAACGTCTCGGTCCTGATCCGCGAGGAAGGCGGCTACCCGCTAATGCCGGAATGGGGCACCAAGCCGGCCAACCACTACCTGCCACGGCGCAAGACCCGGCTGCGCATTCACGAGGACGAACTGCTGCGCGCCGACAACCCGCTCAAGAAGGAAGGCCAGTTACCGGCACCACCGAGCGACAGCCCGACCCTCGACGACATCACCAGCTGGTAGGCCGCCATGCATCCTGCACTTTCCGTCATCCTGCTCACCACCCTGATCGGCGTCGGCCAGGGCCTGTTCCTGGCACTCTATACCGGCCAGGTCTACTCGCTCGCCAACCTGCTGGAGCACCAGGACAGCCAGACCTTCTACGCACTCGGCAGCGCCCTGTCCCTGGCATTCCTGGGTGCCGGCCTGGTCGCCTCGTTTTTCCACCTGGGACACCCGGAGCGCGCCTGGCGCTCTATCGCACGCTGGCGCACTTCCTGGTTATCCCGGGAGGTCATTGCGTTGCCGGTGGCGATGCTGCTGGTATTCCTCTACGGGCTGGTGCATTACCTCGAGTGGACCACGCCGCTGTTCACCGTGGCCGGCGCCCTGCCTGTCGACCTGACGCTGATCATCGGCGCACTGGCGACGCTGGCCACCTTCGCACTGTTCATCTGCACGGGCATGATCTATGCCGGCATCCGCTTCCTGCAGGAGTGGCACAGTGCACTGACCGTCATCAACTTCACCCTGCTGGGCGGCGCCTCGGGCTTCATGCTGGCGGCCGCCTTCTCCGCCTTTATCGGCGTACAGCTGGTCGGTTTCTACGGAACCTGGGCCGTGATCCTGACGATCGCAGCGATGTTGACGCGCGGTGCCTCACTGCTGCGCAACCACCGCCTGCGTCCCAAGTCCACGCTGCAAAGCGCAATCGGGATACGCCACACCACCATCCGCCAGATCGCGCAGGGCGCCATGGGCGGCTCTTTCAATACCCGGGAATTCTTCCATCACCAGTCCGGGCGCATGGTCAGTATGGCCCGGCTGGCTTTCCTGGTGCTGGTGTTTCCCGCCCCGGTGCTGTTGCTGGGCGCTGCGTGGGGCCTGTCTTCGGAGACACTGCCGGTGCTGGCATTTGTTACCCAGTACCTCGGCCTGCTCATCGAGCGCTGGTACTTCTTCGTCGAGGCCCGCCACCCGCAGAACCTCTACTACCAGTCGATCGCCTGATCCAGGCACGGTCAATCTCGCAGGCTGGGCTGACAACGTGAAGCCCAACTCAGGATCGAAGGGCCCGCTCGTTGGGCTTCGCAGGCTCAGCCCATCAACCTACTGCAGGAGCGCCAGCCTCGGCGCGACGGTTTGAAATGGGTATCACGGTCAGGAGACCGCTCCTACGGGATTATAGCGGGTAAAAACGGTTTCTGCCGTGATTCAGAGGTTCCGTAGGCAAGCCGCTGGCGCAGCCGTAGAATGGGCTGATACGTGACAACTGCAGGACCGACGTGATATCGCTCGTTGGGCTCGCAGCTAACTACGACCCTGTGCAGCAGCCTATTCGTCATACTCTTTGGCCTCGGTGTCATCATCGAACCAGCGGTATTTGATGTTGCCGATCAGGCCGGATATGGGGCGGGTAATTCCGCCGAGGATGGCCGCATTGCCGGCTTTCGAGATGATATCGCCGAGGTTTGACTCCGAGGCCGCGGGGGTGCCCCAGAACTTGATGTCAGGGCCTTTCCAGTAGCCGTAGGCATCCTTTTCCTGCTCCAGCAGGTTCAGGTCGTACATGATGGCTGCGCCCTTGTCACGGAAGTTGAGATTCGCATCCATCTCCAACGGGCTGTGCATGATGTCAACGCCCTCCTGGTACTCAATCCCGCCCGTGGCGGTCATTAGAATTTCCTTGTTCTGGACTACGTAGCGCTTGATCTGTACATCCCGCGACTCATCCCGCAGCAGGTGTACATCGACCTTGTCGTAATCGATTTCCTTGATGTACTTGACCAGCCGCGACACCGCACCCAGCCCGAACAGGCCGGTCGGGATGTAAGAGACCCCTTCTCCAATAGCACCGGCAAAACCGGTGGTACCACCCACCAGGGCGCTGTCAGGATCCAGCAGCCTGAAGATGCCATCCCTGCTTTGCAGGTTCATGTCAAAGAACAGCTGGTTGCGGTACTGGGCCATATTCGGAGACTGGCCGGACGCCTCCAGGCTGACATTAAAGAGGCCCTCGGCGCGTGGTTTCGAGTCGGGCACCAGTTCGCGGAAGAACGTCGCGAGATCGAATTGCTCGACACCGGCCTGCAGGTCCAGGTCGTAGGGTGCATCACCCGGTGTAAAGGTCATGACTGCGTTCATCCGGATCGGGCTGTCATGGAAATGCGCCTCGAAATTATCAAGTGACAGTTTTTCCGGGGTGAAATCACCACGCCCCTTGATGTCATGGATGACCAGGTAGTCCGTGTAATAGAGCTGCCCGATGTGATAGCTGGCATGGCGGTTGTAGGGGGTGGCCCAGAATGCCTGCTCGTCCGGGAGCAGTTCCTGTGCCTCTGCAGCTGCCAGCTCCTCCCCGGTTGCCGCCGGCTTTTCTGCGGTCTCGCCGGACGTTTGCCGGCCAGCTATAGCGTGCAGGGTATTGAGGATGTCGTTGAGGTAGAACACGGTACTGTCGACATCGATATTCAGGTCATTGTTGGCCCCTTCCCGTTCCGAATGCACTGCCTTGATCAGCAAATCGCTGCTGCCTGTTTTACCCACCGTACTGACCGGCGCCGTGATACTGAAGCTGCCATCCGGGTCCAGCTGGCCATCAGCCTTCACTTCAAGCAGTTCCAGCATCAGCTCGTCTCTGCCCTGCAGTTCGTGTATCCGGGTCAGCGAGGTGAGTTTCCCGTTCGGGTCGAGGCGGATGCTGGTATCCATTTTTCCGGCTTTCAGGGTGTGGCCCGGCAGGATGGCCGGCTGGTCCAGCATGCCCGGCAGTAACACGCTGAGGTTCGCTGTCAGATCTTCCACCCGGGTCTTCTCGCCGCTGCCCTTCAGGGTCAGGTCGAGCGTGGCATCGACCGCCGGCTTGTCCTTGTGTCGGTCGAATGTCAGGTTGAACGGATTGAGTGTTGCCTGCAGGGTGTCGTCCTTCAGGATGGCGCCTGCCTCGGCCGTGATTGTAAACGGATGCAGCAGCGCGCCCTCCTCACCACTGACCTTGATGCCTGTAATGACGAAGGGCTCGATGCTGTCGATCGTCAGCGACTTGCCATCGGAGGTGAGTACCGCCTTGCCGTTGGCTTCATTGAAGGCAAGGCCATTGGCTTCGAGAATGGCGCTGAACGGGTCAGGAGTGAGTTTGGCAACGGCAAGTGTGACCTTGCCGCGGGCGCGTCCGACCCCGGACTGGTTCCGGCCAAGCCGGGTGCGTACCCGCACATTCGAGTCGGCCGTGAGCGCAATACGGGGTTCCGCATCCGTATAAAACAGATTGACAGCCAGCTTACTGATATCAATGCTGCTCTCGCCCTGTGCCAGCTGGTAGTCCGCCTCAAGCCGTACCGGTGATACCACCTCGGCCTGTAGCGCATTCGCCACCACGGGCTGCCGCGCCAGTGCCTGTATGTCGATATTGATGCGGCCATCAGCCACCAGCATTTGTTCCGGCGTGCCCGGCAGGATGATCTTGCCGCTGCCGGAAACCAGGCTGGATTGACCGCTGCTGACACGCAGATCCCGGTAGGTGATCTGCGTACCCTCTGGCAGCAGCTGTATTGCAGGCCTGAGACTGACACCGACATTCTCAAGCAGCGGGCCGTCCCTGGTGGTGACAGTGACATTGTTTAGCCGGAAGGGTTTATCGGTCGTGATACTGGCCACTCCCGCCTCATCCATGGCAAGCGTGAAATCCGCACGCCGCAACCTGCCGCTCAACGTGGTATCCGGCACAAACGCCGAGAACCAGTCCAGCCGGATGTCACTGATCTTCAGCTGCGCCAGCGTTCCCGCGGCATTGGCGACGGGCTTGCCCTCGCCCGTGGTATTCAGGATCAGCGGTTGCGACAGCGCCAGCTCCAGCAAGCGCGTCTTGCCGTCCTTGAAAAGACCGGCATCCAGGCTGTTGACGACAACGCGACCGGGCTGGTGCTGCAACGCCGTCTTGAAGTCCACTGAGAAATTCCGGGGGACACCGTACCTGCCGGATTTTTTGATGTCCAGGAAAGCCAGCAGGTTGTAAACATCCAGGTCGGCCTTCGCGTTGGCATCAACCGCACCCTGGCGTTCACCGGCAAGTGGCAGTTTGGCATTGATCGCTGCCGTGGCCAGCGTCCCTTCCGCGGCAGAGAAAACAATCTTGTCCAGCGTCACGTGCAGGGTGTCAGTCGCGTAGCTGACCGCCGGCAGGACGGACAGATTCATGCCGTCGAGAACAACGGTATCCGCCTGCAGGATGGTGAGGCCGGTAATCTCAAGCGGTTTTACCGGTTTAAGGTGGATGGCCGAATCGGTGTCGGTAGTAATCCGGAAAGCGCCCGTCAGGTGCCCGCCCGTGATTTCCTGATCCGGGAGCAGGACATCAAACCAGGTCAGCGGGATTCCGGGTAGTTCGAACTCCAGCAGGGTATTCTCCTGCCGGAGAAATGCACCGACATCGTCCAGCGGGATATCCAGGTCGGCCGGCAGGCTGGCGGCCAGTGGCTGATTTTCTCCTTCATCGGACATGCCGGCATTGATGGTGATAATCCGCAGCTGCCTGCCGGGCAGCAGCGACAGGCGGAAACTGTTCTCAAGCCGCAGGTGCTCGGGCAGCTTGTCGTTGGCTTTATCCTCCCTGAGATCGGTGACCAGCAGATCACTGATGACGGTAACGTCCCCGGTCAGGTCCGCGATATTGAAGTCGATGGCGCCTGTCAGGACTTCCTTCGTGCGTGGAACCACGTTGTTCTTGAGGTAGGGCTGAACCAGCCGTTCATTGGCCGTAACCTGGTAAGCGCCGGTAAAGTCGCCGTCATTACCGTCATAGGTGCCACCCAGCTCAAGCACCGCGCGATTATTGCCATCCGCGTCATTCTGCAGCAGTGTCAGCTGCAGCGCTTCCTGTGAATACAGCGGCTCCTCGCCACCGGCAATATCCGCGACGTCTTCCTTGTCCAGCACAGCAGGCGTGATGCCCAGCTTGATGTTGACGCGTTCCGTCTCCGGCAGGTCTGCCAGTGCCGCCTGAATTTCGAGCACGGCTTCAATGACAGCGAACCGTCCCCGCGACAGTTGCGTGAGGTTAAGAACGCCGTCAAGCAGGATATGGTCTTCGCCCTTGCCGGTGTTGAAGCGGACATCCATGCTGATGCTGCCGTTCTTGTCGGGCCGGATTCCGCCACCCGTGAGATTCGCCGCCAGTGACTGCTGCCCTGGAAGAACAACCTCGGCGGCAACAGCCAGTTCCTGCAGGCTGTAGCCCAGCCCGTGCTGCAGCGAGGCCAGCACACCCGGGAAGACTCCGCTTTCCACCGGTTCAGCCGGCGGCGGGTTGAAATTTTCCACATCAACCTTCACACCCTGCAGGATGAGCTGCTTGATATTCAGATCCAGCAACAGCAGCGAAGACAGGCAGTACCTGATGGAACCGCTTCCAACCTGAAAATGTCCGCCCTCGTAGTCGACAGCCACGTTGGCGAGTTCCAGTGACCAGGGGGTGAAATGGATGCGCTCGATCTCCAGCGAATCCACCAGCGGGCCCACGTGGTCAAGCAGCATCTTTCTCTGGAAAGCCGGGTGGAATATCACCGCCGAGGTGATGGCCAGCAACAGGACCAGGCTGACGGGTATGTAGACGCGTGGTCGTTTCAGATCGGCGAGCTGCATCGGTTGCAGTGCTCCTTCGTTAGGGAAGTTCTGAATAATTCGTCATTGCGAGGAACGAAGTGACGAAGCAATCTGTAAGTAGTTGATTCGCTGATTATGAGATTGCCGCGCTACGTTCACAATGACGTCATACATGAATTGATCAGAGATTCCTTGGTTATTTATGGTGGCTGGCTACCTGGCACGCCGGCACAGGCAGGGTAATTATAGGATAAATAAACTCCCTTTCCCCAAATGCCTGTCTGGATGACAGCCAGACAGGGACCTAACGACCGTTCGTCTGCATGCCCTGCAGTGCCGTGAGCTGTTGCTCGTACTGGTCTGCCTTCGCAAAATCCCCAACCTTGCGCGTGTAGGCCGCCAGGGCCGACAGTATCTCCATGTTGGTTTGAACGCGGGCATGATAATCCTCCAGGACCGCTATGGCCTTGTCTGTCTCGCCACTGGCGTCCAGCGCAATCGCGTATACATAGCTGTAGCGTGCGTTATCAGCTTGCAGTTCGACAGCACGCGCCAGGGCCTCGACCGCCTGCGGCAGTTGCTTGCTGCGGACCAGGGCGAGGCCATGAGCATAATGCAGATCCGCATTATCCGGCGCCAGCGCCAGTCCTTGCTCCAGTGTATTTAGCGCAGCCTGCTCGCGTCCCGTGGCACGAAACAGGTCCGCGAGGTTGACATAGGCCGGCACATAAGCGTCGTCAATTATCAGGGCCTGGCGATAGGCAAGCTCCGCCTCATCCGCATCACCCACACGCAGATAGAGGTTGCCGAGGTTGATATGCGTCTGGGGCCGATCGGCGTTGAAGCGCTGCGCCGCAATATATTCATCGATCGCCTTTTGCAGTCGGGCACGCTGTGCTGCATCGAGCGAATCAGCCGGCGTGTCCGCCAGCACGCGGCCGGCCTCGATGCGTACCGCACGAAGCTTGTCGTCCAGCAGGTGCTGACCGATGGGGAAACGCATGCCCGGCTGCAGGGACTCGAGTGCTTCGAGTCCGCCAAGGCGCACGATCGGGTCGGCATCGTAGAGCGAGTCACTGATTGCCTGTATGGCCTGCGGCGTCGGATATTGCGCCAGCAGGGACAACGCAGTCGCCCGTGCGATTGCCGGTTGCTCCTCGCGACCAATCAGCTCAAGCAATCGGGCGGCGGCATCAGGCTCACCGTTGCGTGCCGCATGCAGCGTCCCGGCATAGTCCTGGTAGCCGGCAGCCGGCTCGCCGTACCACTCGCGCACCCGCTCGGCCGCCCAGCTGTTGGTCTGGTCTGCATGGCAACGGACGCAGGCATTGGGTGTCCCGAGGCTATCCGACTGATCGGGGCGCGGTATGCGAATACTGTGGTCACGGCGCGGATCCACGACCATGTAGGTGGTCTCGGGCATATGACATTCCACGCAGCGCGCGCCTTTGCCTTCAGGGTTATGAAAATGATGTTTTTCACTCGCAAACCTGTCCGCGGCGTGGCAGCCCAGGCAGGCCTGGTCACCCGGCGCCAACAAATTCAGCGTGTGTGCATCATGGCAATCGCTGCAAGTCACGCCGGCATGAAACATTTTGCTCTGGATGAAGGAGCCGTAGACATAGACTTCATCCCTGATCTGGCCATCCGGATAGTAGAGCTGCTCGGACAGCACTGTCGGCCGGTAGGTGTCCATGAAGGCATGGCCGGGCACATAGTCCGACGCAATGGCAGCACGGCGTGCATGGCAACGGGCGCACATCCCGATCTCGGTTGCGGCGCTACGCGGCTGACTGCGCTGCGCCGTACCCGTTGCCGGGTCCATCTGCCAGGCAACGCCCCGGCGCTCGTCAAGACTGATCACCAGGCCACGTGTCTTGTCCAGCCCCTGCGCGGCCGCATCCATCCCGGCCCACTTGTTATGTTCGGAACCCGGGCCGTGACAGGCTTCGCAGGAGACGTTGATTTCGGACCAGCGGGTATCGAAACGCCGGCTGCCCGCGTCATAGTTCTTTTGCAGGTTGGTGGTGTGGCAGTCCGCGCACATGAAGTTCCAGTTCTGGTTGTAACCGGTCCAGTGCAGTTCATCGTTGTGATCGATATATTCGTCGGGATAGAGATGAAACCAGCGCTGTCCGCCCGCCTCTGCAGGACGAGAGTCCCAGGCAATGGAGAGGGCCTGCAGGCGCCCGCCCGGCAGCTCGACCAGGTATTGCTGCAGCGGGGTCACACCGAAAGTGTACTTGACGGGGTAATCCTGCAGACCGCCATCGGGGCCGTCGGTACGCACCATGAAGCGCTCACCATCGCGATAGAAACGCGAGGTGACGTCGTAATACGTAAACCCGGCATCGTTGAAATCACCAAGTACGCTTTGCGCGTTTGCTTCCTGCATCGCAAGGTCATGGTGCGAACCCTGCCACTGTTCGAACTGCCCGGCATGGCAGGCCGCGCAGCTGGCGCTGCCGACATAGGTCGCCGGCGTTGCCGCCGGCACCTGTGCGAACATGACCGGTTCCACGGCAGGCGTCCGGTTATAGTGCCAGGCTGCGAGTATGGCAGCCCCCAGAAAGACTGTGACCAGCACAGGGAACAGCATTCTTTTTGTCATGGGACTTCGGGGTTCCTCTCGGCTGGAATTACAGTACCGGCCACAAGCGGCCGGCTCACCTTTATGGCGTAAACAAGACGCTCCCTTCACTGACGCTGTCTTCACCGAACTCCAGCGCCGCCCGCTCGCTGAGCTTCTGGTAATAGCCCTGCACAGCGTCGCCAGGCTGGTCGCTGCCGACCGCGGAGAAATACAGCCCCGTCACATTGTCGCCTATCCGGATATGCACCTTGATCTGCACGGCGGTATTGGCTTTCGCCCTGAACAGCATCCGGTACTGTCCGAGTTCCTGGACTATCTGAACCGGCTGCCCGGTGACAGGATCACGTAACGGCAGCCGCTCATAACCCAACTCCTTCAGCATGGAAGTGATTTCAGCAGGCATGTTCTGCATGCCCTCTACATGCCGGGGGTCGATCTTCAGAATCCTGTCAGCCGCTGCCGTGAAACCCGGCAGCAGCAGAAACAATGCGAACAAGGCCAGGGCCGTTCTGCCATAGACTTGATTGAAGCTTTTTCCCATCACTCTCTCCCTCACGACTAACTCAATCCGCTCAGCCCGGATTTCAGTAGATGAATGATCGCTGCAGGGCCTATATAATCCGATCAGGCTTGCGTTCCATTCATACCCTGCCAATACAGCTCGAAACATGGAACACGGGTAAGACAGCAATCCCGGAGAACGATTCATGATATCAACTCGCCAGCAATCCCGCACCGCTAGCAGGGCGTTGAAAATGTTCTCGGAACGCAGCACCAGGCTGGCGCCAAAGACATTGACGATGACCAGGCCGACGATCACGGCACTGATCAGGACATGTTACCAGAACTCCCTTTCCAGCTCGGGGAAGAAGCTGGCGCCATAGCTGCCGAAGGCATAGGCATAAACCGCGACCAGTACGACATAACTGAGCAGCAGCAGGATGTTGGCCGCCCCGGTCAGGATGCCGCTGCCGAATGCACGGTTCAGAAACTCGACCGTCCCGCCTTCTCCGGGAAAGCGCAGCGTCAACTTGAGATAGGAGTAGCTGGTTAGCAGCGCCACAATCCCTGCGATCAGAAAAGCGACAGGGGCAGCACCTTTCGTGACTTCAACCGTTAGCCCGGTAACAGCGAAGATACCGCCACCTACCATGCCGCCGATTCCGATGGACAGTGTGGAAAAGGTACCCAGCTTTGATTCACCAGAGGAAGACATCAGTTCAAAACCTCCCTGGGGATGGTCTGAACGAGTCCCGATCTGTCATTCTTGCATTCGCCGGGGTGATGACTTATTCAGCGTTGTCTTCGGTGTAACGGCCTAAGTACGCACCGAAGCCCTGGACCGATCCAGCATCCTGAAACATTGCGTCTCACGCATATTGAACGCCCGATCGGTAAATGCTGGCCGGCTTCAGGACTGGCTTTCTATCCGGCTGATCACCTGCTTGATCTCGTCCAGAATCAGCTGCCGCGCTTTCGTTTCGTCAACCTCGGGTATGTTCCACTCCATCGCCTTGAGGTATTTATCAACCAGTGATACGACGTCTTTGTCGAGCGCCTTGCGATGTTTCTCCAACTCGATCTCTTCCATTGAAGACATGAAAAGCGCTCCTGTGGCTTATGTGCTGCAATCGATTGAAGTCAAATTAACGAATAGCCTAGGGCGCCACCTTGAGTTCCATGTGGTCTGCGACAGCGCCATGGACCTCTGCAGGCGTTACAAAAAGCGCACCCCGGGAGAGCAGCGGCAGCATGCAGTCCATCAGGTAAGTATTGCCGGACGCGGCTTCCAGAAGGTGAAAGCCGGTTATCGATATATCGGCGCCGCCAGTTCCGATAGCGTGTTCATCGTAGGTGACCTTGATTACAGTCAACACCCCTTCCCTGATCAACACGCCGTCTGCGGTTGCGGCACCGACGGAAAGTTCGCAATACGGAAAATTTGGCTGGATATTCCCTTCCGGGTACAGCCGGGCATTCTGAAAAAAGACACTACTGACACCGGATGGCACGAGGAAACCCTTCACCACGGTAAAGGTTGAACCCGGGGTGACTTCCGTTGGTGGCGGCGGAGGTCCTGCCTTGTGCTTTGTGGATTCACAACCGGTCAGTGCCACCGTCAATACGAGCAGCAGGGTTACAAATTTAACAGACATGAATTACTCCACTTGGTTGATGTGGCATTCAAAGAATTGTCACGGTCGGAACTTGTACTACCGCACGTCCGCATCGGCCGCTACATGTCTTCAGTTAGCGTCAAACTCTGTGCTAATGCTCTGCAGGTTGCCATCGGTGTCGAAACGCAGGGTTTTGACCAACTCTCCCGGTTTTGCGTACACCCACTGACCATCCTCGCTCCTGGATGTGGGCTCTCCACATGCTGCCAGCACCTGCTCCTCCGTCACCGGCTCCAGTTCTCCATCCTGTATGACGGAGCCGCCGCACAGCATTGTTACGGCCATCGCAACCTGTGCACCCAATGCCAGCGCTGCGCCCATAATCATCAACGATAAAGTCTTCATCAGTTCGCCTCCCGGGTTAAAAAATAAACATCTTTCTTTCAGAGAGTTACCGTGTTGCTGAATGAGTGTCCATACCGCAATTATCAGTGCCGGATATAGCATTCCGTTACAGGCACAGTCTACCTTTCGCCGTACTTCAGGCACAACCAGCACAGTGTTAACAGGATTCAGAAAAAACAGGCCCAGCTCGATGGCAGAAACAACCGTCGGCAGAATCGCCTGCAGCACCACCAACGTGCGAGAAGAATGCGTAGCCCAACACACCGGAGAGTAACCCACAAACGAAAGAACCCCGCACAAGGAGGGGTTCTTTGTTGGTTGGCGCGCCCGGAAGGAGTCGAACCTCCGGCTGCCGGGTTCGTAGCCAGTCTGGACGATCTTACTTGCTTTATTAATCTGTCACTTGCAGTTCACTGGTAGTTCAAGTTACCAGGAAATTGGCACAGTCCTTATGCACAACTGTTATGCAGCAATATTGATAGACACATGCAATCCCAGCCGATGCGCGAGATCTACCAGGGTATCCAGGCGGAACTCATCGATCTTACCGTTCAAAAATGCACTGATTCGTGGCTGTGAAATGTTCAGCAGCTCGGCGGCATCTTGCTGTTTCAGTCCACGCTCTTTAATGGTTTCCGTAATCGTGATCATTAATTCAGAACGCAACTTCAGATTTTCCTGGCGAACAGGATCATCTTCAAGTGCATCCCATACACTTTCAAACTGTGTTATCTCGCTCATGACCGTTGCCTCTCTAATAGTTCCTTTAACGCACGTTTTGCTTTGTGTGAATCCTGCTTGCTCGTTTTCTGGGTTTTCTTTTGAAAGGCATGTAACACGTAAACCCTTGTCTCAAAAGACGCCACATAGATCACGCGATACTGTCCTTCATGTTGGATACGTATCTCGCGCACGCACTGACCAACGGATTTCATGGGCTTCCAGTCCGTTGGATCCAAGCCGCGCTGAACACGGTCAAGCTGGAGGCCGGCCTCCCTTTTAGCCAGCGAAGGGAATTCTCGGACCATTTTCAATGAGGCGCCCAAAAACTCAATTCGTTGTCACTGCAAGGTTGCACAAAACCAGCACAGCCCGATTGCCCCCCCCACTGAAAGGTCCGTATAGCCGCGCGAATAGGAATTCGCCACCCTCAAGCAGCATGTCATGCCAAGCGCTGTCCTTGCCTGGCAATTAGCCATTTATTACCCTACTTTCTTCAGCGGAGGCACCTTGCGGTGCGAATCGATGGCATACCAGAGATCCCAGTCACGTTGCAGATTCAACCAGAACTCAGGACCAGTCTTGAGAGCCTCGCCCAGTGCCAGTGCCGAATCGGCACTGACCTGTCGGCGGCCGTTGATGACCTCGTTGAGGCGCGCATAGGTCCAGCCAAGATGCGAGGCAAAGGCTTTCTGGGTCATACCAAGAGGTTCCAGAAACTCTTTCAGCAACATCTCGCCAGGGTGTGTGGGGGGGCGTTTTTTCGGTAGCATTTAATTCACCTAGTGGTAGTCGGTCACTTGTACATCCAGTGCATCCTGACCTTGCCAACGGAACACAATGCGCCACTGATCGTTGATCCGCAGGCTCCAGAACCCCGCACGATCACCTTTCAATTTTTCCAATCGGTTACTTGGCGGAATACGTAACATTTCAAGTTTCGGAGCCGCGTTGATCTGGTCCAGCAACCGTCGTACCTTATCGTGCAACTCACGCGGCAGCTTTCGCGCCTGACGACTGTTGATACCATCATAGATATCCTGGGTCGTCTTGTCGGCCAAGTTTTTCAGCATACCCAAAATATATCGTGTATCGATATACAGGTCAAATGGCGCAATTTATTCTGACATCAGTGCGCAGCTTCACAAGCCCGACCAACTGGTTTTTTTAACCAGGTGCTCGGGGTAATTCACAACCCATTGATTTCTTGAGAACTGAGGGAAATACAAAAAATAACAGCAAGTAGAAAAGACCTGCAAAGTCTTCTCTAACTTGCTGTTTTCATTGAATGGCGCGCCCGGAAGGAGTCGAACCTCCGACCGCCTGGTTCGTAGTGTTCCAGCTGAATACGCGCATCCTATTGTATTTCTATGCTTTTATACGACTCACACTGTCCAATAAAATCAGCCTATTTGGCCTTATTTGCCTATATTCGGGGTTGTTTGGCGCCTTCTATTGGACAATTGAATCAATGGGCCGCACGAGCAGGAAGGGCAATAAACGGCCGATACTGTTTCGGTGGATAATGAAAAATACCGAGGCCGAATCCATGCCTTCAACCCGCACTCACCGGGTTGCCGTGCCTTAATCGGCTTTCGTCTGATCTGCTGGTGGTCCGCTCAGTACTTTCTTGCCCGAAAACATTGCGGATATCAGATTGCCGCCCTCGCGCAGCTCTGTCACGACGACTGCCAGGATATGAATCACGGCGAATGCGAGTAGCACGTAGAAGCCGTAGTAATGAAAGGTGATGAAGGGTTTGCGAAAGGCGCGCATCGCCTCGTAAGCGGCCTCGTCATACATCTCCTTCGCGTAGGGCACGAGCGTTGCGGTATCAACGCCCGGAGCAGCCACCCAGCCGGCGATCCACGAACCGATGGGTGGGTAGAACAGATCCGTGCCCGCCAGTACCAGCCCCGTGACGGCCTGTACCAGCAACAGGAACAGCATGAGGGTAACCGCGATGCGTCCGAGCGGATTGTGCCCGAGGTACTGGCGTGGCAGTCCGGCCCTGAAATCGGCGATGTAACCGCGCACCTCATTCATGTAGCCACGCCCACCGGGCAGGATTGCCCGCCAGCGTGCATGTGTTCCACCGATAAAGGCCCAAACCAGGCGCCACAGCAGATTTACCGCGAACACATAACCAATCCAGACGTGCACGGTCTTCAGCAGAATCTTGCCGTCATCGGTCACACCGAGCGCTTTGGCGTTGAGGATGGCCATGCCCACGGCGATCAGCCCGAGCATGCACAACAGATTGAGCCAATGAAACCAGCGGACGTTGGCGTCCCAGACAGAATAGGCTTTAAGATCGGTCATCGCGGTGCTCCTGTAATGCGTGCTTACTGTGAGTATGGCGCTGAGTTTCTAATCATCATCGTCATCATGCCTTCGTTCTTTCCATTCCAGGCCAGGACGCCGGGAGTTATTTTTGCCCTCCCCGGACCTGGAGCGTTTTGCCTTCCAGAGGTATTCCGCCTCATCTTCATCGCCGCTGCGATGGCACTCTTCGCAGTTTTCATAGTCGTAGATCCCTTCCTCGACATGCTCTTCCCGGATATTAGACCGTGAGTGCTCATGGCAACCGTAGCAAGTGAAGTTGCTGTAGTCGTTGTTCATATGACAGGTACTGCATTCCGTGGTGTGGTCCTTGTCGAAACGGAAGTATTCGTCGTGATCGAACGTGGCAGGAGTCCAGCTTTCTTCAGAGTGACACTGCCCACAGTTGCCCTTGATATTCTGATGTAGGTTGTCACCTGGATTGCTGTGACAACCATCGCACTGCTCTTGCGCAGCTGCCTCCAGCAGTTGATGAGAGAACTGACTGATGGGGCGAAAGGCCTGCACACCTTTATGGTCGCTGTGGCAGGCGATACAGTCTTGCGCAAGTAGTTTCTGGTGGAACGAGACATTCTTCTTCTCATTGGCGATGGGCAACCCCTTGGTGGTCTTCAGGCCTATCTCCTCCACCTTGTGGCATTGAATGCACTTCTCAGGAGAACTTCCGGTAAATACGCTGTGGCAGGCGAAGCAGTCGATGGTGAGTTCCAGGTGAGCGTCAATTAGCTTGCCTGGACTGACCATCAGATGAGGATAAATGAACACCAGCAGCAACACCGCTGCCAGGTTGGCTACAACAATAGCCATGATGGTCTTGTTTCTCATTGCCACTCCCAGAACAAAAAGATGCTGAGGATATGGGTTATGCCAAGGACCGCGAATACCAGCGTGATCGGAAGATGCACTGCCCGCCATTTTTTCATCACATTCAGCGTCGTGGCATCCCAGAAGAGTTCCCTATCAACGGCCTCATCAGTCAGGCCCCGCCGGGCATAGCTTTCTTTCTTCTCTGCCAGAAAACGACGCGAACGGTCCAGCAGATATTTGCCGGTCATGCCGCTGATAACATTGACCAGCATGGCGATGAGTGCCAGCCAGGGCAGGATGGTGTACACATGCACTCCGGCATGCACCAGGATCATGAGGGCACCCAGCCAGGTCAGGGTCTCATGCAGGATGAGTAGAATCTTGGGTTTGCCCACAGTGATGAGCTTGCGCTTGCGCATGGAGTAGAAGAACGACAGCAGTATCAGGATGGTACCGGGTATCCCCAGATAGCGTCCCACCCACACCAGATCGAACAGATGGAGCAGTGCATCGATAATTATGGTCAAGAGGAGAAGCGCCCCGAACATTCCCAGAAACGGAAGAACTTCCTTGCGAATAAGCGAATGGTCCATAGTCGTCTCTATGCAGCCAATGTGAGGTCGCTCTTGGGGGTTGAGATGCACAGCAGGCAATGGCCGGAATCCACGTCGGCATCGGGTGCCTGGTTATAAGCCACCTCGCCGGCTGCGAGGCCGGTCTGGCAGCTACCGCAACTGCCGGCCCGGCAACCCGACTCCACCTCGACCCCATTGGACTCGGCGAATTCCAGCAGGGAATCAGTACCTGGATCCCAGGGGATGCTTTTGCCTGACTTGCTGAAGGTAATAGTGAAGGCTTGCGCAGCTGTCGCTTCTGTCGATACCTGTCGCGTGAGGTTCTCATGCTTAATGAGCGATGCAGGCCCGAAGGATTCGTAGTAGATGTCATCGGTAGCGACACCCCATTCCGCCAGAGCGGGGACCAGTGCCTCCATCATCAGCCTGGGACCGCAGACATAGAACTGGTAGCGCATCAATTTTAGGGTGGAGCGCAGCAACTGAAGATCTATCCTGCCCCTGTGATGGTAGTCAACGCCTTCCACATCTCCCTCAGTGGGGCTGCTGTAGCAGACATGGAGGTGGAAGTTGAGATGTGCCTTTCGCAACGATTCCAGGTATTCCTTCATAACGTGCTCGGCACCGTTGCGCACCCCGTAGTACAACCAGATCTCCCTTGAAGTTCCACTGTACATGACAGTATTGAGAATGCTCAGCATCGGGGTAATCCCTATTCCACCGCCCACAAGAACGATGGGCAGGGGCTCCTCTGTCATCAGATGAAAATGACCGGACGGGGCTTTTACCATAAGCCGTGCGCCTTCCTGTACCCGGTCGTGGAAAAAGTTGGAAGAAAGCCCGGCCGGGACATCCGGCGGCTCGGCTGGAGGAGGAACTCGCTTGATTGACACCCGGTAGTAGTCAGGATTCGGTCTGTCCGATAGTGAATAGCATCGCACCACGGTCTTGGGCTCATGGCGCACCGGCTCTTCAAGCTGAAGCCTGAACGTCAGGAACTGCCCCGGCTTGAATGCAGGAAGCGGCTGGCCATCAGCGGGTACCAGATAAAACGAGCAGACCGACCGGGCATCATCTTCGATGACTCGGCTTTTAACCATGAACTCCCTGAATCCATCCCAAGCGGGTTCCGTGGTGGCAAATACCTTCTCTGTGCCAGCGACCGGCGATTCGCCCGGAAGCGATTCCAGATTCTGGTATTTCCATCTCTGGCGAAAGATCCCTATACCCATCAGCACCGCAACCTGCGCCACTACAAAGGCAAAGATGATAAACGCTAAAGTTCCGGTACCCATCACAACTGCCCCCGTGTTATCAGGTTCTTGTCAGCTATTTATGCTTATACAACACTCACATAGAACACTACGCGCAGAGGTGTCAGGCAACAAGCGGCTCCATCGCCAGGTTCTGCATGGCCAACCTCGACAATAGACTAGCAACGCCAGCTGAAATAAACCTGAATTCAAACAATAGTGGCTACGGAGTGTGAATCAGCATTCAATCTTGATCCAGTCGACTGCATGTAATCCAACAAGTTACTGCGCCGACCGGCACGGAAACCATGTGCCGATTTACAGCCTTGCTGGCGGCTTGGCGAGCGCTTGCCTAAGATAACCCTGAGACACCCCATTCGCATCACTTGGGACACAATGTCAGAATTGGGCAGACTACATTCTAACGGGTATTTACCATTCCATTAGTCTGGGTCGATTACTGAGGTCGGCGGGTAAACGCCAGATATCAATATAATTCAGCACTGCTATAAAAACGGGGAAACCTGATTCTATTGAACATTCGGACATCTATTGGACAGATGGCAGGTTCAGCAGATCTGGAACACATTTATAAATAGAGCGTTCAGTGACTACTGGGTAACCGATCACCTGGTTTCCAACCAGGTACTCGAACTAGAAGACAACGTGTTGATTTACAATGAACAGAGGCAGGACCTGAAAGGACAACAGCAAGTAGAAAAGACCTGCAAAGTCTTCACTAACTTGCTGTTTTCATTGAATGGCGCGCCCGGAGAGATT
Organism: uncultured Gammaproteobacteria bacterium; assembly: GCA_963701455.1. Taxonomy (GTDB): domain Bacteria; phylum Pseudomonadota; class Gammaproteobacteria; order UBA9214; family UBA9214; genus UBA9214. Next base: position 287,151 of record CAVPAE010000010.1, read on the forward strand.
CGAACTCCCGACCGCCTGGTTCGTAGTGTTCCGCCTGAGTTCACGCATCCTGTTGTAATTCAGTGCTTTTATGCGGTTTATACTGTCCAATAAAATTGGGCTATTTGGCCTTATTTGCCTGTATTTGGGGTTATTTCGTGCCATCTATTGGACAGATTAGAATCCACACAGTCAGCCTTTCAGGGTTGTTACAATACATCGGGTGTTGTGGATATTCCCCTATGTAATGTAACATTTTGAAATCATGCCTACCCAAACCACACAGATAGACAAGGTCCTGCAACTGGTCAGGAAAGCGGGGGTTCTGCGTCCGCGTGATCTGGATCCTTACAACATTCCCCGGACCTACCTAAGTCGCCTCTGTACAGCCGGCAAGCTGCAGCGGATCGCCCGAGGGCTCTATGTCCTCCCCGACAGTGGTGTCACCGAGCACCACTCACTGGCGGAGGCCTGCAAACGTGTGCCGAAGGGTGTGGTCTGTCTCCTGTCCGCCCTGCGCTTTCACGAGCTTACGACACAGGCGCCGTTTGAAGTCTGGCTGGCCATCGGCGAAAAATCCTGGCGGCCACGCATAGAGTACCCACCGCTGCGTATCGTCCGATTCTCCCATGCCACACTCAATGCCGGGGTCGAGGAATATCAAATCGAGGGGGTTACCGTGCACGTCTATTCCCCTGCCAAGACCGTGGCGGATTGCTTCAAATACCGTAACAAGATCGGTCTGGATGTAGCCATCGAGGCGCTCAGGGAATGTTGGCAATCACGACGCTGCACCATGGATGACTTTTGGCACTATGCAGATATCTGCCGCGTCCAAAATATCATGCGACCCTACCTGGAATCGCTCGTGACATGAATGATAAACGCGGGAAAAATACAGCATCTTCGGTGCGTGACCGATTGCTGGCACTGGCACGTGAACGAGGTGAGGATTTCCAGCTGATCCTGACCCAATATGGGCTGGAACGACTTTTGTACCGCCTGAGTCAGTCCAATTATCGGGATCGCTTCATCCTGAAGGGTGCGATGCTATTCATGCTGTGGAGTGACCAACCACACCGACCAACACGTGATGTGGATTTCCTCGGCTTCGGCGACAGCAGTGAAGCAAGCCTGCAGGCAATCTTTCGCGAACTCTGTGACATTCCCGTCGAAGATGACGGTCTAATGCTGATGGCGAACAGCGTACAAGTTGAAATGATCCGTGATGAGACAGAATACGGTGGAACACGGGTGAGACTGTTTGGTGACCTGGCCGGCGCCCGAGTGCCGATTCAGGCCGACGTCGGTTTCGGGGACGCTGTGACACCCAGGGCGATAGAGATCGAATATCCAACCCTGTTGGGCAACCCTGCTCCACGCTTGAAGGCTTATCCCCGCGAGACCGTGGTGGCGGAGAAATACCAGGCGTTGGTCAACCTGGGTATAGCGAATAGCCGGATGAAAGACTTCTACGATCTTTGGGTCATCGCCCGTGAGTTCGACTTCGATGGTCTGACATTGTCCGAGGCGATCCGCAACACCTTCTCGCGTCGTCGAACGCCGTTGCCTGAATACATACCATCAGGGCTCAGTCCCGCGTTCTATGAAGACGCACAAAAGAAAACACAGTGGAATGCCTTCGTGCGCAAGGGAATACTGGTACTTCCCCGCCCTCATTAACGGACGTCTGCCTTTTCCTGAAAACATTCCTAATTCCGCCAACGCAGGCGTTGACACAAGATCAGGACTTCAGCGCAATGTGGGAACCAGGCGGACCATGGCATTAACAAAGGAGCAATCTCTTCGCCAGGCAATCGCCCACGAAGAATCCCTGTTCGCCGAACTCGCGCAGAAACATAAGAAGAGCCAAGCGCGGTTGGATGCACTCAAGGCAAAGCTTGCTGCCATGGAGCCAGGCCCTGCGGTTTCATCCGCCCAGGCGGCACAACCCGGCACTGATGTCCCCACCACTGCAGAAGGTTAAAATATCTCTGTTTCGCCAACTATTCCGTGGCCCAAGGAACGATGTCTTTCCATTGCTCTGGATGAGTTCGAAGACCGGCCGGAAAGGATATCGCCGGCCTGCGGCAATGAATGGGTACGTGGCGTCTGTCAAAAACCCCGGGTGAAGTGCAGTGAGTGCCAAAACCAGGCATTTCTGCCGATCAGCGATCAGGTTGTCCTCGACCATCTGCAGGGCCGATACACCATTGGCGTCTATCCCCTGCTCAAGGACGAAACCTGCTGGTTTCTCGCGGCTGACTTTGACAAGGAATCCTGGCTCGATGAGTGTCGCGGTCTTCGCCGACACCTGTCGGGATCTCGGTGTCCCGGTCGCAGTGGAACGCTCGCGATCGGCAACGGCGCCCATGTCTGGTTCTTCTTCAGCTCACCCGTCCCCGCCGTCAGCGCCCGCCGCATGGGCTGTTATCTCATCACCGAGACCATGGCACGCCGTCATCAGCTGGCCATGAGCTCTTCGCCGCCTGTTCCCCAATCAGGATACTCTGCCGCGTGGCGGCTTCGGCAACCTCATCGCCCTCCCACTTCAATATGAACCGCGGCAAATGGAGAATGTGAACCTGCTGATCGGTGTTCCGGCCGCACGCCGATCAGTGGGCGCTCTCTGGCATCTCTGCCACAGATGGCTCCTGCCACAGTGGGATCCATTACACGAGGAGCGAGGCACGCCGTAGCAAAATTGTCGGTGTGCGATTCAGTTTCACTAAATGAAGGCGGAAAGGATGGTGTTCCATGGGAACGTCCGCCTTCAGGACGTCAGAAGGGACCGTTTGCCGAATCCGTACCACTGAAGTACATGCTGTGCTTGCACAACGCCTGTTCGTGGACCAAACAGATCTGCCATCACCCCTGCTGAACCAGATCAAACGGCTGGCGGCCTTTCAGAATCCGGAGTTCTACAAAAAGCGGGCATGCGACTATTTAGACGGCATGACACCGGGTCATCAGCCTCGCCGGAGCATTCCCAACACATCGCCTTGCCACGGGGCTGTCCTGAGGAACTCACCGCCTTGCTCCATCAATACAGCAGCGCATTGACCATCGACGACCATCGCCACCCCGGAGATCCATTCGACGTCCTTTTGACGGTAAACTCGCTTCCGTCCAGAAACAGGCCGCCAATGCTCTGCGCAAACACGACATCGGGATCTTCGTTCACCGCGGTATGAGCAAGACCATCATTGGCGTCTGGCTTATCGCCAAACAGCAATGCAATACCCTGGTCCTGGTGCATCCACAGCCATTACTCGACCAGTGGGTCACGCACAGCTCGCGCTGTTTTCCGGGCTGGATGCCAGGGACATGGGCGGATTGGCGGCGGCAAACACAAACCCAATGGCCGGCTCGACGTTGCCATCATACGAGAACCTGAGGCACGCAAAGAGAGCGTGGATGATCTGGTGGCCAACTATGGTCACGTGATCAGTGATCAGCTGCACAGCCTGCAGCTCTAGTTTGAACGCGTCCTGGCCGAG
>CAVPAE010000011.1:0-18328 GCA_963701455.1 uncultured Gammaproteobacteria bacterium
CATTAATTTCAGTTGTTTACGATCAACCTCAAGTTACTGTCCTGACGATGTTGTGCCAGGTTTGTGCCATCGACACGACTTGCAGCCAGTTTCAGATGCTCGCCAGCCAGGTGCGCATACCGTAACACCATCTCAAACGACGACCAGCCACCCGGCTCCATGAGCTCTTGCAGGCTGGTGCCATTCTGGACGTGCCAGGATGCCCAGGTGTGCCTCAGATCGTGCCAGCGAAAGTCCTCTATGCCAGCCCGCGCCAAAGCGTGCTTCCATGCCTTGGTGGTCGTCCTCGCCACCGGAGCGCCTTTGTACGTGAAGACGAAGACCGGATGTATTCCACATCGCTGCGAGAGGACGCTCAGGGCGTCTTCATTCAACGGCACAGCAATCGCCCTGCGAGATTTGGACTGATCCGCGTCAGCTTCCTGCCAAATGTCGTACAGGTAGGTCTTGCCAGATTTTTCAATTTCCAGTGTTTTGTCGTACAGGCGAGCAGACAGCGATCTGTGATCTCTTTACCGGTTGTTTAATGGCTTTTCGGGGAAGGAGCGTTTATTCTTCGTCGCTGATTTTCAGTCTCCAGATGCATAACCAGAAAATGAAACTTACCTCTCTGTTGTCGGCAAATACACGGCTCAAGCACCGCGTTGTTCGCAAGATGTTGCAACCATCAATTATGCAACGTATTGCACTTCAGTCACCCGCTTATCTGGGCTCATTCATGCGGAGATATCCCGAGACGGATTCGGCATTGCTCCATAGCAAGTTGATGACTCAATGGTGGTATTACTCGATAGAATTGAGGAAAGGTTGTATTACAAAGGGAATATACCCTGCCGAAATACCATTTCTACCTAGAATCCTGATGGCAAAAGTCGAACTGGATGGCATGGATTGTCTTGACCTGGGATCTATGGAAGGAATACTTCCGTTATTGATGAGCAGAAGGGGTGCAAGGCGAGTCCTTGCGACAGATGCAATCTATCATTGCTACCGAAAACTCCTTGCCGTACAGCATTACCACGATGTGCGTTTCGGGTTCAGGCAAGTTGGTAGCATGTATGGGCTCAGTGAAAAACTTGGCAGGGCTGGAAGCTTGGGGTTCGACCTTATTAATGTATCAGGTCTGCTATACCACGTATATTCGCCGTTTCACGTTTTGGCTGGCGTGAGGGCGCTACTAAAACCTAATGGAATAATGATTATCTCGACGAATGTCACCGAGAAATCTGACCATACGATGACATTCAACACCTTCGGTGGATTTCAGAAAGAGGCCAATACATTCTGGTACATCTCGGTACCAATGATGGAATACATGCTACGCTACTTTTGCTTGGAGCCCATCGACTCGATCTATCGTAAACGCAATGACGCCGAACCGGGCATGCCGGATAACGGGTACCTTTCGGTGGTCTGCCGCGCCGTTGATGGCTCTGAGCTTACCGTCGATGACCCTTGGGCAGCGGAGTCCAGAGACAAGTCGTGGGAGTACATCGACGCAATCGGAATGCCACTGTGGCGGCGCCTGACGAATTCGGTCATAACCTATGATGTCGATTCACCCACGCTTAACTCACCGCTCCAATTGAGCAGCACTTACCTTGATAGGCAAATTGTCACGGCACAGACGCAGAGTCAGTCACACATACTTCATCTGGATGATCAGGTATAAAGGAGTAGAGTGTTCCTGACGTTTTTTCAGTAGATCATCGTCTAGTAGTTAAACTCTGAAGTTTAAAGCTATTGTGTAGTTCGCACACACCTGTCGGGCGATAGCAATAGTCACGTGCCTGATATATCAACTTTTTGTTTTATTTAAGGGGGAGGCGCTCCCGTGGCTCCGCCACAGCAGGAGCGCCGCTCTGAGGCGGCTATTATTACAAGCCCCGTTTGGCGCGGGTGAGTGCGGAGCCCTTTCAAAGTGGCCTGCTATAAATAAAGACCAGTACATGTATTGGCTAAAGTGGTCTGTGCCAACGTTGTGCCAAAGAGTGCTTTCTTGCGGCATCGCTCAGATACGCTGAGGTGCGAAATTGTTAGCGCAAGCGCCGTAAGTGACTGAATGTTATGTGACTGGGCAAGAACCGTTCCGACTGAAAATCCCGGTGTCGGCAGTTCGATTCTGTCCCTGGCCACCATTAATTTCAGTTGTTTACGATCAACCTCAAGTTACTGTCCTGACGATGTTGTGCCAGGTTTGTGCCATCGACACGACTTGCAGCCAGTTTCAGATGCTCGCCAGCCAGGTGCGCATACCGTAACACCACCTCAAGCGACGACCAGCCACCCGGCTCCATCACTTCTTGCAGGCAGGTGCCATTCTGGATGTGCCAGGACGCCCGGGTATGCCCCGGATCGTGCCAGCGAAAGTCCACAATATCCGCCGGCGCGGGATAACCAGTGAATCTGTTACAGGAAATCTGTCGGGGTTGCTACACTATTACGCAAGTGAAAATTAAAGGAGCGCCGCTATGACCGATCTAAAAGTCTATTCTGTCTGGGATGCCGGCGTCCGCTGGTTTCACTGGATCAATCTGGTGTGCATACTCGGGTTGATCGCCGTGGGTGTGGTCATCCTCAACGCCAAGACGCTCGGCGTATCCAACGACGGCAAAATCCTGCTGAAGACCGTGCATGTCTGGATCGGCTACGTGTTCGCGCTGAATCTGTCATGGCGTCTCATCTGGGCCTTTATCGGCGGGCCGCATGCGCGTTGGCGGGCGATCCTGCCCGGTGGGCGCGGCTACATGAACGAGGTGCGGGGTTACATCAGCGACTTCAGCGCCGGCCGGCCGCGCCAGTATCTCGGGCACAATCCACTGGGGCGTCTCGCAGTCAGCTGCCTGCTGTTGCTGCTGCTGGTGCAGGCTGTTACCGGGCTGGTGCTGGCGGGCACGGATCTGTTCTACCCGCCCATCGGTTCATGGATCGCCGGCTGGGTGGCCGCCCCTGGTATTGATCCGGCAACGCTGGTCCCTTATGCGCCTGGGATGTATGAAGAGGCCTCATATGAAGCGATGCGTGCCTTCCGCAAGCCATTCATCACCATTCATTATTACAATTTCTATGTGCTGCTTGTGATTGCTTCGCTGCATATCGTGGCGGTCGTGGTGACTGAACTGCGTGAAGGCGGTACGCTGGTCTCTGCCATGTTTTCCGGAAAGAAGGTACTGAGCAGTCCGCCGTCAGATCAGAAGCCGGCCGATTAAGCGGCCGCAATTGTTGCCGGCATCCCTGTTGACTGGCTGGTTCGCCGGGTTGAAGGTTAGAACAGGATCCGGGCGGGTATTTCCCCGCGAGGTTACAGGCCGAAATAACCACGCAGCCGTGACAGTAGTCCCCGGCTGCCATTGGATTTCTCGGGAATCCAGCGGGTCAGCGCGAGGCTGATGTTGTCACCGCTGCTGCCGCCACGTTCCCTGGCGATGGCAACGAGACGGGCCGCGCCGTCTTCCTCCAGGGGCAGGTTCTGCAGGATCGAGACGGCTTCTTCAGGGGTGATGTAGGCCCAGAAACCGTCGCTGCAGAGCATGAAGATGTCATCAGTCTCGATTTCCGAGGCGCCGAATTCCGGCTGCGGTGTCTTGTCGCCGCCCAGGCGCATGTAGAGCTGGTTTTGCAGGGCACTGTCTGCTACATCGGCCTCGTTCAGCCGCCCTTGCTCCACCATCAATTGGGCTACGGAGTGGTCACGCGTGCGGTTCAGCAATTTCCCGTTGCGGAAATGGTACAGGCGGCTGTCGCCGACATGGGCCCAGTAGGCCTCGGGTCCGTTTACATATAACAGGATGCAGGTGCTCCCCGGTGAGCGTTCAGCATCACCGCCGAGTTCATTGATCGTCTGGTGTGACTCCAGGCAGAGAGATTTCAGAAATGCCCTCGGGTCCGCAAGCTTGTCCGTATCCAGGTTCTGCCTGGCCGTTTCGATGACGCTGCGGGCGGCCAGGGCGCCATCACGGTGTCCGCCCATGCCGTCCGCAACGATGACCAGGTGTGAGTCACCGCCTTTCAGGCTGAGCTTGTCCAGGCAATCCTGCTGTTCGGCGCGCCCGCCAATATCCGAGGCCAGACTAAACTGCCATGACATGATGCATCATCCCCTTTCCGGTTTGTCCCTGTGCCACACGCGTATTCATGGTGTTTTCCCGTAGCTGTCGCGGTGTTTACCCTGACGGGTTCATCTGAGAGTGTCGTTCGCGGCAAGCTCGAGCAGTCGCTCGTTCTGCGGGTCGATTTTTATACCCGTTGCCAGGTATTCCCTGGCCTTGCCGTATTCATGCAACCCCAGCGCCCATTCCACCAGGTCCGCATGTATCTCTGCTATTTCCGCAATACCCTGCAACGCCTGTTCATTGCCGGGCGATTCGTCGAGCGCCAGCTGGTAATAATAATAGGCATTGTCGTGGGCAGGCTTGGTGTAGCGCAGTTTCCTGAGGGCCTGTCTGGCCCGTTCCAGGTACTCGGTGTGTCTGGATGGTGCAATATCCTGCAGCCGGCATGGTGTTCATATGTACAGGCACCACGGGACCTGTGCTGGAAAACAGCTGTTGTGCCTTTGTCGTGATTGTCGGCATTGCCTGCAGCGACAGCACCGCAATGAGCAGCAATAACGCCATCGCCCCTGCCACACGAATTCCCCCCGTATCGTGGCCCAGACCGGCCACCTGCCGGAATGCACCGCCCAGCAGTGAGGTGCCATGCGGGCGAGGCTCTTCGGCAAAACCTGACGGATTCTTTCTCCGGGCAGGCTGGCATCCGGCCTGCCGGAATGTCTTTATATAGAGCAGCATTTCTTCCGCTGTGGAAAACCGCTCGTCCGGGTCTTTCGCAATCATCCGGTCAACCAGTTCCTGGTACTGTTCCAGTCCATCCGGCAGTGAGGGCACGGGGTCCGAGAGGTGCGAAATGATAATCTGGATATCGGACTCGCCTTCGAAGGGTTTTTTCCCCGTCAGCATTTCGTAGAGGATGATGCCCAGCGAGTAGATGTCCGAGCGCCCGTCAACCGGCTTGCTCTCGGCCTGCTCGGGACTGATGTAGTACGGGCTTCCCAGCGCGGTGCCGTCCTTGGTCAGACGGGAATCGGTTTCCTGCTGCTTGGCTACGCCGAAGTCGGTGAGTATCGGGGTGCCATCGCTGTGAAAGAGAATATTCGCCGGCTTGATATCACGATGGATGATGTTTCTCTTGTGCAGAAAGTCCAGGCAGTCCCCAATTACCTCCACCATATCAAGTGCAGCGGCGGGTGTTATGCCTTCCAGGATCTTGTCTTCGAGGTTGCCGCCCTCAAGGTATTCCATGGACAGGTAATAACGCTCGCCAAAGACACCGATGTCATAGATGGTAATGATGTTGTTGTGGTTCAGTGATGCGATTATCTGCCCTTCCTTGACAAACCGGGCCGACTGGTAAACATCGTTGAATTTCTTCAGCAGCTTAAGGACGACCGGCCGTTCCAGTGATTCCTGCACAGCCAGATAGACCGAGGCCATACCGCCTTCCGCGATGGGCCGGGTTATCTTGTAGCCGGGAATCTTCAGGGTCATTTCTTGTCTTCGGTTTCGGTCTGCCGGTAGAACATCAGGCTGATGCCGCGCACGGACAGGCCATCGCCATCCTCCAGCTTCATTGGGGCCTGCACCGACATGCCGTTGACTTTCACGTGGCCGCGACTTGACGGGACGATGTAGAACCCGTCGTTCTTGCAGACCACCCTGGCGGAAATTTTCGGCGCAAACCATCCCGGTGTGTATATGTCAGCATCCCGGGCCTTGCCGAACTTGAAATTCAGTTTGTTGAGCGGGTACTTGGCGCGCCTTTGCACCACGCCTGTCAGCAACAGGTAGGCGCCGTACTGTGACTGCCGTTGCCTGACCAGTTCACCAAGGTTGGAGACGTCTACCTCAATGGTGGCGCCCTGTACAACTTGCTGTTTCTCGGGCTCCGCCCTGGCTGGAGAGTTAGCGGCCCCGGCATTGGCAGCGAGTTTCAGGATATGCTTGGAAATGACAACCTCGTCACCGTCTGCCAGGGTTGTGCGGGAGACGCGCGCACCATTTACGAAGGTACCGTTTCTGCTGGCAATGTCCTCGATAATGAACCCGTTGCCGTCATGAATGATTTTCGCGTGATGGGCGGAGACGCCAGCGTTATCGATCTTGATGTCACTGTCATTGCTGCGCCCGATGGTGGTGACGCCGGGTTGCAGTTCGACTTCGTCTTTCAGTAAATCCCTGTAATAAACCTGGATGAGGGCCATCTCTTGTCTCCTGCCCGAAAATCATGAAATACATTCGGCTGGCGGGACCATGAGTCCCGGCACTGCATGCCAAGGCATGCCGGCTGCTGCCTGCGGTGAATCGTCCGCGTAGTTATCAGCTGCAACCGTTACAAAATGCTACCGAGTGCTGTCCGTAAAAAAGATTTCAGCAACAGTATCGACCTTAAATTCAGTAACCTGAATGTCTGTGGGCTTCGGTTGTCAGGGGCGCAGGTGGTTGTCGATGGGCGCCCTGCGTGGATGCCTGTGGCCGGTACCACCGTTGAACCGGAGGTGGGAGTGGAAAACTGGATTCGGGCAGCGACTTTATCGGCGTGTAGAGTTGTAACTCTATGTATTTTTGAGAGAATGTCACGAGTTTTGGCGTGACAATGTGGCTTATGAATATCCTGTTGGTGGAGGCGGTCCGAAGTTTCCGATAATCAGCCGGCAGGAGTCGTGCGCCGTTGCGCCCGTGCTAACGGCTTTACGCAGCTCAGATTACAACTGGCGATGGCGTCGCGAATCACGTCGATGACCCTGGGCCGGGAGAAGGAGGCGCGCCAGGCCAGGGCGACGGTGCGGCTGGGTGTCGGGCGCGCAAAACGCCGAATCGCCAGCAGTCGCTGTGAATAACGATCGGCGCCGGCGGCAGTGCATGGCAGTACAGTGATTCCCAGCCCCGAAACGACCATGTGGCGAATGGTTTCCAGTGAACTGCCTTCAACGGTCTGCTGCAGGTGGCCTTCCAGCCCGGGTTTTGGCAGGCACTCGGGGCAGGCCTCGAGCACGTGGTCACGGAAGCAGTGTCCCGAGCCCAGCAGCAGGACGGTCTCGTCGCGCAACTGCGCAGACTTGATGGTCTTGCGCTGCGTGAGCGGGTGCGCGGCCGGCATCAGCACGACAAACGGCTCGGTATAAATGGGGAGGGTGACGATGCCCTGTTCCTGAAAGGGCAGCGCGATAACGATGACGTCCAGCTCGCCACGCTTGAGTTTCCCGGCGAGTATGGCGGTGTAGTTCTCCTCGACGACCAGCGGCATTTTCGGCGCGTTCTTGCGCAGCAACGGGATCAGTTCCGGGTACAGGTAGGGGCCAATGGTGTGGATGGCGCCGATCCTCAGTGGCCCCGCCAGCTGGTCCTTGCCCTGGCGTGCAACCTGGCGGACGTTCTCCGCGGCTTCCAGGGTGTACTGGGCCTGCTCGGTGATCTGTTTGCCAACCGGTGTCAGTGTGACTTCTCCGGCGAGGCGTTCGAATATCTGTACGCCGAGCTCTTCCTCCAGCTTCTTGATTGCAATGCTTAGCGTCGGCTGGCTGACAAAGCTGGCCGTTGCGGCACGGCCGAAGTGCCGTTCCCGTGCTAGCGCCACGATGTAACGCAATTCTGTCAGGGTCATGCGGTGCCTTGAGTGTCTGCTGCGATGGCAGCCCAGGTTAATGTGTGCTGGCTGGAGTATGCACGCCGCCGGGGTGGGATTGTCAACAAGCTTTCAGGATGCAGGTGACATGATAGGGAGTAGCTATCGATAAAATCGCACCAATCAACTGGTGTGTTGGCAGTTCGGCTCCTGATGCCGGCACCAGGGAAAACCGGAAATTCAGGGCTGCCGGTCAATGGCGGAGTGCCGCACGGGCCTGGTGGTGCCGGAAATCCGCTGTCTATCCCGATATCCGGATTGACATGAGTGTTGGGCTGGTGCGAAAGTTCCCTATTTTGCGGGGCACTTTCAGTCTCCCCCTGCGGTAAATACTCATGAGTACAGTCCTGATCATTGGTGCCGGCGGCGTGGGCCGCGTGGTCACTCACAAGTGTGCACAGAATCCCGAGGTCTTCTCCGATATCTGGCTGGCCAGCCGGACCCTGTCCAAGTGCGAGGTCATCGCCGGGGAAGTGGCCGAAAAGACCGGACAGGTCGTGCATGTCGCGGCCGTGGACGCCGACAATGTCTCGCAGATGGTGGCGCTGATCCGGCGCGTGCAGCCGGTCATGGTCATCAACGTGGCGCTGCCCTACCAGGACCTCAGCATCATGGATGCCTGCCTGGCCACGGGCGTGCACTACCTGGATACCGCCAACTACGAGCCGCTGGACGAGGCGAAGTTCGAGTACAAGTGGCAATGGGCCTACCGCGAGCGCTTCGAGAAGGCCGGCCTGATGGCCCTGCTCGGCTCCGGATTCGACCCGGGCGTGACCAATGTTTTCTGCGCGCACATGCAGAAGCACCATTTCGACCGCATCGATACCATCGACATCCTCGACTGCAACGGCGGCGACCACGGCTATGCCTTTGCCACCAACTTCAATCCGGAGATCAATATCCGGGAAGTCACCAGCAACGGGCGTTACTTCGAGAACGGCCAGTGGATCGAGACCCGCCCCATGGAGATCCACCACCGCTTCGATTTCGAGCAGGTCGGGGAGAAGAACATGTACCTTCTCTACCACGAGGAGCTGGAATCGCTGGTGCAAAATATCAAGGGACTGCGGCGCATCCGCTTCTGGATGACCTTCGGGGACGCCTACCTCAAGCACCTGGAAGTGTTCCGCAACATCGGGCTGGATTCCATCGAGCCGATCATGTTCGAGGGCCGTGAAATCGTGCCGATCCAGTTCCTCAAGGCGCTGCTGCCGGATCCCGCCTCGCTGGGCCCGCGCACGCATGGCAAGACCAACATCGGCTGCATCGTCACCGGGGAAAAAGACGGCAAGCCGGTCTCGCGCTATGTCTACAACATCTGCGACCACCAGGCCTGCTACCGGGAGACCAACGCACAGGCCGTCTCCTACACCACCGGCGTGCCGGCCATGATCGGCGCCATGATGATGCTGACCGGCGAGTGGATGCGCCCGGGCGTGTGGAACATGGAAGAGTTCGACCCCGATCCCTTCATGGCAGCGCTCAACGCACACGGCCTGCCGTGGACGGATACCGAGTTCGCTGTCGACATCGACGCACTGCCGGAGTGACAGCCGGGGACCGCAGGCGTATGGCGCTGGATATCGCGCAGGTTCCCACTCCCTGCTACGTACTCGAAGAGGACCTGCTGCGCGGCAATCTTGCCGTCATGGAACGGGTGCAGCGGGAGTCCGGCGGGCGCATCATCCTGGCGCTGAAGGGATTTGCCATGTGGAGCGCCTTCCCGATCATCCGCGAGACGCTGCAGGGCTGCACCGCCAGTTCCCTCAACGAGGCGCGGCTGGCGGCCGAGGAATTCGGGCGCGAGGTGCACGTCTATGCGCCGGCCTACAGCGACGCCGAGTTCCCGGAGATCCTGCGGCGCGCCGATCACCTCAGCTTCAATTCTTTCTCGCAGTGGCAGCATTTCCGGGAACAGGCCCTGGCGGCCGGCGTCTCCTGCGGGATCCGCGTCAACCCGGAAGTGCACGAGGTGGCCACCGACATGTACAACCCCTGCGGCTCCCGCTCGCGGCTGGGGGTGACCCGCGCAGAGTTCCGGCCCGAGCTGCTGGACGGCATCGAGGGGCTGCATTTCCATGCCCTGTGCGAATGCGGGGCCGACAGCCTGCAGCGTACGCTGGAACAATTCGAGGCGAATTTCGGCGAGTGGCTCGGGCGCATGCGCTGGGTCAACTTCGGCGGTGGCCATCTGATGACCCGCGACGGCTATGACGTCGACCTGCTCATCCGGCTGGTGCGCGACTTCCGGGAAAGGCATGGGGTCGAGGTCTACCTGGAGCCGGGCGGCGCCGTCGGCTGGCGTACCGGCCCGCTGGTCGCCTCGGTGCTGGATATCGTGCACAACGAAATCGACATCGCCATGCTGGATGTCTCTGCTGCCGCGCACATGCCGGACGTGCTGGAAATGCCCTACCGCCCCGACGTGCGGGGTGCGGGTCAGCCAGGCGAACAGCCCCACACCTACCGGCTGGGCGGCAATACCTGTCTCGCCGGGGACGTCATCGGTGACTATTCCTTTGCCGCACCGCTGCAGATCGGCGACCGGATCGTGTTTGAAGACATGCTCCACTACACCTTTGTGAAAAACACGACCTTCAACGGCGTGAACCTGCCGTCGCTGGCAATCTGGACGAGTTCCGGGGAACTGCAGGTAGTGCGCCGCTTCGGCTATGAAGACTTCAAGGGACGCCTGTCCTGAGTCGGTGTGCCGGCGGAGCAACTGGATAGGTAGCCCGGATGAAGGCCGCCAGGCCGTAATCCGGGATTGACACGGCAGTCATTGCGAGGAGCAAAGCGCCGAAGAAATCTCCAGCTGACTAACTCCGGGTTAGGAGATTGCTTCGCTTCGCTCGCAATGACGGAAGAACAGCGATGTGGCCTGGATGCAGGCCGCCAAGCCAGCCCGAAGGGTGGGCAAAGCGAATAATCCGGGGATTAGCTCCGGTTTTTCCCGGATTCCGCGCTGCTCCATCCGGGCTACGCACAGACAACAACCTGTCCGTAATCTCCGCATGCTGTTAAGCAGCCCGCCATAAACGGTACAATGGCGGATTCTCTGATTACCCGATATGAAGGACCACGATGAACCAGCTCAGCTATACCCTGCCTTCCGAACTCGCCGCCGCCGTGCAGCAGACCCTCGACGACTGGCAGCAAAATGACGCGATGTCACGACTCTGGAACCGCGATGCCTCCCTGTGGAGCGGTGGTGACGAGGCCCAGTGGCTGGGCTGGCTGGATATCGTGGATGCGTCGCTGGCGCAGGTTGACGAGCTGCAGGGCTTCGGGAAAGAGATCGCGGCGAGCGATATCACGCATGTGGTCCTGCTCGGCATGGGTGGTTCCAGCATGGCGCCGGAGGTATTGCGCGAATGTTTCGGCAGCCGTTCCGGCTATCCGCGCCTGGAGGTCCTGGATTCCACGGATCCGGCCCAGGTCAGCACCGTCGAGGCTGCCGTTGATCTGCCGCACACCCTGTTCATCGTGGCCAGCAAGTCGGGCAGCACCCTGGAGCCCAATATCCTGCTGGCCTACTTCTTCCAGCGCATGGTCGAAACCGTGGGCGCCGGGCAGGCAGCCAGCCATTTCGTCGCAATAACCGACCCGGGTTCACATCTGGAGCAGGAAGCCACGGAGAAGCAATTCCGGCGTATCTTCAGCGGCAGGCCGGATGTCGGCGGACGTTTTTCCGCGCTATCCAATTTCGGCATGGTACCGGCAGCGGTGCTCGGGGTGGACTGCCGGCGCTTTCTCGAAAGTACCAATGAGATGGTCGAGGCCTGCAAACCGGGCGTGCAGATCAGTGACAATCCCGGCGCGGTGCTGGGCTGCATCCTGGGTGTGGCCGCCAATCACGGCCGCGACAAGCTGACCCTGATCGCCACACCGCAGCTGGCCTCCATCGGCGCCTGGCTGGAACAGCTGGTCGCGGAGTCGACCGGCAAGCAGGGCAAGGGCGTGATCCCGCTCGATGGCGAGGCCCTGCTTGCACCCGGCGGCTACGGGGACGACCGCGTCTTCGTCTACCTGTGCGCGGATGCCCCGGCGGATCCCGAACAGGCGCAGGCCGTCATGCAGCTGGATCTGGCCGGTCACCCGGTCATCCGGATCACCCTGGCGGACATCTACGATCTCGGCCAGGAGTTGTTCCGCTGGGAAATGGCCACCGCCGTGATCGGCGCCGTCATCGGGGTGCATCCCTTCGACCAGCCGGACGTGGAAGCCAGCAAGATCGAAACCCGCAAACTGACGACGGCCTACGAGTCCGGCGGCAGCTTCCCGGAAGAGACCCGGGTCGCGGACGACGGGGTGCTGTCGATCTTTACCGATGCGCGCAACGCGGCCGAACTGACAGCGGCCTGCGGCGAGGATGCCAGCGTTGCTGACATCCTCAAGGCGCACCTGGACCGGGTGAAACCGGGCGATTACGTGGCCCTGCTGGCCTATATCGAGCGCAACGCGGCCCATACCGACGCACTCCAGGCGGTTCGCGGCGACATCCTGCGGGCGCACCGGGTGGCGACCTGCCTTGGATTTGGTCCCCGGTTTCTGCACTCCACCGGCCAGGCCTACAAGGGCGGCCCCAACAGCGGCGTGTTCCTGCAACTGACCTGTGACGCGTTGCACGACCTGCCGGTTCCGGGGCACAAATACACCTTTGGCGTCGTGGAAGCGGCCCAGGCACGAGGTGATTTCGCCGTGCTGGCGGAGCGCCGGCGCCGCGCGCTGCGGGTCCATCTGGGTTCGGATGTCGAGGCTGGACTGGCGCGGTTCGGAAAGCTGATAGCTGATTCGTTCCAGAATGTAGCCCGGATGGAGCGGAGCGGAATCCGGGGGGTGGGCTGTCATCATTCCCGGATTCCGCTCCGCTCCATCCAGGCTACCTGACGGATTAATCAGAGATGCCAGGGTCGTGCAACCAAATATTTTCCTGATCCTGACGATATGCACTTTGGTACAATGTCTAACTTCCTGAAATCCCGATAAATTACTTGTAGGAGCGGCCTTCTGGCCGCGATCTCGCCGGAGGGCGGCGTTCCTGCAGCGATATTGTTGCAACGACAGGAATGATTTGATGCAGGAGCAGTTTGCGACCGTGCAGCGTTTCTCGCGCGTAGCCGTAACCGCCCCGGCAAGCAACCGTACGGACATTTAAGACTGCCTGGATCATTGTTATGACGGGACACCTGATAACGCCGCATGGCGGCAAGTTGTGCAACCTCGTTGCTGACGAGGACCGGGCGGAGGCACTCAAGTCCGAGTCCGGAGATTTCCTCTCCATCACCCTGAACCGGCGCCAGCTCTGTGACCTGGAGTTGCTGCTGTGCGGCGGCTTTTCACCGTTAAGCGGTTTCATGGGTCGGGCAGACTATGATTCGGTGATCAAGACGATGCACCTGCGGGATGGCAGCCTCTGGTCACTCCCGATCACGCTGGACGTTTCGGACGCGCAGGCGGAAAAGATTGCGCCGGGGCAACAGCTGGCGTTGCGCGACGGCGAGGGCTTCATGCTGGCGGTCCTGACGGTGACTGACAAGTGGCAGCCCGACAGGCAGCGCGAGGCGCAGGAGGTCTACGGTACGACCTCGACGGAGCATCCCGGGGTGCGCTACCTCATGGAGCAGGTCCACGCCACGTACCTCGGCGGCGAGGTCGAGGGCGTGCAGCTTCCGGTCCATAACGATTTCGAGACCCTGCGGGATACGCCGGAAGAACTGCGGCACCTGTTTCTGAAGATGGGCTGGCAGAACGTGGTCGGTTTCCACACCTGCAAGCCGATGCACCGCCTGCACCGCGAGATCACCCTGCAGGCCGCCAAGCAGGCACAGGCCAATATCCTGCTGCACCCGTCGGTCGGCATGACCAAGCCGGGCGACCTGCACTACTACGCGCGCGTGAAATGCTACCAGGCGATACAGCACCACTACCCGCACAGCATGGCCGTGCTGTCGCTGCTGCCGTCCGCGGTGCGCATGGCGGGTCCGCGGGAAGTCCTGCTGAACGCCATCATCCGCCAGAACTACGGCTGCTCGCACATGATTGTCGGCCCCGACCATGCCTCGCCGCCCGGTGTGCGCGAAGGCAAACAGCGCTACTACCCCCCCTACGCGGCACAGAAAATGATGGAGAAGTTCCAGGACGACCTGGCGATCAAGATGGTGCCGGTGCGCGAGATGGTCTACATGCCGGACACCGAGGCCTTCACGCCCAGTGAGCGGCTTGAAAAGCAGGGCGGGGAAGGCATCCGTTTCACCGAAAAGGACCTGAAGCACCACCTGGAGCACAATATCGAGGTGCCGCGCTGGTTTTCCTATCCGGATGTGCTGGCGGCGCTGCGCAAGGCCTACCCGCCGCGCTGCAAGGTGGGGATAACCCTGTTCTTCACCGGCCTTTCAGGTTCCGGCAAGTCGACGCTGGCCAAGATCCTGTACGCCAAGTTTATCGAGGAGGGGCGCCGCCCGGTTACCCTGCTGGACGGGGATATCGTGCGTCTCAACCTGTCCAGCGAACTCGGATTTTCCAGGGAACACCGCAACATCAACGTGCGCCGCATCGGCTTCGTTGCCGGCGAGAT
The DNA here is from genome assembly GCA_963701455.1 of uncultured Gammaproteobacteria bacterium. Taxonomy (GTDB): domain Bacteria; phylum Pseudomonadota; class Gammaproteobacteria; order UBA9214; family UBA9214; genus UBA9214. The sequence goes on from CAVPAE010000011.1 coordinate 14,258, forward strand.
CACCAAGAACGGCGGTATTGCCATCTGCGCACCGATTGCACCGTATACCTCGATGCGCCGCGATGTCCGGGAAAACATAGAACAGCACGGGGCCTTCATCGAGATCCACGTGGCGACGCCGCTGGACGTGTGCGAAAGCCGCGACCGCAAGGGCCTGTACGCGAAGGCGCGCCAGGGCATCATCCCGGAATTCACCGGCATCAGCGACCCCTACGAGGTACCGCAGAATCCGGAGATCAAGGTGGACACCACCGGCAAGAGCCCGATGCAGGCGGTGCAGGAAATCATGCTGTACCTGCTGCGTGAAGGCTACCTGGATATCGACGACGACACCTGCTCAAACGAGACCGTGTAGGAGCGGTCTTCTGACCGCGATTGAAAGAGAACACGAATCCACGGACCACGGAATTATCCATCGGATACGACAGCACGGCTCATCCAGAAGCTCTTGACCGCGATTGAAAGAGAAAATGGCCACGGAATCCACGGAAGAACACGGAAAATTAAAAAACTACCTGGATATCGATCGAAACGACGCTTGCTCACGAGACCGGGTAGGAACGGTCTTCTGACCGCGCTCGAGTGATCAAGCGGCTACCGTAAGCCCGGCATGAATAAGAACTCGTCATAGGAACGGTTAACACACCGGTTATCCTTCTCTATCAAGCTAGTTCTTCCAGTCCACCGACATCGGTATGGACATTTTTATAGTCTCTACCCAGTGCCTGGGCCAACTGCCGTATATTCAATACCTCCTTCTGTTCCGCCACGTAGCGCAGTAGTTCAAGGCGCTTCTCTGTGATGGCTGAAAACAGATCCTTGATGCTGCCGAAGGAAAGACGTGGCGTGACACGCTTGCCGGCTTCGGCTTTATGCCAAATGTCTATAGCGGCGTTTAAGCGCGTCGCTCGAGCGCATGATCTCAATTTCAATGCGTTTCATCGTTACCACTCCCAATCTGCCAGCCGAACGCAGTCGTTACGGAAATCTTCAACCAGTCTCTCTATAGACTGGAAATAATAATGCGCTTCCTGCTCGCCATAGTGGCGATGATCGCCTTTGCCCGTTTCATTGTCGTAGCGTACAAAGCAGGTTTCTGCAGTACCGCAAAAGAACCGGTATTTAAGTTGATGTGGCCTTTCGATGGATTTTTCAGGTAATTGCCAGATCACCATTTCCAGGATCACATCGCCACGGGTTTCCTTATGATAGAACAGCTTCCTTGCGCTCATATGGTTATATATACCATAATTCAATATGGTGTCAAAGGCCATAATTGTAAAGGGTCAAGCGGACTTTTTGCGGCGAATACGTGCAGTAATACATAAAGAGTGTAAGAGGTCTCCTAAATTGAAAATCGTAGATTGTTTTATGGGGGCTGACCAATAGGGTGTCGTAAAAGCCCCTTCCTATTACAGATAGAGGTTAGGGTGGACAAAGATTGACGTGTCATGACATGTCAACTATGCTGCGGGCATGGCGACAATCAAAATCAGCTCCAAGGTTGAAGAACAGGTCTGGGAAGAACTCAGGATGCTGGCGAAAGAGTCGCATCAAAATGTCTCGGGCCTGCTCACCGAGGCAATCAGTGACTACCTGCAACGGCGTCGCGTCCGGCCCGCTGTACTTGATCACCTTTCAGATTCCATGAACGAGAACGACGAGCTGGGACAATTGCTTGCCAGGTAATCCTGTCCAGTTCCTGAGTCTCGATGAGGTGCTGGAAATCCACGCGGTCCTGATTGATCGCTTTGGCGGTGCGCAGGGTATTCGCGACCGGGGTCTTTTGGAAAGTGCGCTCTACAGACCCAAAACAGGTTACTACCCTGACCTGATCGACATGGCCGCCGCTTTATTCGAGTCACTGATTAATAATCACCCCTTCGTCGATGGCAACAAGCGCGTGGCTTTCTTTGCAGCTGACGTCTTTCTGCGTCTGAACGGCTACAAAATCGTTGTTGAAGCCGGGACGGCGCATGCATTTCTGATGGAACTGTTCGCATCGAACAAGTGCGACCTTGAGCACCTGGCGCCCTGGATCAGATCAGTAACAAAAACGTACCAGCGTTGATGTTACAGATTATGAAAACAGGGTCAGAGTCAGAACACAGTTCGAACAGGTGGTAAGCTGTTCCGGGCTACCAGATTGACTGATGTGGTAGCCGGATAATCTTTAGCTATTCGTTTTGCCTGTGTTGAATGTGAATGCATATATGCTATCATCCGATGCATGGCCAATATCATAGTGGTGGACACAAGTGTTCTCATTAGTGCCCTGATAGGCCAAAAAGGACCTGGCCGTGAAGTTTTAAGGAGATGCCTGCAGGGGAAGTATAACCCATTGATTAGTAACGCCTTGTTTCTGGAGTATGAGGATGTAAGTAAAAGGCAGCAAATACTGGACGCATGTCCGTTAAAAAGCGAAGAAATAAGCGAATTACTTAACGCTTTTTACAGTACCTGTCATTGGGTGCCAATTTACTATTTGTGGCGCCCCAACGTAGTTGATGAAGGAGATAATTTTTTGATCGAGCTAGCATTGGCAGGGAATGCTACGCACATTGTTACTAATAATATCGGTGATTTTCAAAATGCCGAATTAAAATTTCCAGGTTTAGCCATAGTTAAGCCTGAAAGATTTTTGAGAGGTGAATAACATGGCAACGTTGACTATTCGGATACCTGACGACAAACACCTCCGTTTGAAAGCGTTAGCACAACATCGGCATGTGAGTGTAAACAAACTGGTTGAGGAGCTTTCAACCCAGGCGCTCGCTGAATTCGATAGTGAAGTGCGTTTTCGTGCATTAGCTGCAATGGGGGACACAGGTAAGGGTTTAAAGTTACTTGAAAAACTGGATGCACATTTTACCAAAGGTTGACTCATAAGTGCCGCGATGCCGGGTACTGTCAGCCCGCACCTGCACCCATTATGTATTCAGATGAGGTGTGAAACTGAAATATATTATGAATTTACATGAACTTACCCCGTCTGAAAAAATACTTTTAGCTGAAGAGTTGTGGGATAGCGTAGCTTCTGATGAACAGCTATTTCCATTAACAGAAGATCAGAAAAAAGAGCTTGATGTCCGTTTAACCCGTTATTCGATTGATCCTGAAGCTGGAGATTCATGGGAAAATGTTAGAAATCGTATTTCCAGTACATGAATGAAATGCGAGTAATCATTCGCCCATAGACTGAAATATCGCAAGTACACATCTGATCCCCCACCAGCTGCACTATTTGCTCATCTTGAGCGGTCTTCCCCGATAAGATTCCCAGAAAGCGGTCCCTGTGCGCGCCATGTTACTGATTTCCTGACGAGTACTGGTAAGCAGCTTTTGCGATCTGGCCCCGGCTTTGTATATATAGAATTAGATATATATAATATCTTGTATAATGGCGCACATGAAAGACGTGCGCTTCATGGACAGCTCACTGGACGATCTCAGGGATTTCCCGGCAGGTGCGCGTAGAGAGGCAGGTTTTGAGATTAGAAACATCCAATCCGGGTCGAAACCGAGCGATTGGAAACCGATGAGTACAGTAGGAGCGGGTGCTGGCGAGATTCGTCTTAAGGATGACTGCGGGATATATCGCGTGATCTACGTTGCCAGGTTTGAAGAGGCGGTATATGTGTTGCACGCCTTTGAGAAGAAAACACAAAAGACACGTAAAGCTGATATTGACCTGGCCAGAGCAAGGTACAAGGCGCTGGTGAGAGAGAGGAAACAGAAATGACTATTTCAAAAGGCTATAGCGATGTGTTTGAGGCGCTGGAAGACAGTTCAGCGATTGCACAAAATCTGAAGATTCGTGCAGACTTGATGAAAACCTTGCGCGAGTTTATAGACGATGCCGGGCTGGGACAGAAGGAAGCTGCAGAAGTGTTTGGTGTTCATCAGCCGAGAATAAGCGACCTGATGCGTGGCAAGATCGACAAATTCACCATTGATGTGCTGGTCAATATGCTGGCACGGGTTGGAAAATCAGTGGAGTTCAGGGCTGCTTAATATTTGAATTCCCGCTAAATTATTGTAACTCTGAAAAAGTCCTCACCCCTGCGAAAG
>CAVPAE010000012.1:0-32123 GCA_963701455.1 uncultured Gammaproteobacteria bacterium
AGTAGGTGCTATGTTGTCTCCGAAGTCTCCGTCGACCCGGGTGGACAGTGTGCCGCATGTCGTGTAGCTGACAGTACTCGAGGTGCAAGTATGTGTGTGAGCAAGGCGTCAAGAAACATTATGGCCTCGGTACTGTCTGCGATACTCCAGCCGCCGCCATCCTGTGTTGCGAGAATAGCCAGGTTTTCTGCATAAGCAAGATCTGCCAGGACATCGAGGCGTAGCCACTCAAGGTTGTTCAACGAGTCGGTGATGATATTCGTACTTCCATTATCGTTGATGGTTAATGCACCACGCGTGACGGTTGCGGCATTGAGGCTGGTAGATAAAACCAGGTAAGAATCCGCGAATTATTTATGAGAGTTGTGATCTCAACCGACCATTGCTTGTCCCATGAGGTGCAAGACGACCTCAGGCCTGACTTGTGAGGAGAGTCAATCGGTTAAGCAGCATGCGTTGTTCTTCAAGGTAATCAGTCCGCGCAAGCTCGCGGCCCATCGCAGCGGTTGCGTGTCAGCTCTGGTCGAGGCGCTCCACGTCCACCGAAACCCGTAACTGGTGCCCCGGGTCTCCGCCGTAGATGACGCCTTTCAGCGGGGTGACATCGGAGAAATCCCGGCCCCAGGCGGTGGTGATGTGCTGGTCCAGCGGGATCTGGTTGTTGGTGGGATCGAAGTCCACCCAGCCGTTGTCAGGCAGGTACACCGAGAACCAGGCGTGTGATTCATCCGCACCCTGCAGCTTCTGCTGTCCCGGCAGGGGCAGGGTTTCCAGGTAGCCGCTCACGTAGCGCGCCGCCAGTCCCAGGCTGCGCAGGCAGGCGATGGCGAGGTGGGCGAAGTCCTGGCAGACGCCGCGGCGGCTGGCAAGCACTTCGGACAGCGGTGTCGAGATGGTGGTGAAGCCGGGATGGTAGGTGAAGTCCGTATGCACCCGCTGCATCAGGTCATGCACGGCCTCGATCAGGGGGCGGCCAGTGGGAAAGGAGGTTACGGCATAGTCTGCCAGTTCCGGGGCGGTAGCAGCCAGCGGCGAGTCGAATGTGAACTGGCGTTGCTCGCTTGTATCCGCTGCCTGCGGTGCCGCCAGTGAGTCACGCACCTTGTCCCAGGGCGCGTCGTTATAGAGCGGCAGCTGCCCGGCTTCCTCGTGCAGGACGACTTCGCTGCTGGCAGTGACTGTCATGGACTGGTTCGGTTGCTGGATGGAAAAATAGCTCATGTGGTTGCCGAAGAAATCGATGTGTTCGGCAACATCGTTTGGCGCGGGGTCGATGTGCAACAGGTGCTGCAGGCATTGCTGCCGGTCGCTGTCGCGCGGCCGCAGGTGCGCCAGGTTGTGGCACTGGCTCACAGTGCCGCTGTAGAAATACTCGGTGCGGTGTGTGACCCGGTACTTCATGAAGCTTCCGGTCCGTTACCCACCAGCTGATGGGGTACTTTCGCGTGCATGAAATAGGTGTCTGCCAGTGCGCTGGAAGCGGTGCCGAGCGCTTGCCCGAGACCGGCCAGCAGGGACTCCAGTTCGCCGCGGACGCCGCCATCTGACTGTGCCAGCAGCGCAGCGTCGGCGAGGCTGAGGCGGGTGCGTGATTCCATGACCAGCCGCAGTTCCTGCTTGTAGGGACGGACACCCTGTCCCGGCAGGGCATCGAGGTGGTGCTTGATATCATTGACCTGAAAACCGAGCGAGCGGGCGTTACTGTCATCGAGCAGCAGCAGGTCCAGTGTGGTGTCGATCTGCGGCCGGTCGCGATAGCGGCGCCGGTACAGGGTCAGACTTTCCGCGACGTTCAGCACCGACTCCAGCAGCAGTGCCTCGACTTCCGCCGGCATGCTGTTGACCAGGGTTGCACGCAACAGCGCGGTCAGTTGCTGTGCACGCTCGATGCGCCTGCCAAGGTGCAGGAAGTGCCAGCCGAGTTCCCGGCTCATGCTTTCACTGGTCGCCCCCGCGATTGCCATCAACGCAGTAATGATGCGATCCAGCACGTCCTGCAGGAACTGTGCATCGTTTGTGGCAACCTGCTTCAGGTCGGTAATCTCGTCCCCGATGTCGTTGATCACCCGCCGGGTATCCGTTGTAACCAGGTTGCGCACCGCGTAGGCGGCCTTCAGGAATCCCGCCAGGTTGGCCGCGAGCGATCCGCTGCGTTGCGTGTTGATGACCAGGTCGGTGATTTCCATCCAGGGTGACTGCAGCCGTTCCGCACTGCCGGCACCCACGAAACCCGGATAGGTAACGGTCATGTGGGTCAGGCCGCGCAGCAGGACCTCAAGGGTGTTCCGGTAAACCGGGTCTGCCAGCTGCAGACTTTCGTTGGTGCGCTGATGGATGGCGCGCAGCAGGCGAATCATGGCCTCGGCACGCTCGGCATAGCGCGCGGCCCAGTAGAGGTTTTCCGCCGCAACCCCTGGCAGGGTTTCACGGCTTTCCGGGAAGCCCGGAAGTGCCTGTGTCTGCATGGATTCCGTCGCCTCGGGTTCCGATGCCAGTACCCAGGTGTCCTTGCTGATGGCGCCTGCCTGGCTGGACACGATGCGGCTGCCGAGTTCGTTGCCGACGCGGGTGAGTCCGCCCGGCATCACTACCCAGGTATCCTGGCTGGCGACCAGGAAGCTGCGCAATACCGCGGGTCGCGGTTCCAGCAGGCCGTTTTTCAGGGTGGGTGCGGCTGACGGGGTCTGCAGTTCCTGGCCAACGTAGTGATGCGGCCGGGCCTTGATCCGCTCCCGCCACGCTTCCAGTTCCTCGCGGCTCAGCAGGTTGCCGAAGACCGAATGCTCGCCGCCCAGCCGGTGTGCGGGCCGCAGTACCAGCTTGTGCAGGTTGGCCAGCACGTAGTCCCGTTCCATCGTCTGCCCGCACCACCAGGTCGCGACCGAGGGGAGGCGCAGTTCCTGGCCAAGGAAATGTTTCGCCAGGCGGGGCAGGAATGCCAGCAGCCCGGGGCTTTCCAGCACCCCGGAACCGAGCGGATTGGCAACCGCTACCCGGCCACGGCGCACCGCCTCGGCCAGCCCGGCCACGCCCAGCAGCGAATCGGGCCGCAGTTCCAGCGGGTCGCAGAACAGGTCATCGACGCGCCTGAGGATGACATCCACCGGCTCCAGCCCGGTAACCGCCTTCAGCCAGACGCGGCCGTCACGCACCGTGAGGTCGGTTCCCTCGATGAGGGTGTAGTCGAGGTAGTTGGCGAGGTACAGATGTTCGAAATAGGTTTCGTTCAGGGGACCCGGCGTCAGCACCACCACGCGCGGGTTTTCCCGGCCGTCCGGCGCCAGGTCTGCCAGCGCCGCGCGCACCAGGCGGAAGAACGTCGCCAGCCGGTGCGGGTGGGAATCCCGGAACAGGCTGGGGATCAGGCGTGACATCACTGTGCGGTTTTCCAGCGCATAACCGGCGCCGGACGGGGCCTGGCTGCGGTCGTTGAAGACCCGCATCACGCCGTCGGCTCCCCGGGCCAGGTCGGCAGCGTACAGCGTCAGCGTCGGCACCGGCCGCTGGTCCGTGACCACGCAGGAGCGCAGGTAGCCGGGATGCCCGTAGACGAGTTCCGCGGGCAGCAGGCGTTTGCGCACCAGGTTGCGTGCCCCGTAAAGGTCGGCGAGGATGAGGTTGAGCAGTTCGGCCCGTTGCGCCAGCCCGGCTTCGATGTCGGCCCATTCTGCGCTGCTGATCAGCAGTGGCACCGGGTCCAGTTCCCAGGGGCGGTTCAGGCCGTCAGGGGTACTGTAGATATTGTAGGTTGCCCCGTCGCTGCGCAGCATGCGCACCGTGTCGCGCTGGCGCTGGCTCAGCACGTCCGGGCCCATCGCGGCCAGTGAATCTATCAGGTAGCGCCAGTGCTGGCGCACGCCCTCGCTGCGGGAGCACATCTCGTCATAGGCGCCGTGCGGCGGGGTATAGCCGGGACAGGTAACCGGGGTGATGTCGGGTTTACCCATAATTTATTGTGTTAACAGGCCCTAGCTGCAGCCGGGTCGGTATCTCAGGTCCAGAGTGCAAGGATACTCCGAATTGACCTCCTCTGGGGGTGGTGCCATCGGTCCGCGGGGCGGATCGACAATGACGTGGCGCCTCAGTTCATCCGTGCCGGGGGGCGGCCGCAGCGTACCGGGAGTGTGGCCATCGCCGCGGAAACGGCTGATGCGGCGGGATTCGGCCTCGTAGGCGTTGACGGGGAAGACATCGTAATGACGTCCGCCCGGGTGCGCGACATGGTAGGTGCAGCCGCCGATGGCACGACCGTTCCAGGTGTCGATGATGTCGAACACCAGCGGGGCGTGGATGCCGATGGTCGGGTGCAGCGCCGAGGGCGGGTTCCAGGCGCGGAAGCGCACGCCGGCGACATACTCGCCGTGGGTGCCGGTATTGCGCAGGGGAACGCGGCGGCCGTTGCAGGCGACCACGTAGCGGCTGTCCGTCAGTCCGGAGACCTTGACCTGCACACGTTCCACCGAGGAATCGACAAAGCGCGCCGTGCCCTGGCTGCTCATTTCCTCGCCCAGCACGTGCCACGGTTCCAGCGCCGCGTTCAGGTCGAGGCGAATGCCCTGGACGGTGACCGCACCGTAGTGCGGGAAGCGGAATTCCTCGAACGGCGCCAGCCAGTCGAGCTGGAACGGGTAACCGGCGCGCTGCAGGTCGCAGACCACGTCCTGCATGTCGCTCCAGACGTAGTGCGGCAGCATGAAGCGGTCGTGCAGTGACGTGCCCCAGCGCACCAGCTTGTGGCGGTAGGGCTGGTCCCAGAAACGCGCGAGCAGGGTGCGCAGCAGCAGCATCTGCACCAGGCTCATGCGCGCATGCGGCGGCATTTCGAAGGCGCGGAATTCCACCAGTCCGAGGCGCCCGGTGGCGGAGTCGGGTGAGTACAGCTTGTCGATGCAGAACTCCGCGCGGTGGGTGTTGCCCGTCACGTCAACCAGCAGGTTGCGCAGCAGCCGGTCCACCAGCCACGGCTCGGTGACTTCGCCGTCCGGCATCTGCTGGAAGGCGATGTCCAGCTCGTACAGGCTGTCGTCGCGGGCTTCGTCCACACGCGGCGCCTGGCTGGTCGGACCGATGAACATGCCGGAGAACAGGGTGGAGAGTCCCGGGTGGTGCTGCCAGTAGGTCAGCAGGCTGCGCAGCAGGTCGGGGCGCCGCAGCAGCGGGCTGTCCGCCGGTGTCGGGCCGCCCAGGGTGACGTGGTTGCCGCCGCCGGTACCGGTGTGGCGCCCGTCGAGCATGAACTTCTCCGTGCCCAGCCGGGCGAGACGGGCTTCCGCGTAGAGGATTTCCGTGTGCTCGACCAGTTCCGTCCAGTTGCTGGCTGGATGGATGTTGACCTCGATGACGCCCGGGTCCGGGGTGATGGCAAACTTGCGCAGGCGCCAGTCGCGCGGCGGCTCGTAGCCTTCCAGGCGCACCGGCATGCCGAGATCGGCGGCGCAGTGTTCGATGGCGGCGACCAGATCGAGGTAGTGCTCCAGCCAGGTCAGCGGCGGCATGAAGACATGCAGGGTACCGTCGCGGACCTCGACGCACAGCGCGGTGTGGATGACGGTCACGCGTCTCTGCTTGCCGTCGTCCGCCGCTTCCTGCGCGGTGATTTCCGGGTGCTCATCCTGGGCTGGCTGGAAGTGGCTGAAACGCCGGGTGACCTCGCCGTAGTAATCCCCCAGCGGCGGACGCGGTGCAAACAGGCAGCGGTCCGGTTCGATATCGCGTTCCTCTTTTGCTTCCCAGGGCAGCGCATCCAGCGGCAGGCGCAGGCCGACAGGGGAGTCACCCGGTGTCAGGAACAGGTGACCGCGGCGAAAGTTCCAGGCGCTGCTTTGCCAGCAGTCCTGCCCGTCGTGCCAGCGCAGCGGCAGGGCAAAGCCGGCAGGCTGACCCAGGTCGCCAGCCAGCAACTTCACCAGCCGGCGGCGCTCGTCCGGGTTTTTCATGTCGGTTCCCAGCAGGTCGACGTTGACCGGCTGGTTGGCGTCCTTCCACAGGTAGTACAGGTTGTCCTCGTAGGCTGGGACCAGGCGGCTTTCTGCCAGCCCGAGGTGGCGTGCCAGTCGCGCGGCAAAGCGGCGTGCGTCTTCCGGCCCGTAGCCGTAGCCGGCATCGTCCCGTGCCAGCAGCGTCGGGTCACGCCAGACGGGGTCGCCATCCGGACGCCAGAAGCAGTTCAGCGCCCAGCGCGGCACGGGCTCGCCGGGGTACCACTTGCCCTGGCCGTAGTGCAGCAGTCCGCCGGGTGCGAAGCGCCGCCACAGGCGCAGCAGCAGGTCGCCCGCCAGCGCCCGCTTGTGGGTGCCAAGGGCAGCGTCATTCCATTGTGCGGATTCCATGTCGTCGATGGAAACGAAGGTCGGTTCCCCGCCCAGGGTCAGGCGGACGTCGCCGGCTTCCAGTTCGGTGTCCACCCTGTGTCCGAGCGCATCGATCATGGCCCACTGGTCATCGCTGTAGGGCAGGGTGACGCGCGGGTCCTCGTGAATCCGCTGCACGTTGTTGCTGAAGCTGAACTCCACCTTGCACTTCTCGGCCTTGCCGGTGATTGGCGCCGCGCTGACCGGGTGCGGTGTGCAGGCCAGCGGGATATGGCCTTCCCCCGCGAACAGCCCGGAGGTAGGGTCCAGGCCCAGCCAGCCGGCGCCCGGCACGAACACCTCGGCCCAGGCGTGCAGGTCGGTGAAGTCATGGTCGGTACCCGAGGGGCCGTCCAGCGATTTTTCATCCGGCGTCAGCTGCACCAGGTAGCCCGACACGAAGCGCGCGGCGAGTCCCAGGTGGCGCAGGATCTGCACCAGCAGCCAGCCGGTGTCGCGGCAGGAGCCCAGCGCCTTGCCAAGGGTTTCCTCGCAGCTCTGGATGCCCGGCTCCAGCCGGATGCTGTAGTTGATGTCCTGCTGCAGACGCTGGTTGAGGCTCACCAGGAAGTCGTTGATATGCCGTTTGGACCGGTCAACGCCGCGCAGCCATTTTTGCAGCCGGTTGCCGTTCTCGGTGATCTCCAGGTAGGGTGCCAGTTCCTTGCGCAGTGCGTCCGGGTAGCGGAAGGGGAAATGCTCCGCGTAATCCTCGACGAAGAAGTCGAACGGGTTGATCACCACCATGTCGGCGATGAGGTCCACCTCGAACGACAGCAGCCGCACCGGTTCCGGGAACACGATGCGTGCGAGGTAGTTGCCGAACGGGTCCTGCTGCCAGTTGATGAAGTGCGTGGCGGGCAGGATCTTCAGGGAATATGACTCGATCAGCGTGCGTGTGTGCGGGGCCGGACGCAGCCTCACGACATGGGGCGATACGCTTATCGGTCGCTCGTAGTGATACTCGGTCTTGTGATTGATTGCGATTCGTATGGCCACCGGCTCTGTACCTGTTCAGTCAGACTACGGAACTGTAGTCGACAGCCAGTATGGCATGTATTCCATCATACAAGCGCATGATCCAACCCGATGTTGGCAAACGCCGGGGTGCGCTCGGATTGGCTTGTCGGGCTAGACGACGACCACGGAATTGTCACCGTCGCCCAGCGGACTGGGGGTGTACTTGTCAGCGGCCCAGTCGTTTTCCCAGGTCTGGCTGTCAATCAGGTACTTGTACTGGTACTCGCGGTCGGTATCGAGGTCGATGGTCACGCTGAAGGAACCATCCTTGCGGCGCTTCATCGGCGTCCCGCCGGTATCCCAGTCATTGAAATCGCCGACCAGGTTGACCGCGGTCGCCGCCGGGGCCGCCGCCGCCGGCAGCTCAAATGTGACCTTGCAGACCGGTTTGGTCTTGAGCATCCGTTTTTTCATGAAACATCGCCTCCATCAATAAAATTCAGATTTGCTGTCATTACGGCGTGCGAGTTTGCACGCTGTCCAGTGACTGCGCAATACGGTCAATGTTTTGCCCCCTGGCTGCCGGTGGCACTGGCCTGCAGTTCCAGCAACTCCTCTTCCACGCCGGCTGCGTGGGTCAGTTCGGCGACATTCTCGCGGGTGAAAAATCCGTTGAAATCACCGAAACGTTGCACGTACTCGATAATCAGCGATGAATGCTCCGAGGCACTGGAGAATATCTGCTTCAGCCCCTGCTCCCGGGAGCCAATCACATCGAGCAGGAAATCACGCCCCTGTGCGGCGATGTGCTTGACGACATATTCGATATTTTCCAGCCCGTCGGTTTCGCCGTCGCGGACCGCCAGCGCAATATGATGCAGCCGCGGCCCGTAGTTGCGGACGAAGGTTTCGGTCGGTGAGGGCAGCCGGGTCAGGTGGTTGACGAAATAGGGCGTGTTATTCGCGGTGAATACCTTGGCCGGGCTGCGCAGCTCACTGGCATGATGCACGCTCTTGGTGACATTCGTGGATGAGTTCTGGTCCCTGATATCGAAGGAGCCCCAGTAGTAGTAGCTCGACAGCGACAGCCACTCGAGGAGCGCCACTTCCCGGTTCTGGCTGTAGACGCGGGTGGCGAGGTGGTCGATTGGCAGGATCAGGTTGTCGATGCGCAGCTTTTTCTGCAGTTCCTTGGCAGCCGCGTAGACCTCCTGCACGTCCGGGCGGATATTGCTGAGGCCCAGGGCATAGACGCGGATGTCGTCAGGCGGGCGCTCCATGTAGGCAACGATGTTGTGCGTGTACGGCGAGGGTTTGCTGACGGCGAGATTGCCCGGCAGTTCCAGCTTGCGGATATCGTCCTGGGAAAAGAAGCGGAAGCCGCGCTGCTGCTGGCACTCGGCGACGTCATGCAGGTTTTCCACTCGCAGGATCTCGCCCATGTAGCGGCTGTTGGGCTTGACGGCGCCAATGGGGTAGACCTCGTTGAGGCTGCGGAAAATACCGCGGGTTGCCGGGTCCTTGACTTCACGAATCAGGAAGTCCGGTGACTGCATGTCGATGCGCAGGATATGTGTCCAGTGGCTTTCGCTCTCCAGCGTGACAAGGTAATGGTAGGGCGTCATCAGCGTCAGTTCGCCGATGTAGCGTATTGCGTTGCCGGGATCGACCGTGATCATGATGGCATCGATCTCGTGGATCATGCTGGTGAGGCCGAGCGAATCCCGCTCTTCCAGCAGCTGTACCAGGTAGTCCTCGAAGAAGGCCGAGTTCTGCTTGTCCCCGTGCCGCGGTAGTGAATGTGACTGCAACATGTCCAGTGAATCCTTGCTATGACGTTCCTGTACCGCTACATCAGCAATATTCAAGCCAGCCCGGGCATTGCCGCCGGGCAGCGTGCAACATGCCATTGTTTAGAATGACTTAAGATGTCACTTGATCTGCTTCCACTACGCGCGCGGGAATTTTCATGCACAGGGATGTGGCATGGTTTGCGGGAAATGCACCAAACTGCGCGCGCCTCGCGGGACAACAATGGTGCATCTGTCCCGTTTCCTGCTTTCCGGTGCCCGCTGTTGGTGCGGCCTTTGCTGGGGGGCAGCGACCGGGCTCCCGGACAAGCAGTATTAATGAACCCATGATTTAACTCGTCATTGCGAGGAACGCAGTGACGAAGCAATCTCCAACTGATTGTGCATTAATAAAAAGATTGCTTCGCTCCGCTCGCAATGACGGGGTGTATGAGTCAAGCGGAAGCTCCCGGAATAGTTATATTTACGCATTTGGCATGCTGTATGCAGTGCTTTATTCATTCATGTGTTCAGTCAGCCGTGGCAACCAGACACCAGGGAGCGGGCCAGTGTGGTCACTGCAACACTGTCCACCGTAATAGCGATGCAAATAACGCACCTGCAGAGGGTGCTGCTGAAGTGAGGCGAATAATTCCGTGGCAATCCAGTGGACCAAATATAAAGCGGCCCCCGCCTATGACGAGCTGATCACGCCACGGGGGCATGCGCGCAAGGCCGCCCGCCGGGCGGTGCGTTATATCGGATCTCTCAGTGACACGGAACTGCGCGAGCGCCGCGATGCGGCGGAACTGGCGATGCGGGTCATGGGAATTACCTTCACCGTTTACAGCGATGAAGGCGGTATCGATCGCGCCTGGCCCTTCGACATCATCCCGCGCATCATTCCCGCGCGTGAATGGCAGAAGATCGAGGCGGGACTGAAGCAGCGCGCCACGGCGCTGAACATGTTCATTGCCGACATCTACGCGGAACAGCGCATCATCCGGGAGAAGGTTTTCCCCGGTGAACTGCTGGCGAAGTCGGTCAATTTCCGCAAGCAATGCATGGGCGTCAGGCCGCCGCTGGATATCTGGGCGCACATCTGCGGCAGTGACCTGGTGCGTGACAGTGACGGCAAGGTCTACGTGCTGGAAGATAACCTGCGGGTGCCTTCCGGTGTTTCCTACATGCTGGAAAACCGCCTCGTCATGAAGCGCGTGTTTCCGGAGCTGTTCGAGGATGTCAGTATCCTGCCGGTCGACGGCTACCCTACCCGGTTATTCGATACCCTGGCCTCGCTGTCCCCGCGGCCGGCAGACTATCCCACCATCGTGGTGCTGTCGCCGGGTATCTACAATTCCGCCTACTTCGAGCATTCCTACCTGGCGCAGCAGATGGGCGTGGGGCTGGTGGTCGGCAGCGACCTGGTGGTGCAGGATGATGATTGTGTCTACCTGCGCACCGTCGGCGGGCTGGAGCGTGTCGATGTCATCTACCGGCGGGTTGACGATATGTTCCTGGACCCCGAGGCGTTCCTGCCGGATTCCATGCTCGGCGTGCGCGGCCTGCTGCGCGCCTGGCGCAAGGGCAACGTGGCGATCGCGAACGCCCCCGGCGCGGGTGTCGCCGATGACAAGGTCGTGTACTCCTTCGTGCCGGCCATGATCCGCTTCTACCTGGACGAGCAACCGATCCTGCCCAACGTGGAAACCTACCTGTGCATGGACGAGAAGCAGCGCGGCTACGTGCTGGAGAACCTGGACAAGCTGGTGGTCAAGCCCGCCAACGAGTCCGGCGGCTACGGCATGCTGGTGGGACCGTTCGCCAGCAAGTCGGAACGCAGGAAATTCGCGACCCTCATCAAAAAGGACCCGCGCAACTACATCGCGCAGCCGACCCTGTCGCTGTCGACCACGCCGACCCTGTGTGACGGGCACGTCGAGTCGCGGCATGTCGACCTGCGTCCTTTCATACTGTCCGGCGAATCCAGCCATGTGACCCGCGGCGGCCTGACCCGGGTCGCGCTGAAGCAGGGTTCACTGGTGGTGAACTCGTCGCAGGGCGGTGGCAGCAAGGACACCTGGATCGTCGACACGGAGGCCCACTAGACATGCTGCTCTCAAGCGTAGCGGAACGGGTGTACTGGATGGCGCGCTACATCGAGCGTGCCGAAAACACCGCGCGGATTATCCTGGTGCATAACAACCTGATGCTCGACATGCCGCACCATATCCCGATCGGCTGGGAGCCGCTGGTGTACATCATGGGCAGCATGGATACGTTCGTGAAACGCTATGAGGAACCCGCGGAGCGCAACGTGATCCGCTTCCTGGTCGCCGACAGGCACAACCCGAACTGCATTACCTGTTCCCTGGCGATGGCGCGCGAGAACCTGCGCACCACGCGTGCCATCGTGCCGCGCGCCGCCTGGGAGACACTCAATGACCTGTACGAGTTCACCCGCGAGCATGCCGCCAGCGGTATCAACCGGCGCGGCCGCTACGCCTACATGAAGCGGGTTGTCGATTACTGCCAGCTGCTGACAGGCAAGCTGTCCGGCACCATGTCGCACGACCTGACCTACGAGTTCCTGCGCATGGGACGCAACATGGAACGCGCCGACATGACCTCGCGCGTCATCGATGTGCGCGCCACCAACCTGCTGCCCCTGCAGGCCGATGAACTCAAGCCCTTTGACGACATCCAGTGGAAAAGCGTGCTCGATTCCCTGATGGCCTACCAGATGTACCGGCGCCACGTGCACGTGCGCGTCCGCGGGCGCCAGGCGCTGCGATTCCTGCTGCAGGAAGCGGATTTCCCGCGCTCGGTGCACTACTGCCTGTCCGAGGTTGAACAGTGCCTGCGGCGGCTGCCGGGCAACGAGGCGGCCCTGCGGGTGCTCGGGCGCGAACAGCGCCTGGTTCAGGAAGTGGCCATCGGCGACATCCTCAAGGAGGGACTCAACGATTTCATCAACGAACTGCAGCTGGTGCATGCCGAGCTGCACGACCAGTTTGCAGTGAGCTACTTCAACGTAGAGGAGGAGGGCGTCAGGGCATCCTGATGAGTTCGAAGGTTGGGACCCATGGAACCTGTCGCCATCCCTGAATTCCGCATCGCTGCGTCCGGGCTGTTTGGCTGGTAATAATCGCGCTTGAAAAGTGCTCCACACTGACCACATGTACCTGCAGGTGTAGCCTAAGGGCGCAAAGCGGTTACTGCGGTTATTTGCCGGCAGGGATGCTGCAGATTGTTTCCAGGCTCAGCCGGGGCAGTTCGCGAAAGGCGGCTATCAGGCTGGCGTCCCAGCTGGCCTTGAGCTGCAGCAGGTAGGGATCGTCTCTCTCGAACTTCCGGTAGCAGCTGATGCTGAAGGTGTCTTTGCGATACACGGCCAGTTCGATCGGCGGGCCGACGGTCACATTACTGCGCATGGTGGAATCCATGGAAACCAGGGCGCAGCGCATGGCATCTTCAATAGCGGTGTCCGGGTGTATGACGCGGTCGAGGATCGGCTTGCCGTATTTTATCTCGCCGATTTGCAGGAACGGTGTGGTGTCCGGGGTGGTGATGTAATTGCCCTGCGGGTAGACCAGGAACAGTCCCGGCTTGTCGCCTTTAATCTGGCCGCCGAGGATGAAGGTCGCTTCGGGATTGAAGCCGGCATTCATGCTGGCATCGCTGTGCCGGCTCTGGTGCTCGATGCTGATGTTGCCGACATACTCGGCCGCTTCTGTCATGTAGTGTACCGTGGCCAGGCTGGTTTCTGCCTGTTCCTCGATGTCGCGATGCAGCCGGGTTACGACCGCCTGTGTGGTGGCCAGATTCCCGGCGCTCAGCAGGATGAACTGGCGCTCTCCCTCGATCCCCCAGGCATGCATCTTGCTGTAAGTGCTGATCTGGTCAACACCGGCGTTGGTGCGCGAGTCGGAGGCGAGCACCAGCCCCGAGTCGAGTTTGATGGCAAGGCAATACGTCATGGGAAAGCTTTATCCAGAGGTTACTGCTCGTCATGGTATGTGGGACACGTCGCCAGCGTCAAGCGATGTTCAGCGGGTTGCCGCTGCTGTCTGGTCGGGTGTTGTGCGGGATTGGGGTGGTCAGATTTAGCCAGGAATAACTTGAGTTAAAACAACCAAGTAAATTACAGGTCCGGTACGAGGCGGGCAGCCTGCCTGGCTGCAGTTACCATACGATGCCCGTGAGGCGATCGCGCTGCATCGATGCGCCGATTCGCTGCCGTTGTGCCTGCGTGAGCAGTTGCTCGATCTCGGGCAGCAGGGACTGTTCCTCGCTGTCGATGTGACGTTGCAGCAATTGCACGAACTGCCGCAGGGCGTGGCTGAACTGGGCGTAGTCATGGATCTGCCCGGTATCCTGCAACAGCGGCATCAGCCAGTTCCAGACCAGGTCGATCTCCAGGTGTTCGGCTTCGACTTGCTGCAGGATTTCGTCGAGGCCCTGCCGGGACGAGTGTTTCACGCAGGGGAACAGCGTGTGTTCCTCGTCATGGTGGTGCAGCGCGAACGCGGCCACGAACTCATGCCGCAGGCGTCGGGCATGTATGCCGAAATCCTCGCTGATCTCTCGCAGTTCGATTTCTTCAACCAGCTGTGCCAGGCCATCACAGAGCGCGAAAAAGTGGGCGTGATAGTCCCTGATGACCAGCAGCGCATCGCTGAAGTCAGCCGCGGGTTCTCTATAGCGCGGGAATTGCTGCATGGGATAATTACCTGGAAACGGCTGAACGCGAAGCGGAAAATCCGCTTCGGCGGGGCATCAGCGCTGTTACAGCAGTCTCACTGTCTGCAGGGTCCCGGGAACGCATGGCCGGTTGCCAGCAGGGCGGCGCGCAGGATGTGATCGTGGCGACTGTCCGCCGCGGTCATGTCCGTCTGGTATGTCTGCAGCGCCGGGTACACTTCCTGGCCGTCTGCATGGCAGGGATCGTGGTACCTGGCGATGGCTTCAAGTTCCGGTTGCATTTTCATTCGGCCTCCTGCGGCTTTTGCCGTTTGCTCGCACAGGATTGCAGCAAGACTGGTGCCAATCCCGGAGAATAACGGTGTTTCTGCTGTATCTATATGAGGTTGTTACCCAATTATTTCAAGGGGTGCGGTATCGCGGAGTCGGCGATGGCCTGGGTTCTGCCCTCGCAAGAGGCATGGGTGCAGTTGCTGCACCGTTTTGATGCGGCAGCGGGCTGGTCAGCTGACTGCGATGCATTCCCAATACAGTCGCGCCGAAGGGCGGCGTTTATGCCCACTGGGGTACTCCTACAGGTGCATCTATTGCGTGTAGGAGCGGTCGCCTGACCGCGATGCGGATCTCAGGCAATCGCGCCGGAGGGCGGCGTTTGTGCCCTTTAGGGCGTTCTGCGAGTGTGGCTAGAAGTAGCGGGCCAGTTCCATGCGCAGGCGGGCGTCGTCCTCGAAACTCGACAGGGTGCTGTCTTTCGGTGCGTTGCTCACGCCGCGTGCTTCCAGCGAGAGCTTCCAGTCATTGCCGATGCGGCGGCTGGCCTCGATGTTGTAGCTTTGACCGCCACCGTCCAGGTCGAGGATGACGCTGGCAAGCAGTTCCGAACCGTTGACGTCGTTGAGGGTGAAGCGCGCGCCCAGGACCAGATCTTTCTGAAAGGGAGACAGCGAGAACGGCTCGCCTGACAGCGCCTTGCCGGGATCCAGCTCATCTCCCCGGCTGTCGTAGAGGTACTCGGTGATAACGCCGATATCGAGCTGCGATGCATTCACGCCGACGAAGGTGTACTCGAAGCCGCCGGCGGCCGCGTTGATGCGGTCGCCCTGGCCGCTGCGGGTGATCGCTTCCAGTTTCCACAGCCAGCTGCCATAGATGGCCTGCAGGTCGATGCTGGTCTGGTTGATGATTTCGTAATACGGCGTCAGATGGTCGATGCTCCCCGTCACCGCATTGACGGCTCCCGGCTCCACCAGGAAGCGCGGTTCGCGGCTGGTGCCGTAGAAGTGCGCAATGCCGATGTCGAACTCGCCAATGGAATCGGACCAGCGTACGGCCGCGTCGGTATGCCATTCCTCGGCGCCCGATTCGTAGCGCACCGAGTCTTCGTGGATCGGAATGGCGAAGCGCGGCCGGCCCTCCTTGCCGGGGAAGGTGCGCTCACGAAAGCCCGGCAGCAGGAACATGTCGACGACCCCCCAGTCGCGGATCAGGCTCAGTTTCAGCATGGGCTGGCCCAGCTTGTCCTCGCCGTCGATATTCACCACCAGGTCGGTCTGGTTGATGATATCCACCAGGTGCACCGATTCGGTAACACCCCAGAATACCTTGCTGACGCCGGCGCGCAGCTCCCAGTCGTAGGCGGCATGGTCCCAGGACAGCTCGCGGATATCGGCATGCGTGCGTTCCGAATCATACTGGTCCAGCAGGGCATACGGCTTGAAGGTGAACAGGTCGCTGCCGTCGTTCCATTCGTGGAAATATTCCGGCTCGGCGGCCAGCGACAGGTAACTGTTGTGCTGGTCTGCGTAGGCGGGGTCTTCCAGGAACCCGAGCCACTCGCCGGCTACGTAGCCGCGCCACTCGCCCGCCTGCAGCGCCACGGCCGGGAGCAGCAGTAGTCCGGCGGCCAGTTTGCGGAAGGCGCGCATGGCTTGCTGTTTCAGCGGGCGCGCTTCAGCGAGTTCTTGTCGAAATCCCGGTCCGTCAGGCCGGCCTGGAACTGGAAGTTCGTCTGCAGCAGGCGGGTACTCTTGCCGGTCTGGTGATTTTCCATGTACATGTCATGCGCGCGCCAGTACTGGTCCAGGTACTGGTGGTAATCCGTGAACAGCAGGGTCTTGAGCAGCGAGTCCTTGCGGTCGTAGAACTCGATCTTTCTCTGTTTGTAGTGCTCCTTGTCCAGCCAGACGACCTGGCGGGTATAGCCGGATTTTTCGTCGACCGGATAGCGTTCGTAGACGAACACGTCCATGCCCTCGTAGACGTCGTCACGCAGGAACCGGTAGGTATACTTTTCGACTTCCTGGGAGGCGATGTCCTCGTAGGCGAATTCGCTGCCCATGAAGGGGCCGGACTTGTTGTCGGAGGCGATGCGCTTCACGCGTTTCAGCGCCGGCAGATACAGCCACTGGTCGTCCGGGCCTTCCTTGTGGGTGAAACTCAGCAGCGCCGTGCCCTTGACGTCGCCGGGCGCATCGAAAATGGTCATGCTCTTGTCGCCATCGCCCTCGACTTCCAGGGTTTTGGAACGGATCTCCCGGGTGCTTTCCTGGCCCTGCTTGTTGCGCAGGATCATCCTGACATCGGAGGTGTAGTTGTCGAACCCGGTATCCCGCCGGTCGGCCTCGATGGCGATTTCGAGTCCCTGTTCTTCAGGCGTTGCCGCCATGGCCGGCCACAGGGGCAGCAACAGCAGCAGTAAGGGCAGGATTTGCTTCATATTCGTTCTCCTGTTGCCGTCAGGGCGCATGCCGTGGCGGAATTTCGTGGCTGACCGGGTCGTGCCGGGTGAGACAAGATCCCGGCCTCGGGGTTTCCTGAAAATTATGACGTTCGCCGGATGTACATCATGATTGACGCGAGTAACATACTGTAACATTGTCTGTTGCCGGCTTGCCAAGGCATCAGCCTGCGCAGGGCGCGCGGTTGGTGTAAAATCCTGTGCCAGGCCGCAGGTCGCAAGTAATCGTAATTTTTGTGAATAACAAGGAGATAATCAATGGCTCACGTTGTGGTATTAGGGGCAGGTACCGGCGGCATGCCGGCGGCATACGAATTGCGCGCTGAACTCGACAAGAAGCACAAGGTCACGGTTATCAACGCATCCGATCACTTCCAGTTCGTTCCTTCCAATCCCTGGGTCGGGGTCGGCTGGCGCAAGCGCGATGACATTACCTTCCCGATGGAAAAGCCGCTGAAGAAAAAGGGCATCGACTTCATCGCCGGCACCGTTTCGCGCATCGACGCAGAGGGCAACCGCCTGGAACTGGCCAATGGCAAGTCGGTTGATTATGACTACCTCGTCATCACGACCGGTCCCAGGCTGGCCTTTGAAGAGGTGCCGGGTTCCGGTCCCGTTGGCCACACGGTTTCCATTTGTACCATCGACCATGCCGAGAAGGCACAAGCCGGCTACGAAAAGCTGCTCGACGATCCGGGTCATGTCATCGTCGGTGCCATGCCGTTCGCGAGCTGCTTCGGCCCGGCCTACGAATACGCCTTCATCATGGATGCCGACCTGCGCAAGCGCAAGCTGCGCAAGAAAGTCCCCATGACCTTCGTCACCAGCGAGCCCTACATCGGTCACCTTGGCCTGGGTGGCGTGGGCGATTCCCGCGGTATGCTGGAGAGTGAAATGCGTGACCACGACATCAAGTGGATCACCAACGCCAGGGTCACCCGCGTCGAGGAAGGCAAGATGATCATCGAGGAATGCAACGACGCCGGCGAGAAGATCCGCGACCACGAACTGGAATTCAAGTACTCCATGATGCTGCCCGCCTTCAAGGGCGTCGACTGCGTCGCTGCGGTCGAGGGGCTCTGCAACCCGCGTGGTTTCGTCATCGTCGACGAGCACCAGCGCAGTCCGAAGTACAAGAATATCTATTCCGCCGGTGTCTGCATCGCGATCCCCCCGGTGGAGGCGACCCCGATACCTACCGGCGCACCCAAGACCGGCTACATGATCGAGTCCATGGTGACCGCGCTCGTGCACAATATCCATGACGAACTCGACGGCAAAGAGGTCAGCCACCAGGGCACCTGGAACGCCATCTGCCTGGCCGACATGGGTGACACCGGCGCCGCCTTCGTTGCCCTGCCGCAGATTCCGCCGCGCAACGTGGCCTGGATGAAGAAGGGCAAGTGGGTGCACCTGGCGAAGATCGCCTTCGAGAAATATTTCATTCGCAAGATGAAGAAAGGGACCTCGGAGCCGGTCTACGAGAAGTACATCCTCAAGGCACTCGGTATCGAGCGCCTGGAATAAGACATTCACAACGCAACGGAGAGATAGTATGCCGAAACATCTGCTGCCAATATTATTGACCGGGCTGATCTGTGTCGTACCCGCCCGTGCAAATGACATTGCACAGAATGTCGATGAAAGTCGCACGCTTGTTCAGGACTTTTCGCAGTCCCTGAAACGGGAATTGCAGCGCGGTATGAAGGCTGGTGGGCCGGTCTATGCCATCGGTGTCTGCAATGTCAATGCGCCGTCAATTACCGCGGCGCTGGGAGCCGAGAGCGGCTGGGACGTGGGTCGTACCAGCCTCAGGGTTCGCAATCCGGGTAACAGGCCGGATGACTGGGAGCGCCATGTGCTGGAGACCTTCGAGGAGCGGCTGATGTCAGGCGAGGAGGCCACCGAGATCGAGTATTTCGAAGTGGTCCAGCAGGACGGCGACAGCGTGTTTCGTTACATGAAGGCGATCCCGACTGCGGAGCTGTGCGAAAGCTGCCACGGCAGCGCCCTGGATAATGCGGTGAAGGAACGGTTGCGCGAGCTGTATCCCATGGACCGGGCACGCGGCTACCGGGCCGGCGACATTCGCGGTGCCTTCACGTTTGCGAAGTCGCTGTCAACGGAGGATGCTGTCGATACTGGCGAGTGACACCAGCCTCGGGAAGGGGCGCCACAATAAAAGGGGGCAGATTCTGCCCCCTTTTCTTTTCTGCGGGTTAAACAGCACGATCAAGCTTGCGGTAGTTGATGGCTTCCATCAGGTGCTGTGTCCGAATGTTCTGCGATTCATCCATGTCCGCGATAGTGCGTGCCAGTTTCAGGATGCGGTGATAGGCGCGCGCCGACAGCTGCAGCTTGTTCATTGCCTGCTGCAACAGCAGTCGATCTGATTTCTTCAGGCCGCACGCGGCATCAATCTGTTGATGCGTGAGCCGGCTGTTCAATGTGCCGTTGCGCTGCAGCTGTATGTTGCGCGTTGCCGTTACGCGCTCCCGCACGGCGGCGCTGCATTCACCCCCGGGTCCCTGCATGTCATCGAACGCCAGTCGCGGCACCTCGATGTGCATGTCGATGCGGTCCAGCAAGGGCCCCGAGATTCGGTTGCGATATTTCAATACCTGTTCACTGCTGCAGTGACAGCGGCCCGACGGGTCGCCCAGCCAGCCGCACTTGCAGGGGTTCATTGCCGCAATCAACTGGAAGCGCGCCGGGAAATCCACCTGGCGTGCGGCGCGGGAAATGGTGATGTGGCCGGATTCCAGCGGCTCGCGCAGGACCTCCAGCACCCGGCGGTCGAACTCCGGCAGCTCGTCCAGGAACAGGACCCCGTGATGGGCCAGCGAGATCTCGCCGGGTCCCGGGTTCGAGCCGCCGCCGACCAGGGCCACGGCGGAGGCGGTATGGTGCGGGGCGCGAAACGGGCGGCGTTTCCAGTTCGCGGCATCGATGCAGCGGCCACTGATGGACTGGATGGCCGCGGCCTCCAGTGCCTCCGGCTCGTCCATCTCGGGCAGGATGCCGGACAGGCGGCTGGCCAGCAGGGACTTGCCGGTTCCGGGTGGGCCGAGCAACAGCAGGCTGTGGCCGCCCGCGGCGGCAATCTCGAGTGCGCGCCGGGCATGCTGCTGGCCGCGGACATCGGCCAGGTCGGGCAGGTCTGTTGCACTGGTTGTTGTAGTGACGGGCGCGGCAGGCGCCAGCCGCCGCGTGCGGGTCAGGTGGGCCGTGATATCCAGCAGGTGTCTCCCGCCAAGCACGCTGGCCGTGCGCACCAGGGTTGCTTCTCCCGTGTTCTCGATCGGGACGACCAGTGTGCGTTTCAAGCGGTGGGTTTGCAGTGATACCGGCAGGATACCCTGCACCGCGCGCAGTTCCCCGGACAATGCCAGCTCGCCGGCGAATTCCAGCTCGCTGAATTCGTCACCGGGGATCTGGCCGGAGGCTGCGAGGATGCCCAGCGCAATCGGCAGGTCGAAGCGGCCGCCTTCCTTGGGCAGGTCCGCCGGTGCCAGGTTGATGGTGATGCGGCGTGCGGGAAACTCGAAGCCGGCAGTCAGCAGGGCGCCACGCACCCGGTCCTTGCTCTCCTTGACGGCGGTTTCGGGCAACCCGACGATGGACAGCGCCGGTAGCCCGTTGGACAGGTGGACCTCGACGCTGACCAGCGGTGCATCCATGCCTGCACGGGCGCGGCTGTAGACAACTGCCAGTGACATGCGGGTCCTTCCGTGGCGATGCGTATTTCCGGGCTCACCGGAATCGCGAACCGGCAGGTTAGCTGCTGTTTGCGCAGGCAGGTAGAGGCAATCCCGGTCATTCCGGGTAGGTGATTTCTGTGCCGTGGCAGGCCTTTGGGCTGATCGCGGCTGCAAGCCGCTCCTGCAATGTGTGGTGATTGGGGTAGGAGCACCCTAAAGGGCATAAATACCCCAGTGGGCACAAGCGCTTTGCAAGCGCGATCTGGAAAGCGGGTCCTGCCTATTCCTGCCGCTGTTCCGCTTCCAGTGCGGCGACGGTCTTTTCCAGTTGTTCCAGTTTTTCCCGGGTGCGCGCCAGCACCCGTGTCTGGGTGTCGAATTCCTCGCGGGTTACCAGGTCCAGCCTGGCGAAGGTGGACTGCAGCAGGGTGTGGATATTCTTTTCAATGTCCTGCTGCGCACCCTTGATCCCGGCGGGGATGTTGTCGCTGATCCGGCGGGCGAGGTCGTCAATGAATTTGGTATCGAGCATGTCGCAACCATAGCGACTGGGCCTGGCCGCGTCCAGTTGTGGCATCAATTCCAGCACGCCCGTCATTGGTGCACCAATATGGGGCGCCCTGTGGGTGTGCGCACATTTTCGGGGCGTATTCCCTGGTCTGGATGCATAGAAATATAAGCAACTTACTAAAAATATTACAAAAATATGACATGGCACGGTTTCTGCTACATCAGGGTCAGTGATTTCCCCTTAATCACAGTTGGCGTGGTAAGTCATTGCACAGTGCCTAACCACAACTTTTCAGGAGACAGATGATGATGAAGAAAACCTTGATTGCAACGGCCATGCTGGCCACCACCGCAACTGCCCAGGCCGAGATCAGCGGCAACGTGTCCATGGCATCGGATTACATCTTCCGCGGCGTTTCGCAGACGGATAACCAGATGGCCGTCCAGGGCGGTTTCGATTACGAGCACGAGAGTGGCGCGTATATCGGTACCTGGGCTTCAAACGTGGATTCGAACTTCTTCGACAACCACACGGACCCGGAAATCGAGCTGGATCTGTATGCCGGTTACAGTCGGCGAGTTCAGTGAGGGCTTCGGTTATGACGTTGGCTTCATTCGCTATGAGTACCCGAGTGCCGACAGCGTCGATACCAATGAATGGTATGCCAGCGGCAGCTACAGCACCGGCGACTACGGTGACTTCAGCGCTGTCGGTGAACTACTCGCCCAAGCTGCAGTTCGTTCTGTCCGACCAGAGCGCCTGGTACTACAAGGCCGGCTATGAAACTACCCTGCCCGGTACGAGATCGGTCTATCCGCCCATGTCGGCTACAGCACCGGCGATGCCTATGACGTGGATGCCACCAGCAGTGATTCTGGTTTCTCCGATACCTATACGGACTGGAGTATCGGCGTGTCCAAGTCCGTCTACGGGGTCGATCTCGGCCTGACCTATACCGACCTCACGGATCTCGAGTGGTACGAAAGTGGTGTGAAGCAAAAGTGCACCTCTGACTGGTGTGACAGCAAGATCGTCTTCAGCGTCAGCAAGAGCCTCTAACCAACCGGGTCACAGCCTGCCCTTCGGGGCAGGCACCTTCAAGGAGTCAACAACATGAAATTAGTAACCGCAATCATCAAGCCCTTCAAGCTCGATGATGTCCGTGAAGCCCTCTCCGAGATTGGTGTGCAGGGCATTACGGTGACCGAGGTCAAGGGCTTTGGACGTCAGAAAGGGCACACGGAACTCTATCGTGGCGCGGAATACGTCGTCGATTTCCTGCCCAAGGTGAAAATCGAGGCCGTCGTCGCCGCGGATATGATCGGAGAAGGTGATCGAGGCCATCTCCAAGGCAGCCAATACCGGCAAGATCGGTGACGGCAAGATATTCGTGTCCAACATTGAACAGACTATTCGTATCCGTACCGGCGAGACCGGTCCGGACGCGCTCTGATCGGTCTAGACGGAGGATAAATCGTGGATGCAATAACAGAACTGAGTTATGCGCTGGATACCTTCTACTTCCTGGTAACCGGTGTACTCGTAATGTGGATGGCGGCTGGCTTCTCGATGCTCGAGGCTGGCCTGGTGCGTGCGAAAAACACGGCGGAAATCCTGACCAAGAACATTTCCCTGTTTGCCGTGGCCTGCATCATGTACATGCTGATGGGCTACAGCATCATGTACCCGGCCGAGGCGGTCAACGCCTGGTGGCCCGGCTTTGGCAGTATCCTGGGCAACACCGACAACACCGCGGCAGAAGTGCTCGCCAGTGGCGGAGATACCTATTACTCCGGCCTGTCCGACTTCTTCTTCCAGGTGGTGTTCGTGGCAACCGCCATGTCGATTGTCTCCGGTGCAGTCGCCGAGCGCATGAAACTGTGGGCCTTCCTGCTGTTTGCTGTCGTCATGACCGGCTTCATCTACCCGATGCAGGGTTACTGGAAGTGGGGCGGCGGCGGTCTGGATGCGCTCGGTTTCCTGGACTTCGCAGGTTCCGGCGTGGTGCACCTGTGCGGCGCAACCGCGGCCTTCGCCGGCGTGCTGCTGCTGGGCGCTCGCAAGGGCAAGTACGGGGCTGATGGCTCGATTCACCCGATCCCGGGTGCGAACATGCCGCTGGCAACCCTGGGTACCTTCATCCTGTGGATGGGCTGGTTCGGCTTCAACGGCGGCTCCGAGCTGAAGGTCTCCAATGTGGCCGAGGCAAACGCGGTCGCGCTGGTCTTCGTCAACACCAACATGGCGGCTGCCGGTGGCGTGATTGCCGCGATGGCGACTGCCCGACTGCTGTTCGGCAAGACTGACCTGACCATGGCGCTCAACGGTGCACTGGCCGGACTGGTCGCGATCACGGCCGAGCCGCTGACGCCGACGCCCCTGCTGGCCACCATCATCGGTGCGATCGGTGGTGTGATCGTGGTGTTCTCGATCACTCGGACTGGACAAGCTGAAGCTCGACGATCCGGTCGGTGCCATCTCCGTCCACGGTGTGGTCGGCATGTGGGGTCTGCTGGCGGTGGTGCTGTCCAACGAGGATGCCACCCTGATCGCACAGCTCACCGGTCTCGGCACCATCTTCGCCTGGACGCTGGTCACGAGCCTGATCACCTGGGGTATCATCAAGATGGTCATCGGTATCCGCGTCAGCGAGGAAGAGGAATACGAGGGTGTCGACCTGTCGGAGAGTGTGGGCTGGAAGCCTATCCGGAGTTCGTCGGATCGAAAGGTTCCGGCATCTAGTCCCGGCAGTCTCACAACCGGCAATGAACGGGCGCTTCGGCGCCCGTTTTTTTGCCTGCAGCGATCGCCGAAATATGAAATCGCGGTCAGTACCCAAAAAACGGGCATAAAAAGACCGCTCCTACGATGGGTTGCCGGGTACCTGTAGGAGCGGTCTTCTGACCGCGATATGTTTTCGAATGACCAACAACACCAACAGCTTATTAGATGGATATGCGGTTGTAGCCGGCAGGTCACTGGAATTAAGCCGGGAATGCAGGATAGACCCAGGCAGATGCACTAATCCAATGCACCCTTTGGTATCATGCGTATCCCGTAACAGCTGATTCCGAACAAGCGGAGGAAAACAATGAAACTTATCACGGCAATTATCAAACCCTTCAAGCTGGACGACGTACGCGAGGCCCTGTCAGAGATTGGCGTCCAGGGCATCACCGTCACGGAGGTGAAAGGCTTCGGCCGCCAGAAGGGCCACACCGAGCTTTACCGCGGCGCGGAGTACGTGGTCGACTTCCTGCCCAAGGTCAAGCTGGAAATCGGTGTTGCCGCGGACAAGGTCGAGCAGGTCATCGACGCCATCCGGAATGCGGCCAATACCGGCAAGATCGGCGACGGCAAGATCTTTGTTTCCAACCTGGAGCAGACCATCCGCATCCGCACCGGCGAAACCGGCCCGGACGCACTCTGAACAGACCCGAAAACAAAAGGGACACAAGGGGAGAAAAACCAATGAGTCTTCCTGCTTCAAAAGGGTGCCGGGCACTGCTGGCCGGCCTGCTGCTCGGTCTGCTGCCGTCACTGGCGCGGTGCCGATGAACTGAATGGTCGGGGACACCGCCTGGATCCTGACATCCACGGTACTGGTGCTGTTCATGACCATCCCGGGGCTGTCGCTGTTCTACGCCGGCCTGGTCCGCAGCAAGAACGTGCTGTCGGTGCTGATGCAGTGCTTTGCCATTACCTGCGTGGTGTCGGTGCTGTGGCTGGTGTTCGTCTACGGCCTGGCCTTCGGTGATGGCGGCGGCATGAACAAGTGGATCGGCGGCTTCGACCAGTTGATGCTGGCAAACGTGACCCGCGACAGCATGGTCGGCAGTATTCCGGAAACCGTGTTTTCCATGTTCCAGCTGACCTTCGCCATCATCACCCCGGCGCTGATCGTCGGTGCCTTCGCCGAACGCATGAAATTCTCCGCCATGCTGTGGTTCTCGGCCATCTGGCTGGTCCTGGTTTATGCACCGGTCACCCACTGGGTCTGGGGCGGCGGCTGGCTGCAGGACATGGGCCTGCTGGATTTCGCCGGCGGCACCGTGGTGCATGTCAACGCCGGTGCGGCGGCGCTGGTCGCAGCGCTGGTGCTGGGGCCGCGCAAGGGCTTCCCGGCAACCGCCATGCCTCCGCATAACCTGACCATGACCGTGGCCGGTGCCGCGATGCTGTGGGTGGGCTGGTTCGGCTTCAACGCCGGCAGTGCGCTGGCGGCCAACGGGGACGCCGGCATGGCCATGCTGGTAACGCACATCAGTGCCGCGGCCGGTTCACTCGCGTGGATGACAATGGAATGGGTGCGTCAT
Organism: uncultured Gammaproteobacteria bacterium; assembly: GCA_963701455.1. GTDB lineage: Bacteria > Pseudomonadota > Gammaproteobacteria > UBA9214 > UBA9214 > UBA9214. Next base: position 25,070 of record CAVPAE010000012.1, read on the forward strand.
GGCAAGCCCAGCGTGCTGGGTATCGTGACCGGCATGGTGGCCGGGCTCGGCACCATCACCCCGGCCTCCGGCTTCGTCGGTCCGGCCGGCGCACTGATCATCGGCCTGAGCGCGGGCGTGATCTGCTACCTCGCGACCAGCCTGTTCAAGCGTGTCCTGCATGTCGACGACTCGCTCGACGTGTTCCCGGTGCACGGTGTCGGCGGCATTATCGGCACGCTGTTTGCCGGTGTCTTCGTCGGGACCCTGGGCGGCGCGGGGCTTGCCGAGGGCATGAGCATGGGTGGCCAGGTGTGGGTGCAGTTTGTCGGTGTGATCGCGACCTTCGCGTACTGTGCCGTGATCTCCTGGGTGCTGCTGAAGATCATCGATGCCGTCATTGGTCTGCGTGTCACCCTGGATGAAGAGACGGAGGGTCTCGATCTCGTGCTGCACGACGAGACGGGTTATAACATCTAGACCTGCATTACGAGGCTGTTTGAAAACGGGCGCCACGGCGCCCGTTTTTTGCCTGCAGAGATGCGGGTATGTCACGGCAGGGACAAGTGCTGTTCTGTGGTGCGATTGTTTGAAGTCCGCATCGCGGTCAGAAGACCGCTCCTACACCTAATAGATGCACCTGTAGAAGCGGTCTTCTGACCGCGATTGCGATTCAATATCAGCGCCGCCCCTACAGCCCCTTGTGGCTGCCGTCGCAGAACGGCTGGTCGGCGCTGTGCTTGCAGCCGCACAGCCAGACTTTGGTTGTTTCGGTTATCTCCAGTTTCACCGGGGAAAAATCGCTGCCCTGGTGGGAGCCGTCACAGAACGGCTGGTTTTTGGATTTGCCGCAGGCGCACCACCAGTAGGTTCCCGGTTCCAGCTCCTGTGCATACGGCGCTTTTTGTGCAATGGTTGGTTCTGACATCATGGTCCCCTGTAAGTGGTTTGAATTCACTGGCGCTCTACCCGGGTGCAGTATAGCGAAATCCGCGCTACGGACGGTGCGCCTGTCCGGATATTGCCGGATACCGTTCGACAATTGCTCCTGCATTGTTCTACCACCTACCTCCATGTAGGCGTTCACTTCATGCGGTCGACCTGTTATATACGGTGTGGCATGACAGCCACCTTGACACCACAAACACCGGACCCCGTGACTCAACAGCCATTCCTGCTGCAACTCGACAAGCTGCAACGACCCGCCATCGGCCCGGTGTCACTGGACGTGGCCGCCGGCGAATGCATCTGCGTTTCCGGTCCCTCGGGCGCGGGCAAGTCGCAACTGCTGCGCGCCATCGCCGATCTCGATCCCCATGCCGGCGAGGTGCGCCTGTCCGGCATGTCGCTGGAAAGCATCGAGCCACCCGAATGGCGCCGCCAGGTCGGGTTGCTGCCCCCGGAAAGCAGCTGGTGGCTGCCGCGCGTTGCCGACCACTTTCACACCGCTGTCCCCTTGCCGCTGGCTGAGGTAGGGCTGGATGATGCCATCCTCGAACAGCCGGTGGCGCGCCTGTCGAGTGGGGAGAAGCAGCGACTGGCGCTGCTGCGCCTGCTGGCCAACCAGCCCCGCGTGCTGCTGCTCGATGAGCCGACAGCCAACCTGGACCCGGAAAATACCCGGCTTGTGGAAGCCATGATCGCGGCCTACCGCGAAGCATACAGGGCCGCCGTTATCTGGGTGAGTCATGACCGGCAACAGGCCGCGCGCGTTTGCGACCGGCATTACGCTACCGTGGCCGGCACCCTGCAACTGCAGGCGCCGGAGTCGCCGGCATGATCGTCCTGAGCGTCCTCGACCTGGCCATCGCCGCGACGCTGGTGCTGCTGCTCGCGCTGTTGTCGCTGCGCATGCATCCCGATCTCGGGCGCCAGCTGGTCATCGCCGCGCTGCGCACGGCAATCCAGCTGTCGCTCATCGGCCTGGTGCTGAAGGTGCTGTTCGATAACGCCAGCCTGCTGTGGGTGACGCTGATGGCCGGCGTCATGCTGCTGATCGCCGGCCGGGAAGTGATGGTGCGCCAGGAGCGCCGCTTCCGCGGCTGGTGGGGCTACGCGGTCGGGACCTTCTCCATGTTCGTGTCCTCGTTCGTGGTGACGATCTTCGCGCTGACCGTGATCCTCGGCGACGACCCCTGGTATACGCCGCAATACGCCATCCCGCTGCTCGGCATGCTGCTGGGCAACACCATGAACGGCATCTCGATTGCCATGGACCGCCTGACCCAGACGGCCTGGGAACAGGCGAAAACCATCGAGGCGCGCCTGATGCTGGGGGAACGCGCCGACGCGGCGATCGCGGACATTCGCCGCCAGGCGATCCGCAGCGGCATGATTCCGATCATCAACGCCATGGCCGCGGCCGGCGTCGTCAGCCTGCCCGGCATGATGACGGGCCAGATCCTGGCCGGTGCTGCGCCGCTGGATGCGGTGAAGTACCAGATACTGATCATGTTCCTGATCGCGGCCGGCACCGGGTTCGGGACGCTGGCGGCAGTCGCCGTCGGGTCGCGACACCTGTTCGATGAGCGCCAGCGCTTGTGCCTGGACCGGCTGCGCTGACGCACGTATCTTTACGGGATGCGCCTGATGAAATACTTGCTGCCACTGTTCACCCTGCTGTTGCTGGCGTGGCTGCAGGCCGCAGCGGAAATCTACAAGTGCACCGATGGCAGCGGCACCGTGCAATACGGTGACAAGCCCTGCGCGGGAAATTCCAGCATTATCGTCCCGGCCGCCGCACCCGCCGTCGATGCGCATGTTGCCGAGCGCCGGCAGCGGGCGACAAGCTGCTGCGGGCCTACGATGAGGAGCACGCCGAGGATGCGCGTGAACAGGCAGAGGCCGAGGCGGCATACAGAATCGCCGCCAGCAATGCAGCAAGGCCAGGGACTGGCTGGCACGGGTAAGCAGGGCAAGCACGCTCTATCGGGTGGATGAGGATGGCAGTCACGTGAACCTTGACGATGCCGAGCATGCAGCGGTCCGGCAAAAGCGGAGGCGGACGTCGCGCGCTGGTGCGATTGACGCTTGTCAGTCATGGTTGTTCACAAGGCACACCCAAATAGTGACACCGCCCTCTGGTGCAATTGTTAGGAGATCGCATCGCGGTCAGTAGACCGCTCCTACACCGACTGGTAGCACCTGTAGGAGCGCCGCCCTTCGGCGCGATTGTTGAAAATAACTCCGCAGTGCTCAATCCAGCGCAGTTTGAAAAACTCCGGTGGCGTCAGTGCCGCGCGGTGGATGGCCGCGTTGTAATAGCGGGTCGGGAAATGCTTGTTGCGCGCATCTGCCTCCCTGAAGCGTCCCGCGAGTTCCTGCTTGCCGGCCAGGGTGGCGCTCCACCAGCCGGACGGATAGCAGGGTTGCGGAAAGAACAGCGTCGTGCAGGTCCCTGAAGCCTGCCGCCTGCATGGCCTTGCGCATCGGCTTGATGATATCCATGTGATACAGCGGTGATTCGCTCTGCTGCACCAGGATGCCGTCGTCGCCGAGTGCACGGTAGGCAGTCGCGGTAGAAGGCCTCCGTAAACAGGCCTTCCGCGGGCCCGATCGGGTCGGTGCTGTCGACGATGATGACGTCGACGCTGCCGGGGTCGGCATCCTTCATCCACTGGATGCCGTCATCGAACAGGAATTCGGCGCGCGGGTCGCTGTTGGAGGCGCACAGCTCCGGGAAAAATTCCTCCGCCAGCCGCGTCACGCGCTCATCGATCTCAACCTGCAGTGCGCGTGTGACCCCGTCATGCTTCAGGACCTCGCGCAGCGTGCCGCAATCGCCGCCACCGATAATGACAACATGTTCGGGCGAAGGGTGCGAGAACAGCGCCGGGTGCGACAGCATTTCGTGGTAGATGAAATTGTCCCGTGCCGTCAGCATGTACATAGCCGTCGATCACCATGAGGTTGCCGAAGTTTTCCGTGGCGTAGATCTCGATGCGCTGGAATTCGGTCTGCTCATCATGCAGTTTTTCGCTGACCTGCAATGAAAAGGCAGAACCGCCCTCGCGGCTGATTTCGGTAAACCACTGGTCCTTGTCCAACATGGGGGCCCCCTCTTGCAGTGCAGGGGCGCGACAATACAAGATCAGTTGCCTGCAGCGGACAATAACCGGCAATGAATATGGCTTGTACAGGCAGGCATCAGTCTTTATCGTTGCCGCCATGACCTGGAACCGTGACGATGCCCGGCAGCAGTACAATATTTCCGGCTGGAGTGCCGGTTATTTCGACGTGAGCGAGGACGGTCAGCTGGTGGCGCGGCCGGCCGGCAGCCCGGACAGCCCGACCGTGGACCTGCACGCACTGGCGCACACGGTGCGCGATGCCGGCCTGTCCTGGCCGGTGCTGGTACGCTTTACCGATATCCTGCACCAGCAGGTCGACCGCCTGTGCGGCGCCTTCGAGGCGGCGATCAACGCAACGACTACGAGGCGGGTTACACCGCCGTCTATCCCATCAAGGTCAACCAGCAGCAGCACGTGGTGGATGCGATCGTGCGGCATGGCGGCGAACGCGTCGGTCTTGAGGCAGGCAGCAAGCCGGAGTTGCTGGCGATCATCGGCATTGCACCGGCCAACGGCATCATTATCTGCAACGGCTACAAGGACGCGGAATACATTCGCCTGGCGCTGCATGGCCCAGCGGCTCGGACACCGCGTCACTCTCGTCATCGAGAAACTCTCCGAGCTGGAACTGATCATCAGGTGGCAGCAGCGATGACAGTTGCGGCCGCGTCTCGGCCTGCGGGTGCGCCTGTCCGCCGCCACGGCCGGCAACTGGCAAAACACCGGCGGTGATCGCTCCAAGTTCGGTTTTACCGCGGCCGGCGTGTTTGTCCTGCTGGAACGCGTGCGTGCGGCCGGCCTGCAGGACTGCCTGCAACTGCTGCATTGTCACCCGGGCTCGCAGGTCTCCAGCCTTGCCGATTTGCGCCGCGCGCTGACGGAAGTGGCGCGTACCTGGGCGGATTGCGCAGGCCGGCGTGCCGATCGACAGCGTCGATGTCGGCGGTGGCGTGGGTGTGGATTACGAGGGCACGGCCAGTAACAGCAGCTGCTCCATCAACTACAGCATTGAAGACTATGCGCGCACCGTGGTGGAGGTGTTCGCGGCGATCTGCCGCGAGGCAGGACTTGCCGGCGCCGTACCTGCTGAGTGAGTCCGGCCGCTTGCTGACGGCGCACCATGCGGTGTTGCTGACCAACGTGATCGATACCGAACAGGTGCTGGTCGACATGGGCATGACCGGGGACCCGCTGTTGAACCGGGGCAAGCTGCGGATGCCTGCAGCGCCGCCTGCAGTGCGATGCCAGCAGCGCCATCGAAAGTTACCGCGAGGCGACCGGAATTGCCGAACTGCGCGTGCCTTTATCGAGGGCCGCCTGACACTGGCGCAACGGGCACATGGTGAATCCCTGTACTACGCACTGTGCCGCAAACTGCAGGACGCTGTTGCAGGAACTGCCGGAGCCGCCGGCCGAGCTTGATACCATCAACCGGCTGCTGGCGGACAAGTATTTCTGCAACCTGTCCGTGTTCCAGTCGATGCCGGATGTCTGGGGCATTGGCCAGGTGTTTCCGATCGTGCCGCTGCAGCGCCTGCTGGAGCGTCCGGAGCGGCGCGCCACGCTGCATGACCTGACCTGCGATTCCGACGGTCACATCGAGCATTACGTCGATGCCGCCGGCGTCGAATCGAGCCTGCCGGTGCATGCACTGCGCGCCGGGGAGCCCTACCTGCTGGGTTTTTTCCTGCTCGGCGCCTACCAGGAAATTCTCGGCGACATGCATAACCTGTTCGGTGACACGGATGCGGTCAATGTCGAGCTGACCGCCGAGGGCGGCTACCGGCTGGTCGAGCCGCATCACGGTGACAGCGTCGACGAGCTGCTGCGCTACGTGGAGTTCGAACCCAAGCGACTGATGGCGCGCTATCGGGAGAAGGTCAGGGCGGCCGGGCTGGAAGGGAAGGAACACGGCCTGCCTGCAGGCGCTGGAAGGCGGGCTGAGCGGCACCACCTACCTGGAAGACGAGTAGTCGGTTGAAACGATAATACAGAGCACTGTAGGAGCGTCATCTGACCGTGATGACACTGCGCCGGCATCGCACGGCGCAAATTCGCGTCAGGTACCTTCATCGAATCCGCGCATTCGACATAACAAGGGACGGAGGGAGGAACTAACACGATGAAAACCGGTGTAATCGGCCTGGGAGCCATGGGTGCACCCATGGCGCGCAACCTGCACAAGGCGGGTTATCTCGAGGCGGTCTGGAACCGCAGCCGCGATAAAGCCAGGCAGCTGTCCACTGAGCTGGGTGTCCGTGTGGCGGATAACCCGGCGGCGCTTGCCGCTGACTGCGAGCTGCTGGTGCTGTCCGTGTCCGCAGACGCTGACCTGCTGCAGGTAATGCGGGCCTTGTCACCCGGTCTGCATCCCGGTTGCGTGGTGCTCGATACCTCAACCGTTAGTCGCGATACTGCCATCCAGGCCGCTGCGCTGGCGCATCCTGCGGCCTTTCTCGATGCCCCCGTCTCCGGCGGCATCGAAGGTGCGCGCCAGGGAACGCTGGCGATGATGATTGGTGGTGAGGCCGCCGTGATCGAACGCATCATGCCGGTTCTCGACACTATTGCCGGACGTATCGAACATATGGGTCCGGTCGGTGCAGGACAGGCAACCAAGGCCGTCAACCAGGTCATGGCCGCCGGCATCAACCAGGCAGTGACCGAGGCGCTGGCATTTGCAACGGCGCTGGAACTGCCGCTGGACAAGGTGATCGAGGTGGTCGGTTCCGGTGCCGCGGGTAACTGGTTTCTTGCCCACCGCGGCGCATCGATGACACAGGGACAGTTTGATCCCGGATTTCGTGTCGCCCTGCATCACAAGGACCTGGCTATCTGCAAGCAAATGGCCGAGCAGTTCGATGTCGCCCTGCCGCTTGTCGAGATGACGCTGATTCACTACCGTCGCCTGATGGAGGCGGGATTTGGCGATGAGGATATCTCCGCGTTGTTTCGTGAGAAGCAGGGGCTGTTCGACAAGCGCGGGGACCGTCCGAAGCGACCCT